>NZ_JAWRWN010000002.1:0-1320847 GCF_046535435.1 Achromobacter sp. SIMBA_011 | reverse complement strand
CGGACGAGTTCTTCGACCACCCGCAGAACGAGCGCACCAAGCTGTTCCTGAGCCAGATCCTGCATTGAGGCCGGGCGGGCCTGCCCGCTTCCACGCCTGTCGCGAGAACGCCTTCCCCCGGAAGGCGTTTTTTTCGGACCGCCGGAATACCCCGCCCAGCCGTCAGCGGCCACCGCCGCGTTCGGAGCGGCACCCCATGACGATGGCGCCCCTCGCCTTAACGAGATCTTGAGACCCGCCTTCCTAGAATCGCTAACGATTCTCATTGGCATTTTTCTGGAACCTGATCATGGCGCAGTACAAAACCCCTCATCCCGGCGCGGTGGCGCTCAAGACCCTGGGCGTGGCGCTTGGCGCCGCCGCCAGCGCGCAGGCGCAGCCGGCCAGCGACAACGCCACGGTGCTGGCGCCGGTGACGGTGCAGGCCGACAGCCCGGCGCCCTACAAGGCCGACCACGTGCAGTCCGGCAAATTCACCCAGCCCCTGCTGAACACCCCGCAAAGCATCACGGTGGTGCCGCACGAGGTGCTGGAAGAGCAGCATGCCCAGAGCCTACAGGACGTGCTGCGTAACGTTCCCGGCATCACCTTCAGCTCCGGCGAGGGCAACCTGGGCTGGGGCGACATGTTCACCATCCGCGGCTTTTCGGCCGAACAGAGCATCACCGTGGACGGCATCCGCGACGCCGGCATGTCCAGCCGCACCGACATCTTCAACCTGGAGCGGGCCGAAGTGTTCAAGGGCACCGGCTCGATCGAATCCGGCGTCTCGGCGGTCGGCGGCAGCGTCAACCTCGTCAGCAAGGAAGCCCGGCTGGGCTCGTTCTACAAGGCGTCCGGCGGCCTGGGCACCGACCACTACCGCCGCATCACGGCCGATCTGAACCGGGAATTGACCGACAGCTCGGCGCTGCGCATCAACCTGATGCGCCACCACAACGGCGTGGCCGAGCGCGACGTGACCGAGTTCGACCGCTCCGGCATGGCGGCCTCGCTGGCGATGGGGCTGGGCACGCCCACCCGCGTCACCCTGAACTACCTGCACCAAGAAGACAACAACATTCCCGACGGCGGCGTGCCGATCCAGCGCGGCACCGGCGGCCAGCGCATGCCGAACGTGTCGCGCAACGCCTGGTACGGCGATCCGTCGCTGTACACCGAACAGACCCGCACCGACCAGGCCACCCTGAAGGCGGAACACGATTTCAACGACCGCGTGCGCCTGTCCAACATCAGCCGCTGGGAGCAGACCGACCGCATCGGCGTGCTGTCGCCGGCGCGCCTGAACAGCGCCTCGCGCACCTCCTACGGCTACGCCGGCGCCGGGCCGCTGGTCAACAGCGCCGACGGCATCCCCTCGTACAGCGGCTATGTGGCGCTGGATAACCCCAGCCCCTATGGCCAACTGCGCGGCAACGACTTCGGCACCTCCAAGCGCTACACCATCCTGGCCAACCAGACCAACCTGAGCCTGGATTTCCAGACCGGCGCCATCAAGCACCAATTGGTGACCGGCGTGGAGTTCTACAAGGAGACCTACGGCGATCACGAACGCACCATCAAGGCGCCGTCGACCAACCCGACCTTCGACCTGCGCAACAACGGCGGCGTCGACATGGACGGGGTCGATAAGGTCAAGGGCGCCGACGGCAACCGCGCCGAGGTCTTCAACACCGGCCTGTACGTGGGCGACACGCTGACGCTGACGCCGCAATGGCTGCTGCAGGGCGCGCTGCGCTATGACCGATTCCGCGTCACGCAGGTCACCGGCTCCGCCGGCAAGCACGGCACCAACCGGGTCGAGGACGGCGCCTGGAGCGGCCGCCTCGGCGTGATCTACAAACCGGTGCCCGAGGCCAGCTTCTACGCCGCCTACAGCCAGGCCGCGCAGCCGTCCGCGCTGGGCGCCTCGACCAACAACAACATCTACGGCGCCACCGGCGGCGACAGCTACAAGCCGGCGGTGTCCAAGACCTACGAGCTGGGCGGCAAGTGGGACCTGGCCCAGGGCGACCTGTCGCTGACAGGCGCGGTGTTCCGCACCGAGCTGTCCGACTCCTGGGAGTATGGCGACGACGCCACCGACGTGGTGCGCGCGCTGCCCGCCAAGCGGGTCGACGGCATCGAGCTGGGGCTGGCGGGCAACCTCACCCCGCGCTGGTCGGCGTTCGCCGGCGTCAGCGCCATGAAGAGCCGCATTACAAAGGGCGCCAACAGCGGCGAGGAAGCCAAGAACGTGCCGGACCTGACGTTCAACCTGTGGACCACGTACGCGGCCACCGACAAGCTTTCGCTGAGCTATGGCGCGCAATATGTGGGTAAGCGGCGCTACACCGATAACAAGTACGTAGGCGGCAAGAACAACAATAGTTCCACCGTGTCGGGCCCGTCCGGCACCCATCCCATCTGGGTGCGCGACGACGAGAAGGCGCCGTCCTACTGGCTGCACTCGGTCGCCGCGCGCTATCGCGTCGACAAGTCGCTGACCCTGGGCATGAACGTGGAGAACCTGTTCAACAAGTTCTACTACAGCCGCGTCGGCGCCTCGCTCGACGGATTCCAGCTCTATGGCGTGCCCGGCGCCGGCCGCACCGTGACCTTCACGGCCGAGCTGTCGTTCTGAGGTCCACCCTGAACACGCTGCCTTGCCCGGGCGCCGACCGCAGCGACACGCGCCAGCCCTGGTGCTCGCAGATGCGCCGCACCAGGGACAGCCCCAGCCCCAGGTTGCCGGCATCGGGCTGCGCGCCGCGCACGAACGGGCTGAAGACGGCTTCCTGCCGTTCCAGCGGAATGCCCGGGCCGTCATCTGCCACCTGCAGGTAGTCCGGGCCGGCGCTGATCGTGACGCGCGCGCCCGGGCCGGCGTACTGCAGCGAGTTGCGGATCAGGTTGGACAGCAGCGCGCGCAGCAAGGGCGCGGGAAAACGCGGCGCGTCGGCCTGCGCATCGCCTGGATCCGCCGCGCTCGCCTGCGCCGGCGCTTCGAGTACGAGCGACATGCCGCGCCGCTGCGCCATCGCGCTCCAGGCCGCCAGTTGTTCACGCGCCGCGCCGCCGGCGCTTTCGCGCTTGAACTGGTCACTGGCGTCGCGCCCGCGCGCCAGCATCAGGTAGGTATCGAGCCGTTCGCCCATGTCGGCCGCGGCCGCGGCGATGCGCCGCACGCGAGCGCTTCCGTCGGCGTCCAGGCCGGGTTCGTCCAGCAGCAGCTCGCAGGAGCTGGAAATCACCATCAGCGGCGTGCGCAATTCATGGCCGACGTCCGCCGTGAACAACTGTTCGCGCCGCAGCGCCTGTTCGAGCTGGTTGTAGGTGGCGTCGAAAGCGTCCGCCAGCCGACCGATCTCGTCCGGCGGATAGTCCGCCGCCAGGCGGGTCTGGGGCGGCTGCGCGCCGCGCGCCGTGACCTGCGCCGCCAGCCGCGCCAGCGGCCGCAGCATGCGCCGCGTCGCCAGGGTGCCGAGCACGAACGCCAGCACCAGGCCGCCGGCCAGGCCGCTGACCACGGTCCAGTGCGAAGTGGACTGGTTGCGTTCGTACTCGGTGTAGTCGCGCAGCAGCATGTAGCGCTGGCCGTCCTTGTCGTCCACCATGACGTGCCAGACGCGGCCCTCGCGCTCGATCTTGTGAAAGCCCGGCGCCAGGCCCCGCAGCCCCGCCGGAAACGCCTCGCTGTCCGGCGCGCCATGGAAGAAACGGTGCGGCCGTCCGGGATCGACGCCGGCCAGGAAATCGTTGCGCACCCGTTCCACCGCCATGCCCATGTCGATGCGCTGCAGATGGACTTCGAGCGTGTTCACGCTCCAGATCGAGACCCAGGTCAGCGCGCCGCCAACGAGCAGCGCCAGCAGCAGGTAGGTGCGTACCAGATAGCGCGCCAGCCCGCGCCGCGCGCTACGCATCGTCGCCGGCCCGCATTTGGTAGCCGATGCCGTGCACGGTGTGCAGCAGCGGCGTGGCGAACGGCTTGTCCACCACCTGGCGGATCTGGTGGATGTGCGTGCGCAGGCTATCGCTGTCCGGCGGCGAGTCGCGCCACAGCGCCTCTTCCAGCCGGCCTCGGTGCACCACCGCGGGGCTGGCGCGCATCAGCAGCATCAGCAGTTGCAGCGGCGAAGGCGGCAGCCGCAGCGGCTGTCCGGCCCGCGCCAGCGCCAGGGTGCCGGTATCCAGCGTCAGGTCGCCTACCTGCAGCACCCGCGCTGCGCCGGCCCCATGGGCGCGGTGCAGCAGGGCCTTGACGCGCGCCGCCAGCTCCGCCAGGGCGAACGGCTTGACCAGGTAATCATCGGCGCCAGCGTCGAACCCCGTCAGCCGGTTGTCCAGCGTGTCGCGCGCGGTCACCATGATGACAGGCGTATCGCAGCGCGCCTCCGCGCGCAGCCGGCGGCACAGGTCGTAGCCGTCCAGCCGCGGCAGCATCAGGTCGAGCACGATCAGGTCGAAACCGCCCTCGGCCGCCATGGCGTAGCCGCGCAAACCATCCTCGGCGCAGTCGACGATGTAGCCGCGGCGCGTCAGGTGATGCGTGATGTTCGCCAGAATATCGGGGTCGTCTTCGATGACAAGAACGCGCATGGGGCGGTGCGGGGAATGTAAATCAATCTCAGATTGTAAGCGCGACCCCGATCCCGCCACGGACGCCAGCCGTTTCGCGGCGGGGCCGCCACAACCCGGGGCGCGTCTTAACGAATTCTTGAACCCTGATGACGGAGACTGCCTGCCGATAGGAATGGTTCGCGTTACCCGCAAGCCCGCGGGGCGTGTCGTGGCCACTGGATCGGGATCTCCCCATGCGTTTGAAAAACATGTTCCGCGCGGCGCTGGCCGCCACCGCCCTGCTCTGCGCCCTGCCCGGCGCCCAGGCCCGCCAGGTGACCGACCTGGCCGGCCGCGTCGTCACCGTGCCCGATCATCCGCGGCGAGTGCTGCTGGGCGAAGGCCGCTTCGTCTTCGCCATGGCGTTGCTGGACCGCGCCGACCCGGTGGCGCGCGTGGTCGGCTGGCAGGGCGAGCTCAAGCAGCAGGATCCCTATTCCTGGCAGCAACTGATCAAGCGTTTCCCCAAGGCGGCCGAGGTGCCGCTGATCGGCACCACCTCGGAGGCCAGCGTCAGCCCGGAGAAGATCGTCTCGCTCAAGCCGGACGTGGCCATCTTCAGCCTGAGCGGCCACGGCCCGGGCCGCAACAACCCGATGATCGCGTCACTGCAGCAGGCCGGCATTCCGGTCGTGTTCATCGACTTCCGTCAGCATCCGGTCCAGAACACCGTGCCCAGCCTGCGCATCCTGGGCCAGGCGCTCGACCGCTCGGAACAGGCCGAGCGCTACATCGCGTTCTATGAGTCGCACCTGGCCAAGGTGCGCGAACTGGTGCAGTCGGTGCCGCAGGCCGAGCGTCCTCGCGTATTCGTGGAAATGCTGGCCGGCGTCTGGCCCGCCTGCTGCCACACCACCGGCAACGGCAGCTTCGGCGACCTGCTGGAGACGGCCGGCGGCGTCAATGTGGCGGCCCCGGTGCTGCCGGGCGCGATCGGCGACGTCAGCATGGAATTCCTGCTGAAGGCCCAGCCACAGGTCTACATCGCCACCGGCAGCCGCTCCGACCCCGGCCGTCCCGGCCTGCTGGCGGGTCCCGGCGCCGCCGCCGACGTGTCCGCCGCCAGCCTCTCGACCCTGCTGCAACGCGACGGCATCCGCGACCTGGACGCGGTCAAGCGCGGCCGTGCCTTCGGCATCTGGCACGCGTTCTACAACTCGCCCTACAACGTCGCGGCAATCGAGGCGATGGCCAAGTGGCTGTACCCCGACCGCGCCGGCGCGCTGGACCCGGACGCCACGCTGGCCACGCTGTATCGCGACTTCCTCGATGTGGACGGCGCCGGCACCTACTGGACCGCACCCGCCGCCCGTTAACGGCAGGCAGGCACGCCATCATGCAGACTTCCGCTACCGCCCTCGCGGCCGACGGCGTCCTGGACGATCCCGTCGCCCGCTACCATCGCACCCGCCGGCGGCGGCTGGCGCTGGCCCTGGCGCTGGCCGTGGCCATCGCCATCAGCCTGCTGGCCGACGTCGCCACCGGCCCGGCGGGCCTGGCGCCGCTCGACCTGCTGCGCACCCTGCTGCACCCCGACGCCGCCGACGCTGGCACCCGCGTCATCGTCTGGCAGTTCCGCCTGCCCTACGCCCTGATGGCGCTGCTGGTGGGCCTGGCCCTGGGCCTGGGCGGCGCCGAGATGCAGACCATGCTGGACAACCCCCTGGCCAGCCCCTATACGCTGGGCGTGTCGGCCGCGGCCGCGTTCGGCGCCTCGCTGGCCATCACGTTGGACTGGCACGTGCCGGCGCTGCCGCCCGGCATGGTGGTGTCGCTGTCGGCCTTCGCCAGCACCCTGGTGTCGGTGCTGATCCTGGAGCGCGTGGCGCGCTGGCGCGGCGGTTCGACGCTGGGCGTGGTGCTGTTCGGCATCGCGCTGGTGTATTCGTTCCAGGCCCTGGTCATGCTGCTGCAGTTCATCGCCAGCGAGGAAGCGCTGCAAGGCATCGTGTTCTGGACCATGGGCAGTCTGGCGCGCGCCACCTGGACCACCGTGGGCGTGATGGCGGCCGCGCTGGCGCTGGCGTTGCCGTTCTCGCTGCGCGACGCGTGGAAGCTGACCGCGGTGCGGCTGGGCGAGGAACGCGCCGCCAGCTTCGGCATCGACGTCAAGCGCCTGCGCCTGGTCAGCCTGCTGCGGGTCAGCGCGCTGGCGGCGCTGGCGGTGTCCTTCGTCGGCACCATCGGCTTCGTCGGGCTGGTGGCGCCGCACATCGCCCGCCTGCTGCTGGGCGAGGACCATCGCTACTACCTGCCCGGCAGCGCGCTGGCCGGCGCCCTGATCCTGTCGCTGGCCTCGGTCGCCTCCAAGACCGTGCTGCCCGGCGCCCTCATCCCGGTCGGCATCGTGACCTCGCTGGTCGGCATTCCCTTCTTTCTCACCATCGTCATCCGCGCCCTCAAGCGTGGCTGACGCCTTCCCCTGCCCCTGGAGACGCCTCCCCATGCAATACCGCTACCCGCTCGCCTTCCTCGCCCTGCTGGCCACCGGCGCCGCCCACGCCGCCGATCCCGCCTGCGGCATCGACGTCGAAGGCCAGCCCGGCAAGAAGTTCGCGCCCAACCACATCGTGGTCCCGGCGATCTGCAAGGACTTCACGGTGCGCCTCATCCACACCGGCAAGAACAGCAAGGAAAAGGCCGGCCACAACTGGGTGCTGACCAAGACCGAGGACATTGACGCGGTCATGGTCGACGGCATCAAGGCCGGCGCGGCGCACGACTTCCTGGCGCCGGGCGACGGCCGCATCCTGGCCAGGACGCCGATGCTCGGCGGCGGTGAAACCGCCACCGTCACGTTCCCCGTCAGCCGCCTGGCCGCGGGTGAGTCCTACACCTTCTATTGCTCGTTCCCGGCCCACGCCCAGCACATGCGCGGCACGCTGGCGCTGCAGCGCTGACGCCATGGCCTCGCTGGACATCCGCTCGCTCACCGCCGGCTATGGCAACCGCCCGGTGCTGCGCGCCCTGCGGGCCGCGCCGCTGCCCGAGGGCACGCTGACGGCGCTGCTGGGACCGAACGGCAGCGGCAAATCGACGCTGCTCAAGACGCTGGCGGGGCTCAATCCCATGCTTGGCGGCGACCTGCGGCTGGACGGCGCGGATTTCGCCGGCCTCTCTCCGGCCCGCCGCGCCGAGCACGCCATGTACATGCCCCAGGCCCTGCCCAAGGGCGTTCACATGACCGTGCTGGAGTCGGTGCTGGTGGCGGCCCGCTCGGGCCGCGCGCGCCAGGGCGGCGACGCCTTGATGCGCGAGGCCATGCAGGTACTGGCCGAACTGGGCATCGGCCATCTCGCCAGCCGCTACCTCGACGAGCTGTCCGGCGGCCAGAAGCAGTTGGCGTCACTGGCGCAGGCGCTGGTGCGGCGTCCGCGCCTGCTGCTGTTGGACGAACCGCTGTCGGCGCTGGACCTGAACTACCAGTTCCACGTCATGGACGTGCTGCGGCGCCAGACCGTCCGCCACCGGCTCATCACGCTGGTGGTGCTGCACGACCTGAACATCGCGCTGCGCCACGCCGACCATGCCCTGCTGCTGCACGGCGGCGTCCTGCTGGCCGAAGGCCCGCCACAAGCCGTGGTCACCCCCGATACGCTGCGCCGCGCCTACGGCGTGCTGGCGCGGGTGGAGCGCTGCCCGCAAGGCCAACCCCAGGTGCATGTGGACGGGCTGGCCCATCACGGGCTGGCCCATCATGGGCTGGCCCATGATGGGTTGGCCGCCGCCTAGATCAGGAACTGCCGGTACGCCTCGTTCGCCGTCTCTTCCCAATGCGCGTAGCCCAACTGCGCCAGGAAGCGGTCCAGCGCGGCGTCGTCCGCCAGCGGCGCCTGGATGCCGACCAGCACCGAACTGAAGTCCGCGCCCTGGTTGCGGTAGTGAAACAGGCTGATGTTCCAGTTCGGCGCCATTGCCGACAGGAATTTCATCAGCGCGCCCGGACGCTCCGGGAACTCGAAGCGGAACAGCCGTTCGCCGCCCGCCAGCGGCGAGCGCCCGCCCACCATGTAGCGGATATGCTGCTTGGAGACTTCGTTGTGGCTCAGGTCGCTGACCGCGAAGCCTTCCTGCTCCAGGCCGCGCATGATGTCCGCGGCCTCGCCGCGGCGCGCGATCTGCACGCTGACGAAGATGCGGGCGGTGTTGGCATCGGCGATGCGGTAGTTGAATTCGGTCACGCTGCGCTGCCCCATCACCGCGCAGAAGCGGCGGAAACTGCCGCGCTCCTCGGGCAGCGTCACGGCGAACACGGCTTCGCGCGCCTCGCCCACCTCGGCCCGGTCCGCCACGAAGCGCATGCGGTCGAAATTCATGTTGGCGCCCGAGGTGATCGCCACCAGCGACTGCCCCTGTGCGCCCTCGCGCTCGACATACTGCTTCAGTCCGGCCAGCGCCAGCGCGCCCGCCGGTTCCAGCACGCTGCGGGTGTCCAGGAACACGTCCTTGATCGCCGCGCAGACCGCATCGGTATCCACCAGGATGATCTCGTCCAGGTACTGGCGGCACAGGCGGAAGGTTTCTTCGCCCACCAGCTTGACCGCCGTGCCGTCCGAGAACAGGCCGACCTCGGCCAGGCTGACCCGCTCGCCCACCTGCATCGACTGCGCCATGGCGCTGGAATCGACCGTCTGCACCCCGATCACCTTGACCGACGGATCCACCGCCTTCATGTACACCGACACCCCCGCCGCCAGGCTGCCGCCGCCGATCGGCACGAACACTGCGTCCAGCCGTCCCGGGTGCTGGCGCAGGATCTCCATGCCGACCGTGCCCTGGCCGGCGATGACGTAGGGATCATCGAACGCCGGGATGAAGGTCAGGTCCTGGTCGCGGGCCAGCGTCTGCGCGTAGGCGTAGGCATCGCTGTAGGAATCGCCCGCCAGCACCACCTGCACCGTCGGACCGCCGAAGGCGCGCACGGCGTCCACCTTCACCTGCGGCGCGGTCTGCGGCACCACGATGGTGGCGCGCACGCCGAGCCGGGCGGCGGAGATCGCGACGCCCTGGGCGTGGTTGCCGGCCGAGGCGGTGATGACGCCGCGTTCCAGCGCCGCCTGCGGCGTGTTGCGCATCTTGTTGTAGGCGCCGCGCACCTTGAACGAAAACACCGGCTGGTTGTCCTCGCGCTTGAGGTGCACGCGGTTGCCGAGCCGGCGCGACAGGCCCTGGGCGGGGTCCAGCTCGGTCTCGCGGGCGATGTCGTAGACCCGCGCCGTCAGGATCTGGCGCAGGTATTCCATGGGCGTGGCGCGGCCCGGGGCGAAGGCGTCGGTCTCGGAGGTATTGGCGGTGGCGGCTTGCGGTTGTTGCATGAAAACTCTCTGCGGCGTGGGGACTGGGCCCGGCAGAGGCGGCAACAAAAAACCCGCCTCGTGGGGCGGGTTTGTTTGACTGACTGCGGTCGCGCGTTAACCCACCATTCCAGGAATGATGGTAATAATCAGCGAAATGCGGACGGCGCGGAAAGTCATGGGGCGTAGCTTCCCGCATGCGCGTCGGTTTGTCAAATCGAACGCGTCATCGCGCGGTGCGCACCCCCGCCGCGGCGGCTACAGGTAGGCGCTCACGCGCGCCGGCAGTCCGTCGAGCGGCCGGTGCCGCGCCAATTGCGCCAGCACGCCGCGGAACATGTTCTTCCTGGCTGCCGCATCCGGCACGCGCCGCACGAACAGATATTCGAAATGCGCCAGCAGCCGGCGCAGCAGGTCCGCGTCCAGCCCCAGCAGGATCTGGCGCAGGTCGTCGGGCAGCACTTCGTCGGGCGAAGACAGGAACAGCCCCATCTGCGCCCGCGTCAACGGCTTGGTCCGGTACAGCGCCTCGCAGGCCGCCAGGCAGGCCTGGCGGTCGTCCAGCGCCAGCAGCGTGGTGCACTTGAGGACCATCAGGAATACCTGGAACTCCGAGCCCGCCTCGGCCAGCTCGATGCCTTGGTCGAAGTAGTCGATGGCTTCCTGCAGGCGCCCGCGGTTCAGCCGCAATTGTCCCAGCACCGCGAAGGCCGACGCGAACGCGGTGCTTTGGGCAAACGCCTCCTCGGCCAGTGCCTCGGCCAGTTCCAGGTGCCCATGGCTGAGAAAGCACAGCAGCTTGGCGGCCGCCAGCGCCAGCATCGGGTTGTCGCGCACATGGGGCAACGCCTGGAACACCAGCGCCTCGATCTGCGGTTCCAGCTCGGCCGGATCGCTGGTCAGGTCCAGCACCAGCCTGGCGTAGAGATGCGAGGCCCACATCAGGGCGGTCTGCGGATCGTCCGGCTGCTCGGCGCGCAGCTTTTGCAGCTCGATTTCCGACTCCAGCCAGCTTTGCGGCGTGCGCGCCAACAGCACGGCGGCACGATGCAGGCGCAGTTCGATCGGCTCGTCGGTGGGGCCGGCCACGTCGCCGCGGGCGCGCGCCAGGCTGCGCCAGATCTCGCTCTTGAGCGAGGCGGCAAAGGCGGCGGCAGCGGTGTGGCCGACCTCGGCCTCGTCAGTGGGCGCGATGGTCCAGCGCTCGGCGCGCAGCGCGGCGCCGCTGGCGGCTTCGCGCAGCACCACCGCGCAATGCACCCCGGCCTCGTCCTGGCGCAGCCCGACCTCGACCCGGAACGGCGCCTTCGCCTCGTTCGCCGCGGCCAGCGACAGCAGGCTGACGCCGCGTTCGCTCGGCAGCCGCGCCCTCAGGGCGTCGGCCAGTTCGGTCAGGAAGGCCCGCACCCGAGGCTCGGCGCGCAACGCCTCGGGCCCCGCCGCCGGGCCGATGGCGACATAAACGTCGCCGCCCGGCCCCGCCTCGGGCGCGGCGATCCAGCTATAGCCTTCGCCGTAGCTGGTGGCGATGAAACGCGGCGCGCGCGCCGAATCGCCAAGCTTGCCGCGCAGTCGGTTGATGAGCAGGTCGACGCTGCGCTCGAGCGCCTCGGCCTCGCCGCGCTGGGTGGCGTCCAGCAGGCGCTGGCGCGGCAGGATCTGGCCGACGTGCGCGGTCAGCAGCGCCAGCGCGGCGGTCTCGACCGGCGTGAATTGGATTGTCTTGCCATCGGTACGGCTGGCATAGCGGAACTTCGGATCGAACAACAAATTGCCAAACCGCATTGACTCTCTCCACGCCAGGGCGCTACAACGCCCATCGTCATCCGGCGCCCCGCTCTGTCCCGCCCCGCCAGGCGGCACGGGAAGATGCCGAATATTAGCCAATACTTGCAGGTCGTAGCCAGCAGATTGCGCCGATTTGGCGCCATTCCTGGGGTAAAAATCCCATTTTTCGATGTCCCGCGCACGCGCCGCGGACGATTGGCGCCCATTTCCGCGCCCGCCGCGCGGGCCACGGTATTACAATGTTCGATTCGTGGCACTCGCACCTTCCAGGCGGTCGGGCAATTGGACCAGCACATAAAGGACGGGCGGCGCCATGTTGAGCCGATCGGGGCCTGCCCGGGTCTGCCCATACGAACCCACTCTCGACAACATCTACCGGCTGACGCCGCATAGCATGTTCGGGTTTGCGCCTAGCGCCACCGCCGAACAGATTCAAGGATCATGTCTCTTACTCCGAAGATTATCTACACCCTCACCGACGAAGCTCCGGCGCTTGCAACCCGTTCCCTGCTGCCGATCGTCCAGACCTTCGCGAAGTCCGCTGGCATCACGGTCGAGACCCGCGACATCTCCCTGGCGGGCCGCATCATCGCCCTGTTCCCCGACTACCTCGACGACAGCCAGAAGCTGGGCGACGCCCTGTCCGAGCTGGGCGCCCTGGCGGTCCAGCCCGAAGCCAACATCATCAAGCTGCCGAACATCAGCGCCTCGATGCCGCAGCTCAAGGCCGCCATCAAGGAACTGCAGGACCAGGGCTACAAGCTGCCCGACTACCCGGACGCCCCGGCCAACGACACCGAGCGCGACGTCAAGGCGCGCTACGACAAGGTCAAGGGCAGCGCCGTCAACCCCGTGCTGCGCGAAGGCAACTCCGACCGCCGCGCCCCGCTGTCGGTCAAGAACTACGCCCGCAAGCACCCGCACAAGATGGGCGCCTGGACGGCTGACTCCAAGGCCCACGTGGCGCACATGGACAGCGGCGACTTCTACGGCACCGAAAAGTCGGCCCTGATCGCCGAAGCCGGCGACGTCAAGATCGAACTGACCGCCGCCGACGGCACCAAGACCGTGCTGAAGGAAAAGACCCCGGTCAAGGCCGGCGAGATCATCGACGCCGCCGTGCTGTCGACCGCCAAGCTCAAGACCTTCCTGCAGGCCCAGATCGACGACGCGCGCGCCCAGGGCGTGCTGTTCTCGGTGCATCTGAAGGCCACCATGATGAAGGTCTCCGACCCCGTCATCTTCGGCCACGTGGTGTCGGTGTTCTACAAGGACGTGCTGGCCAAGCACGCCGCCGTCCTCAAGCAGGCCGGCTTCGATCCCAACAACGGCATCGGCGACCTGTACGCCAAGATCCAATCGCTGCCCGCCGACCAGCAGGCCGCGATCACCGCCGACATCGACGCCGCCTACAAGACGCTGCCCCAACTGGCCATGGTGAACTCCGACAAGGGCATCACCAACCTGCACGTGCCCAGCGACGTCATCGTCGACGCCTCCATGCCCGCCATGATCCGCGATTCGGGCAAGATGTGGAACGCCGAAGGCAAGCTGCAGGACGCCAAGGCCGTCATCCCCGACCGCTGCTACGCCGGCGTCTACCAGGCCGTCATTGACGACTGCAAGCAGCACGGCGCCTTCAATCCGGTCACGATGGGCAGCGTGCCCAACGTCGGCCTGATGGCCCAGGCCGCCGAGGAATACGGCTCGCACAACAAGACCTTCGTGGTCCCCGCCACCGGCACCGTGCGCGTCACCGACGCCTCGGGCAAGGTGCTGCTGGAGCAGGCCGTCGAGGCCGGCGACCTCTGGCGCATGTGCCAGACCAAGGACGCCGCGATCCAGGACTGGGTCAAGCTGGCCGTCACCCGCGCCCGCGTCAGCCAGACGCCGGCCGTGTTCTGGCTGGACGAAAAGCGCGCCCACGACGCCCAGGTCATCGCCAAGGTCAAGCAGTACCTGAACGACCACGACACCAGCGGCCTGGATCTGCGCATCCTGCCCCCGGTCGAGGCCACCAAGTTCTCGCTCAAGCGCATCCGTGAAGGCCTGGACACCATCTCCGTCACCGGCAACGTGCTGCGCGACTACCTGACCGACCTGTTCCCCATCATGGAACTGGGCACCAGCGCCAAGATGCTGTCGATCGTGCCGCTGGTCGCCGGCGGCGGCCTGTTCGAAACCGGCGCCGGCGGCTCGGCGCCCAAGCACGTGCAGCAGTTCCTGGAAGAAGGCTTCCTGCGCTGGGATTCGCTGGGCGAGTTCATGGCCCTGGCCGCGTCGCTGGATCACCTCGGCCGCGCCTACGACAACGCCCGCGCCCTGGTGCTGGGCAAGACGCTGGACCTGGCCACCGCCAAGTTCCTGGACGAAAACAAGTCGCCCGACCGCAAGGTCGGCGGCCTGGACAACCGCGGCAGCCACTTCTATCTGGCGATGTACTGGGCCCAGGCCCTGGCCGAGCAGACCGACGACCGCGCGCTGGCCGCGCTGTTCGCCCCGGCCGCGGCCGCGTTCGCGCAAGGCGAAGCCAAGATCCTGGAAGAGCTCAAGGCCGCCCAGGGCAAGCCGGTCGACATCGGCGGCTACTACCAGCCGAACGAAGACAAGGCCAGCCGCGCCATGCGCCCCAGCGCCACGCTGAACCAGGTGCTGGCCAGCATCGGCTAAGCTCCCCGCCCCGGGCCGCCCGGCCCGGTGGCGCAAAAAAAGCCGGCGGTTCCGCAAGGAGCCGCCGGCTTTTTCTTTGCGCCGGGGTTGCCCGCCGGACCGCGGGCCAGGGCCCGACGCGGCATCGCGCCGTCGACCCGCGCCGCTCAGGCCCGCGATACCCCGCGCGCCCGGCGGATCTGCAACCCTTGCAGCGCCACCGGAATCAGCGACAGCCCGATGATGATGACCGACACCCAGTGCAGGTTGGCGCGCACCCACGCGATCGAGCCGAGCCAATAGCCGGCCAGCAGCATCGAGCCGCACCAGGCAATGGCGCCGACCACGTTGTAGATGAAGAACGTGCGGCGCGGCATCTGCGACAGTCCCGCCACGAACGGCGCCAGCGTGCGCACGATGGGCACGAAGCGCGCCACCGTGATGGTCATGGCGCCATAGCGCGCGAAATAGGCGCGCGCCCGCTCAAGGTGCTCGCGCTTGACCCAGCGGCTGTGGGCGAGCTTCTGCCCCCAGCGGGAAGAGGCAATGGCATAGTTGAGCGCGTCGCCGGCAATGGCGGCGGCCGTGATGGCCGCCAGCGACACCAGCGGATCGATGCCCGCCAGGCCCAGGAATGCGCCGGCCGCGAACAACAGCGAATCGCCCGGCAGGAACGGCATCACCACCAGGCCGGTCTCGATGAACACAATGGCGGCGATGATGCAGGTGCCCAAGATCCAGTTTTGCGCCAGCAGCGCCATCAGGCCCTGCTCGCTGGTCAACCACGCAAACATCTCGGTAATGCCCATACGGATCCCGCCCTTCTTTTGCGGCCGGTGACGCCGGCCATTCCATGGAGGGGCGAAGTATGCGGCAGAGCCCGTCGATATTTCATCAAATTTGCCGGCGCGGCCTGGTCGACGCGAGGCGGCCATGGGCGCCGCCCGCGCTAGCGGTCCGCCATCAGCCGATCGAGCCGCAACCGGCCACGCTCGTCCGTCAGCCGCCGCATGGCGCCGTAGGCCGCGCCCATGGCCGCCATGCCGCTGGCGCCACAGAGCAGGAACATCAACAGGATCTGGTACTTGGCGGCATCGATGGGATCCATGCCGGCGATGATCTGGCCGGTCATGATGCCGGGCAGCGTGATGATGCCCGCCGCCGACATCTGGTTGATGCTGGGCACGATGCCGCGGCGCACGGATTCCCGCAGCAGCGCCGCGAAGGCCTGGTGCGCCGTGGCACCCAGCGACAGGCGCGCCTCGATGGCCAGCTTTTCGCGCCGCACGCCGGACAACACGCTGTCCAGCGCCAGGCTGGCCGCGTTGAGCACGCTGCCCAGCACGATGCCAACCAGCGCGATCGTGTAGCGCGGGTCGTACCACGGTTCGGGCCGCAAAGCGGTCGACAGGATGAACAGCGCGGTGATGACCGTCGTGGCGACGACGGCCATGGCGCCCACATAGCCGTTGCCGTGGCCGGCCAGGCGCGCCTTGGGCCGGGCGGCGACCTCGCGGGCCGCCAGCGCCATCATCACGGCCACCACCAGCGCGGTCAGCCAGGGCGCCGCGTGCGCGAACACGATGCGCAGGATGTGGCCGACCAGCAGCAACTGCACCACGGTGCGCAGCGCCGCCCACAGCACCTGCTTCTGCAGGTTGAGCCGCAGCGCGAAGGAAATGCCGGCCGACAGCACAACCAGCAGCGAAGCGATGATCAGGTCGGTGGCCTGCAGTTTGATCACGTCCATTGCGGCTCCAGCTTGCCCTGCGCCATGCGCCAGCCGCGGCGGGCCATGCGCCGGGCCTGGTCGGGGTTGTGCGTCACCATCAGGATGGCCGCGCCGCCGTCCAGGTAGCGGCGCAGCTCGGCTTCCACCAATTCGGTGGCGGCGGGATCGAGCGCGGCGGTGGGTTCATCCAGCAACAGCGCGCGCGGCGCCAGCGCTAGTGCGCGCGCCAGGGCGGCCCGCTGGCGTTCGCCGGTGGACAGCTCCTGCACCAGCGCGTCCATTTTCCCGGCGGGCAGGCCCATGCGCTGCATCAGCTCGGCGGCCCGCGCGCGATCGGCGAAGTGCGGGGCGACGTGGTCGTCCCACCAGCCGGCCTCGGCCTGGCAGTAGATCACCTGGCGGCGCCATTGATGGCCGCGTATGCCCGAACGCGGCGCGCCGTCGAGTTCGATTTCGCCGTGGCCGGGGTCCAGGTCGGCGACCTGGCGCAACAGCAGCGATTTGCCCGAACCCGAAGGGCCGGTGATGGCGGCGCATTCCCCCGCCGCAAGATCCAGGCTGACGGGCGACAAGCGCTCGCTGTAGACACCGCGCAGCCTGA
This sequence comes from Achromobacter sp. SIMBA_011, assembly GCF_046535435.1. Classification (NCBI taxonomy): domain Bacteria; kingdom Pseudomonadati; phylum Pseudomonadota; class Betaproteobacteria; order Burkholderiales; family Alcaligenaceae; genus Achromobacter; species Achromobacter sp. SIMBA_011. The sequence continues at coordinate 1,304,181 of NZ_JAWRWN010000002.1, read as the reverse complement.
GCACGGGACGTTTATCTGACATGGCGGCAAGCATAACCCGCACTTGTCCGCGCCGCACCGGCGCGTTGCCGGCGCTGGCGCCGCATGACGATATGCCCGCCGATCGTGTCCCTATGCGCTTTGCCACCCTGCATATGAGCGCCGCCTGCATGGCGCGGGCGATGCGTCGCGCCCCGGGCGCATTTGCTAGAGTGCCAATATTGCAAATGAAAATCATACCCAAACAGATGTTCAATTCATGCAATACCGGCGATGGAAATTCTTTGTTGTTGCAGTGGACCGACGGACCGACGAGCCGCTCGCGTCCCGTTCCGCCTGATTAGCCGGCCCTGTTCCGAGTATGCCCTGCCCCGGGCATCGTCCGTGCAACGAGAGACTCCGCAAAAGGCGTAACCATCATGAACCGTGAAATCTATGACTTCGTCGCGATCGGCCTAGGCCCTTTCAATCTCAGCCTGGCCTGCCTGTCGGCCCCGCTGCCCGGCGTGCGCGCCCTCTTCCTGGACAAGAAGCCGGGCTTCGACTGGCACCCCGGCATGCTGATCGAGGCCTCCACCCTGCAGAACCCGTTCCTGGCCGATCTGGTCAGCCTGGCCGATCCGCGCAGCGAATACAGCTACCTGAACTACAGCAAGCAGACCGGCCGCATCTATTCGTACTACATGCGCGAGAACCACTATCTCACGCGCGCCGAGTACAACCGCTACTGCAAGTGGGTGGCCGCGCGCCTGCCCAACCTGCGCTTTAACAGTGACGTGCAGAGCGTGCTGCACGACCCCGAGACCGACACCTACCTGGTCACCGGCCAGCACAGCGTCAATGGCGAACGCTTCATGGTCCGCTGCCGCAAGCTGGTGCTGGGCCTGGGGTCGCAGCCGGTGCTGCCGCCCTGCTGCGACCGGCGCGAGGCGCCCTACATCCACAGCGCCGAGTATCTGCGGCACAAGGAGCAACTGCAGCGGCGCGCCGCGATCACCATCGTCGGCAGCGGCCAGAGCGCGGCCGAGGTGTTCCACGACCTGCTGCGCGACAGCGACGAACACGACTACAGCCTGGCCTGGATCACCCGTTCGCCGCGCTTTTTCCAGATGGAGAACACCAAGCTCACGCTGGAGCTGATCTCGCCGGACTACACCAACTACTTCTACGACCTGCCCGAAGACCGCCGCCGCCAGATCCTGGCCGAGCAGAGCAGTCTGTACAAGGGCATCAACGCCTCGCTCATCAACCAGATCTACGACCTGCTGGACGAGAAGATCCACAACGGCGACCGCCGCTATACGCTGCTGACCAATGCCGAGTTGTGCGCCAGCCGCCATGACCGCCACGCCGCCCGCTACCACCTGGAGTTCCGCCACGTCGACACCGGCCAGGTGTTCTCGCACGCGGCCGACGGCCTGGTGCTGGCCACCGGCTATGCCCGCAGCATCCCCGCGTGCGTCAATCCGATCCACGACCGCATCGCCTGGGCCGAGGACGGCAACTACCAGATCGCCCGCAACTACACCATCGACCACGGCGGCAACGAGATCTTCGTGCAGAACAGCGGCCTGCTCAGCCATGGCGTCACCAATCCCGACCTGGGCTTCTGCTGCTACCGCAATTCGCAGATCCTGCGCGAACTGACCGGCCATGAGCACTACGCCGTCGAACCGCGCACCGCGCTGCAGGACTTCCGTCCGCCGGCCAGCGGCGTGTTGGCGCATCGCGCGGCCCAGCCGGCGCCGGCGTGCCGCGGCGGCGTGGCGCCGGAACTGATGCCCATGCTGGACGGCCATCGCGCCGCCACCGTCTGATGCCCCGGGAGCCCGCCATGATCACCATGACCGCCGCCTTCCTGGGCGAGATCGACCGCCAGGCGCGCAGCCACTACGACGAGGGCGCGGGCCTGGCATTGCGCCCGCTCGATCCCGCCGGCGACGCCGCCCTGCTGCGCCAGTGGTTCGCGATGGACTACGCGCATTTCTGGTCGATGCAGACGTTCACCGAAGCGCAGGTGCGCGACTTCTACGAGGCCCTGGTCGACAGCGGCCATGCCGGCGCCTGGCTCGGCAGCCACGACGGCCGCCCCGCCTTCCTGGTGGAATGCTACGACCCCGCCCACGACCAGGTCGGCGAGCACTACCCGGTGCGCGCCGGCGACCTCGGCATGCACATCTTCATCGGCCCGCCGCGCGTGCGCATCCCGAATTTCAGCCGCAACGTGCTGGCCTTCGTGATGCGCTTCATGTTCGAACGCCTCCAGGCCCGGCGCGTGGTGGTGGAACCCGACAGCAACAACAGCAAGATCCATGCGCTCAACCTGGCCATGGGTTTTGTCTATGCCGGCCAGGCGCGTTTTCGCGAGAAGACCGCCAGCATCGCCTTCTGCACCCGGCAGCAGTTTGAACAGGCCCAACTCCAGGAGTCTTCCCTATGAGCACCCAGCCCCATCCCGCCCAGATCGCCAGCCACCTCGCGCCCGAGGTCTGGGACAAAGTGAACCGCCTGTTGGTGAAGAAGGCCATCTCGGAATATGCCCACGAATGGCTGCTGGAGCCCGAACGGCTCGGCCCCGCCGAGGCGCCCGGCTTTGACCGCTACCGCCTGGTCCTGGCCGACGGCCATGCCGAGTACCAGTTCGACGCGCAACTGATGGCCATGCGCCACTGGCGCATCCCGCCCGAATCCATCAGCAAGACCATGGCCGGCACGCCCGCGCCGCTGGACGCGCTGCAGTTCGTCATCGAGATCCGCGACAAGCTCGGCATGCCCGAGGACCGCCTGCCGATCTACCTGGACGAGATCACCAGCACGCTGCACGGCAGCGCCTACAAGCACACCCGCGCCGCGCCCTCGGCCGCCGAATTGGCGGTGGCCGATTACCAGACCATCGAGACCTCGATGATCGAAGGCCATCCCAGCTTCGTCGCCAACAACGGCCGCCTGGGTTTCGACGCCGAGGACTATCACGTCTACGCCCCGGAATGCGCCAGCCCGATCCGCGTGATGTGGCTGGCGGTGCACAAGGACAATGCCCACTTCGCCTGCCTGTCGACCATGGACTACGACAGCCTGCTGCGCGACGAACTGGGCGCGGATACCGTCGCCCGCCACACCCAGACCCTGCGCGACCAGGGACTGGACCCGGCCGACTACTACTTCATGCCCTCGCATCCGTGGCAGTGGTTCAACAAGCTGTCGCTGGCGTTCGCCCCCTACGTGGCCACGCGCAAGATCGTGTGCCTGGGCTATGGCGACGACGATTACCTGGCGCAGCAGTCGATCCGCACCTTCTACAACATCAGCCAGCCCGGCAAGCACTACGTCAAGACCTCGCTGTCGATCCTGAACATGGGCTTCATGCGCGGCCTGTCGCCGTACTACATGTCCGGCACGCCGGCCATCAACGAATACCTGCACGGGCTGATCTCGTCGGACCCGTGGCTGCGCCGCAACGGCTTCACCATCCTGCGCGAAGCGGCCTCGCTGGGATTCCGCAACTACTACTACGAAGCGGCCATCTCGGTCGACACGCCCTACAAGAAGATGTTCTCGGCGCTGTGGCGCGAGAATCCCACCGCGCTGATCGGCGCCAACCAGCGCCTGATGACCATGGCGGCGCTGCTGCACGTCGATCCGCAGGGCGGCGCCTTGCTGGCCGAGCTGATCCGCGCCTCGGGTCTGGACGCGGCCGCGTGGCTGGAGCGCTACGTCGATGCCTACCTCACGCCGCTGGTGCACTGCTTCTACGCCCATGACCTGGTGTTCATGCCGCACGGCGAGAACGTCATCCTGGTGGTCGAGGACCACGTGCCCGTGCGCGCCTTCATGAAGGACATCGCCGAGGAATCGTCGATCCTCAACCCGAACGCCGCCCTGCCCGAGAACGCCCGCCGCCTGGCCGCCGATGTGCCCGAGGAATACAAGCTGCTGACCATCTTCGTCGATGTGTTCGAGGGCTACTTCCGCCACCTGGCGCAAGTGCTGGCCGACCACGGCGTGATGGACGAGGACGCCTTCTGGAAACTGGTGGCCGGCCGCATCACCGCCTACCAGGAGGCCCATCCCGAGCGGCTGGAAAAGTATCGCCAGTACGATCTGTTCGCTCCCGAGATGATCCATTCGTGCCTGAACCGCCTGCAACTGGCCAACAACCTGCAGATGGTCAATCTGGCCGACCCCATCGGCAGCTTCCAGATGGCGCCCAACCTGGCCAATCCGATCGCCCGCTATCGCCCGCAATGGCTGGGCCAGGGCCAGGCCGACACCGTGCGAGCGCTTGCGTGAACCACGACCTGGACGACCTGCTGGCGCTGACCGGCCGCCTGGTGCCCGGGCTGTCGGGCCAGGTCGCGGCGGCGCCCGGGCCGGGCATCCGCCCGGGCGCCGACAACGCCCAGGCCATCGCGCGGCTGCGCGATGTCTGGGGGCAGCGCTATCCGGAAGCCGGGCCGCACTACCTGGCTTTGCGCTGCTGGGGGCTGCTGATCTGGCAGCCCGTCTACCTGAGCGTGATCGCCGCGCACCGCAGCGAGATCGTGCCGGACCTGTCGCGCATGACCCAGCCGGTGCCGGACGACGGCTTCATCATCGGCTACACCCTGGAGCGCCATGCCCCCTTGCGCGCCGGCCTGCGCGAACGCATGCAGGCCGCCGCCGCGCAACTGCGCAATATCTGCGCCACCTTCTACCGCGAATTGACCCAGGTGCTGCGGGTCAGCCCGCGCGCCGCCGAGAGCATGCAGGCCGATTGCGTGCTCTACGCGCTGCTGGCGGCGCGCCATGACGACGGCGACGCCGCCAATGCCTGGGCCCAGCGGCAGGCCGGCGCCTGGATGGACCTGCTCGGCGTCCCGGGACGCAGCGGCTACCTGACCTGGCGGCGCGCGGACCTGCCGGTCATCGCCGTGGACCGGCAGGTCTGCTGCCACTACTTCCGCAGGCGCGACAGCGACTACTGCAGCACCTGCCCCAAATTGGATCTTGCCGAACGCATGACCCGGATCGACGCCGAGAGCGCCGTGCCCGCCTGAGAGCGGCCGGGCCTTGCGGGATGGCACAAGGAGTCGGAAATGACGGACATTGGCCGCCTTGAGCATGTGCGCGAGGCGTTGAGCCCGCTGCACGTTCGGGCCTATTTCGACGAAGCCCTGTTCGCCCGCGAACAGGAACGGATATTCAAGCAATCGGCCCTGTACGTGGGCCACGAGAAAGGCGTGCCCGAGCCGGGCGACTGGCGCCGCCTGCCGCACGAGGACGGCGGCCGCGTGCTGGTGCGCAACGCCCAGGGCGTCGAGCTGGTCTCGAACGTCTGCCGCCACCGGCAGGCGCTGATCCTGGGCGGCGAGACCGGCGCGGTCACCGGCCCCGGCAACCCCGCCGGCAACCTGTCGGCCAGCGGCGGCAACATCGTCTGCCCGCTGCATCGCTGGACCTACGACAACCGCGGCCAGATCCTGGGCGCGCCGCAGTTCCCCAGCACGCCATGCCTGAACCTGCCGCGCTTCCCCTTGAAGAACTGCCATGGCCTGCTGTTCGAAGGCCCGTGCGACCCGCGCGCCGACCTGGGCCACCTGTTCGAGCGGCCGGAATTCGATTTCTCCGACTACGTACTGGACCACGTCGAGGTGCACCAGTGCAACTACAACTGGAAGACCTTCATCGAGGTCTACCTGGAGGACTATCACGTCGGGCCGTTCCATCCCGGACTGGGGCGCTTCGTCACCTGCGACGACCTGAGCTGGGAATTCGGCCGCCGGCACAGCCTGCAGCGCGTGGGCGTGCACGATTCGCTGGAAAAGCCCGGCTCCGACGTCTACCGCGACTGGCACGACACGCTGATGCGCTATCGCGATGGCTCGGCGCCCGAGTTCGGCGCGATCTGGGTGACCTACTTCCCCACCCACATGATCGAGCTGTACCCGCACGTGCTGGTGCTTTCCACGCTGTACCCCAAGAGCCCGCAGGAAACCATCAACATCGCCGAGTTCTACTACCCGGAGGAGATCGCCCTGTTCGAACGCGAATTCGTCGAGGCGCAGCGCGCGGCCTACATGGAGACGGCGGTCGAGGATGACGAGATCGGCGAACGCATGGACGCCGGCCGGCTGGCGCTGCTGCGCCGCGGCACTTCCGAAAGCGGCCCCTACCAGTCGCCGATGGAGGACGGCATGCAGCATTTCCACGAGTGGTATCGCGACATCATGGGAGACGAGCTGGGCGATTGCGCGGCGCCTTGAGGCGGGTGGCGGGGGGAAATGAGCATGGCTCCACAAAATGGTGCCAGATCGGTGAGAATAGCTGCAACAATGCGAACATATGTTATTCTCATTCTCACATCTAATGGCTTGTGAACGGCCATCTTAGGGGCTCATCCCGTAACGCGAGTGACGATCTTGAACCCATCACCCTCCCCCGCCCAATTCACCGTCGCCGACTTCAACCGCATGGGCAGCCAGAGCGGTTTCCACTACCGACTGCCGCAGTTGAGCGGCGCGCTGCGGGGCGATCCGGAAACCCTCTGCATCGCCGAAGGCCGGGTCGAGACCCACGCGATCCGCCCCGGCCTGACGCTGGTGCTGTCCGATGTGCGCGTGCACCAGCACTACGAAGCCACCTCGATGATGTCGCCACGTTTTTCGGCCATCGTCATGCTGCAGGGCAACGCCCAGACCCGCATCGATCGCCATGACGACGTCAGGCTGGCCGCGCACAGCGGCGTCAGCGCGCTGTACGGCGACACCGTCGCCATGACCGGCATCCACGCGCCCGGCCAGCGCCTGCGCAGCGTCAACCTGTCGCTGTCCGACCCGGATGGCGCGGGCGACGACCCGACCAGCGAGCTGATCTGGAAGGCGCTGCGTTCGCCCTCGCTGCGGCTGCGCCGCTGGCAGGTGCAGGGCCATCTGCTGCAGGCCATCGAACACCTGCTCGATTGCGGCTGGGACGGCCCGCTGCAGGCCATGCTGCGCGAAGGCGTGGCCACGCAGTTGCTGGCGCACGCCCTGGCCACGCTGGAACAGCGCGCGCCGGCCGACAGCGCCGTTTCCGAGCGCGATCGCCAGTTGCTGGAACGGGTGCGCGAGCGCCTGTACAACGCGCCCGGCGAGGAACATACGCTGGACGACTTGGCGCGGCTGGCCTGCATGAGCCCCAGCACGCTGCGCGCCAAGTTCCAGGCCGCCTACCAGCGCTCGGTCTTTAGCTGGCTGCGCGAGCGCCGCCTGGAGGTGGCGCGCGAACAACTGGCCCAGGGATGCAGCGTGCAGCAGGCCGCGCACTTCGTCGGCTACCGCCACGCCACCAACTTCGCCACGGCGTTCCGCGAACGCTACGGCATCGCGCCCAGCGAACTGAACTGAGCGCCGGCCGTGCATGGCTTACGGCGGCGCCCATTGCTCTCGCGGCGTTCTCCATTCCTGCAACCCGCCATGACGGGCGACCATGCGACAGCGCTTCCCAGCCCGGGAAGCCCCTGCCATGGATGCCGTCGTGTCACGCCGCGAACCCCTGCCTTCCTTTCCCGTCATGGTGTTGATGCTGGGCCTGCTGTCCTGTGTCGCCCCCGCCACCATCGACGCGTACCTGCCCGCATTCGGGGCGCTGGGCCGGGAATTCGCCGTTCCGCAGGAAACCGTACAACTGACGCTGGGCGTGTACATGGCGTGCTATGCCTCCATGCTGCTGCTGCATGGCACGCTGTCCGACTCGCTGGGACGGCGCCGCGTCGTGCTCACGGCGCTGGGGGTGTACGTCGCCGGCGCGCTGATGGCGGCGCTGGCGCCGAGCTTCGGCTGGCTGCTGGCCGGGCGCGCGGTGCAGGGCCTGTCGGCCGGCGCCGGCATCGTGGTCGGACAGGCCATCATCCGCGACTGCTACGACGGCGCGGTGGCGCGCCGCGCCATGTCCTACCTGATCCTGGTGTTCAACCTGTCGCCGGCGCTGGCCCCGATCCTGGGCGGCTACCTGGCCGCGCACCAGGGTTGGCGATCCGTGTTCCTGCTGCTGACCGCGCTGGCCGGCGCCGCCTGGCTGCTGTGCGCGCGGCGCCTGCCCGAAACGCTGCCGCCCGAGCGGCGCCAGCCGCTGGCCTGGCGCACGCTGGGCGGCAACTATGCGCGCGTGCTGGGCAACCGGCGCTATGCCGCGCTGGGCGCGGCGTTCAGCCTGCTGTTCGCCGCCCAGGGGTTCCTGATCGGGGCGGCGCCCGATTTCATCGTCAACGTCCTGGGTTTGCCGGAAACCGATTTCGCCTATCTGTTCGTGCCGCTGGTGGCCGGCGCCATGGCCGGCGCGCTGCTGGCCGCGCGCAAGGCGGGTCACTGGTCGGATGGGCGCATCACGCTGCTGGCCTATCTGCTGATGGGGGGCAGTTGCCTGGCCTATGTGCTGTACATGGCCGCCGCCGAGCCGCCGCGCCTGCCCTGGGCGGTGCTGCTGCCCGGCCTGTACACCTGCGGCCTGGCCATGGGCGTGCCGGCCATGACATTGCGCATCCTGGGGCACGTGCCGGACCTGTCGGGCACCGCCGCGTCCGTGCTGGGTTTCATGCAGATGCTGACATTCTCCGTGGCCAGCGGCTGGGGCGTGCCGCTGGTCTATGGCCAGCCGCTGCGGCTGGCGGCGGCCATGCTGGCCTGCGTGGCGGCCAGCGCCGTCGGCTGGGCCTGGTTGCACCGCCGCGCCGCCCCCGTGGCCAAGACCGAGGCCGGCCTGGGCTAGCGTGCCGGCCCGCGGGTTTCGAGCGGGCATGTCCGCGCGGCGGCGCACCGGGCCAACGGCATTCTCCATATGCATCGCGTCGTCCGGCATACATCAGCACAACGGTAAAAATCAATAATTCTCATTACCAAATTTTTCCGCTGGAGCTCGTCCTCATGCCGTTCGTACCGCCCCTGCCCGCCGCGCGTCCGCGCCGGGTGCGTCCCCTTGTCTACGCGATTCAGACGGCCCTGTTCTGCTCCGCCCTTACCCACCAGCAAGCCACCGCCCAGAGCGCCGCCAGCGCCGATAGCGGCGACGTGGCGCAACTGCCCGCCGTCACCGTCAGCGGCGCCGGCATCCCGGGCACCACCGAAGGCACCCATTCCTACACGACCGACGCCATGAACACGGCCACCGGCCTGACGCTGTCGCCGCGCGAGACGCCGCAGTCCGTCAGCGTGGTGACGCGCCAGCAGATCGAGGACCAGGGCCTGCGCGACACCGGCGCGATCCTGGCCAGCGCGCCGGGCATCTCGGTCTCGCGCAGCGATAGCAACCGCTTTGCGTTCTCGTCGCGCGGCTTCGATATCGACAACTTCCAGTTCGACGGCCTGAACTCGCCCATCCTCAGCCTGTGGAACTACGGCGCCACCGACATCGACTCGGCCATCTACGACCGCGTCGAGATCGTGCGCGGCGCCACCGGCCTGATGACCGGTTCAGGCAATCCGTCGGCCGCCGTAAACTTCATCCGCAAGAAGCCGCTGCGCGAGTTCGCCTTGTCCGGCAGCGCCAGCGCCGGCAGTTGGAACCAGGTCGGCGGCAACCTGGACCTGTCGGTGCCGGTCACCGAAGGCGGCCGCATCCGCTCGCGCTTCGTCGCCGCCTATGACCAGGGCGACAGCTACGTGACCTTCCTGGATTCGCGCAAGCGCACCTTCTATGGGGTCATCAGCGCCGACCTCACGCCGGACACGGTGCTGACCGCCGGCATCGAGTATTCCCGCAACCAGAGCAACGGTTTCGGCAGCGGCTTTCCGCTGTTCTACAGCGACGGCTCGCGCACCGACTTCAACCGCTCGGTGGCCAACAACACCCGCTGGGCCCGCATCGACACCGAGTCCACCACCACCTTCGTCGACCTGACGCATCGCTTCGCCAATGACTGGAAGGTGCGCGCGGCCTACAGCCACAACGATGGCGACTACCGCATGAAGCAGTTGTTCCGCGGCGGCTACCCCGACCGCGTCACCGGCGCCGGCATGACCAGCGCGTACAACAACTATGATGGCGACCGTTCGCGCGATGACATCCACCTCACGGTGTCGGGCCCGTTCCAGTTGTTCGGACGCAAGCACGAACTGGCGCTGGGCTGGATGAGCGTCAACGACCACAGCAATATCGGCCAGTACCTGCAGACCGGCGCCAAGCCCGCGCTGGGCAGCTTCTTTGACTGGCGCCAGGATCACATCGCCGAACCCACCTGGGCCGCCAACAAGACGCCTGCGGACGACCTTCGCGTCAAGCAGACCGGCGCCTACGCGGTGGGCCGCTTCTCGCTGGCCGATCCGCTGCACCTGATCCTGGGCGGACGCTGGAGCAACTGGGAGACCAACCAGACCTACTTCGGCAGCAAGCGCCAGTACAAGATCAACGACCAGTTCACGCCCTACGCCGGCCTGCTGTACGACATCAACAGCACCTACACGGCCTACGCCAGCTATACGGAGATCTTCCAGCCGCAGAACGCCCGTTCGCCCAGCGGCTCGATCCTGCCGCCGATCGACGGCAAGAGCTACGAGGTCGGCCTGAAGGCGGCCTACCTGGACGGCTTGCTGAACGCCTCCGCATCGCTGTACCAGACCCGCCAGAACAACCTGGCACAGGCCATCCCGGGCGAGTCGGTCATCGGCATGCCCGGCACCCAGGCGTACCGTGCCGTCTCCGGCGCCAAGGTCGAAGGCTTCGAACTGGAGACCAGCGGCCAGCTCATGCCCGGCTGGAACCTCGGCGCCAGCTACACCCACTTCACCGCCAAGGACGCCGACGGCAAGCCGATCAACACCAGCCATCCGCGCAGCCTGTTCAAGGTCTACACCACCTACCGCCTGCCGGGCGATCTGCACCGCCTGACCGTGGGCGGCGGTGTCGACTGGCAAAGCCGCATCTACCGCTCCGCCGCCAGCCCGCGCGGCAATGTGGACGTGGAGCAAGGCAGCTACGCGCTGGTCAACCTGATGGCCCGCTTCGACTTCAGCAAGCAGGTCTCGGCCACCCTCAACCTGAACAACGTGTTCGACCGCAAGTACTACGACCAGATCGGCTTCTACAGCCAGGGCTGGTATGGCGCGCCGCGCAACGTCATGCTGACGCTGCGCGCGCAGTACTGAAGCGGCGGCTGACGACCCACCAAGGAGCTTCCCGGCACAATGCGTTTGCATCGATTCATCGCGGTGCCCTGGCGCCGCCGCGCCGCCCAGTGCGCGGCGGCGTTGGCCATGGCCTGCACCCTGTCGGCGTGCGACCGGCCCGCGCCGCCCGCCGCCACGGCGACGCCCACCACCGCTACGAACACGGCCGGCCCCGCGCCGCGCGACGGCGCCGATGCGCCGGCTGCCGGTTTTCCGGTGACGCTTGACAGCGCGCTTGGCAAGGCGGTCATCACGGCCCCGCCCCGGCGCGTCGTCACCCTGGGCCTGGGCGCCGACGACCTGGCGCTGGCGCTGGGCGTGGTGCCGGTGGGCGTGGGCCGCGCCGACTGGGGCGGCGACGCCGACCATTACTGGCCCTGGGTGCGCGCCGCCATCGAGGCCACCGGCCAGCCTCTGCCCGAGCGCATCACGGTGTACCCCGAACTGGATATCGAAAAGATCATCGCCTTGCGCCCGGACGTGGTGCTGGCGCCGTTCTCCGGCGTCACGCCCGAGGCCTACGCGCAACTGTCGCGGCTGGTGCCGGTGGTGGCCTATCCCGGCCAGCCGTTCCTGACGCCCGTCGACACGCAGATCGACCTGATCGCCACGGCGCTCGGCAGGCGCGAGGCCGCCGGGCCGCTCAAGGCGCGCATCCACGACGCGCTGGCGCAGGCCGCGCGCCGCTACCCCGAACTGGCCGGCAAGACCTTCGCCTATGTACGCGCCGACCTGGGCTCGGGCAATTTCGCTGCCTACGTCGCCGGCGATCCGCGCGTCGATACGCTCACGGCCATGGGCCTGACCCTGGCGCCGTCGGTGCGCGGCCTGCGGGCCAGCGCCGGGCATTTCGCCCACTACCTGGGCTTCGAGCACGCCGATGCGCTCGGCGACGCCGACATCCTGGTGTCCTGGTTCTACACCCCGGAAGAGCGCGACCGCGCCGCGGCCCTGCCCCTGTATGCCTCGATTGCCGCGGTGCGGCGCGGCGCCTACGTGGCGCTGAGCGACCCGGCGCTGGTCATGGCCTCGTCATCCGGCACGCCGCTGGCGGTGGCCTGGATGCTCGACCGGCTGGCGCCGCAACTGGCGCAGGCCGCGCGTCATGCCCAGGCCGGCGGAGCCGCGCCCTGATGCCGCCGCGCCAGCCCCGCGCGGCGCGCGTCGATGGCACGCCCTCCCACAGCCCACGCCTGCGCGCGCCACTGCTGCTGGGCGCCTGTATGCTGTTGACCGCCGCCGTGCTGGCAAGCCTGTGGCTCGGCTCGCGCGGCCTCTCGGCGGCCACGGTCTGGCGCGCGCTGCTGCAACCCGACGACAGCCACGCGGCGCTGGTAGTGGCCTCGCGCATTCCGCGCACCCTGCTGGCCCTGCTGACCGGCGCGGCCCTGGCGGTCGCTGGGGCGCTGATCCAGGCGCTGACCCGCAATCCGCTGGCCGAGCCGGGCCTGCTCGGGGTGAATGCCGGCGCGGCCGCGTCCATCGTGACCGCCGCGCTGGTCCTGGGCGGCCTGCCGGCGCATCCATTCTGGGCCGCGCTGCCCGGCGCGCTGGGCGCCGCGGCGGCGGTGTACCTGATCGGCGCCGGCGGCCGCGGGCTGCAACCGGTGCGGCTGATCCTGGCCGGCGCCGCCGTCAACGCGGTGCTGTTCGCCTATGTGCAGGCGGTGGCGCTGCTGCGCGACGACATTTTCGATGCCTACCGCTTCTGGGCCGTGGGATCGCTGGCGGGCCAATCGCTCGACGCGGCATGGCGCGCCGCGCCCTACATCGGTTTTGGCCTGCTGCTGGCCGCGGCCCTGGCGCGGCCGCTCAATCTGCTGGCGCTGGGCCCCGCGCTGGCGCAGGCGCTGGGCCTGCGCGCCGGCCTGTATCGCGCGCTGGGCCTGCTGTGCGTGGCGGTGCTGGCCGCGGCCGCCACCGCCGCCGCCGGCCCCATCGCCTTCGTGGGCCTGGCCGTGCCGCATATCGCCCGCCGCCACGCGGGGCCGGACCTGCGCTGGCTGCTGGCGTACTGCGTGGTGCTGGGCCCGCTGCTGATGCTGGTGGCCGACATCCTGGCGCGGCTGCTGCGCGCGCCCGCGGAGCTGCTCACCGGCGTAGTGGTCGCCTTCATCGGCGCGCCCTTCCTGTTGGCGGCGTTGCGCAGCCGCGCGCGGAGCCCGGCATGACCCGCGCCGCGCCGGCCATGGCCGCTCGCCGCCGCCCGCTGTTGCGCATCGGGGCGTGGCTGGCCTGGCCTGTCGCGCCGCGCTCACTGGCCTGCGCCGCGCTGCTGCTGGCGATGGCCGGCGTCCTGTTCGTCACCGCTTTGCGCGCCGGCGACCCCGGCTTGTCCTGGGCCGCGCTGTGGCAGGCGCTGCGAGGCAGCGGCGGCGCCGTGGAGCAATGGCTGGTGCAAACGGTGCGCCTGCCGCGCGCCCTGTCGGCGCTGGGGGCGGGCGCCGCGCTGGGCCTGTCGGGCGCGCTGTTCCAGAGCCTGACGCGCAATCCGCTGGGCAGCCCCGACGTCATCGGCCTGACGGCTGGCGCCTCCGCCGGCGCCGTGGCGGTGGCCATGGTCTGGCCGGGCCTGATGCCGGTGGCCTGGGGCGCGGCGGCTGGCGCGCTGCTGGCCACGGCCGGCGTCTGGTTCGGCTCCGGCGCCGGCTTCGCCGCGCCGCAGCGCATGGTCATCGCCGGCATCGCCGTGGGCGCGATCGCCTTCGCCTTCGTGCAATACGGCCTGTCCAACCTGCGGCGAGAACAGGCCTATCTGGCGGCCACCTGGCTCAACGGCAGCCTGGCCGGCAGGACCTGGCACGACGTCGCCCTGATCGGATCGGCCTGCGCCGTGCTGCTGCCGCTGGCGCTGGCGCTGTGCGCCCGCCTGCGCTTGCTGGAGATGGGCGATGACCTGGCCCAGGCCCTGGGCGCGCCGCCGGCCCGCAGCCGCCTGGCGGCCACGCTGGTGGCGGTACTGGCCGCGGCCGCCGCGGTCGCGGTGGCCGGGCCGATCGCCTTCATCGCCCTGGCGGCGCCGCAGATCGCCCGCCGCTGCGTGCCCGCGAGCGGCCCGCAACCGCTGCTGGCGGCCCTGACCGGCGCCGTGCTGCTGGCCGGCGCCGACCTGCTGACCCGCCTGGCTGGCCCCAACGGGCTGCCGGTCGGCGTCCTGACCGCCGGCATCGGCGGCGTCTATCTTGCTTTCCTGCTGGTACTCGAATGGCGCAAGACCTCCACGTGACCCCCCCTTCCCCCGGCGCGTCCGCGCTGCAACTGCGGCAAGTCCACCTGGCCTACGGCGACAGGCCCGTGCTGCGCGACCTGTCGCTCACGGTGGCCCCGGGCGCGTTCACGGCGGTGGTCGGCCCCAACGGCTGCGGCAAGTCCACGCTCCTGCGGGTGCTCGGCGGCGCGCTGGCGCCCAGCCAGGGCCGGGCGCTGCTGGACGGCGCGGACCTGGCCAGCCTGCGGCGCAAGGCGGTGGCGCGGCGCCTGGCCTATCTGCCGCAGAACCCGGTGGCCCCGGAAATGATCACGGTGCGCGATCTGGTGGCGCGCGGCCGTTATCCGCACCAGACCCTGTTGCGGCAGTGGTCGCCCGCCGACGCCCGGGCGGTCGACGCGGCGCTGGCCGATACCGACCTGGCGGACCTGGCCGATCATCCCGTGCACACGCTGTCCGGCGGCCAGCGCCAACGCGCCTGGCTGGCGCTGGTGCTGGCGCAGGACGCCGGCATCATGCTGCTGGACGAACCCACCACGTTCCTGGACATCCGCCACCAGATCGACCTGCTGGAGCTGTGCGCGCGACTGCACCGCGCCGGCCGCACGCTGGTGGTGGTGCTGCATGACCTGAACCTGGCGTTCCGCTATGCCGACCGGGTCGTCATGATGCGGTCCGGCCGCATCGCCGCGCAGGGCGAGGTGCGCCAGGTGGTCACGGAGGACGCCATGCGGCAGGTGTTCGATCTGGAATGCCGGGTGCTGCCGGATCCGGAGACCGGCAGCCCCATGGTCGTGCCCCGGCGCGGCGGCCAGGGCTGAGGCCGGCGCGCCGGCGGCGCCAGGACGGCGGCAAGCCGCCCGGCGCGGATACCGCCCTTACAGCATATGCGCCAGGAACTCGCGGCTGCGCGGATGCTGGGGCGCGCGGAAGAAGTCGGCGGAAGGCGCCTCTTCGACGATGCGGCCCTCGTCCATGAAGATGACGCGGTGCGCCACTTCGCGGGCGAAGCCCATTTCGTGGGTCACCACCAGCATGGTCATGTGCTCGTCGGCCAACTGGCGCATGGTGCGCAGCACTTCGCCGGTCAGCTCGGGGTCGAGCGCCGAGGTCGGCTCGTCGAACAGCATGATGTCGGGTTCCATCGCCAGCGCGCGGGCGATGGCCACGCGCTGCTTCTGGCCGCCGGACAGGCGCGTGGGATAGTTGTCGCGCTTGTTCAGCAGACCGACCTTGCGCAGCAGTTCCTCGGCCTTTGGCACGATGGCGGCGCGCGGCATGCCCTTGACGATCATGGGCGCTTCGATGATGTTCTGCAGCACGGTCATGTGCGGGAACAGATTGAACGACTGGAACACCATGCCCATCTTGCGGCAGATGCGGCGCACGTCCCCGTCGCTGGCGTAGCGGCTCTGGCCGCCCGGCACCGCCGTGGCCAGGGCTTCGCCCTCGATCTCGATGGTGCCGTCGTCGATGGTCTCCAGGTGGTTCAGGCAGCGCAGGAAGGTGCTCTTGCCCGAGCCCGACGGCCCGATCACCGCCACGACTTCGCCCTTGCCCAGTTCCAGCGAAACCTGGTCCAGCACCCGGTTGGCGCCGAACGACTTGACGATGCCGCGCGCCGAGATCATGGCGCCGCGACCGCCGGCGGACGGATTACTGGTCGTATTTGGCATAGCGCTTTTCCATACGCTGGAAGAACCACGTCAACACCAGCGTCATGATGAGATAGAAGGCGGCCGCGACCAGGAACGGCGTGGTCGTGAAGTCGCGCTGCACGATGCCGCGCGCGGTGCGCAGAATGTCGTTGAGCGCCAGCACGTAGATCAGGGAGGTGTCCTTGACCAGCGTAATGGTCTCGTTGCTCATGGGCGGCAGAACCCGCTGCACCATCTGCGGCAGCACGATGCGGCGCAGCGTCTGCAGGTAGGTCATGCCCAGCACCTTGCTGCCCTCGTACTGGCCGCGGTCCACCGACTGGATGCCGGCGCGGAAGATCTCGGCGAAATAGGCCGCGTAGTTCAGCGCGAACGCCACCACCGCCGCCGGGAAGTCGGGCAGGCGCACCCCCACCACCGGCACGAACGGCAGCGCGAAGTAGATGAACAGCATCTGCAGCATCAGCGGCGTGCCGCGCATCAGCCAGATGTAGCCGTTGACCAGTTGGCTGACGAAGCCCCACTTGGAGATCCGCAGCAGCGCCAGCACCAGGCCCAGCGGCACGGCCAGCGCCAGCGTGATGAAGAACAGCGTCAAGGTCACTTTCGCGCCTTGCGCCAGGGGTCCCAGGAGGGAGAGTACGTAGTCCATGCGGATGGGTGGGCGCCTTGCCGGCGGGAGGAATCAGGAGCGGGATGGGCGGCGCGGGGAATCGCCGGACTGAAAAACGCCCGGACCGCGGCGCGGTCCGGGCGTTTCCCGGGAGATTACTTGACGATGTTGGCGCCGAACCACTGGGTGGCGATGCGGCCGGCGGTGCCGTCCTGCTTCATCGAATCCAGGGTCTTGTCGAGCTTGGCCAGCAGCTCGGTGTCGTCCTTGCGCACGCCGACGCCGTAGTCTTCGGTGCCGAAGTTGTCGTCCAGCACGCGGTATTCACCGGCGCGCTTGCTGATCAGGTAGCGGCCCACGACTTCGTCGACCACGATGGCGTCCAGGCGGCCGGCGGCCAGGTCCATCAGCGCGGTGACGTTGTCGCCGAACTTCTTGACTTCCTTGATGCTGCCGGCGACCGGGTCCTTGGCGATGGCGTCGGTGGCGCTGCTGCCGTCCTGGGCGCCGACCACCTTGCCGGCCAGATCGGCCTTGGCCTTCACCGGCGAGGCGTTGCCGACGATGATGATCTGGTGGTTGGCCATGTAGGGGGCCGTGAAGCTGATGTTCTTCTTGCGCTCTTCGGTGATGGTCAGGCCGTTCCAGAGCACGTCCACGCGCTTGCCGTTCAGCTCGGCTTCCTTGGCGCTCCAGTCGATCGGCTTGAATTCGACTTCCAGGCCCAGGCGCTTGCTGGCTTCCTTGGCCATGTCGACGTCGAAACCGACGATCTGGTTGTTGGCGTCGCGGAAACCCATGGGCGGGAAGTTGTCGTCCAGGCCGACGACGACCTTGCGGGCGGCGGCCGGGGCCTGCGCGCTGGCGGCCGGCGCGTTGTCGGACGGGCCGCAGGCGGTCAGCATCGTGGTGGCGGACACGAGAAGAACAGCAGTCAGTTTTTTCATATTTATCGAGGGCGCGAGGCGCAGGAATGAAGAAGGCCGGAGGGCTCGACGAAAGCCGCGAGCCGGTTATTTTAGCGTCCCTGGAAATATGTGTTTCATCGTGGCCATATATAGGGCCAAGCGATAGCGCCGAGCAGGATCCCGTCCCGGAGGCCGGGCTGGCATGCCCCTTCGGCGTCAGCACAGTTGGCGCCGCCCGCCGGAGCCCCGGTCTCCCCGGACAGGCCGGGTTGAAGCCTAGCCGGCCCGCGCCGCCATGCCCCCGCGCAGGCCGGCCGCGCAGTCGAGCGCGTCGTCCCACAACTGGCGGGTCAGCGCCTCGGCGTCGGTCTCGCGCGCCAGCGCCGCGGCCTCGCCCGACCACAGCAGCGAGAAATCCCCGCTGCCGGCCTTTTCCACCGCCGCCCGCAGCGGATCGACCGCCCCGGTCGCCAGCGGAAACGCCGGCGCCGCCGCGCTCATCGGTCCCTGTTCGCGCATGAAGCGCGTCAGCAGCCCGCGCGCCGGGCGGCCGGTGTACAGATTGGTCAGGCGCGTGGCATCGTCGCGCGCGGCCAGCACCGCCTGGCGGTGGATGGCCGAACGGCCGGCCTGCGGCGTCAGCAGATAGGCGGTGCCCAGTTGCGCGGCCGCCGCGCCCAGCGCGAAGGCCGCGGCGATGCCACGCCCGTCGGCGATGCCGCCGGCCGCGATCACCGGCACGCCCACCGCGTCCACCACCTGCGGCAACAAGGCGTACAGGCCCGGCTGCGCGCCGATGTCATCGGTCAGGAACATGCCGCGATGGCCGCCCGCCTCCACGCCCTGGGCGATGATGGCGTCCACGCCCCGGGCGTCGAGCCAGCGCGCCTCCTCGACGGTGGTGGCGGACGACAGCACCATGGCGCCGGCGCGCCGCACCCGCTCCAGCAGCGCGTCGTCGGGCAGGCCGAAATGGAAGCTGACCACCGCCGGGCGCGATTCCTCGACCACCTGGCACATGGCTTCGTCGAATGGCGCGCGGCCCGGGCCGCTGCCGGCGGCCGACAGGTCCAGCCCGGCCTCGCGGTAGTACGGCGCCAGCGTCTCGCGCCAACGGATCTGGGCCGCCTCGTCGGGCGCCGGCGGGGTGTGGCTGAAGAAATTCAGGTTGAACGGCGCATCGGTCTGCGCGCGGATCGCGGCGATCTGCTCGCGCAGCGTGTCCGGGCCGAGCGCCGCGCAGGCCAGCGAGCCGAGGGCCCCGGCGCGGCATGCGGCGATGGTCAGCGGGCTGAAAGAGCCGACCATCGGCGCTTGGATCAGGGGCAACAGCGAAGGCAGCGATTTCATCGAGGGCACACGACGGCGGGGAAGGATGCCCAAGCATATCGCAACGGCGTGCTAGGCTTGGGCCTTGTCCCTACTCGCATCACGCCATGGAATTTCGCAGCAACGGCCGCCCCGGCGTGGCCGCGCGCCGGGAGCGCGCCGCATGAGCCCCGCCCTCCGTCTCGGCCCCCTGGTGTTTCCGATCGAGTTCGCGCTGCTGGCGGCCGCCGTCGCCATCGGCCTGCTCGCCAGCCGCCTGCTGGCCGGCGCGCGCGCCGAGGACGCCAGCCGCGTCTTGTGGCGCTGCCTGCTGCTGGGCCTGCTGGCGGCGCGGCTGACCTTCGTCTGGCAATACCGCGATCACTTCCTGCAGGCCCCGCTCAGGATTCTCGACCTGCGCGACGGCGGCTGGGCCGGTTCCGCCGGACTGGCCGCGGCGCTGGCCTACGGCGCCTACGCCGTGCTGCGCCAACGCGCTCCACGCCGCGCCGTGTTGGTCGCGATGGCGCTGGGCACGGCGGTCTGGCTCGGCGGCGGCCGCCTGCTGGCGCCGCCGGCCCAGACGCAGCCGCAGTTGGCGGAACTGTCGCTGCAACACATGGACGGCGCCGCCGCCACGCTGACCGCCTTTCACGGCAAGCCGATGGTCGTGAACCTGTGGGCCAGTTGGTGCCCGCCGTGCCGCCGCGAAATGCCGGCCTTCGAGCAGGCGCAGGCGGCCAACCCCGACATCCATTTCGTCTTTCTGAACCAGGGCGAAGCGGCGGCCACCGTCCGCCAATACCTGGATGAGCACGCGCCATCGCTTGCCAACGCCTTGCTCGATCCGGCCGGCGGCGCCTCGCGCCAGATGAGCAACCGCGGCCTGCCGGCGACCCTGTTCCTCGATGCCCAGGGCCGGCTGATGGACGTGCGCGTCGGCGAACTGTCGAGCCCCGCGCTGGCGCAACGGCTGCAATCGATCCGCGCGGCCGACGCGCAGCGCTGATCGGCGCGCTCCCGCCAAGGCCGATTCCGGGCTGTCAGCCCTCGCCCGGCACCGCGTCGCCCTCGGACAACGCTTGCGCCCAGGGCAACGCCACCCCTTGCGCCGTCCGTGTCAGCAGACGCAAGCGTTGCCCCACCCCTTGCGGCATATCCGCCAGGCGCACCACCAGCAGCGGCCCGCGCGGCAGCGCATTGACGGTAGCGAAGACGCCGTCGGCATCGCCGCCCTTGCCCGGCACCCGGGTCCACGCCAGCAGTTCAGCTTGCTCCACCGCCACCTCGAGCGCCCGCTCCTGTCCGCACGCCGGGCACCACAGCCGCGCCGGGTAGACCCGGTGCCCGCACTGTGCGCATTCCATCACGCTGAAACTCATGCGTCCTCCCGGGCCAGCACCGCGGCGTTGGCGCACATGCCGTAGCGCAACTGCACCATGCCGTAGCCGGTCGCCACGCCATGGCGGGCCCTCGCCACCTGGCGCGCGCCGGCACGGCCCAGCAACTGGCGCGCCACTTCCGCCAGTCCGTGCATGCCGCCGGCCGTCCCGGCCTGTCCCGCCGACAACTGGCCGCCCGCCGTATTGACCGGCAACTCGCGCGTGGCGATGCGGCGCGCAATGAACCCCGGCAGGTCGTCCGCCGGCGCCAGGCCCAGGTCGCACAACTGCGCCACGGCCATGGCCGGGTAATCGTCGTACACGCCGACCACGTCCATGTCTTGCGGCCCGAGGCCAGCCTCGGCCCACAGCGCGGGCGCGAATCCGGCGATACCGGTCACCAGTCCGTCGCCTTCCTGCTGGTCGGCGTTGTAGCGCGCGCCGCTGGCCCGCAGCGCGACGTGCACGCCTTGCGGCCGCGCCTGCAGCACCAGCGCGCAGGCGCCGCTGACCACCGGCACGCAATCGAGCCGGCCCAGCGGCTCGGCCACCATCGGCGCCTCCAGATACTGCGCCAGCGTCAGCGGCTGGCGATAGGCAGCGTTGGGATTGCCCGCCGCCCAGGCGCGCTGCGCCACGCACAGCGCGCCATAATCCTCCCGCCGCAGGCCGGTTTGCGCCATCTGGCGCTGCGTCAGCATGGCGAACAGCGGGTTCGGTCCGGCGCAGCCCAGGGGGCTCAGGTAATCCTGCGCGCTGCGGTTATAGCGCCCCACCAGCGCGGCAAAGTCGGCGCCGCTGAAATGGTCGCCCGCCACCAGCACGATGGTGCGCGCCTGCCCGGCCCGCAGCGCCAGCCAGGCGTGGCGCAGCAGGTTGATGGCGCTGGCGCCGCCCATCTCGTCCTGCATGCACCAGTCCAGCGTCAGCCCGAGCCGCCACGCCATGTCGATGGCGCGGTCGGGGCGCAGCGTGAACGAGGCCAACCCCAGGCCGTCGACGTCCGCCGGCCGCAACCCGGCGTCGTCCAGCGCCAGCCGCACCGCCCGCGCGATCAGCGTGGCCGTGTCGCAGCCGGGCTCGGGATGGCGCAGCGCGGGCGTCTCGCCCACGCCGACGATGCCGGGACCGGCGCTCATGCCGATTCCTGGCGCGGCGGCTCGCGCGTCAGCAGCAAGGTGATGACCGTGATGGCCGCCATCCCCACCAGAAACCACGCCACCGGCGTGGCCGATTCATACTTGCGCAGCAGCGCCATGGCGATCAGCGGAGACAGGCCGCCAGCGAACACCGAGGCCAGCTCGTGGCCGAGCGCCAGGCCGGTGTAGCGCACCTCGGCCGGGAACAGCTCGGCGAAGTACGCCGGCTGGGTGCCGATCATGGCCGCGTGGCAGACCGTATTGCCCAGGAAGAACGCCAGGAAGATCCACACCGGCTCCTTGGTCTGCACCAGCCAGAAGAACGGAAACGCCGCCAGCATCAAGCCGGCCGAGCCGATCAGGTAGACGGCGCGCCGGCCGATGCGGTCCGACAGGTGGCCGAACCACACCAGCGTGCCCAGCTCGATGAACATGGACGCCAGCACCCCGCCCAGCATCACGTCATTGGGAATGCCCAGGAACTTGCCGTAGGCCAGCGCGAACGCCAGGAAGATGTACGAGCCGCCGTTCTCCGCCACGCGCAGCCCCATGGCCGTGAACACCTGGCGCGGATAGCGGCGGAACACTTCCACCGCCGGCATGCCGCGCTTGGCGGTCTTCCTGGCCTGCACGAATTCGTCGCTTTCCGGGATGTGCTTGCGAATGTACAGGCCGATGCCGAAGATCAGCACGCTCAGGAGGAACGGCAGGCGCCAGCCCCAGCTCATGAAGGCCTCCTGCGGCAGTTGCTGCGCCAGCATGAAAACGCCGGAAGACAACACAAAGCCGCCCGCCACGCCCAACTGGCTGAACGACGAAAAGTAGCCGCGGCGCTTGCCGCCCACCGCCTCGCTGATGAGCAGCACGCCGCCGCCCCATTCGCCGCCGGCGGCCGCGCCTTGCAGCACGCGCAGCACCACCATCGCCACCGGCGCCCAGATGCCGATCTGCTCATAGGTGGGCAACAGCCCGATCAGGAAGGTGGCCGCGCCCATGATGCCCAGCGTCCATTCCAGCGCCAGCTTGCGGCCGTAGCGGTCGCCGATGTGGCCGAAGACCACGCCGCCCAGCGGCCGCGCCAGAAAGCCCACCGCAAAGCCGGCGAAGGCGCCCATGGTGCCCAGCAGCGGATCGGTGCCCTTGGGAAAGAACAGCTCGCCGAACACCAGCGCCGCCGCCGTGCCGTAGATGAAAAAGTCGTACCACTCCATCGCGTTGCCCGCGACGGACGCCATCACCACCCGCCGCGTGCGCTTCCTGCGGGCCTGCTCGTCGGCGCTCTGCGCCGCGCCCTGGTATGCCAACGTCATGGTCTTACCCCTTGTTTTATATATATGGACGGGATTCAGCGCGCCACGCGGTAGCCGGCGGCGTCGCGATCCCAGGTGTCGCCCGTCACGCCCTCATCGCGCAACCGGAACTTGCGGACCTTGCCGTTCTCGGTGCGCGGCAGGTCGTCGAGCATGCGCAGATAGCGCGGCACGGCGAAATACGGCATGCGCGGCTGGCAGAAATCCAGCAGCGCCTCGGGCGTGAGCGCGCAGCCCGGCTTGCAGACCAGCGCCGCCATGACCTCGTCCTCGGCCAGCTCCGAGCGCACGGCGTAGACCGCCGCCACCGCCACCGACGGATGCGCCAGCAGCACCTGCTCGACCTCGTACGACGAGATGTTCTCGCCGCGCCGGCGGATCGCGTCCTTCATGCGGTCCAGGAAGCGGAAGTAGCCGTCGGCGTCGCGCACCACGCGGTCGCCGGTGTGGAACCACAGGTTGCGCCAGGCCTCGACCGTCTTGTCGGCCATGCCGAAGTAGCCGGTGGCGATGGCGAACGGCGGCCGCGCCCGCAGCAGCAGTTCGCCGGCCTCGCCGTCCGGCAGCGGCGCGTCGTGCTCGTCCGCGACGATGGCGTCGAACTCGGGCGCGACCCGGCCCATGGCGCCCGGCCGCTGCTCGGCCAGCGTGCCGCCCAGCGCGAAGTTGGTTTCAGTGGAGCCGTAGCCTTCCAGCAGCGCGATGCCGGTGCGCTCGGTGAAGACGGCATGGAAGCGTTCGGGCACGCCCGGCGCCAGCGCGATGCGGGTGCGGTGGCCGCGTTCGGCCGCCGACGTTTCACGCGCCAGCAACATCGGCACCATCGCGCCCAGCAGATAGGTGACGGTGGCGCCGGTGGCCGCCAGCCGCTCGAAATAGCGGCTGACCGAAAAGCGCTCGTCGCAGACGATCGAGGCGCCGGTCGCCAGCGCCTGGAAACAGGCGTTCAGCGCGTTGGTATGGAACAGCGGCAGGCTGGTGTAGAGCACGTCGTCGGCGCCGATCTCCAGGTTGCGGGCGGCGATGACGCCCCACCAATGGAATTGCGCGTGCGGGCAGCACACGCCCTTGGACAGACCCGAGGTGCCGGAGGTGTAGAGAATCGCCAGCGTATCGCCGGGGCCGAGGTCGGCCTCGGGCGCGAGCCCGTCCGGCAAGGCCGGCAGCGCGGCGGCGGGGGCCGGCAGGCCGGACGCAGCGGCGGCCGAGCCGTCCGCGCCATCGTCCAGCAGCCAGATCTGGCGCAGGGCCAGGCCGGCGGCGTCGAGGCCGGCCAGCGCGGGACAGGAGGCCCGATCCGCCACCAGCAGCACGCAGCCGCTGTTGGCCAGGATGTGCTGCAACTGCATGCCGCGCGACGCGGTGTTGATCGGCACCACCACCGCGCCCAGCCAGCCGCAACCCAGCACCAGCGACATGAACTCGATGCGGTTGCCGGCCATCAGGCCGACGCGGTCGCCACGGCCCACGCCGGCCTGGGCCAGCAGCGCCGCCCAGCGGGCCGCGTGCGCGGGCGCCTCGGCGTACCGCAACGCCCCGCCCGGCGCCTGGATCCACGGCCGCGTTCCCTGGCGCGCCGCCTGGTCGCGCAACAGCGACGGCAAAGTCAATGCATGCATGACGTGCTCTTCCCCTTGTTGTCGGCGGCCGCGTGGTCACTGCCGCGGCTCATGAAAATTAGTCTAGGAATCAACTATTTATGTGTCAAATTTATGGGTATTATTCAATACATAAACCAGACTGATAACAAGGGCGAGCGTGGACTTCGACTTGAATCTCATGCGGGTTTTCCTGACGGTGCTGCATGAACGCAGCGTCACCCGCGCGGCCCAGCGGCTGCAATTGACGCAGCCCGCCGTGAGCTATGCCCTGGCCCGGTTGCGCGAGAAGTTCGACGATCCCCTGTTCGTGCGCACCCCTTCGGGCATGCGGCCCACGCCGGTGGCCTTCGCGCTGGCCGACCCGATCGAGCGCGGCATGAATAGCTTTGCCGAGGCGGTCAGCCTGCGGCAGCATTTCGAACCTGCCAGCAGCACGCGGCGGTTCCGGCTGTCGATGTCGGATATCGGCGAGATGGTGTTCCTGCCCAGCCTGATGGAACGCGTGCACGCGCTGGCGCCGCGCCTGCAGGTGGAGGTGGTGGAGGTGGCGCTGGAACAACTGCCGCAGGCGCTCAAGGATGGCGACATCGACCTGGCCATCGGCAACCTGGCCGGCCTGGGCCGCCACACGCGCCACGCCGACCTGTTCAGCGAGCGCTATGCCTGCATGGGCCGGCGCGGCCACCCGGTGTTGTCGGCCGGGCTGACGCGGGGCCAGTTCAAGCGGCTCGACCACATTCTGGTGGCCTCGCGCGCCAGCGCCCACCGCCTGTTGGACGACGTGTTAGGCGAAGCCGGTCTGCACCGCCAGCCGTACCTGACGTTGCCGCATTTCTCGGCCGCCGCCGAGATCGTGCGACGCACCGACCTGACCGTCACCCTGCCATACCGCGCCGCGGTCTGGTTCAACCGCGACAACGCCTTCGAGATCCGGCCGCTGCCGCTGGCGTTGCCGCCGCTGAGCGTCACGGTGCACTGGCACCCGCGTTTCGAGAGCGACCCCGGCACGCGCTGGCTGCGCACGCTGGTGGTGGACACGCTGGCGGACCGCGATGCGGGCGGCTCGGCGGGCGCATCGATGTGATCGGATCTCGCAACAGGCTCGCGCAAGGAAGCGGGCAGCCACCGCCGGCCGACGTGTCCGCCTGGCGCCCGCCGTGTCAGCGCCGCGCCAGCGGCGGCAGTGCCAGGTGTCGCAGGTGCCACACCTGCGACAGCGTGCCGCCCCAGAACATGCCGTCGACCAGCCCGGACACGCCGCCAAATGCCGCCGAGAACACGGCATCGGCGGCCAGTCCGTGGTTGCGCGCCAGCATCGTCATCAACACGAACTTGGACGCGAAGGCCAGCACCAGCAGGACCAGCGTGATCGGCGACCCCGGCCGCTCGATCATGCCTGTTTCCCGGTGATAGGTGGCGCGGCCGGCCCGCGACCACAAGATCCAGCCGAGCGCGCCGCCCACGGCCATGCCGGCCGCGAAAGCCTCGTAGGCGGTCCGCAGGTCCGTGACTTCCCCATGGATCGACACCAACACCCAGACCAGGAACAGCACCGGCAACAGGAAAGTGCGCGACACCGAGAGCTGACGCGGCCGCAGCGCGCGTATGCCGCGGTACAGCAGCAGCGCGAACAGGGCCCATACCCAGAGCGGCGTGCGGTGCAGGATTTCCAGGGTCATGCAAGCTTCAGGCGGCGGATTCCAGGCAGGGGATCCCAGGCAGGCGCGGCCGGAACGGCAGCGCCTGCCCAGTTGAGCAGAAATCGCCTGACAAACCGCTGGCGCTTCAGGCCTCGGCCAGGGCCAGCGCGTCCAGCATCAGATCCAGGTTCTGCACCGCCGCGCCCGACGCGCCCTTGCCGAGATTGTCGAACACCGCGCTCAGCAGCACCTGGCCATGGTCAGCGTTGCCGTACACGGCCAGCCGCAGGTCGTTGGTGCCGTTGAGCGCCTGCGGGTCCAGGAACGTGTGCGCCGCCGCGTCCTGCGCCGCCACCACCTGCACGTGGCGGGCGCCGGCATAGTGGCCGGCCAGGCAGTCCTGCAAGCGCGCGGCGCTGACGCCAGCGGGCAGCAGCCGCAGTTGCAGCGGCACGGTCAGCACGATGCCCTGGCGGAACGCCCCGTACGACGGCACGAACACGGGCCGCTGTGTCAGGCCGGCGTGGCGCTCGATTTCCGGGGTGTGCTTATGCGCCAGGCCCAGTCCGTAGACCTGGAAGGCCAGCCCGCCGGTGGCGCCCGGCCCCTCATAGGCATCGACGCTGGCGCGGCCGCCGCCCGAATAGCCGGACACCGCGTACACGCTGAACGGATAGTCGGCCGGCACCAGGCCGGCCTGCACCAGCGGGCGCAGCAGGGCGATGGCGCCCGTTGGGTAGCAGCCAGGATTGCTGACGCGCTTGGCCTGGGCGATGCGCTGCGCCTGCCCGGCGTCCATTTCCGGGAAGCCGTAGACCCAGCCCGCGGTGGTGCGGTGCGCCGAACTCGCGTCGATCACCCGCACCTCGGGATTGACGATGGATGCCACCGCCTGGCGCGCGGGCTCGTCGGGCAGGCACAGGATGGCGATGTCGCTGGCGTTGATGGCCTCGGCGCGCCGCCTCGGATCCTTGCGGTCGCCCTCGGCCAGCGTCAGCAGGCGCAGGTCGGTGCGGCCCCGCAGCCGTTCGTGGATCTGCAGACCGGTGGTGCCCTGGTCGCCGTCGATGAATACTAGGGGATGCGTCATGTGCGTGGCCTTGCGAAAGAGCCGGCGTGGCGCCGGCGGACTGGGTCGAAAATGGATCCGGGTGTTCATGATTGCCGATCTCACGCCATACGAAAAGTCGAATATCATGACGACAAGATTCAGAATTCCTGAACGAAACCGCCATGCGTGAAATCAACCTGGACCGCCTGCGCACCCTGGTCGCCATCGCCGACCTCGGTTCTTTCGCCGACGCCGCCCGTGCGCTGCACCTGGCGCCGCCCACCGTCAGCCTGCACGTGGCCGACCTGGAGGCGCGCGTCGGCGCGACGCTGCTGACGCGCAAGCGCGGCCAGGTCCGCCCCACGCCCATCGGCGACACCCTGCTGGAGCGCGCGCGCCGCATCCTGGCCGAGGCCGACCAGGCGCTCGACGACGTGCAGCGCCAGGTGCAGGGCCTGGCCGGCCGGGTGCGGTTGGGGGCGTCGACCGGCGCCATCGCCCACCTGCTGCCGCAGGCGCTGGAAGCGCTTGGCCGCGAACACCCGGGCATCGATGTCCAGGTGGCCGTGCTGACCTCGCAGGAAACCCTGCAGCAACTGGGCGACGGCGCGCTCGACGTGGGCCTGGTGGCGTTGCCGCAGCCGCCGGTGCCGGGCCTGGTGCTGCGGCCCTGGCGGCGCGATCCCATCATGGCTTTCCTGCCCGCCGCCTGGAACCCGCCGGCGCGCGTCACGCCGGCCTGGCTTGGCGACCGGCCGCTGATCCTGAACGACGCCAGCACGCGCCTGTCGCGCCAGACCGGGGAATGGTTCGCCAGCGCCGGGCTGCAGCCGCGGCCGCGCATCCAACTGAACTACAACGATGCCATCAAGAGCCTGGTGGCGGCCGGCTACGGCGCCACGCTGCTGCCGCACGAAGCCACCGCGCCTCAGGCCGACCCGCGCATCGCCATGCGGCCGCTGCGCCCGGCGCTGTGGCGGCCGCTGGGCATCGCCCATCGCGACGGGCAGGTCGAACGCGCCACCCAGCACGTGCTCGACGCCCTCTGGCAATTGCGCGCGGCCGACGACCGCGCCTAGCCTGGCGTCGGCCCGTCGAAGCGGCCGATGGACTCAGCCGCCCGCGGACGACGCCCGCCGCAGGAACGACGCGCGCTCGGCTTCCTCGCGCAGCCGCCGGGCGCGGCTGCGGAACAGGTCCTTGCGGCCGACGATGCCCAGCACCCGGCCGCTGTCGCGGTCCAGGATCGGCACGCGGCCGGCGCCGGACAGCGCCATGCGGTCGGCGATCTGGCTGGCCAGTTCCTCGGGAAAGCCATGGACCAGTTCTCGCCCTGACAGCGCCTGCGCCAGCGTCCGCCCATGCAGTGCCGGTTCCAGCGCCCAGGCCAGGCTGTCGGCGCGCGTCACCTCGCCCACCGCCGCCCCGACCTCATCGACCACGGGATAGCTGGTGTGGACCGGTTGCGCGGTGGTGAAATGCGCGATCGCCTGCGCCACCGTCAGGCTGTCGGGCAGCGTCTGCGCCGGCGTGGTCATCACCTGGCTGGCGCGCAGCAGGTCGAACGGATCGACGCGGTACTCGCGGCTGACATGGTGGCCGCGCCGCGCGATCTTTTCAGTCAGGATCGAGCGGCGCAGCAGCAGCACCGTGACGCCGTAGGCGAACACGCAGGCCGCCAGCACCGGCAGCAAGGCCCCCAGGTTGCCGGTCAGCTCGACCGCGAACAACGTCGCCGTCAAGGGCGCCCGCATGGTGCCGCCCATCATCGCCGCCATGCCCACCAGCGCCCAGAAGCCCGGCGCGGCCGGCGGCAGCAGCGGCGTGGCCAGCGCGCCGAGCGCGCCGCCGAAGATCAGCAAAGGCGCCAGCACCCCGCCCGAGGTGCCCGAGCCCAGCGCGATCGACCAGATCGCCACCTTCACCACCAGCAGCAGCAACACCGCCTGCAAGGCCAGGTCGCCCGCCAGCAGATGGCGGATGTTGTCGTAGCCCACGCCCAGCGCGGCCGGATCGATCAGGCCGCCGATGCCGATGGCCAGGCCGCCCAGCGTCGGCCACCACATCCAGTGCAGCGGCAGTTTCTCGAACAGGTCCTCGGCCGCGTAGACCAGCGCCGTCAGCGCGCCCGAGCCCAGCCCCGCCAGCACGCCCACGGCGGCGCAGGCCAACAGGTGCCACGGGGTGAATGCCATGACGCCGGCATAGCTGAAGACCGGCCCGCCATCGAGCGCGAAGGCGCGCGCCACGGCCGCCACCAGCGCCGCGGTGGCCACCGGCAGGAAGCTGCGCGGCTTCCACTCGAACAGCAGCAACTCCACCGCCAGCAATACCGCCGCCAGGGGCGTGGCGAAGATCGCCGTCATGCCCGCGGCGGCGCCGGCCACCAGCAGCGTCTTGCGCTCGCCGTCGTTCAGGTGGATGGTCTGCGCCAGCAGCGAGCCGATGGCCCCGCCGGTCATGATGATGGGGCCTTCCGCGCCGAAGGGACCGCCAGTGCCGATCGAGATGGCGGACGACACCGGCTTGAGCACCGCCACCTTGGGCGCGATGCGGCTCTTGCCGATCAGGATGGCTTCCATCGCTTCCGGAATGCCGTGGCCGCGGATCTTCTCCGAGCCGTAGCGCGCCATCAGGCCGATGATGAGGCAGCCAATGACGGGAATGGCCACTGACGCCGGCCCCAGGCGGCCGGTGGAGATGGGCAGGTCGGCGAACGAGAACAGGCCGTGGTAGGCCAGGTTGGTGCACAGCGCGATCAGGCGCAGCAAGGCCCAGGCGGCGGCCACGCTGGCCAGGCCGGTCGGCACGGCCAGCGCCATCAGCAGCACGACACGCTTGTCGGTGGTGAAGTCGCCCAGCCGCAAGGCGCGCACGGAAGAGGAAACGGGAGGCATGGTTCGAGGCGAGGAGAGGGAAACGGAACGCGCGGCCGCCGCGTCCGCGAGGACGGTGATCGGCCGCTGTTTGCGAAAAATCAAATATATCGTATCACGACATATATTAGAATCGGCCGGGTGAAACGTTCCCCAGCCCCCGCCCTGCCATCCGCCACCGACTACGAGTTGCTGGCCGATTTCCGCTACGCGCTGCGCAAGTTCGCCGCCTTCAGCGAAAACGCCGCGGCCGGCCTCGACCTGATGCCGCAGCAGCACCAGGCGTTGCTGGCCATCAAGGGCAGCCGGCCCGGCGCGCCCGGCCGCCGCGGCCTCTATGTCGGCGAGATCGCCGAGCGCCTGCTGGTGCGCCCGCATACCGCCGCCGAACTGGTCAATCGCCTCGAACGGCTGGACCTCGTCAGCCGCGAACCCGACCCTGAAGACGGCCGCCGCGTCGAGGTGGTGCTGACGGACAAGGCCGAGCGCATCCTGGCCAGCCTGTCGGCCTCGCACCTCGAAGAACTACGCGCCATGCGGCCGTTGCTGACCCGCCTGCTGGCCCGCATCGGCGACGACGCCGAGCGGTGATTCCGCCCGCCTCTCATGACCCGGCGGCACAAGCTCATGCCGCCGGCCGGCGCGCCGCGTGATAAATTGTCGTCCCCCGATATATCTGAAGCGGCGAGGTAAAGTTTTGGCTGTGGCTATCAAGCGCTGGCTCGGTGCGTTCGCGCCGGCGCCGGTTGGCGTCAATCTGCGCGAAAAGCTCTATGGCGCGTTGGGCGCGCTGGTCGGGCTGTTCTGCACTGAATGGGTCGGCCATCACGCCCTGGGCAACGCCAATCCCTGGTTCATCGCGCCGATGGGCGCGTCGGCCGTGCTGCTGTTCGCCGCGCCGGCCAGCCCGCTGGCGCAACCCTGGTCGATCATGGCGGGCAACCTGGTGTCGGCGTTGATCGGCGTGTTCTGCGCGCAGGCGATAGCCGATCCCGGCGTGGCCGCGGCCACGGCGGCGGCGCTGGCCATCGCCGCCATGTTCTCGCTGCGCTGCCTGCATCCGCCCAGCGGCGCGGTGGCGCTGACCGCGGTGCTGGGCGGGCCGCAGGTGGCGGCGCTGGGCTATGGCTTCGTGCTGTGGCCGGTGGCCTTGAATTCCGCCATCCTGCTGGGCATCGCCGTGGTCTTCAACGGCCTGCTCAGGCGCAACTATCCGCGCCGCCACGTCGAGCCCGCGCCCGGCCACCAGACCCGCGACCCGGCGCCCAGCGCCCGCCTGGGCTTCTCGCGCGCCGACCTGGACGAGGCCCTGGCGCAGCGCGGCGAGCTGCTCGACATCAGCAAGGAAGACCTCGAAGACATCGTGCTGGCCGCCGAACTGCGCGCCAGCCGGCGGCGCTTCGGCGACGTACGCTGCGCCGACATCATGTCGCGCGACGTGGTCGTGGTGCGGCAGCAGGATCCGCTGGACTACGCCGTGCGCCTGTTCGACAAGCACCGCCTGCAATGGCTGCCGGTGCTCGATTCCGCCGGTCACTACGCCGGCATGCTGGCGCAGGCCGACGCGCTGGCCCGACGCGGCCGTCCAGCCCAGGTCGCGGCCGCGGGCGGCGCGCCGGCCGACCTGCTGGTGGCCGACTGCATGCGTTCCGAGGTGCCGTTCGCCACGCCCGACCTGCCCGCGATCGAACTGGCCCGCCCCATGTCCGACGCCCTGCACTGCGTGCCTGTGCTGGACGAGGGCCGCGTGCTGGCCGGCCTGGTGACCCAGTCGGACCTGGTGGCCGCCCTGCACCAGATGGCGCTGTCGGCCGCCGCGCCCGGCCACGACGGCCGCCTGGCGGCGTGAGCCGCGACGCCTCCGTAGCCCTACGGATTCCGCGCCGCATCGGCCGCGGGGCATAATTCCAGCGTGAATCCCCCGCTGCGCCACCGCGCCCTCCTCGCCTGGCTGGTCCTGTTCTGCCTGGGCGCCCTCTGGATCGGGCGCCAGCACTACGTCGACCAATACGAACGCTTCTTCCAGGACACCAGCGTGGCGCAGCGCATGCTGAGCCAGAAGACCGTGCAGCACGAGGCCGTGCTGGCGACGCTGTCCGCGCTGTCGCACCCGCCCGCGCCCGAACGGCTGTTTCCCAGCCTGCGGCCGGCCATGCCGCAGTTGCGGGCGCTCGGCTACCTGCCCGACGGTGCCTGGGCTGGCAGCACGGCCGAACCGCCCGGCCTGCGCGCCGCGGTCGAGCAGGCCCGCACCCTGGGCCGCCCGGTCACGCTGCCGCTGGATGCCGCCCGCTACTGGCTGGTGGCGCCGTCCGGCTGGAGCCTGCTGGTGGACGCCCGCGAACTCGTGCCCGCCGCCGACTTCCCCTCTGGCCTGGCCAACCTGACGCTCGCCATCGGCGAACAGCCGCTGCCCCTGCTGCAACGCCAGCCGGCGCCGGCCGGCCCCGGCTGGCCACTGGCGCTCGCCAAGCCGCTGGGCGCGGCCAGCCAGCCGTTCGCGCTGCACAGCACGCGCACCCTCACGCCCGCCTCCTGGCCCTGGCTGCCCTGGAGCCTGTGGGGCCTGACCAGCGCGCTGCTGGTGGCGGGCATCACCGCCACGCGGCGCTCGCGCGCCGAGGCGCGGCGCCAGCAGGAACAGGCGCGGCTGGCATCCATGGCGCGGCTGAGCACGCTGGGCGAAATGGCCGCCGGCATCGCCCACGAACTGAACCAGCCTCTGACCGCGATCCTGGCGCAGACCCGCGCCGCGCAACGCCTGCTGGAGGACGAGGAAGAACGCCCCAGCGTGCGCCGCGCCCTGCTGGCCAGCGCGGAACAGGCCAAGCGCGCCGCCGATATCATCAGCCGCATGCGGGCGCTGGTGCGGCCCAGCGCGCCCGGCCGGCGCGAGGCGCTGGATCCCGACGCGCTGGCAGCCTCGCTGCGTTTCCTGCGCGAGCCCGAACTGGCGCGCCAGGGCATCCGCCTGCAATGGCACAACGCCAGCCCGCAAGCGCGGCCCCTGGCCGAACGGGTCGCGCTCGAACAGATCCTGCACAACCTGGTGCAGAACGCCGCCGACGCGCTGGCCGATGCCCCGGGGCCGCGCCAGATCACGCTCGAAGGCCGCGCTGACGGCGCCACCTACGTCTTCAGCGTCAGCGACAACGGACCGGGCATCGCCGCCGAGGCGCTGCCGCGGCTGTTCACGCCGTTCTATACCACCCGCGCGCAGGGCATGGGCCTGGGGCTGGCGCTGTGCGAAACGCTGGCTGGCGCGATGGACGGCCGCCTGGCCGCGCGCAACCTGCAGCCCTCGGGCGCCTGCTTCAGCCTGACCCTGCCCCTGGCCGGAGGCCCCGCATGAACCTGCCCGACCAATCGCCGCTGGTCTACCTGGTGGACGACGACGACGCCGTGCGCGACGCGCTGGCGCTGCTGCTGCGCAGCGTCGGCCTGCGCAGCGCCGGCTACGGCGATCCGCAGCAGTTCCTGGCGCAGTTGTCGCCGCGGACCATCGGCTGCGTGGTGCTCGACATCCGCATGCCCGGCATCAGCGGACTCGATGTGCTGGCGCGCCTGGCCGAAGCCTCCGACCTGCCGGTGGTGATGCTGACCGGCCACGCCAACGTCGACCTGTGCCGCCGCGCCTTCAAGGGCGGCGCCATGGAATTCCTGCAGAAGCCGGTGGACGACGACATCTTCCTGGACGCGGTGCAGACCGCCGTGCGCGGCCACATCGCCCGTCGCGAACGCCTGGCCGTGACCCAGGCCGCTGCCGACCGCCTGGCGCGCCTGTCCGCGCGCGAGCACGAGGTGCTGGAGCGCATCGTGCAAGGCCTGAGCAACAAGGAGATCGCGCGCGAATTCGACCTGTCACCGCGGACCGTCGAAACCTACCGCGCCAATGTGTTCGCCAAGCTCGAGGCCGACTCGCTGGCGCAGTTGATCCGCCAGTACGCCACGCTGCTGGAATGACGCCACCGTCAGCCTCGTCGCGCACGCCGCCTCCGTAGCGCTACGGAGGCGCGTGGGTAATCGGGCGTATACCGCGCCGCCAGCCTTTTGGCCACACTGACTGCTCCCGATCCCCACACGAATAAAGGACGCAGACCATGACCCGCCACCCGCTCGCCGCCCTGGTTGCCACGCTCGCCGTCAGCGGCGCCGCCCACGCCGCCGTGCTCAACGAAAGCAATATCTCGACCGCCGACGCCCAGAAGCTGGCCACCGCCGCCGTCGCCGCCTGCCAGGCCAAGGGCTACAACGTCAGCGCCTCGGTGGTCGACCGCGCCGGCCTGCTCAAGGCCTTCGTGCGCGCCGACAACGCCGGCCCCCACACCATCGAGGCGAGCCGCGCCAAGGCCTTCACCTCGGCCTCCGCCAAGGCGCCGACGCTGGCCCTCATGGAGAACGCGCAGAAGAACCCCGGCGCCGCCAACCTGACCGACATCCCCGGCTACCTGCTGCTGGGCGGCGGCGTGCCGATCAAGGCCGGCAACAACGTCATCGGCGCCATCGGCGTGGCCGGCGCGCCCGGCGGCAACCTGGACGCGCAATGCGCGGATGCGGTGCTGGAAGAGAACGCGGCGTTGTTCAAGTAAGCGGCGAGCGGAGCCGGCCTCTGACTGTCGCCGAATATCGGCCAATCAAGGGCCGGCTCCGCGCTTTGACTCAAAGGTGGGTTGTCCGCGCTTGCCAGCCTGCGGGGCGCGCAAATGCGAATCACCAACCCACATCATCGAGGTTATTGCCCACCAAGGCGCAAGCGGCATCCGCGACCGCCCAACCTTCTTCGAACAGCCACGCATTGCCCGTATCGGACAGCAGCGCACCGGACTGACTATCTCCCTGCGCCAGCGTCGCCGTCACGCCGGAATCGGCTGTAACGAGCTGATTGAGGTCCTGCCTTATCGAGAGGTTACCGGCCCAGTCGATCGACATGGGATATGCGTCGCGCAGCAGGCCATCGCAGAAAGTCTTCGTGAAAAAATCGGGGCTGTCGCATTGGAACATATCCCAGGTCGCGTTGATCCAGTCATTGACGGGACTGCCATGGACCACAATGGGCGGCGGTGGAGGCCCCTTCAATCCGGTCCCGTCGTCGGGAAACGGAGGGTCCACCAACACCGCGTAAAACGGACCGCCATCAGTTCTGTCGGGCGGCGTCGATTGCTCCTTGGGAGGAGCGGTGGGTTCGGGTAACGACGGCAACGGGACCGACGGCAATGGATGTGAGGTTATCGGCCCGATGTCCATGATCGAAGGTATCGGCATACTCGCCATATCCGGATCCGGATCGCTTGCTGGAGGCGCCGATGTCGCCGCAGGCGGCCTGACAGGGATCACGTCAGGGAAGACCTGAAGATCGTCGAGATACAGCCCAGGCCAGGCCATGGTCGAAGGCTCCGCCAGCACGACAGGGTCCTGCAGACCGGATTGCGAAGTGACAAAGCCCCCATCATAGAGGGTGATCGTTCGGGACGATCCTTCGACTATTTCGCCCGCGACCACGGCTGCGATGCCATGCGCTTCCCGATACGGATCCTCGTAATACGCAATCACCGCACCCGCCCCGGCCGCATCGGTCGCGATCAGCGTGAATCGTGTGAACGGGATGTCCCAGAACTCCTGATCACCGAATCCGCCGTGGAGTTCTCCTTCATTGACCGCCCCCCACATCATGGCGCCGAACTGATCCATATAGGACAACCCATCAATCTTGTCGAAGAGGCTTGCGAGCGATAGCATCAGATCCTTCATGGCCGTCATGACCACCTCGTAGCCAAGCGCAGGGACATCGACGTTGAAGATCTTCTCGGCGAAAGCGACCGCCATCAGTTTGCTGTAGGTCTTCTCATCTTTCGTGAGCTTGGTCTGGTCCAGCGCCACGAGGTCGTTTAACAGATCCAGATCCGCATGAAATTTCTGCGCTGCCTCGTGGTCCGGATGATCCATGGCCTTAACGTAGGCAATATCATGCGCCCTGCAGAGTTCATCCAGCGGACTGTCCACCTTCACCCCTCCACCGGGACCGACACGCTTGAATACGGGCTCTCGAAGAAGCTCTTCCACAGTCTTCGTTACTCCGCGCGCTCCCGCGGACCAATCCGGCCCGCACCATCGACCGTATACCGGAAGCCAGCTGGAGGGATTCCAACTCGGGTTTTGCACACTGATGCTGCCATCATCTGTTGCCATGCCATTTCCCACTCGTCAATGAACTGCTTTTGAAAACTACTTTGCGACTCGATGCATCTCCCCGTTGGAGATGACCACCGGAATTTCCTCAGCCTCCGCCCGTGGCGGCAACGGCAATGTGACCCATTTGTTGGCAGCAATGTCGAGCATGGCGAGCCCCCCTGCCCCGCCACCAAAACGTAGGGGATGATCCCGATAAATGGACGCGATATATTTGCCGTTCGGATCGCAGACCACTTCCCTGGGATCGAACGACGCCTCCGACCCGTCTTCTTGCAGCCATGCACTGCGCTCACCGTCGGCCGCAATACGGATAACCGTCAGGCCATAACGGGGTGTCTGGCCCCACAGGCACAGACTGCCTGCACGATCCATGGACGGCATCCTGATATGTTCGATTCCATCGAACACATCAGGAGTCGGCACCGTGTCGGCTCCTCGCTTCATTCGATAGATTTCATTGCCGTCATAGCGACGGTGGTATTCCGAGAAATGATCTATCGGCCCATAAGATTCAAACAAGATCTCGTCGTCCGAGATGTATTGCGCCTGCCCACCGTCGACAAAATGAAAGACGCGGGCAAAGGGCCGTTCCACTCTGTCGCGTCGATCAAATTCCCGGATATCGAAATCGAACAGGCGGATGCGCTTGCCAGGCGGCACCAGACGAGCGGCTCGCCAGAACGCGATGCGCGTCTCGTCCGGTGACATGAACGGCCACAGCTTGTTGCCGGGCGCTGTCGGGATGACCTCCAGCCCGCGGCCGTCCTGGTGCATCAACACGATTTCACTGTCATGGAGCGAGCGCTCCAAGGCATCTTCCGACCCGCCATAGACAGGCCTGCGCGACATCACGATGAAATTGCCTTTGGGTGAATAGCGCGCGTAGGTATAGGAATAGGCCGGCGGCAACGCGTAGCGATACAGCCGGCCGGAATCGAGTCGGTAGCGCATGACGTCACAGCGGTTGTCGCCATCCTGGGCGCATTCGACAAACAGCCAATCCACGCCATTCGGATGCAGGCTCAACGAGCGGATATCCCTGCCACCGTTCGGAGGAGAAAACGGCGTCCGCGTGGTCGGCGTTTCCACCACAGCGACGGGCGCCCTTTTCTCGTTCGCGACCGGGGAGGCCGAAGTCCAGAGCGACCACCACAACGGCAGCACGCAAATCAGCGCCACCGTTGCCACGAAGATCCACGCGCGATTTCGCTTCATCGTCGCTTCCATATACGTTCAGACGCCCGCCAAGGCAGCGGAGCAATGTTCGACAACGTATATGGATGATCCAGGCGGCGAAATGCGCTGCCCTGCGAAAGCAGACGAGTACTCAGGAAATGGCCAGGCGCGTCGACAGCCATCCGCTGCACGCGGAACAGCGGCGGTTCCTCGCCCAGCGCAACGACTAAGCACATCCCCCGCTGGAACTCCAGGCCCGAATAGCTATAATAGGAACCATTCCCATTATTCTTTCAGGTTTGGAGTCCCCGTGCCGCCCGGCGACCTCCCGGCTCCCCACGCCGTCGACACGCTCTATCGCTCGCACCACGCCTGGCTGACGGCGTGGCTGCGGCGTCGCCTGCGCGACGACCACGACGCCGCCGATCTGGCCCAGGACACCTTCGTGCGCCTGATCGCCGCCCGCGACACGCCCGGCCTGCGCGAACCGCGCGCCTTCCTCACCCGCATCGCCCACGGCCTGATGGTCAACCTGTGGCGCCGCCGCGATCTCGAACACGCCTATCTGCAAGCCCTGGCCCAGCGCCCCGAGGCCTGCGCGCCCTCGCCCGAGCGGCGCGCGCTGGTGCTGGAGGCGCTAGTCGAGATCGACGCCATGCTGCAGCGCCTGCCGGCACGCGCCCGCGAGGCCTTCCTGCTGGCGCAACTGGGCGGCTACACCTACGCCGAGATCGGCCGGCGCCTGGACGTGTCCGAGCGCATGGTGAAGAAATACATGGCGCAGGTGATGCTGCAATGCCTGTTGATCGCGGAAGGCGTCTGGTGAGGCCCACCACGCTGTCCGCCCCGCCCGACCGCCGCGTGCTCGAAGCCGCGGCCGACTGGTTCGCGCGCCTGGGCGACGAGCGCGCCAGCGCCGACGATACCCGCCAATGGCAGGCCTGGCTCGATGCCCGGCCGGAACACCGCCGCGCCTGGGACGCCGTGGCCGCGATCAGCGCGCGCTTCGAATCCGTGGCCGGCCAGCCGGCGCTGGAGGCCCTGACCGGCGCCGGACGCGGCCGCCGCCGCGCGCTGCGCACGCTGATGCTGCTGGTCGGCGTCGGCGGCGTGGGCGCCGCCGCCTGGAACCAGCCGGCCACCCGCCGCCAGTTGGCCGACCTGCGCACCGATGTCGGCCAGACCCGCCAGGCCACGCTGGAGGACGGCTCGCGGCTGTGGCTGAACACCGCCAGCGCGGTCAACCTGCGCTTTGACGCGCGGGCGCGCCGCGTGGTGCTGGTGGACGGCGAAACCCTGATCGACACCCATCCCGATCCGCGCGCGCCGGCCCGGCCGTTCCTGTTGGACGTGGGCTATGCGCAACTGCGGGCGCTGGGCACCCGCTTTGCCGTGCTGCGCGACGGCGGCCGCGCCTGGCTCGATGTCTACGCCGGCGCGGTCGAGATCCGTCCCGACGATGCCCCCGTCCGCATCGCGCAGGCCGGCACCCGCACGGGGTTCAGCGGCCGCGTCATCAACGCGGCCGAACGGCTCGACCCCGCCCGCGACGCCTGGACCCGGGGCGAGCTGGTGGCCGACGGCCTGCCGCTGGCGCGCTTTGCCGCCGAGCTGGCGCGCTACCGGCGCGGCTTCGTCACCTGTACGCCGGAGGTCGCGCAACTGCCGCTGGTGGGCGTGTTCCCGCTGGCCGACACCGACCGCATCCTGCGCGCGCTGGAAGCCACCCTGCCCGTGCGCGCCCGGCGCGTGTTGCCCGGCTGGGTCCGGCTGGAGGCTGCCTAGCGCCGGCCGGCGCGGGCGGCTTGCCCAACTATTTTGTAACAGCCGCGCGTTTCCCGTTCCCCTTTCTTCTTTTCGCTTGGCACTGCAGAGGTACGACGCGTTTCGCGCGTCCGCCGCCAAGGAATCCCATGCACGTCCCTCCCTTCCGTTTTCCGCTCCTGGCCCGCGCGCTGGCCACCGCGCTGACCGCGCCAACGGTCCTGCTGGCCGTCACGCCCGCGCAGGCCGAGGCGCCGGCCGGCTTCCAGGTCGCGCCCGGCCCGCTGTCGCAGGCGCTCAGCCAGTTCGCCAGCCAGGCCGGCGTGACGCTGTCGCTGGACGGCCGTCTCGTGGCCGGCAAGCAGAGCCCCGGCCTGTCGGGCGCCTACAGCGTGGACCAGGGCTTCGGCCGGCTGCTGGACGGCACCGGCCTGCGCGCCGAGCGGCGCCCGGACAACGTCTACACGGTGCGGCCGGTGGCCAGCGGCGACAATGCCGCCCAACTGGAGCCGGTGACTGTGCTGGGCGCGACCACCGCCGAAGGCGCCTACCAGCCGGAGCCGGTGGCCTCGGTGACACGTTCGCCGCTGGCTGTGCTGGACCAGCCGCAGGCGGTCAACGTGGTGCCGGCCCAAGTGCTGCGCGACCAGCGCCCGCGCAACCTGGACGACGCGCTGGCCAACGTCAGCGGCATCACCCAGGGCAACACGCTCGCCGGCACCCAGGACACGCTGATGAAGCGCGGCTTCGGCGCCAACCGCGACGGCTCGATCATGCACAACGGCATGCCGCTGGTGCAGGGCCGCGGCCTGAACGCCGCCGCCGACAGCGTCGAAGTCCTGAAGGGTCCGGCGTCGCTGCTTTACGGCATCATGGACCCGGGCGGCGTCATCAACATCGTCAGCAAGCGGCCGCAGCTCACGCCGTACCACGCCATCACGCTGACGGGTTCGACCTATGCCCAGGGCCGCGACGGCGTCGGCGCCACGCTCGACAGCACCGGACCGATCGGCGACTCGCGCCTGGCCTACCGTCTGGTGGTCGACACCATGAACGAAGACTACTGGCGCGATTTCGGCCGCCGCCGCGACACGCTGGTGGCGCCATCACTGGCGTGGTACGGACAGGACACCCAGGTCGTGGCCTCCTATGAGCACCGCGACTACCTGTACCCGTTCGACCGCGGCACCGCGCTCGATCCCACCACCGGCAAGCCGCTCGACATCCCCTCGCGCCGCCGCCTGGACGAGCCCTACAACAACATGTGGGGCAGCACCGAGCTGGCCCAGGTCACCATCGACCAGCGCGTCACCGACAACTGGAAGGCGCACCTGGGCTATAGCTGGAACCAGGAACGCTACGATGCCAACCAGGTGCGCGTGACCGCCATCGATCCGGTGGCCGGCACCATCAAGCGCAGCAACGACGGCACCCGCGGCGCGCTGTCCACGGACCACTACGTGATCGGCTACGTCGACGGTCGCCTCGATCTTGGCGGCCTGCGCAACGACCTGCAGTTCGGCGCCGACTACGAGCACCGCAAGATCTTCCGTTCCGACCTGATCCGGCAGAACCTGTCCAAGCCCTTCAGCTACGTCAACCCGGTCTACGACCAGCAGGATCCCGGCAACACCGTGGTCGCCAGCGACAGCGACCAGACCGACAAGCTGCGCGCCACCTCGTTCTTCCTGCAGGACTCGCTGCACCTGGGCGAGCGCTGGATCCTGGTGGGCGGGCTGCGCTACCAGCACTATGAGCAATTGGCGGGTCGCGGCCGGCCGTTCAAGACCAACACCGACATCGAGGGCGGCAAGTGGCTGCCGCGCTCCGGCCTGGTCTACAAATGGACGCCCGAGGTGTCGCTGTATGGCAGCTACACCGAATCGCTCAAGCCCACCTCGACCATCGCCCCGCTGACCAGCGGCACGGTGATCGACGCCGGCGTGGCGCCGGAGCAGGCCAAGTCGTGGGAGCTGGGACTGAAATGGGACATGCCGGGCCAGACCACCGGCACGCTGGCGCTGTTCGACATCCGCAAGCGCAACGTGCTGGTGTCGCAATACAACGACGTCACCAAGCTGACCGACTGGCGCACCAGCGGCGCGGCGCGCTCGCGCGGCGTTGAGCTGGACGTGAGCGGCTCGCTGTCGGCGCGCTGGGACTTCATGGCCAGCTACGCCTATCTGGACGCGCGCACCACCGATGATCCGCAGTACCAGGGCAACCGGCTGTGGAACGTGGCGCAGCACACCGGTTCGCTGGCGCTGGTCTACAACGCCGGCCAGATCGGCGAAGGCCGCCTGCGGCTGGGGACCGCCGCGCGCTACGTCGGCACCCGCCCGGGCGATTCGGCCAACTCATTCGTGCTGCCGACCTATACCGTGGTCAACGCCTTCGCCACCTACGACACCCGCGTCGCCGGTCGCAAGGTGCAGTTCCAGTTGAACGTCAACAATCTGTTCGACCGCACCTACTACACCTCGAGCGCCAACCAGTACTTCATCTCCATGGGCGACGCGCGCCAGTTCGTGCTGTCGACGCGGGTGGAATTCTGAGCATGCAACCGTCCATCCCTGCCCCCGCGCCGGCCGCGTTCCCGCTTCGAGCCGCGCCGCGCCTGCGCGCCGCCTTGTCCGCCGCCTGCGCCGCCGCGGCCCTGATCGCCCTGGCCTATGACGCGCGCCGCGGCTGGCTGCTGGGGCCCAGCGGCACCGATGCCCGCCTGTCGATCCATGACGCGGGCCGCACCGGCCAACTGCGCCGGCTGGCCTCCATCGGCACCCGGCCCTGGGCCCACAACATGGCCTACGACGCCGACCGCGGCATCGCCTATCTACCCAGCATGGACGACACCGAGGTCTATCCGGCGGACAGCGGCGAGTCGCAACGGCATTTCACCGCGGACAGCTTCACCGTCACCGCGTTGCGTCTGCGCGAGGCGCGGCCATGAGCCTCACCTCCGTCAACTCCGCCACCGCCCGGCCGCCGCGTCCGCCCGCGCGCCGCGGCCAGTACCTGAAGGCGCTGCGCAAGGCCCACGGCTGGCTCGGTTTGTGGGGCGCGCTGCTGGGCCTGCTGTTCGGCGCCAGCGGCATCCTGCAGAACCATCGGGCCGTGCTCAAGATCGACATGCCCGGGCCCGTGGTCGAGACCCTGCAATTGCAGGCGCCCGCCGATCTGCCCCGAACCGACGCCGCGGTGGGCCGCTGGTTGCAGCAGGCCCTGAAGCTGGACAAGCCGGTCGAACGCATCCGCAAGGAAGCGGCGCAGGATGTGCGCTGGGGCGATGTCTCCGCGCGCCAGCCCGAGCGCTGGCAGGCGCTGTTCCGCGCGCCGGGCTATCAGGTGCAGGTGGAATTCTGGCCGCAAAGCGGCGCCGCCAGCGCCCGCCGCAGCAGCGCCAGTTGGTGGGGCGTGGTCCAGAATTTTCATCGCGCCAACGGCACTGGCGTGGCCTGGGTGCTGCTGTCGGACACCATCGGCGGCGCGCTGATCGCGCTGTGCCTGACCGGCGTGCTGCTCTGGACCGAGCTGGAAAAGCGCAAGCTGATCGGGCTGGCCATTGCGTTCGCTTCGGTGATCGCGTGCCTGGCGGCCGTGGCGCAATCGTGGGCCTGATCGGTCCTCAGACGGGCTGCAGTGCGGACAAGTTCAATATATGTCTTGTCCAACTGCTAGGTCGGGGGGGTGGGGCGATGAAAACAATCCCAAGACCGGCGCATAGACAAGATCGTCCGCCTCTTGCTCATTGTGGAGATCGTGGCGATATATAGAGTCCGCGATACTTCCGCGCTCGCCGCTTTGAGCCTCGACAAACTCTAACTCGGTTGTTGGGCCCGGCTCAGACACCGAAAAGAAGCTTAAGGAATACAACCCCCAGCAATCATCAAACTCGGGCGACCCTTCCCATGAAAAGCACCCAAAGGGGTCCGGATCCCAAGGAGATGGCATCCAAGCATCCATGGGGGCATCGCCTACCACCTGAATCGGCGGAGATGGCTGGCCCATCAGATCCCCGGGGCCCGGCGTATCGACGACCTCGGCGAAATACCTTGTCCCGGAACCAGCTGGCGTGGATAACGCTGGGCTCTCGGTAAGCACCGGAGCATCCGCATCCTGCCCTCCCGGCGGCACAGTCGTCGAGAAGGGCAAATAGGGATCGTATGCTCCCCCACCCAAACCAGCTTGTGGCGTCCCGAGTCCCCACCCCGAGAAAAGTTGCCCGGATTCGTACGACGCCAACGGGTTATTTGACGCCGCGCCCAACTCCGGGGCAGGATGGTAGCCAGGCGTAATCAGGGTAATGGGCTCCGAGTCCCCCACCTGTTCCGAGACCGAACCATCGCGCATGACAATGATCTCTTTTAGAGATTCTCCGATGATCTCTTCATTTATGATAGAACTAACGCCGTGAGCCTCTTCGAATGCATCCTTGTAATAGCTCCACATACGGCTCGATCCGTCCGCCTGCCTGTCCGTCACCCAGTACATTTGATAGGCGAGGCCTCCAACTTTGCCATCTAGGGCCACGCC
The DNA here is from genome assembly GCF_046535435.1 of Achromobacter sp. SIMBA_011. Taxonomy (NCBI): domain Bacteria; kingdom Pseudomonadati; phylum Pseudomonadota; class Betaproteobacteria; order Burkholderiales; family Alcaligenaceae; genus Achromobacter; species Achromobacter sp. SIMBA_011. The sequence continues at coordinate 1,260,729 of NZ_JAWRWN010000002.1, read as the reverse complement.
CGTCATCTTGGTACCGAACTGGTCGATGTAGGTCAGGCCATCGATTTTCTGGAAGAGTCTTTCGAAGGACTTGGCGAGTTCGAGAATGCGGCTCCCCATCCACTCGCTCGAAGCGTTGGGCAGATCAACGCATATAATTTTCTCGAAGAATACAAACGACATCAGGCGGGCATATAAGCGCTCAACCGCCGGAAGTTGGTCGAAATCAAGCTGGTCGAGCCTAGCCATCAAGACGAGATCTGCTTCCAGCTTTTTCATGGCTTCATCCGGCTGCCCCTGCGCGTCGAAATAGGCGATGTCATGGTCCTTGCAGAACGAATCGACGGGGCTGATTCCAGGCGTCACCCCGTCAATACCGATACGCGTCAATACCGGGCTCTCGATCAGCTGCGCCCTGCTCTGCTCCCCCCCTCTCTCCCCTGCGGACCAATTTGGCCCGCACCAAAACCCGTACACGGGGATGTAGCTTGTTGGACTCCAAGGATCCAGATCCGCCAATCTTATTGCGTCACGCTCCATAGCCATCAGTAGCTCCTCGAATTGATCGAACCGCCCCGTGCGCCGTTATCCACGCCGCTCGCACTTGTGTTCACCGGAATGATTTCCGCATCCCGCCACGACGGCAGGGAAATCGCAGTCCAGGTATCCGTCGCGATATCCAGCATGGCCAAGCCGCCCGGACGGTTCGTGACATCCATCGGCTGGTCCCAATAGATCACCGCGAGATAGGTGCCAGCCGGATCGCAGATCAACTCCTGCGGAATGAATCCCAGGCCCGGCTGCCAGGCCCTGCGCTGGCCTCCCGGTTCAATACGGATCACGGTCAGGCCGTAGCGCGGCGTCTGCCCCCAGAGATACAGGTTCCCTGCGCGATCCATCGTCGGCATCTCGGCGTACTTGATGCCGCTGAAGACCTGTGGCTCGGGCAGCCGCGTATCCCCGCGCCGCATGCGATAGACGCTGCTTCTGCCATACAGGGACTCGTAGCTCGAGAGATGCCCCGCCGGCCCGAAGGTTCGGAACAGGATCTCGTCATCCGAGAGATACTGCGCCTGGCCGCCGGAAACGAATTTGAAGATGCCGGCAAAAGGCCGTTCCGTCGCGTCGGCCCGATCAAACTCCCAGATATCGAAATCGAGCAGGCCCAGGCGTTGTCCGGGCGGCAGGATGCGTCCCGTCCTCCAGAATGCGATCCGGCTTTCATCCAGCGACATGAAAGGCGAGAGCTTGTTGCCCCGCGCCAAGGGAAGGATCTGGAGGCCCTCGCCATCGCTGCGCATCAGCAGGATCTGCATGGCGTCGAGCGAACGGCGCTGTTCATCGTCGGAATCGCCGGCGATCCGCCGCCGCGACATCACGATGTAGTTGCCCTGCGGTGAATAGCGGGCGTAGGGATAGGTGTAGCCAGCGGGCAGTCCGTAGCGATACAGCTTTCCCGTCTTCCATTGATAGCGCATGACGTCGCATCGGTGGTCGCCGGTCCGGGCGCACTCCACGAACAGCCAGTCATTGCCATCGGGATGCACGCTGAGCGAACGGATCTCCCGGCCGCCATTGGGCGGGGAGAACGGCGTCCGCGTCGTTGGCGTCTCCTGCACCTCGTCCGACTTGACGGGCGCGTTGGTGAACCCGTGCGGGAACGGCAGCAACCATGACAACGGCACCAGCACAAGCATCGCCAGTACCGACGCGATCACGAGCAGGCACGCGCGCTGTCGTTTCATCGCTGTCGCCTCAGCTCGGCGCCGAATCTGATCTGCCGATGCAATAACCGGGTTTCAGCGGCAACGCCGAACACCCCCGCCCCATACTTCCGACACCACGCCACTGCCGCCTCCACGCCGCCACCCGGCAACCGGACCTCGGTGGCGCCTGTTAAGGCGCGCGGTCCGCCTCGACCAGCCCGTCCATGGAGCCGTTATTGCCGATCCTCCGCAATAACGTATCGGCGGGAACGGTCAAGCGGAAGCGGTTGCCGGTGGAAAGCGGACGGATGCTCAGCGCGTCGGGCGCAGCTTCAGCGCCACCCAGATCCCCGCCACGCAGGCCGCGCCGAAGATCCAGCCCGAGGCCGCGCCCGCCATCACGCCAGACAGCAGAGTGCCGACGGTGCAGCCCAGCGCGGTCATGCCGCCCCACCCCATCAGGACGCCGCCGGTTAAGTTGCGCAGGATCTCACGCGCCGTCGGCAAACGCGGCCGGAACGCGCCGGCGGCCAGCGCGGCGGCCCAGGCGCCCGCCACCAGCGCCAGCACGAAGGCGCCGTTGTTGGACAGCAGCGCGTTCTTGACCGCGGTGACGCAGCCGGCGAAGGTGTCCAGCCCCTCCAGCCGCGCCGGCAGCGCGCCGGCCGCGGACGCGGCGGTGCGGGCCACGCTGCCCAGTTCGGCGGTCACGCCCAGCGGCGCGATGCGCAGATAGGCGATGACGCCGATGAAGGCCACCAGCAGGCCGCCGACCGCGGGCGGCCAGCGGTCCCGCAGCACGGCTTGCCATGGCGAGGGCGGCGGCGTGGCCGGGTCGTTCGCCGCGTCCTGGAAGGCATTCGCTGGCCGGATGGCGGCGCCGTCAGGCGCGCCATCGGCTTGGCGCGCGGCCGGAACGCGCCGGCCGAGCCGGCTCAGGCCCAGCGCCAGCAACGCCAGCAACGCGACTTGCAGCAGCACGGTGCCGCCGTAGCCGAGGTGATGCGGCAGCCACACCACCGGCGCCTGCTGGATCATCGCCAGGTACAAGGCGTTCCACGACGCGAAGCCCAGCACGAAGCCGAGCCCGGCGCCCAGCAAGGCGAACGGCGACGCCAGCGCGCCTTCGCCGAGGCGGTAGAAGTGCGCGCTGATGCAGGAGCCCGAGATGCGCATGCCAACTCCGAACACGAACGCTCCGGCCACCAGGGCCAGGCTGACCGGCCCGATGTGCGCGCCGGGCGGCAGGCGCTCGGCCCCGGGGATGGGCAGGAACGCGCCGAACACCGCATGGTAGCCGAGCGTGCCGACCGCCAGCGCCACCAGCACGGCATAGGCGCCGGCCGGGTCGCGCCGCTCGATCGCGTCACGCGCGATGCAGTAAAAGCAGAATCGTGAACGCTGCAGCACGATGCCGAAGGCGGCGCCGAGCAGCAGCGACAAGGACAGGCCGCGGCCGCCCTCGGGCTGCGACGCCAGCCACCAGGCGGCCGCGCCGATGGCGGCCAGCAGCGCCACGGCCGCCGCATTGGCGATCGCCGCGGCGGTGGACGGGATCGCAGCGGCCGAGCCTGTGGCGACAGCCGCCGCCGACCCGGCCGCCGGCGCGGAGTTTCCCAGGGCGCTCACTCAGGTCTTGCCCCACACGGTGCCCGACGGATTGCTGATCGGCGAACCGACGCTGTTGCCGTACTCGGTCCACGAACCGTCGTAATTGCGCACGTCGTAGCCCAGCAGCTTGCGCAGCGCGAACCACGAGTGGCTGGAGCGCTCGCCGATGCGGCAATAGGTGATGATGGGCTTGCTGCCGTCCACGCCCACCGCCTGGTAGATGGCGCGCAGTTCGTCGGCCGACTTGAAGGTGCCGTCTTCCGCCACCAGCTTGCTCCAGGTGACGTTGACCGCGCCCGGCACGTGGCCGGCGCGCACCGCCAGTTCCGGCACGCCGTTGGGCGCGAAGATCTTGCCGTTGTATTCGTCGGCCGAACGGATGTCGACCAGCACGCCCTGCTTGTCCTTGCGCGCCACCGCCAGCACGTCCTGCAGGTGGGCGCGCAGCGCCGGGTTGGCGTCCTTGGGACGCGCGTTGCCGGCGGCCAGCACCTTGACGCTATTGGACTGCGGGCGACCCTCGGCTTCCCATTTCTTGCGGCCGCCGTCCAGGATCTTCACATTGTCGATGCCGTAGATGTCGAAGATCCACGCGCCCCAGGCGGCGAACCAGTTGTTGTTGTCGCCGTACAGCACCACGGTGCTGTCGGTGTTGACGCCGGCGCGCTCCAGCAGCGCCTGGAACTGCTTGGGCGGCGCGATGTCGCGGTTGACGGTGTCGACCAGGTCGGTGTGCCAGTTGACGTTGCTGGCGCCGGGAATGTGGCCGCGCTCGAACAGGCCGGGATTGACGCTCACCTCGATGACACGCACCTTGGGGTCGTTCAGGTTCTTCTCCAGCCACTCGGTGGTGACCAGGTACTTGGCGTGCTGCGCCGTGGCGGGAAAGGCCATCAGGCTGGCCAGCGTGGCGAACGCGCCCGCCAGCAGTTTCGATAGGGACATCATGATCTCCGGAAGCAGGCGCAATGCGGCCTGGGAATCCGGAGCATATTTGTTCAGCTTACAGTCAGGAACAATTTACTGGTCATATCCTGATTACCGGAATGCGCAGGTCGCGGTCGATCGCGACCCGCGCCCGCGAATCCTGGCGCGTGGCCAGCGCGGCGCCTGCCTTCACGACAGGCCGGCGCCGTAGCGCCGCGCGGCGGACGCCCTGGCCGGGCATCGCCCGCGGCACCCAGGCGCTCCGCCTATGCCGCCGCGATCAGCCGGATATCCGCGCTGCCGTCGCGCTCCAGTTGCGCCACCAACCCCAGTTCCCAATCGAGGTAGTCGCGAAAGCCCTGGTCGCGCGCCGAGAGATCGTCGAACAGGTACGGACTGATACTCTGGTCGTCGTCGCCCGTCAGCACGCCGTCGGCGCCCTGCGCCAGCGGCAGGCCCTGCGCCTGCCAGGCGCGGGTGCCGCCCAGCAGGTAGCGCACCGGGCGGCCGGTGCGCCAGGCCAGCTCGGCCGCCGCCACGGCGGCCAGCACGCCGTCGGGCGACGTCAGCACGATCGTCCGCTGCGTGTCGGCCGGCAGGAACTCCTGCAGGCGATCCGGCGCGGCGTAGCGCGCGCCGGGCACGTGGCCGCGCTCGTAGGCCAACCGCGATTCAATGTCGTAGACCTCCGCCGAACCGGCGTCGATAGCCGCCTGCAAGGCCTGCGGCCGCAGCGCCGGCACGTCGGGCCGGTGCCGCAGCACGCGGCGCGGCTCGGCGCCGCGTTCGAGCGCCGCCAGCGCCGGCGGCTGGTACAGGTAGACCTCGACGGCGCCCAGTTGCGCCAGCCAGGCGCCGGTGGTCTGGGCGCGCACGCCGTCCCAGTCGGCCAGCACTACGCGCGCGCGCCGGGTGGCCAGGTACTCGTCGGTGGCCTGCACCAGTTGGCCGCCGGGCGCCCAGCGCCAGCCCGGCAGGTGGCCGGTTTCGTATTCCTCGCGGGTGCGCACGTCGAACTTGTACAGCGTGCGCGTGCCCTGCTCGGCCTCGAAGGCGCGCAACGTGGCCGCGTCGATATGGCCGATGCCGGCCCGCTGCGCCACGCCGCGCGCCTGCTCGCGCGCGGCGGCGGCGCTGTCGGCCGACGGTTCGGGCAGCGCCGCCTGACGGCCATAGGCCAGCTCGCGGCCGGACAGCAGCCATTCCATGGTGCCGTTGCGCAGCGACGCGACGCGGTTCGGGATGCCGGCGTCGATCAGCGTCTGCGCGCCGACAATGCTGCGCGTGCGTCCGGCGCAGTTCACCACCACGAAGGTCTTGGGATCCGGCGCCAGCTCGCGGATGCGGTACACCAGCTCGGCGCCCGGCAGGCTGTGCGAGAACGGCAGCGTAAAGTTGTGGAATTCCTCCGGCGTGCGGCTGTCGACCACCACGATGTCGTCGCCGCGCGCGACCCGCTCGTGCAGTTCGTCGACGTCGATCCACGGCGTGTGCTTTTCGTGTTCGATGACTTCGCCGAAGGCCTTGCTGGGCACGTTGGTGCCCGAAAACAGTTCGCGCCCTTCCCGCTCCCAGCCGTCGGTGCCGCCGGCCAGCACCGAGATGTCGGTCCAGCCCAGGCGCGTCAGCTTGGCGGCGGCCTGATGCGCCAGGGTCTCGTCGTCGTCCACCAGCACGATGCGCGTGTCGCGGCGTGGCACCAGGCGGTCGGCCAGCACTTCCAGGCGCCACAGCGGCGCCGGCACTGCGTACAGCAGGTGGCGGCGGGCGTAGCGGCCGGCTTCGCGCACGTCGAGCACGGCGATCTCCGCCTCGCCGCGCAGCGCTTCCTGCAACCCGGCGGGCGACAGGCGCGCATGGTAGATCGCGGCCGGCGGCGAAAAGGTGCGGTAGGCGCCGCCGGCGGTGCTCTCGAACACCACGCGGCCGTGCAGGCGGTCAAGCGCCAGGCCGTAGAAATGCAGGTGCGCGCCGGGCGCGTCGCCCACCAGTTCGATGGTGTGCACGTCGGCCGGTCCCAGCACGATGGAATTGCCCGCCGCCACGTCCACCCGTCGCACGTGGGTCAGCACGTCGCGCCCGGGCTCATTGCCGGCGCTGCGCGCATAGACCTCGTTGCGCTCGTTGCCGGAGACGCCGGCGATGATGGCCCAGGTGGTGTGGTCGTGCGGCGGCTGCGCCTTGCCGGGCTCGCCCAGCGACAGGTACAACGCGTAGCCGCCGTCGGCGTCTTCGGCCAGGCGGTAGATCGAGGTGGGCCGTCCGGGCACCACGGCGAAGGCCTCGGCCGGAAACAATTCCGCGCGGCGTCCGAGCGCTTCGAGCAGACGGGCCACCGGGGCCAGTTGTTCGGGCGTGGCGCGCGCGGGGTCCGGTACCAGCGCCTTGACCTGCGCGATGAAGTCGCGCACGGCGCGGGCCCGTTCGGTATCGTGGCGGAAAGCGGCTGCGGCCGCGTCGGGATGGGTGCTCATGGGATCCGGAATTCCTGGGGTTGAAGAACCGGATCAGCCTACGTCCGCGACCGGGCGCGGACAACGTAGAAATGCGTCTATGGTTATGCGGCCGGCGATGCGCGCCCTCGCCCGGTCTCAGGCTTCGCCCTTGAGCGCCTGGTCCACCACCGCGCGCGTCAATGTCGGCACGAACATCTCGATGAAGTGGAAGGCATAGCCGCGCAGCCACGCCCCGCGGCGGATCGCCAGGCGCGTCAGGTTGATCTCGAACAGATGGCGGGCGTCAATGGCGCACAGCCGCGTGTCGCGCTCGGCGTCCCAGGCGACGGCGGCCACGATGCCCACGCCCAGTTCGAGCTCGACATAGGTCTTGATGACGTCGGCGTCCATCGCCGTCATGACGATGTCCGGCGTGATGCCGGCGCGGGCGAAGGCCTCGTCGATATGGGCCCGGCCGGTGTAGCCGCGCCCGTAGGTGATGATGGGATAGCGCGATAGCTGCGACAGGCTGATGCCGCCGTCCACCGCGGCGAGCGGATGCCCCTTGGGCACGATGACGCTGTGGCTCCAGCGGTAGCACGGCAGGTTCAGCAGGCCGGGATAGTCGGCCACCGCCTCGGTCGCCACGCCGATGTCGGCCTCGCCCTCCAGCAGCATCTCCGAGACCTGCTTGGGCGACCCCTGGTGCAGGTGCAGCACCACCTCGGGATAGCGCTGGCGGAATTCCTTGACCACCGGCGGCAAGGCGTAGCGCGCCTGCGAATGCGTGGCCGCGATCGACAGCACTCCCTTGCGGCTGTCGGCGTATTCGGCGCCGGCGTGGCGGATGTTGTCGGCGCACTGCAGGATCTGCTCGACCAGCGGCAGGATCTGCTCGCCCGGCGGCGTCAGGCCGATCAGCCGCTTGCCCGAGCGCACGAAGATGTCGACGCCGACCTCTTCCTCCAGTTCGCGGATCTGGCGGCTGACGCCAGGCTGCGAAGTGTGCAGGCTTTCGGATACGTCGGTCAGGTTGAAATCGCGGCGCACGGTCTCGCGCACGGAACGCAGTTGCTGGAAGTTCATGGAATCGCCGAGGCCTGTGTGAGGGAGCCGAGCACGAGGCCTAGCCGAGAAATGCCAGTTGATTGCCGCTGGGATCTTTGACGTACATGACGCGCGGCGAGGCGTCGGGCAGCGAACAGACCGGATGAAAGCCGGCGTCGCGCAGGCGCAGCAGAATGTCGTCGTAGGCGTGGGTGCGGATCGCCAGATAGTCGGCCCGCACCTCGCGGCTGACCTCGGCCACGGGTGACAGCGACAGGGTCGCGTCGCCCAGGGCGAACAGCAGGCGCCCGTCCGGGACCGGCATCTCATCCAGCCCGAGGGTGCCGCGGTAGAACTCGCGCACGGCATCCAATTGCCGCGCCGCGAAGGAAAGCTGTACCGATCCGATCGAAGAAATAGAAGACATGCCCTGCCGCCAACCGTGGAACAAGGCAAATTCTAGACCCCGAGGGTACAACCGGACAAAGAGGTTGTAATTGCTTCTACATAATCAGAATCCCTAAGGAAACGCAGTCATTTGCATATGCATCAGGCGCTGCGGCGCAGGCCGTCGCGGACCGCGCCGAAGGCCCGGTCGAGGTCCTCGACCAGGTCCAGCGGATGCTCCAGGCCGATGTGCAGGCGCACCACTTCATGGCCGCCCTGCCACACGCTGTGCTCGGCCAGCCGTTCCGGCGCCGCTTCCAGCGCCAGGCTCTCGTAGCCGCCCCAGGACGCGCCAATGGAGAAATAGCGCAGCGCGTCGATGAAGCGCGCCGCGGCACCCGGCTGGCGGGCCTTGAACGCGAACGACACCAGGCCGCTGGCGCCGCTGAAATCACGCCGCCACAGCGCATGGCCCGGATCCTGCGGCAACGCCGGGTAAAAGACCCGCTCCACGTCGCCATGGCGCGACAGGTATTCAGCCACGCTCAGCGCGTTCTGGTGGTGGCGCGCCAGGCGCACGTCCAGCGTGCGCAGGCCGCGCAGCGTCAGGTAGGCATCGTCCGCGCCCACCGCCAGGCCGAGCGCGTCGTAGGTGGCGCCGACCTGCCGCGCCAGCTCGGGGCTGTCGACCGTGACCACGCCCATCATCACGTCGGAATGGCCGGCCAGGTACTTGGTGGCGGCCTGGATCGAGATGTTGGCGCCCAGCGCCAGCGGCTGGTAGTAGAGGCCGCCGCTCCAGGTGTTGTCGGTGGCAACCAGCACGCCGCGGCTGCGCGCCTGGGCGGCCAGCGCCGGCAGGTCCAGCACTTCGAACAGCAGCGAGCTGGGCGATTCCAGGTACAGCAGCCGCGTGTTGGGGCGGAAGCGTTCGGCCAGATCGTCGCGGCCGGGCGAGAAGTATTCGACCTCGATGCCGTAGCGCTGCAGCAGCGCCTTGTCGACGCGCCGCACCGGCGAATAGACGCTGTCCGACACCAGCGCATGCTCGCCGGGCGCCAGCGTGGCCAGCAGCACCAGCACGATGGCCGACAGGCCGGACGGCGCCAGGATGCTGCGATGGCCGCCTTCCAGCGACGCGACCGCCGCTTCCAGCGCCTGGTGCGTGTCCAGGCCGTGGCGGCCGTAGGTGGCGACGCGTTCGCCGGCGGCGCGCTGCGCGTTCAGCGCGGCATGGGTGGCGGTATCGGCGAAGCGCACGGTGCTGGTGCGCACCACCGGCACGTTGACCGGGCCGGCGCCCTGCTTCAGGTCGGGACTGCCGGCATGCACCAGCCGGGTCTGCACGTGGGCGTGATCGAGGCTCATGCGCGCTGCTCCTGGCCCGGCTTCATCTGGGTGGCGTTGTAGTTGACGATCTCGCCGGTGGCCAGGTCGATGCCGATGCGGCCCGACAGCGTCTCCAGCGGCTGCCCATACAGGTGGAAATGCAGGGTCGGCGCATCGCCGGTGACGTGGATGCTGTGGATGTCGTCCGGCAGGAACGACACCGACTGCCCCGGCTGCACCACCACTTCGCGCACCTGTTCCAGCGTGGCGCGGCCGGCCTGCGAGCCGTCGTCGCTGCGGCGGTAGACGCGGTTCAGTTCCTGGCCCGACAGGGCCACGATCACCGCCCAGGTGGTGTGGTTGTGCGGCAAGGTGGTCTTGCCCGGGTTGATCGAGTTCAGGTAGAGCGCAGGTTCGCCGGCGGCGGCGTCGGGATTGAGGCGGTAGCGGGTCGAGGCGCCCACGCCCTGCCCCGGCGCCGGCGGCGCGAATTCGGTGGCGGGAAACAGCGCGCGCTGTTGCGCCAGTTGTTCCAGGCGCGTGGTGATCCGCGCCAGCAGGTCGCGCGTCAGCGGCGCGGCGGCCAGCAGGCCGCGGATGTCGGCCAGGGCGTCCTGCACCTGCTGGCGGCGTTCGAGAGTAACGGAAGATTCGGTGGTCATGTCGGCTCCGGGTTGCGGAAAGGCATCACACTGCGAGGCGCAGCGGGTCAAAGGTCAGGTAGGCGTCGATCGGATCGGCCTGGGCGCGCCGCGCCGGCGGCTCGGCCGAGGCGCGTTGCAGGAAGGCGCGGGTGCGCTCGCTGTCGGGCCGGCCGAAAATCCGGGCCGGCGGGCCGTGCTCGACGATGCGGCCGGCTTCGGTGAAGTACACCGTGTCGCTCACCTCCTGGGCGAAGCGCATTTCGTGCGTGACCAGCACGCAGGTCAGGCCGTCCTGCACCAGGTCGCGGATCACGGTCAGCACTTCGCCCACCATTTCCGGATCCAGCGCCGAGGTCACTTCGTCGAACAGGATCAGTTCGGGCCGCAGGGCCAGCGCGCGAGCGATGGCCACGCGCTGCTGCTGGCCGCCCGACAACTCGCCCGGATAGGCGTTTTCCTTGTGGTCCATGCGCACCTTGGCCAGCAGCTCGCGCGCCAGCGCCTGGGCCTGGGCCCGCGGCTGGCCGTTGACCTTGATGGGCGAGATCACCAGGTTCTCCAGCACGCTCAGGTGCGGGAACAGGTTGTATTGCTGGAACACGAAGCCCACCCGCTTGCGCAGGGCGATCAGTTCGGACTCGCTCTTGAGCGCGTCGACCCGCACGCCGCCGACCTCGATCTCGCCGCGCTGCGGCCGCAGCAGGCCGGTGATGCAGCGCAGGATGGTGGACTTGCCCGAGCCCGACGGGCCGATGATGGACACCGCGTTGCCAGGCCGGACCTCGACGTCGATGCCCTTGAGCACCTCGGTCTGGCCGAATGCCAGGTGCACGTCCCGCAGGCTCACCAGCGGGGTGTCGGTCGCGGCGTGGCCGCCGCTGTCAGTGATGCGCATAACGTCGTTCCAGATGGCGCGTCCAGCGCGCGATGGGATAGCAATAGGCGAAGAACAGCGCCAATAGCGTGAAATAGACCAGGATGGTGAAGTCGCTGCGCGCCACCGTGTTGCTGGCCACCGTGGCGGTGTCGACCAGGTCGTGCACGCCGACCAGCGAGGCCAGCGAGGTGCTCATGGTGATGCTGGCGTACAGGTTCATCCACGACGGCAGCATGCGCCGCACGCACTGCGGCAGCACGATCATGCGGAAGATCTGCGCGCGCCGGAACGCCAGCGACTGCGCCGCCTCCCACTGCGCCTCGGGGATCGACTGGATCGCGCCGCGGAAGATCTCGGCGACGTTGGCGCTGGCCGGCAGGCCCAGCCCGATCACCACCTTGATCCAGTCCGGGAACGGCAGGTTCCAGCCGCCCAGGTTCAGTTCGAACGGGAACACGTAGGTGGTGAAGTACACCAGCACCAGGATCGGCGCGTTGCGGAACGCCAGCACGTAGATCCGCGTCAGGCGCCGCAGCAAGGCCGAAGGCGACAGCGACAGCGCGCCCACCACCAGCCCGGCAGCCGTGCCCAGCGCCATGGCCAGCACGCTGATCTGCACGTTCATGCCCAGGCCGCGCAGCAGCGCCGGCGACCAGTGCCACAGGTGCCGCACCGCGGCCGGCGCGCTGTCGGTCAGCGCCCAGGCGACGCCCAGCGCGACCAGCGCCAGCAGCAGCACCACCCACGGATCCCGCAGCAGCGCCCGCCAGCCGCCGCCCGCGCGATGCGCGGCAGCGCCATTCAATACCAGTTCATTGGCCATAGCCGGGCATCCTCAAGCGCGCTTCCAGCCAGCGTCCGCCCACGCTCACCAGCCAGGTCAGCAGGCCGAAATACAGCAGGATCAGCAGCAGCAGTTCCAGCACGTTGTCGCGGTGCGACCAGATCATGATGGACTCGTAGGTCACATCCCCCACCGCGATGGCCGAGGCGATCGCGGTCATCTTCACCAGGTCCACCAGGTTGTTGACCAGCGCCGGCAGCGCGAAGCGCAGCGCCAGCGGCAGTTGCACCTGCGTCAGGATCTGGCGGCGCGAGAAGGCCAGCGAGCGCGCCGCCTCCAGCGTCACCGACGGCACCGCCTCGATGCCGGCGCGCAGCGCCTCGGCATGGAACACGCCCTTGTGCAGCGCCACCACGATCACCACCCACATGAACGGCGTGATCGGGCTGCCGCCGCCCAGCTTCTGCGTGATCAGCATGTTCAGCACCAGGAAGGCGCAATAGAGCTGCACCAGCGTCGGCGTGTTGCGGGTCAGCTCGACGAAGGCCTGCAGCGGCCGCGCCAGCCAGGGCCGGCCGCTGGTGAGCCCGGCCGCGATCAGCACGCCGAACAGCAGGCTGACGGGAATCGTCCAGGCGCACAGTTGCAGCGTCACCAGCAGGCCGTGGCCGAAGGCGGACAGCTCGCCCGGATCCAGCACGAAGCCGTAGTTCAGGCCCAGGGGCCTGAAGAAATGCACCCAGGCCTGCAATGCCTGTTCGATCATGCGGCCGCCTCCAGCGCCGCCGGCCGCAGCGCCGCGACCGCGCGGGCGATGCGCGCGACGGCCTCCGCCACCTTGGCGTCCGAGGCGGCGAACGACAGCCGCAGGTACGGCGACAAGCCATAGGCCGCGCCCCGCACCACCGCCACGCCCTCGGCCTCCAGCAGCCAGTCGGCCACGTCGCCATCGTCGGCGATGACGGCGCCATCGGGCCTGACCTGGCCGATCAGGCCGGCCACGCCAATCCAGGCGAAGAATGAGCCGCGCGGCGCCGTCACGCTCAGGCCAGGCACCGCGCCCAGGCCGTCGACGATCACTCGCGCCCGGCGCGCATAGGCCAGCCGCGCGTTCTCGACGAAGTCGTCGGCCACGCCCTGCAACGCCACCAGCGCGGCGGCCTGGCCCAGCGAACTGGGGCCCGACGACACCTGCGACTGCACCGCCTCCAGCACGCCGATCAGCGCCGCCGGCCCCACGCCCCAGCCGATGCGCCAGCCGGTCATGGCGTAGGCCTTGGACACGCCGTTGACCGCCAGCATGCGCCCCGCCAGGTCCGGCGCAGCGCGCAGCAGGTGCGTGGGCGCCTCGTCGAACCAGATCTGTTCGTACATCTCGTCCCACAGCACCAGCACCGACGGATGTTCGCGCAGCACCGCGGCCAAGGCCGCCAGCTCGGCCTCGCTGTAGACCGCGCCGGAGGGGTTGCCGGGGGAATTCAGGATCAGCCACTTGGTGCGCGGCGTCAGCGCCTGGCGCAGGCCCTGCGGCGTGAGCTTGAAGCCATCGGCCGGGGCCGTCGGCGCCAGCACCGGCGTGCCGCCGTTGACCCGCACCGAATCCAGGAAGGTGGGCCAGTACGGCGTCGGCACAATCACCTCATCGCCCTCGTCGAGCGTGGCGGCCAGGGCCAGGTAGATCACCTGCTTGCCGCCGTTGGAAATGATGACATTGGCCGACTCGGTCGGCAGGCCGTGGCGCTGGCGGTAGTCATCGGCCACGGCGCGCCGCAGCGCGACGGTGCCGGCCGTCGGCGTGTACTTGGTCTGGCCTTGCGCCAGCGCCAGCGCGGCGGCGTCCTTGATGGCCTGGGGCGTGTCGAAGTCGGGCTCGCCCGAGGTCAGCACCACGATCGAGCGGCCCTCGGCCGCCAGCCGCGCGGCGCGCGCGCCGGCCGCGGCAATCGGCGACAGTTCCACGCCGCGGACGCGGCGCGCGAACACGCCGGGAAACAGGGATTCAGTCATGACAGGACCTTTCCGGGATTCATCAGGTTCAGGGGATCGAGCGCCTGCTTGACGCGGCGCATCAGCGCCAGTTCCAGCGGGCTCTTGAAATGGGGCAAGGCGTCGCGCTTGACCTGGCCGATGCCGTGCTCGGCGCTGATCGAACCGCCCTGCGCATGGGCCTGGGCATGCATCAGGTCGTGGATGCGCGCCTCGTTGGCGAACAGCCGCGCCACGGGACCGGCGGGGTCGTGCGACACGTTGTAGTGCAGGTTGCCGTCGCCCAGGTGGCCGAACGCCATCGGCCGCAGGCCCGGATCGAGCGCATGCAACGCCCGCGCGGCGCCCAGCAGGAAGGCAGGAATGCGCGAGACCGGCACGGAGATATCGTGCTTGACGTTGCCGCCGTCGCGCGCCTGCGCCAGGCCGATGGCCTCGTCGCGCAACCGCCAGAACGCGGCGGCCTGCTGCAGGCTGTGAGCGACGGCCGCGTCTTCCAGCAGGCCTTCGCTCAACGCCGCCTCGGCCAGGCGTTGCAGCGCATCGGCCGCGCCGGCCTCGTTGGCCGACACTTCCAGCAAGGCGTACCAGGGCTGCGCCAGCGCCGGCAGCGGCTGCGGCTGCGGCTGGTCCGGCACGTGGCGCGCCACCAATTCCAGCACCGGCCGGCCGATCAGTTCGAACGCCGTCAGCTGCGCGCCCAGGCGCCGCCGCGCCAGCGACAGGAACCCCAACGCCGCCTCGATCGACGGCAGCCCGGCCAGGGCGCTGGCCTGCTCGGCCGGCTTGGGATACAGCTTGAGCGTGGCCGCGGTGATCACCCCCAGCGTGCCCTCGCTGCCGATGTACAGGTCGCGCAGCGAATACCCGGTGTTGTCCTTGCGCAGGCCGCGCAGGCCATTCCAGACTTCGCCTTCGGCCGTCACCACCTCCAGCCCCAGCGTCAGCTCGCGCGCATTGCCGTAGCGCAGCACCTGGGTGCCGCCGGCATTGGTCGAGAGATTGCCGCCGATGGTGCAGCTGCCTTCGGACCCCAGGCTCAGCGGGAACAGGCGGCCGGCCTGGCTGGCCGCCTCCTGCACCTGGGCCAGCACACAGCCGGCCTGTACCGTGATGGTGTCGTTGTCGGTATCGATGCCCAACACCCGGTTCAGGCGGCCCAGCGACAGCACCACGGCCTGTCCGCTGGCGTCCGGCGTGGCGCCACCCATCAGGCCGGTATTGCCGCCTTGCGGCACCACCGGCACCCGCGCGGCGCGGCACTGGCGCAACACCGCCGCCACGCCCTCGGCGTCGGCCGGACGCGCCACCGCAAGCGCCTGTCCGTGCAGCACGCGGCGCTGGTCGGTCAGGAACGGCGCGGCGTCCGCGCCCGTCAAGACCCAATCGGCGCCCAACCGCGCGCGCAACGCGGCCAGCAGCGTGTCCCTGGCGGCCGTCGTCATGGCTTGGCCTGGGCCTCGGGGGGAGCGCTATCGAACTTGCCCGCCTGCGCGTCGGCGTTGGCCTGCTTGAGGTAATCGGCTGGCACGCCGAACCTGTCGGCCTCTTTCACCAGCAGGCCGGACTTGTGCCAGTCGCGGATCACGCCATCGACGAAGGCGCGGGTATCGGCCTCGTTGCGGCGGGTCCAGATCACCGTGGGCGACGGGATCAACTGGTCCGGGGTGGCCAGCTCGAAGCCTTCCCATTCCTTGCCATTGGGCCCGTGCAGCGTCTCGTACAGCGCCGGCTGGATGTGCACCGACGCATCGCAACTGCCGCCCTTGAGCGCCAGCAGCGATTCAGGGATGTTGCGCAGGCCCTTGACCACCGCGCCGTAGGTCTCCTGCAAGGGCTTGGCGAAATTGCTGCCCTGCGACACGCAGGCCACCTTGCCCTTCAGGTCTTCCCAGCGCTTGATGCCGCTGCGCTTGGACACCATGGCGGCGCCGCCCACGAGGTTGTACGGGGTTGGCGCATAGCTCAGGATCTCGCTGCGCTCCTGGGTCCACTGGATGTTGGCGATCAGCAGATCGACCTTGCCCGCCTGCAGGAACTGCACCCGGGTCGCGGCCGTCACCGGCACCGTCTCCAGCGTGACGCCGAGGCGCCGGGCGATATCGCCGCCCAGCTCGGTCTGGAAGCCGCCCACCTTGCCAGTGGCCGGATCGAGCAGGCCGAACGGCGGGCTGGCCCCGTCCACGCCCACCACCAGTTTGCCGCGCTGCTTGACGCGGTCCAGAGTGGCGTCGGCGTGCACCGCCGTCGCCAGGGCCGCCAGCGCCAGCGCGCCGGCCCACTTGATTGCTTGTCTATTCATCGGTCTTTTCCAACACGGGCGGGCGGCGCGAGGCTCAGCTGCCCTGCTTGTACTTGTCGTGCAGTTCCTGCAGCAGCGGCTGCGGCGGCTGGATGTCCAGGCGCTTCTCGGTGGCGATCAGCCAGCCGCTGCGGTGCCAGCCCTGGATCACCTTGTCGACGGCGGCGATGGTGTCGGCCTCGCCCTTGCGGGTCCACACCACCGAATTGGCCGGCAGCACTTCCGTGGCGATGGGCGCGTGGTAGTCGGCCCATTCGGGATTGGTGCGCAACAGCGGATGGATCAGGGTCGAATCGTGCACCGCCGCCACGCACTGGCCGCCGCGCAGCGCCAGCAGCGAGTCCGAAGAACTCTTGTAGCCCTTGACCACCGCGCCGTAGTCGGCCTGCAGGGGACGCGCGAAGCTGCTGCCCTGCGACACGCAGACCGGCTTGCCGCGCAGGTCTTCCCACTTGGCGATGCCGCTGTCCTTGCGGGTGGCGGCCGCGCCGCCCACGCGGAAGAAGGGCGTCGGCGCGTAGCCCAGGATCTCGGCGCGCTCCGGATTCAGCTCCATCGACGCGATCAGCAGATCGACCTTGCCCGAGATCAGGAACTGGGTGCGGGTGGCGGTCTGCACCTGCACCAGCTCGGCCTTCACGCCCAGGCCCTTGGCCAGTTCACGCGCCAGGTCGGGGTTCCAGCCGACGAGCTGCTGCGTGGCCGGGTCGATCGAGCCGAACACGCCCCCGTTGGCCAATACGCCGATGGTGACGGTGCCGCGTTCCTTGATCTTGTCCAGCGTGGCGTCGGCATGGGCGCCGGTGGCGCCGGCCGCCAGGGCCAGCGCGACGGCCGCCTGCAGGATACGGCCGGAGATATTGCGAGTCTTCATGTTGTTGTGTCGTAGGCATTGAACGAAGTTCTATGCTGCGGTCCGGCGCCGCACAACACAAAGAAGACTTTCAGATATGAATATGAAACCGCTGTTGCGGCGCATCTACTGGAGCTTGACGTCGGCCGTGGCAATCACGCGGCGATAGGTGGCGATGTCGTCGCGCACGGTCTGGTCGACCGCTTCGGGCGTCGAGGCGGCGATGGCGAAACCCAGGTTCTCCAGCAGCGTGGCGGTCTCCGGTTCGCGCAGCACGGCCACCACGTCGCGATGGATGCGCTCGACCAGCGCGCTCGGCGTCGAAGCCGGCACCACGAAGCCCTGCCAGCTCTCGACCGCGTAGTCGGCCAGCCCCGCCTCCTGCATGGTCGGCACCTCGGGCAGCGCCTTGGAGCGGTACGGCGTGGTCACCGCCAGCGCCACCAGCTTGCCCGAGCGCACGTTCTCGGTGGCGGCGGCCAGCGTGATCAGCATGGCGTCCACGTGGCCGCCCAGCACATCCAGCGTGGCCGGCCCGCCGCCCGGATAGGGAATCTGGTTGGTCTTGGCGCCGATGCGCTCGTTGAGCAGTTCCACCGCCAGGTGCTGCAGGCTGCCATTGCCGCCAGGCAGCGCCAGCGAGATCTCGCCGGGCCGGCTGCGCACCAGCGCCACGAATTCCTGGAAGGTCTTCACGCCCAGGCCCGGGCGCACGACCAGCAACTGCGGATTGACCACCGCCTTGGTCAAGCCGCGCAGGTCGCGCAGCGGATCGTACAGCGGCTTGCCGGGTTGCAGCGCGTTCAGCGACAAGGCGTCGCCGCCCAGCAGCAGCGTGTAGCCGTCGCCGCGCGCATGCGCCACCGCGGCATTGCCGATAGCGCTGCTGGCGCCGGGCTGGTTCTCCACCACCACGCTCTGCCCCCACTTCTCGCTCAGCTTCTGCGCGACGGTGCGCGCCAGCTTGTCGGCGCTGCCGCCGGCCGCGATCGGCACGATCAGCTTGACCGGCCGGCTCGGATAGCGCGTGGCGTCGTCGGTGGCGGCCGGCGCGGCGCCGGTCATGTTGCTCAACAAGCCCGCGCCCACCACCACGCCGCCGGCCAGGCCGAGCGCGGCCTTCAGTACGGATCTGCGTCGATTGCCCATCATCCTGCTCCCTGCGGAAATTCCAAGCAGGCCAGGATAGGAGCGCGCCGCGCGCCGGACAAATACCGATGCGCAATGTGGAAATGCCGGGGCGGCCCTTTGCCGGGGCGGCCCTTTGCCGGGGCAGCCGTTTGCCGCGCCGCCGTTTTCCGGGGCGGTCGTCTGCCGCGGCGGTCGCGCCCGGCTACGCCAGGAACGCCAGCATGCGCCGCGCCAGTTCGCGCGGCTGCTCTTCCGGCAGATAGTGGCCGCAATCGGCCAGCACCCCGCCGCGCAGGTCGCGCGCCAGCGGCCCCAGCGCCTCGTACAGATCGGGCGCGCTGCCGTGTTCGCCGCCCAGCGCCAGCACCGGCTGCGTCAACGGCGTCTCGCGCAGCGCCCGGTTCTGCTCGGCCGACTGGTGCGCCGCGCGGTAATAGCCCAGCATGCCGCGCAAGCCGCCCAGCGTCTGGTAGACGCGCTCGTACTCATCCAGGTCGGCGCGGCTGAACACGCCCGGCTTGTTGGCGGTCTTGCGGCTGAAGAACCACTCGATCAGCACCCGCTCGCGTCCCTGCAACAGCGCTTCGGGCAGGTCCGGCACGGTGTTGAAGAGGAAATGCCAGCGCTTCCAGTTGTCCGGTCCCAGCTCGAAGCTGGCGGGCAGCGTCACGCCGGGGATGTTCGCGTCCAGCAGCACCAGGCGCTCGACCTCGTCGGCGTGGCGCGCCGCGTAGGGATAGGCGATCCAGGCGCCGATGTCGTGCCCGGCCAGCGCGTAGCGCGTCAGCCCCAGCGTGTGGAACAGCGCCCGCAGGCGCTCGCCCGCCGCGCGAGTGTCGTAGCCGTCCAGCGGCTTGTCCGAGTCGCCCTGCCCGGGCAGGTCCACCGCATAGAGGCGGAAGTGCGGCGCCAGCAGGGGCATGACCCGGCGCCACGCGTACCAGCTCTGCGGAAACCCCGCCAGCAGGATCAGCGCCGGCCCGGCGCCGCCTTCCACCACGTGATAGCCCAGGCCGTCCACCCGCACCTGCCGGTGGCGGAACGGCACGCCGTCCAGCGCGAAGGCGTCGGCGTCGTTGAAGGTATCCATCGTCCGTCTCCTTTCAATGCAGCGCGCCGCCGCCTTCCTTGACATCCGCCGTGACGGCCAGCGAAGTCGCCACCATCACCTTCACGCCTTCGATCAGCGTCTCCAGCGCCAGGCTGGGCTGGCCGGGATGATGGGCCGCCATCTCCGGCAGGTACGGCACGTGCACGAAGCCGCCGCGCAACGCCGGACGCTCGGTGGCGATGTAGTGCGACAGGCCGTAGAAGATGGTGTTGCAGTTATAGGTGCCCGCCGTCGACGACACCGACGCCGGCACGCCCGCGCGCCGCAGGTCGCGCACGATGGCCTTGATCGGCAGGGTCGAGAAATAGGCCGCCGGGCCGCCCGCCACCACCGGTTCGTCGATCGGCTGGCGGCCTTCGTTGTCGGGGATGCGCGCGTCCACCACGTTGATCGCGACGCGTTCGATCGACACGTCGCCGCGGCCGCCCGCCTGGCCCAGGCAGATCACCAGGTCCGGTTGCGTGTCCTCGATGGCCTGGCGCAGCACGCCCACCACCTTACCGATCACGCACGGCAGTTGGCGCGCCACCAGGGTGGCGCCGGCCACTTGCGCGCCATCGAGCCGCCGCGCGGCTTCCCAGGAGGGATTCAGGGTTTCGCCATCGAACGGTTCGATGCCGGTAATCAGTACGGTCGTCATTGCGCAGTCCTTCGATTCCATTGCTGCCAGCCATGGTAGGACCGCGCCATGGGATTGTTGAAATCCATAATCGCTATTCGTATTATTGATGGCATGAATCTTTCCGCCGTCGACCTGAACCTGCTGGTCGCCTTCGAGGCGCTCTACGACACCCGCAACGTGACCCTGGCCGGCCAGCGCATCAACCGCGCCCAGCCCTCGGTCAGCAGCGCGCTGGGCCGCCTGCGCCTGCTGTTCCAGGACGAGCTGTTCCTGCGCACCGCCGACGGCATGCAGCCCACGCCCAAGGCCGTCGCGCTGATGCCGGCCGTGAGCGCGGCGCTGGACCAGATCCGCCAGGCGCTGGCGCAAGGCGCCGGCTTCGATCCCCAGGCCGCCGCCGGCCGCCGCTTCACCGTGGCGGCCAGCGACTACGCCGACGTGGTGATCGTGCCGCACATCGTCGCGGCGCTGCGGCGCGACGCGCCCGGCATCGACCTGCGCATCGCGCGGCTCGACCGCGCCGCCCTCTACGAGCAACTGGACAACGGTAGCGTAGACCTGGCCATCGGCGGCCACCTGGCGCCGCCCAAGCGCATGCTGCGCGAACGGCTGTACCAGGAACACTTCGTCTGCATCGCCGACAGGCAGCATCCAGCGCTGCGCGGCCGCAAGCTGGACCTGGCGCGCTACGTGGCGCTGCCGCACGCGCTGTTCACGCCCAGCGACGACGGCTCGGCGCGCGGCGTGGTCGACGCCAGCCTGGCGCGGCTGGGCCAGCGGCGCCGGGTGGCCTGCACCTTCGCCCACATCGTCGCGCTGCCGCACGCGGTGCAAGGCACCGACCTGGTGGCCACGCTGGCGCGGCGCGCCGCCTTGCGGCTGGCCGGCCCCGGACTGACGCTGCGGCCGCTGCCGCCCGAGGTCGACCCGGGCCCTTTCGATATCGACATGGTGTGCAGCCGGCGCGCGCCCGGCGACGCGGCGCTGGCGTGGCTGCAACAGGTGGTCCGCGACGCCGCCGCGCGGCTGGCGGATTGACCGGGCGCCCATGAAAAAAGCCGGCCCCCTGTACGGGAGCCGGCTTGGCGTGCCGGGCGGCGCGCTGCCGCCTCACGGCGATCTCAATTGGCTTTTTCGTCCTCGCCGGCATAACCGCTGATGTAGGGACGGCCCGAGCAGCGCACCATCGCCACGCAATTGGGCAGGCCGCTCTTGGTGCTGCAGGTGTTGCGCGCCGCATCGCGCGCCGCCTTCGGATCCGGATCGAGCGCGGTGTAGCTGGTGCCGCGCCCCTTCACGCCCTTGGCCCAGGCCATGCCGACGCAGGTGTCGCGGTAGGTCAGCACCTTGGTGCAGCCGGTGCATTCATCCCATTCCAGCAGTTGGTTGAGGGCGTCCTTCTCATTGGGGTAGCCGTCCGAGTACGTCAGGTCGCCCGAGTCCTTCTCGGCGACGGCGCCCCAGTATTCGCGGTCGTTGAGCTTGGCGGACAGGGCTTCCAGCTCGGCGGGCGTGGCCCTTCTGGCCGCCTCCATGTCCTGCGCGCTGTAGCCCGGCCCGACGCACAGCGGCATCGTGGTCAGCCAGCATTTGCCGTTGGGGCTGCCGGCGGTGCAGCGTCGGATCGCCTTCTTGGCCGCCATTTCCGGCGACACGCTGTTGCCGGGGAACAGGTCGTTCGAGGTATTGCGGGCATAGGTCATGCAACTGTCCGAAAACCAGCTCAGCGATTTGCAGTCCTTGCCGCCGCCCTTGCGGCAGGCCGCCAACGCCGCCGCTTCGGCCGCCTTTTCCGAATCCTCGGGCAGCGCCCAATAGATCTTGGCGTGCTTGCCATCCGTCGCAATGCCGCCATACAGTTTGTCGGCGTGCGCCTGCGGCGCGAACAGGCCGGCCATCAACGCCAGCGCGCCGAGCGCCGCGCGGATGGTCGGGGAAAATCGGGCAAATAGCATGGTCAGTGTCCGGATCGGGTGGATTCAGCGGCCACGATCTTAGCAAAGCGGATCGGTCGGTCCGTCCCCTTTGCCAATACGACGCGGGCATATTGAGTAACAAATTTCACCATTGGCGCAAGGAAGCTGGCCCCGTTTATCGGTAAAAATGGCGGACATTTCGTAAGCAGGCTGTCAGTCTGCAATCATTCTCCCGTCGCAGGGCTGGCCACCCCGGCCTGTCACGAAGAGAAACAAAACGCCTGGCGCCCGGCCCGCAATCGCAGCCGCCGCGCCCGACCGACACGGAGCGCCGACCACAAGCCATGATCTTCCCCTCGCCCCTTTCCGCCCGCCGTCCGACGCTGCGCCTGGCCGCCAGCCTGATCGCCGCCGCCAGCCTGGCCGGATGCGCCCCGATGCCCTCCGGCGGCAGCTCCTCGTTGCCCTCGCTCAGCCGGGTCTTCTCGGAAGGCCTGTCGTTCTCGCCCAGCGTCAACGTCGCCCGCAACATGCAGGGCCGCTCGATCAACGACGCCATCGCGGCGCTGGGCGAGCCGTCCCGGAAACGCGCCGTCGGCAACACCATGGAACTGGAGTGGTCCGACTACCAGGCCGCGCCTTACCAGGAATGGGTGACGACCGGCACCAGCCAGCAGGTCGTCGGCATGATCCCGGCCACCAACACGACCGCCGCGACGCCGGTATTCCAGCAAAGCACCAGCGGTTATTACCAGGGCCGCACCCGCATTTATGAATGCAAGGTGCTGATGCGCATGAAAGACAGCGTGATTGTCGATTCCACGGTCGACGGCAACGTCTGCCCGGAATTCATCGCCGCGCTGCGTAAATGGGCCGGTGAAAATGAAGCGAAGAATTATGTCGTGAAATAAAGCCCGCGGCGGCGCATGACAGGCGTCGCCCGCGCGAATCGATTATGTCGCGATGCGCAGCATCTTTTTTGTCGACATTATTTTTGGAATCCCCCAAAACTGTCACTTAACTGAATATAAAGGCCTTCAAAAAAGCAAAAATAAATATCACCGGCAGATTAATTTTTCGCCGCGCCCGCCGTTAGTCATGGTGATACTCCCCGGCAAGCCTCATTGGGCAGTTGTTGCCCGCCAGGACTACCACTGACATGACCACGATCTCCAGCTACACCCCGCCGCTCGTCATCGCCCCGCAGGCGCCGGCGACCGGGGTGTCCCGCGTCACCACCGTCAACCGCAGCCCCGACATCCCCGCGTCCACCTCGGTGACGCTGGGCCAGCCGACCAACGTGCTGACCTATTCTCCCGAGTCGGTCGCTGCCGGGCAGGTGCAGGAACCCGACGCGCTCTCCTCGCTGATGTCCGACAACGTCCGCGCCTCCTCGCTGACCGGCCAGTTCAAGGGCCTGGCCGCGGCCCTGCTGGGCCGCATGCAGAACGATGGCGGCAACTACGCGCTGACGATCCCCTCGGCCCGCGCCGCCGCCCCGGTGGACGGCATCGCCGCGCCCCAGGGCGCGGCCGTGGCCGACAACTCGGTCGCGCTGCGCATCACCACCGCCAGCGGCGCCAAGGTCACGGTGACCCTGGAAAGCAATGAAAAGGGCCTGGGCGTGCAGATCGACGTGGGCGATGCCAAGCTCACCGAAGAAGAACGCAGCGCCATCGCCGGCCTGTCCAAATCGTTCCAGGACGCCGTCGATGGCCTGGCCTCGGTGCCGCCCAAGCTGGCGCTGGGCGCGCTGGCCAAGTTCAACACCAGCGTGCTGTCGTCGGTGTCGCTGGAAGCCACGGTCGGCGCCGAGGGCCCCGACCGCGTCAGCTTCAATTTCCAGGCCGACGCGGGTCAACGCTCGCTGACGGTCAAGACCGTGGCCGGCTCGGCCCGGATCAACGTCGACGCCAGCCAGCCCAGCCAGTTCGGCAGCGCCCAGCAGCAGACGACCGCCATCAACAACTACCTGAGCAAGTTCGACAGCGCCCAGAAGCGCGGCGAAGGCGATGCCACGCTGATGGCCCTGTTCAAGTCGGGTTTCGCGGACCTGCACAAGAGCTACGGCGACTGGGCGCCGCAAGGCACCGCCACGACGCGCCTGGGCATGCCGGCCGAAGTGCATCGCACCATGCTGTCCGGCCTGGCCGACTTCTCCGCCTCGATCAACCAGGCGCCGGTCGCGTCCAATCCGTTGCGGCCGCGCGAATTCGACACCTTCTCCTACGAGACCTCGCAGAACACCACCTCCAGCGGCCGGCCCCAGCTCGACCTGGCGATCACGCAACAGCAGCAATCGTCGCTGAACGCCAGCTTCCACCGCGCGCTCTCGCCCGATCAGAAGCTGAACCTGACCAAGGACCCCGAGTCGCAGAACTACGCGTTCCACCAGATCCGCGACGATTACAGCAACCGCACCGACATCGCCTACGAAGACGGCGAACTGGCCAAGGCCTCGTTCACCGAGTCCAGCACCATGTCGACCCTGGTGAGCAAGTTCATCAAGGGCAAGCTGGTCGACCAGAGCCGCATCACGCCCACCACCCAGACCCGCACCCAGGACCTGATGGGCCTGCTGCGCGCGGCCGACCTGACCAGCCACCGCGACGACACCCGCACCCCGCGCGACCAGGTCGAGGCCGACCTGATCCGCAAGCAGGAAGACCTGGCGCAAGCCGTGGCGCGTCTGCGCGGCTGATACGACGAGGCACGCAAAACGGGGCAGGCCCGGCGATCCCGCCGGCCTGCCCCGTCGCTTTTCTTGCCCCGCCGCCAGGGCCGGCTAGGCGTCCTGCGGCAGTTTCGCGATCACCTTGATCTCGAAATCGAAGCCGTACAGCCAGGTCACGCCAACCGCCGTCAGCGTCGGATGCGGCGCCTGGCCCCAGTATTCCGGCACCACCTGCCAGATGGTTTCGAAGCGGGACGCCGGATCCACCATGAACACCGTCACGTCAATCACGTCCTCGAAGCTGGCGCCCGCCGCCTTCAGGATCGCGTTCAGGTTGTCGAACGCCTGCCGCACCTGCGCCTGCAGATCGGGTTCGGGCGAGCCGTCCTCGCGGCTGCCCACCTGGCCCGATACGAACAGAAAGCCATTCGACCGCACCGCCGGCGAATAGCGGTTGCGTTCATACAGCGCCTGGCGCCCGGCCGGAAAAACCACATCACGCGTTGCCATACTCATTCTCCTGTCCCGGGCCTTAAAGCCCGTATTGATGATGCAGGCACTGTACGGACGGCGCCGCCGCCGATAAACGGGCAAGCTTGTCCATCACTGTTTGTAAAATGCAAACAATCCCCTGATCCCCTGGAGTGGCGATGGACCGTTTCGACGCAATGCAGGCCTTCGCCCGCGTGGTGGAAACCGGCAGCTTCACCAAAGCGGCCGAGACGCTGCACATGAGCAAGACCAGCGTCACGCAACTGGTGCAGCAGCTCGAGGCCCGCCTGCGCGTGCGGCTGCTCAACCGCACCACCCGCAAGGTCAACGTCACCGCCGACGGCGCGGTCTACTACGAGCGCGTGCTGCGGCTGCTGGCCGACATGGACGACGCCGAAACCAGCCTGTCCGTGGCCGCGTCCGTGCCGCGCGGGCGCCTGCGGGTCGACGTGCCCAGCCCGCTGGCGCGCATGATCCTGGTACCCGCCCTGCCCGCCTTCCACGCGCGCTACCCGGATATTCAGCTCGACATGGGCGTGAGCGACCGCATCGTCGACGTGATCGGCGAAAACGTCGACTGCGTGGTGCGCGGCGGCGAACTGACCGACCAGTCACTGATGGCGCGGCGCGTCGGCGACCTGCAATTGCGCGTCTATGCCGCGCCCGCCTACCTGCAACGGGCCGGCGCGCCCGCGCATCCGCGCGACCTCGATGACAGCCACCACCGCATCGTCGGCTTCCTCTGGTCGCGCAGCGGCAAGCCCCTGCCCTACGCCATGCATCGCGGCGACGAAAGCATCCACGCGCACGGACGCTATGTGGTCGCGGTGGACGACGGCAACGCCTACCTGGCGGCGGGGCTGGCCGGCATGGGCATTCTGTGGCTGCCCGACTACATGGCGCGCGAACATGCCGCGCGCGGCGAGCTCATGCCGCTATTCGAGGACTGGCAACTGGACCCGATGCCGCTCTACATCGCCTTCCCGCCCAACCGCCACGTCAGCGCCAAGCTGCGGGTGTTCATCGACTGGGTCGCGGAACTGATGGCGGAGCATGCGCCACCCGGATTCGCGCGCCTACCCCCGCCCACCACAATACGGCAATCGAAGAGGCCAGACCAATGAGCGAATGGAGCGAGATCAAGGCGCGCTTCAAGCGCCCGCTAAGTGCGCTGTTCCTCTGCCTGATGCTGCTGATTTTGTCCCGCGATCTCTTCGACGCCGCGGCCAAGGCGTACCTGCCGCCCGATCCCGCCACGCTGCACGCCGTCGCCGTGCGCGTGGACAGGTTGGCCGTATGCCCCTACTCGCGGACCGCCAGTTCCCGGCAGAACAGCGGCTACAGGCCCCTTTGCTATTTCTCGAACGACTATCCCGACGTGGCGTTCGAGGCGGGCGCCGTTGTGACCGGCCTCGTCCTGCCACGGACCTTGGAACTGCTGACCGACCGCGAGCCGAACGACCTGAAGAACGTCTACGAGGGCCAGATGTTCAGCGTGCACGTGCCCATCAGGGTTCATGGGGTGCGCCAGATGGACGGCAAGGTGTTGTGGGATCCGGTGGCCACCTACGATAGCGCCTGGTCCAACAAGCAGCGCAAGAAGGCGTATGCCTGGCTCGTGGTGCTGATCGCGCTGGGCTGCGCCGCCTACGCCTTCCTCAGGATCCGGGCGATCCTGCGCGATCCGCATCTATGACCTGACGGCCCGTCGCCCCGCCTGGCTCAGGTCCGCCTGGCCAGCCACACCGTCGCGTTGCCGCAAGCGGCGTCCCATTCGACGTGGCGCAATACCTCGAAGCCGTTGGCCGCGAGCAGCTCGCGGTATTCGGCGCTGTCCAGGCTGCCGTGATAAAGCGGCTGGCCGTCGAGCTGGCCGATGGCCTCGCCCAGGGTCGTGCCGCTGGTGAACATCAGCGCCGCGCCCTGCGCGGCCAGGCGCCGGAACTGCGCGAACATGGGCCGCTGGTCCTCGGGCGACAGATGGAAGAAACTGTGCCACGCGATCAGGCCGTCGAACGGCCCGGCGCAAGGCAGTTGGCGCATGTCGGCGGCAATCCACGCCTGTTCGGGAAAGCGCGCGGCGGCGCGCGCCAGCAATGCGGTCGAACTATCGACACCGGTAATCCGGCAGCCGTGCTCGATCAGGTGGCCGGCGATCGGCACGCCGGTGCCGCAGCCGATGTCCAGCACCCGCGGCGTGGCCGTCGGCAACGCCGCCAGGAAGTCGGCCAGCCAGGCGCGCTCGATCAACGCGGCGCCGCGGTCGCGCTCGAACGCCGCCGCATGCGCCTGATACAAGGCCATCACGCCGGCGGACAGGGGATGGATCATCTGCGCGTCGCCTCCCGACGTCAATCCAGTCTCGGACCGGCACCGTGCCGGCCTGTCATGCCAGGCGCCGGATGCCCTAGCGCGTGACAGCGCCATGACAATCTTGCGGCTGGCGAGCCGTATTCATACAGCTGATATTAAGGCATCACCCCTACAATCGATCAGACCCCACGGGATGGCTTCCACGAGCCGGCACGGCCTGAAACAGATATTCACGCGCCTTTGCAGCTTGACGGGAACTCTGCCCCGTGTGCGCTTATCCATAATCTGTCCGTTGCCTTCCGGTTCGTATTCCATGCCGTCATCCCCGCAGCAGCCTTCTCCCGATCAGGGCGGAATTGTCATCCACGCCGCCGAGGCGTTGGAAACGACGCAACGCTTCCTGTCCGACCTTGGGCTGCGCGCCGCCGCCAATTGCCACGCGCGAACCGGCGCCACCGGCGTGCATGCCGCGCTCACCCCTGGCTTCGCCGCCAGCTACCTGCCCGACCACGACACCACCGGCGTGGCGCGGGCGCTGAGCCTGCGCACCGACGCCAACGAAGCCGACCTGGACCGCGAGATCGTGCTGGCGATGCTGGCCAGCCCGGTCGCCTTCGACTTCCCCAGCGTGGCGGAACTGGCCTCGGCCGTGCGCATCCGTCGCTACATCGTGCAGGCTGCCGGCAAGACCGCGCTGGCCTTCGACACCGAACACGCCGAGCGGCCCGAGGACTACTGGACCTACGACGAGGCGCGCGGCTTCACGGTGTTGCCGGGCCGCTCGCTGATCGACGGGCTGCGCAAGGCCACCCAGCCCGAGGCCTCGGGCCAGTTGTATTCGTTCTCGTGCTACCGCGCCACCGAATACGTCACCGTGCTCGGCATCGCGCAGGAACTGCAGACCGCCAACCCCGAGCTCGGCCGCCGGCTGCAGCGCCAATGGGAAACGCGCGCGGTCATGTCCGGCAGTTTCCACGACACCTTCCTGCACGAATACGGCGCGCTCGACGCGCCCTTGCCGCAGCGCTTCTACGTGCCGGGAGACCGGCTCTGGTTCCGCAACCCCGACGCCGAATCGTCGGACGTCGAAGGCTACGAAGGGTCCTGGGTGTTTTACCTGGGCGGCGGCCTGTTCAACAATTTCTGGGAACGCGGCGCGCCGTACACGTTGACGTCCAAGTGCGTCGAGATCTACCACTGGCGCCACGGCCTGCGCACCGACGCCGCGGGCAAGCGCCATATCGATGAACAGATCGTCAAGGAACGCGTGCACGAGACCCTGGCCGACCCCGAGGCCACCGCCATCATCCTTGAACGCATGATGCGGATCCGCGACCCGCAGGGCGTGTACGCCGAAGGCGGCTGCATCGACGCCACCCGCGAGCGGGTGCGCTGGGTCCGCCCCGGCCATTGCGACATCGTGCTGCCGGACTTTCCCGGCGCGGCGCGGGCGCTCTCCATCGCGGCCTGATTCCCCGAGCCGCTCGGCTTGAATGCCTCAACGGGCGGCGGCCCCTGAATCCCCGCGCCGCCCCGTCGCCGGCATGACGCGCGGCTAGCGTTTGCCGAAGTCCTTCTGCTTGAAATCGGTCTCGCCGCGATACCCGTACAGGCGCGAAACCGCCTGGAAATCCTCGGGCGAGAAGCCGGCCCAGGAATAGTTGCGCACGTTCTTCTTGCTCTGCGCATCGCGCACGTAGAAAGACAGCGACGCTTTCTGCTCGGGCACGTTCACCGCCTTGTGCAGCGACGGCACGAATTCATATTGCGACGTGGGGTAGGTTTTCTTCACGCCCAGCAGCGTGCCGACCTGGATTTCGCTGTCGCTGAAGGCGTATCGGTTCACGAACACATAGTCCTTGCGGACCGCCAGGAACACGACCAGCGCCAGCGCCACGGTGGCCAGATAGAAGCCCGGCGTATTGATGTCTCGGTCGACCGTGTAGCGGTAGGCATAGTTGAATACCAGCGACAGCAGGCCCACGGCGATGACCAGTTGCCCCAATTGGGAAAACAGCCATTTGGCCTTGTTCTGGATGTTGACGGTCAGCATTGCGAGAGTCCCTATGACGGTTGTTATTGGAAGCACGGGAATGGCAAGCGCGTAGTGTGCCGCAAGCGGGCGGGCCGTAACCGTTCCGTCTACGCTTTGTTACCCCTTGGCCAATTGCGCCGCCAGGGCCAGCGCCTGCGCCAGGAACGGCGAGGCGTCGTCCTTGCGATAGCTGGCGATCACCGGCGACACGAAGGCCTCGGCGTCGATGCGCACGTGAGCCACGTCGCGCCGCTGCAGGCGCTGCACCGAGGCCGGCACCACCGTCACGCCCAGTCCGGCCGCCACCAGGCCGATGGCGGTCTGCAGCTCGTTGGCCTCCTGCGCCACCTGCGGCGCGTGGCCGGCGGCGCGGAACAGGTCCAGCACATGGTCGGCGAAGTTGGGCCGCGGCCGCGCCGGATACAGCAGGAACGGCTCCTGCGCCAGCCGGTCGACCGACACGCTGTCGCAGCCGGCCAGCGGATGCCGCAGCGGCACGGCGGCCATCAGCGGCTCGGTCATCAGGACACGGCGCTCGATCGCCGGATCGTCCAGCAAAATGCGGCCGATACCCAGGTCGATGCGGCCGGCCTTGAGCGCCTCCAGTTGCGGCAGCGTAGTCATTTCCATCAGCCCGACCTCCACCTGCGCGTCGGCGCCGCGCAATTGGCGGATCAGCTCGGGCACGAAGCCGTACAGCGTCGAGGGCACGAAGCCGATGCCGAACCAGCGCCGCCGCGCCTGGCCCAGCCGGCGCGTGCCCTCCAGCACTTCGTCCAGCCTTGCGGTCAGCAGCCGCGACTGCTCCAGCAGAAAGCGCCCGGCCTCCGTCAGGCGCAGGGCGCGGGTGGTGCGTTCGAACAGCGCGACGCCCAGTTCCTCTTCCATCTGGCGGATCTGGCGGCTGAGCGGCGGCTGCGCCATATGCAGCGCTTCGGCGGCGCGGGTGAAGCTGCCCTCGCGCGCCACCGCCTGGAAGTAGCGCAGGTGCCTGAGTTCCATGGTTTATCCAAACCCTGAAGGTATAAATGAAGACCCATATAGTCTTGGACTCAGCGGCGTAACGCAAGCGATACTGCGCTTGCCCTGAAGAACCTGCTTTGGAAAGTATGAATCCGGTAACGATAAATTCGGTCGAGGCGATCCTGGTGGATCTGCCGACCATCCGCGCCCACCAGTTGGCCATGGCCGTGATGCAGCGCCAGACGCTGGTGATCGTGCGCCTGCGCTGCAGCGACGGCATCGAGGGCATCGGCGAGGCCACCACCATCGGCGGCCTGTCGTATGGCGAGGAAAGCCCGGAAGGCATCAAGCTGGCCATCGACACCTACCTGGCGCCGGCGCTGGCCGGCCTGGACGCGGCCAACATCCACGCCGCCATGCGGCGCCTGGAAACCGTGGCGCGCGGCAACCGCTTCGCCAAGTCGGCGCTGGAAAGCGCGCTGCTCGACGCCCAGGGCAAGCGCCTGGGCGTGTCGGTCTCGACCCTGCTGGGCGGCGCCGTGCGCGCCAGCCTGCCGGTGCTGTGGACCCTGGCCAGCGGCGATACCGCGCGCGACATCGAGGAAGCCGAATCGCTGCTCGCCAGCCGCCGGCACAACACCTTCAAGCTCAAGGTCGGCCGCCGCGCCGTGGCCGACGACGTGGCCCACGTGTCGCGCATCAAGCAGGCGCTGGGCGAGCGCGCCCGCGTCACGGTGGACGTGAACCAGGCCTGGAACGAGGCCGACGCGGCCGGCGCCATCGCGCGCCTGGAAGCGGCCGGCGTCGACTTGATCGAACAACCCATCCCGCGCGCCAACCTGGCCGGCATGGCGCGGCTGGCGGCGCGCTTCGTGGTGCCCATCATGGCCGACGAAGCCATCAACGGCCCCGAGGACGCGCTGGCCATCGCGCGCCTGGGCGCGGCCGACGTGCTGGCGCTGAAGATCGCCAAGTCGGGCGGCATCCACGAAATGCTGCGCACCGCCGCCGTCGGCGACGCCGCCGGCATGTCGCTGTACGGCGGCACCATGCTGGAAGGCTCGGTCGGCTCGATTGCCTCGGCGCATGGCTTTGCCTGCCTGCCGCGGCTGTCGTGGGGCACCGAGCTGTTCGGCCCGCTGCTGCTCAAGGACGACATCGTCGCCAACCCGCCGCGCTACGCCGATTTCGAGATGGAGATCCCCACCGGCCCGGGCCTGGGCCTGGAACTGGACGAAGACAAACTGGCTTTCTACCGCAGGGACCGCTGACGCGCCCTGCCCCACGGTTGTTCCCGCGCGCCGGCCACGCATCGGCGCGCGGAAAAATAATTCAAGCACACGGAGACACGACATGGTTTTGCGCCACGCTTTCAAACACCTCGCCCGGGCCTGCATGGGCCTGGCCCTGCTCGGCGCCGCCAGCGGCGCGATGGCCGACGGCTATCCCGACCGGCCGGTCAAGTGGATCGTGCCGTTCCCGCCGGGCGGCGCCATGGACAGCATCGCCCGCACCCTGGGCGAGTCGATGGGCAAGCAACTGAACACCTCGTTCATCGTCGAGAACCGCGCCGGCGCCGGCGGCAACATCGGCGCGGCCAGCGTGGCGCGTGCCAAGCCGGACGGCTACACCATCCTGATCGTGGCCAACGGCATGGCCGTGAACCCGGCGCTGTACGCCGACCTGAACTATGACCCGATCAAGGACTTCGCGCCGATCTCGCTGCTGGCGGTGGTGCCGAACGTGCTGGTCACCAACCCCGCGCGCAACGACGTCAAGAGCGTGGACGAAGTGATATCCAAAGCCAAGGCGCAGCCCAACCACTACACCTACGCCTCGGCCGGCGTCGGCACCTCGATCCACCTGGCGGGCGAGCTGTTCGTGTCGATGGCCAAGATCGACATGCTGCACGTGCCCTACAAGGGCAGCGGCCCGGCCATCGCCGACCTGCTCGGCGGCCAGGTGGACTACATGTTCGACAGCATCACCTCGGCCAAGCCGCACATCGAGGCCGGCAAGCTGCGCGCATTGGCGGTGACCACCGCCAAGCGCTCGGCCGCGCTGCCCAACGTGCCCACCGTGGCCGAAAGCGGCCTGCCCGGCTACGAGCTGATGCCCTGGTTCGCCGCCTTCGCGCCGGCCGGCACGCCGCCCGAGGTCGTGGCCAAGCTCAACGCCGCCATGCGCCAGGCCCTGAACGAGCCCAAGGTCAAGGCGACGCTGGATTCGATCGGCGCCGAATCCATCGGCGGCACGCCCGACGAACTGCGCGACTACCTGGCCAAGGAAACCGCGCAGTGGAAGGTGCTGGTGAAGGAACGCAATATCAAAATCAACTGAGTCCCGCGCGGACTCGAACCGGGCGTCGCGCACACCCGCATCGTCACGAACGCCGGCTGGAAGTCATTCCGGGCCGGCGTTTTTTTTGGCGAGGCCGGAAATCCGGCGCGTGGCGCGCTATGGCCTGGCGATCTTCGGACCTGCTGGCGCCCGCCCCTGTCATCACGATTGCCGCCCCGCCATCGCAATCACGGGTGGCAGGCGATCGGCGCTCAGGCCGGCGCGGCCGTCGTATCCAGCAGATGATCGACAATCGCCAGGATCTGCTCGGCGGCTTCGGCGATGTGGTGTTCCAGCGCCGCCTCGGCCTCGCCGGCGCGGCCCTGGCGACAGAACGCGATCAGGGCGCTGTGCTCGTCGTGGGCCTGCTGGCGGATCGGCGCGTTGACGATCTGGAAGCGGAAGTAGCGTTCGGATTTCTCATGCAGCGCGCGCACCATGGCCAGCGCCGCCGGCCGCTGCGCGGCGCGGTACAGCAGCTCGTGCAACTGCCAATTGAGCCGGCCCCACTGCTGCGGTTCGGCGCTGTCCATCCGCGCCACGATGCGCGCCGCCTCGTCCAGTTCCTCGGGCGTGTGCTGCGACACCGCCAGCCGCAGCAGCCAGGGTTCCAGCCGCAAGCGGATGTCGAAGAACTCCTGCACTTCGGCCCGCGAGAGCATCGAGACGTACGCGCCGCGATGCGCGATCATGTCCACCAGGCCTTCGGCGCTGAGCTGGCGGATCGCCTCGCGCACCGGCAGCCGGCTCACCCCCAGTTCCTCGGCCAGCAGTTCCTGGCGCAGGGCGGAGCCCGGCGCGATCGCGCCGGACAGGATGCGGTCGCGCAGTTCGTCGACCACCAGGTCGACGGCGGTCTTGCGCACCAGGCGGCCGGCGGATCCGGCGGCGGCGCGGGGTTGGGTGGCGCTGGCGGGAGAGGAATTCTGGGACACGTCACATCCGGTGGAGGATTCCGCCCGGCGGACGCCGGGCGGCGGCGGATCCGTTCCACCTGCCCCACGCCCAGGAAAACCCCGAGAGACAGCCGGTGTCCGGAACCCGTTTAATGTGAGTATATTGGATCCATGATCCAACAGAAATCTGCGCCCTCGCCGGGGCGATGGTTCGAGGCCGCGCGCCTCGTTTTTCTGGCCCTTTTATTTTGGATCCAATATCCAATCAATAGCCCGACAATACAAACCGGGCGGATCACGCAACAGGAGCGGCAGCATGAGCATTCAATGGCAAGGCGTATTTCCCGCGGTCACCACCAAACTGAAACCCGATTTCTCGCTGGATGTGGACGCCATCCGCCAGGGCCTGGAGCGCCTGATCGCCAACGGCGTGGGCGGCGTGGTGATGATGGGCATGGTGGGCGAGAACGCCCAGCTTTCGCCCGAGGAAAAGCTGGAGGTGCTGCGCATCGCGGTCGAGACCGTGCGCGGCCGCGTGCCGGTGGTGTCCGGCGTGGCCGAGACGGGCACCGCGCGCGCCGCGGCCTTCGCGCGCCAGGCGGCGCAGATCGGCGTCGATGGGCTGATGGTGTTCCCCGGCCTGACGTACAAGTCGGACGAGCGCGAAACGGTGGCGTTCTATCGCAGCGTGGCGCAGGCCAGCCCCCTGCCGATCCTGCTGTACAACAACCCGCGCGGCTACGGCGTCGACCTGACGCCGGACCTGGTGGCGCAGTTGCTGGAGGAGCCGACCATCGTCGCCATCAAGGAGGAATCCTACGACACCACCCGCGTCACCGACCTGATCACGCGCTTCGGCGACCGCCTGGCGGTGGTCTGCGGCGTCGACGACCTGGTGCTGGAAAGCGCCGCGCTGGGCGTCACCGCCTGGGTCTCGGGCATGGCCAACGCCGTGCCGAAAGCGTCGGTGGACCTGCTGCGGCTGGCGGTCGAAGGCGACTTCAAGCGCGCCCGCAAGCTGTACGCGGCGCTGACGCCGCTGTTCCACCTGGACACGGTGGTCAAGCTGGTGCAGCACATCAAGCTGGCCGAGCACCTGATCACCGGCAGCGCCGAAACCGTCAAGCCGCCGCGCCTGGACCTGGCCGGCGCCGAACGCGAACGCACCCTTGCCATCACCCGCCAGACACTGGCGGATCTTTCAGCCCTGGGCTACTGATACCGGAGCCACCATGACCCGCACCCGCCTGCCCGCGCTGGCCTTCAGCGCCCTCTCCTTCCTGGCCTGCGTCGCGGCCGCCCCCGCCGCGATGGCGGCCGACTATCCCAGCCGCTCGATGGAGCTGGTGGTCGCCTACCAGCCCGGCGGCGGCAGCGACAACACCGCCCGCGCCATCGCCGAGGCGGTGCGCCCGCCGCTGCTGGCGCAACCGACCGTGGTGATCAACAAGCCCGGCGCCAGCGGCTCGATCGGCTGGTCGTACGTGGCCAACGCCCAGCCCGACGGCTACAAGCTGGTGCTGATGACGCCGGAAATGCTGGTGGTGCCGCTGATGGGCATCGGCAAGACCACCGTCAAGGACTTCCAGCCGATCGCCCGCTTCACCGACGATCCGTCGTCGGTCACCGTGCGCGCCGACGCGCCGTGGAAGACGGTGGAGGAATTCCTCGACTACGCGCGGAAGAATCCGGAACGGGTGGCGGTGTCCAACGCCGGCATCGGCACCGTGCCGCACATGGCGGCCGCGGCGCTGGGCGAGCAGACCGGCGTGAAGTTCGTGCACGTGCCGTACCAGGGATCCGCTCCGGCCATCATGGGCCTGCTGTCCGGCGACGTGCAGGCCACCACCGTGGCCTATGCCGAACTGCAGCAACACGTGGACACCGGCAAGCTGCGCACCCTGGCCGTGATGGCGCCCAAGCGGCTCGACACCCTGCCGGAGGTGCCGACCATGAAGGAACGCGGCGCCGACCTGCAGTTCAGCGTCTGGCGCGGCATCGGCCTGCCGAAGTCGGCCCCGGCCGACGCCATCGAGAAATGGCGCGCCGCCGCGCGCCAGGTGGCGCAGTCGCAGGACTTCCAGGCCCTGATGCGCAAGCAGAACCTGACGCCGTCATACGCCGACCAACCGCAATTCGCGGCCGACGTGGCGCGGCAGGAACAGGCCTTCAATGCGCTGGTGCCGAAGCTGAACCTGAAACCCTGACGCGGCGAATCCGGACGCGGAAAACAAAAACCCCGGCTCCAGGCCGGGGTGGGAATCAGGTCTTACATGATGGGGCGTAGGCTTGCGCCCATTGGCAGCCATCACTCCACCGTCGCCCCCGACTTCTTCACCACCTCCGCCCAGCGCGGAATCTCCGTGGCCATCAGGGCGCGCAGTTCGTCGGGCGTGCTGCCGACCAGTTCCATGCCCATGGTCTTGCCGAGCTTTTCCTGCACGTCGGGTTCCTTCACGATCACGGCGATCTCGGCGGCCAGCTTGTCGAGAATGGGCTTGGGCGTGCCCTTGGGCGCATACACCGCCTGCCACGAGGCCATCTGGAAGCCGGGCACGCCGGCCTCCTGCATGGTGGGCACGTCGGGGGCCAGCGAGATGCGGTCCTTGGTGGTGACGGCCAGCAGCTTGAGCTTGCCGGTCTGCAAGAGCGGCAAGGCGGCGGTCATCTGGTCGAACATGAACGTCACCGCGCCCGAGGACACGTCGACCATGGCCGGCGGCGTGCCCTTGTAGGGTACGTGCGTCAGCGGCACGCCGATCATGCTGGAGAACAATTCGCCGGCCAGGTGGGTGGAGGTGCCGGCGCCGGACGAGGCGAAGGTGCGCTTGGACGGGTCTTTCTTGAGCAGCGCGATCAGGTCGGCCACCGAGTTCACGCCCAGGTTCGGATCGACCAGCAGCACGTTGGGCAGGTAGGCAATCAGCGAGACCGGCTCGAAGTCCTTGACCGGGTCGTACTTCAGGTTCTTGTAGAGGCTGGCGTTGATGGCGTGGGTGCTGATGGTGCCGCCGAACAGCGTGTAGCCGTCGGGCGCGGCCTTGGCCACGTAGGTGGCGCCGATGCCGCCGGCCGCGCCGGGCTTGTTCTCGACGATAACGTTCTGGTGCAGCCGGTCGCCCAGCTTCTGCGCCAGCACGCGGCCGACCACGTCGGTGGAGCCGCCCACGGTGAACGGCACCACGTAGGAAATCGGCTTCTGCGCCGGCCACTCGGCGGCCGCGGCCGGCAGCGCCCACGCGCCCAGCAGCGGTCCTGCCAGCAGCGCGGCCAGCGCGCTGCGACGTTGTTTGTTCATGCTTGTCTCCTGCCCTCTGTGTTTTATAGGCATGGGTCGCCGGCCGGTCGGCCGGCGCCAGGGCTCAACGGCCCTGTTCTTTGCGCCAGGCGGCGAACTTGTCCTTGGTGGCCGGGTCGGTGGGCGGATACAGGCCCAGGATCGACGCGCCGGCCTGCACCTGGCTGGTGACGAAGTCCTCGAACGCGGTCATTTCCACCGCTTCGTCCGCGATCTCGTCGGCCAGGTGCGCGGGGATCACCACCACGCCCTCGCGGTCGCCCACCACGATGTCGCCGGGAAACACGGCCACGTCGCCGCAGCCGATGGGCGCGTTGATGTCCAGCGCCTGGTGCAGCGTCAGGTTGGTCGGCGCGGACGGCCGGTTGTGGTACGCGGGATAGCCGAGTTCGGCGATCTCGGGCGAGTCACGAAAACCGCCGTCGGTGACCACGCCGGCCACGCCGCGCTTCATCAGGCGGGTCACCAGGATCGAGCCGGCCGAGGCCGCGCGCGGATCCTTGCGGCTGTCCATCACCAGCACCGCGCCGGGCGGGCAGGTCTCGACCGCGGCGCGCTGCGGATGGGCGCGATCCTCGAACACCTTGATGGTGTTCAGGTCCTCGCGCGCCGGGATGTAGCGCAGCGTGAAGGCCGGGCCGACCATGTTGGGCAGCGTCGCGTTCAGCGGCCGCACGTCCTGGATGAACTGGTTGCGCAGGCCGCGCTTGAACAAGGCGGTGCACAGCGTGGCGGTGCTGATGCCGGCCAGCTTGGCGCGGGTGGCGGGATTCATGTCTGACACGGAAAACTCCAGGGCTAGCGATTCGGGGTTGAAGGGTTCAGAAGATTTCCGGTTCCGGCACGGGCGCGCCGAAGCTGGTTTCGAGGAAGTCGAAGTCGCAGCCCTCGTCGGCCTGCAGGATGTGTTGCGAGTACATCCAGCCGTAGCCGCGCTCGTAGCGCTTGGGCGGCGGCGTCCAGGCGGCGCGGCGCGCGGCCAGCTCCTCGTCGCTGACGTTCAGGTGGATGCTGCGGGCCGGCACGTCGACGGTGATCAGGTCGCCGGTCTTGACCAGCGCCAGCGGGCCGCCGATGTAGGCTTCGGGCGCCGCGTGCAGGATGCAGGCGCCGTAGCTGGTGCCGCTCATGCGGGCGTCGGACAGGCGCAGCATGTCGCGCACGCCCAGCTTGACCAGCTTGGTGGGGATCGGCAGCATGCCCCACTCCGGCATGCCGGGTCCGCCCTGCGGGCCGGCATTGCGCAGGATCATGATGTGATCGGCGGTGACGTCCAGGTTCTCGTCGTCGACCGCGGCCTTCATGCTGGGATAATCGTCGAACACCAGTGCCGGGCCGGTGTGTTGCAGGTATTGCGGGGCGCAGGCGCTGGGCTTGATGACGCAGCCGTCCGGCGCGATGTTGCCGCGCAGGACCGCCAGCGCGCCCTCGTCGTAGATGGCGGTGTCGAGCTTGCGGATGACATCGTCGTTGTAGACCTCGGCGCCGGCGATGTTCTCGCCCAGCGTCTTGCCGGTGACGGTCATGGCGGACAGGTCCAGGAGCCCT
The DNA here is from genome assembly GCF_046535435.1 of Achromobacter sp. SIMBA_011. Classification (NCBI taxonomy): domain Bacteria; kingdom Pseudomonadati; phylum Pseudomonadota; class Betaproteobacteria; order Burkholderiales; family Alcaligenaceae; genus Achromobacter; species Achromobacter sp. SIMBA_011. The sequence goes on along the minus strand of NZ_JAWRWN010000002.1, from coordinate 1,222,523 downwards.
TCCAGGCGCGACATCAGCGCCGGCAGGCCGCCGGCGTAGAAGAAGTCTTCCATCAGGTACTTGTCGCCGCTGGGCCGGATGTTGGCGATGACCGGCACCTTGCGGCTGGCGGCGTCGAAGTCGTCCAGGCCCACCGGATGGCCGGCGCGGCGCGACATGGCCACCAGGTGAATGATGGCGTTGGTGGAGCAGCCCATGGCCATGGCCACGTTGATGGCGTTCTTGAACGAGGCCAGCGACAGGATGCGCTGCGGGGTCAGGTCGTCCCACACCATCTCGACCACGCGGCGGCCGCATTCGGCCGACATGCGCATGTGGTTGACGTCGGCCGCCGGGATCGACGAGGCGCCCGGCAGGGTCATGCCGATGGCTTCGGCGATGGCGGTCATGGTGCTGGCCGTGCCCATGGTCATGCAGGTGCCGTAGCTGCGGGCGATGCCGCCTTCGACCTCGGTCCATTGTTCCTGCGTGATCTTGCCGGCGCGGCGCTCGTCCCACAGCTTCCAGGCATCCGAACCGGAGCCGAGGATCTTGCCCTTCCAGTTGCCGCGCAGCATCGGGCCGGCGGGCACGTAGACACAGGGCAGCCCGGCGCTGATGGCGCCCATCAAGAGGCCCGGCGTGGTCTTGTCGCAGCCGCCCAGCAGCACCGCGCCGTCCACCGGGTGGCTGCGCAGCAGTTCCTCGGCCTCCATCGCCAGCATGTTCCGGTACAGCATGGTGGTGGGCTTGACGAACGATTCCGACACCGAGATGGCCGGCAGTTCCACCGGGAAGCCGCCGGCCTGGAACACGCCGCGCTTGACGTCTTCGACGCGCTGCTTGAAGTGGCTGTGGCAGGGGTTCAGGTCTGACCAGGTGTTGATGATGGCGATGATCGGGCGGCCGGCCCAGTCGTCGGGGCCGTAGCCCATCTGCATCATGCGGGAACGATGGCCGAACGAGCGCAGGTCGTCCTTGGCCATCCAGGCGGCGCTGCGCAGGCTTTCGTAGGTGCGTTTCATGAGGGAAGCGGATCCTGGGATGCGGTGAAAGGAAGAAGACGAAATCATTGACCGAACCATTTAAACACTAATACATTAGTGCGTCAGCTAGGTGAAAACCCGCTACACTGCGGCTGCATTCCCCCCGTCCCGCCCCTTTACCGAACTTCGCTCCGATGCCCAGCCCCAAGCTCAGACTGGACCGCTCGCGACACGCCGCGCCGCAAGTCTTTGAACATCTGCGCGAACAGATCATGTCCCTCGAACTGGCGCCCGGCGCGCCGCTGTCTCGCGTGACGCTGGCCGAGGCCTACGGCCTGAGCCAGACGCCGATCCGCGACGCGCTCATGAAACTGGCCGAGGAAGCCCTGGTCGAGATCTATCCGCAGCACACCACGGTGGTCAGCCGCATCGACATCGCCGCGGCGCGCCAGGCGCATTTCCTGCGCCGGTCGATCGAGCTGGAAATCGTGCACGTGCTGGCGCAGCAACCCGACCCCCTGCTGGTCCAGCGGCTGCAGGCCAGCATCGACCGCCAGCGCGTCTGCCACGCCGCCGGCCAGTACCAGGAATTCATGGCGGCCGATCAGGCCTTTCACCGCGACATGCACGCGGCCGCCGGCGTCGCCGCGCTGTGGGACATGGAGCAACGCTACAGCGGCCACGTCGACCGACTGCGCCGCCTGCACCTGCCCGAGGCCGGCAAGGCCGAGCGCATCATGGACGACCACCAGCGGGTGCTGGACGCGATCGCGGCGGGCGATGCGGCGCGCGCGCAGCAGGCGTTGCGCGAGCACCTGTCGGGCACGCTCAGCCAGGTGGCCGAGATCTGCAAGCGCTATCCGGACTACGTGCAGGCCGATTGAGGCCGCGAGGCTCAGGCCTCGGCGCGCGGCGGCTGGTCGCCGCGCGATTCCAGCAGCAGGTAGTCGCCGTCCTCGCCCGTGCCCGCGCCGATTTCCACAAAACCGCAGGCCCGGTAGAAGGCCAGCGCCGCGGCGTTGCGCCGCAGGCACTTGAGTCGGTAGCGCGTCAACGGCCAGCCGGGCAAGGCGCGCAGCAACGCCCGCGCCACGCCCCGCCGCTGCCAGGCGCGGCCCACATACAGGTGGTGGATGAAGTCGTCCGGCTCCCACAGCGACACGAAGCCTGCCAGGGCGTCGTCCGCGGCCAGCGCGACCCAGAGCCGTTCGCCCTCGGTCTGCGCGTCCAGGTCGGCTGCGCGCAGGCTGGCCGGCGCCAGCCAGGGATAGGCCTCGCGGCGCGTCGCCAGGAACAGCGCGCGCAACCCCGGCAGGTCGGCGGCCCGCGCCTCGCGCACGGTCAGCGTCATGTCTCACTCCAGCGCATAGCGCACGATGATGGTCTTGCCCCCGCGCTCGACGTGCACCAGCACGCCCTCGCCCGCGGCGTCCAGGCCGAGCAGGCCGCGCTCCTGGTCCGGCGATAGCTGGAACGGCCGCCAGGTGCGGCCCTGGTCGCGCGTGTGGAAATAGGTGCGGGTGTAGTCATTGAACGAGAACAGGTGGTCGGCATAAGTCTGCACCACCCAGCCGTTGCGGCCGAACCACGCCTGGCCGATCCAGGTACGCTGGCCACGCACCGCGGGCATGGCCGCCAGCTCGTGCCAGTTGCTGTCGGCCGGATCGAGCCGGTAGATGCGGTTGTCGGCGGTGGCGTATTCGGCTTGCCCCACCCGCGGTTGCGAGCGCGGATCCTGAGGCGGCACGGCCGCCACGTCGTGGGCGATGCGGAACGCTGGCGAGGCGCCGTCCTGGAACCGTATCTCGAAGCGCCGGGTCTCGATACGGCGCGCCACGCCGGCCGTGACGCGGTCGCGCCAGCTCCAGCCGACCGCGCGGTCGGCGGCCAGCGGGTACAGCGACCAGCCGTACGCCAGTTGATCGGTGTCGGCGCGGCCCGGGCCCAGGTGTTCCTGGAACGCCCGACCGTAGCTGTCGGCGTCGGGCCAGACCTGCTCGCGCAAGGACAGCGCCGACCAGTGGCGCGCCCCGTCCTCGCTGACCAGCAGGCGCTCGTCGCCGGCGCCGTCCGCCAGCGCCATGACCCGGTCGCCCGTCAGGAACACGGTGAACCGACGCGGCCCGCCCAGTTGCACGTCGGGCTCGTAGCGCCAGTGCGCGCCCTGGTCGTCGGAACGCCAGACATCGCTGGCGGCGGACCGGTCGCCGCCACGCGCGTTGCCGCCCAGCAGGTACACGGTCTGCCCCTGCGGCCCGCCGATGAGCGTGACGCCGGTGTCGCCGCCGATCGAGCCAAGCAGCGCGTAGCGGCCATTGTCACGGCCACCGTAGACCAGGTTGCGCACGTCGCGGGCTGTCGCCGCCGCCTGCAGCATGCCCTGGGCCGGATCGGCCGAGGCGGCCTCGGCGCGGGCGGCGCCCTCCGGCTGGCAGCAGTCCGAGGCAATCGGCAGCAACGCGTCCAGCACCGGCGCCTTGGCCAGGCCGGTGACATCCTTGTCGCCCGCGATCAGTTGCCCCACCAGGAACTGATGTTCGCCGTAGCGGTACAGCCGCGTGCGCGAATAGCCGGCCAGCGGCGGGCCGTCGAGCTCGCCGATGACTTCGCTGCGCGCCAGCGGCTCGCCTTCCGGCATGAGTTGGTAGAACCCGTAAGCCAGCACCCCGGTCACGGCGATGGCCGCCGCACCGGCGAGCACCCTGATATTCATCGTCGTCGCCTCTCCTCCGACCCCGGCCGGCGCCCCGTGGCACGGCGTCGGCATCGCTTGTCGAACGGACGAGACTATACCCCCGCGACGCGCTCCCCGCCGGGTTCCGGCCGTCATGGTTTCTTTCTCTATACTGGGGAAACCCCACACCGATGTGCCACAGGAAAGACCCCATGACAGCAAGGCAAGCGCAACTCACCCTGGTCCTGGCTGTACTGGCGGGACCTGCCTGGGCGCAGGCAGGGGACGCGGCGCCGGCCACGCCGGCCGATGCCTGCGCCGTGGTGACGGCGCGCGAAGGCGATCCGGTCCCCTCCGACGCCTGCGCGGCGAGCGCCGTGCAGGCCACGCCGGATGCCCGCGGCATCGTCTTTGGCGGCGCGCCGGCCTGGCAGCCGCTGGCGCCGCAGTCCATGCCCGGCGTGTTCTACGACCGCGATTCGATCGTGCAACTGACCGAGCGGCCGCTGGTGATGCTGGCGACGGTGGCGTGGTTCTACGCGCAGCCGCGGGTCTCCGAGGCCAATGGCCAGCCCTACGGCTCGGTGACGCAGCCCGTCACCATCAACTGCACCAACAACACCTACACGATCACCGCGACCCAGCACTATGCCGGCCCGGACGCCACCGGGGAGCTGGTGGAATCGCTGCCGGTGGCCGGCATTTCGAACGCGCCGGTCGCGCGCGACCCGGTCCAGCGCAAGCTGCGCGCCCTGATCTGCCCGCCGGGCAGGAGTTCGCGCAAGTAGCTCCGCCGGCCTCTACCCGCGCCAGTAGCGGTACAAGCCCCGCGCCGCGGCGTCCAGCAGGAAGCCCAGCGCGCCGATCAACAACACCATGGCCATCAATTCCGAATAGGCCAGGCGGTCGCGGGTGTCGAGGATGAAGTACCCCATGCCGGCCGACACGCCGAGCATTTCGCACGGCACCAGCACGATCCAGAGAATCCCGATCGCCAGCCGCACGCCTGTCAGGATATGCCCGAGCACGCCCGGCAGGATCACGTGGCGCAGGGTCTCCCAGCGGGTCGCGGCCACGCTTTGCGCCAGCAGCATCCAGCGCGCGTCCAACTGCTGGACGCCGGCCGCCGTGTTCAGCACGATTGGCCAGACCGCGGCAAAGGTCAGCAGGAAATACACCGGATCGTCGCCTACCCCGAACACCATCACCGCGATCGGCATCCACGACAACGGCGAGATCATGCGCAGGAACTGCATCGCGGGCGACAGCGCCGCCTCCAGACGGCGGTAGCTGCCGATGGCCAGGCCAAGCGGCACGCCGATCGCCAACGCCAGCCCCAGGCCCACCGCCACGCGGCGCAGGCTCACCAGCACATGCAACGGCAGGTCCGAACCGGTCAGCAATGCCCACAGGCTGGCGAAGGTGGGGCCCGGCGCGAAACGCCGCGCCATGCCGCCGGCCGGCGCCAGCGCGTCGGTGCCCAGCCACCAAAGCGCCATCAGCGCCGCCAGGCCGGCCAGCCCCAGCGCGCAGCGCGCGAGCAGCCCCTGGCGCGGCGGCCTGGCGCGCGCCGGGCCGGTCACCGGCGCGGCGACGCGCGCGCCCGCCGCGGCAGACTCGCGCGCCGTCACGCCTGCACCGTCTCGGTCCGGGTGTAGGCGTCGGGAAAGCCGAAGCGCCGCAGGCCGCCCGCGGCCTCGATGGCGCGCTTGACGTAGCGGTCATCGACCAGCTCGGCCGCGGCGCGGGCGGGGTCCAGCCCGGCCAGGAAGCCCCGGTCGGCCTCGATCAGCGTGTCGCGCAGGCGCCGCACCAGTTCCTCGGTGTAGCTGGGGAACGGATATGGCTGGAAGTCGATGCGGCGTTCGTCCCAGTCGGCATGGCGGATCGCGCCACTGGCCAGGTATTGCTCGCGGTCGGATGGCGGCGGCGCCAGCACCTTGCTCAAGGCCGGCAGACCGTGCGGGGTATAGCGGTTGATGCCTTCCTTGGACAGCAGCCTGGCGGTCTCTTCGCGGTTATCGCGGATCCACAACTGCGCCTGGACGATGGCGTCGACCACCTTCTGCGACCACTCGGGCCGCTGCTGCAGGTCGCGCTCGTGCATGAACACCACGCAGCAGGCGTGGTTGCGCCAGACGTCGCCGGTAAAGCGCAACACCTTGCCCACGCCCAGCGTCTCGGCCACGGCGTTGAAAGGCTCGGCCACGATGTAGCCGGCGATGCGGTTCTGCGCCAGCGCCGGCGGCATGTCGGCCGGCGCCATCACCACCAGGTTGACCTCGTTGGCGGCCGGCGCGCCGTCCTTGCGCGACACCGGCGTCAGGCCGTTCTCGCGCAGCAGGTACTGCAGCATCACGTTGTGGATGGAATACCAGAACGGGATCGCCACCGTCTTGCCGCCCAGTTCCTTGACGCCGTTGATGGCCGGCGCCACCGTCAGGCCCGAGCCGCCGACGTGGTTCCAGGCCACCACCTTGGCGGGCACCTGGCTGCCGAAGCGCGCCCATACCGTCATGGGCGACAGCAGATGCACCACGTTGACCTGGCCGGAAATGAAGGCCTCGATCACCTGCGCCCAACTACGCAGCAGGGTCGGCTTCTCGGCCTTGACGCCGGCCTTGTCGAACAGGCCATTGTTATGCGCCACCAGCAGCGGCGCGGCGTCGGTGATCGGCAGGTAGCCGATGCGCACCGGCGCGTCGGGCTCGCTCTGGGCGCGGGCATTGAATGCCGACAACAGCGGCGCGGCGCCGCCCGCGGTCAGCAGGGCCGACAGTTTCAACCAGTCGCGACGCGACATGTGTTCAAGGCACATCAACAGGCTCCTTGGCGGCTTGGCCGCGTGCGACCCGAAGCGCATCGCGCAGGCGGGTCAGGATTTCCAGGCGCAACGCGCCCATTTCAGGCAACAGATCGGCGCGCGGCTGCGGCAGGTCCACCGGCCACACGCCCAGGATGCGTCCGGGCGCGCCGCCCAGCAGCACGATGCGGTCGGCCAGCAGCAGCGCTTCGTCGATATCGTGGGTGATGAGGACGGCGGCGGTATGAAAGTCGGCCACCACTTTGCGCAGCAGTGTCTGCATCTCGCCGCGCGTGACCTCGTCGAGCGCGCCGAACGGCTCGTCCAGCAGCAGCACCGCCGGCTGGCGCGCCAGGCAACGCGCCAACGCGGTGCGCTGCGCCATGCCGCCGGACAACTGCGCCGGCCGCAACTGGCGCGCGTGCGACAGGCCGACCTCGTCGATGGCCTGGTCGATCCGCAACCGGCGCTCGGCGGCGGTCAGCCTGGGCTGATGGGTGAAATCCAGGCCGAAAGCGACATTGCGTTCCAGCGACAGCCACGGCAGCAGGCCGGGATCCTGGAACGCCACCGCCACGCGCGGATGCACGCCAGTCAGTGGCGCGCCCTCCATCAGCAGCGTGCCGGCACTGGCAGGCTGCAGTCCGGCCAGCACGCGCAACAGGCTCGACTTGCCGGCGCCGCTGGCGCCCAGCACCGCCACTACCTCGCCCCGGTCCAGCACCAGATCCACATCCTGGAATACGTCGGCCGGCGCCTGCGCATAGCGCAGCGCCAGGCCCTGCGCCTGCAACACCGGACGCGGCGCGCTCATGCGGCGCCCTCGGCCGCCAGACGCGCCCGGCGCTTGGCCAGCTCGGTCTTGAGCTGCACCAGGCTGGGGGTGACGATGGGCAGGAAAGCGGCCTCGCGCCAGCGGCGCGCAAAACCGTCGCCGGCAGGCTTCAGGTAGGCCGCGCCGCCGCTGGCCTGCAATTCGAGCTGCACCGCCTGGCTGGCGATCTCGGCCAGCGCGATGCGGCTTTCGAACAGCAGCCAGGGTTCGGCCACGAAACGTTCGCTGCGCACGCCGTCGACCAGGCGCGCGGTCGCCTCGTCGAGCTGGCGCGCCAGCGCCTGCAAGGGTTCGCCGAGGATGCCGCGCGACGCCTGGCCCTGACCCGCCTCGCCGGCGGCGCGCAACGCGCGTCGCGCCAGGCCGATGGACAGGCCGCATTGCAGCCCCGCGAACGCAGGCCGCGCCTGCGGCAGATATTGGCGCGCATCCGGGTGAATCAGCCATTGCGGATCGATGCGCACGCCGCGCACATCCAGCGCCGCGGTGTTGCTGGACTGCAGCGCCAACAGATCCAGGTCGGCGCTGCGCGTCAGGCCTTCGATATCATGCGGCAAGGCCACCACGGCCGGCGTGCCGTCGGGGGCCGAGACGGCCGCGGCCACCAGGAAGCCCTGCTTGCGCAGGTTGGTGACCCACGGCATGCGGCCATCCAGCACCCAGTGCGCGCCATCCTGTCGCGCGCCGATCTGCAGCGACTCGATGCCGCTGAGGAATTTCATGGCGTTCGACAGCGCGGTGGCGCCGGCCACCTCGCCCGCCAGCAAGGGCGCCAGCCAGGCCTGCGACAAGGCGACATTGGGGCTGCGCAGCAGGTACTCGATGAAAACCCGCTGGCCCCAGGCCACGAAGGCCGCGGCCACGGAATGCTCGGCCACCTGCGACACGGCCTCGATGGCGTCGCCGATGTCGGTGCCCGGCGCGCCGCCGTGCGCGGCCGGCACACCCAGGCGGAATACGCCCGCCGCGGCCAATCGCGGCAGGACCTCGGCGGCGTCATGGCTGCCGTCGTCCAGCGCGCCGGCATGGTCGTCGAGCCAGGCGGCCAATCCGGGCGCCAGTCGCGGGTCCGGTTGCCGCGCCGTCATTGCGCGCCGCTCCAGGCGTAGGCGCCCAGTTGCTCGTTCAGCGGGGTTTGCGCCAGGTTGTTGCCAAAGTTGCAGATCGTGGCCAGACCCACCCCGACGATCACCTCCAGCGCGTTGCCGTCGCTGTAGCCGGCCTCGCGCAGCGCCTGCAGTTCGGCGTCGCTGACGCGGCCACGGGTGCGGATCACGGCTTCGGTGAAAGCGGCCAGCGCCTGCAGGCGCTCGTCCGGCAGCGTGCCCTGGGCGCGCAGCGCGTCGACCACCTCGGGCGACAGCTTGGCCTTGTTGCGCGCCAGCGCCGTGTGGCCGGCGACGCAGAAGGTGCAGCCATGGCGGGTGCCGGCCACCAGTTGGACCACCTCGCGCTCCTGCAGCGTCAGCCCGGCGCGGGCGTTGATCTGCGATAGCGTCTGGTAGGCCTCCAGGGCCACCGGCGCATTGGCCAGCACGCCCAGCAGGTTGGACAGGTAGCCGGCGCCCTGCTCGGCGGCGGCCAGGGCGGCGCGGGTGGGTTCGGGCGCGCTCTGCGCGGTATGGACGGGCAAACGGGCCATGAGGGTCTCCGGAATGGGAACAACGAAAACTCGATTGTGCGGGCGCCCCGCCCCGCGCGACAATGCACGCGGATCGCAAGCTGATGCTCGATCTTATCGACTTTCAGCTATGCGCTTATAACCAGCCAGGCGCCCCGCGTATCATCGCGCCAAACTGATCCGGCCGTGACGCCATACCAGTACGGCCGCCACACGCCTTGCCAACTTCGCCATGCCGCCCTCGCCCGCCCCGAACGCCGATCAAGCCGCCGTCGACGCCCTGCTGCTGTCGAGCCTGGAGGTGCAGTCCAGCTTGTATCACCTGGGCCAGTATTGCGGCAATTGGTCGGCCAGCACCAGCGGCCGGGCCCGCGCCAGTTTCCACCTTATCCTGCACGGCCGCTGCCGCGTCGAGCTGGGAACGGGTCAGGCGCCGCTGACCCTGGCGGCGGGCGACGGCATATTCTTTTTGCGCGACCAGCCGCACACGCTGACGCCACTGGATGCGCCCGCTCCGGCCGCGCCCGCATGCCGGGACATGCGGCCGCTGCTGCCGCGCCAGCCCGACGGCACCGGCCTGGCCTGCGGCTTCTTCCAGTTCCGCCCGGGCCTGGCGGACCTGGTGGCCGAGACGCTGCCCGACATACTGGTGCTGCGCGCCGACGATGCCCGCTACGCGAGCGCGCGCGGTGTGTTCGACCTGATCCTGGGCGAGACCGCGCGCGACGGTGGCGCATCCGAGGTGGTGCTGGAGCGGCTCACCGACATGCTGATCTTCTTCATGCTGCGCCACCTGGCGATCCACGACCGCCAGGCCCACGGCCTGTTCGTGCTGGCGCGCGACCCGGCCATGGCGGGCCTGCTGCAGGCGATCCTGGCGCGGCCGGCGGATCCCTGGAGCATGGACGACATGGCGCGCCACGTGCACATGTCCAAAGCCACCTTCCACCGCCGCTTCACGCTGCAAAGCGGCACCACGCCGGCGCAATTGCTGCAACTGCTGCGCATGCGCGTGGCGCGGCGCCTGCTGGCCCAGGGCGCCGCCATCGCGGACGCCGCCGAACGGGTCGGCTATCGCTCGCAGGCGGCCTTCAGCCGCGTGTTCCAACGCACCGAGGGCGTGGCGCCCTCGGCCTGGCGTCGCGGCGGCGCCTGAACTGAACGCCGGTGCCGTCCGCGGCCGGCGGGCGCGCGGCGCACCCTGGCACACTCGCTATCGGGCGCGCCGTGGCCCCCAACTTGCCCGCGCGTCAGGACAGGCCCAGCAGCAGGTCGGCCAGCACCTGCGGGTGCGTGATGTGGGCCTCGTGCGGGGCGGCGATGTCGACCCAATTCCAGCCCGGCTGCGACTTCACCAATTGGCGCGACTGCTCCAGCACCGGCAGCTCGGGCTGGGTGCAATGGATGTAGGTGCGCGGCCGGCCGTTGCCGATGGGATGCCTGAGCGTCAAGGGCGTGGTGTAGCTGGCCAGCGGGTGCGTCGTCAGGCGGCGCTTGACCCAGGCCTCGTCGGCGCTGCCCGGCTTGAAGCCCCAGGCCGCCGGCAGCGGGTCGGGAATCGGCACGGCCAGGCCGTTGGTGGCCTTGGACGCGGCCGCGATGCGCGCCTCGGCGTCGGCCTTGGGGTACACCGAGAACGCATCCTGGCCGCTTTGCAGCACGATCGAATCGAAGTACACCAGGTGCGCCAGCCGCTCGGGAATGCGGTCGGCCACCCCCGAGATCGGGATGCCGCCGAAGCTGTGGCCCACCAGGATCACGTCGTTCAGTTCTTCGCTCTGGATCACCTGCACCAGGTCCTCGACGAAGGTGTCGATGGTGATGCCCTTGTGCAGCAGGTGGGCGCGGTCGCCCATGCCGGTGAAGCTGGGCGCGTGGACGCGATGGCCGGCGGCGCGCAGCCGCTCGGCCACCGGCCGCCAGCACCAGCCGCCATGCCAGGAGCCGTGCGCCAGCACGTAGGTCTTGGCGCGGCCGGCGGCCGGCTGGGCCGCGATGGACGGGGCCGCCGCCAGGGCGGGCAGCCCGGCGGCCAGTTGCAACAGGGTCCTGCGGGAAATCATGTTCATGCCCCTCACACCTTTGCCAGCGCCTGGTCGAGGTCGGCCAGCAGATCGTCGATGTGCTCGATGCCGATCGACAGGCGCACGGTTTCCTCGCGCACGCCCGCCTTCTGCAGCTCTTCGGGATTGAGCTGGCGATGGGTGGTGGACGCCGGGTGCGTGGCCAGCGACTTGGCGTCGCCGATGTTGACCAGGCGCGTGAACAACTGCAGCGCGTCCTGGAAGCGCGCGCCGGCTTCGCGGCCGCCCTTCACGCCGAACGTGAACAGGCCGGGCGCCTTGCCGCCCAGGTACTTGCGCACCAGGGCGTGATCCGGGTGGTCCGGCAGGCCGGCGTAGTTGACCCACTCGACCTTGGGATGCTCGCGCAGATAGCCGGCCACCTTGACCGCGTTCTCGACGATGCGGTCCACGCGCAGCGCCAGCGTCTCGATGCCCTGCAGGATCTGGAACGCATTGAACGGCGAGATCGCCGCGCCGGTGTTGCGCAGGGGCACCACGCGGGCGCGGCCGATGTAGGCGGCCGGGCCGAAGGCTTCGGTGTAGACCACGCCGTGGTAGCTGACATCGGGTTCGTTCAGGCGCTTGAAGCGGGCCTTGTGCTCGGCCCAGGGGAACTTGCCCGAGTCGATGATGGCGCCGCCCAGGCTGGTGCCGTGGCCGCCCAGGTACTTGGTCAGCGACTGCACCACGATGTCGCCGCCATGCTCGATCGGTCGCAGCAGGTACGGCGACGGCACGGTGTTGTCGACGATCAGCGGCAGGCCGTGGCGGTGGGCCAGCTCGGCCAGCGCGGCGATGTCGGTGACGTTGCCCAGCGGGTTGCCGACCGATTCGGCGAAGATGGCCTTGGTGCGCTCGTCGATCTGCGCCTCGAAGGCGGCCAGGTCGCTGGGGTTGGCGAAGCGCGTGGTGATGCCGTACTGCGGCAGCGTGTGGGCGAACAGGTTGTAGGTGCCGCCGTACAGCGTGCTGGACGAGACGATGTTGTCGCCCGCCTCGGCGATGGTCAGGATCGCGTAGGTCACGGCGGCCTGGCCCGAGGCCAGCGCCAGCGCGGCGATGCCGCCTTCCAGGGCCGCGACGCGCTGCTCCAGCACGTCGGTGGTCGGGTTCATGATGCGGGTGTAGATGTTGCCCGCGACCTTCAGGTCGAACAGGTCGGCGCCATGCTGGGTGTCGTCAAAGGCGTAGGCCACGGTCTGGTAGATCGGCACGGCCACAGCGCGCGTGGTCGGGTCCGGCTTGTAGCCGCCGTGCACGGCGATGGTTTCCAGCCGCCAGTCGGGCTTCTTCGCTTCGGTCATGATGTAGTGCTCCTCGAAAATGCGTTATCGGTGATGGGATCAGGCGGCGAACCCGCGCGCGGCGCGCAGGATGCGGTCGATGTCCCCGTGATTGTTATAGGCGCCCACGGACAGGCGCAGGTAACCATACTCCACAATGCTGGCCACCACGCCCTCGCGGGCCAGGTGCGCCAGCGCCGCGGCGGGATCGGGCACGCGCACGGCGGTGGTGGTGCTGCGCAGCGCCGTGTCGGCCGGCGATACCACCTGCAGGCCCTGGGCGCGCAAACCGTCGCTCAATGCGGCGGATAGCTCCAGCACCCACGGCTCGATGCGCTCTGGCCGCGCCCACTCGATCAGGTCCAGCGCCGCGGCCCAGCCGGCGATGCCGGGATAGTTGAGGTTGCCGGTCTCCAGGCGGCGGGCGTCGCCGGCGTCGGACACGCCCACCTGCCACTGCAGGCCGGCCTTGTCGAGCGTGGTGACTTCCGAGGGGCCGACATACAGCGGATCGAGCGCGTCGAGCAGCCGCGGCGACACGTGCAGCAGGCCCACGCCCAGCGGTCCCAGGAAGCCCTTGTGGGCGCCGCTGGCGAACGCGTCCACGCCCCAGGCATCGACCTCGGCGCGCAACAGGCCCGCGCCCTGGATGCCATCGACCACCAGCCAGATGCCGCGCTCGGCGCAGCGCCGGCCCAGTTCGGCAATGTCGGTGCGCAGGCCCGTGCCGTACTGCACCCACGACACCGCGATCAGCCGCGTGCGCGCGTCGACGTGCTGCCACAGGTCATCGACCGTATAGCGGCGCGCGCGCGACGGCGGCACCCGCACCTGCACGCCGCGACGGCGCAGGTTGAGCCAGGGCAAGGCATTGGTGGGATGTTCCTGGTCGTCGACCACCAGGTTGTCGCCCTCCTGCCAGGAGAGGCCCTGCGCCACGGTATTCAGGCCCTCGGTGGTGTTCTTGGTGAAGGCCAGCCGGCGCGCGTCGCCGCCGATCAGCCGCGCCAGCCGCGCGCGCAGCGCGCCGGCATCGCGCAGCCATTGCGGCTTGTCGCTGCGGGCATGGGTGATGTCGTCGAAGAAGGCGGCCACGCCGTCGGCCACCTTGGGCGCCAGCGGGCTGGTGTAGGCGATGTTGGCGTAGGCCTTGTCGCGAGTGATGGGAAACCATTCCCGGAATTCATCCTGCCAGCTCATGCGCAACCTTCTTCAATCCTGCAACTTGGTATGGACGGATTCTAGGTATATGACGCGAATTTGGATAAGGCTAAGTTCTCATAACCATATGACGATACAGTCGCTCACAATGGCGATGCGCAGCCCTAGAATTCATGCCTTTCTTGCATACTTCAAATACGGGAACGGCATGCGGTTGATCTCTCTACTCAAAGCCGCCGGGGTGGCGGCGGCGCTGGCGCATATGACGATGTCCACGGCCAACGCCGCCACGGCGGGCGCCACGGTCGACGCCATCAAGAAGCGCGGCGAACTGGTGTGCGGCGTGAGCCAGGGCTCGGCCGGCCTGTCGATCGCCGACAAGCAGGGCCGCTGGACCGGCCTGGACGCCGACCTGTGCCGCGCGCTGGCTGCGGCGGTGCTGGGCGATCCGGAAAAAACGCGCTTCGTGCCGCTCAGCTCGCAGCAGCGCTTTCCCGCTCTGCAAGGCGGCGAGATCGACGTGCTCAACCGCAACACCACCATCACCTCCGGCCGCGACGCGGGCCTGGGCATCGTCTCGGCCGGCATCGTGTTCTATGACGGCCAGGGCTTCCTGGTGCCGAAGAAGCTGGGCGTGAAAAGCGCCACCGAACTGGACGGCGCGCAGGTCTGCGTGCAGCCCGGCACCGTCAACGAACAGAACCTGGTCGATTACTTCAAGAAGCACAAGCTCAACTATCGGCCGGTGGTGATCGAGAACCTGGTCGAGCTGGAACAGGCCTTCTACGCCGGCCGCTGCGACGTCTACCTGTCGGATGCCTCGACGCTGGCCGCCAGCCGCGCCGCGCGCGCCGCCAATCCGGACGACTTCGTCATCCTGCCCGAACGCATCAACAAGTCGCCGCTCGGCCCCTTCGTGCGCCAGGACGATCCCAACTGGACCGCCATCGTGCGCTGGACCGTCAACGCGCTGGTGGCCGCCGAGGAACTGGGCATCACCTCCAGGAACGTCGACAGCCAGGCGCAAAGCAGCGACGCGCAGGTGCGCCGCCTATTGGGTCTGGACCCCGGCATCGGCAAGAGTTTCGGGCTGGACGAAGGCTGGGCCCGCAACGTGATCAAGGCCGTCGGCAACTATGGCGAGGTGTGGGACCGAAACCTGGGCGCGGCCACGCCGCTCAAGCTCGATCGCGGCCTGAACCGGCAATGGAACCAGGGCGGCCTGCTGTATTCGCCGCCGTTCCAATAAGCCTTCACGCACGCGCTGCCGCCAGGCGGGCCGACGGCTCGCCTGCGCGCTTTTGAGAAGTCGCCGGGCCTTCCGGCGCAGGCCAGGACAGACATGATTGCCCTTCACCCCTCGCCCTGGAACGCCGCGCTGCGGCGCTGGTGGCCAGCCGCCGCCTGGACCCTGGGGCTTGCCGCCCTGGTGGCGTTACTGCTGCTGCACATCGAGGCCACGCAGTCGGCCCGCGGCATCCGCGGCGGCTTCGGCTTCCTGTTCCAGCCGGCGGGCTTCCGCATTTCGGAAAGCCTGCTGCCGGTGACGCCCGACGATCCCTACTGGATGTCGATCGCCGCCGGGCTGGTGAACACGCTGACGGTCGCGCTGGTGGCGGTTCCGCTCGCCACCCTGCTCGGCGTCGGCCTGGGCCTGCTGCGGCTGTCGTCGCAGCCGCTGGCATCGCGCACTGCCGCGCTCGTCATCGCGCCGTTGCGCAACACCCCGGTACTGCTGCAATTGTTCGTCTGGTACGGCCTCTTGCTGCGCCTGCCGGACGCGCGACAGGCGTGGACGCCGCTGCCGTCCGTGCTGCTGTCGAACCGCGGGCTGGCATTGCCGGCGCTGCATGGCTGGCTGCCGTACGCGCTGGCGGCGGCGGGCGCCGTGCTGCTCGGCTGGCGCCTGCGTCATCGCCTCGGCCGCGCCGCGCCGTGGGCCGCGCTGGCGGCGACGGCGCTGGCCTGGGCGTTGTTGCCCGGCGTCACCATCGATCTGCCCGTCAAGCGCGGCCTGGGCCTGCAAGGCGGCTGGCAGCCCAGCATCGAATTCGCCGCCCTGGTGATCGGCCTGGTGGTGTTCCATGCCGCCTACATCGCCGACATCGTGCGCGCCGCCGTGCGGGCGGTGCCGGTGGGCCTGGTGGAAGCCGGCCAGGCCATGGCGCTGACGCCCTGGGGCGTGCTGCGCCACGTCGTCGCGCCCTACGCCGCGCGCGTAGCGCTGCCGCCGTATGCCAACCAGTGCCTGGCGCTGGTCAAGAACAGCACCCTGGCCATCGCCATCGGCTACCAGGAGCTGATGGCCGTGATCAACACCGCCATCACCCAGACCGGGCTGGCGCTGGAAGGCATCACGCTGGCCGTGGCCGTCTACCTGGGCCTGGCCCTGGCGCTGGGCGGCGCGCTGTCGGCCTGGAACGCGCGCCACGCCCGCCACGGCCCCGGCGACAGCCACGGCGCCCGCCTGGGCGAGCGGCCCGCGTTGCGCCTGCTGGCGCGCGAGGGACGCGGCATCAACGGCTGGCTGGGCGCGGCGCTGACGGTCTTGCTGCTGGCCGCCGCCGGCTGGGCGTTGCTCGATTGGGCGCTGCTGCGCGCCGTCTGGAGCGGCAGCCCGGCCACCTGCGCCGCCGCCGCGGGCGCCTGCTGGGCCGCCGTGGGCGAGAACCTGCCGTTGCTGCTGTTCGGCGCCATGGCGCCGGCCGACCGCGCGCAGGCGCTGGTCGCCTGCGCCGCCCTGCTCGCCGCCGTGGCGGTCGCGCTGGGGGTGGGTCGGCTCGCGGCCCGCCCGCGCCTGGCGTGGATCGCACTGATGGTCGCCGTCACGGCGGCCGCGCTGGGCGGCTGGCCGTGGGGCGGCAGCGCCATCGGCCCGCTGCGCTGGGGCGGCCTGCTGGTGACGTTGATCCTGGCGATCGCGGCGTTGCTGGCCGCGTTGCCGCTGGCCTTCGGCCTGGCGCTGCTACGTCGCGGCGGCAGCCCGGGCGGGTCGCTCGCCGCCGCCGCGCTGATCGAGGCCGTGCGCGGCGTGCCGCTGGTGACGCAATTGCTGTTCGCATCCTTCGTGCTGCCGCTGCTGCTGGGCGGCGGCGTGTCCAAGTTCGGCATGGCGCTGGCCGCGCTGACGCTGCATACCGCCTGCCTGCTGGCCGAAGTGCTGCGCGGCGCGCTGCAGGCGATTCCGCCGGGCCAGATGATGGCGGCGCGCGCGCTCGGCATGCGCCCGGCAGTGGCCTACTGGACGGTGATCTGGCCGCAGGCCCGCCGCATCGCGGCGCCGGCCGCGCTGGGCGTGTTCGTGGGCGCGGTCAAGGACACCTCGCTGGTCAGCATCATCGGCGTATTCGACGTGCTGGGCGCGGCCAAGGCGGTGGTGGCGGGCACCGACTGGCGACCGTACCATGTCGAGGTCTACCTGGCGGTGGCGCTGCTGTACTTCGGCGCCAGCCTGGCGCTGTCGCGGGTGGCGCGGCGCATGGAAGGACCGGCGGCGTCCTGAGATCCGCGGCCGCGCGCGTGCCGCCTTCGCGGCCACGCCTATTGCACCCCTGCGCCCAGCCGCTGCAGCCAGGCCGGACGCGGCGCCGCGTCCAGCCAGTTCTTGACGATCAACCCCAGTTCGGTGTCGCCGGAGATACGCAGTCGACGCTGGAAGAACAAGGTGTCCGCATCAGTCTCGCCGCGCATCAGGGCCAGCAGTTCCGCCACGCCCGCGCCCAGCTCCAGCTCGCAGGCCTCGCGGCTCCACATCGGTCGAAAGACGCCGCCGCGCACGGTGAAGCGGCTGCACAGGCCCAGGTCCTCGATGGTGATGGCGAAGCTGCGGCCCTCCAGTTCCGGCGGCGGGCTGAGCCAGTTCAAACGCCGCGCCAACTCCAGCCCGGCGACGAAGTGCAGCGACACCAGCGGCGCGGGCAGCCGCCGGCCCAGGCGCGCGACCAGACCCGGCACGGCGAATCGGCTGTCGCTCATAGCGCCTCCTGCCAGGCGATCCCCGCCTGTCCATGGAAATAGCCATTGCAGCGGCTGATGCCGGCCGGCGGCTGCACCGTTTGCGGCGCGCGGCCGCCGCGCGCGGCGTCCAGCGCCGCGATGGCTTCGAGCGTGCCGGCCGACTGCGGGCTGACGCGCAGCACGTCGGCGCCCATGTCGGCCAGGTATGCGGCCTGGTCCAGCAGGTCGAGACAGGCGGCCGACTGCACCTGGATGCCGTTGATCGCCAGGAACTCGCGCGATTCACGCGTGCGCATGTCCAGGCCGTCGGGATGCTCGATGCAGCGGAAGCCGCACTCGTCCTTTTTCAGCCGGAAGTGGCGCGCGGTGAAACAGCGCGCCGAGAACGCCAGCGCCATGCGGCCCCACACCATGATCTCGGCCTGCAACCCGGCCGGCCGCTCGGCCAGCAGCCGCGCCAGCGCATTGACGTGCATTTCCAGCGGCGCGACGAAGCGGGTCGCGCCACGCGCGGCCAGCCATTCCAGCGTGCCGCCGTGGTAGGCGTTCATGTGCGGTCCGGCCACGAACGGCCGGCCGCCCAGGTGGCGCATGGCGCCGGCCTCGCCAGCCTCGACCATGAAATCCTGCTGCTCGCACAGGCGCCGCAGGGCCGAGGCCTCGGCGCCGGTCTCGATCAGGGTGCGGCCGGACAGCACCACTTCCTTGCCGGCGGCCGCGAGGTCGCGCGCCAGGTCGAGCCAGTCGTCGGCGCGCAGTTCATGGCGCCGGCTACAGACGGTTTCGCCGACGTAAAGGATATCGGCCGGACTGTCGGCCAGTTCAGCGTAGAACGCCAGCGTGCGCTGGCGCGGCCAGTAGTACAGCAACGGGCCGACCGAGATGCGGAAAGCCTTGGGATTCATTTCCATGGACGTTCGAATGCGCCTTGCGTGACTTGGGAACCCTCGGCATGGCGCGCCAGCATGGCGTTCCATTCGGGGCGGGGGGAATAGCGATTGGGGTCGCCGTGGGCGCTGTCGAGCGCGGCGCGCAGCGTGGACACCACCTGCGTGACGTAGGCCGGGCTGCGCTGGCGCCCTTCGATCTTGATGGCCGCCACGCCCATCTCGGCCAGTCTGGGCAACAGGCCGATGGCGTTCAGGCTGGTGGGTTCCTCCAGCGCGTGGTCGGCGTGGCCCTCGACCTCGAAGCGCCCCTTGCACAGCGTCGGATAGGCGGCGGCTTCGCCAGGCCCATAGCGGTCGATCAGGATGCCGTTCAGGCGCGCATCGAGGCGGCCGTCCTGCTCGACCCAGCGCACCGCGCCGGCGGGCGAACAGACGCCCTTGTTGTTGGGCGAATCGCCCGTGGCGTACGACGACAGCAGGCAGCGCCCTTCGGCCATGACGCACAGGCTGCCGAAGCCGAACACCTCGACCTCGACACTGACGTTGGCGCAGATGCGGGCGATCTCGGCCAGCGTCAGCACGCGCGGCAGCACCACCCGCTGGATGCCGAATTGCTCCTTCATCAGTTCGATGGCGTCGGTGTGGGTGGCCGAGCCCTGCACCGACAGGTGCAGGCGCAGGTCGGGATAGCGGTCGCGGGCGTAGGCCAGCAGGCCGGCATCGGCCATGATGACCGCGTCCGCGCCCAGCCCGTGCGCGGCGTCGACCGCCTCGCGCCATTCCTGGCCGCGGCCGGCCTGCACGAAGGTGTTGATGGCGAACAGCACCTTGCGCTGGCGGCTGTGCGCCAGTTCGACGCCGGCGCGGATGTCGCGTTCGGTGAAATTGAGCCCGGCGAAGTTGCGGGCGTTGGTGGCGTTCTTCAGGCCCAGGTAGACCGTGTCTGCGCCGGCCTCGACCGCCGCCTTCAGCGCGGCCAGGCTGCCGGCCGGCGCCACCAGTTCCAGGGGAGTGGTTCGGATTTGCATGCCGGCCAGTCTAGGGGCCGGCGCGGCCCGTGGCCTTGTCGCAGATCAAACCGCGCGGCCAGCGCGAGCCGGCGCGGCGCCGTCAGACCGGGTCGTCGCCGTGCAGCCCGTGTTCGACGGCGTAGACCGCCACCTGCACGCGGCTGGTCAGGTTGAGCTTCTTCAGCACGTTCTGCACATGGATCTTGACCGTGCTTTCGCTGACGTCGAGTTCGCGCGCGATGACCTTGTTGCTGGCGCCGCGCGCCAGGCACTGCACGATCTGGCGTTCGCGCGCCGTCAGGCGATGGCGCTCGGCCTGCCCCGCCGGCGCCTGCGCGGCCAGGCTGGCCTGGCCGCGGAACTGCTCGACCAGCTTGGCCGTCATGCTTTCGGCGATGACCGGCTCGCCGCCGGCGGCGCGGCGGACGGCGGTGGTGAGCGCCTCGGCGTCGATGTTCTTGAGCAGGTAGCCGCGCGCGCCGTCGCGCAACGCCTGGCCGAGTTCGTCGGCCTCTTCCGACACGGTGAGGATGATGACCGCACAGGAAGGCAGATCCTGGGTCAGCAGTTGCAGCGTCTCCAGCCCCGACAGGCCCGGCATGTTCAGGTCCAGCAGCACCACGTCGGGCTTGAGTTCCTTGGCGCGCTTGAGGCCCTCGACGCCGTCGCCGGCCTCGGCCACGACCTCGAAATCGGGCTGGCGCTGCAACAGCAGGCGCATCCCCGAGCGGAACAGGGTGTGGTCGTCGACGAGCAGGATACGGATGGGCATGGTCTTGATGGGTCAGGCGGCCTGGCGTTCGGCGTCGGGCAGGGTCAACGCGATGCGCGTGCCGCCGCCGGGCCGGGACTTCATTGTAATCAAGGCATGCATCCGGGCGGCGCGTTCGCGCATGATGTGCAGGCCGATGTGGGCCTCGCCACGCCGCGCCACTTCGTCCGGATCGTAGCCCTGGCCGTTGTCGGCGATCAGCAGGTTGAAGTCGCGGTCGTTGCGCACCACCACGTCGACCCGGTCGGCCTCGGAATGCTTGCGCACGTTGGACAACGCTTCCTGCAGGATGAACAGCACCTGCAATTGCTGCTCCGGCGCCAGCGGCGCGCCGACGCCCTGGCTGAAGGCCAGCTCCGTGCGCACGCCGGTCTGGCGGCGGAAGCGCTCGACCGTGTCCTCGATGGCCGTCTTCAGGTCGCCCTGGCCCAGCTTGTCGCGGAAATTGGTCAGCAGTTCGCGCACGTCCTTGTAGCTTTCGTCCACGCCGGTGCGCAGCAGCGGCAGGATCTCCTCGACCTCGGCCTGGTCGCCGCGCTTGACGGCGGCGTCCAGCAATTGCAATTGCAGGTTGAGGAAATTCAGGCCTTGCGCCAGGCTGTCGTGCAGGCCCTGCGCGACCAGGCCACGCTCCTGCACGACCGCCAGTTGACGCGCCTGGGCGCCCAGGCGGCGGTTGTCCAGCGCCACGCCCAGCAGTTGCCCCAGCGTTTCCAGCAACTGCGATTCGGACGCGGCCAGCTTGCGCGGCTGGCGGAAATGCAGGGAGTACGAGCCCAGCACCTCGTCGCGCGTGACGATGCGGAACACCGCCACGCTGGCGAAACCGTCGCGCTGGCAGTTCAGCTCCGCCTGCGACGGCGCCTGGCGCAGATCCTGGATCACGATGACGCCGGCCTGGCGGGTGGCCACGCCGCAGTAGCAGTCGTCGACCCGCATGCAGTGCTCGGATTCCACCAGTTCCTCGGACAGCCCCACCGACACCACCAGGTTGAGCTTTTCGTTGTCGGGGTCAAGCGCGCGGATGCTGCCGCCCTCGGCGTCGAACTGCAGCATGACGCGGCGCAGGAACCCCTGGCACATCGCCTCGATGTCGTTGGGCTGGTTCAGGAATGCCGCCATGTCGTACAGCGCGCCGATGTCGCGGTTCTGCGCCGCGAGCTGGGCGGTCTTTTCGCCCACGCGCTGCTCCAGCCCCGCATACAGGCTCTGCAACTCATCGGCCATGCGGTTGAAACCGCGCGCCAGCACGCCGAATTCGTCCTGGCTCTCGACCGGCAGGCGGGTGCTGAATTCGCGCGCGGCCATGCGCTGCAGGCCGTCGCGCAGGCGCAGCACCGGCGCGATGATCCACAAGTACAGCAGGTAGATCATGGCCAGGGTGCCGGCGCTGGCGATGGCCGCCAGCACGCCCTGCGACAGGCGCAGCGAGGTGGTCTTGCCGGCGTTGTCCTGTTCGATCATGCGCACCAGTTCGTCGGCGCGGGCGACGAAATCGGGCAGCGTCCGCAGGTACTCGGCCGCGTCGTCGCGGGCGATGGCGCGCATCGCCGCCGGCCGCATGATGTCGCGCCAGTAGTCGGCCACGCCCGCCCAGTGCCGGCGGATGAGCGGGTCGTTGGGAATGAACAGCGGCCGCGCCGGGTTGCCGCGCGCCAGCCGGGCGATGGTGTCATCCATCAGCCGCACCTGCTCCTCCGTGCGCGCCTGGCGCCCGGCCTCGGGCCGCATCAGCTCGACCGCCACGCGGTTGGCGCGCATGCGCAGGCTGCCGGTGTCGTTGATGGCCGCGCCCGCCCCTTCCAACTGCCACGACAGCCATAGCGTCAGGCCGATCATGCCCAGCACCACGATCAACGCGACCAGCGAACTGGCGACGATGCGCGTCGACAGCCGGTGGCGCGGCGACGGCAGGCCGTGGGCGTCGGCGGCGGGATCGGGCATGGACATCGGGAAGGACTGGCGGGTGGATGGGCGTGGCGGCGGTGGCCGGCGGCGGCGCGCGGCGCGGTTTACCGGATCTAGTGTAGTCCTTTCGCTCAGCCCCGCCCCAGCGCGCGGACGATGAAATCGGCCACCGCCGCCGGGTCGTTCAGCGGCAGGCAGGGCAGATCCGTCTCCAGCGCCGCGTCGGACACGATGGCCAGGAAGCCGCCGTCCTCGGCATGCAGCGGCGGCTTGCCCAGCGCCGGGCGGTAGACCTCGATGCGGGGAATGGCGGCCTGCTTGAAGCCTTCGACCAGCACCAGGTCGGCCGGCGCCAGGCGGGCCACCTGCTCGGCCAGCGACGGCTCGGACGCGCCGCGCAGCTCGTGCACGATGGCATAGCGGAACGGCGACGCCACCATCACCTCCTGCGCGCCGGCCTGGCGAAAGCGCGCGCTGTCCTTGCCGGGCGGCTCCATTTCGAAATCGTGGTGGCTGTGCTTGATGACGCTGACCTTCAGGCCGCGCGCGCCCAGCAGCGGCAGCATGGCCTCGATCAGGGTGGTCTTGCCGCTGCCTGAGCGGCCGGCGATGCCGAAAACGGGGGTCATGCGGGCTCCGTGAACAAGGGACAGACGATGGGCAGAAACGCGTCCGCCCGGGCCGAGTATGCCAGCAAAGCGCCCGCCACCAGGTCGAAGTACCAGCCGTGCAGGGTCAGGTCGCCGGCCTGCAGGCGCCGCTGCACGCACGGCAGCGCCTCCAGGTTGCGCAGCGAGATCAGGATGGACGCCTGCTCGCAGGCGCGCCGGTGTTCCGCCAGCGACGCCGTCGGCATCTCGCTCAACACGCGCAGGCGCGCCGGCTCGGCGATATCCATCCAGCGGTCCAGGTAGTCCGGCTCGCCGCCGCCGCGCGCCGGACGCTCCATCAGCGCGCGGATGCCGCCGCACTGGGCATGGCCCAGCACGATGATGCGGCTGACCGCCAGTTGCTCGACCGCGAACTGGATAGCGGCCAGCACGCCGTGGTGGCCCTGGTCGCGGTCGGGCGGCGGCACCAGGTTGGCGACGTTGCGCACGGTGAAGATGTCGCCCGGATCGCAGCCCAGCAGCATGGCCGGATCGACCCGCGAATCGCAGCAGCCCACCAGCAGCGTGCTGGGGTGCTGGCCGTCGCGCAGGTTGCGGTACAGCGACGGCGCCTCTTCGTAGTATTGATGCTGGAAGCGCTGGAAGCCGTCCACCAGCCGTTCGATGTCGCGCATGGTTCAGCCTCCGGTCTGCGACATGAAACGCACGATGCGCTCGGGCCGGGTGGTGAATTCGTGGCGTTCCGGCTTGGCGGCGATGCCGGCGCGGATCGCCTGTTCCAGTTCGGCGTCGCTGGCGCCGTCGCGCAGCAGCCGGCCCAGCGGCACCCGGTCTTCCTGGCCCAGGCACAGGTACAGGGTGCCGTCCACGCCCAGCCGCACGCGGTTGCAGGCGGCGCAGAAATGGCGCGACATGGGGGTGATGACGCCCAGCGCCGGCGCGCCGCTGCCCGTGCCCCAGTAGCGCGCCGGGCCCGCGCCCTGCCCCGCCAGCGCCGGCACCAGGCCGGCGTCGGCCGCCAGCCGCGCGCCCAGCTCGCCGAGGTCGGCATGGGCATAGCGGCGGCCGCAATCGCCCACCGGCATCGGCTCGATCAGGCGCAGGATGAAGCCTTGCGCCAGCGCGTAGTCCAGCAGCCGGCGCACGTCGGCCTCGGGCGTGGCGGCATGCACCACGCTGTTGAGCTTGATCGGCGCGAAACCGGCCTCGCGCGCGGCGCGCAGGCCGGCCAGCACCGCGTCGAGGCAATCGCGGCCGGTGATGCGGCCGAACGCGGCCGCGTCCAGCGTGTCCAGGCTGATGTTGAGACGGTCCACGCCGGCCGCGCGCAACGCGGCGGCATGGCGCGCCAGTTGGGTGCCGTTGGTCGACAGCGACAGGTCGTCCACCCCTGGCAGCGCGGCCATCGCCGCCGCCAGGTCGGCCACGCCGCGGCGCAGCAGCGGTTCGCCGCCCGTCAGCCGCACGCGGCGCACGCCCAGGCCGGCGAACAGACCTGACAGTCGCGCCATCTCGTCGTGGCGCAGCCAGTTGGCGGGCTCCTCGAAGCCCTTGAAGCCCTTGGGCATGCAATAGCCGCAGCGCAGGTCGCAGCGGTCGGTGACCGAGACCCGCAGGTAGTCGATACGGCGGCCGAAGCCGTCAATCAGCCCTTGCGGCGCGGTCGGCGCCACAGGGGCGACCGGGGCCGCCGGAGCCGCCGCCAGGGCGGGCGCGGGTGTCATGACAGGCTCCCGAACACCCGGTCGTCCTCGGCCGCGCCCAGGTCGATGCCGCGCACGTCGGCGCGATCCACCAGCAGCCTGGCGTACTGGCGCCAGGCGGTGTCGCGGCTGGCGGCGGCCAGGGCCGAGGCGATCGATTCGCGCACCTGCTCGAACGGCAGCAGGCGCCCTTCGATGCGCCGCGTCACGCGCACGATGTGCAGTCCGTGGCGGGTTTCCAGCACCTGCGGCAGCAGGCCGCCGGCCGGCAGGGAGAACACGGCCTTTTCGAATTCGGGCACGGTGTCGCCGCGCCCCAGTTGCCCCAGGTTGCCGCCCACCGTCGCCGACGGGCAGTTCGACTGTCGCCGCGCGACCTCGGCGAAACCGGACGGATCGGCCAGCAGGTCGGCCAGCACCGCGCTGGCGTGGGCCCGCAGCAGGTCCAGGTTCACTCCGGGGGTGACCTGGAACAGGATGTGGTCGGCCTCGATCAGCTCGCCCACGATGAAGCGCTGCGGGTTGGCCTGGTAGTAGCGGCGGCAGGCGGCCTCGTCGGCCTCGGGCGCCGGCGCCTGGCGGGCCAGCAAGGCGCCGATGGCGTCGTCTTCCGAGGCGAGGTCCAATCCCTGCCGCGCCGCCTCGTCCCGCAGCACCCGCCGCAGCACCAGCGCCGTGGTGGCGGCGCGTATCGGGTTGGGCGCGTCCGCGTGCAGCGGCAGTTCTTGTTCCATGTCGGCGTCGGTCAGTTCGACGCCATTGATCGTCACAGGCATGTCGGCCTCCTCGGGTCAGCGCGGACGCACCAGTTGCCAGGCGCGGCCCAGATAGCCGACCGAGGCGAAGCCGCTCCACACGTGCACCAGGCGCGTGAACGGGAAGATCACGAACAGCGTCAGGCCCATGAACAGGTGCGCCTTGAACAGCGGCGGCACCTCGGCCACGAAGTCGGCGGCGCCACTGCGGAAGGTGACGATGTGCTGCGCCCAGTGCATCAGGCGCACCATCATCTCGCCGTCCATGTGGCCGGCCGACAGCGCGATGGTCGACAGGCCCAGCAGCAGCGTCGCCAGGATCCACGCCAGCAACAGCTTGTCGCCGGGCCGGGTGGCCTTGCGGATGCGCGGGTCGCTCAGGCGGCGGTGGATCAGGATCAGGAGGCCGATCAGGCACAGCCCGCCCATGACGCCGCCGGCCACCATGGCGACCGTCTGCTTGAGCGTGTGCGACACGCCCAGCGTGTCCCACACCGCCACCGGGGTCAGCAAGCCGACCAGGTGGCCGAAGAACAGCCCCAGGATGCCGACGTGAAAGAGGATGTTGCCCAGCCGCAACTGCCCGCGATGCAGCAGTTGCGAGCTGTCGGTCTTCCAGGTGTACTGCTCGCGCTCGAAGCGCGCCAGGCTGCCCAGCAGGAACACCGTCAGGGCAATGTAGGGGTAGATGCCGAAGAAGAACTGGTTCAGGGAATTCATGATGCGTATCCTGGAAATTAGCGGGTGACCGGCGCCCGGGGATAGAAGCGCACGGCCTGCGCGCCGTCGCCCGAGAACGGGCGCAGCAGCGGTTCGACGCCGTCGGCGCCGGCGCCGAAGGTCTCCATGGCTTCGTCCATGTCGCGCACCGGCGGCGCGGTCTGCTCGCGCGGCGTGACCCGCGACAGCCCGCGCAGCACGACGAAGACGCTGGCGTACGGGCTCTCGTTGCGCGCCAGGCGCGAGCCGATGGCGGCCAGCACGTGGATGGCGTCGTCCAGCAGGTCCCGCGCCACGGCCGGGTCGATCACGCCCAGGAACTCCAGGAACAGCGGCACGTGGTCCGGCAGCTCCGACACCACCGGTTCGAAGCCGTGCTGGCGGTAGGTCTCCAGCAGGTCGACCATG
Organism: Achromobacter sp. SIMBA_011; assembly: GCF_046535435.1. Lineage (NCBI taxonomy): Bacteria > Pseudomonadati > Pseudomonadota > Betaproteobacteria > Burkholderiales > Alcaligenaceae > Achromobacter > Achromobacter sp. SIMBA_011. The sequence goes on along the minus strand of NZ_JAWRWN010000002.1, from coordinate 1,196,381 downwards.
GCCTGGCCACGGTCGCGGCTTTCGCCGTGCACGTGCTCGAACAGGTGCAGCGAATGGGCGCGGTTGCGGTCGAAGGTGGCGACGTAGGCTTCCTGCAGCGCGATCAGGTCCTGGCTGGCCAGGTGGCCGATCAGCGGTTGCAGGGTTTCCTCGGCTTCCGGATAGGCGGCCAGTGCGGCCTCGACCTCGGTCAGGGCGTCGAGCAGTTCCTGTTCGGGGTAGCAGAGCAGCGCGGAAAGCAGTCGATAAAGGCTCATGATGTTCTCCCGTCTCAGGCCGCGGCCTTCTTGCGCGACTTCGGCATGTCGATGAAGATCTCGCTGCCCTGCGGCTTGCGGCCGAACAGCGTGCCTTCCGAGACGCCGCCCGAGCAGCCGTTGCCGAAGGTGAAGCCGCAACTGCCCTTCTCGTTGAAGCTGTCCTCGACGATCTCCTTGTGGCTGCCGGGCACCACGAAGCGGTCCTCGTAATCGGCAATCGCCATGATGCGGTACATGTCCTGCACCGTCGCTTCCGACAGGCCGACCTGTTCCAGCAAGGCCGTATCGCGCTCGCCATGCACGGTCTCGGCGCGCTTGTAGGCGCGCATCGCCAGCATCCGTTCGAGCGCCCGCAGCACCGGGGCTTCCTTGCCCGCGGTCAGCAGGTTGGCCAGGTAGCGCACCGGGATGCGCAGGCTGGCCACGTCCGGGATCATGGCGCTCTTGCCCAGCGTGCGCTGCGGCATCTTGCCGGCCTCGGCGGCGGTCTGGATCGGCGACAGCGGCGGGATGTACCAGACCATCGGCAGCGTGCGGTATTCCGGATGCAGCGGGAAGGCGACTCGCCATTGCACCGCCATCTTGTAGACCGGCGACTGGCGCGCGGCTTCCAGCCACGATTCCGGGATGCCCTGCTCGCGCGCCGCGGCGATCACCTCGGGCGAATGCGGGTCCAGGAACAAGTCCAGCTGCGATTCGTACAGGTCCTGCTCGTTGCCGACGGCGGCGGCGCGCTCGATCTGGTCGGCGTCGTACAGCATGACGCCCAGGTAGCGGATGCGGCCGACGCAGGTCTCCGAGCACACGGTCGGCTGGCCGGCCTCGATGCGCGGATAGCAGAAGGTGCACTTCTCGGCCTTGCCGCTGTGCCAGTTGTAGTAGATCTTCTTGTACGGGCAGCCCGAGATGCACATGCGCCAGCCGCGGCACTTGTCCTGGTCGACCAGCACGATGCCGTCGTCCTCGCGCTTGTAGATCGAGCCCGACGGGCAACTGGCGACACAGGCCGGGTTCAGGCAGTGTTCGCACAGGCGCGGCAGGTACATCATGAAGGTGTTCTCGAAGGTCGAGTACATCTCCTTCTGCACGCCCTCGAACAGGGCGTCGCGGCTGCGCGCGGCGAATTCGCCGCCCAGGTCGTCCTCCCAGTTCGGACCCCAGACGATCTTGTCCATCTTCTTGCCGGTCAGCACCGACACCGGGCGCGCGGTGGGCGGCGTTTGCGACAGCGGCGCGTTCTTCAGGTGCTCGTAATCGAAGGTGAACGGCTCGTAGTAGTCGTCGATCTGCGGCAGGTTCGGGTTGGCGAACAGGTTGGCCAGGATGCGCAGCTTGCCGCCCTGGCGCGGTTCCAGCTTGCCCGCCGCCGTGCGGCGCCAGCCGCCCTGCCATTTCTCCTGATTCTCCCATTCCTTGGGATAGCCGATGCCGGGCTTGGTCTCGACGTTGTTGAACCAGGCGTACTCGACGCCGTCGCGGCTGGTCCAGACGTTCTTGCAGGTGACCGAGCAAGTGTGGCAGCCGATGCACTTGTCCAGATTCAGCACCATGCCGATTTGGGCGCGTATCCTCATGATTGCTTCTCTTCCTGTTGCGTTTGGGCGGCGGGATCCTCGACCAGCGGGCCTTCCAGCCAGTCCACTTTCTTCATCTTGCGCAGCACCACGAACTCGTCGCGGTTGGCGCCCACGGTGCCGTAGTAGTTGAAGCCGTAGGCCTGCTGGGCGTAGCCGCCGATCATGTGGGTCGGCTTGAGCACGGTGCGCGTCACCGAGTTGTGGATGCCGCCGCGCTTGCCGCTGGTCTCCGCGCCCGGCACGTTCACGATCTTTTCCTGGGCGTGGTACATCAGGCACATGCCGACCGGCACGCGCTGGCTCACCACCACCCGCGCGGTCAGCGTGCCGTTGACGTTGAACACCTCGACCCAGTCGTTGTCGACCAGCCCGGCCTGCTTGGCCTCGGCCTCGGAGATCCACACGTGGGGACCGCCGCGGCTCAGCGTCAGCATGCGCAGGTTGTCGGAATAGGTGCTGTGGATGCCCCACTTCTGGTGCGGCGTCAGCCAGTTCAGCACCAGCTCCTTCTCGCCATTGGGATAGCGCCCCAGCATCGGCGCGATGGTCTTGGTGTCGATCGCCGGCTTGTAGACGCACGAGCCCTCGCCGAAGTCCAGCATCCAGCGGTGGTCCTGGTAAAACTGCTGGCGGCCGGTCAGGGTGCGCCACGGGATCAGCTCGTGCACGTTGGTGTAGCCGGCGTTGTAGCTGACCTCTTCGCTTTCCAGGCCCGACCAGGTCGGCGCCGAGATGATCTTGCGCGGCTGCGCCTGGATGTCGCGGAAGCGGATCTTGTCGTGCTCGCGGCCCAGCGCCAGGTGGGTGTGGTCGCGGCCGGTGATCTTGCCCAGCGCTTCCCAGGCCTTGACCGACACGTGGCCATTGGTCTCGGGCGCGAAGGTCAGGATCATTTCGGCGGCGTCGATGGCGCTGTCCAGCCGCGGCCGGCCCTGGCTCACGCCGGCTTCGGCCACGCGCTCGTTGATGCCGGCCAGTTCGCCCACTTCGTGCTCGGTGTTCCAGTTGATACCCTTGCCGCCGTTGCCCAGCTTGTCCAGCAGCGGACCGACCGAGGTGAACTTGCGGTAGATGTCGTTGTAGTCGCGCTCGACCACGGTCATGTTGGGCGCGGTCTTGCCCGGCACCAGGTCGCATTCGCCCAGCTTCCAGTCCCTGGGTTCGAAGGCCTGCCCCAGTTCCCCCGGGGTGTCATGCATCAGCGGCGTCAGCACCAGGTCGCGGCGCTTGCCCAGGTAGGGGCCGCCGATCTCGCTGAACTTCCTGGCCAGCAGCTTGTAGATCTCCCAGTCGGTCTTGCTTTCCCAGAGCGGCTGCACGGCTTCGCTCAGCGGGTGGATGAAGGGGTGCATGTCGGACGTGTTGAGGTCGTCCTTCTCGTACCAGGTGGCCGTCGGCAGCACGATGTCGCCGTACAGGCAGGTGGTGCTCATGCGGAAGTCCAGCACCGTCAGCAGGTCGAGCTTGCCCTCGGCCGCGTCTTCCTGGTAGGTGACTTCGACCGGCTTGATGGCGTCGGCCTCGTCGCCGAACACCGCGTTCTGCGTGCCCAGCAGGTACTTCAGGAAGTACTCGTGGCCCTTGCCGCTGGAGCCCAGGATGTTGGAACGCCACACGAACATATTGCGCGGGAAGTTGGCGGGGTCGTCGGGGTCTTCGCAAGACATGCGCAGTTCCCCGGACTTGAGCTGCTCGACGGCGTGCGCCACCGGGTCCTTGCCGGCGGCTTCGGCCTGCGCGGTCAGGTCCAGCGGATTGGTGCGCAACTGCGGCGCCGACGGCAGCCAGCCCATGCGCTCGGCGCGGGCGTTCAGGTCGATCATGCTGAGGTCGCCATAGCGGCCGCGGTCGGCGGTCGGGCCAAGCACTTCCTGCACGTTCAGTTTTTCATGGCGCCACTGGCTGGTATGGGCGTAGAAGAACGAGGTGCCGTTCATCTGGCGCGGCGGACGCACCCAGTCGGACGCGAACGCCAGCGGCGCCCAGCCGAACTGCGGGCGCAGCTTTTCCTGGCCCACGTAGTGGGCCCAGCCGCCGCCGCTCTTGCCGACGCAGCCGCACATCATCAGCATGTTGATGATGCCGCGGTAGATCATGTCCATGTGATACCAGTGGTTCAGGCCGGCGCCGACGATGACCATCGACTTGCCTTCGGTATCGTGGGCGTTCTGGGCGAACTCGCGCGCCACCTGGATCACCTGCGCGCGCGGCACGCCGGTGTGCTTTTCCTGCCAGGCCGGGGTATAGGGCACGTCGTCGTCATAGGACGTGGCCACGTTGCCGCCGCCCAGGCCGCGATCCAGGCCGTAGTTGGCCATCTGCAGGTCGTACACCGTGGCCGCCAGGGCCTCGCTGCCGTCGGCCAGGCGGATGCGGCGCACCGGCACGTTGCGCACCAGCACTTCATCGTGCTCGGCGCCGAAGTACGGGAAACCCACGCCGACCACGGCGTCGGCGCCATCGACCAGGCTCAGACGCGGCTCGATCGCGCGGCCGCTGCCGCCGTCACGGGCTTCCAGGTTCCAGCGGCCGACCTTCTCGCCGCCGTTGACCGCGCCCTCGCCCCAGCGAAAGCCGATGCTGCCGTTGGGCGCCACCAGGTCGCCGCTGGTTTCGTCGAATACCAGCGTCTTCCAGTCGGGGTTGTTCTGCTCGCCCAGCGCGCCGTCAAGCTGCGAGGCGCGCAGGAAATGGTCGGGCGCATAAAAGCCGTCGCGCTCCTTGAGCAGGACCAGCATCGGCATGTCGGTGTAGCGCCGCACGTAGTCGCGGAAATAGGCCGAGGCGCCTGACAAGTGGAATTCCTTGAGGATGACGTGGCCCATGGCCATCGCCAGCGCGGCGTCGGTGCCCTGCTTGGGCGCCAGCCAGATGTCGCCGAACTTGACCATTTCGCCGAAGTCGCTGGACACCGCCACCGTCTTGGTGCCCTTGTAGCGGACCTCGGTGTAGAAGTGGGCGTCGGGCGTGCGGGTCTGCGGCACGTTCGAGCCCCACACCATCAGGTAGGTCGAGTTGTACCAGTCGGCCGATTCCGGCACGTCGGTCTGCTCGCCCCAGATCTGCGGGCTGGCCGGCGGCAGGTCGCAATACCAGTCGTAGAAGCTCAGGCAGGCGCCGCCCAGCAGGCTCAGGTAGCGGGCGCCGGCGGCGTAGCTGACCATCGACATGGCGGGAATCGGCGAAAAGCCGATCAGGCGGTCGGGGCCGAACTTCTTGATGGTGTAGGCGTTGGCGGCGGCGATCATCTCGGTGGCCGTGTCCCAGTCCGTGCGCACGAAGCCGCCCAGCCCGCGCACCGACTTGTAGCGCATGGCGCGCGCCGGGTCCTGGCTGATCCATTCCCAGGCCGCGATCGGGTCCATGGTCTTGCGCGCCTCGCGCCACATTTCCATCAGGCGGCCCCGCATCATCGGGTACTTCACGCGCTGCGCCGAATAGACGTACCAGCTATAGGACGCGCCACGCGGACAGCCGCGCGGCTCGTGGTTGGGCAGGTCCGGCCGCGTGCGCGGGTAGTCGGTCTGCTGGGTTTCCCAGGTGATCAGGCCGTTCTTGACGTACACCTTCCACGAGCACGAGCCGGTGCAGTTGACCCCGTGGGTCGAGCGCACCACCTTGTCGTGCTGCCAGCGGGCGCGATAGGCGTTTTCCCACTTGCGGTCTTCGTTGACCACTTCGCCGTGACCGTCCGCGTAGGTGGATTTCACCCGCGACATGAACTTCAACCGGTCCAGAAAATGACTCATTGCGTTTCTCCAAGAGCGCCGGCCCGGCCGGCGCGTACTGCAATCCGTGCTGTCAAAATCACTTTAGTGGTCGCCCGCCGCGCCGACCATTCGCCGGTGGCACAGGGCGGGCGCGGCAGAGTGACTAGTCACCCCGGCCAGCCCCGCTCAGCAGGGCACCGGCGCATTGCGGCGCGCGTAGTACCACCAGGTGATCAGCACGCAGGTGGCGTAGAAGCCGATGAAGCAATACAGGGCCGCCTGGGCGCTGCCGGTCAGCTCCAGCGAGGTGCCGAAGCTGCGCGGGATGAAAAAGCCGCCATAGGCGCCGATCGCGCCGGAAAAGCCCAGCACCGCGGCCGATTCGCGCGCCGCGTCGGTCAGGGCCTGCTTCTGCGCGGCCTCGCCCTTGCCGTGCGCGGCCTGGGTGCGCTCGCGCAGGAAGATCACAGGAATCATGCGGAAGGTCGAGCCGTTGCCCACGCCGGTCAGCGCGAACAGCACGATGAACATGGCCAGGAAGCCGCTGAAGTCGCCGCCCTGCCCGTTCAGCGGCAGGAACATCACCACGCCCAGCACCGCGGCGATCATGCCGACGAAGGTGAACAGCGTGACCCGCGCCCCGCCCAGCTTGTCCGAGACCCAGCCGCCCACCGGCCGCGTCAGCGAGCCCACCAGCGGCCCCAGGAAGGCGTAGGTGGTCGGATCGACCTGCGGGAACAGCGTCTTGGTTAGCATGGCGAAGCCGGCCGAAAAGCCGATGAACGAGCCGAAGGTGCCGACATACAGCCAGCACATCAGCCAGTTGTGCTTGCGCTTGAAGATCACCGCCTGGTCGGCGAACGAGGCGCGCGCGTCGGCGATGTCGTTCATGCCGAACCATGCCGCCAGCGAAGCCAGCGCGATGGGAATGACCCAGATGAAGCCGGCGTTCTGCAGCCACAGGCTGCGCTGCGCGCCGCCGGCGGTAATCGTCTGCGGCTCGCCGCCGAGGGCGCCGAACACGCCCATCGAGATCACCACCGGCACCACGAACTGCACCAGCGACACGCCCAGGTTGCCGATACCGGCGTTCAGGCCCGTGGCCAGGCCTTTCTTGTCCTTGGGAAAGAAGAAGCTGATGTTGGCCATGCTGGAGCTGAAGTTGCCGCCGCCCAGGCCGCACAGCAGCGCCAGGATCAGCAGCGTCGGGAACGAGGTGGTCGGGTCGCGCAGCGCAAAGCCCATGCCCAGCGCCGGGATCAGCAGCGAGGCGGTCGAGATCGCGGTCCACTTGCGGCCGCCGAACACCGGCACCAGGAACGAATAGAAGATGCGCAGCGTGGCGCCCGACAGCGCCGGCAGCGCGGTCAGCCAGAACATCTGGTTCTTGGACAGCATGAAGCCGGCGCGGTCGAGGTTGACCACCACCACGCTCCACAGCATCCAGATGCTGAACGCCAGCATCAGCGCGGGAATGGAAATCCACAGGTTGCGGTTGGCGATGCGGGCGCCGGTCTGTTTCCAGAAGCCGGGGTTTTCCGGCTCCCAGCGCGCCAGGACATGGGAAGTCATAGGTGTTCTCCGGTTGGGGTCAGGCGGCTTGGCGCCGCGCGGTGGCGGCGCTTTCGGGCCGGAAGCTGAAATGCATGAAGATGAGCGAGACGCAGACCGTGCCGTACAGCAGGATGAAGGCGCTGGAGCGCACGCCGGTCAGGTCCAGCAGCACGCCGAACAGGATCGGCAGGATGAAGCCGCCGAGGCCGCCGGCCAGGCCGACGATGCCCGAGACCGCGCCGATGTTCTGGCCGAACTCATCCGAGATGAACTTGAAGACCGAGGCCTTGCCAATCGCCATGGCGATGCCGACGATGAACAGCAGGATGGTGAAGCTGACCGGCCCCAGGGCGATGTCGAACTGGCGCGGGCCGCCGGTGGTCATGACCGTGAAGTGGGTCTGCGGATAGCTCAGGATGAAGAACGCCACCCAGCACACCCACATCACCCACCAGGTGGTCTTGTAGGCGCCGTAGCGGTCCGAGATCCAGCCGCCCATGGCGCGCAGCACGCCGCCCGGCAGCGAGAAGCACGCGGCCAGCAGCGCCGCCAGCTTCATGTCGAAGCCATACTCGCCGATGTAGTACTTGGTCATCCAGAGCGCCAGCGCCACGTAGCCGCCGAACACCACCGAGTAGTACTGGCAGTAGCGCCACACGCGCGGGTCCTTCAGCATCGCGAATTGCGCCTTCAGGCTGGCGCCGCCGGCCACCCGGTGCGACGGATCCGAGGCCGAGAACAGCCAGAACAGGATCGCCGTCACCAGGAGCGCCACCGCGTACACCTGCGGCACGATCACCCAGGCGCCGCCGGCGGCGGCGATCAGCGCCGGCGCCACGAACTTGGTGATGGCCGAGCCCGAATTGCCGGCGCCGAACACGCCCATGGCCAGGCCCTGCTTGTTGCGCGGAAACCAGCGCGCCACGTAGGGCGTGCCGACCGAGAACGAGCCGCCGGTCAGGCCCACGAACAGCGCCAGCACCAGGAACTGCCAGTACTCGGTGGCGTAGGACAGCAGCCAGATCGGCACCACCGCCAGCAGCATCAGCACGAAGAACACCGGCCGGCCGCCGTAGCGGTCGGTCCAGATGCCCAGCGGCACGCGCACCAGGGAGCCGGTCAGCACCGGCATGGCGGCCAGCAGGCCGAATTCGGTCTCGGACAGGCCGAGCTGTGTCTTGATGGGAATGCCCAGCACCGCGAAGATCATCCATACCGCGAAGCAGATGGTGAAGGCGAAGGTGCTGGATACCAGGACCCGCATGGGCGCGCTGGCCGAGGGGTGGGTTGATGCCATGGTGGTTCTCGCTTTTTTGCACACGGAATACGACAGCCCCAAGCCTAGGCATCCGCGCCTGCCGCCACCATTCGCCGGCCGACCATATCGGCGCCGCCGATGTGACTAGTCACCCCGGAAAAGCCGCCGCGTTTGCGCGGGATCAAATCCACGCGATGGGCCGAAAGCCTTCTTAGGCATTAATATGTGTTTCAAATACATATTCAAAACCCCTCCGCCGGCTACTGGTCAAAGGTCATCATGTCCACCCTGCTCACCCTGGAAGAACCCGCCGCCGACGGCGCCGCGCGGCCGAATTGGCGCGCCTTCACCGAAATGGGCTTTCGCCCGCTGTACCTGGCTGGCTGCGCCTGGGCGTTGCTGTCGGTGCTGCTATGGGTGTTCGCGCCGGCCCGACTGACGGGCGTGCTGACCGCCATGCCGTGGCACGCCCACGAGATGCTGTGGGGCTTCGTGGCCACCATCGCGGTCGGCTTCCTGCTGACGGCCGGCGCCAACTGGACCGGCCGCAATCCGCTGCGCGGCGCGCCGCTGGCGGCGCTGTGTGTGGTCTGGCTGGTGGCGCGCGGCGCCTACCTGGCGCCCGGCATGACGGCCTTCACCGTCGCCGCCGTGGCCGACCTGCTGTTCTTCCTGTCGGCCGCCATTGCCCTGGCGCGCGCCGTCTGGATCACGCGCAATCGCCGCAACTACGGCGTGCCATTGCTGCTGCTGGCGCTGGCCGCGGCCCACGCGCTGTATCTGCGCGCCGCGCTGGCGGGCGATTACCTGGCGCTGATGCGCTACTTCAACGCCGGCCTTTTGGTGATGGCGGTGCTGACGCTGCTGATCGCGCGCCGCGTGCTGCCGTTCTTCGCCAAGCGGGCCGTGCAGGGCCTGGAAATTCCGCCCCACACCCGCAGCGGCCATTGGCAGCTCGGCGCCGGCGTGCTGGCGATTGCCGGCCTGCTGGCCGGGGCGCCGCGTGCCGCCGCGCTGCTGCTCGCGGTCACCGGCATCCTGGCGCTGGCGCAGTGGCTGGCCTGGAAGCCGTGGGCCGCGCGCCGCGTGCCGCTGCTTTGGATCCTGTACGTGGGTTATCTGGGCCTGGGCATCGGCCTGCTGGCGGGCGCGGCGCAACTGGCCGGCTACGTGGCGCGGCCGGCCTGGCCGGCGCACGTCATCGGCGTGGCCGGTTTCTCGGTGCTGATCATCGGCATGGCCACGCGCACGGCGATGGGCCACTTGGGCCGGCCGCTGCGCGCCGACCGCAGCATGGTGCTGAGCTATGCGCTGGTGATCCTGGCGGCGCTGCTGCGCCTGGCCGCCCTGGTGCCGACGGGCGCCGCGCTGGGCTTGCTGCATGCGTCGGCCGGCGCCTGGGCGCTGGGGTTCGGCTTGTACCTGTGGCGCTTCTTGCCGTGGATGATCCGTCCGCGCGCGGACGCCGCGGCCAAGCCGGCGGCGCCGATGATGAAGATCGTGCCCGCCGGGCCGCGCCGGGCGCCTTGAAGCGCGGGCGGCCGCCCCGCTTCTTAGCCGCGCGCTTCGCGCCGGCGGGTCGCTTCCAGTTGCTTCTTCATGGCCTTGAGCCAGGCCTTGAGCTGCTGCATGTCGACGAACTGCGACAGCTCGAACTCCAGCTCGCCGATGTAGTCCTGCACATCGGCGATTTCCGCGTCCAGGTCTTCCATCAGGTCGGCCGGGTCGATCGGCTGCTCCGGATCGAAACGGTATTCGGCCTTGAAGTCGCGCTCGAACGCGGCCAGCTCGCGGTTCACGGCCGCCAGTTGCTCCCGCAGCACGGGAATGGCCAGCGCCAGCTTATCTTCGGCCACGCCGTTCAGCCCGTCCGGCCCCAGCGCCAGCAAGGCCTCGGCCTGCGCCAGCGCGTCCGGCGCGAACGTCGCGGCGGTGGCGGGCGCGCCTGCCTGGGCCTGCGCGGAGGCGGCCATCTCGGCCATCTCGGCCGCCTCGGCCTCGCGTTCCTCGGCCACTTCGGCGTCGATGTCGGAACCGCTGTGCTTGCGGTAGACCGCCTTCAGGCGCTCGACGTCGCATTCGGCCGGCGTGCCGTCCAGCAGGATCGAGAACAGCGTCTCCTGCCCCAATTGCGCGGCGATCTCGGACACCAGTTGACGTTCCGCCTTGGTCAGCTCCTTCTGCTTGGCGGCATGGTCGAAGCAGAACACCAGCCTGGCCTTTAGCTCGATCTCGGTGACCTCCAGCGGCGCCAGCACCTCGGCATGCTTGCCCTGGTACTCGCGCGCCACGGTTTGCCACAACTGCAACGCGGCGCGGTCGGTGCGCAGCGCGTCGATCAGCGCGGCGGCGGAGGTATTTTCTTGCATGGATGAAACCCTATGAGCGGCCCGGCGCGCGCCGGGGCGGAAACTGGCTGGAAAACCGTATTATCCCCGTTCACAGCCCTTCGCCCCAGGCGCTGGCCAAGCCCCGCAGCGCCGCCGCCGGGTCGGCCGCCCTGGCCTGCTGATCGCGCAGGCGGCAGATCTCCGGATCGCGCTCGAACAGGCCGCGCGCATGGACGCGGGCCAGCTCGGTCAAGCCGGCGGTCTTGGGCCGGCGGATCGCGGTGAAGGCGGCCAGCGCCGCCTCCAGGTCGCGCGGCCCGGTCGCCAGGCATTGGCCCAGGTGCCAGGCATCCTCCAGCGCCTGGCACGCGCCCTGGCCCGAGGTCGGCAACGGCGCGTGCGCGGCATCGCCCACCAGCAGCACATTGTCCCGATGCCAGACCGCCGGCGTGTCCAGGTCATGCACGGCGATCAGGCGCACGGCGTCGGCGGGCGTCGCCTGGATGAGGCGCGCGACCGGCGCGGCCCAAGCGGCGAAAAGGCCGGCAACCTCCGCGCGCGGATCCGCCCCCTCCCCGGCGGCGGACAGCGGCCGGACCTGGGCCCCGGCCCAATAGACCAGATCCCGCCGCACCGCGACGCAGCCGAAACGCTCGCCGACGCCCCAATAGTCCTGGATGGCGATGTCATCGGCCAGGCCTGGAGCCGACGCGACGCCGATCCAGTTCACGAACCCTTGGTACACCGGCGTGTTGTCGCCCGTGACGAACCGACGCGCCACCGAGTCCATCCGGCCATCCGCGCCGATGAGCAGGTCCGGCCGGATGGCGGCGCCATTGCCAAACCGCGCCGTGGCGCGGCCATCATCGCCCGGCTCGATCGCCATCGCGCGATGGCCGTACTCGACCGTGATGCCGGCGCGCGCCGTGTGCGCCAGCAGCACGGCCAGCAGGTCGCGGCGCAGGATCGCATGGGTCGGGTAACCCATCAGGCGATCCAGCGCGGCGATGTCGAGTCCGCCCAGGGCATTGCCCGCTGGGTCGTAACGGCGCATCGCCACCGGCTTGCCCCCCAGCGCCGCGACGTCCGGCAGCAGCCCGAGCCGGTCAAGCACGCAACCCGCATTGGGCCATAGCGTCACGCCGGCCCCCATCGTGGCCGGCGCGGCGCCGCGTTCGTAGACCCGCGGCCGATGTCCCGACCGATGCAGGGCGAGCGCCACGCTCAGGCCGGCGATCCCACCGCCCAGTATTCCGATATCCATGCTGAATCCTTCCTTCAAATCCCGCGTGCCGGCCCGACGCCGCACACGGGATCCGCATCGTAGATTCCGCCGGATGCGAGAACTAGTATGAAAAAATGGGTTCCTTTCATATCGCAAACGGGATAATCATGGGTCAGGCCCTGGATCTGAACAGCGTTCGCGTCTACGCGGCGGTGGTGGATGAACAGAGCTTCGCGGGCGCGGCGCGGCGCCTGGCCATGCCGTCGTCGAACGTCAGCCGCCATGTCGCGGGACTGGAGCGGCGGCTGGGCGTGCGGCTGCTGGAACGCAGCACCCGCCATCTGCGCATGACCGAAGCCGGCCAACTGCTGTACCAGCGGGCCAAGCCGTTGCTGGACAGCCTGGCCGCCACGGAAGAGGAACTGGGCGCGGCCAGGCAGGAACTGCGCGGACCGCTGCACCTGTGCATGCCGGGCGAAGCGCCACGGTTGCTGGCGCCGATCCTGGCGGAGTTCTGCGATCGCCACCCCGGCATCGACCTGGCCTGCGACACCCGCCTCGATGGCATCGACGCGCTGCGCGAGGATGTCGATCTGTCGATCGTGTTCCATCGCGGCCGCCAGGACGACAGCAGCCTCATCACGCGCGAACTGGCGATATTGCCCAGCATCGTGGTTGCCTCGCCCGCGCTGCTGGCCCGCGTCGGCGTGCCGCGCCAGGCGCGCCAGCTCAAGGCGCTGCCCTGCATCACCACCCTGAGCGCGCTCAAGGGCATGCCCTGGCAATTCGTGGACGCGGCCGGAGACATCGTCAAGGTGCCGGTGCGCAGCCGCTACCGCGTCAACAGCGGCGAACTGGCGCTGATGGGCGCGCGCCAGGGCATCGGCTTCGCGATCCTGGCGGCCGTCTCATGCCAGGAGGACCTGGCCGCCGGCCGCCTGTGCGAAGTGCCGCTGGACCTGCAACCGGCGCCGCTGCAGTTGCTCGGGGTCTACAGCCACCGCCACTCGGTCAGCGCGCGGGCCCGGGCGCTGCTTGAATTGATCCAGACGCGGCTGGCCGAGGCCGGCCTGGGCGCGCCGGCGGCAAACCGGCGCAAGGGAGGCCGCATCGAACCTGACGATAAGCTGATACAAAAACGCTAATAATTATTATTCAGCTAGAATCCGTACTGTCCCCAACTTATCCCCCGGCAGTACCGAGATGCCCTTGCCTTCTTCCGCGGGCCCCGCCGCGTTGCGCCAGCGGCTGGCGCTGGCCACCTTCCTGGCCGTGGCCGCGTTGGCCGGCTGGGCAATCTGGCGCTACGCCCTGCAAGGTCCGCCCGCCGCCGCCATTCCCGGTTACGCCCAGCAACCCGTGCCCGTCAGCATCGCCGCCGCGCGCCGCGGTCCGCTGCCACGCGACCTGCATGCGCTGGGCACCATCACGCCGCTGGCGCAGGTGGTGTTGCGCAGCCAGGTCGACGGCCAGTTGCAGCGCCTGCACTACACCGAAGGCCAGGCGGTCAGCCGCGGCCAACTGCTGGCCGAGATCGATCCGCGCCCCTACCAGGCGGCGCTGGCGGCCGCCGAAGGCGAGCTGGCGCGCGTCGAGGCGCTGCTCGGCAATGCCGAGATCGACCTGCGCCGCTACCGGCAACTGGCGCGCCAGGAAGCGGTGGCCGGGCAGCAACTGGACACCGCCGAGGCCCAGGCGCGCAGCTACGCCGCGCAGCGCCAGCGCCTGATGGCCGGCGTCGCCGACGCCCGCCGCCTGCTGGCACAGACCCGCATCCAGGCGCCGCACGACGGCCGCATCGGCTTTCGGCGCGTGGACGCCGGCAACCACGTGCGTGCCGCCGACGCCAATGGCCTGGCCACCCTGGTGCAGACGCGCCCGATCTCGGCGCTGTTCTCGATTTCGGAGACCCATCTGGACCTGCTGCGCCAGGCCCAGGCGCAGGGCGGCGACGCCGCCCTGCAGGTGCAGGCCTGGGACGCCGACGAACGCCGCCTGATCGCGCTGGGCACCCTGCAGGCGCTGGACAACCAGATCCACGCCGCCAACGGCACGGTCAAGCTGCGCGCCCTGTTCGAGAATGCCGACGAGTCGCTGTTCCCGAACCAGTTCGTCAATATCCGCCTGGCGCTGGCGCGGCAGGAAGAGGTGCTGTCGATTCCCACGGCGGCGGTGCAGTACGGCGCCGACGGCGCCTTTGTCTTCGTCATCGGCGACGACCAGCGCGCCACCCGGCGCGACCTGACGCTGGGCCGCGCCAATGCCGGCCGCGTCGAAGTCCGCTCCGGCCTGGCCGTGGCCGAACGCGTGGTGGTCGAAGGCGTGGACCGCCTGCACGACGGCCGCGAGGTGCGGATCGTGGAAACCCAGCCGTAACGCCATGAGCCTGTCACGCCCCTTCATCCTGCGCCCGGTCGCCACCTCGTTCCTGATGCTGGCGCTGCTGCTGTCGGGCATCCTTGCCTGGCGCCTGCTGCCGGTGGCGGCGCTGCCGCAGGTCGACTACCCCATCATCCAGGTCACGACGCCCTACCCCGGCGCCAGCCCCGACGTCACCGCGCGCGCGGTCACCGCGCCGCTGGAGCGCCGCTTCGGGCAGATCCCGGGCCTCAAGCAGATGTCGTCCTCCAGCGGCAGCGGCATCTCGGTGATCACGCTGCAGTTCTCGCTCGACGTCTCTTTGGGCGTGGCCGAACAGGAGGTGCAGGCCGCCATCAGCGCCAGCGGCTCGCTGCTGCCGTCCGACCTGCCGACGCCGCCGGTGTACCGCAAGGTCAACCCGGCCGACGTGCCGATCCTGACGCTGGCGGTGACCTCGGATTCGCTGCCGCTGCCGCAGGTCTACGACCTGGTCGACACGCGCATGACGCAACGCCTGGCGCAGTTGTCGGGCGTAGGCATGGTCAGCCTGGCCGGCGGCCAGCGGCCCGCGGTGCGGGTGCAGGCCAACCCCATGGCGCTGGCCGCGCGCGGCCTGCGGCTGTCCGACGTGCAGGAAGCCATCGCCAAGGCCAACTCCAACCAGCCCAAGGGCAGCTTCGACGGCCCGGTGCGCTCGGTCATCATGGACGCCAACGACCAGTTGCAGAGCGCGCA
The DNA here is from genome assembly GCF_046535435.1 of Achromobacter sp. SIMBA_011. Classification (NCBI taxonomy): domain Bacteria; kingdom Pseudomonadati; phylum Pseudomonadota; class Betaproteobacteria; order Burkholderiales; family Alcaligenaceae; genus Achromobacter; species Achromobacter sp. SIMBA_011. The sequence goes on along the minus strand of NZ_JAWRWN010000002.1, from coordinate 1,181,371 downwards.
GGAATACCGCGACCTGATCGTGGCCTGGCGCAACGGCGCGCCGGTGCGGCTGGGCGACGTCGCCACGGTCGAGGACGGCGCCGAGAACCGCTACCTGGCCGCCTGGGTCGATCGCCAGCCGGCGGTGCTGGTGAACATCCAGCGCCAGCCGGGCGCCAACGTCATCGCCGTGGCCGACCAGGTCAAGGCGCTGCTGCCGCAACTGACCGCCAGCCTGCCGGCGGCGGCGCAGGTGCGGGTGCTGACCGACCGCACCGAAAGCATCCGCGCCTCCGTGCGCGGCGTGCAATGGGAGCTGGCCTTCGCCGTCGGGCTGGTGGTGCTGGTGACCTTCCTGTTCCTGCGCAACCTGCCGGCCACGCTGATCCCGAGCCTGGCGGTGCCGCTGTCCCTGATCGGCACGTTTGGCGTGATGCACCTGGCGGGCTTCTCCACCAACAATCTCACGCTGATGGCGCTGACCATCGGCGCCGGCTTCGTGGTCGACGACGCCATCGTCATGCTGGAGAACATCGCCCGCTACCGCGAACAGGGCCACAGCCCGATGGCGGCCGCGCTCAAGGGCGCCGGACAGATCGGCTTCACCCTGGTGTCGCTGACGCTGTCGCTGATCGCCGTGCTGATCCCGCTGCTGTTCATGGAAGACGTGGTCGGCCGGCTGTTCCGCGAATTCGCCATCACGCTGGCGGTGGCCATCCTGATCTCGCTGGCGGTGTCGCTGACGCTGACGCCCATGATGTGCGCGCGCCTGCTGCCGCCGCACGCCGAGCGCCCGCCCGGCCTGCTCGACCGCCTGCAGGCGCGCTATGCCGGCTGGCTCGACATCACGCTGCGCCACCAGCGCCTGACGCTGCTGGCGATGCTGGCCACCGTCGCGCTGACCGGGCTGCTGTACCTGGCGGTGCCCAAGGGGTTCTTCCCGGCGCAGGACGGCGGCGTGCTGCAAGGCGTGACCCAGTCGGCGCAAAGCACCTCGTTCGAGGCCATGTCGCGGCGCCAGCAGGCGCTGGCGCAAAGCCTGCTGGAAGACCCCGACGTCGCCAGCCTGTCGTCCTTCATCGGCATCGACGGCATGAACGCCACCCTCAACACCGGCCGCCTGCTGGTCAACCTCAAGCCCTGGAGCGAGCGCGGCGCGCCGCTGGCCGACATCATGGCGCGGCTGGACGCCCGCGCCCGCCAGGTGCAGGGCATCTCGCTGTACCTGCAACCCGTGCAGGAATTGAACATCGAGGATCGCGTCAGCCGCGGCCAATACCAGTTCACCCTGACCTCGCCCGACAGCGCGCTGCTGGCGCGCTGGAGCCACGCCCTGACCCAGCGCCTGGCCGCCGCGCCGCAACTGGCCGACATCTCGTCGGACCTGCAGGGCGATGGCCGCCAGGCCTACCTGGAGGTCTCGCGCGACGCCGCCGCGCGCCTGGGCCTGACCATGGACGACGTGGCCCAGGCGCTCTACAGCGCCTTTGGCCAGCGCCAGGTCGCCACCCTGTTCACGCAGTCCAACCAGTACCGCGTGGTGCTGGAGGTGGACCGGCGCCTGGCCGCCAGCCCCGAAGCGCTGGAACGCATCCACCTGCGCACGGCGGACGGCCAGCCGATTCCGCTATCGGCGCTGGCCACGGTCAGCGAGCGCGCCGTGCCGCTGGCGGTCAACCACCTGTCGCAGTTCCCCGCCGTGAATTTCTCGTTCAACCTGCCGGCCGGCGGTTCACTGGGCGCGGCCATCGCCGCCATCGAAGCGGCGCGCCAGGACATCGCCATGCCCGCGAGCGTCGAATTGCGCCTGCAGGGCGCGGCGTCCGCGTTCCAGGCCTCGCTGTCCAACACCCTGTGGCTGATGCTGGCCGCCGTGGTCACCATGTATCTGGTGCTGGGCATGCTGTATGAAAGCGCGATCCACCCGGTCACCATCCTCTCGACCCTGCCGTCGGCCACGGTGGGCGCGCTGCTGGCGCTGCTGCTGACCGGCCGGCCGCTGGACCTGATCGCCGTCATCGGCATCATCCTGCTGATCGGGCTGGTCAAGAAGAACGGCATCATGATGGTCGACTTCGCGCTGGAAGCCGAACGCAGCCGCGGCCTGGCGCCGCGCGAGGCGATCCGCGAAGCCGCGCTGCTGCGGCTGCGGCCGATCCTGATGACCACGCTGGCGGCGCTGTTCGGCGCCCTGCCGCTGATGCTGGCCACCGGCTCGGGCGCCGAGCTGCGCCAGCCGCTGGGCTGGGTGATGGTGGGCGGCCTGCTGGTCAGCCAGGTGCTGACGCTGTTCACCACGCCCGCCGTCTACCTGTTCTTCCACCGGCTGGGCGCGGGCCGCCGCAAGGCCCTGCCCGCCCCCGCGGACCGGCCGGCGCCATGATCCGCGCGCTGCTGCACCGGCCCATCGCCTGCATCTTCCTGGCGCTGGCCCTGACGCTGCTGGGCGCGGTGGCCTGGCGCCTGCTGCCGGTGGCGCCGCTGCCGCAGGTCGACTTCCCCACCATCGAGGTGCGCGCCGAACTGCCCGGCGCCAGCCCCGAGAGCATGGCCAGCACCGTGGCCGCGCCGCTGGAACGCGCGCTGGGCGGCATCGCCGGCGTCAGCGCCATGAGCTCGTCCAGCAACCAGGGCGCCACCCGCGTGCTGTTGCAATTCGCGCTGGACCGCGACATCAACGCCGCCGCGCGCGACGTGCAGGCCGCCATCAACGCCGCCCGCGCCGAGCTGCCCTCGGGCATGCCGGGCAATCCCAGCTACCGCAAGGTCAATCCGTCGCAGGCGCCCATCATGGCGCTGGCGCTCAGCTCGCCCACCCGACCCGCCGGCCGGCTCTACGACCTGGGCGCCACGGTGCTGGCGCAGAAGCTCTCGCAGATCGTCGGCGTCGGCGAAGTGACGCTGGGCGGCAGCTCGCTGCCAGCGGTGCGAGTGCAGGTCAACCCCAATGCGCTGGCGCACTACGGCGTGGCGCTGGACGACCTGCGCCAGTCCATCGCCAACGCCGCCCCCATGGGTCCGCAGGGCCAATTGGACTCGGCCTCGCAGCGCTGGGAGGTCGGCACGCCCGGCCAGCCGCGCACGGCCGCCGACTACAACGGCCTGATCGTGCGCCACCAGGACGGCGCCGCCCTGCGGCTGGCCCAGGTGGCGCGGATCAGCGACTCGGTCGAGAACCGCTACAGCAGCGGTTTTCACAACCACAACCCGGCGGTGGTGCTGACCGTCAGCCGCCAGCCGGGCGCCAACATCATCGAGACCATCGCCGCCATCAACCAGGCCCTGCCCGGCCTGCGCGCGCTGATGCCGGCCGACGTCGACCTGACCGTGGTGCTGGACCGCTCGCCCGGCATCCACGCCACGCTGCGCGAGGCCCACGTCACGCTGGGGCTGGCGGTGGGGCTGGTGATCCTGGTGGTGTGGCTGTTCCTGGGCAGCGCCCGCGCCGCCGCCATTCCCAGCGTGGCGATTCCGGTCTGCCTGATCGCCACCTTCGCCGTCATGTACCTGTGGGGCTTCTCGCTCAACAACCTGTCGCTGATGGCGCTGATCGTGGCCGCGGGCCTGGTGGTGGACGACGCCATCGTGGTGCTGGAGAACATCTCGCGCCACCTCGAGCGCGGCCTGGGTCCGCGCCAGGCGGCCCTGCGCGGCGTGCGCGAGGTCGGCTTCACCCTGGTGGCGATGACGCTGGCGCTGTCGGTGGTGTTCGTGTCGATCCTGTTCATGGGCGGGCTGGTGGAGCGGCTGTTCCGCGAGTTCTCGATCACGCTGGTGGCCGCCATCCTGATCTCGCTGGTGGTGTCGGTCGCCATCATTCCCAGCCTGTGCGCGCGCTGGCTGCGGCCGCCGGCCGCGACCCAAACGCGGCCCTCGCGGCTGCGCGCGGTGTTCGCCCGCATCCACCAATGGTATGGCGCGTCGCTGGCGCGGGTGCTGGGCCACGCCCGCCTGACCCTGCTGCTGCTGGCCGCGGTGGTGGCGCTGAACGCCTATCTGTACGCACAGGCGCCCAAGGGCTTCCTGCCGCAGCAGGACACCGGCCAGTTGATGGGGTTCGTGCGCGGCGACGACGGCTTCTCGTTCCAGGTGATGCAGCCCAAGATCGACGTCTACCGCCAACTGGTGCTCAGGCATCCGGCCGTGCAGGACGTGATCGGCTACAACGGCGGCAGCCTGGGCATCAGCAATTCGCTGTTCCTGATCCGCCTGAAGCCGGTTGCCGAGCGGCGCGAATCCTCGGCCCAGGTGATCGACTGGCTGCGCGCCAACGCCCCGCCGGTGCCGGGCGGCATGTTCTTCCTGAACGTCGACCAGGACCTGCGCATGCCGGGCGGCTTCGGCAATTCCGGCGACCACGAGCTGGCCATCATGGCCAGCGACGTGCCGGCGCTGCGGCAATGGTCGCGCAGGATCTCGCGCGCGATGCGCGACATTCCCGAGCTGCGCGACGTCGACGCGGTGGGCGACGCCGCCACCCAGCAGGTGGTCATCAACATCGACCGCGCCGCCGCCCGGCGCCTGGGCGTGGACATGCGCACCATCGCCAGCGTGCTCGGCAACTCCTTCAGCCAGCGCCAGGTGGCGACGCTGTACGACCCGATGAACCAATACCGCGTGGTGCTGGAGCTGGACCCGCGCTACACCGAGGACCCCGAGGTGCTGGAACGGGTGCAGGTGGTGGCGGCCGACGGCAGCCGCGTGCCGCTGTCGGCCTTCGCCACCTACGAACACGGCCTGGTCAATGACCGCGTGTTCCACGACGGCCTGTTTGCCGCCGTCGGCGTCGGCTTCTCGCTGGCCGAGGGCGTCTCGCTGCAGCAGGGCCTGGCCGCCATCGACGCCGCCATGGCGCGGCTGATGGTGCCGGCCCACATCCAGACGCGGCTGGGCGGCGACGCCCGCAGCTTCCAGCAGAGCCTGCAGGACCAGCCCTGGCTGATCCTGGGCGTGCTGGTGGCGATCTACCTGGTGCTGGGCATCCTGTACGAAAGCCCGCTGCATCCGCTGACCATCCTGTCGACCCTGCCCTCGGCCGGCGTCGGCGCGCTGCTGGCGCTGCGGCTGGCCAACATCGAGTTCAGCCTGATCGCGCTGCTCGGCCTGTTCCTGCTGGTGGGGGTGGTGATGAAGAACGCCATCCTGATGATCGACTTCGCGCTCGGCCTGGAGCGGCGCGAGGGCCTGACGCCGGAACAGGCCATCCATCGCGCCGCCATGCTGCGCCTGCGGCCCATCGTCATGACCAACCTGGCCGGCCTGCTGGGCGCGCTGCCGCTGGTGCTGGGCATGGGCGAAGGCTCGGAACTGCGCCGGCCGCTGGGGGTGACCATCGTCGGCGGGCTGATGATCAGCCAGTTCCTGACGCTGTACACCACGCCGATCGTGTACCTGGCGCTGGAGCGGCTGCGCTTGAAGGTGGCGGGCTGGCGCGCGCGCCGCGCCTGATCCGCCCGTCCACACCGCGCCCGACGCCTCAGCCCGCGCCCCGTTCCACTTCCGGGGCGCGCGGCGCCACGCTCAGGCGTTCGGCCAGCAGCGCCAGGAAGGCCCGCGCCAGCGGCGGCAGGGTGGCGCCGCGCAAGGTCACGACCTGGATGCTGCGCTGGCGCATTTCGGGATTGCTGAACGGCACCGCCACCAGGCCGGCGCTGTCGAGCAGGCCGATCACTGTCAGGTAGCCCGTCAACGCCACGATCTGGCTGCCCGGCAGCATCGGCAGGAAGGCCGCCGAATGGTTGGACACATAGGCCGGCTCGATGTGCACGCCGGCATTGGCGCAGGCCGTGTCGAACAGGTCGCGCACCGTGGTGCCCGGATCGCCCAGCGACAGCGGCGCCTGCGCCAGGTCGCGCACGCCGACGCTGCGGCGCGCGGCCAGCGGATGGCGACGGCACATGATGGCGTAGACCGGCGCGCGGCACAGTAGCTCGGTCTTGAGGCGCTCGTCGGGCGCCACCGTGTAGCGCAGCGCCAACTGCGACAGGCCCTCCAGGATCAGCCGGTTGACCTCCTCCGGCCGCTCCACCAGCAGATGGAAGCGCGCCTCGGGATGCAGGCGCTTGAAATCGGCCATGCACTGCGGCAGGAAGCGGTGCGCGAAGCCCTCGGTACAGGCCAGCCGCACCGTCACGTCGCCCTGCGCGCTGCGCTGGCGGATGGCGGTGGTGACGCGCTCGGCCTCCAGCGCGGCGGCGTTGGCGTAGGCGGCCAACTGGCGCCCTGCCTCGCTCAAGGCCATGCCACGCGCCTGGCGTTCGAACAGCGCAATGCCAAGTTCTTCCTCCAGCTTGGCGATCTGGCGGCTCACGGCCGAAGCCGCCACATGCTGCGCGGCCGCCGCGCCGGCGATCGAGCCGCAGCGCGCCACCTCCAGGAAATACCGCAATCCCAGCGAAATCATGGTGCCCCCCCAATCATTGCCTTAATGGCAACGATCAAATGCGAATTATCTAATTGTGGCATGTCCATAAGCGTAATAACTTTGTGCCTCCGCCGCTTCCCCCGAGACCGCAGTGACCCGCGAACAAGCCCTAGCCCACGCCACCGGCGCCTATGACGATGGCACCTTGCAGGCCGACCTGGCCCGCCGCGTCGCCTTCCAGACCGAAAGCGAGGAACCGAGCCAGGCCCCTGACCAGCACGCCTACCTGAGCGACGAGCTGGCGCCGGGCCTGGAACAACTCGGCTTTGCCTGTCGCGTCCATCCCAACCCGGCCGGGGTCGATCTGCCGATCCTGGTGGCGCGGCGCATCGAGTCCACGGCGCTGCCCACCGTGCTGCTGTACGGCCACGGCGACGTGGTGCGCGGCAACGCGGCCAAATGGGACGCCGGCCGCGATCCCTGGCGCCTGCGGATCGAGGGCGACCGCTGGTACGGCCGCGGCACCGCCGACAACAAGGGCCAGCACACCATCAACCTGGCGGCGCTGCGCGAAGTCCTGCGGGCGCGCGACGGCAAGCTGGGATTCAACGCCACCTGGCTGATCGAGACCGGCGAGGAAGCCGGCTCGCCGGGCCTGGCGGCGTTCTGCGAGGCGCAGCGCGAGACTCTCGCCGCCGACGTCTTCATCGCCAGCGACGGCCCGCGCCTGGCCGCTGCCCGCCCCACGCTGTTCATGGGCTCGCGCGGCGCGGTCAACTTCGAACTGTCGCTGCGCGCCCGCGAGCGCGGCTATCACTCGGGCAACTGGGGCGGCCTGCTGGCCAACCCCGCCATCATCCTGTCGCACGCCATCGCCACGCTGGTGGACGCGCGCGGCCGCATCCAGGTGCCGGGCCTGCGCCCGCCGCCCATCCCGGCCGCGGTGGCCGCGGCGCTGGCCGACCTGGAGGTCGGCGGCGGTCCCGACGATCCCGCGATCGACAGCGACTGGGGCGAACCGGGGCTGTCGCCCGCGGAGCAGGTGTTCGGCTGGAACAGCCTGGACGTGCTGACCTTCGGCGCCGGCGATCCGGCCAAGCCGGTCAACGCCATTCCGCCGGCCGCCTCGGCCTGGTGCCAGTTGCGCTTCGTGGTCGGCACCGACTGGAAGGCGCTGGAACGCCACGTGCGCGCCCACCTCGATGAGGCCGGCTTCGGCGACGTGCAGGTGCGCGTCGGCATGCAGGCCGGCGCCACCCGGCTGTCGCCCGACAACCCGTGGGCGCGCTGGGCCGCCGCCTCGATCGAGCGCAGCACGGGCCTGCGGCCGGCGCTGCTGCCCAACCTGGGCGGCTCGCTGCCCAACGACATCTTCGCCGACCTGCTCGGCCTGCCCACGCTGTGGGTGCCGCATTCCTACCCGGCCTGCGCCCAGCACGCCCCCAACGAACATCTGCTGGGCAGCGTGGCGCGCGAGGGCCTGGCCATCATGGCCGGCCTGTTCTGGGACCTGGGCGACCAGGGCGCCGCGCTGCGCCAGGCCGCCCGCAACCCCGTTACCATTGCCCAACCCTGACCGGACCCGACCATGATCGCCAGAATCCGCGCCGCCGCGCTGGCCTGCCTTTCGGCCCTTGCCCTCCAAGCCGCCGTGGGCGCGCCCGCCGCCCACGCCGCCTATCCCGAACAGGCCATCAAGCTGGTGGTGCCGTTCACGCCCGGCGGCGCCACCGACGCCGTGGCCCGGCTGCTGGCCAACCGGCTGTCGGGCAAGCTGGGCCAGGCCGTGATCGTCGAGAACCGGCCCGGGGCCTCGACCGTCATCGGCGCCAACGCCGTGGCGCAGGCGCAGCCCGACGGCTACACGCTGATGCTGTCGGGCAGCACCACCTACACCGTGCTGCCGGCGCTCAAGCGCGACCTGCCGTACGATCCGCGCCGCAGCTTCGAGCACATCGCCATCGTGGCCCTGGCGCCGGTGGTGCTGCTGGCGCAGAACAGCGTGCCGGCAAAGACCGCGCAACAGGCCGCCGAGCTGGCGCGCGACAAGACCGCCAGCGGCGGCCTGATGTATGGCACCTTCGGCCCGGGATCGGCGCCGCACCTCGTGGGCGAAATGTTCGCCGAAGCCGCCGGCGCCAAAATGACGCCGGTGCCCTACAAGGGCAGCGCGCAGTTCATCACCGCCCTGATCGGCGGCGAGATCGCGCTGGGCGTGGACACGGTGTCGTCGGCCGCGCCGCAGGTCAAGGCCGGCAAAGTGCGCGCGCTGGCCGTCACCGGCGAACACCGCGTGCCGCAACTGCCGGACGTGCCGACCTTCATCGAAAGCGGCCTGCCGGGCGTGTCGATGGTGGGCTGGTACGGCCTGGTGGCGCCGGCCCGCACGCCGCAGCCCGTGCTGGACACGCTGAACCGCGCGGTGGCCGAGATCATGGCCGATCCGCAGGTGCAGCGCGCCGTCACCGATCTGGCGCTGGAACCGGTCTACCTGGACGGCGCGGCCTTCACGGCGCGCATGCGGCAAGAGTTGCAGACCTTCGGCGAAGTGGGCCGGCGCGCCAACATCAAACTGGATTGAGGCCGGCGGGCGCCCCGCGTTGCGCCGCGGGGCCAGCGTGTAGGGATTTCGTCCTACTCTGGCCCCATTTCGACTAGAATCAGAACCATTCTCAATAAAGGACGCCGGTCCGCGGCCGCGTCGAAAAATAACGAGGCGCGTTCTGAAACCCACTTTCCGTCTGTCCATGGCCTGGCTCCACACCTGGGTCGGCCTGTGGTTTTCCTGGCTGCTGTTCGCCGCCTTCCTGACCGGCACCCTGGCGGTATTCGCCGAACCCATCACCCATTGGATGACGCCCGAGCATCACGCGGCCGAGGCCGAGGCGGCGGCGCGCGAGCCCGTCAAGGTGGATCGCGCGCGCCGGCTCGACCTGGCGGTGCGGTACATGGCGCGGCATCACCCCGGCGCCGGCATGTGGGAGATCTGGCCGGTGGACCGCTTTCACGACAACGGCCTGGTGGCGTACTGGTTGGACCAGAACGGCGAATACGCCGACGCCGAACTCGATCCCGAGACCGGCCAGGAACTGCCAGAGCAAGCGCACCACGCGGCCGGCCGCGCCACGCTCGGCGGCAGTCACTTCGTCGACTTCCACTACAACCTGCATGCCCAGCCGCTGGGCGTCTGGATCGTGGCCTTCGCGGCCATGGCGATGCTGGTGGCGATGGTCTCGGGCGTGGTGACGCACAAGCGCATCTTCAAGGACTTCTTCACCTTCCGCGCGAAAAAAGGCCAGCGCTCGTGGCTGGACGCACACAACGCCACGGCGGTGCTGACGCTGCCGTTCCAGTTCATGATCGCCTACACCGGCATCGTGATCTCGGCCCTGACGCTGATGCCCGCGCCGATCACGGCGGCCTATGGCGGCGGCGCCGAGGCCGCGCGCCAGTACCTGGCCGAACTCTCCCGCGAAGACCGGCCGACGCCGACCGGCGCCGCGCTGGCGGTGCCGCCGCTGGAACCACTGGTGGCCCGCGCCGAACAACTGATCGGGCAGACCGCCCGCGCCGTCGTCATCAACAACCCCGAAGACGGCTCGATGCGGATCGCGGTCTATGGCTGGAACGAGGCCGCCGACCAGCAGGTCCTCATCAGCACCACCACCGGCATGGCCGAATTCTCCGCCGCCAGCGGCGAACTGCTGCGCGTGCGCGCGCCCGGCGGCGTCGAAGGCGGCGCCGCGCCGCTCACGCGCCAGGTGATGGCCGACCTGCACATGGTCAAGTTCGGCGGCCTGGCCATGAAATGGCTGTATTTCCTGTGCGGCCTGGCCGGCGCCGCGATGATGGGCACGGGCGCGGTGCTGTTCATGGTCAAGCGCCGCAACAAGATGGGCAACGAGTTCGGCGCCGCCACCGCGCGCGTCTACCGCCTGATCGAAGGCCTGAACGTGGCCGCGCTGGCCGGCCTGGCGATCGCCTGCGTCGCCTACCTGTGGGCCAACCGCCTGCTGCCGGTGGCGCTGCCGCAGCGCGCCGGCTGGGAGCTGCGCGCTTTCTTCATCGTCTGGGCGCTGACGCTGGCCCACGCCTGGCTGTGCGCGCCGCGGCGCGCGTGGATCGGGCAATTGGGCGCGCTGTCGGCGCTGTGCCTGCTGCTGCCGCTGCTGTCGCTGGCGACGATCGGCGACCATCCGCTGGCGCAGATCGCGCGTGGCGACTGGGAAAGCGCCGGCGTCGAACTGACGGCCGTGGCCACCGGCCTGGCGGCCGGCTGGGCCGCGCTACGATTGCGCAAGAAACCGTTGTCGGCGCCGCCGCCGCGCAACGCCCGCCCGCCCCAGGAAGCCACGGCATGAATCTGAACGACGCATACGGCATCGCCATGGCGCTGCTGCTGACCTATTCCGGCATGGCCTGCCTGAGCCTGGCGATGCCGCGCCACTATGACCAGGTCTGGGGCCGCGATCCGTCCGCCGGCCATTCGCGCGTGCTGCGCGCCGCCGGCATCCTGCTGTTGCTGCTGGCGCTGCTGCCCTGCGTCGGCCTGTGGGGCAACACCGTAGGCGTGGTGGCCTGGCTCGGCTGGCTGTCGGCCGGCGCCCTGCTGTGGGTCGGCATGCTGTCGTGGTCGCCGCGCCCGGCGATGCGCACCGCGGCGCTGGCGGTGGTCATCTCGATCGCCGGGGTCGGCTTCGGCTTCTAGGGCCGCATTGCGCCCGCCCCGGCCCGGCCGGGGCCGTTTGACCGGCATCAAGCCGGCCTGACAAACGCCTCGGCGACCCGGTCTTTGACACCATAGGTGGTGGTAGAGTTTTTCCACCCCACAACATATGGTGTCAGCGATGCAACTCCAACACATCCTCAAGCGCGACGGCCGGGTCGTCGCATTCGACCGCGCCAAGATCGCGACGGCCATCGCCGCCGCCGGCCGCGGCACCGGAGAACTGGACGCCGATGTAGCCCAGGCGCTGACCGGCGCGGTGATCGAGGCGCTGGCCGCCGAGGGCAACGTCTGCCCCGGCGTGGAGACCATCCAGAACCAGGTCGAGGAAACGCTGGTCAAGGCCGGCTACTGGCGCACCGCCCGCGCCTACATCGTCTACCGCGAACAGCACGCCCGCCTGCGCGCGCTGCGCCACACCCTGGTGGACGTGGAAAGCGCCATGGAGGAATACCTGGAACAGCGCGACTGGCGCGTCAACGCCAACGCCAACCAGGGCTACAGCCTGGGCGGCCTGATCCTGAACGTGGCGGGCAAGGTCACCGCCAACTACTGGCTGTCCAACGTCTTCACGCCCGAGGCCGGCCAGGCCCACCGCGACGGCGACATCCACATCCACGACCTGGACATGCTCAGCGGCTATTGCGCCGGCTGGTCGCTGCGCCAGTTGCTGACCGAGGGCTTCAACGGCATCCCCGGCAAGATCGAGGCCACGCCGCCGCGCCACATGTCGGCGGCCATCGGCCAGATCGTCAACTTCCTGGGCACGCTGCAGAACGAATGGGCCGGCGCGCAGGCCTTCAGCTCGTTCGACACCTACATGGCGCCCTTCATCCGGCGCGACGCGATGACCTACGCCGAGGTCAAGCAAAGCATGCAGGAGCTGATCTACAACCTGAACGTGCCGAGCCGCTGGGGCACGCAGACGCCGTTCACCAACCTGACCTTCGACTGGACCTGCCCGGCCGACCTGCGCGAACAGATCCCCTACGTCGGCGGCGAGGAAATGCCGTTCGCCTATGGCGACCTGCAGGCCGAGATGGACATGATCAACCGCGCCTACATCGAGGTGATGATGGCCGGCGACGCCAAGGGGCGCGTGTTCACCTTCCCGATTCCCACCTACAACATCACGCCCGATTTCGACTGGGACCACCCCAACACCGAGCGCCTGTTCGAGATGACCGCGCGCTACGGCCTGCCGTACTTCCAGAACTTCCTCAATTCCGACCTGGAGCCGCACATGGTGCGCTCCATGTGCTGCCGCCTGCAACTGGACCTGCGCGAGCTGCTCAAGCGCGGCAACGGCCTGTTCGGCTCGGCCGAGCAGACCGGCTCGGTGGGCGTGGTGACGATCAATTGCGCCCGCCTGGGCCATACCTGCCGCGGCGACGAGGCGGCGCTGATGGCGCGCCTGGACCACCTGCTGGGCCTCGGGCGCGACGTGCTGGAGACCAAGCGCAAGGTGGTGCAGCGCTATATCGACCAGGGCCTGTATCCGTACACCCGGCGCTACCTCGGCACGCTGCGCAACCACTTCAGTACGCTTGGCGTGAACGGCATCAACGAGATGATCCGCAACTTCAGCGACGACGCCGACGACGTCACCACGCCGGCCGGCCACGCGCTGGCGGTGCGGCTGCTGGACCGGGTGCGGGCGCGCATGACCGAGTTCCAGGAAGAGACCGGCCACCTCTACAACCTGGAGGCCACGCCGGCCGAAGGCACCACCTACCGCTTTGCCCGCGAGGATCGCAAGCGCTATCCCGGCATCCTGCAGGCCGGCACCGAGGCCCAGCCCTACTACACCAACTCCAGCCAGTTGCCGGTGGGCCACACCGACGATCCGTTCGAGGCGCTGGCGCTGCAGGAAGCGCTGCAGGGCAAGTACACCGGCGGCACCGTGCTGCACCTGTACATGAACGAGGCCGTGTCGTCGGCCAGCGCCTGCAAGGCGCTGGTGCGGCGCGCGCTGTCGAACTTCCGCCTGCCCTACATCACCGTCACGCCGACGTTCTCGATCTGCCCGAACCACGGCTATCTGGCCGGGCACCACGAGTTCTGCCCGAAGTGCGACGCCGAATTGCTGGCCAAGCAGGCGTCTTGCTGCGCGCCGGCCTGACCGCGCCGTCCATCGCTTTTTTACCCCCGGGCGATCCGCGCCCGGCCCTTTCCCCAGGAGCCATCATGCAAACCGTGATCACCCCGCAAGCCATCGCCCCGCAGGCCGCGCATCTGGACGACAGCCAGCGCGTGCGCTGCGAAGTCTGGACCCGCGTCATGGGCTATCACCGCCCCGTGTCTTCCTTCAACACCGGCAAACAAGGCGAATTCAATGAACGTCGCTTCTTCGTCGAACAACGTGCCTGAAGCGGCCGGCGGCCGCAAGGCCGCCCCCGCCCGCCACCCGCCGCGCCTGGCCCACGCCGCGCCGCCCCGGCCGGCGGCCCAGCCGCTGCCGCGCCATTCGCCGGCGGTGGGCGGCCTGACGCCCTTCTCCACCGTGGACTGGCCGGGCACGCTGGCCGCCGTCATCTTCATCGCCGGCTGTCCCTGGCGCTGCCACTACTGCCACAACCCCGAATTGCAGACACGCAACGCGCGCTACGACTGGCGCGATGTGCGCGCCTTCCTGGACAACCGCCAGGGCCTGCTCGACGCGGTGGTGTTCTCGGGCGGTGAACCGCTCAGCGAGCCGCGCCTGCCGTCGATGATCCGCGAGGCGCGGCGCATGGGATACCGCATCGGCCTGCACACCGCCGGCATCTATCCGCTGCGCCTGGCCGACGTGCTGCGCCACCTGGACTGGGTCGGCCTGGACATCAAGGCCGACGCGCAGGGCTATGACGACATCACGGGCCGGCGCGACTCGCACCGCCCCGCGCAGGCCTGCCTGACGCAGTTGCTGACGGCGGGCGTGGATTTCGAATGCCGCATCACCTGGCATCCCGACTGGCTCGACGAGACCCGGCTGCTGGGCCTGGCGCGCGAACTGGCGCGGCGCGGCGTCCAGCGCTTCGCGGTGCAGGGCGCGCGCAATTGCCCCAGCACCCCGCCGGCGCGGCTGCTGGGCGCGCAGGCGCAGGCCCTGCTGCGCGGCTGGTTCGAGGAATTCAGCTACCGCTGAGCGCCGCCGCGCCCCAGGCGCGCCGCCAGCGCGGCGTGAAAGCGCGGCGACGCCACCGCGCCCACATTGCAGCGCGACCAGGGCGAGGCCGCCGTCGGATCGACGCTGAATACGCGGCCCGGCGCCATGATGACCTTCTCCGGCATCAGGTCCTCGGCCAGCGCCAGCGAATTGTCGATGCCGGGAAACGCCGCCCACAGATAGAGCGAGCGGGTGGGCCGCGTGTAGACCGTCGCGCCCAGCGAATCGAGCACCCGCAGCGCGTCGCCGGTGGCCGCTTCCAGCCGCTGGCGCAGGCGCACCAGATGGCGTTCGTAGTGGCCGTCGCGCAGCATCACGTCGACCATGCGCTCGCAGTATTCCGAACTGCTGACGTGCACCAGCGCCTTCAGGTCCGCCAGATCGCTGGCCAGGCCCGCGCCGCAGGCGATGAAGCCAACCCGCAGCGCCGCCGAGAACGACTTAGAGAAACTGCCGATGTAGACCGTGCGCTCCAGCTGGTCCAGCGCCGACAGCCGCACCGCCGAGGTCGGCTTGAAGTCGGCCAGCGGATCGTTCTCGACCACGATCAGGTTGTGGCGCTCGGCCAGTTGCAGCAGTTTGTAGGCCTTGGCCGGCGAAATGTCGGAACCGGTGGGATTGTGCGCCAGCGACTGCGTGAAAAAGAGGCGCGGCTTCTCGCGCTGCAGCAACGCCTCCAGCGCCGCCAGATCCGGGCCGTCCGACAGGCGCGGCACGCCCAGCATGCGCACGCCGGCCAGCTTGAGCTTGCCGAACAGCGGGTAGTAGCCGGGATCGTCCACCAGCGCCGCCGCGCCCGGCGGCAGGAAGTAGCGGATCACCAGGTCCATGGCCTCGTTGGCGCCGTGCGTCAGCACCAGTTGCGACGGCGCCGCGCTGATGCCGACGTCGCCCAGCTTGCGCACCAGGCTCTCGCGCAGCGGCGCGTAGCCGAAGCGGCTGCCATAGCGGAACAACGTGCCCAGGCCGGTGCGCACCACCTTCTGGTGATAGCGGTCCATGCGCATGTCGGCCAGCCATTCCACCGGCGGGAAGCCGTCGCCGGCGGCGATGGCGTCGGGCTGCGTCTTGAGCTGCTCGCGCATCAGCCAGACGATGTCCATGGCGCGGCTCAACTGCCCCGGCTCTTCATCGGCGGCGCGCCGCGCCGGCCCGGTGTCGAGCACGTAGAAGCCCGAGCCGCGGCGCGGCTCCACCAGCCCGCGCGCCACCAGCATCTCGAACGCCACCACCACGGTGTTCTTGGCGTAGCGATGCAATTGCGCCAGCTCGCGCAGCGACGGCAATTTATCGCCCGGGCGGTAGACGCCATCGGCGATCTGGCGCCCGATCAGGCGCGCCAGGCTTTCGGCGATGGGCGCGGCGCGCGGGGCGCGGCCCGGAGAAATGTCGGCGTCCACGGCGTGGTTTCCAGCGGGAAAAAGTCGAAAATTGGTGCAGTGCGATGGTACTGTTCGTCCAAACTGTACCTCTGAATGCCGGTACAGTTTACCTAGAATCCGGTCACCCAATTCCTAGATTTCCAGATGGAGACACATGCCATGGTGGCCGATTCACGCCTGCCCAACTTCCGCGCCCTCACCCCCGCCCAACGCCTCGCCGCCATCGCCGACGCGGCCGGCCTGACGCCCGAGGAACGCCAGCAACTGGCCGAGCCGGGCGCGCTCGGCCTGGACCGCGCCGACGGCATGATCGAGAACGTCATCGGCGCCTTCGAGCTGCCGCTGGGCGTGGCCGGCAACTTCCAGGTCAATGGCCGCGACGTGCTGGTGCCGATGGCGGTGGAAGAACCGTCGGTGGTGGCCGCGGCCTCGTTCATGGCCAAGCTGGCGCGCGAGAACGGCGGCTTCGAGACCTCCAGCACCCGGCCGCTGATGCGCGCCCAGGTGCAGGTGCTGGGCCTGAGCGATCCGCACGGCGCGCGCGTCGCCCTGCTGCGCGAGCGCGAGCGCATCGTCAAGCTGGCCAACAGCCGCGACCAGGTGCTGATCGGCCTGGGCGGAGGCTGCCAGGACATCGAGGCGCACGTGTTCGCCGACACGCCGCGCGGCCCGATGCTGGTGCTGCACCTGATCGTCGACGTGCGCGACGCCATGGGCGCCAACACCGTCAACACCATGGCCGAGGCCGTGGCGCCGCTGGTCGAGGAGATCACCGGCGGCACGGTGCGGCTGCGCATCCTGTCGAACCTGGCCGACCTGCGCCTGTCGCGGGCCCGCGTGCGCCTGACGCCGCAGACCCTCGACACCAAGGACCGCAGCGGCGCCGAGATCATCGAGGGCGTGCTGGACGCCTACGTGTTCGCCGCCACCGACCCGTACCGCGCCGCCACCCACAACAAGGGCATCATGAACGGCATCGACCCGGTCATCGTCGCCACCGGCAACGACTGGCGCGCGGTCGAGGCTGGCGCCCATGCCTACGCCTGCCGCGACGGCCGCTACACCTCGCTGACCCATTGGGAAAAGGACGCCAGCGGCGCCCTGGTCGGCACGCTGGAAATGCCGATGCCGGTGGGCCTGGTGGGCGGCGCCACCAAGACCCATCCGCTGGCGCGGCTGGCGCTCAAGATCATGGCGGTGCGCTCGGCCCAGGAGCTGGGCGAGATCGCCGTGGCCGTGGGCCTGGCGCAGAACCTGGGCGCGCTGCGGGCGCTGGCCACCGAAGGCATCCAGCGCGGCCACATGGCGCTGCACGCGCGCAACATCGCGCTGACCGTGGGCGCGGTGGGCGCCGAGGTCGACCAATTGGCCAAACGCATGGCCGAGGAAAAGGACGTGCGCGCCGACCGCGCGCTGGCGCTGCTGGAGGAACTGCGGAAACCGGCCTGACGGCGCGGCACGGCCGGCGCACGCACGCCGGCCGCACAAGAACAGAGGCGGCGCCGGGAATCTCCCGCGCCGCCCGTCCATCAAGGAGACAGACATGGAAAGAGACAGCAAGGCGTCCGCCGGACGCCTGGCCGAAGTATGGAACGACACGGTCGACCTGCGCCACCTGGCGTGGGCCATCGCCATCGGCATCGCCGTCAGCGTGGCGGGCTTCTACGCCGCCAGCGGCTGGCTGCGCGACAAGGTCGCCTCGCCCGAGCTGGCGCACGCCTACGCCATGCTGGCCGGCCTGGCCGGCTGCGTGCTGGCGGGCGTGATCTGCGCCCGCCTGTTCCCGCCCAAGCGCGAAGTGGTCGAGCACAGCGCCTCGCACGATCCGGCCTGGCGCGCCGAGGTGCTGGCCGAACTGGCCGCGCAACCGGGCGGCCTGGGCACGCTGGCGGACCTGCCGCCGGCGGTGGTCAAGGAACTGAAGGAACTGGACCTGTACGAGCTGTTCGCCGCGCCCGCCGCGGCGCCGGCGCCGCAGGCCCAACCGCGCAACGTGCGTGAAGAGGTGCCGGCATGAGCGATCCCGTGTTGCTTGAACAGATCATGGTGGCCGCCGGCATGGGCCTCCTGGGCGCGGTGGTGTTCGCCGCCATCGGCCTGGTGTCCGGCACCGACGAGACCACCACGCTGGCGCCGCTGACGCTGCTGGTGGTGCTGCTGGGCGTGCCGCCCGCCGGCGTCTTCACCTTCTTCCTGGCCGGCGCGGTGGCCAAGCACATGACCCACGCGGTGCCGACGGCGCTGCTGGGCATCCCCGGCGACACGCTCGCCACGCCGCTGCTGCAGGACGCCAACATGCTGCGCAAGCTCGGCGTGCCGCACATCGCGCTGCGCAAGATGGTGTCGGGCGCCATCGTCGCCGCCTTCGTGGCGGTGCCGCTGGCGGTGCTGTTCGCCGTGCTGCTGGCGCCGTTCGGCGGCGCCATCACCAAGTCGGCGCCGTGGATCTTCCTGGCCGCGGCGGTGCTGATCGCCTATTTCTCGGCCGGCCGCTGGGCGGCCGTGGCGCTACTGGTGCCGTTCGTGGTGGTGATCGTGGCGCTGCAGAGCCTGACCGCCAAATACGGCGTCAAGCTCAGCATCAGCTACTTCCTGGGCATCGCCATCGGCCCGCTGATCGCCGACCTGTTCACCGTGATCGCGCCGCAGGGCCGCGCCAAAATGATGCGCGACAAGGTGCGCACGTTCTCGCTGGCGCCGGACGTCAAGGGCTGGTCGGGCTACTTTCCCAATCCGCTCAAGGTGATGGACCGCATCCAGACCCGCTGGACCCTGGCCACCGCCACCATCTCCAGCGCCACTTTCGTGTTCAGCCCGGTGGCGATGACGGTGGTGCTGGGCGAACTGGTGGGCTCGCGCGTCAAGCATGCCTATCACCGCCTGACCACGGTGCTGAGCGCGCGCAACGGCGTCACCGAGGCGACCTACATCGCCGAGGCCCTGATCCCGCTGATCGCTTTCGGCCTGCCGCTCAGCCCGGTGGCCGCCGGCCCGGCCGCGCCGCTGTTCAACGCGCCGCCGCGCTTCACGGTGGACGCGGCCAGCGGCCAAACGCACAACCTGCACAACCTGCTGAACCACTGGGAGTTCCTGGGCTACGGCATGCTGGCGGTGCTGCTGGCGGCGATCGTGTCGTATCCGTTCGCCATGAACTTCGCGCGCCGCGCCGCGCTGTTCGTGTCGCGCAAGGTCAGCCACGAGGCCATCATCGCCACCTTCGTCGGCCTGATCATCGTGATCAGCGTGTGGGAAGGCCAGTTCCTGGGCCTGCTGGTGATCCTGACCATGGGCCTGTTCGGCGGCCTGCTGTCGCGCCTGTTCGGCTTTAACACCGGCGTGCAGTTCATGGGCTACTACACCGCCGTGCTGACGGTGCCGGCGCTGGTCAAGCTGGTGGCGTAAGGCCACCATTGGCCAGGGGCGGAGCCCGCCGGCTCCGCCCCTTTTTTGTCTGCCCGGCCGGACCACGCCCCTGCCGCGTTCCCTCTCCCCGCTTTCACCCGCCCGCTTGATCCCGCGCAAGGCGGCGCGTCATGCATTGCTCTAGCCTCGGAGCCACTGTTCCCAATAAAGGCTCCCATTTCATGACGTGGTTCAAATCCCTCACTCTCGCCGGACGCGAATTGCTGCCCATCGTCCAGGGCGGCATGGGCGTCGGCGTATCCGCCCATCGCCTGGCCGGCGCGGTCGCCAGCCAGAACGCGGTCGGCACCATCGCCAGTGTGGACTTGCGCCATCACCATCCCGATCTGATCGAGCAGACCGAGGACTGCCGCGACCGTGAACAGATCGACAGCGCCAACCGCGTCGCGCTGGACCGCGAAGTGCGCGCCGCGCTCGACACCGCGCAGGGTCGCGGCGTGGTGGCCGTCAACGTCATGAAGGCGGTGCGCGACCATCCCGCCCTGGTGCGCCAGGCCTGCGAAAGCGGCGCCCAGGCCATCGTCATGGGCGCCGGCCTGCCGCTGGACCTGCCCGACATGACCGCCGACTACCCCAAGGTGGCGCTGGTCCCCATCCTGTCGGAAGCGCGCGGCGTGGCCGCCGTACTGAAAAAGTGGATGAAGAAAGGCCGCATGGCCGACGCCGTGGTCATCGAACACCCCGGCTACGCCGGCGGCCACCTGGGCGCCGCGCGCCTGGACGACATCCACGACGAACGCTTCGACTTCAAGCGCGTGCTGGCCGAATGCCGCCAGTTGTTCCAGGACCTGCAACTGGGCCGCGACGCCCCGCGCCTGATCGTGGCCGGCGGCGTCGGCAGCCACGAGCAGGTGCGCCACTGGCTCGGCCACGGTGCCGACGGCGTGCAGGTGGGCACGGCTTTCGCCGTGACCGAGGAAGGCGACGCCCACGAGAACTTCAAGCGCGTGCTGATGGAAGCCGACCCCGACAAGCTGGCCGAATTCACCAGCGTGGCCGGCCTGCCGGCGCGCGCCGTGCCGACGCCGTGGCTGACGCGCTACCTGCGCCAGGAAAAGACCCTGCAGGAGAGCACCCGCTGCGACGCGCGCCGTTGCAGCCAGCGCATGGACTGCCTGACGCAGTGCGGCCTGCGCGACGGCATCGCCCGCTTCGGCCAGTTCTGCATCGACCTGAAGCTGGCCGCCGCCATGCGCGGCGAAGTCAGCCGCGGCCTGTTCTTCCGCGGCGCGTCGAAGCTGCCGTTCGGCGACGCCATGCGCACCGTGCGCGAGCTGATGGACTACCTGCTCAACGGCAGGATGCCGACGGCGGCCTGACGGCACGCCAGCGCCAGGCTACGGCGGCGCGCGGGCGGCTGACGCCGCGTCAGCGCGCCGCCGGCAGGTCGAACTCGAACACCGCGCCCGGCTCCGGCCGTTGCACCAGCCGGATATCGCTGTGATGCAGCTTCAGGATGCGGTGCACGATCACCAGCCCCAGCCCGCCGCCATCGCGCGGGCCGTCCGCCAGCACCGAGGCGCGGGTGAACAGGCCGGCGCGCAAGGCGTCGGGAATGCCGGCGCCATTGTCGCTGACCCGCACCTGCACGCCGTCGCGCGCCTGCCGCAGGCGTAGCTCGATGCATCCGCCCGGCGCCGTATGGCGGATGGCGTTGTCCAGCAGATTGGTGAGCACCCGCTCGATCATGCCCAGGTCGGCGCGCACCGGCGGCAGTTCCTGGTCAATCGCCGTGGTCAGCCGCTGCTGGCGCGCCTCGGCGGCCAATTCGAATTTCTGGATCACGTCCTGCGCCAGCTCGGGCAGCGAGAAGGTCTCGGGTTCCAGCCGCACCAGCCCGGATTCCAGCCGCGCCAGCTCGAACAGTTCCTGCGCCAGCCGGCCGACCTTGCGGCTCTGCGCCAGGGCGATGTCCAGGTAACGGCGGCGCTCGGCCGCGTCCAGCGTCTCGTCCTTCAACCGCAGGGTCTCCAGGTAGCCGTGCAGCGAGGTCAGCGGCGTGCGCAGATCGTGCGAAATGTTCGCCACCAGGTCGCGCCGCTGCTGGTCCTGTTGCGTCAACTGGCGCCATTGCTCGGAGATGCGGCGGCCCATCTGCACGAAGCTGCGGCGCAGCAGCGAGATCTCGTCGCCGCCCGCATCAGTGGCGTCGGCGGGCCTTTCCAGCGCCGCCAAAGCGCGGCCGTCGTCGTCGCCAAAGGCCCGCACCGCGCGCGTCAGCCCGCGCAGCGGCCGCGTGATCAGGCCGAACGCCGCCAGGCCCGCCACCAGGCCCAACAAGGCCACCAGCGCAATCGACCACAGGGTGGTGCGCAGCACCGCGCTGCGCGACGCGGCCATCGCCAGCGCGTCATGCGCCTGGCCCTGCAGCACCACATAGACATAGCCCTCGTCGCGCCCCGCCACCCGCACCGGCGCGGCCGAAAATACCTTGGCCGTATCCAGGTGGCGCGGATCGTCGCCTTCGATCGGCAGCGCCCCGCCCGCCAGGAAGCGCCGCACCGGCGCCAGGTCGATCCGGTCGCGCTTGATCTGCCCGGGCGGCGCGGCATCGCCGACGATGCGTCCGTCGTTGTCCAGCAGGTAGACCTCGACCGCGGGATTCACCATCATCAGCATCGAGAACAGCGAACGCACCGCGTCCGGCTTCCAGCCGTTGGCGTCCATCAGTTCATTGGTGCCGGCGATATGCTGCGCCAGTCCGCTGGACAGGCGCTGCACCACTTCCTGCTCGTAACGCGCATGGGCCGAGATCTGCAGCCAGGCCGACGCGCCGCAACACGCCAGCAGCAGCAGCGCGAACACGGCCGACAGGCGCTGGGTCAGGGTCAGGCGCTTCATGACGCGGACTCCGCCGGCGCGCCGGGCGCCGCCGCGAACTTGTAGCCGCGGCCCCAGACAGTGAGGATGCGCTGCGGATTGGACGGATCGGCCTCGATCTTGGTGCGCAGCCGGTTGATGTGGGTGTTGACGGTGTGCTCGTAGCCTTCGTGCTGGTAGCCCCAGACCTGGTTCAGCAGGTCCAGCCGCGAGAACACCTTGTCGGGATTGCGGGCGAAGAAATGCAGCAGGTCGAATTCGCGCGGCGTCAGTTCCAGCCGGCGCTCGTCGACCGAGGCGGTGCGGGCAATGGGGTCGATGGCCACGCCGTGCTGGCGCAGGCTGCCGGCGTCGATGCGGGCATTGCGCTCCAGCGCCTCGGTGCGGCGCAGCAGCGCGCGCACCCGCGCCACCAGTTCCAGCATCGAGAACGGCTTGGCCAGGTAGTCGTCGGCGCCCAGTTCCAGGCCGAGGATGCGGTGCACCTCGCTGGAGCGGGCGCTGGTGATGATGATGGGGGTGTAGCGCGTCATGGCGCGGGCGCGCTTGCAGATCTCCAGGCCGTCGATGCCGGGCAGCATCAGGTCCAGCACCAGGGCGTCCCAGCCGCCCTCCTCCAGCCGGCGCATGCCTTCGTTGCCGTCGGCCGCGTGCTCGACCGCGTACCCCTCGTCACGCAGGTGCAGGCGCAGCAATTCGGCGATGTGGGCGTCGTCTTCGACGATCAGGACGCGGCGGGGCGTATCCATAGGGGCTCGGTCAGGGGTGGAAATCAGGGTGAGCCGACCGCCAGCGGCCGGCAACGCCGGGCGCGGGCGATCCGCCCCCGGCAGCGCTATTGTCGCCAATCCATGGCCGGCGAGTTATCACATTTATTTTAAGTTTGCGTGAGGACTTCGATATCGGGCCCGGGGAAGAATGGCTCCAACGACAACAACCGCCTCCCCGAGGAGCCCCGCCATGATGGCCACGCCCGCCACCCCAGACGCCCCCGCCGCCCCGGCGGCCGACAGCCGCGGCCCGGTCCATCCCGGCTGGCTGCGCATCATGCATTGGCTCAATGCGCTGGCCGTGCTCATCATGGTGACCAGCGGCTGGCGCATTTACAACGCCGCGCCGTTCTTCGACTTCACCTTTCCCAACGGCGCCACCCTGGGCGGCTGGCTGGGCGGCGCGCTGCAATGGCACTTCGCCGGCATGTGGCTGCTGCTGGTCAACGGCCTGCTCTACCTGGGGCTGAACCTGACCACCGGCCGCCTGTGGCGCAAGTTCTTCCCGGTCGGCCCGCGCGGCGTCGCCCGCGACCTGGCCGCCGCCCTGCGCGGCAAGCTGTCGCATGCCGACCCGCGCCACTATAACCAGGTGCAGCGGCTGGCCTACCTGTTCGTCATCGCGGATATCACGGTGCTGGTCCTGTCCGGCCTGGTGCTGTGGAAGTCGGTGCAGTTCGACACGCTGCGCACGCTGCTGGGCGGCTATGAATTCGCGCGCCGTATCCATTTCTTCGCCATGGCGCTGCTGGTGGCGTTCGTGGCGGTCCACCTGGTCATGGTGGCGCTGGTGCCGCGCAGTCTGATCGCCATGATCCGCGGCAAATAAGGAGCCCAACGTGAGCGCAAAACGACGCCTGTCGCTGCTGGGCCTGGATGGCCCGGCGATCCTGAAGGAAGCCGTGAAGATCCTGGACAAGCGGGTCGAAGTGCCCTCGCGCCGCGCCTTCCTGCGCCGCGGCCTGACGCTGGGCGGGCTGGCGATGCTGTCCGGCTGCACGCTGTCCGACGATGAAAACGTGGAAAAGGCGCTGACCGCGGTGTCGCGCTTCAACGACCGCGTGCAAGGCTGGATCTTCGATCCGAACAAGCTGGCCCCCACCTACCCGGAATCGATGATCACCCGCCCGTTCCCGTTCAATGCCTATTACGGCATCGACGAGGTGCGGCAGGTCGAGGAAGAGAGCTTCCGGCTGGAAGTCACCGGCATGGTGGCGGACAAGCGCCGCTGGCGGCTGGAAGAGCTGCGCGCCATGGCGCAGATCGACCAGGTCACGCGCCACATCTGCGTCGAGGGCTGGAGCGCCATCGGCAAATGGGGCGGCGTGCCGTTCTCGACCTTCCTGAAGCGCGTGGGCGCCGACCTGACCGCGAAATATGTGGGATTCAAGTGTGCCGATGACTACTACACCAGCATCGACATGCCGACCGCGTTGCATCCGCAG
The DNA here is from genome assembly GCF_046535435.1 of Achromobacter sp. SIMBA_011. NCBI lineage: Bacteria > Pseudomonadati > Pseudomonadota > Betaproteobacteria > Burkholderiales > Alcaligenaceae > Achromobacter > Achromobacter sp. SIMBA_011. The sequence goes on along the minus strand of NZ_JAWRWN010000002.1, from coordinate 1,157,314 downwards.
ACGATCCTGGCGCTGACTTACGACGGCAAGACCCTGCCGCCGGAGTACGGCTTCCCGATGAAGCTGCGGATGCCCACCAAGCTTGGCTACAAGAACCCCAAGCACATCCAGGCGATTTTCGTCACCAACACCTACCCGGGCGGTTACTGGGAGGACCAGGGCTACAACTGGTTCGGCGGCAGCTAGGTGGTTTTCACTTTTTTTCCCACCACGACACACCAGAGGAACGCATCATGAAGACACTCACCACCGCCGCATTCTCGCTGTGCCTGGCTTTTGGCGCGGTCGCCGCGCACGCGGCCGACAGCATGTCCAAGGACGGCATGTCGAAGGACGGCATGGCCAAGAGCGGCATGTCGAAGGATGGCATGGCCAAGGATGGCATGGCGAAGGACGGCATGTCCAAGGACGGCATGTCGAAGAACTCCATGTCCAAGGACGGCATGTCGCACGACGGCATGAAGAAGGACGGCATGGCCAAGGATGGCATGTCGAAGGATGGGATGTCCAAGGACGGCATGTCCAAGGGCGGCTCCATGAGCAAGGACAGCATGGGCAAGTAAGCCCGCCCGCCAACCATCCCGCGTGCGCCGCCCCGGCCGCGCCGCGCGCGGGCCCGCTTTCCCGAGGAGCCCCCATGAGACTGACACGCAGGCATTTCCTGGGCGCGGGCGGCGCCTTCGCGGCCGCCGCCGGCCTGGCGCCGCTGCTGGGCGGGCGCGCCGCGCGCGCCGCGCAGCCCCGCGCCTACCCCTATACCCTGACCGACGCCGAATGGCGCGCCAGGCTGACCCAGGCGCAGTACGACGTGCTGCGCCGCGAGGGCACCGAACGGCCCTACACCAGCCCGCTCAACGACGAGCATCGCGCCGGCACCTTCGCCTGCGCCGGCTGCGCCCAGAAGCTGTTTTCGTCGGCCACCAAGTTCGACAGCGGCACCGGCTGGCCCAGCTTCTGGCAGCCGCTGGAACACGCCGTCGACACGCTGGAAGACCGCAGCTTCGGCATGACCCGCACCGCCGTCAATTGCGGCAATTGCGGCGGCCACCTGGGCCACGTCTTCGACGACGGCCCGCGCCCGACCGGACTGCGCTACTGCATGAACGGCGTGGCCATGAACTTCACCCCGCAGGCCTGATCGCGGCCGGCGTCATTTTTCGAGGATTGCGCATCATGTTCCTTCGTCCCTTCTCCCGCGCCCGCCAGGCCGCGCTGGCCGCCGCCGGCGCCCTGTTCGCCCTCGGCACGGCCGGCGCCGCCGAGACTGCCTTCATCATTCCGCCGCCCGCGCTCGACGCGTCGGCGGCCGGCGCGGCCCAGGAAAAAGCCGTGATCGCCGGCGGCTGCTTCTGGGGCGTGCAGGCGGTGTTCCAGCACGTCAAGGGCGTCTCATCGGCGGTCTCCGGCTACGCGGGCGGCCAGGCAGCCACCGCCGACTACGACACCGTCAGCGGCGGCCGCACCGGCCACGCCGAATCGGTGGAAATCACCTATGACCCGAAGCAGGTCAGCTACGGCCAACTGCTGCAGATCTATTTCTCGGTGGCGCACGACCCGACCCAGCTCAACCGCCAGGGCCCGGACAGCGGCACCCAGTACCGCTCCACGGTGTTCCCGGCAAACGACGACCAGCGCAAGGTGGCCGAGGCCTACATCGCCCAGTTGAACAAATCCGGTGTGTACCCCAAGGCGCTGGCCACCACGGTGGAACCGCTCAAGGCCTTCTACCCCGCCGAGGGCTACCACCAGGACTACCTGGTGCGGCACCCGTACAGCATGTACATCATGGTGAACGACGTGCCGAAGGTGGAGAACCTGGCCAAGACCTTCCCGGCGGCGTATCGCGACAAGCCGGTGCTGGTGAATCCATAGGCAGCGGGTGAATCCGCGGGCGGCAGGCGGACCGGGCTGTCATTGGCGGCCGCCGGCGGGGCTTGCCGCGCCGGCGGCCGCGCCACGCGCGGCCGTCGTTGCCGTCGCGCGCCGTGCAGCCGGGAAGGCGCTGTCGCGATGGCCTAAAAGCGCGCGTCCTGACCATTTTCGCGGCGCCTCGATAAGCAAGATAAATAATAAAAACCGCGCCGATTCTTAAAATCAAAAATCAGCACTTATCGTGCCTGAAAGATAATATAGAATGTATCAATTCCAGCCATATTGATAATACGGACGGTATCCAAAACATCAATAAAAACAAACGGTTGGTATCCAAACAGCCGAAAACCGCAGCCTTGGATGGTATCTTTAAGGCAGTTTTTTAATCTGCAAAAAAGCAGGTATAAATTGCGTCCTTTTTCCACCGGCCCGTCCATTCCATACAAAGTATTTCAGCCACCGGAAACACGATTTCCGTGGGCAATTGCGTATGGCATCGGGACCTCGGGCCGAGACAAAAAGGATTCCAGTCTTGATATACGGCACGAACAAGTGGCTGACGGCCACGGTCGCATTGAGCACCACCTGCTGCGGCGCCGCCATGGCGGCCGACCTGACGGTGGCGTCCGGCAGCACGCAGGTGTTCGACGGCTCGGCCGCCTTCCCCGGCGGCGTTGACGTCAACGGCGGCACCCTGGTGATCGGCGGCAACTGCGGGGGCGCCGGCGTCACCCTCACCGGCAACGTCAACGCGGCCGCCAACGGCACCGTCTCGGGCTTCGGCGCGATCAACGGCAACCTCGACGTGAACGGCGCGCGCGTCGCCCCCGGCTACCCGGTGGGCACCCCCACCGGCGTGTCCAACGGCAACCTCGTCGTCAGGGGCGACCTGTCGATGAACAACGCCGTGTTCGACTTCGAGACCGGCTACGCGGGCCTGCCGATCACGCAGCCCGGCACCGGCGACAACATCACGGTCGCAGGCAACGCCACCCTGAACAACACCACGTTGAACGTGTCGGTCAACACGCTGGGCACCAACGCCGGCTACTACCGCATCCTGTCATACGGCGGCACCCTGAGCGGCAACGGCCTGACGCTGGGCAGCGTGACCGGCGACTCGCAGCCCGCGGCGACCATCCAGTCGCTGACCGGCGACAAACAGATCAACCTGATCCTGGGCCCCAGCACCACCAATCTGTGGAACGGCAACGGCGCGGCATCCGCCACCCGCGCCGGCGGCGGCAATGGCACCTGGAGCGCCGCCAGCGGCAACTGGAACAGCCCCACCAACGCCACGGGCGCCCTGCCCGACAGCGGCTACGCCATCTTCACCGGCGCGGCGGGCACGGTCACGGTCGATGGCGGCGCCGGCCCGGTGCGCGTGTCGGGCATCCAGTTCGCGACCGACCGCTATACCGTGCAGGGCGCGCCCATCACCCTGGTGGGCAGCGGCGGCAACCCGCCAGCCCTGGTGGTCGGCGACGGCACCTATGCCTCGGGCCAGTTCGTCGACACCATCCACAACCCGCTGCAAGGCACCCAGGGCTTCGTCAAGACCGGCCCGGGCTCCCTGATCCTGACGGCCGACAGCAGCGGCCTGAGCGGCCCCATCCTGATCGCCGACGGCGCCCTGGAGATCGACGGCAAGCTGAACGGCCCCCTGGACATCGGCCGCGAGGTCGTGCTGGCGGGCGTCGGCCAGGTCGGCGCCACCACGCTCTACCCCACCGCCGTGATCTCCCCGGGCAACGACGGCTCGCCCATCGGCACGTTGACGGTCAACGGCAACCTCGCCTTCGGCGCCGATACCGTCTATCGCGTGCACGCCGATCCGGCCAGCAGCGCCAGCGACCGCATCCACGTCACCGGCGTCGCCACGCTGGATGGCACCGTGGCGCACGTCGGCCCGGCCGGCAACTATGCGCCGCGCACCACCTACAACATTCTCACCGCCGACGGCGGCATCCAGGGCCGCTTCACCGGCGCCTCCAGCGCCTACGCCTTCCTGACGCCCACGCTCAGCTACGACGCCAAGAATGCCTTCATGACGCTCACGCGCAACGACGTGCCGATCGGCAGCATCGGCGGCACCGGCAACGAAGCCAGCGTCGGCGGCGCGCTGGACCAGGAAGATCCGCCCGCGAGCGGCAACGGTTCGACCTCCGGCGGCAATGGTTCGGCCTCCAGCGGCAATGGCGCGACGGCCCCCGGCAACGGCTCGCCCGTGGTCGGCAGCGGCAGCACTGCGGCCGCCGGCACCGGCGCCCGCCAGGTGACCACGGCCGTGCTGACGATGACGCCCAATGAAGCGCGTTCGGCCCTGAAGCAGTTGTCCGGCGAGGCCTACGCCAGCACCGCCACCGTGCTGCAGAGCCAGGCCGACAGCGTGCGCGCGCTGCCGCTGGATCACCTGCGCGGCAACCTCGACGCGCCGGTGCGCGCCGGACAGCCGACCGCCCAACTGGGCGCGCCGTCGGCCGACGCGCTGCCGCAGAGCGGCGCGTCGCCCGTCTGGGCGCAGGCGTTCGGCAACTGGAGCACCTTCGCCGGCGACGGCAACGCCTCGAGCGTCAGCCAATCGTCCGGCGGCCTGTTCGTCGGCGGCGATGGCGCGGTCGGCGGCGGCTGGCGCCTGGGCGGCGCGGTCGGCTACGTCGGCAGCCACAGCTCGCTGGCCGATTCCGCCTCGCGCACCGACGTCGACAGCTACACCGCCACGATCTTCGGCGGCCGCAATTTCCAGGCCGGTCCCGGCCACCTGCGCTTCATGGCCGGCGCCGCCTACACCTGGCACGACATCAACACCAAGCGCGACGTCGCGGCCGGCAGCCTGAACCAGCGCCTGGAGTCGTCCTACCGCGCCTCGTCGACGCAGCTTTTCAGCGAGCTCGGCTACCACCTGCCGCTGAGCGATGCCTACAGCATCGAACCCTATGCCGGCCTGGCCTGGAACCAGCTTCGCACGCGTGATTTCGAGGAATCGGGCGGATCGGCCGCCCTGCGCGGCAAGGGCCGCACCGACGACGTGACCAGCAGCACGCTGGGCCTGCGCGGCGCCTGGCAGTTCGAGTCCAGCGGCGCGCCGGGCCGCCTGACCGCCTCGCTGGGCTGGCGCCACGCCATGGGCGACGTCACGCCCAGCCAGCAACTGGCCTTCGACGGCGGCGGCACGTTCTCGGTGCGCGGCGTGCCGATCGCCAGGAATGCCGCGGTGGTCGGCCTGGGCGCCGAAATCGCGCTCGCCCGCAACACCACCGCCGGCGTCGCCTACGACGCGCAGTTCGGCGGCGGCAACCGCCAGCAGTCGGGCCTGCTCAAGCTGGCCGTGCGCTTCTAGGGCAACGCCGCGAGACCGGGGCGTTCCCGCCGCGCCGGGAACGCCCGCGCGCATTGCGCTACAGTGCGGGGGGCAGGCGGAATCCGGCCATCCGGATATCCGCCCTGCGCACCCATGATCTCTTCGGCCTGGCGCGGCAACTCCGCCCGCGAGGCCGCGAACCCATGCCCCCAGGAAAAGCACAGTAGTGAACGACACCCACATGCCGGACGACGGCGACTTCCACGACCGCAAGGAACAGGGCGCCACGCTGTGGCGCGACGATGGCTGGACCGCCCGCATCATCAAGAACGAAGACGACGACGGCTGGGCCGTCGAGATGACCCTGGACGGGCAGGCCGAACCGGCCCTGGTGGGTCCGTGGACCATGGGCCGCGACAAGAAGAACCCCAAGCCCCTCGACACCCCCGCCTTCCACACCCTGGTCAAGACCGCCAACGAAGTCCTGCGCCGTCACGAACAGCAATTGCACGCGACGCTGCACAAGAGCGTGAAGATCGATGCGGCCGCCGGCCGCGTCACCGTCAAGCTGGATATCGTGCCCGACGAGGACGAGCCCTATGCCGTGCTCAGCGCCTACGACGAATCGGGCGAACAACTGGCCGAAATCCACGTGGCGCCCACCTACAAGCTGAGCGTGCAACGGGCCTCGGAATGGGCCCGTGGCGGGTTTGGGCGCGAGGGCTGACGCACCGGCAACCGGCGGACCGCCCTTCGCCCCGCCCTCTCCCGCCCCCCGATACAAGGGCCGGGAAACGGCCGCCTACGCCGTTCAATGACCGGTGCTGTCGCCCTGCCGGCTGGCCTCGAACAGGAACCAGGTGCGCCGCTCGGTCTCGTCGATCCAGTTCTCGATGAGGCTGGAGCTGGCGATGTCGCGATGCTCGTCGGTCACGTTGTGGGCCTCGCGCAGCGTGGCCGCCAGGGTCTTGTTGTCTTCGCGCAGCTCGGCCAGCATGTCCAGCGGCTGGACGTAGTCGGCATCGTTGTCGGCGATGCGCTGGGTGCGCGCGATATGGCCGATGGAACGCAGCGTGGTGCCGCCGATCTTGCGGATGCGCTCGGCGATGGGATCGGTCATGGCGAACAACTGGTCGCCCTGCTCGTCCAGCAGCAGGTGGTAATCGCGAAAATGCGGCCCGCTGACATGCCAGTGGAAGTTCTTGGTCTTCAGGTACAGCGCGAACACGTCGGCCAGCACCTGGTTCAACACCGCGGAGATATCGCGGGTGGCGGCGGCGGCCAGATCGGTGGGGGTTGCCAGCGGACGCTTGCGCAGCGTCTTCGCCGCCTTGGTGGTCTTCGCATTCAGTTTCTTGGCCATGGAATCGCAGCTCCTGGAAATGATTCGGAAAACACGCGCGCGGCGCAATCGGTCGCGCCGCGACGTCCCAGGGTAATTCCGTATGCGCGCTTTGCCAATGGCCGCGCGCGGCTGGCGCCAAGCTGAATCGATATGCCCGCGCGGGCATGACGCCATCACTAGTCCGGCAGGACCTCGAACACCCGCCCCTGCCCGGAGAACAGCGCCACGCAAGCCTGGATGCGATCCGCGATGGAGCCCCGCGGCAGCGGCTCGGCCAGGCCCAGCGCCATCTGCCGCAGCGGTTCGGCGATGGTCATGGCCAACAGCAGGCCGGCGGTCTCGCGCGGTTGCTTGATGCGGATCAAACCGCGCGCGGCCAGTTTCTCGAACCACCCCGCCAGCATCGCGGTGCCGCGCTCGATGCCGTTTTCCTGATACACCGCCAGCAGCGCGTTGCGCGCCGGAAAATCGGCCGTCAACAAACGGAACATGCCGACGGCGTCGGCCGACAGGGCGCGGTCGGCGATCGTCTGCAGCACCCGCGCCAGCGCCGGCAGCACCTCGGCGGCGCTGGCGACCTCCTGCGCCAGCGCCGGCTCGAAGCTGTCGGTCCAGCCGCGCACCACCTGCGCCACCAGGTCCTCGCGATTGGCGGCGAAGCGGTACACGGTTTTCTTGGCCATGCCGGCGCGACGGGCCACCGCTTCCAGCGTCGCGCCGCCATAACCTTCGTTCAGCAGCAGCCAGGTGGCGGCGTCGAGGATCGCGGCGCGCAGTTCGGCGTCGGGTCGGGCGGGACGGCCGCGCGGGCGCGGCGCGGCGGATGAGGCAAGGGACGCCATGGGCGATTGGTTCTCCTGATGTCGAGTGGGCGATCTTACACGGTCCATTTATTTTGGAAACGAATAACGTTTCTTTAATGTAGAATCGGCTTTCCCTTATGGCTTTCCCTTATCCCGGAGACCTCGCATGACCACCCCGCACCCCGATGCGGCGCACATCGCCGCCGACATGGACAGCCTGCTCGATCCCGCGCCGCTGCGGCTGGAGACCGGCATTGCCCGGCTGCCCGGCGGCGGCCTGGTGGTGGCCACGCGCACCGACCTGCATGGCTGCAAGGGCCGCATGCTCGACTGGTGGTTCAAGTTCTTCCAGACCACCCAGCACATCAAGTGGTGGCATCCGCACGACCATGTCGAGCACCGCGGCTGGGACAGCGCCTGGCGGCGCGGCGAAAGCTATATCGGCGCCTCGATCCACGCGGTGGAGTCGCTGGCCGACCTGCCGCCGGTGGCCGCCCGGCTGAAATTCCACGCGCCGCAGGAGGCCTTCGACGCCGCGCGCCTGCGCGCCGCGCACGGCAACCAGGACGTGTCGGCGGCCATCTACGCCCGCATCGGCTTCGGCGACCACATCCAACTCGACGCCGATGGCGATCCGCGGGATGGCCAGATGATCCACCTGGCGCGCGACACGCCGTTCGGCTGCGTGCTGCGCAGCCGCTTTTACCTGGGCCTGTCGAGCCCACGGCCGCAACAGGACGTGCCCGACGTGCTGGGATTGAACCTGCTGCGCCATTGCTATACCGAGTTCACCTACCTGTCGCGCTTGCTGCCGTCGATCTATTACGGCGAGCACGCCAACGGCGAAGCCGCGCCGCTGCCCTGGTAAGGCCGACACGGCCGTTGCGATGGCAAGGCCGGCGCGGCGGCGCGGAGCCGGCCGGGCGGAAGGAGTATGCTACGGCGCTTCCTCCCAGCCACACTCCCGTCACATCGCTATGCGCGGCAACCCCGACGCCCGGCAAGGCGCTATCGCCCTGCATGGGTTCTACTTCCTGTACTACGGCTTGCAGGGCGTCAGCATCCCGTTTCTTCCCCTGTGGTTCGCCAGCCGCGGCCTCGACCCGGCGCTGATCGGCCTGATCGTGGCGACCTCGTTCCTGCCCAAGATCCTGTCGACGCCGGTGGTGGCGCACGTGGCCGACCAGCGCGGCAGCGCGCATGGCCTGATCTTCGCCGCGCTGACCGCTTCGCTGCTGCTGTTCATCTGCTACCCGTTCAGCGCGGCGCCGGCCTGGCTGTTCGCCGTCACGCTGCTGCTGAACGCCGTGTTCCCGGCGGTGCTGCCGCTGCTCGACCGCATGGCCATCGCCAGCAGCCGCGGCCAGGGCAATTCCTACACCATCATCCGCGCCTGCGGCTCGCTCGGCTTCGCCGTGGTGACGGTGGCCGGCGGCTACCTCATCAAGACCTTCGACGCCGATTGGGTGATGTGGCTGTCGATCCTGCTGATCGTCGCCTGCCTGGCGTGCGTGCGCCTGTTGCCGCGGGCCGCGCGCCCGAGCGCCGAGGAGGCGCCTGCCGAGCGCGCGCGGCTGCCGATGCGCGAGATCCTGCGCGACCGGCCGCTGCTGCTGTGCATCGCCGCCGCATCGCTGGTACAGGCCAGCAACGGCTTCCTGTATTCGTATTCCACGCTCTACTGGACCGACCGCGGCCTGTCGACGGCGCTGATCTCGACGCTGTGGGCGGTGGGCGTGGCCAGCGAAGTGCTGTTCTTCTTCCTGGCGCCCAAGGTGCTGGCGCGGCTCGGCGCCCAATGGCTGATCCTGGTTTCGGCCGCCATGACCGCCCTGCGCTGGGCCGGCCTGTCGGCCACCACCGACCCGGGCTGGATCGCGGCGCTGCAAGTGCTGCAATGCTTCACCCTGGCCGGCAACAATGCCGCCATCATGTGGTACATCGCGCGCCGCGTGCCGGCGGCCTGCAAGACGTCGGCCATCGCGCTGTATGCGCTGCTGTCGGGCGGGGTGTTCATGTTTGGCAGCATTCAACTGGGCGGCGCGCTGTATCGCGGTTACGCGCCGGCAGGCTTCCTGGTGATGGCGCTGTGCGCGGCCTGCGCCATTCCGCTGGTGCTGGCCGCCGAGAAGCGGACCCGCCGCGACGCGGCGGCCAACGGCTCCTAGCGCGCGGCCCCATCCACGGGACCGCTCACGCCGAGCGCGCCGCGGCCAACGCCCGCGCCAGCGTGTCGAATACGCGCGGATCGGTGGACTGGGCCACGTTGAAGCGCAGGCAGTCGCCCGCGCTCAGCGACACGCTGAAGGCGTTGCCGGGCGCCAGCACCACGCCGTCGCGCAGGCAGGATCGCGCCACCGTCGCCGCGTCAATGCCGGCCGGCAGGCGGCACCACAGGAACATGCCCGCCTTCGGCTGCAGCCACGGCACGATGCCGAGCGCCCGCAGCCGCGCCGTGACGCTGTCGCGCTCCTCGGCCAGCCGCTGCCGCACCCACTCCATGTGCCTGCGGTAGCCGCTGTCGGTCAAGGTCCGGAACACCACGTCGGCCGCCAGCCGCCCGCCGCCGAACGTGGTGGCGATCTTCAGGTCGGCCAGGCTGTCGATCCAGTCGCCGCGCGCCGCGATGAAGCCGCAGCGCAGCGAGGCCGAGATGGTCTTGGAAAAGCTGCCGATCTGGATCACGCGTGACAGGCCGTCGAAGGCCGCCAACCGCGGCGCCGGCGTGTGTTCGAAGTCGGCGAAGATGTCGTCTTCCACGATCACCAGCCCCGCGCCGTCGGCGGCCTTGAGCAGCCGGTGCGCCACCAGCGGCGACAGCGTCGCGCCGGTGGGGTTGTGGATGCCCGAATTGGTGATGTACAGGCGCGGCGCGTGCTCGCGCAGCGCCGCCTCGAAACGCGCCACATCGGGCCCGTGTGGCGTGTACGGCACGCTGACCACGCAGGCGCGGTGGGCCTTGAGCAAGGCGTGGAAATTGAAATAGCAGGGATCATCGACCAGCACCGTATCGCCCGGTTCCAGCAGGAAGCGGCAGATCAGGTCGATGGCCTGGGTGCCGGACTCGGTCAGCATGAGCTGCTCGGGCGCGGTCTCGATGCCGGCGGCGGCCAGGCGCCGCGACAGGACCTGGCGCAGCGCGGGGTGGCCGAGGGGCGTGGCGTAATCGGTCAATTCCAGGGAATCGGACTTGGCCAGCGCGCGCAGCGCGCGGCGGATGCCGGACTCGTACATCCAGTCGCCCGGCAGCCAGCCGCAGCCGGGCCGCAGCGCGTCGGGCGCGGCCTCCAGCGACTGGCGCGAGACCCACAGCGGATCGATCTCGCGGTCCAGCTTGGGGCCGATCTCGGTCAGCGCCAGCGGCGCCACCGGGCCGGCGACGTAGAAGCCCGAACCTGGCCGCGACGTGATGCTGCCTTCGGCGGCCAGGCGTTCATACGCCTCCACTACCGTCGACACCGACAGGCCCATGGCGCCGGCCTGCGCGCGCACGGACGGCAGGCGCGCACCCGGTGAGTACGCGCGCGATGCGATGCGCGATCGCACCTGCGCCATGACCGCCTCGATCCGGGTGCCGCCTGATGTCATTTCGCCTCCATCCGTACTGGACTGTTTTGCATAACAGTTATTTTAAATTGTACTGGACTGTCTCTGGGAAACGCGGCGTCCGGATGCTTCACTGGACGCTTTGCGCGGAGCAGTGCATGGACAAGGCAACCAGCGGTTGGATCAACGGTTTCATCGGCGTGGCGATCTTCGCCGGCTCGCTGCCCGCGACGCGGGTGGCGGTGGCGGAGCTGGACCCCATCTTCCTCACCTGCGCCCGCGCCACCATCGCCGCCGCGCTGGGCTGGGCCCTGCTGTGGCTGCTGCGCCAGCCGCGACCGCGGCGCGCCGACCTGCCCGCCCTGATGCTGACGGCAATCGGCGTGGTGCTGGGCTTTCCGCTGCTGACGGCGCTGGCGCTGCAGCACGTCACCTCGGCGCATTCGATCGTGTTCGTCGGCCTGCTGCCGCTGTCCACCGCGGTGTTCGCGGTGCTGCGCGGCGGCGAACGGCCGCGGCCGGCATTCTGGCTGTTCTCGGTGGCGGGCTCGGCCTTCGTGGTGGGGTACGCGCTGACGGGCGGATTGGACGTGTCGCTCAAGGGCGACCTGCTGATGCTGGCCGCCATCGTGGTCTGCGGCATGGGCTACGCCGAGGGCGCCAGGCTCTCGCGCACGCTGGGCGGCTGGCAGGTCATCAGTTGGGCGCTGGTGTTGTCCTTGCCGGCAATGCTGCCGCTTGCGCTGCTGACCCTGCCTTCGTCGTTCGCGCAGGTCACCGCGGCCGGCTGGATCGGCCTAGCCTACGTGTCGCTGTTCAGCATGCTGATCGGCTTCGTGTTCTGGTATCGCGGCCTGGCCCAGGGCGGCATCGCCGGGGTAGGCCAGTTGCAGTTGTTCCAGCCCTTCATGGGCCTGGGCCTGGCGGCGCTGCTGCTGCATGAGCAGGTCAACTGGACCATGCTGCTGGTGACACTGGCCGCCGTCGTCTGCGTGGCCGGGGCCCGCAAGCACGCCCGTTGAACGCCATTGGCGCCGGACAAAGCCGGCGCCTTTTGCCATCGCGATCGACGAGCCGTGGCCCGTCAGCAGCAGCCGATGCGTTTCTTGCCGCCGTAGCGGGCGTCCTGCCGCTCGCGGAAGAAGTCCTCGTAGCTCATGGGCTCCTGGTCGGGATGGGTGCGCCGCATGTGCTCGACGTAGTTCTCGTAGTCGGGCACGCCGACCATCAACCGCAGGGTCTGCCCGAGGTAGCGGCCGGCGGCGCCGGCCGCCGAGGTCATGTTGGAAAACAGCATGGCGGCGCCTCCTTGCGTCAGTCCGCGCCGGCGGCCATGGCCGGCAGCGCTTCGTAGGGCGTCTCGCGCGCGGTCGGCCGGTTCTCGGCGCGGGCGCGCATCACCGAACGGATGCCGAACACCACGATGCTGACCACCACGAACATGAAGATCGCGCACAGGCCGGCGTTGATGTAGTCGTTCAGCACCACGCGCGACATTTCCGCCAGCGACTTGGCCGGGGCCAGCACCTTGCCTTCGGCGATGGCGGCGTTGTACTTGGCCGCGTGCGACAGGAAGCTGACCTTGGGGTCGGCATGGAACAGCTTCTGCCAGCCGGCGGTCAGGGTGCACGCCAGCAGCCACAGCGTGGGCAGCACGGTGACCCAGGCGTAGCGGTCGCGCTTCATCTTGAACAGCACCACGGTGCCCAGCGTCAGCGCGATCGCGGCCAGCATCTGGTTGGCGATGCCGAACAGCGGCCACAGCGTGTTGATGCCGCCCAGCGGATCGACCACGCCCTGGTACAGGAAGTAGCCCCACGCCGCCACGCACAGGCCGGTGGCGATCAGGTTGGCGGGCAGCGACTCGGTGCGCTTGAGCGACGGCGCGAAGGTGCCCAGCAGGTCCTGCAGCATGAAGCGGCCCGCGCGGGTGCCGGCGTCCACGGCCGTCAGGATGAACAGCGCTTCGAACAGGATGGCGAAGTGGTACCAGAACGCCATCATGCTGGGGCCGCCGATGGCCTGGTGCAGGATGTGCGCCATGCCCACGGCCAGCGTCGGCGCGCCGCCGGCGCGCGAGATGATGGTGCTTTCGCCGACGTCCTTGGCGGTCTGCACCAGGTCGGCCGGGGTGATCACGAAGCCCCAACTGGACACCACCTGGGCGACCTGGTCGGGCGTGGTGCCGATGACGGCGGCCGGGCTGTTCATGGCGTAGTAGATGCCCGGCTCGATCACGCAAGCGGCCACCAGCGCCATGATGGCGACGAACGACTCCATCAGCATGCCGCCGTAACCGATGTAGCGGGCCTGGGTTTCGTTCTCGATCAGCTTGGGCGTGGTGCCCGACGAGATCAGGGCGTGGAAGCCCGACACCGCGCCGCAGGCGATGGTGATGAACAGGAACGGGAACAGGTTGCCCGACCACACCGGGCCGGAGCCGTCCACGAACTGCGTCAGCGCCGGCATTTTCAGCTCGGGCGCGACCACCACGATGCCGATGGCCAGGCCGACGATGGTGCCGATCTTCAGGAAGGTCGACAGGTAGTCGCGCGGGGCCAGCAGCAGCCACACGGGCAGCACCGAGGCGATGAAGCCGTAGACGATCAGGATCCAGGTCAGGCCCTTGCCGTCGAAGTCGAACATCGGGCCGATGACCGGATGCGCGGCCACGTCCTGGCCGAAGGTGATCGCCGCCATCAGGCCGACGAAGCCGATGATGGACACTTCGCCGATCTTGCCCGGGCGGATGTAGCGCAGGTAGACGCCCATGAACAGCGCGATGGGAATGGTGGCGGCCACCGTGAAGGTGCCCCACGGCGAGTGCGTCAGCGCCTTGACCACGATCAGCGCCAGCACCGCCAGGATGATGACCATGATCATGAAGGCGCCGAACAGCGCGATCACGCCCGGGATCTTGCCCAGCTCGGACTTGACCAGGTCGCCCAGCGAACGGCCGTCGCGGCGGGTCGAGATGAACAGGATGGTGAAGTCCTGCACGGCGCCGGCGAACACCACGCCGGCCAGGATCCACAGCATGCCGGGCAGGTAGCCCATCTGCGCGGCCAGCACGGGGCCGACCAGCGGGCCGGCGCCGGCGATGGCGGCGAAGTGGTGGCCGAACAGCACGTGCTTGTTGGTCGGGACGTAGTCCAGGCCGTCGTTGTACTTCCAGGCCGGCGTCATGCGCGTGGGATCAAGGCGGAACACCTTGTTGGCGATGAAGCGGCTGTAATAGCGGTATGCGATCAAGTACACGCAGACGGCGGCAATCACCACCCATAGCGCGTTGATGGTCTCCCCTCTGGCCAGCGCCACGGTGCCCAGCGCGAACGCGCCCAGGACCGCAACCGCCAGCCAGACCAGGTGCTGACCCAGTCCCTTACTGCTGGTTTGCATAAGTGCTCCTCTTGCCTCCCGCCATGCTTTTGGCGTGAAACGCTTTTTTCGTCCCGCGGGTAGGCAGACTCATTGTTGTAGGGTGGCGGGCGCGAACGTCCGCACGGCGTCCGGTCGACGCGGGCGTTAGTATTTCGGTTTGCCCGGGGCGCAACAAGCGCGGAACTACGCAAGCCCCCTACGTGGTACTACGGAATGCGCCGCAGCATATTCCCCGCGGGAATCGTAAAATCGGCGGCGCGGACTCCTGTCCGGCGTGGGCCTTTTTCCCTTGATGCACCGCAACACGCGCATTCGGCGCTGATACAAATCCCCTGATGAAGCTGCGCCTGAAAATCCTGCTGCTGGCCGCCGTCCCCCTGCTGGTGGCGCTGGCGGCCATCGCCGTGGCCGTCTACGTGCAGGGCCTGCAACTGGCCCAGCGCGAAAAGGAAGTGGTGGAAAGCGCCTGGCTCGGCAGCAAGGAAAGCGAGCTGCGCCATTACGTCAGCCTGGCCTACAGCGCGATTGCCCCGCTGCAGGACGCCAGCGACGGCGACGCCGCCCGCGAGCGCGCGCTGGCGCTGCTGGCACAGATGGAATTCGGCCACGACGGCTATTTCTTCGTCTACGACCTGCAAGGGCGGAACCTGATGCACCCGCGCCAGCCCGAACTGGTCGGCCAGGATCTCTGGAACCTGCGCGACACCCGCGGCCAGCCAGTGATCCAGAACCTGCTGACGGCGGCCCGCCGCGGCGGCAGCCAGGGCGAGGCGGTGCACTACCAGTGGGAAAAGCCCTCGACCCACCAGATGGTGGAAAAGCTCGGCTACGTGGTGGTGCTCGAACGCTGGGGCTGGATGCTGGGCACCGGCATCTACCTGGACGACGTCGAGCAGACCCTGGCGCACATCGACGCCGCCGCCCAGTCCAACATCCGCAACATGTTCGCCTGGGTTGCCGGCATCGCCGCGGTCTCGATCCTCGGCGTGGCGGCCTGCGGCCTGGCGCTCAATATCAGCGACCACCGCCAGTCCGACGCCAAGCTGCGGTTGATGGCGCAGCAACTGGTGCGCTCGCAGGAAGACGAACGCGCCCGCCTGTCGCGCGAGCTGCACGACGGCATCAGCCAGGTGCTGGTGTCGATCAAGCTGGCGCTGGAGGCCGCCCGCGAACGATTGCGCCAGGCCCTCGGCGCCGAGCCGCGCGCGCTGGCGCACATCGACACGCCGCTGGGCGGCGCGCTCGACCGCCTCAATACCGCCGTGGGCGAAGTGCGCCGCATCTCGCACAACCTGCGCCCCACCCTGCTGGACGACCTGGGCCTGCCGGCCGCGCTGGAACACCTGGGCCGCGAATTCGTCGGCGCCAGCCAGCACGGCGCCGCGCCGCTGGCCGTGCGCCTGTCGACCCAGGGCCGGCCGGTGAAGCTGCCCGACGCATACGCCACCGCCCTGTTCCGCGTCACCCAGGAGGCCCTGACCAACGTCGTGCGCCACGCCGGCGCCCGCCGCGCCGACCTGACGCTGGCCTACACCGAACGCGACCTGCGCCTGACCATCCATGACGACGGCCACGGCTTCGACTACGCCGAGGTGCAGCAGGATCCGCGCCGCGGCATCGGCCTGCGCAACATGCGCGAACGCATGACCGCGCTGTCCGGCAGCCTCAGTTTCCATACCTCCGACCAGGGCACCACCCTGCAGGCCTGGCTGCCCTTGCCGCCGCCCTTCTCCGACGCCTCCGACGCTTCCCGACCCGCATGACCGACCCTGGCTCCCCCATCCGACTGCTCCTGATCGACGACCACCCGCTGGTGCGCGACGGCCTGCGCCTGCGCCTCGAGACCGTGCCGCACCTGCAGGTGGTGGGCGAAGCCGGCAACGCCGCCGCCGCCCTGGCCTTCCTGCAGGCCTGCCTGGCTGAGGACCCGCTGGGCGGCACCCTGCCGCAACTGGTGCTGATGGACCTGAACATGCCGGGCGTGGGCGGCCTGGAGCTGACCGCGCAGTTGCATGAACGCTATCCGCAGATCGCGGTGCTGGTGCTGTCGATGCACGACAACGCCGAATACATGGTGCAGGCGGTGCGCGCCGGCGCCCGCGGCTACCTGCTCAAGGACGAGCCGGCCCAGGAGATCCTGGCGGCCATCGACGCGGTCATGACCGGCCGCACCTACTTCAGCGCCGCCGTGTCGCTGCGCCTGTCGCAGGCCAGCGCCCCCGCCACCCTGCTGACCCAGCGCGAGCGCGACGTGCTGCGCCACATCGCCAGCGGCCACGCCAACAAGCAGATCGCCCAGGCGCTGGGGCTGTCGGTGCGCACCGTCGAAACCCACCGCCTGAACATCAAGCGCAAGCTGGGCATCGACGGCCAGGCCGAACTGATCAAATACGCGGTGGAAAACCGCGGCGTATAACCCCTCTGGCCGTCAGGTTTCCGGCTGCGAAGCCGGCCCGCGCTGGAGTAGACTTGCGTGTTCATCGCCATCGCCGGCGCGCAGCCCCCAGGAGTTCCCATGTCATTGGAAAGTCACTACACCGCCATTCTCGAAGCACTGGGGGAAGACCCGTCCCGCGAAGGCCTGGCGGACACGCCGGCGCGCGCGGCCAAGGCCATGCGCCACCTGTGCCGCGGCTACAACCAGAATCTGGAAGAAATCGTCAACGGCGCCCTGTTCACCTCCGACACGCGCGAGATCGTGCTGGTCAAGAACATCGAGCTGTATTCGCTCTGTGAACACCACATGCTGCCCTTCATCGGCAAGGCGCATGTGGCCTATCTGCCCAACGGCAAGGTGCTGGGCCTGTCGAAGGTGGCGCGCATCGTCGAGATGTACGCCCGCCGCCTGCAGATCCAGGAAAACCTCAGCCGCCAGGTGGCCGAGGCGGTGCAGTCCGTCACCGGCGCCGCCGGGGTGGCGGTGGTCATCGAGGCCCAGCACATGTGCATGATGATGCGCGGCGTCGAAAAGCAGAATTCGTCGATGGTCACCTCGGTGATGCTGGGCGAGTTCCACGACAACCCGTCGACCCGCGCCGAGTTCCTCAGCCTGATCCGCTGAAGCGCGCCTGGCGTCGCCCGGGAATGGCCGGCCCCCTCGGGACCGGCTTTTTTTGTCGGCGCACGAAGCGAGCGCTAGCGCGGTTCGTTCCGCACGACCATCCAGATGCCGCACGCAGACACGGCCGTGCCCACCAGCATCAGCCAGGACAGCGGCTCGCCGAACATGGCCCAGGCCCACACCAGCGTAACCGCCGGGCTCAGGTACAGCACGCTGGCGACACGGGTGGGAGACGAGCGCCGCAGGCAGATCCAATACAGGCCGTAGCCGCCCAGCGTCGACAGCGCCGCTGTCCACAGCACGCTCAGCGCGAACCCCGCGCTGGCAACCGGCAGCAGGCTGCCTTCCCTGCCCGCCAACGCGGCGAAAGCCACCGCCGAAATCGCGCATTGCACCCACAGATTGGACAGCAGCCCCATGGACGCAGGGGAATCGGCCTGCTTCTGCCACAGGGTGGCCAGCGCCAGCGACAGCATGCCCAGCAGCGGCAGGCTGTAGGTCCATAGGGGCGTCCCGCCCCAGGCCAGGGCATCGCGCGTGACCAGGACCACGCCCAGCAATCCCAGCAACAATCCCAGCCAGGCTTGCCGGCGCAGGCGCTGGCCAGGCAGCCCGACGCCCAGCAGCGCCGTGCCGATCGGCAAAAGGTCGGCGATCAGTGCGGCCAATCCCGCGGGCACCCCGTACTCAATGCCCTTGGCAACGCCCGCCAGATAGCCCGCCATCGCCAGCAGGCCGATGCCGGCGTGGCGCAGCAGCAGCGCCGGCGGCGTGCGTCGCAGCTCGCCCGCCACCCAGGGCAGCAGCGCGAGCGCCACCACCACGCAGCGCCAGAACACCACCAGGAAAGCCGAGGCGTGATCGATCGAAAAGCGCATGCCGACAAACCCCGAACTCCACGTCACGATCAAGGCGGCCTCCAGGACCAGCAGGGGCACGGCCGCCAGGGCGGCGCGCGGCGCCGTTCCCGGGGCGAATGTGGCGTTACGGGCGTCCCGGCGGGGCATGGCTGGCTTGCTCGTGGTGGGCGTCCTCATGCCCTTGACCTTAAAGCCAGGCCATAATCAAATAAATCAAAATATATTTGCCATCTGATTCATGAAATCAAAACCATGAGCGCCTCCCTGGATATCGACCTGTTGCGCACATTCCATGCCGTGGCCCGGCTGGGGCAGTTCCGCGCCGCCGCCGAACATGTCCACCGCAGCCCGGCGGCGGTCAGTGTCCACATCCAGCGGCTGGAGGCCGTGGTGGGCGGCCGGCTGCTGGAGCGCGACAACCAGTCGGTGACCTTGACGCCCCTGGGCCAGCGCGTGCTGGGCAGCACGGCCGAGCTGCTGCGCGTGCACGACCGGGTGCTGGGCGGTATCCAGGGGACGGCGCTTGCCGGCCGTATCAAGCTGGGCCTGCCCGACGAGTACGCGGCCCACGTCATCCGCGACATCCTGCCGCTGTTCGCCGCGGACTGGCCGGGCGTCGTGCTGGAAGTGACGACGGCGCCCAGCCTGGCGCTGCGCGACCAGGTCGGGCGCGGTCGCCTGCATCTGGCGCTGGCGGCGCAGGCGATGGCCCGGCGGCCGGACCCGCAGTCACTGGCCTCGACCACGCCGGTGTGGGTGGGAAGCGCCAGGCTGGGGACGCCATTGCCCGATCCCCTGCCCTTGGCCCTGCACGCGGCGCACTGCCCCTACCGGGAGGCAATGACCACCAGCCTGGATCGCGCGGGCCTGGCCTGGCGGACGATCTTGAGCAGTCCGTCGAGCCAGGCGGTCGAAGCCTGCGTCGAGTCGGGCCTGGCCGTCAGCCTGATCGATCGCTCGCGGGTGACAAGCGCCATGCGGGTGCTGGACACGCTGCCGGCCATTGCCGCGCATGAGATCGTTCTGCTGCGCTCGGCCTCGGCGCAAACCGCCCCGGCCACCGACCTGCTGGAACAGACCCTGCGGCGGCATTTCAGGCTCTAGCGCGACGAGCGGGATCGCCGGTCACGGCGAGACCTGACGGCAAGGGTCCGCCC
Source organism: Achromobacter sp. SIMBA_011 (assembly GCF_046535435.1). Lineage (NCBI taxonomy): Bacteria > Pseudomonadati > Pseudomonadota > Betaproteobacteria > Burkholderiales > Alcaligenaceae > Achromobacter > Achromobacter sp. SIMBA_011. The sequence goes on along the minus strand of NZ_JAWRWN010000002.1, from coordinate 1,137,988 downwards.
GGCTCGCACCCTTGTTCCGCCCCCCCTCCCCCAAAAGACGTAGGACGCCCGGGGCCGCCGCCCCAAGGTGGGGCAACCCCCTTGGCTCCTATCGAATACGGCATCTGGCCCTAGCGCTGTGGCCCCATCCGGGCAAACTGGCACCACAGGCCGCACCGGCACAAGCCGGTCGCGTCGGGGCGCGGCCCATTCTCTATCGGAGATCACCCATGAACGCGTTATACCGCCTCATCCGCCGCGGCATCCTGGCCGGCCTGGCCGCCACCCTGCTGGCCGCGCCCGCCCACGCCCAGACCCGCCTGACCGTGGGCTACCAGCTCATCGTCGGCCCCTTCCTGACCGCCATCGCCGACGGCAGCTTCGATGCCGCCCTGAAAGACGCCGGCTACCAGGTCGACTGGCGCCAGTTCACCTCGGGCGGCGACATTTCCACCGCCCTGGCCTCGGGCAACGTGCCGGTCGGCGTGCTCGGCTCCACCGGCATCACCTCGGCCGCCACCCGGGGCGTCGACCTGCAACTGTTCTGGATCCTGGACAACATCGGCAAGTCGGAAGCGCTGGTGGCGCGCAACGGCTCGGGCATCAACGGCACCGCCGACCTGAAGGGCAAGCGCGTCGCCACGCCGTTCGTGTCGACCTCGCACTTTCACCTGCTGGTGGGGCTGGAACAGGTCTGGAAGATCAACCCGCGCGACGTGCGCATCCTGAACATGCAGCCGCCTCAGATCGTGGCCGCCTGGCAGCGCGGCGACATCGACGCCGCCTACGTCTGGCCGCCCGCGCTGACCGAGATCGAGAAGACGGGCAAGGTCATCGCCGACTCCGAAGCCATCGGCCGCGCCAGCGTGCCGACCTTCGACGGCCTGGTGGTCGATCGCGCCTGGGCCGCCAAGAACCCCAAGTTCATGGCCGCCTTCACCACCGTGCTGGCCAAGTCGTACGCTGCCTATCGCGCCAACCCGGCCGCCTGGACCGCCGATTCGGCGCAGGTCAAGAGCATCGTCAAGCTGATCGGCGGCAAGCCTGACGACGTCGCCACCGCGCTCACGCTGCTGACCTTCCCCACCGCCCAGGAACAGGCCTCGCCCGAATGGCTGGGCGGCGGCAAGGAATCGGGCGCCGCGCGCGCCTTCGCCGCCAGCGCCAAATTCCTCAAGGACCAGAAGCAGATCGACAAGGCGCTGGACGACTACAGCGCCCACGTCACCGACCAGTACGCCAAAGCGGCCGCCAAATAGCCGCGGCGAGACGCCGGGCGCGCCGCAAGCCGCGCCCGGTCCCGGCGCCCGCCTGGCCGCGGGCGTCGCACCATGCAAGGGGACCCCGCATGACTCCACCCGCCACGCCCGCCGCGCAGGCCCTGCGCGCGGACCACGTCAGCGTCACCTACCCCGGCCTGCACGACAGCGGACCGGTGATCGCGCTGCAGGACGTCAACCTGACCATCGAACCCGGCGAATTCGTCGTCGCGCTGGGCGCCTCCGGCTGCGGCAAGACCACGCTGCTGAGCCTCCTGGCCGGTTTCCTGTCACCCACCGACGGCGAGATCACGCTGGGCGGACGCCCCATTACCGGCCCCGGCGCCGACCGCGGCGTGGTGTTCCAGAAGCACGCGCTGCTGCCCTGGCTGAACGTGCTGGAAAACACCGAATTCGGCCTCAAGCTGCAGGGTGTGGACAAGGAGACGCGGCGCGCCCGCGCGCGCCGCAACCTGGAGCTGGTGGGCCTGAAGGACTTCCACCGCCACATGATCTACCAGTTGTCGGGCGGCATGCAGCAGCGCGTGGGCATCGCCCGCGCCCTGACCTGCGATCCGGCCATGCTGCTGATGGACGAGCCGATGGCGGCGCTGGACGCGCTGACGCGCGAGACCATCCAGGAGCTGCTGCTGGATATCTGGCGCCAGACCGGCAAGATGTTCTTCTTCATCACCCATAGCGTGGAAGAGGCGCTGTTCCTGGGTTCGCGGCTGATCGTCATGTCGCCGCGCCCCGGACGCATCACCCACACCTTCCAGCCGGACTTCAACCGGCGCTACCTGGAGACGCGCGATGGCCGCGGCATCAAATCAAGTCCCGACTTCATCGCCATGCGCGAACAAGTCCTCGGCATCATCTACGGCGACGAACTTGCCGCCGCCGACGCGCAGGCCGTCCATGCCTAGCGGGCTGGGCGGCCGCCGGCCCGCCGCGCCCGGCAAGGTGTACGGCGCGCCCGGGGCCGGCTACAGCGGCCACATCAGCCTGCTGACCAGCATCGCGCTGCTGGCGCTGTGGTTCCTGGCCACCAACGCCGGCTGGGTCAAGCCGCTGTTCCTGCCGTCGCCGCAGGCGGTGTACGGCAAGTTCGTATCCGCCATGACCGACGGCGTGGCCAACTCGACCCTGGCCGAGCATGCCCTGGCCAGCCTGACGCGGGTGTTCTCGGCCTTCTTCCTGGCCTGCGCCACCGCCATTCCGGTCGGCATCCTGATGGGCGTGAACCGCTACGCCCGGGGCATCTTCGATCCGCCGATCGAGTTCTACCGTCCGCTGCCGCCGCTGGCCTACCTGCCCCTCATCATCATCTGGTTCGGCATCGGCGAGTTCCCCAAGATCCTGCTGATCTACCTGGCCATCTTCGCGCCCATGGCGATCGCCGCGCGCGCCGGCGTGCGCTCGGTGTCGATCGAGCAGATCCACGCCGCCTACGCCATGGGCGGCAGCCGCATGCAGATCGTCTGGCACGTGATCCTGAAGGCCGCCATGCCCGAGATCTTCACCGGCATGCGCATCGGCATCGGCGTCGGCTGGACCACGCTGGTGGCCGCCGAGATGGTGGCGGCCGATCGCGGGCTGGGCTTCATGGTGCTGAACGCCGCGCAGTTCCTGGCCAGCGACACGGTCATCATGGGCATCATCGTGATCGGCGTGTTCGCCTTCGCGTTCGATCTGCTGGTGCGGTATCTGGAGAGGTTCGCAATTCCTTGGAAGGGACGGGTCTAGGACGCTCACCGTTCCATTTTTGCGCCGATACGCCCAAACCCTGCCCATCGACAGGGCAATCCCGCATTCCTTTTTTTCGCACGGCTACTCTATCCTGGGAGCGCGTCCCCGGTGTCGGCCGCTCCAGCGTGCCGACCGGGCCAGACGCGCCCCCTACAAGGAGCCGCCATGTCCAGCCAGGCCTCGATGCTCAAGCCTGTGTTGTGGGAACGCCTGTTCGAACGGGAAAGCGCCCCCAACCTCAGCCTGCAGGGCCGCGTGCGGCAGATGCTGGTGTCGGCGATCCTCAGCGGGCACCTGCCGCCCGGCGCGCCGGTGCCATCCAGCCGCTACCTGGCAGACCAGTTGCGCATTGCCCGCAACACCGTGGTGTTCGCCTATCAGCAACTGGTCAGCGAAGGCTACCTCGAATCGCGCGAACGCAGCGGTCATTTCGTCCACGACGGCGTGCTCGAAGGGCGCGCCGCGCCTCCAAGCATGGACAGCGGGCCCGCCTCGTCGGTCGACCACGTTCGCTGGGACGAGCGGCTGCGCTTTCGTCCCAGCCGCCAGCGCAACATCGTCAAGCCGCGCGACTGGCAAACGCAGCCCTACCCTTTCGTCTATGGCCAGTTCGACCAGGACCTGTTCCCCACCGCCGACTGGCGCGAATGCTGCATCAAGGCGCTGTCGGTGCTGGACATCCGCAGTTGGGCGCCCGACCTCATCACCCATGACGATCCCGCGCTGATCGAACAGATCCGCACCCAGGTGCTGCCGCGCCGCGGCGTGTGGGCCGATGCCGAGGAGATCGTCATCACCGTCGGCGCCCAGCACGCGCTCTACCTGCTGGCCGACCTGCTGGTCAACGAGGACACCGTGGTCGGCATGGAAGACCCCGGCTACCCGGACGCGCGCAACATCTTCGCCAGCCATACCCGCCACCTGCTGCCGCTGCCGGTGGACGACCAGGGCCTGCGCACCGGCACCCAACTGCTGGGCTGCGACTACGTGTTCGTCACCCCGGGCCACCAGTGCCCCACCACCGTGACCCTGTCGCCAGCGCGACGCGAGGAACTGCTGACGCTGGCGCGCCGGGCCGACAGCCTCATCATCGAAGACGACTTCGAAAGCGAAAGCCGCTGGGGCGACGGCGCCATCCCGGCGCTCAAGAGCCTGGACCGCGACGGCCGCGTCATCTACGTCGGCAGCCTGGCCAAGTCATTCGCGCCGGGGCTGCGCATCGGCTACATCGTCGCGCCGCGCGAACTCACCGCCGAACTGCGCGCGCTGCGCCGCCTGATGCTGCGCCACCCATCGGCCTATATCCAGCGCGCGTTCTCGCTGTTCATCTCGCTGGGGCACCACCATTCGCTGCTGCGGCGCCAGTCGCAGGCCTACCAGAAGCGCGGCGCCGAGCTCGCCGATGCGCTGGCGCGCTGGCTGCCCGACTTCACCGCCGTGCCCATCACCGGCTCGTCATCGTGCTGGCTCAGGGGACCGCAATGGCTGGACGCCACCGCGTTGGCGCAGGCGGCGCAGGCCGAAGGCGTGGTGGTGGAGCCGGGCCAGGTGTTCTTCATGGACGCCGCCGGCGCGCCGCGCAACTTCCTGCGCGTCGGCTTCACCTCCATCCGCGCCGAGCATATCGGCCCGGGCATAGAGAAACTCGCACAGGTGGTGCACCGCTTCCGCCTGCGGGCCGCCGCGTGAGGACGCCGTTCGCCGCGCCATCACGGTGAGGCCACGCCTCGCCTGACTGCCACCGATGACGGCGCCATAGCCCTGCGGGCCCATACAGCCATACGCGGCATCGTATGGAAAATAATATTTTTTCATTGGAACTCGCATGGCCGGGTCCAGATAATGGCTCCACATAAAAACACCATACGGAGACATCAACATGACCAAGCCACGCATGGCGAGGCGCTGGCGGCTGGGCGCCGCCATCGCGCTCGCGCTGGGAGGTGCGCCCGCGTGGGCCCAGGCCCCCTATCCCGCCAAGCCCATCACATTGATCGTGCCCTTCGCCGCGGGCGGCGGCGCTGACGTCGTGGCCCGCCTGGTGGCGGCGAAACTGCCGCAGCGGCTGGGCGGCCAGACCGTCATTGTCGATAACAAGCCGGGCGCCTCGGGCAACATCGGCGCTCAGCAGGTGGCGCGCGCGGCGCCTGACGGCTATACCTTCCTCTTGACCAACAGCACGCTGACGATCAACGCCGCGCTGCAGATGCGCGGCACGCCGGACGTAAAGAAAAGCCTGGCGCCGATCTCGCTGCTGGTTTCGGCGCCGGTCGCGCTGGGCGTGAACCCCGCCATTCCCGCCAGGACAGTGCCGGAACTGGTCGCTTATATCCAGCAGAACAAGGACAAGCTGAGCTATTCGTCCTGCGGCAACGGCACGCCCCAGCATTTCGTGGGCGAGTCGGTCAAGCAGATGGCCAAGCTGGACATCGTCCACGTGCCGTACAAGGGCTGCGCGCCCGCCATCAACGACGGACTGGGCAACCAGGTGCCGGTGCTGTTCAGCACCATTCCCAACCTGGCGCCCCACGCCGACGCCGGCAAGCTGCGGATGATCGCGGTGGCATCCAGGCAGCGGGTCTCGTTCCTGCCGAACGTGCCCGCCATCGCCGAGACCGCGCCCTTCGGCGACCTCGACATCTCCGTCTGGTTCGGCATCCTCGGGCCGCGCGATCTGCCGGCGGGCGTGAAAGCGAAATTCGAAGAGGCCGTAGCCGCGACGATGAAGGACCCGGCGGTGCAGCAGGAATTCCGCGACCGCTATTACGAGGCAGTCGAGACCGGCCCGGCCGCGATGGCGCGGCAGCTTGACGGCGATCTCGGCCTGTACAGCGCGCTGGCCAGCAGATCCGGCATTTCGCTGGACGCCCAATAGCCACCACGAACGACAAGGGAAAAATCACGTGAGCACCCCCACGCAACACCAACAGGTCATCGACGACCTGGTCACCGCCAACCGCATCCTGGCGCGTTTCGGCGTTCTTGACGGCTTCGGCCATGTCAGCGTCCGCCACCCGGGCAATCCCGCGCACTTCCTGCTGTCGCGCTCGCTCGCGCCGGAACTGGTGACCGCGCAGGACATCATGGAATTCGACGAGACCTCCGAGCCGGCCGGCGCGGACGCGCGCAAGCCCTATCTGGAGCGCTACATCCACGGCGAGATCTATCGCGCGCGGCCCGACGTGCAGGCCGTCGTCCACAGCCATTCGCCGTCGGTGATCCCCTATGCCGGATCGAATGTGCGCCTGCGCCCGATCTATCACATGGCGGGGTTTCTCGGCGCCGGCGCCCCGGTGTTCGACATCCGTTGCTGCTTCGGCCACACCGACATGCTCGTCAGGAATCGCGACCATGGCCGCGAACTGGCGCGGACCCTGGGCCAGAGCAAGGTCTCGCTGATGCGCGGACATGGCTTCGTCGCGGTGGGCGGCGACATCCCCGTGGCGGTCTACCGCGCCATCTACACCGAGATGAATGCGGCGCTCCAGCAGAAGGCCATCGGCCTGAACGGCGAGATCACCTACCTGTCCGACGAGGAAGCCGCCATGGCCGACGACATGATGGCGGGCGTCATGAACCGCCCCTGGGAGCTGTGGAAGAAGCAGGCATCCGGGCAGCCCTGATGGCCTCCGTGCGCCGGGCGTCGCCATGACGCCGCCCGGCGCGAACGCCGCGACGGTCAGCCCTGGCGGCCCCGCAGCAGCACCACGCCGATGATCGCGATGTTGACCGCGATCAGCGCCATCATCGCGGCCAACGCGAAGCCGATGCCGTGGCCGGCGATCAGCCTGCCCGCGACGTACGGAAAGCCGAACGCCCCGGCGAAGTAGCCCAGGGTGAATACCTGCGACGCCACCGGAATGGAAAGGTTCGACTCGCCGGCCAGGTTCACGACCATCGCGTTCAGGGTCGAATACGTCAGGCCATAGCCAGTGGCGAACAGCACGGTGGCGCCGACATAGAGCCAGACGCTGCCGGGGTTCAGCGCCAGCAGCGCGATGCCCGCCAGGGTCAACAGGAACAGGCACAGCGCCAGCGGCCGCAACGGCAGCTTGCCGATGAGCGAAGCCACCGAAAAGCGCAGCGCCACCGTAGTCAGCGTGAAGGTCAAGAAGAACGTATCCGGCGTCAACCGCAAGGGGCGCGCGTACAGGCTCTGGAAAGTGGACAAACCGGCAAACGTACAGGCGGACAAGGCCATCATCAGGACCGGCAACGCGGCCCGGGATCCCAGCACCCGCGCCATCGCCGGCGGCGTCAGCGCCACGGCGTCCAGCGGCAGTTGCGGCAGGCGCGCCAGCGGGCGCCGCAGCCGCCACGCCAATGCGGCCGCCACGGCGCTGAGCGCCGCATAGACGGCAAAGGCGAACGCGGCGCCGCCGAACCTGTCCGCCAGGAAATGGCCGAGCGGCGCGGCCAGCCCCAGACCCAGCATCTGCGAACCGGACAACAGGGTCAGGGCCTCCAGCCGGGCCGCCGGCTTCAGGCAATGGATCAACTGGATCGGCGCCAGCATGTAGAACAGCGCCCATCCCAGCCCCAGTAGCACGCCGCCGGCATAGGCCATCCCGATGCCGGCCGTGCCAACCACGGCAAAGCAGGCCATCGCCAGCGCCATGACCACCGCGGCCGCCGCGATCACGGGCAGGATGCCGGCGCGCTGCGCAAGCCTGCCGGCCGCGCCGGCCCCGATCAGTGTCGCCACCGTGCCAATGCTGATGACGGTGCCGGCATCGGCCGCGTCAAAGCCGGCCGCGCGCAAGGCATCGACCAGCAGGAAGCTGGCGCCATAGGCGATCGCCAGCGCCAGCGCCGCCAATAGATAAGGCACCAGCAGCCGCGCGGGCAATCGGTCGCCCAACAGGGCGGCGGCCGCGTGCGGCGCGAGGCATGGCGGATTGGCGCGGGGCGACGGCATGGCAAGCGGCGGGCGACGCATCTCTGCAAATGGGAGGTTCCAGGGTTGCAGAACATTACCAGGAATTCGGTCGCATCCGCTGGTCCGATGCCGTGAGGTTGAAGCCGTCTGATTTATCGACGATTGCGACGCCAGGCTCGCCAAACTCAAGTTCAATCCCATCCCACGATGCGCGGCCCGGCAAACACCCTTCGCCTGCTCGAGGCGATGCCGACCGCCCCCCCGATGCCCGCCCCTGCGCTCTCCATTGGCGCATGCCCCCTCTCCTCATGAACAAGATCCACTCGCTCAAGTACAACCATCAAAACCTGCTGGTCCCGGTCTCCGAAGTCTGCGGCGCGCGCAAGCGGGGCTCGACCATCGGCGCCACCCGGCGCGCTCGCGGGCAAGGCCGGCGCGCGGCGCTCGCGGCCTGCCTGCCCCTGCTGGCCGCCGCCCTCTTGCCGGGCGCGGCCTGCGCCAGCTACGTCAGCATCGACATTCCCTACCAGACCTACCGCGATTTCGCCGAGAACAAGGGGGCCTTCCAGCCCGGCGCCCTGGGCATTCCCATCCTCAACAAGGATGGCACGCTGCGCGGCCATTCAAGCGCCGCCATCCCGTTCATCGATTTTTCCAGCGTCAGCAACGATCGCGCCATTGAAACCCTGATCGCGCCCCAATACGCCGTGGGCGTGGCGCACAACGTCGATCACGACGAGGCCCGCTTCGGCGGCACGGTCTACTCGCAGGTCAGGAGAGACCCGCATCCCGACTATCATGCGATCCGCGATTACACCCAGGAATGGGATTTCGACCTTACCCGCATGAGCAAACTGGTGACCGACGTCGCGCCCATCGCCAGGTCCGTGGTGGCGCGGGCGCCGGTGCCGGCGCTGGACGGCAACGACAAGGATCGCTGGACAGAGGTGCAGCGCCAACAGTTTCCGTTGTTCTACCGCGTCGGCATGGGTATCCAGTTCGTCGGCCCGAATCCAGACCTGGGCGTCAACATGGCGGGGGAAGATCCCAACCCTGCCAATAAGCCCCTCAAGGACGGCGAGCACTATCTCGGCTATGCCTACCGATGGGCGACGGGCGGCATGGTGACGCCGACCTGGTCGAACGAGACTTTCGTCATCGCCCAGGGAGACAAGGGCCTGCTGCCGTCATACGTGGAGCAAGGCGACAGCGGCTCCCCCCTGTTTGCCTGGGACGCCGCGAAGGCACAATGGGTGGTCGCCGGCACGGCGGCGGACCTGAAAATGTCCGAACAGGGCAGCTACGTCTATTGGTCGCACCTGCCCGATGACTTCATCGACGGCATTCTCAAGAAGGACAACGATCCGGACGTCATCCACACGGCCGGCAACGGGGCGCTGGCCTGGACCTTCGACAGTACGCAAGGCACGGGCGCCCTGCAACAGACCGCCGGCCCCGCCTACGCCATGCACGGCTACAAGAAGTCGCCGACGTTTGCGCTGGCCAACAGCGCGCTGGACTTCCCTGGCCTGGATGCGGGAAAGAACCTCGCCTTTCGCACCGCGAGCGGCACGGGCGCGGGCCAGATCCGCCTGAAAGACTCGGTCAACCAGGGCGCCGGCGCGCTGACTTTCCACAACGACTACACCGTTTCCCCCGACACGAACCAGACCTGGATGGGCGCGGGCATCGACGTGAAGCAGGACGTCACGGTCGCGTGGAACGTCAATGGCGTAGCCGGCGACAACCTGCACAAGATCGGCGCCGGCACCCTGGCCATCGGCGGCACCGGCGTCAACCCGGGCGGCCTGCGCGTGGGTGAGGGCAAGGTCATCCTCGCGCAACAGCCAGGCGCTGACGACAAGGTCCAGGCATTCGCCGGCATCACCATTGCCAGCGGCCGCGCCGAAGTCGTGCTGGGCGACGCCAGGCAGGTCAATCCCGACCGCATCCAGTGGGGCGCGCGCGGCGGCGTGCTGGACATCAACGGCAACGACATCACGTTCAACCAGCTCGCCGACAACGCCCTGGACCATGGCGCCACGATCGCCAACCACGCCGCCCGAAAGGCCGGCGTGACGGTCAACCTGAGCCCGGTCGGCCCCGCTGCCGTCACCGACTACATCATCATGCCGTCGCGCGCGGGCACCGGATCGCGGGGCGACCTGTACAAGCGCGGCCTCAGCTTTTTTGTCTTGAAGCAGAACAGCTTCGCCACCGTTCCCTCCACGGCTTCCCAAGCCAGCGACGATTATTGGGAATACGCCGGACAATTCCTGGATCCCGCGCTGGAAATCGCGAATGCGCGCAAGCGGGAGTACTTTCCCCCTCGCACGGCATTCATTTTTGCCGGATCCCTGAAAGACAATCTCGACGTCGACATCGTCAACCAGGCGAACACGGCCTTCATCGCCGACGGCGACATTGCCATTGGCGACAACGCCGTCAGCGCGCGCCAGGGCGAAGTGGTTTTCCAGGGGCATCCCGTCATCCATGCCACCAATACGCCGGATGTCGCCCAGATGCTGCGGGATCTCGGCGATGACTCGGTCCTGACTCAATCCGTATCGTTCGACCAGCCGGATTGGGAAACGCGCCATTTCACCCTCGGCAAGCTGGCGCTGACGGACACCACTTTCCGCCTGGCGCGCAACGCCACGCTGCAGGGCGACATCGACGCGCGCCGCGCGCGGGTCATCCTGGGCAGCCCGTCGCTGTACATCAACAAGAACGACGGCGGCCCATTGGCGCAGGAACCGGAACGGGGCACCTCCATCGCCGCCAAGGATGCCGACAAGAGCAGCTACCACGGAAAGGTCACCTTGCAGGACAGTTCCACGCTGGAAATCCGCGAGAGATTCAACGGCGCCATCGACGCCCGCGGCAGCGCCGTCAGCGTGCTTTCCGATCAGGCGGTGCTGACAGGTCATAGCCGGTTCGCCGGCAGTCCCTTGACGCTGGAACGCGGCGCGCATCTCAAGGCCTCGGGCGGCTGGTACGACGACGGCGCCGTCACGCTGGCGGACGGCGCGGCGCTGACGTTGTCCGGCGCGTCCGCGGGCCCGGCCCATTACTTCACCCAGGCCATCGCGTTGCAGGGCGACAATGCGAACCTGTATCTGGCGCCGGGCAGCCATTCGTTCAGCGACCTGTCCAGCCCGGCCGCCAGCCGCATCACGCTGGGCGCCTCGGCCACGACCGACGCGCCGGAAACGATCTACGCGGGAAGCGTGAACGCGGCGCAGGCCAGCATGCGGATCCAGGAAAAGGCCCACTGGATCGTCACGGGCGATTCCACGCTGAAACAACTCCAGGCGACCCAGGCGCTGTTGAGCTTCGACGACATGACCCAGACCCGGAATGGATTCATGGCGCAGGCGCAGTCCGGCCCCGACGTGGCCGGCATTTTGTCGCCAGCGGCGGCAAGCCCGTCCGCCTACACGCTGACGGCCGACACCGTCGCCGCGACGGACAGCACGTTTGCCTTGCGGGTCGATCCGAATGGAGGCGATCATGACCGCCTGATTATCACCACCGGGCTGAGCGGCAGCGGCAACCGCTTGCGGATCACCGACTTCGGCGACCGCCCCGCCAGCGCCGCGCCAGTCGCGCGCGAAGACCTGTTGCTGAGCGCCCCCTCCTCTGCGCCGGCTGACCTGTTTCAACTGGAGCGGGCCGACATCCATGGCACGGCCAGCGCCAGCGAGGACACCAACCCGTGGCTCGGCGGCCTCGCGGTCAGCCATGACGGCGACCAGCGGCAATGGTGGTTCATCAGTATGCGCGGCGACGCCCCCTGGCGCTTGAGCCAGGATCGCCAGTTCGACGCGCTGCATTTGCCGACGGGCGGCCGCGTGGAGCTGTCCCGGCCCCAGGCGGCCGACTGGACGCCGCGCACCCTGCAAACCGGCACCCTGAACGCCAGCGGCGTGCATTTCGCCCTGACCGCGCGGCCCCAGGACGGCGCAAGCGACAGCATCCACGTCGCCACCGAGGCGGTGGGCGATGACAACAGCCTGGACCTCACGCTCCTGGTTCCTGGCGAGGTGCCGGACAACGCCAGCGGCAGTCTGCTGCTGGCGTCCGCGCCCGTGAGCACGGCCGACAGCTATTTCAAGACCGGTTCGGTCACGCAGGGCCTGACCGTCTACGTACCCAACCTTGAAATCGTCAGCACCGACACGGAGAAAAAATGGCAGTTGGCGTACAGGGCGGTTCAAAAACCTGCTGACCCGCCGGTCGAAAAGCCCGCCGAAACGCCAGAGATCGAGACGCCGCAGGGCGGCAACGACGATGCCAACGTCGATCCCGCGCCCGGCGGCGATCCCGACCCCGCCACCCAACCCGGGACCAACGACACGCCGCAAACGGACGGCAACGATGATGCCCCCGTCGATCCCGCGCCCAGCGTCAATCCCGGCCCCGCCACCAACCCCGGCGCCACCGACACGCCGCAAACGGGCGATTCCTCCGGCTCACCTGAAGCCCCCGGCGATACCGCCGCAACCGAACCCGCGCCACAGCCCGCCGACGATCCCGTCCTTGTCGTCACCCCGGATGCCGGCGGCGGCGCGCAGGCCAGGCCCGGCCTGTCGCTGTTCACGGCCGTGTCGTTGAGGCTGACCGAGCTGGACAGCCTGCGGTCGCGCGAGGAAATCATCAAGCGCCTGGGACAGGCGGGCGTCGCGGCGGACGAAAGCACCATCCGACAGATCACCGAGGTGCGCCGGCAGATCGACCGCACCGGCGCGTTGGCCAGCCTGCCGCGCGTCGCCTTCGTGCTCGAAACCAACCAGCTCGACAAGCGCCTGGGCGACGTGCGCCAGCTCAATGAAGACGCCGGACTCTGGATCAAGACCAGCCATGGACGGGCCGACTACCAGCAGATCCGCCTGAAGCACACCACGCTGCAATTCGGCCTCGACCGCAAGCAGGGCAGGCAGCTATACGGCATCATGGGCAGCTACACACAGGGTTCCGGCCAGGGCGAAGGCCAGTTGTCGGAGCGGCACACCACGGGCGGCATCGGTCTCTACTACGCCCTGATCCACGAGGACGGCCCGTTCATCGACGTCGTCGCCAAGTACCTGAAAACCAACCAGACCTACCAGTTCCCGGGCCAACTGGACATTGGCGCGCGGAGTGCGCGCTCGACCTCGCTGCTGGCCAGCGTGCAGGCGGGATGGCGGCAGAACCTGTTCAACGGCAGCGCCTTCATCGAGCCATCGGCCGAAGTCGTCGCGGGCGCCACCAGCGGCTACACCCTGCATGGCGGCAAAGACAGCGTCGATGTGCGCGTCAATGCCAGCCGGCCGGTCTACGCCAAGATCGGCGCGGCCGTCGGCCTGAACCTGCAGTCCGATGAGCAACAGGCGCTGGCCGTGTCCGCCGGATTGTTCCGGCTGCAGAACCTGCGGCGCGGCGGCAGCGTCGACATCGTGAACAACGGCAATCCGGACGACGTGCTGCGCAAGCCGATGGCGGACGACAGCCGCTATCTGGTGAACCTGTCGCTGAACGCCAGGCTGTCCGCCAACTGGCGCCTCTACAGCCAGGTGGAAAGCAGTTTCGCCGGCAAGCTCAAGCACGACTACAACGGCCAGATCGGCGTGCGCTATCAGTTCTGAGCGCGCCCCTTTCTGAACGCGGCCCACCGCGCCCGGCCCGGCTTCGCCGATGGTCCGGGCGCGTTCCGCGCCACGCCCCCGCCGCTACAGCACTTCGTCGCGCAGGTAATACCAGCGATACAGCAACGCCTGTCCCAGCCGGCGAAACGGCGCGAACAGGTGCCCGGGCAGCGGCGAGTCATAGATCGGCAGGTTCCACGACAGGCCGTCCTGGCCCATCATGCGCTGCGCCAGGCGGCGACCCGCATGGGCCGAGAACGACACGCCGTTGCCGCCATAGCCGAAGGCGTAATAAACCTGCCGCGCCGGGTCCGGCTGGGTGATGCGCGGCATCATGTCGTGGCTGACGTCGACCCAGCCCGTCCATGCATAGTCCAGTTCGATGCCGCGCAGCGACGGGAACTTGCGCGCCAGCCCTTCCCGCAGCAGCGCCAGGTGGCGCGGATGCTGCGCGTCGGCGCCGCGCAACGCGCTGCGGCTGCCGATCTGCATGCGGCCGTCCGGCAGCAGCCGGTAATAGAAGCGCAGCGTGCGCGTGTCGGTGATGAATACCGTGCTCTTGAGGCCGGCGCGGGCGCGTTCGTCCGGCGTCAGCACCCGGGTCACCATGGAATTGGACAGGATCGGCATGATGCGGTTGTCGAGCAGGCCGTTCACCCCTTGCGCCGTGTAGCCCCCGGTGGCGAAGGCCACCCGCCTGGCGCGCACCGTGCCGCCCGGCGTATGCAGCCGGTAGCCGCCGCCCTCCTCGCTCCATCCCGACACCGGGCTGCCGGGATGGACGCGCGCGCCCAGCGCGCGGGCCTGGCGCATGTAGCCATAGGCCAGTTTCAACGGATGCACGCCGATGCCGTCCGGCTCGTGCAAGGCCCCGACCGCCTCGTGGTCGTCGACGTAGCGCTCGCGCAGTTCCGCCTTGGTCAGCATGTGCGTGTCGTAGCCGAAAAGTTCGCGCATCACGCGCGCCTCGTTGCGCAGGAAGGCCATCTTCTTCTCGCGGTGCGCGGTGTACAGGTGGCCGCCGGGCTGCGCGTCGCAATCGATCTGCGCCACCAGGCTCTTCCAGTAATCGAAGCCCTCGTGGATCTCGGCGTCCAGGCGCCGCGCGACATCCAGCCCCCAGCGTTCGATCCATTGCGAGCGGTACAGCCGCCCCGACGCGTTCTGCCCTTGCCCGCCGTTGCGGCTGGTGCAGCCCCACACGGCGCGGTTGGCCTCCAGCACCACCGCGCGCACGCCGTAGTCGCGCGCCAGCGCCAGCGCCGCCGACAGGCCGGTGAACCCCGAGCCGACGATGACCACGTCGGCCTCGATGTCGCCCTGGATCGGGCCGTCGTCCGCGGGCGGCGGCCCGGCCGTGTCGACCCAGTAGGTTGGCGCGTATTCCTGCCCGCGTCCCGGCCCCGACACCAGCGGATCGTAGAGCGGATCGTAGGCGTTGGCGGCTGGGCTGGCGGCGGGCGGCGCGGCCGGCATGCCGGCGGGGTCGATGAGGGTACCGGCGGTATTCGACGGATCGGAAGACATAGCGGCATCCATGGGGCAGTGTCCGGTGGCGGCGTCGGCTCAGGCGCGGGCCGGCAAGGCCGGGCGTTGCTTGCGGAAGGCGTTCTTGACGCGGATCTTGCCGTCCTGGAAGGTGAACACGTCGACCATGTCGGCCTCGACCCGCGAGCCGTCCGCGGCCGTGCCGGTGAAGGTGCATTCCGACACGCCGCGCTCGCCCGCCACCCAGTGGCGGCCGTTGTTCCACTGCGCATCCGGGAAGTTCTTCCAGGCCGCTTCGAAAGCGGCGCGGACCGCCTCGCGGCCGCTGTGCCGGGCGCCCCAGCGCTCGGGGCCCCCCACCGTTTCAAAGACGCAGTCCTCGCTCATGAAGGACATCAGGGCGTCGATATCGTGGCGGTTCCATGCGGCCGCGAATTCGGCCAGCATGTCCACGGTGACGGTCTTTTGCATTGCCTACCCTCCTCGATCGCCGGGCGCGACGTGCGCCCAGGCTCCATGCCCAAGGTACGCGGGGGGCCTGGGCAGGGTCTAGAACCAGACGCGGCAAATCGCTTGCACCAGAACGGCCCCGCCGGCGCGGCGCCTGCCTTCACGACGCCTCACGTAGCGCCTGACGTGGCGCCTGACTCGGCGGCGGGCGCCAGCCGCGCGTCCAATTCATCGACTTGCGCCGTGCCGCGCATGCCGATGAAGACCAGCGACGGCGAACGCACCCCGGCGGGGCGCGCCGCCCGCGTATCGAAGCGCACCCGGCGTCCGGCCAGTTGCACCAGCACCCAGCCATGGCGTTCGGTGCGCACCCAGCCCTTGGCCCGCAGCCAATGGCGCGGCAACTGCCGCAGCGCATCGGCCAGGCGGTCGGCATGCAGCATGGCGGGCGCGGACCAGAGCCAGCTCTGGAATGGATGTTGCGGCTCGTCGGCGTCCAGGGCATGCGCCTGTCCGGCCGCCGCGTGGCGGTGCGCCGGATCGCAGCAATGCGCCGCGCAGTTTTCATGGCCGCGATCGTCCGCGCCAAGCAATGCGCCTAGGTCCACCCGCGCCTCGCGCGCCGTTACGATCGGCGCCCCGCCCGCCTGCGTCCGCAGCCAGTCGCGCAGCGCCGGCAACGCGGCGGCGGGCAACAGGTCCGTCTTGTTCAGCACCAGCAGGTCGGCGGCGTGCAATTGGCGTTGCGCCGTGTCGGCCAGCAGCGGATCGGCAAGCGTCTCGCGGATGGCGCCCGCGTCCACCAGCACCACCACCGCCTCCAGTTGCAGCAGCGGATCCGACAGCCCCACCTGCGCGATGCGCCCCGGGTCGGACACGCCGCTGGCCTCGATCACGATCCACCCGGGCGCCGGATCCAGCGCCAGCACCCGCGCCAGCGCGTCGTCCAGGCCGCCCGCCATCGAACAACAGACGCAACCGTTGGCCAGCCGGATCACGTTGTCGGCGCGCTCGGCCAGCAGGCCGGCGTCGATATCGACCGGCCCGAAATCGTTGACCAGCACCGCGGCGCGGCGGCGGCCGGTCGCCAGCACGTGGTTCAGCAAGGTGGTCTTGCCGGCGCCCAGGAAACCGCCCACCACCGTCAGCGGGATGCGCGCCATGTCAGGCGGCCTGGAGCGCCAACGGCCGGCCGCCGATGACCGTGCCGAGCACCTCGATGTCCTTGAGCCGTTGCGGCGGCACCTCCTGCGGATCGTCGCGCAGCACGCAGAAATCGGCGTGCTTGCCGACCTCGATCGAGCCGACCAGGTGGTCCATGTGCAGTGTGTAGGCCGCGCCCAGGGTGATGGCATGCAACGCCGCCTCGACGCTGATGCGCTCGGACTCGCCCAGCACCCGGCCCGAGGCGGTCTGGCGGTTGACGGCGCACCAGGCGGTGAACAGCGGCCCCAGCGGCGTGATGGGCGCATCCGAGTGGATGGCGAACGGCACGCCCGCGCGCGCGGCCGAGGCGCAGGCGTCCATGCGATTGGCGCGGTCCGGCCCCATGGTCAGGGCATGGTGGGCGTCGCCCCAATAGAAGATGTGGTTGGCGAACAGGTTCACGCACATGCCCAGGCTGGCCATGCGGCGGAACTGGGCGGCATCGGCCATCTGGCAATGCTGCAGCGTGTGGCGGTGATCGCGCCTCGGGCTGCGGCGCAAGGCGCGGTCGATGGCGTCGATCGCCAGCTCGGTGGCCTCGTCGCCATTGGTGTGGATGTGCAACTGCGCGCCGGCGTCGTGATAGGCCTGCACCAGACCGTCCAGCTCGCCCGGCGCGATCACCCAGATGCCGTTGGGCGCGCCGTTGTAATAGCCCGGCCAGCGCACCCTGGCGGTGAAGCCCTGGATGGAGCCGTCCACCACCAGCTTGACCATGCCCAGGCGCAGCTTGCCATGATTGAGCCGGCCCGCCTCGCGCAGCTTCGCCAGGCAGGCGGCCGGGTCGCCGGCGTAGGTCAGCGCCGACGCCGCCGGCACGATGCGCACCGGGTAGTCGGGCTCGGCCGTGACCCGCGCCAGCGTCGCCAGGCCCTCGTCGCCCAGTTCGTTGACGAGATCCGTGGCGGTGGTGACGCCGGCCCACTGCGCCACCTTGCCGAACATGCGCAGGCCGTTTTCCGACAGGCCCACGGTGCGGAACGGATTGCCGATCAGCCGCATCACCGGAAACATGGCGGCGAATTCGCACAGCTCGCCGCTGGGCTGGCCGTCGGCGAAGCGGCTGATGCCTTCGATATCCGTATCGCGGTCGATGCCGGCGCGGGCCAGCATCGGCGTGTTCACATTCATGAGATGCATGCTGGCATGCATCACCACCACCGGCCTGTCGGCCGACACCGCGTCCAGGTCGCGCACGCTCATGCGCTGGCCGCCGAAGAAAATGGGATCGAAGCCCCAGCCGATCAGTGTCTGTTCCGGCGCCAGGCCGGCGGCGAATTCCCGCAGGCGCGCGGCCACCGCCGCGAAGCTTCGCAGGCCCGGCCACACGCGGCCGTCGGGCCCGCGGCGGTCGTAGTAGCCGACGTAGGCAAACTGCCACATGCCCCCTTCCGGCAGATGGCAGTGCCCCTCCACCAGCCCCGGCATCAGGACGTGGTCGGCGTAGCGCTCGTCCAGGTCGGCGGGTCCCCAACCGGCCAGGTCTTCGCGGCTGCCCACGCCCAGGATGCGGCCGTCGCGCACCGCCACGTGCGTGGCGCGCGGCTGGGCCGGGTTCATCGTCAGGATGGCGCGGGCGGCAAAAATGGTGGTGCGGGCGGTTGGGGCCGGTCCCGGATGCGGGGTGTCATGCATGCTGCTTGCTCCCGTTCGTGATGGCCGACAGCGCCTGAAGGTCGGGCTTGTTCCAGGCCTTGCCCGGCACCGAATCGATCAGGCGGCGCGTGTATTCGTGTCGCGGGTGATAGAAAATCGTGGCGGCGCGGTCCAGCTCTACCAGTTGCCCGTGCCGCATCACGGCGATGCGGTCGCAGATCTGCGCCGCGACGCGCAGGTCGTGCGTGATGAACAGCACCGACAGATCGAACTGGCCGCTGATGGTCTTGAGCAGGTCCAGCACCTGCGCCTGGATCGACACATCCAGCGCCGAGACCGCCTCGTCGGCCACCAGCAGCCGCGGCTTGAGCGCCAGCGCGCGGGCGATGCCGACCCGCTGGCGCTGGCCGCCCGAGAACTGGTGCGGATAGCGCTCGCCCGCGTCGCCGCCCAGCCCCACCAGGGCCAGCAGTTCGCGCGCCTCGCGCAGCGCGGTCTGGCGGCTTTCGCCGAAACCGATGGGCCCCTGCGCAACCGAATCGACCACGCGCTGGCGCGGGTTGAGCGAAGCGTAAGGGTCCTGGAACACCATCTGGATCTGACGCCGGTAGGGCCGGAAATCCCTTGGCGTCATGCCGACCAGTTCGCGGCCGTCCAGGCGCACACTGCCGCTGTCTGGCGCCACCAGGCCGATCAGCGCGCTGCCCAGCGTGGACTTGCCCGAGCCCGATTCGCCCACCAGTCCCAGGGTCTCGCCCTGGCGGATCTCCAGCGAAATATCCCGCAATGCCTCGACCCGGCGGCCGCCGGCGACGTAGGTCTTGCACAGCTTGGCCACCGTCATCAGCGGCGGCGTGGCGGCGGCCTCGTCCTTGCCCTCGGGCTTGTGCGGCACCGCCGCGATCAATTGACGGGTGTAGGGATGTTGCGGCCGGTTCAGGATCTCGGCGGCGGCGCCAGCCTCCACCACCGCGCCGTGGCGCATCACCACGATGCGGTCGGCAATGTCGGCCACCACGCCAAAATCATGGGTAATGAAAATGACGCCGATCCCCATGCGCCGCTGGATGTCCTTGATAAGCGCCAGGATCTGCGCCTGCGTGGTCACGTCCAGCGCGGTGGTGGGCTCATCGGCGATCAACACGTCCGGCTCCAGCGCCAGCGCCATCGCGATCACCACGCGCTGGCGCTGACCGCCGGACAACTGGAATGGAAAGGCCGCGTACATGGCGCGGGGATCGGGCAGCAGCACCTGACCGAACAGCTCCAGGACCCGCTGCCTGCGCGCGTCGGCGTCCATGTCCGTGTGCCAGGCCAGCACCTCCTCCACCTGCCGGCCCACGCGCATGACGGGATTGAGCGCGGTCATGGGCTCCTGGAACACCATGCCGAACCTGCGGCCGCGCAGCCCCTGCCATTCGGCCGCCGACAGGCCGACCAGGTCGCGCCCGTCGTACAGGATACGGCCCTGGGTCACGCGCAACTGATCCGGCGGCAGCAGCCCCATGATGGCCTGCGCGGTGACCGACTTGCCCGATCCCGACTCCCCCACCACGCACAGGATTTCGTTGCGGTTGATCGTGTAGGACACGCCGCGCACCACCGCCGGGCCGCCGTGGGCGGCGGACACGCCGAGATCGCGGACTTCAAGCAAGGCGCCCATCAGCTTCTCCGTTTGCTGGCCAGCTTGGGATTGAGGGCATCGTTCAGGCCGTCGCCGATCAGGCTGACCGCCAGCACGGTCAGGAAGATGGCCGCGCCCGGCAGGGTCACCGCCCACCAGGCGGTCAGGATGTAGGGGCGGTTGCTGCCGATCATCAGCCCCCAGCTCATCACGTTGGGATCGCCCAGCCCCAGGAACGACAGGCCCGCCTCGAACAGGATGGCGGTGCCGATGGCCAGCGTGGCCGAGACGATCAGCGGCGCCAGCGCGTTGGGCAGGATCACGCGCCAGATGATGCGCGCGTTGCTGGAGCCGATCACTCTTTCGGCCAGCACGTATTCGCGCCGCTTCAGGCTCAGGAATTCCCCGCGCGCCAGGCGCGCGGTGGCGGTCCAGCTAACCACGCCGATGGCCACGGCGATGGTGCCGAGCGACGGCGAGAACAGCGTCACCAGCACCATGGCGAACAACAGCGCCGGCAGCACCTGGAAGAACTCGGTGATGCGCATCAGCGTTTCATCGACCCAGCCGCCGTAGTAGCCGGCCAGCGCGCCCACGGTGATGCCGATGGCCATCGACAGCACCGCCGCCACCACGCCGACCAGCAAGGTGGCGCGCCCGCCATGGATGATGCCGGTCAGCACGTCCCGGCCCATATAGTCCGAGCCCAGCAGCAGCTCGCCGCCGGGCGGCTCCATCGGCGCGCTGGCGATCTCGAAGGGATCGGCCGGCATCACCAGGGGGCCGATCAGCACCACCGCCAGGATGGCGGCCAGCAACAGCAAGCCGATCAGCGCGCCCGGATTGCGGACGAACGCGCGCAGCGCTTCGTACGATGGCCGCGCCGCACGGGCGGCCGCCGGCGCGGGCGCGCCGGACAAAGCGGGAGGAACGTGGCTCATGAGGTCTTTATCCTGGGATCGATCAGCCGGTAGGCCAGGTCGGTAAGCTGGTTCATCACCACCACCAGCAGGGACGCGAACAGCAGGATGCCGAGCAGGGTCGGATAGTCGCGCCGCAGCACGGAATCGAACGCCAGCCGGCCCAGCCCCGGCCAGTTGAAGACCGTTTCCACCAGGATGGCGCCGGCCAGCACGTTGCCGAATTGCAGGCCGAGCATGGTCACCACGGGCAGCACGCCGTTGCGCAGCGCGTGCCGGTACAGCACGGTGCGCTCGGGCAGGCCCTTGGCGCGCGCGGTGCGGATGTAGTCGGCCGCCAGCGCATCCATGACGCTGGCGCGCGCCAGCCGGCTGTACTGCGCCAGGTACACGAAGGCCAGCGTGAAGGCCGGCAGCACCAGGTGGTGCAGCACGTCCAGCGCGCCGGCCCAGCCGCCCTCGGGCCCGCCCGCCGAGCGCATGTCCGACACCGGGAACCACGGCAGCAGCGACGCGAACAGGATGATCAGGATGATGCCGGTCCAGAACACCGGCGCGGAATAGCCCACGATCGACAGCAGCGTAATGCCCTGCGACAGCGGCCCGTTGGGCTTGCGCGCCGCCAGCGCGCCCAGCGCGGTGCCCGCCAGGAAGGCGCTGGACACCGACGTCAGCACCAGCAGCAGCGTGGCCGGCACCCGCTCCCAGATCAACTGCGCCACCGGCAGGTTGAAGAAGTAGGAATAGCCCAGGTCGCCGCGCGCCACCTGCGACAGATACAGCCCCAGTTGAACCAGGAACGGCCGGTCCAGCCCGTACTGGGTGCGCAACTGGGCCCGCAGTTCCTCGCTGATGCCGCCCATGGAGCCGGCGATGGTCTCGACCGGATCGCCCGGCGAGATGTGGATCAACAGGAAGTTAAGCGTCACCACCGCCAGCAGCAGCACCACGGCATAGCCGATGCGACGCGCGAGATAGCGCAACATGGCCGCTCTCCTATTGCAGCCAGGTGTCGTCCAGCGGCGACAACAGGCCCCAGATGCCATCGGGCAGGCCATGCACCTTCCTGGAGGACAGCGTGTGGTACGGGATGACCGTCAGGAAATCGATCGGCAGGTCCTCGGTCACGATCTGCTGGAACTGCGCATACAGCGCGCGGCGCCGGGCCTCGTCGGTTTCGGTGCCGGCCTGCGCCAGCAGTTCGTCGACTTTGGGATTCCTGTAGGACTGCGTGTTGGTCCAGATGATGTCGCGGATATTGCTCGACAGATAGGTGCGGTGCACGCCGATCACCGGATCGCCCCAGTTGAAGACGATGTCGGTGGTCATGTCGAAGTCATGGCTGGCGATGCGCTTGGCCCAGGTCGGGAAATCGGGCGAGGCGCGCACCTGCACCGCGATGCCGATCTTCTTCAACTGGCTGCGCAGGTATTCGGCGACGTTCTTGCCCTGCACGTCGCTGCCCGGCATGTAGTCGACCGTCAGCGCCATGCGCTCGCCCTTGCCGTCCTTCTTGAAGCCGGCTTCATCCAGCAACTGCTCGGCCTTCTTCAGGTCCAGCGGATACTTTTTCAGGTCCTGGGTCGCGTAGGGACTGGAGGCCACGATCGGCCCGTCCGCCGGCTTGGCGAAGCCGGCGTTCAGCGCCTTGGTGATGAACCCCTTGTCGGTGGCGTAGGCGATGGCCTGCCGCACGCGCACGTCGTCCAGCGGCTTGCGCGCGGTATTGAACGCCAGCCAGCCAAGCGCGCCGATGCCCTCGTAGCCACGGTTGGTCATGACGATCTGCGGATTGTCCTTGGCGCGGCGCAGGATGGTCGGCTCGGTCATGTACGGCAGCACGCCGATGTCGCCGCGCTCCAGCCCGATCAGCAGGTTGGTGGCGTCGGGATTGATCTTCACCACCACCCGGTCCAGGTAGGGCTTGCCCTTTTCGAAGAACTTGTCGAAGCGCTCCAGCACGATCTCCTGGCCCGGCTTGAAGTCCTTGAGCGTGAAGGGGCCCGAGCCGACCACGTTGGCCGAATTGCGCGGATGGTTCTTCAGGTCCTGGCCGTCGCCGTAGATGTGCTTGGGCAGCACCGGCATCAGCGCCGGCGACAGCGCCAGCAGGATCGCCGGGTGCGGTTTGCTCATGCGCAGCACGGCCGTGTAGGGATCGGGCGTGTCGACGCTTTCGACGGGCGCCAGCATGCTTTGGAACGGATGGTTCTGCTTGACCGCCATCACCGAGAACGCCACGTCCTCGGACGTGACCGGCTGGCCGTCGTGGAACAGCGCGTCGTGGCGCAGGTGCAGGGTCAGCGATTTGGCGTCCGGCGCCAGCTCCCACGACTGCGCCAGGTAGGGTTGCGGCTTCCAGTTGGCGTCGTAGCGCAGCGGGCTGGCGAAAAGCTGGGCGCTGGGCAGCGCCGTGGCGATGCCCGACTGCACCGCGCCGTTCAGGTGCCGCGGCACCTGGGTCGAGCCGATCACCAGCGTGCCGCCCGGCTTGGGCGCATCGGCGGCCTGCGCAGCCGGCGCACCGGCCGCCATTGCCCATGCAGTCAGTATTGCGGCAAAGCCGCGTGTCGCGCTGCGCATCATCCACCCCTTGGCATTGTTGGCATGAGCCATTCAAACGATGGCTATGGCGCTAGCCTAGTCAACCCCGGGGCCCCCGCTTAGTACCAAACCGCCGGACTTGATGGTGCCAGGCCGGCGCGCGCCCCGCTTCAACGCGCGCCGGCCGCCAACGCCCGCGCGTACAGCGCCGCCACCGCGCAACTGTCGACCCGCGCCTGCACCGCGTCCGAACGGCTGGTCAGCAGCACCGGCACGCGCGTGCCCAGCACCAGCCCGGCGGTGGCCGCGCCGGCCAGCCAGGTCAGCTCCTTGTAGAGCATGTTGCCGGCCTCGATGTCGGGCACCAGCAGGATGTCGGCGTCGCCCGCCACCGGCGAGACGATGCCCTTCTGCTCGGCCGCCTGGCGCGAGATGGCGTTGTCGAACGCCAGCGGGCCGTCGATCTGGCCGCCGCGGATCTGCTGGCGATCGGCCATCTTCGACAGGGCCGCCGCATCCAGCGTGGCCGGCATCGCCGGGTTGACCGATTCGGTGGCGCACAGCACCGCCACCTTGGGCCGCGCCACGCCCAGCGCGCGCGCGAGGTCGATGGCGTTCTGCGCGATGTCGGCCTTCTCCTGCAGGGTGGGGGCGATGTTGACGGCGGCGTCCGTCAGGATGAACAGCTTGGGATACGCGGCCGCCGCCATCACGAAGGCATGGCTGATGCGCCGGCCGGTGCGCAGGCCCGATTCGCGCGCCACCACCGCCGACATGAAGTGGTCGGTGTGCAGGCTGCCTTTCATCAGCATGCCGACGGCGCCGTCGCGCGCCAGGCCGGCGGCGGCGCGCGCGGCGGCCACCTCGTCGTCGGGCGTGTCGACGATCTCCAGCGAGCCGGCACGCAGGCCCAGTTCGGCCATCAAGGCCGCCAGCCGGGCCGCCGGCCCGACCAGCAGCGGCTCGATGTAGCCGGCTTCTCGCGCCTGCACCGCGGCGCCCAGGCTGGACGCGCACAGCGGATAGGCCACCGCCGTGCGCACCCGCCCGGCCGACAGCGCCGCGGCCCGCAGCGGCTCGAACAAGCGGTCGCTGGCCATGGCGTCAGCCGCGCACCGGGTCGATCGGCAGCGGCACCTCGCCCGGCTGGAACGGCTGGTTGACGTAGCGCTTGTACTTGTCCAGCAGGCGCAGCGGCTGCTTGAGCGCGTCGCGGCGGAACGGATCGCCCAGCTCCTGGCTCACCATCATTTCCAGCACGGTGGTCTTGCCCTCGGACTGCGCCTTGCACGCGGCCTGCAGCGCCGCGCCGACCTGGTCGGCATGCTCGACCCGGATGCCCTCGGCGCCCATGGCCCGCGCCAGTTCCGCGAAGTTGGGATTCTGCAGGTTGCTGCCGACGAAACGGCGGCCGTAGAAATCCACCTGGTTCTTCTTTTCCGCGCCCCACTGGCCGTTGTGGAACACCACCGCCGTCACCGGGATGCGTTCGCGCACGCAGGTCAGCAGTTCCTGGAAGCTCATGCACCAGGCGCCGTCGCCGACGTAGGCCACCGCCGGCCGGTCGGGCCGGCCCAGCTTGGCGCCGATCAGGGCCGGCAGCGCGTAGCCGCAGTTGCCGAAGCTCATGGCCGCCAGCATCGAATCCGGTTCGTCGAAGCGCAGGTAGCTGTTGGACACCGAGCAGATGTTGCCGATGTCGGTGGACACCATCACATGCTTGGGCATGGCGCGCTCCAGTTCGCGCAGCATGCGGCGCGGATGCATGCGGCCGCCGCCGTGCTCGATGATGTCCAGGCTCCAGTCGTCGCGCTCGTGCGACCAGCCGTCCAGTTCCTTTTCCCAGGCGCTTTTCTGCGCCGCGATCTCTTCGCCGCGCGCCGCCTTGGTGGCCGCGCAGGCGACCTCGCGATCGCGCAATTTCGCGGCGAGCGCCGCCGCCGCCGGCTTGGCGTCGCCGCAGATGCCCACCGACACCGGCCGCACCAGACCCAGCATGCGGTGGTCGGCGTCGACCTGGATGATGCGCGCGTTCTGCGGCCAGTAGTCCAGCCCGTGCTGCGGCAAAGTGCCGAAGGGTCCCAGGCGCGTGCCCAGCGCCAGCACCACGTCGGCCTGCGACAGCAGCTTCATGCCGGCCTTGGAGCCCTGGTAGCCCAGCGGCCCGCACCACAGCGGATGGCTGGCCGGGAAGGCGTCGTTGTGCAGGTAGCTGGTGACCACCGGCGCGCCCAGCAGCTCGGCCAAGGCCACGCATTCGGCCTGGCCGGCCGAGAACAGCACGCCGCCGCCGGCGACGATCACCGGGAATCTGGCGCTGGCCAAGAGACGCGCGGCCGCTTCCAGGTCCTCGTCGGACCCCGGGCCGCGGCGGATGCGGCGCGGCTCCGGAATGGCCACGTCGATCTCGCCGTAGAAATAGTCGCGCGGAATGTTCAACTGGGTCGGGCCGCGCTCGGCCAGCGCGTTGTCGAAGGCCTTGGCGGTGAATTCGGCCATGCGGTCGGGGCGGTTGACGTGCGCCTGGTACTTGGTGATGCGCGAGAAGATCGGCAACTGCTCGGTTTCCTGGAAGCCGCCCAGGCCCATGCCGGAAGTGCCGGTCTCGGGCGTGATCGCCACCACCGGGCTGTGGGCCCAGTAGGCCGCGGCCACGCCGGTGACGAAGTTGGTGATGCCCGGACCGTTCTGCGCGATGCAGACGCCGTGGCGGCCGGTGACGCGCGAATAGCCGTCGGCCATGTGGGCGGCGCCCTGCTCGTGCACCGTCGGCACGAAGCGGATGCCGGCGGCCGGGAACAGGTCCAGCGCGTCCATGAAGGCCGAGCCGACGATGCCGAAAACGTCCTTGACGCCCTGCGCCACCAGCGTCTCGACGAACGCTTCGCTGGGGGTCATGTGTTGTTTGCTGCTCATGGTCTCTCTCCTGGCGGACCGGCGCGGCTTGGATTGCATATTGGCCGGGGTGAACCGATACTGCAGCAGAACTGCCGCATTTCCCACCCTGCAGCGTTCCATTTTCTGCAGAATCCGCATCAACCTGGCTGCCTTTCGCCAAATCTTCAAATATTGAAAGATGAAAGACGAATCCTCCGCGGCGCTGCGCGCGCTATCCCTGCTGGAACAGGTCGCCGGTTCCGAGACGCCGGTATCGCTGGCGGCGCTGACCGAGGCCACCGGCCTGCCCAAGCCATCCGTGCTGCGCATCGTGTCGCGGCTGGTGGACGCCGGCATGCTGCTGCGCGAGCCCGCAGGCAAGAGCTACATCACCGGCCCGCGGCTGGCGCTGCTGGCGCGCGACACCCTGCTCAATTCGCCGCTACGGGCCGAACGCCACCGCATCCTCGACAGCCTGGTCGACGAGATCGGCGAAACCTGCAACTGCACCATGCTGGACGGCGACGAGGTCATCTACCTGGACCGGGTCGAGACCGCCTGGCCGCTGCGCGTCAACCTGCAGCCCGGCTCGCGCGTGCCGCTGCATTGCAGCGCCAGCGGCAAGCTGTTCCTGGCGCACATGCGGCGCGAGGCGCGCGCGCGGCTGCTGGCGGCGGCGCCGCTGCCGCGCTACACGCCCAACACGCTATGCGACGCGGCGGCGCTGGAACGCGAGCTACTGGCGATCCGCAAGGAAGGCGCCAGTTTCGACCGCGAGGAATTCCTGCTGGGCATCGTCTGCATGGCGGTGCCGATCATGCGCGGGCGCCGCGCCATCGCCGCGGTGGCGCTGCATGCGCCGATGGCGCGGCTGTCGATCGACGGCGCGCGCGCCTGGCTGCCGCGCATGCAGGAAGCGGCGCGGGCGCTGGCGGGCACCTACGAACCGTCGGCCGGATAGCGCCACGCGCCCCCGAATTGGCGCGCGCCCGGCGGCCGGTGCGTGCGCCGGTCCGGGCGCCCTGGGGACCCGCAGGCCTTACACTGTCGGCCGAATCCGTATTTATCGCAGTTCCTGCGAGAGCCCCTGCCGTGACCCAGACGCCCTTTACTTCCCTGCCCCTTTTGCCCGCCCTGCTCGAAAACCTGCAAAGCCTGGGGTTCGAGCAGATGACGCCGATCCAGGCGCAAAGCCTGCCGCTGATCCTGGAAGGCCGCGACCTCATCGCGCAGGCCAAGACCGGCAGCGGCAAGACCGCTGCCTTTGGCCTGGGCGTGTTGCAAAAGCTCGATCCCACCCGCCTGACGCCGCAGGCGCTGCTGCTCTGTCCGACCCGCGAGCTGGCCGACCAGGTGGCGCAGGAGCTGCGCCGGCTGGCGCGCCAGATCGCCAACGTCAAGATCCTGACGCTGTGCGGCGGCGCCGCGGCCCGCCCGCAAGCTGAATCGCTGGCGCGCGGCACCCACATCGTGGTCGGCACGCCCGGCCGCATCCAGGACCACCTGGAACGCGGCAGCCTGGACCTGTCCGGCCTGACCACGCTGGTGCTGGACGAAGCCGACCGCATGGTCGACATGGGCTTCTACGACGACATCGTGGCGATCGCCTCGCATTGCCCCGCCAAGCGCCAGACCCTGCTGTTCTCGGCCACCTACCCCGACAACATCCGCAAGCTGAGCGCGCGCTTCCTGCGCAACCCGGCCGAGGTCAAGGTCGAGGCGCAGCATGACGCCAGCCGCATCGAACAGATCTTCTACGAGATCGACCCGGCCGAACGCCTGGACGCGGTGGCCAGGCTGCTGGCGCATTTCCGCCCGGTCTCGACGCTGGCCTTCTGCAACACCAAGATCCGCAGCCACGATCTGGTCGAACGCTTGCAGGCCGACGGCATCAGCGCCCTGGCGCTGAACGGCGACCTGGAACAGCGCGAGCGCGACGAGATCCTGATCCAGTTCGCCAACCAGAGCTGCGCCGTGCTGGTGGCCACCGACGTGGCCGCGCGCGGCCTGGACATCCAGAACCTGGGCGCGGTCATCAACGTCGACGTCACCAAGGACACCGAAGTCCACGTGCACCGCATCGGCCGCAGCGGCCGCGGCGACCAGAAGGGCCTGGCCCTGAGCCTGTGCTCGCCCGACGAAATGCGCTGGGCCAACCTGATCGAGCAATACCAGGGCGCGCCGCTGACCTGGGGCGACCTGAAATCGCTGCGCCCCAAGGCCGACCGCCCCCTGCGCGCGCCCATGGTGACGCTGTGCATCCAGGGCGGCAAGAAGGACAAGCTGCGCCCCGGCGACCTGCTGGGCGCCCTGACCGGCGACGGCGGCCTGGCCTTCGAGCAGGTCGGCAAGATCAACATCACCGAGTTCAACGCCTACGTGGCGCTGGACCGCAAGATCGCCAAGCAGGCTTTCTCGCGCCTGTCCAACAGCAACATCAAGGGCCGGCGCTTCCGCATGCGCTATCTCGAGGAACTGTAAGCATTCGTCAGCACCGACTGGCCGTCCCCCCCGGCAAAACGCTTGCTGGTCACATTCCGGATTTGTAATAATGGCCCACCCCGCGCCAGCCGGCGCGGGAGCGGGAACCAAAGGCTCGGCGTGCGCTCCAACCGGCGCATCGCATCCCCCTTAACCACCATAAGAGAAATCCACCATGATCAAATCCGACGACACCGGCAAGCTGATCCTGCGCCTGACCCTCGGCATTCTGATTCTGCTCCATGGCCTGTTCAAGATCACCGGCGGCGGCGTCGGCGGCATCGCCGGCATGCTGTCCTCGCACGGCCTGCCCGGCTTCCTGGCCTACGGCGTCTACATCGGCGAAATCATCGCGCCGGTGCTGCTGATCATCGGCGTCTACACCCGCCTGGGCGGCCTGATCATCGCCATCAACATGGTGGTCGCGATCCTGCTGGCCCATACCGGCCAGATCGGCAGCCTGACCAACAACGGCGGCTGGGCGCTGGAACTGCAAGGCATGTTCCTGTTCACGGCCCTGGCCATCGCCTTCATGGGCGCCGGTCGCTTCAGCCTGGCCGGCAACGGCGGCCGCTGGAACTGACCGCCCCGGCGCCTCGCGCCACCCCTCAAGGCCGCCGCGAGGCGGCCTTTTTCATGGACGGCCGGCCGCTGGGCCGCGGGCCGGAACAATTGCTACGAACGACATCAACGGTCACGTCGGCGCAAACATCCGTCACCTGAAAGCTGTTTCGGATCCATTACAGACCCAGAACTCGCCCCCGCGGTCATGGCCTAATCCCTACGAGCCCAAGGAAGGCGTGACGCACGCCAGGCGCTCGGCAGGAGATCCCAAATGAAGAAGACGATTCTGTTGATGCTGGCGATGGCCAGCGCCCTGACCGGCTGTGTGGTGGTGCCGGCGCGCCCGGCTTATTACCGGCCGGCGCCTGCTTATTACTATTACCCCGCGCCGCACTATTACTATCACGGTGGCTACTACCACGGCTATTGATCCGCGCGCCGCGCCGCGCAAAGGAAACGCCATGAATGCCCTCGCCCCGCTTCCCCACCTGCGCCCCCTGGCCGCCGTCGTGCTGATGACCGTCTGCGCCGGCGCAATGGCGCAGACGTACGCGCCGCCCGCCGCTCCAGCCGCCCCCGCCTACGACAACGGCGATCCCGCCAATGCCAACCTGGCGCCGATCGACCGCAGCCCGCAACCGCCTCCGCCCCTGCCGGTCTACACGCAGCCGCCCGCCCCCGGCGACGGCTACATGTGGGTGCCGGGTTACTGGAGCCTGAATCGCTACGGCTACTTCTGGGTGCCTGGCGCCTGGGTGCTGGCGCCCTACACCGGCGCGCTGTGGACCCCGGGCTACTGGGGCTTCGTCGACGGCGTCTACCTGTGGCATGCGGGCTACTGGGGACCGCACATCGGCTTCTACGGCGGCGTCAACTACGGCTTTGGTTATATCGGCATCGGCTACGTCGGCGGTTACTGGGATCACGACCGCTTCTTCTACAACCGCGCCGTGACCAACGTGAACGTCACCCGCGTCACCAACGTCTACAACCACACGGTGGTGGTCAACAACAATATCGACAACCGCCGCATCAGCTACAACGGCGGCCCGGCCGGCATCCAGCGCCGGCCCGACCCGCGCGAGGTCGCCGCGCGCAACGAGCCACACCATCCGCCCACCGACGTGCAACGCGGCTTCGTGCGCGAGGCCGGCGGCAACCGCGCCCAGTTCTTCGACCACAACCAGGGGCGGCCGCCGCAGGCGTTCGTGGACCATGCGCCGGGCCGCGGCGGGCCGGCTGCGGGACCGCGCCCCGGCGCGGGCCAGGGCAATGGGCCTGGAAATGGGCCTGGAAATGGGCCTGGAAATGGGCCAGGATATGGCCCAGGAAACGGTCCGGGAAGCGGCGCGCAGAATCGACCGGGCAATGGCCCGGACCGTGGACCGGGCGCCGCGACGCCCGGCGGCCCGCGGGCGGATTTCAATCGTGGCGGTGCCGGCGGCCCGCCTGCTGCGCAGGCGCCGGGGCAGCAGGCCCGCCCGCCGCAGGCACAGACACCCGGCCAACCGCAAGCGCGGCAACCGCAAAACGCGCCGCAGGCCCAACCGCCGAGTCAAGCGCAATCGAGGCCGCCACAGGCCCAGCCGCCCAGTCAGATGCAATCGCGACCGCCGCAAGCCCAGCCCCAGGCTCGGCCGCAGCAAGGGCCGCGTCCCGGCCAGGCCCCGGACAACCTGGCGCCCCGTGCGCCACGCGAGTCGCATGCGGTTCCCGCCAACCGCCCCGAGGCCCGGCCCCAGGGCAATCCGCAACACGGCGGCGGGCGGCCATCCGGCGGCCAGGAACCGCAACGCGGCGGTGGCGGCGAGCGCGGCGCGCCGCATGAACGTGGCGGCCGCGACTGACCTCGCAACCACGGCCGCGTCGTCCGTCGGGCTGGATTCCTGCGGACGACGCGGCTACAGTGGTCAGGCCCGGCCCCGTCGATGTCCACGCGGCCCACGGCCCATCGATTCGCGGAGACCCCTATGAAGCGCCTTGCCCCCCTGTTCCTCGCCTGCGGCCTGCTGGCCGGCCCCGCCGCCCAGGCCGCCCTCAACGTCGGCGCGCCCGCGCCCGACTTCAGCGCCCAGGCCTCGCTCGGCGGCAATGTGTTCACCTTCAAGCTGGCCGAGGCGCTCAAGAAGGGTCCGGTCGTCCTGTATTTCTACCCCGCCGCCTTCACGGCGGGCTGCACCATCGAGGCCCATGACTTCGCCGAGGCCACCGACGAATACAAGTCGCTGGGCGCCACCGTCATCGGCGTCTCGGCCGACGACATCGACACCCTGAACAAATTTTCGGTCAGCGAATGCCGCAGCAAGTTCGCAGTGGCGGCCGACGGCGACGGCAAGATCATGAAGGCCTACGACGCGGTGCTGGACGCGCGGCCCGAGCGCGCCCAGCGCGTGTCCTACGTGATCTCGCCCGAAGGCAGGATCCTGTACGAATACACCAACATGAACCCCGAGGCCCATGTCACCAACACCATGAAGGCGCTGCGCGACTGGAAGGCCGGCAAGAAATAACGCGGCCGCGATGCCGTCAATTGAACGGCCACACCGTCGGATGCGTGCCGGGCGGGCTGGACGGCCGGGTCCAACGGGCCGGCGTGAGAGAGAACTGCGCGGCATGGCGCATCGCGATCAATTCGCCGAACCCCGATGCCTCCGTTTCCATCATGCCCTCGAAGCCTGGCATGGCGCGGTTCAGGCCGCCTTCGATGCGGCCCAGCGTGCGCAACCAATGCGCGGTCTGCGCCAGCGACACCTGTACATGCCAACTGCCGCCCTCGGTGGCCTGGCGCGCCAGCGCCACCTGTGCGCCGAACGCCATCAGGTAGCCCGAGGCGTGATCCAGGATCTGCATCGGCAGCGCCCTGGGCGCGTCCTGGCCAGCGGCCTCGGCCTCGGCATGGTTGAAGCCGGCGGCGGTCTGCACCAGCGAATCGAAGCCGCGCCGGCCCGCCCATGGGCCGGAGGCGCCGTAGGCGGACAGGGACACGTAGACGATGCCCGGCCGCAGGCGCGCCGCGTCCTGCGGACCGAACCCCAGCGCGGCCATGCCGCCGGGCCGATAGCCCTGCACCAACACATGCGCGCTGCGCAGCAGATTGGCCAGCGCGATGCGGCCGTCGGCGGTATCCAGGTCGGCGTGCACCGACAGCTTGCCGCGGCTGGTGTCGATCAGGTTGGCGATATTGGGCAGGTGCGGCGAATTCACCAGCATCACGTCGGCGCCGTAGGCCGCCAACGCCCGGCCACAGACCGGGCCGGCGATGATGCGGGTCAGGTCCAGCACGCGGATGCCCTGTAGCGGACGCGGATCG
Source organism: Achromobacter sp. SIMBA_011 (assembly GCF_046535435.1). Taxonomy (NCBI): domain Bacteria; kingdom Pseudomonadati; phylum Pseudomonadota; class Betaproteobacteria; order Burkholderiales; family Alcaligenaceae; genus Achromobacter; species Achromobacter sp. SIMBA_011. The sequence continues at coordinate 1,105,435 of NZ_JAWRWN010000002.1, read as the reverse complement.
TGCCCATACTTGGGCAGGGGCCGCGGGTCGGCCTCGCCGATGCGCTCGACCGTCAGCAGCGGCTGAGCCGCGATCGCCTGCCCTTGGGGGTGGCGGTCCCATTCATCGAAACTGCGCATGGCGGTGACCACCATGCCTGCGTCCGCCGCCACCTGCTCGAAATCCTGCGCGCGCCAGCGGCCCAGCGCCTGCTCGACCGCTTCGCGGGTGGCGCCGTCGCCGGTCGGACAGCCCAGCAAGGCCAGGGCGCCGTCGCGATGGTGCGGAAAATTGGCATGGATGCGGACCCAGCCGCCATCGCCGCAGCGATACACGCCAGTGATCGGATCGCGCGGATCCGGCGAGGCGCCGTTGATGAGGAAGTGGCTGCGGCATTCCTGCGCCGCATGCAGCATGTCCACGCCGACCTGCTGCCGCTCGCCGCCGCGCAGATGCCACAACTCGGCCGCGGCCAGCGCCGCCGCCGCCATGCTGACCTGGGCCGCCGTCCCCACCGCGAATGAGGACGGCAGCACCGGCTCGTTACCGATCAGCACCACGTGCTCGAGCGATTCGCCGGGCAGGTCGAAGGAACGCCACAGATCCTGCAACACATCGCCTGGCGTCTTGGCGGCGGGTGCGCGTCCCCTCAGGAAGGACGCGCGGAAATCCATCAGATGTCCCATGGCGTTCATTCTTTGCTTTGTCGGTAATTGGATTACATGGTGCGGGCCGCGGCGGCGTCAATAAGGCGGCGGCGCCAGCGTGTTTCATGGTTTGACCGCCGGCCGGGCGGCATCGCCCGGGCATCCGCCGTCCCCCCCTGCGCCCGCTGGCGGCGCACGCGCCGTCACCGCCGTCACATCTACTCGTAGTTTTTACATGGTGTGGGCAGCCGCCCGGCTCGCGGAGGCGCCGCCGGGGCGCGATAGAATGCCTGCCTTTGCCGCGCCCTTCCCGCCGCCCCTTTCCGGAACGACCGCCCTCATGCATACCCTGATCTGGCTGCGCACCGACCTGCGCCTGCACGATAACCCCGCCCTGGCAGCCGCGGCGCAGGCGGGCACGGTCACTGCCCTGTTCATTGCCGCGCCGGGCCAATGGCGCCGCCACGGCGAGGCGCCGGCCAAGGTCGACTTCTGGCTGCGCAACCTGCGCGAGCTGTCGCGGGACCTGGGCCGCCTCGGCATTCCGCTGAAGCTGCTGACGCTGGACACCTGGGACCAGGTGCCCGAGGCGCTGGCCGGCTTCTGCCATGAACACGGCATCGCGCAGGTGCACGCCAACACCGAATGGGCCGTCAACGAGCGCCGCCGCGACGACGCCGTGGCGCAGCGGCTGGCCGAGGCCGACATCGACTGGCACCTGCACCACGGCGCCTCGCTGCTGCGTCCGGGCACCGTGGTGACCGGCAAGGGCGACTGCTACCGTGTCTACACCCCATATGCGCGCGCCTGCCGCGAACGCCTGCGCAGCGCCCCGCTGCGCGCGACGCCGGCGCCCAGGCCGCAGGCCGCGCCGGCCTGGCAGGCCGACCCGCTGCCCGACGCGTTCGACGGCTACCCGCCCGCCAGCGACGCCATCCGCGCGCTGTGGCCGGCCGGCGAGACCGCGGCGGGCGAACGACTGGACGCCTTCGTCGATGGGGTCATCGACGCCTATCGCGACGAACGCGACTTCCCCAGCCTGCCGGCCACCAGTTGCCTGTCCCCGTACCTGGCCGCCGGCGTGCTGTCGCCGGGCCAGGCCCTGCGCGCGGCGCAGGCGGCCAACCACGGCGAGCTGGAGAGCGGCAATGCCGGCGCCGCCACCTGGATCAACGAACTGCTGTGGCGCGAGTTCTACCAGCATCTGCTGGCGGCCTGCCCCGAATTGTCGATGCACCGGCCGATGAAGCCGGAAACCGCCGCGGTGCCGTGGCGCGACGCGCCCGACGACCTCGCGGCCTGGCAGCAGGGCCGCACCGGCCTGCCGATCGTCGACGCCGCCATGCGCCAATTGCTGGCGCTGGGCTGGATGCACAACCGGCTGCGCATGGTCACGGCCATGTTCCTGTCCAAGAACCTGCTGATCGACTGGCGCCTGGGCGAGGCCTGGTTCATGGCGCATCTGGTCGACGGCGACCTGGCCGCCAACAACGGCGGCTGGCAATGGAGCGCGTCCACCGGCGCGGATTCCGTGCCCTACTTCCGCGTTTTCAATCCGCTGTCGCAATCGCGCAAGTTCGATCCCCGCGGCGTGTTCCTGCGCGAATGGCTGCCCGAGCTGGCCCACCTGGACGACAGCGCCATCCACGATCCCAGCCCGATGGAACGCGCGGCGGCCGGCTATCCCCTGCCCATCGTCGACCTGGCGCAGAGCCGCCTGCGCGCGCTGGAGGCCTTCGGCAACCTGCCCAAGGCCTGAGCCGGCCGGCCAAAAATCGTCCATCACATCACGGCCCAGCCCGCTTGCGGCCGTTTACGTTTCGCATCGTTTCAAAATATTTTGATGTAGATCAACCCGGCGATATCGCCCGTCCCCGATGATCCGGCAGCAGCAACACGCCCCCGCCCATCAGAGGACGAAAGACGCATGCGCAACAACCAGCCGGTCTACGACAAGGAATACACGCTTCACGACGAGCAGTACCTGATCTCGCGCACCGACGCCCGCGGCCGCATCATCTACGCCAATCCCGCGTTCGTGGAGGTCAGCGGCTTCGCCCGCGAGGAACTGGTGGGCGCGGCCCACAACATCGTGCGCCACCCCGACATGCCGGAAGAGGCGTTCGAGGACCTGTGGCGCACCATCCAGCGCGGCGAATCCTGGACCGGCGTGGTCAAGAATCGCCGCAAGGATGGCGGCTTCTACTGGGTGCTGGCCAACGTCACCCCCATCATCGAGCGCGGCGAGACGGTCTGTTATGCCTCGGTGCGGGTCAAGCCGACCCGGGCCCAGATCGACGCCGCGGACGCGGCCTACCGGCAACTGCGCGCCGGCACCGCGCGCGGCTTCAGGCTCAGCCGCGGCCAGGTCAAGCCGACCGGCCTGCGCGGCGTACTGGCGCGTCTCAAGATTTGGCGCCTGACCGGCGTGCGCTCGCGCATGCTGGCCTGGGCCATGCTGGCTTCGACGCTGTTCCTGGGCGCGGCCGGCGTGGCGCTGTACGGCATGCTCGACCGCATGAGCACCGAGGAGATCGCGCTGGCGGCGGCCATGCTGGCCGGCGGCGTGATCCTGATCTTCGCCTCGGGCTGGGGCTTTGCCCGCTCGATCACCGGCCTGCTGGTCACCGCCACCGACTTCACGCGCCAGATCGCCGCTGGCAACCTCAGCACGCCGCTGCCCCCCGCCAGCATCCGCGACGAGATCGGGGCCCTGAAATTCTCGTTGGAAGTGATGCGCAAGAGCCTGGTCAGCATCACCCGCGACGTCCACAGCGGCATCGAAAGCGCGCTGACCTCGGCCGCCGAAATCGCCGATGGCAATGCCGACCTCTCGGCCCACACGCAGCGCCAGGCAGCCTCGCTGGAGGAAGCCGCGGCCAGCATGGAACAACTGGCGTCCACGGTGAAACAGACCGCCACCAACGCGCACGGCGCCGACCAGATGGCCAACCAGGCGTCCGACGTGGCCAAGCGCGGCGGCGAGGTTGTGGACGACGCGGTGCGGGCGATGCAGGGCATCGTGCAAAGCACCGCGCGCATCCGCGAGATCGTCGGCATCATCGACGGCATCGCCTTCCAGACCAACATCCTGGCGCTCAATGCCGCAGTGGAAGCGGCCCGCGCCGGCGAGGCCGGCAAGGGTTTCGCGGTGGTGGCCTCCGAAGTGCGCAGCCTGGCGCAGAAAAGCGCCACGGCAGCGCGCGAGATCAAGGAACTGATCGAGGCGTCGAACCACAAGGTCGAGGACGGCGTGCGCCACGTCGAGCGCGCCGGCGAGGCCATGCTCGACATCGTCGGCTCGGTGCAGCAGGTGACCCAGATCGTCAACGAGATTGCCGCCACGTCCAACGAGCAGCACACCGGCATCGACAACGTCAGCCGCACCATCTCGGAAACCGACAGCGCCGCGCAAAGCAACGCGGCGCGGGTGGAGCAGGCCAGCCAGGCGGTCGACAACCTGCGCACACGCGGGGCCCAACTGCGCCACGCCATCGAGGTGTTCCGCATCGCCGGCGCCCAGACCGTGTTGCCCAAGCGCGCCGCCGCGCCCGTGACAGCGGCGTTGATCACCGCGCCCCGGCAAGGACAACCATTGCTGGAACGGCGCCCCTCATAGCCCGGCGCCGGCGTGGATTCGGGCGCGGACCCGGGCCGGCCAAGCGGCAATAGCGGGTCACTCTTGCGGCGCGGCGGCCTCCTTGTCGAGCCGCTTGAGGAATACCAGCAATTCCTTCTCGACCTGCTTGTCGCCGCGCGCCTGCGCGGCCTTCAGGCCCGACTCCCAGGCGGCGCGGGCGCCAGCCTTGTCGCCGCGGCCGAGGCAGGCCTTGCCCAGCCACTTCCAGGCCACCGAGTAGGCCGGATCGAACACCAGCGAGGCGCGCAGATGCGTCTCGGCGTCGCCATAGCATTCCTGCTCGGCGTAGGCCTTGCCCAGCGAGAATCGCAACAACATATTGTCGGTGCCTTTGGCCAACATGGTTTCCAGTCGATCGATCATTTCCCGCATGCCCGGCCTCCTTTGCGCCGCTTGCGCTGACTGCGATGGCACATGATAGGCCGCGGACCGCCCATCGGCGGCAATGGCCCCGCGCCGCGCAGGGAAAGCGGCGGCGCATTGCACAAGCATCGGTTTCCTTGCGTTTCAAGCAGCGCCGCGACGGGAATGGCGGTGCGACTATCCTGTCACATGCTCAGACTCGGCCGCAACGCGCGCGGCCGACCCTGACCGCCTGCTGAAGGCAGGCCGCAACCGTCAACCCGCAAGGTGCCGCTTCATGCCGAACATGCGCCTTTTCCCGCGTCTCTTTTTCCCGCGCCGCCTTTTCCTGCGTCGCTTTTTCCTGCGTCGCTTTTTCCTGCGTCGCTTTTTCCTGCGTCGCTTTTTCCTGCGCCGCCTCGCGGCCCGGCGGCCGCCATTGGCGGCCCTGGCGCTCGCCGCGCACCTGCTCGCCGCCCCCCTGCTGGCCGCGGCCCCTGCGACGGCCGCGCCGCCCACCGCATCCAGACCCGCCACCGGCTCCGAGGCCCAGGCGCTCGAGGCCGCGCTGGTCAACCGCATCACCTGGGGCGCCACCCCCGCCGAGCTGGCGCGCATGCGCCAACTCGGCCCGCAGCGCTACCTGCAGGCGCAGTTGCATCCCGACCCGAAGGCGCGCCTGCCCGCCGCCGTGCAGCAGCGCATCGACGCGCTGTCGATCTCGCGCCAAAGCGCCGAGGACGCGCACGCCGAACAGCGCAGCCTGCGCCAGGGCGCCAAGAACGCCGCCCCCGACGCCAGCCAGCAGGCCCAGCGCGACGCCCGCGCCATCTCGCGCCAGCGCGCCGACGACACCGCCAGCCGCGCGTTCTACCGCGCGCTGTACTCGCCCAACCAGTTGCAGGAACAGATGACCTGGTTCTGGATGAACCACTTCAACGTCTACGCGGCCAAGAACGACATCGGCACCTACATCGACCAGTACGAGGAACGCGCCATCCGCCCGCACGCGCTTGGCAAGTTCCGCGACCTGCTGGCGGCCACGCTGCGATCGCCGGCGATGCTGGCGTACCTGGACAACACCCAGAACGCCGCCGGGCACATCAATGAAAACTACGCGCGCGAACTGATGGAGCTGCACACGCTGGGCGTCAAGGGCGGCTACACGCAGGCCGACGTGCAGGAACTGGCGCGCATCCTCACTGGCCTGGGCATCCACAACCAGGACGGGCCGCCCAAGGTCCGGCCGGCGCTGCGCAATCAGGTGGTGCTGGACGGCCTGTTCGTGTTCAACCCGGCGCGCCACGATTACGGCGACAAGCGCTTCCTGGGGCACATCATCCGCGGCGCCGGCCTGGCCGAGGTCGACGAGGCCGTGGACCTGCTGGCGCGCCATCCCGCCACCGCGCGCTTCATCAGCGCCAAGCTGGCCGCCTACTTCATGGGCGACGCGCCGCCGGCCTCCGTGATCGACAAGATGGCCAAGACCTTCCAGGCCAGCGACGGCGACATCGCCGCCACCTTGCAGACACTGTATGGCTCGCCGGAATTCACGCAGTCGCTCAAGACGGGCGTGTTCAAGGACCCGGTGCATTACGTTTACTCGGCACTGCGCCTGACCTATGCCGACCTGCCGCCCATCATCAACCCGCGGCCGGGCCTGGCCATGCTGCGGCAATTGGGTCAGCCGTTGAACCAGCGCCTGACGCCCGACGGCTACCCGCAGGCGCAGTCGGACTGGGCCGGCTCGGGCCAGATGACCGCGCGCTTCGAAGTGGCGCGCGCCATCGCCGCCGCGCCGCAGGCCTTCTATCGCGAAGGCGACGACAAGGGGCCGGTGGAACTGCCGCGCCTGCCCGAACTGTTGCGCGAGAACGCCGGCGACGGCCTGTTCGCGCGCCTGTCGCCCGCCACCCGCGACGCCATCGCGCAGGCGAAGAACCCCAGGGACGCCAACACCTATCTGCTGGCCTCGCCCAAATTCATGCGGCGCTGAGGCGCCGCGGGAGAAACCCATCATGGACCGCCGCCGCATCCTGCAACTCCTGGCCTCGGCGCCGCTCGTCTTCGGCGCCAACCGCCTGTACGCCGCGCCGGCCGCCGCCGGCAACAAGCTGCTGGTCGTCTTCATGCGCGGCGCGTACGACGCCGCCAGCCTGCTGGTGCCGGCCGGCAGCGACTTCTACTACGAGTCGCGCCCGAGCATCGCCATCGCCAGGCCCGGCAGCGGCGCCGGCGCCGCGCTGCCCCTGGCCGACGGCTGGGCCCTGCACCCGGCGCTGGCCGACAGCCTGATGCCCTTCTACCAGAAGCGCCAGTTGGCCTTCGTGCCGTTCGCCGGCACCGACGACACCAGCCGCAGCCACTTCGAGACCCAGAACCGCATCGAACTCGGCCAGGGCGCGGCCCGCGACAGGAACGGCGACTTCCGCTCGGGCTTCCTGAACCGCCTGGCCGCGACGCTTGGCGGCAAGGACGAACAGGCGGCGGCCTTCACCTCCGAGGTGCCGCAGATCTTCCGCGGCGCCGAACGCGTGCCCAACATCGACCTGGGCGGCGCGGCCCGCAAGTCGCGCCTGTCCGAGGCCGACAACCGCGCCATCGCCGCCATGTACCAGCACACCGACCTGGGCGCCTCGGTCGCCGAGGGCCAGCGCATCATGGGCGCCACGCGCGCCGAACTCGACGCCGAGATGGAGGCCGCCAGCGGCAACGCCGTATCGGCCGACAGGCTGGAACAGGAAGCGCGCCGTATCGGCCGCTTCATGCGCGACCGCTACAACCTCGGCTTCGTCGACGTCGGCGGCTGGGATACGCACGTCGGCCAGGGCGGCGCCAGCGGCATGCTGGCCAACCGGCTCGGCCAGTTGGGGCGGGCGCTGGCCGGCTACGCCGATGCGATGGGTCCGGCCTGGAAGCAGGCCACGGTGGTGGTCATCAGCGAATTCGGCCGCACCTTCCGCGAGAACGGCAACAAGGGCACCGACCACGGCCACGGCACGGTCTACTGGGTGATGGGCGGCAACGTGCGGGGCGGGCGCATTGCCGGCCGCCAGGTCGCGGTCAGGCGCGACACCCTGTTCCAGGACCGCGACTATCCGGTGCTCAACGAATACCGCGCGCTATTCGCCGGCCTGTTCTCGCGCCTGTACGGCCTGAGTCCGGCGCGGCTGGCGCAGGTGTTCCCGGGCATCACGCCGCTGGACCTGAAACTGGCCTGAACTAAGGGTATACCCGTATCGGCAACAGGGATTTGCGCCGGCGCGCGCGGGCCGCTGCTCTAAAATCCACGCTCCCTTCCCTGCCGCCGCGGCCCCGTGCGTCTCCGGCCCTCTCCCCGCTTTTACATGCCCCTGCATCTCATCGCGCTCGCCGCCGCCGCCTTCGGCATCGGCACCAGCGAATTCGTCATCATGGGCCTGCTGCCCAACGTGGCCGCCGACCTCGACGTCAGCATCGACATCGCCGGCCTGCTGATCACGGGCTACGCCATGGGCGTGGTGATCGGCGCGCCCATCATGGCCATCGTCACCGCGCGGCTACCGCGCAAGGCCACGCTGATCGGCCTGGCCAGCACGTTCGTGCTGGGCAACCTGCTCTGTGCGCTGGCGCCCGGCTACGCCACCTTGATGGCGGCGCGCGTCTTCACCGCCTTCTGCCACGGCGCCTTTTTCGGCATCGGCGCGGTGGTGGCGGCCGACCTGGTGCCGCGCCACCAGCGCTCCAGCGCCATCGCGCTGATGTTCACCGGCCTGACGCTGGCCAACGTGCTGGGCGTGCCGCTGGGCACCGCGCTGGGCCAGGTGGCGGGCTGGCGCTCGACCTTCTGGGTGGTCAGCGGCATCGGGCTGGTCGCGGTGGCGGCGCTGGCGGCGTGGCTGCCGGGCCGCATCCCGATGCAGCCCGGCAACATCCTGCGCGAATTCCGCGTGCTGCGCGACGTGCGCGTGCTGTGGCCGTTGGTCGCCAGCGTGCTGGCCTCGGCCGCGCTGTTCTGCGTGCTGACCTACATCGCGCCGATCCTGCGCGACATCACCGGCGTGTCAGAACGCGGCGTGACCGGCGTGCTGCTGCTGTTCGGCGTGGCGCTCACGGTGGGCAGCACGCTCGGCGGCAAGCTGGGCGACCGCAATCTGGAAGTATCGCTGCGCCGCATCTTCCTGGGCCTGCTGCTGGTGTTCCTGGCGCTCAGCCAGGCCATCCACGCGCTGGCGCCAATGCTGGTGATGACCTTCATCTGGGGCACCCTCGGCTTTGCCGTGGTGCCGCTGCTGCAGACGTTGATCGTGGACCAGGCGGCCGAGGCCCCCAACCTGGCCTCGACGCTGAACCAGGGCGCCTTCAACCTGGGCAACGCCGGCGGCGCCTGGCTCGGCAGCCTGGCGCTGGGCCACGGGCTGCCGCTGACCGACCTGCCGTGGATGTCGGCGGCCATCACCGCGGCGGTGTTGCTGCTGACCCTGTGGGGCACGCGCTACTATGGGCGCCACGCCGGGATGGCGCAGCCGCCGCAAACCGGCGCGCTGGCCTCGTCCCGTTCCGACGCCTGACCCCAAGGAGCCCGCATGAGCACGATCTACGATTTCTCGGCCCGCGACATCCACGGCGCCGACCAGCCGCTGGCCGCCTACCGCGGCCGGGTGCTGCTGGTGGTGAACGTGGCCTCGAAATGCGGCTTTACGCCGCAGTATTCGGGCCTGGAAGAGCTGTACCGCGCCCTGCGCGACGACGGCCTGACCGTGCTGGGCTTCCCGTGCGACCAGTTCGGCCGCCAGGAGCCGGGCAACGAGGCCGAGATCCTCGACTTCTGCACCACGCAGTACGACATCACCTTCCCGCTGTTCGCCAAGATCGACGTCAACGGCGCCAACGCCGACCCGCTGTACCGCTGGCTCAAGGGCGAGAAGCCCGGCGTCTTCGGCACCGAGGGCATCAAGTGGAACTTCACCAAGTTCCTGGTGGGCCGCGACGGCCAGGTGATCAAGCGCTACGCCCCCACCGACACGCCGGCCGGGCTGAAGGACGACATCGTCCGCGCGTTGGCCGCGCCGGCCGCCTGACGGCTGCCAAGCCCGCCAGCCGCGCCCGGATCCTGGCGCCGCCGCAGGACGTGCCGCGCTGGCCTTCGCGCCGGCGACGCGCCCGATTCCGCCGTGCCCGTTCAACGCAACGGCGGCAGCCGGCGGCGCACGGTGTGCGCCTTGACGATGGCGGTGTTGGTCTCGGCGAACTCGGTCACGCGTTCCAGGATGCCGTCCAGATGCGTGATCGAACGCAGCACCACCCGCGCGATGAAGCAGTCATCGCCGGTGACCTTGTCGCATTCGACGAATTCCGGAATTTCCTGGATCAGGCCCTCGACCCGCCGCAACTGCCCGGGCAGCGGCCGGATGCGCACGATGGCCTCCAGCGTGTAGCCCAGCGCCACCGGATCGACGTCCAGCGTGTAGGCGCGGATCACCCCTGATTCCTCCAGCCGCCGCAGGCGGTCGGCCACGCTCGGCGCGGACATCCCGACCTGGCGCGCCAGGTCGGCGGTGGTGGTGCGCGCATTGGCCGTCAGCATCTCCACCAGGCGGCGGTCGATGCCGTCCAGGACCGGACTTTCATTTTTTAGGTCATTCTGCATAAATTCCACCCGAACGAAGGTTCAAACACAAAACTGCCGCAGCAACATCATATAACCGTGCTGATCGGCCTGGGATAATTTCTCCATCGAATCACGGACCGCATGGTCCCCTGGAGCCTTCCATGTCCCCCTCATCCGATCGCATTGGCCTGGCGCAGATGGCCGCCGCCATGACCCTGTCCGGCACCCTGGGCGTGTTCGTCCTGGAATCCGGCCAGAGCGCCTGGAACGTGGTGTTCTTCCGCTGCGTCTTCGGCGCCCTGTCGCTGTTCCTGTATTGCTGGGCGCGCGGCCTGCTCAAGCCCGGCCTGTTCACGGCCCGCACTCTGGCGCTGGCCCTGGCCGCCGGCGCCGCGCTGGTGCTGAACTGGGTGCTGCTGTTCTCGGCCTACCGGCTGGCGTCGATCTCGCTGGCCACCGCCGTCTACAACGTGCAGCCCTTCTTCCTGATCGGCCTGGGCGCGCTGTTCCTGGGCGAGCGCCCCACGCGCGGCAAGCTGGCCTGGTCGGTGATCGCCTTCGCCGGCCTGCTGCTGGTGCTCAAGCTCACCGACCACAGCGGCGGCGACGCCTACCTGTCGGGCCTGCTGCTGGGGCTGGGCGCGGCGGCGCTCTACGGCGTCACCGCCGTCATCGTCAAGCGCCTGAAGGGCATCCCGCCGCAGGTGCTGGCGCTGGTGCAGGTGACGCTGGGCGCGGTGATGCTGCTGCCGATGGCCGACTTCCAGGCGCTGCCCGCGGCCCCGCTGCAATGGGGCTACCTGGTGGCGCTGGGCCTGATCCACACCTGCCTGATGTACATCCTGATGTATTCGGCGATCCAGAAGCTGCCGACCACCTCGACCGCCGCGCTCAGCTTCATCTATCCGGCCGTGGCGATCCTGCTGGACCTGGTGGTGTACGGCCACCGCATGGACGCCACCCAGGTGCTGGGCGTGGCCCTGATCTTCCTGGCGGCCGCCGGCGTCAGCCTGAACTGGCAGTGGCGCCTGCGCGGCGGCGCCCGGCCCGGCGCGGCCTGAGCGGGCCCGCGCCAAACCCGCACCGCGCCCCCGGGTATTCGGCCGCCCGCCCGGGGCGCCGCTATCATGGACCTTCCGATCCGCCGGCAGTGGCCGGCGGCGCCAAGACGCTGAGGAATCCCCATGATCGATCTCTATTACTGGACCACCCCGAACGGCCACAAGATCACGATTTTCCTGGAAGAAGCCGGACTGCCTTACGAGATCCACCCGGTCAACATCAGCAAGGGCGACCAGTTCAAGCCCGAATTCCTGGCCATCGCGCCCAACAACCGCATTCCGGCCATCGTCGACCAGCAGCCCGCCGACGGCGGCGCGCCGCTGTCGCTGTTCGAGTCCGGCGCCATCCTGCAGTACCTGGCCGAAAAGACCGGCCGCTTCCTGCCCGCCGACCTGCGCGGCCGCGCCGAGGTCTCGCAATGGCTGTTCTGGCAGATGGGCGGCCTGGGCCCCATGGCCGGCCAGAACCACCACTTCTCGGGTTACGCGCCCGAGCGCATCCCCTACGCCATCGAGCGCTACGTCAAGGAAACCAACCGCCTCTACGGCGTGCTGAACAAGCGCCTGGCCGACCGCGAGTTCGTCGCCGGCGACTACTCCATCGCCGACATGGCGTCCTACCCCTGGATCGTGCCGCACGCCAAGCAGGGCCAGGACCTGAACGACTTCCCGCACCTGAAGCGCTGGTTCGACGCCATCGCCGCGCGCCCGGCCGTGCAGCGCGCCTACGCGCTGGCCGACAAGGTCAACACCGCGCCCTCGGTCAGCGACGACGAGTCGCGCCGCATCCTGTTCGGCCAGACCGCCCAGAACGTGCGCTGAGCGAGGCCGCCATGACCGATTCCCCGCTGCGGTTCCGCCGCGCGCGCCTGGGCGACCTGCCCGAGATCGTGGCCATGCTGGCCGACGACGAACTGGGCGCCAGGCGCGAAGATCCCTCGATTCCGCTCAACCCCCGCTACACTGCGGCTTTTGCCGCCATCGAGCAGGACCCGAACCAGTTCTTCGCGGTGGTCGAGCGCGACGCGCGCCTGATCGGCTGTTTGCAGTTATCGTTCATACCCGGCCTGTCGCGGCTGGGCCAATGGCGCGGACAGATCGAAAGCGTGCGCATCGCCTCGTCGGCGCGCGGCCAGGGCCTGGGACGCGCCATGTTCGAGTGGGCCATCGAGCAGTGCCGGGCGCAGGGATGCGCCATGGTGCAACTGACCACCGACCGCGCCCGGCCCGACGCCCGCCGCTTCTACGAAAGCCTCGGCTTCGTGGCCAGCCATGACGGCATGAAACTGAGCCTGTAGCGCCGCCTCCGGCGCCAGGCCTGATACACAAAGGAGCGCCCATGCACGGCGAATACAAAGTCCCCGGCGGCAAGCTGGTGGTCGCGGACCTGGAAGTCCGCGACGGCCGCCTGGCCGATGTCCGCATCAGCGGTGATTTCTTCCTGGAGCCGCCCGAGGCGCTGGAAGCCATCAACCGCGGCCTGAACGGCCTGCCGGCCGACGCCGGCGAACTGGAGCTGGCGCTGGCGGTGCAGTCGGCGCTGCCGCCCGACACCGAAATGTTCGGCTTCTCGGCCGAGGCCGTGGCGGTGGTGCTGCGGAGGGCGCTGGCATGACCCGCACCGACTGGAACGACTACGACTGGCAACTGATCCACGAAGCGCCGCAACGCCCCGCGCTGCACATGGCGCTGGATGCCGTCATCACCGACGAAGTCGGCGCCGGCACCCGCCCGCCCACGCTGCGCATCTGGGAATGGTCGGCGCCCGCGGTCGTGATCGGCCGCTTCCAATCGCTCAAGAACGAAGTCGATCCCGAGGGCGCCCGGCGCCACGGCATCGAGGTCGTGCGCCGCGTCAGCGGCGGCGGCGCCATGTTCATCGAGCCGGGCAACAGCATCACCTATTCGCTGAGCGCGCCGCAGGCGCTGGTGCACGGCATGAGCTTCCAGGAAAGCTACGCCTTCCTGGACGCGTGGGTGCTGCAGGCCCTGCAGGGGCTGGGCATCAAGGCCTGGTACCAGCCGCTCAACGACATCGCCTCGGACATCGGCAAGATCGGCGGCGCCGCCCAGGCGCGCCGCGCAGGGGCAGTGCTGCACCACGTCACCATGTCGTACGACATCGACGCCGATAAAATGGTGGAAGTCTTGCGCATCGGGCGCGAGAAGCTGTCGGACAAAGGCACCACCAGCGCCAAGAAGCGGGTCGACCCGCTGCGCACCCAGACCGGGCTGGCGCGCGAGGTCATCATCCAGCGCATGGTGGACACTTTCGCGAGCCTGCACCGGCTGACGCCGGGCCAAGTGGGCGCGGCCACGCTGGCGCAGGCCGAGGCTCAGGCCGCCGAGAAGTTCTCCACGCCCGAATGGACCGCGGTCGTCCCCTGAGGCGCCGCGGGTTTGAGTCGGACGGTCGCGCCCGCGGGCGCGGCCGGGTTTTCTGGAGGTAGTTCAATGCGTCTTCCCCGCAAGCCGCGCGGCCTGTCCGCCGCGGGTTTGGGAGCCGTCCTGCTGGCCCTGGCCGGCTGCGGCAGTTCGCCCCCCGCCAACATCACGCTGGACTCGCCGACGGCGGCCGCCAGCACGGCCACGCCCGAGAAGATCGGCGACCTGGCCACCGAGCGCATCAAGTGGGCGTCCAACAAGCCCGATTGCAAGGGCGACTGCCCGCGCATCGAAATCGACAGCGTGGCCTTTCCCGGCATCCCCAAGCTGACCGCGCTGGTTGACCACGTGCTGGCCTACATGACCGGCACCGACGCCAATCGCCGCGGCCCGTACGAGACGCTGTCGGAATACACGCAATATTTCTGGTCCACCGCGCGGCCGCGCGACGCCACCTACTTCAAGGCCAGCGTCAAGGACACCGTGGGCGACATCGTCTCGATCGAGCTGCACACCGAGCAGTTCCTGACCGGCGCCGCGCACGGCATTCCCGCCACCCAGTACCTGAACTGGGAACGCAGCCGCGGCCGCGTCATGGCGCTGGACGAAGCGCTGATTCCCGGGCGCCGCGCCGAATACGTCGCCGCGTTGCGGCAGGCCCACGCCAAGTGGCTGGCCGGAAACAGCGACGCCAAGCGCGACCCGGCCGCCTATAACAAGATGTGGCCGTTCCAGGAAAGCGACAACTTCGCGCTCACGCGCGACGGCATCGTGGTCAAGTACGACGCCTACTCGATCGCCCCCTACTCGCATGGCGAGCCGGAACTGAGCATTCCGTACTCGGACCTGCGCGGCATCCTCAAGCCGGAACTGCTGCCCAAGTCCTGAGGACCCGCGCGTTCCGGCCGGCGGCGCCGGTGGCCGCCATCCGGCCGTAAGCGACGCGGCCCGCCCACTCCGCGGCCCGAAATGGAAACCGCCCCTGTCGGGGCGGTTTTCCTGTCTTCCTCTGGCTCCTCCGCGCGCCGGGCCGGGCCCGGCGCCAGAAGGACTTACGGGTACAGGCCGCGCACCTGGCGGGCCTGCAGGATGCGCGTGCAAGCCACGATGAAGGCGGCGGTGCGCAGCGTCACCTTGTGCTCCTTGGCCACCAGCGCGATCGAGGCGTAGGCCTCGCGCATGATGCGCTCCAGGCGCTGGTTGATTTCGTCCTCGCTCCAGAAGAAGCTGGAGAAGTCCTGCACCCATTCGAAGTACGACACCGTCACGCCGCCGGCGTTGGCCAGCACGTCCGGCACCACGTACACGCCGTGCTCGAACAGGATGTCGTCGGCTTCCGGGGTGGTCGGGCCGTTGGCGCCTTCCACCACGATCTTGGCGCGCACCTTGGCGGCGTTGTCGGCGGTGATCTGGCTTTCCAGGGCGGCCGGGATCAGGAATTCGGTTTCGAGCGTCCAGAACTCGTTCTTGTCCATCGCCTGGCCGCCGGAGAAGCCGCCCACGCCGCCATGCTGCGACACGTGCGACAGCAGCTTGTGGACGTCCAGGCCGGCGGCGTTGTGCACCGTGCCGGTATGGTCCTGCGCCGCGATGACCTTGGCGCCGGCCTCATGGAACAGGCGGGCGGCGGTGCCGCCCACGTTGCCGAAGCCCTGCACCACCACGCGCGCCTTGGACACGTCGATGTTCAGGTCGCGCGCGGCTTCGCAGCCGACCACGAACACGCCGCGGCCGGTGGCCTCGACGCGGCCCAGGCTGCCGCCCAGCGCGATCGGCTTGCCGGTCACGACGCCGGTGGCGGTCGAGCCTTCGTTCATGGAGTACGTGTCCATCATCCAGGCCATGGTCTGGGCGTTGGTGTTCACGTCAGGGGCGGGAATGTCCTTGGACGGGCCGATGATGACGCCGATTTCCGAGGTGTAGCGGCGCGTCATGCGCTCGATCTCGGACTGCGACAGCTTGCGCGGGTCGACGCGGATGCCGCCCTTGGCGCCGCCGTACGGCAGGTTGACCGCGGCGTTCTTGACCGACATCCAGGCGGCCAGCGCCATCACTTCCGACAGCGTCACGTCCTGATGGAAACGCACGCCGCCCTTGCCCGGGCCGCGCGAGGTGTTGTGCTGCACGCGATAGCCCTCGAAGTGGGCCACGCTGCCATTGTCCAGCTCGATCGGCACGTCGACGATCAGCGAGCGCTTCGGGCGCTTCAGGGTCTCGACCCAGCGCGCCAGCGAACCGAGGTACGGCGTGACCCGGTCGACTTGTTGCAGGTAATTACCCCAGGGGCCGAGATCGTCGGCATTCAGATAAGACGGCAAGGCATGGGTGGGAGTTTGAGACATGGACATGCTCTCCTGACAAAGTTGCGCCATTTTATCCATATCCTTATTGTGTCCCCCTATTTTATGAAAAAATATTAATTAGGGACATAATACGGAAACGGAGACCGCGAGCGTTGCCGAGCCTGCCGAAACGCTGCGCCTATCCTAGCCCCGCTCGTCGGCAGCGTCCACCCTGTGCGCGCCCGCCCCGAGCACTCGACTCGCCCCAGGCCAGTCACCGGCGCCAGCAAGGCCCTGCGTACCGGGCGCCGGTCGCCCCCTCCCGCCCTCTTGCCTGCGCCCCCCGACGCCACATCACATTCGCGTGTCAGTTCGACCCGGGGCGCCTGTCGCACCTTGCTTGAAAGCGTCATCCAGTTAAATCAGAATCAACCGGCCCCGGTTTTAGCGGTACCCGGCACCGGCGGCGTTCCAAAGCTTGTCATCCCGCGTTGCCGGCGGGCGACTCCCGCTGGCATCACTGCACTCATGAAAA
Source organism: Achromobacter sp. SIMBA_011 (assembly GCF_046535435.1). Classification (NCBI taxonomy): domain Bacteria; kingdom Pseudomonadati; phylum Pseudomonadota; class Betaproteobacteria; order Burkholderiales; family Alcaligenaceae; genus Achromobacter; species Achromobacter sp. SIMBA_011. The sequence continues at coordinate 1,088,974 of NZ_JAWRWN010000002.1, read as the reverse complement.
TCAACCATAGAGGTGCGCATGTCGGATTTTTCCCTGATTGACAGCAATGACCCGCGTTACGCGACCCTGCAAAAGGGTTTCAACCTGCGCTTCCCCACCACGGGCCGGGGCGCCAACGCCATCTACGTCTGCAAGACCCCGCAGGACGTGCTCGACGCGGCCAACGCCGCGCTGGCCCAGGGCTGCCGCATCACGGTGCGCAGCGGCGGCCACTGCTACGAGGGCTTCGTGGCCAACAAACTGCCCGAGGACCACGGCCAGCCGCTGGCCATCATCGACCTGAGCCTGATGACCGGCCTGCGCTACCGCGAGGCCGGCGACATCCCCTCGCCCTGGAACCCCGCCGCGCGCTACCGCTTCGCGGCCGCGTCCGGCAACCAGAACTGGGACGGCTACCTGGACCTGTACAAGACCGCCAACCGCACCCTGCCCGGCGGCTCGTGCTATTCGGTCGGTTCGGGCGGGCACATCGTCGGCGGCGGCTACGGCCTGCTGTCGCGCCTGCACGGGCTGACGGTGGACTGGCTCTCGGGCGTGGACATCCTGGTGCCGCAGGGCCCGGGTTCGCGCAAGCTGGTCGCCAAGCACGTCAACCTGCACAGCGCCGGCACCGACCGCGACCTCTTCATCGCCTGCCGCGGCGGCGGCGGCGGCAACTACGGCATCATCCTGACCTACTACTACGCCGACCTGCCCGCCGCGCCCCAGGAAGCCTACTGGCTGTCGCTGTCCTACCCCTGGGCCAGCTTCGGCGCCGGCGCCACGGGCCGCGCCAACTTCGCGCGCTTCATGCGCGCCTACTGGCAGTGGTTCGCCGACCACGACGCCGACTGGAACAGCCCCGACCCGGCCAAGGCCAACGGCGGCCTGTTCACGCTGCTGAAGGTGCAGCATCGCTCGACCGGCGACGTGGTGCTGAGCATCCAGTACACCGGCAAGGACGGCAAGGTCGGCGGCGCGCGCGACCAGCCGTTCCTGGACTTCGTCGCCACCATGAACACGGCGGCCAGCGCCGCCCCCGCCGTCAACCTGTCCACGCATTGGCACGGCCCGTCGCACCGCGTGGTCCATCCGGCGCCGCGGATGCTGGCCCATGCGGTCAACGATGCGCAGAAGATGGACTGGCTGTGGCTGACGCAGAGCATCAACGGCTCGGGCAGCAACCAGCGCGGCAAGTACAAGTCCGCCTATCACAAGGCCAATTTCAGCGACGTCGAGATCATGGCCCTGTGGGAATACCTGAACGGCTCGGACGATCCGCGCCTGAACCAGGCGCTGGTGCAGATCGACTCGTACGGCGGCCGCATCAACCGCAACGACGAGACGGCCAACCCGACCAGCGTATGCCAGCGCTCGTCGCTGCTGAAGTCGCAGTTCCAGGTGTACTGGACCGATCCGGCGCAGGACGCCTTCCACATCAAGTGGATCGCCGACCTGTACGACGAGTACTTCGCGCAGTACGGCGGCAAGCCCAGCAACCAGCCGGGCTCGCCGTTCGAGGGGTGCTACATCAATTACCCCGACACCGACATGAAGTACACCGACGCCAGCCACAGCCACGTCGATCCGCAGTGGCTCGACCTGTACTACGGCAACAAGACCGCCGCGCTGATCGCCACCAAGCGCAGCGTCGATCCCGACAATCTCTTCCACCACGAGATGTCGATCCCGCTGGCCGCGCCGCAGGCGTGAAAAAGCCCGCCGCCATGCGCCGCGCGAGCGGCCATGACGGCGGGCCGGAAGTCCGCCGCGGACCGTGTCAGGCGGACAGCAGTTGCCAGGCCAGGCGCGCCGCCGCGCGGGCGCCATGGCCGTCGATGTCGAAGCGCGGGCTGTACTCGGCCATGTCGGCCAGGCGCAGCTTGCCGCTGGCCTTGACGCGCAGCACGATCTCCTCGATCACCGCCATCGGCACGCCATAGGGCGCCGGCGCCGACACGCCCGGCATCACCGCCGCCGGCAGCACGTCCAGGTCGATGGTCAGGTAGACGTGGCGGGCCCGCGCCAGCAAGGCGTCGACGTTCGCCAGGCGGGCCGCCAGATGGCGTTCCTGCATGTCGCGGTCCTCGACCCACACCGCGCCCACTTCGGCCGCCCGCGCGTACAGCGCCGGCGTATTGGCCAGCCGCGACACGCCCAGGCAGGCGTATTGCAGCGCCAGCCCCTGCGCCTCGCAGTAATGCGCGATCTGGTCGAACGGCGTGCCGGAACTGCCCGGCCGGCCGGTGCGCAGATCGAAATGCGCGTCCAAGTTCAGCACCAGCACCGGGCCCTCATCGCCCCGGTCCGCCAGCCAGCGCGCCAGGCCCTGGAAGCTGCCCCAGGCGATCTCGTGGCCGCCGCCCAGCACCACCGGGCGCGCGCCCTGGCGCAACAGGTCGGCCACCGCCAGGCCCAGGCGCTCCTGCGCGTCCTCCAACTGGTCGCCCTCGCAGGCCACGTCGCCCGCGTCCAGCAGGCGCGTCAGGCCATGCGCCGGCAGGCCGGCCATGTACTTGCGGATGCCGGCCGGGCCGGCGGCCGCGCCTACGCGCCCCTGGTTGCGGGCCACCCCCGCATCGCAGGCGAATCCCAGCAGCACCGGCTCGCCCGCCACCGGCGCCTGGCCCGCGGCCGGCTCGACGATGTGCGCCAGGCGGCGCGTGTCGCCGCGCTCGGCGCTGTCGTCGCGCGCGGTCCACAGGCTCCGGTCGAGTTGCGCCGCCGTCATGCCGCCCCCTGCCCCGTGCTCAGCACGGCCTGCAGGAACTCGCGGGTGCGGGCCTCGCGCGGCTGGCTGAAGATGACCTCGGGCGCGCCCGATTCCAGGATCACGCCGCCGTCCATCACCGCGACCACGTCGGCCACGTCGCGGGCAAAGCCCATTTCGTGGGTCACGACCATCATGGTCATGCCTTCGCGCGCCAGCAGCTTCATGACCTGCAGCACTTCGCCCACCAGTTCCGGATCCAGCGCCGAGGTCGGTTCATCGAACAGCATGACCTTGGGCTGCATGGCCAGCGCGCGGGCGATCGCCACGCGCTGCTTCTGGCCGCCCGACAGGCTGGCCGGCATGGCCGACATCTTCTGCGCCAGGCCGACCTTGCGCAACAGGTCTTCGGCCAGCGCGTTGGCCTCGTCACGCCCCATGCCGCGCAGCGTGCGCGGCCCGACGGTGACGTTGTCCAGCACCGACAGGTGCGGGAACAGGTTGAAGCCCTGGAACACCATGCCGACCTGCATGCGCAGTCGGTTCAGCGCCGCCTCGGGCAACTGTTCGCCCTCGTTCTGCAGCATCTGGCCGCAGATCTCGACGGTGCCGCCCTGGGCCACTTCCAGCCCGTTGCAGCAACGCAGCAAGGTGCTTTTGCCCGAACCGCTGGGGCCGATCACCACCACCACCTGCGACGGCAACACATCGAAGTCGATGCCGCGCAGCACGGCGTGGTCGCCGTAGGATTTCTGCAGGCCGCGGATGCGGATCATTTCTTTCGGATTCGCGGCGTTCATTGCACCATCCCCCCCGCGCGCAGGCGTTGCTCGATCCTGCGCAGTATCAACATGGCGGCCGTGGTCAGGACCAGATAGATCAGCGCCACCACCAGATAGGTTTCCAGCGACCGGTACGACACGCTGATGATCTTCTGCCCTTCGTGCATCAGGTCATGGATGGTCAGCAGCGACACCAGCGCCGAATTCTTGATCAGCGCGATGAACTCGTTGCCCAGCGGCGGGATCATGCGCACCACCGCCTGCGGCAGGATGATGATGCGCATGGCCTGGCCCGACGACATGCCCAGAGAGCGGGCCGCCTCGGTCTGGCCGCGGTCGACCGACTGGATCGCGCCGCGCACGATTTCCGACACGTAGGCGCCGGAATACATGCCCAGCCCCAGCACGCCGCAGGCGAACGCCGGCAGCGTCACGCCGAACTGCGGCAGGCCGAAGAACCAGATGAACAACTGCACCAGCAGCGGCGTGCCGCGAAAGAACAGCAGGTAGACGCTGCACAGGTTGTAGATGATGCTGCGCTGCGGGTTGAGCCGGCCGACGCCGACCAGCAGGCCGATGACACAGCCCAGCAGCAAGGCGCCGGCGGTCACCTCGATGGTGACCACCGCGCCGCGCAGCAGGGCGTCGAAGTCGGCGAAGACGGGAGCAAAATCCAGGTTCATTTCGCGGGCGCCTCGAACCACTTGTTGACGATGGCCTGGTAGCTGCCATCGGCCTTGATCTTCCGCAGCGCCTCATTCAGGCCGCGCGTCAGTTCCGGCTTGTTCTTGGGCACGGCGATGCCGTAGTCCTCGGTGGTGACCTGGTCGGCCAGCACGGTCAGGTCGGTGGTGCTCTGGGCGAACAGCTTGGCGGCCGGCTTGCCGGTCACGGCGGCATCGGCGCGGCCGATCTGCACCAGGTTGAACATCTCCTGGTTCTTCTCGACCTCGACGCGCTGCACCGACGGATAGTGTTCCTTCAGGTAGTTGACCGACTTGGTGCCGACCTGCACCGACACCTTGCGGCCGTCCAGGTCCTTCAGGGTCTTGACCGGGCCATCCTTCTTGGTCAGCACGACCAGGCCGCCGGCGTAGTACGGGTCGGTGAAATCCACCACCTTGCTGCGCTCGGGCGTGATGTAGATGGCGGACACGGCGATGTCGGCGCGGCCGGCCTGCAGGGCGGGAATCAGGCCCTTGAAGTCGATGTCGATCCATTCGACCTTCTTGCCCATGGCGGCGGCCAGGGCCTCGACCAGTTCGATGTCAAAGCCGGTGCGCTTGCCGTCCTTGACGAACTCCATGGGCGGGAAGGTGGCGTCGGTCACGGCGCGGATGGTTTCCTGAGCGTGGGCGGTGCCCATGCTCCAGGCCAGGCCCAGGGTCAGGGCGGCGGTCAGCAGGGTGCGGCGAGTGGTCATGGCAAATCCTGATAGGAGAAAGTGGATACGGATACGGCGATCGGTACGGCGTGGGGTATGGCGTCTAGAGAGGCGGCAGGAATATCGGGGACAACATGGAATCCGGAAACGGGCGGCGTCAGTGCGCCTGCAGCCTGCCCGAGATGCGGCGGGCGGCCGCGACGGTCAGGTCGATGAAGGCCTGCGGCCGCTGGGCGGCGCGGGTGGACGGGGCCATCAGCGTGATGGAGGCAACCGCCTGGTTGGCGCGCTGGAAGATCGGCACGCTCACGCCCCAGACGCCGGCGTCGACTTCGCTGTCGGTCACGGCGTAGCCCTGGGCGCGGATGGCTTCGAGTTCGTCGGCCAGCCGCGCCGGATCCACGCCCGACTCCCGGGCCAGGATGACCAGCGCGGCCTGCAGGCGCGGCGCCGGCATGAAGGCCAGCAGCGACTTGGCCGAGGCGCCGCGCGCCAGCGGCAGGCCGCGGCCCTTGGTAAAGGAGCAGCGCAGCGGATGCTGGCTCTCGACCATGTCCAGGCAAACGGCCTGGTCCTTGACCGCCACCAGCAGGCCGATGGTCTCGCCCGACGCGGCCGCCAGCGCCGCCATGTCCGGCTGCGCCTCGTGGATCAGGAACGACGACTGGTCAAAGCCCCAGGCCAGTTGCACGCACAGCGGACCGGGGCCGTACTCGCCCTCGTGCTCGGCGACGAAGCCCCAGCGCTTGAGCAGCGCCACCTGGCGGTAGAGCGTGCTCTGCGCCAGGCCGGTCTTCTCAGCCAGCGCGGCAATGCTCAGCGGGCCATCGTGCCGGGCCAGCGTGGCCAACACGTAAAGCACCCGGTCCGCGCCCGGTCCTACCGACTGATCCATCAACAAGCACTCCTGGTGGTGATGGCAGCGAGATTATCAATTTATGGTGGTAACGATGGAAATTTTTCCCACTGATTGAGAAATTACAGGGAAAACCCCGAAACACCCGATCACGAATCAGCCCTCCCCGGACCGCCGAAGCCTTGCCTGGCCGCCGCCCCTCGGCGCCGGCACACCCGAGCCGCGCCGCGGGTCCGCCGGCGACCGGCAATAAAAAAACCCGCCAGAAGGCGGGTTTTGGAACCAGCGGGGCGCGGCCCGCGGTCAGGGCGTCGCGGGCTTGTCGTAGTTGTTCAGGCGCACCCCGGACACGCCGCCCACATTGGGCGCGTTGGCGGGCTTGGCGGGCGCGGCCGGCTGGGCCAGCGGCGGCGGCGCGTCCAGCGGCGCGGGCTGGACGGCGGGCGGCGCCGCCGCCGTATCGGCCGGAGCCACGCCGGTCGCCGCCTCGACGGCCTCGGCCGGATCGGTTTCCGGCTCCGCCGGGCCGCTGGCGCGGCGGGCGCGCTTGGCCGCCTCCTGCTGGGCGATCAGCGTTTGCAGCTCGGCGGCCAGGCTGGTCGATTTGCCGGTGCGGGCCCAGTCCGCGGCATTCTGGTCCTTGGTATCGCGGGTGGTGACGTCGGCGCCCGCCTTCAGCAGCAGCTCGACCATCGCCTTGTTGCCCGACAACGCCGCCATCATCAACGGGGTTTCGCCGTTGGGGGCCGGCGCGTTCACCATCGCCTTGCGTTCCAGCAGCAGGCTGGCCATGGCCAACTGGCCCTTGGAGGCCGCATAGTGCAGCGGCGTCCAGCCCAGCCGGTTGACCTGGGCGCCGCGCGCCATCAGCGCCCGCGCCCGCTCGGTCTGGCCGGCGATGGCCAGGTACATCAGCGGCGTCTCGCCGGCCGGGTTCTCGGCATTGACGTCCGTGCGCGGGTTGGCCGCCAGCACGTCGAACACCTTCCAGGCCCCGTCGACCACCGCCCGCATCAGGGCCGGCTGGCCATTGCGGTAGCGCACGTTGGGGTCGGCGCCCTGCGCCAGCAGATCCTTGATTTCATCCGGATAGTCGTTGGCGACGTAGACCCACCAGTCCGACGGATTGGCGGCCTGGGCCAGCGCCGGCGTCGAAACGGCGACGCACAGCGCCAGCAGCGCGCTGCGGCAGTGTGAAACGAGGCGGTGACGGGAGAACGCAGCGCTGGCAGCCATGGGTAATCCTGATAAATTACTTTAAATAATTGACGTTAGATTATTTCTTTATCTTATTGAAAAGATTAAAGAAATTTTCCGTTGAAGCTCGTGCCACCTCGGCCACGCTGATGCCCTTCAGGTCCGCGATCTTCTCGGCCACGTGGATCACCTTGGATGGGTCGTTGAGCTTGCCCCGGTACGGCACCGGCGCCAGGTACGGCGAATCGGTCTCGATCAGCAGGCGGTCCAGCGGCACCTTGGCGGCCACCTCGTGCACCACATGCGCGTTCTTGAACGTCACGATGCCGGACAGCGAGATGTGGAAATTCTGGTCGAGCGCGGCCTGGGCCACTTCCCAGGTCTCGGTGAAACAGTGCATCACCCCGCCGACCTCGGCGGCGCGCTCCTCGCGCAGCATCCGCACCGTGTCCTCGGCCGACGAGCGCGTGTGCACGATCAGCGGCAGGCCGGTGTCGCGGGCGGCGCGGATATGACGGCGGAAACGCTCGCGCTGCCAGTCCAGCGGCTCGAACAGGCGGTAGTAGTCCAGTCCGGTCTCGCCGATGGCCACCACCTTCGGGTGGGCCGCCAGGCGCGCCAGCTCCTCGGGCTCGGGGTCGGGCGTGTCCTCGTAGTCGGGGTGCACGCCGACCGAGGCCCACAGGTTCGGCTGCGGCTCGACCAGCGACATCAGGCCCGGCCATTCAGGCATGTTGACGCTGACGACCAGCGCGTGGGTCACCTGGTTGGCGGCCATCCGCTCAAGGATGGCGGGCAGGTCGGCCGCCAGCTCGGGGAAATTCAAATGGCAGTGGGAATCGACGTACATGAGACGGGGATGAGGAAAGGCGCGGCGTCCGGACGACGACCCGGACTGGCCGGATCCGCCGCCGCGCCGCGGCAGGTTACGCCTGGCAGGATAGCACCACGCGCTGCAAGGTCGCGTGGGCGAAAAGCTTGGCATTCAAGGGATGCGTGGCCAGCGCCCGCTGGCGCGTCAGCCAGCGCGCGGCCTCGGCCGCGCGCGCCGTGTTCATGCGCGCGGCGACCTCGGCCACGGCGGCGGCCAGCGCCGGGAAATAACGCACCGGCGCGCCGGCGGCGGCCAGCATCAGGTCGGTATAGAGGCGCTGCAGCGCGTCGATCCACTCGAGCGGCGGGGCCTTTTCCAGGGTTTCGGCCAGGGTGCCGACGTCGGGCGTCTGGCCCTTGGCCAGCGGGCCCACCAATTGGGACAGCCACGGCGGGCAGGCGGTCTCGGCATTCTGCGCCAGGCGCAACGCGGCCAGCGGCGCGCCGCCGGCCGCGGCCAGCCATTCGCGCGCCGGCTCGACATTCTGGTCGCGCAGCCATTGCAAGGCGGTATCGGCATCGGGCGCCGGCAGCGGCAGGCGGCGGCAGCGCGACACCAGCGTCGGCAGCAGCCGGTCGGGCGCGTCGGCCACCAGGAGGAACACGGTATGCGGCGGCGGTTCTTCCAGCACCTTGAGCAAGGCGTTGGACGACACCACGTTCAGCGTGTGCGCGGGGTACAGCAGGGCCACGCGCCAGCCGCCGCGGTGAGTGGCGGTGTTGAACCAGGATTCCAGCGAACGGATCTGGTCGATGCGGATTTCCTTGGACGGCGCTTTCTTGGCCGCGCCCGTGGCCGGCTCGGCCTCTTCCGCGCCCTCGGCGGCGTCGGCGCCCTCCTCGACCGCCACGGCCTCGGGCCGGATGCGGCGCAGGTCGGGATGGTTGCCGCTGGCGAACCAGGCACAGGCGGCGCAATGGCCGCAGGCCAGGCCGTCCTGCGGCGTCTCGCACAGCAGGCTGGCGGCGGCGGCATTGGCGAAATCCAGCTTGCCGATGCCGGCCAGGCCGTGCACCAGCCAGGCGTGGGCGAAGCGCTCGCGGTTGCCGAGCCAGGCCCGCGCCGTCTCCATCTGCCAGGGCAGGAACTGGGGCGCGCTCATGGCCGGGCCGCCACCAGTTGGCGCAGGCCGGCTTCCAGCTCGGCGCGGATCTCGGGAATCGCGCGGGTCGAATCGATCACGTGGATACGGTCGGGCTCGGCCGCGGCGCGCGCCTGGTAGGCCGCGCGCGTGCGTTCGAAGAAGGCGGCGCCTTCGCGTTCGAAGCGGTCGGGCTCGCGGGCGTCGGCCAGGCGCGCGCGCGCCACCGCCAGCGGCACGTCGAACAGCCAGGTGCGGTCTGGACGGCCGGCCTGCATCCAGGTTTCCAGCGCGGCCACGCGCGCCGCCCCCAGGCCGCGGCCGCCGCCCTGGTAGGCGTAGGTGGCGTCGGTGTAGCGGTCGCAGACCACCCAGGCGCCGCGCGCCAGGGCCGGCTCGATCACCTGGTGCAGGTGCTCGCAACGGGCGGCGAACATCAGCAGGGTTTCGGTATCCAGGCCCATCGGGTCGGTCAGCACCAGGGCCCGCAGCTTTTCGCCCAGCGGCGTGCCGCCGGGCTCGCGAGTGGAGACGACCTCCAGGCCCTGGCCGCGCAGGAACTCGGCGATCCACTCGGTATGCGTGCTCTTGCCGGCCCCGTCGACTCCCTCCAGCGTAATGAAGCGTCCGCGTGAGGTCATTGTTCTTGTCCTTGTGCTGGCGCCGGATCGTCGCCCGGCGTGGAAGTGGCTGCCGTCTCGGGCGTCGGCGCGGCGGCGGGCGCGGCGGGCCTGCCCGCAGGCGCCGGGCGGGGCGCCGGCGTCTGGCCCAGGATATAGCGGGAAACGTTGCGGTTGTGCTCGGACAGGTTCACCGAGAACTCGCTGGTGCCATTGCCCCGCGAGACGAAAAACAGGAACTTGTGCTGCTCAGGCTGCACCGCGGCCAGGAGCGCCGCGCGGCCGGCCGCGGCGATCGGCGTGGGCGGCAGGCCCGGGCGCGTGTAGGTGTTCCAGGGCGTGTCGGTCTGCAGGTCGCGCTTGCGGATGCGGCCCTGGTAGGCGTCGCCCATGCCGTAGATGACGGTGGGGTCGGTCTGCAGCAGCATGCCGATCTTCAGGCGGTTGGCAAACACGCCCGCGACCCGGCGGCGATCCGGGCCATGGCCGGTTTCCTTTTCGATGATGGACGCCAGCACCAGCGCTTCATACGGCGTGGACAGCGGCAGGTCGGGCTGGCGCTTGGCCCAGGTGTCGTCGAGGATGCGCTGGCCTTCCTGGTACGCGCGGCGCAGCAGGTCATAGTCGGTGCTGCCCGGCGTGAAGATGTAGGTGTCGGGGAAGAACATGCCCTCCGGATGCTTGATGTCCGAGCCCAGGCGTTCCATCAGGGCCTCGTCGCTGATGTCCCCCAGCGTCTGCTTGACGTCGGGATTCTCGCGCAACGCCTGGCGGATCTGGCGGAAGGTCCAGCCCTCCAGGAAGGTGATCTGGCGCTGGGTCATGTCGCCGCGCGCCATGCGTTGCAGCAGCAGCCAGGGCGTGTCGCCGTTGATGGCCTGGTAGCCGCCGGCCTTGATCAGCTTGTCCTGTTCGGTCAGGCGCGCCATCCAGACGAAACCCGGCTCCCAGACCGGCACGCCGGCTGCGTTCAGCGCGCGCGCGACGGTGCGCGGGCTGCTGCCCGGGTCCACCACGAAATCGATCCTGTCGGCCGACAGGGGAATGGGTCGATGCATCCAATGCCAGGCCGCGCCGACGGTCGCGGCGACGGCCAGCACGATGAGCACGAATGACCACAGGACGTAAAAACGGAGTCGCTTCTTCATAAGTCTGGGAAGTTTAATGGATCGCGCGGACCTGTCGGAGCAAAACGAGGGCCGGAGCGCGTCACGCGCCCCTTTGCCCTGCGCGGGCATCGGCCTGCGGCGATGAGAACACGGCTATCATCAAGCCTTTGATGACGAGTCACGGGCCCACGCAGCCATGCATGCTTTCCATTCTTCGATCCCGGCGCGCGCCGAAGGTTGCGCGCAATTGGCGCCGTTGGACGATTTCGCCGTTTTCAGCGCCAGCGGCGCCGATGCGCTGACCTTCCTGCACGGTCAGTTGACCCAGGACGTCACCGGACTGCCCGCCGACGCCGCCCGCCTGGCCGGCTATTGCACAGCCAAGGGCCGCCTGCTGGCGACCCTGGTGATGTGGCGCGGCGCCGCCCCGGCCGAAGATGCCCCGCAACTGTACGCCCTGGTGCGCCAGGACCTGGCCGCGGCGCTGATCAAGCGCCTGTCCATGTTCGTGCTGCGCGCCAAGGTCAAGCTGGCTCCCGCCGCGCTGCACGTGGCCGGCGTGCAGGCCGACCCGGCGCAACTGCCCGCCCTGGAAGCCGCCGCCGGCGCCCTGCCGCGCACGCCCTGGCAACGCGCCGAGCTGCCTTCCGGCACCTGGATCGCCGCGCCCTCGGCCGGCGCCGTGGCGCGCTGGTGGTGGATCGCGTCCGACGAGCAACTGGCCGCGGCCGCGCCGCTGGCCGCCGTGCTCGGGCAGGTCCCGGCCGCGCAATGGCACGCGGCCGACCTGGCCGCCGGCATTCCCTGGATCACCACGGCGACCCAGGACGTCTTCATTCCGCAGACCGTCAACCTGGACCTGATCCAGGGCGTCAGCTTCACCAAGGGCTGTTATCCGGGCCAGGAAGTGGTGGCGCGCAGCCACTACCGCGGCACCGTCAAGCGCCGCATGGCGTTCGGCACCATCGCCGATGCCGGCGTGGCCGATGCCGGGCTGGCCGGCCAGGACGTGTTCGACGCCACCCAGCCGGGCGAGCCGACCGGCCGCATCGTCGACGCGGCCCGCGGTGACGCCGGCGTGTCGGTGCTGTTCGAGACCACGCTGGCCGCGCTGCCCGAGGGCGACCTGCGGCTGGGCGCGGCCGACGGTCCGCGCATCGCCGCCGCGCCGCTGCCCTATTCCATCACGCCGTAACCTCGCCGCCGGCGGACGCGGCCCCGGCCGCGTCCAGCCAGCGCCGCAGCGCCGGATCGCGCACCTCCAGCACCTCGAACAACCCCAGTGCGCGCAGCGCCGGCAGGGCCTCCCGCATGTCGCGGGCGGCGACCTCGCGCGCGGCCGGCGCCGCCTCGGCATCGCACCACACCCGCGCGTTCAGCAGAAAGGCGCCGACCGTGCCCTTGCGCACGGTCACGCCCCCGAATTGGGCGGCGTCGCGGTCGTCCGGCAATAGGTCCTGTGCTTGCATCATGTTCTCCTGTTGATGAGCAGAGACTCACGATAGTCGCCCTCGCGCGGCAAATCTGCGGTAATTTTGACTATCAATACCGCATTTGTGCCAATCCGGAGCCTCCTTGTCCACGCGCCGCCCCTGCCCGCCCCCCGCACCCGCCGAGGCCGCGCCGCCCCTGATCGCCCCCGACCTGGCCGCCGCGCCCGATGGGCCGCCCCTGCTGGCCGTGCGGCGCCAGGACGCGGCGCTGCGCCACACCGCCACGCACCGGCATGCGCGCGGCCAGTTGTTCGGCGCCTATCGCGGGCTGCTGACGGTGGTGGCGGGCGACCGCCAATGGGTCGCGCCGCCCGCGCACGCGATCTGGATTCCGCCCGACTGCCCGCACGGGCTGCGTTCGCATGGCCCGTACGCGGGCTACAGCGTCTACCTCAGCCCCGCGGCCTGCGCCGACCTGCCGGCGGCGCCCTGCGCCCTGCGGGCGTCGGCGCTGCTGCTGGCGGCGGTCGAGCGCGCCGCCGGCTGGCCGGATGCGGCCTGGGACGCTGTCCGTATCCGCATCGCCGACGTGGTGCGCGACGAGATCCGCACCCTGCCGCGCGCCGGCGATGGCCTGACGCTGCCGCGCGACCCGCGGCTGCAGCGCCTGGCGCTGGCGCTGTCGGACGCGCCGGCCGATACCCGGCCGCTGGCCGCCTGGGCCGGCACGATCGGCATGGCGCCGCGCACGCTGGCGCGCCGCTTCCTGGCCGAGACCGGCCTGTCGCTGGGGGCGTGGCGTCAGCGCGCCCGATTGATGCGGGCGCAGGAAATATTGGCGGCCGGCCGGGGCGTGACGGCCGCCGCGCTGGAATCGGGCTATGACAACGTCAGCGCCTTCATCGCGATGTTCAAGCGGGAATACGGCGTCACGCCCGGCCGCTACGACGGCCGGGGTCCGGTGGGAGATTGAACGGCCGGCGGCATGGCGCCGGCCCGTGCCCACGCGCCGGTTTACTCGGCGTCGGCGGCCTTGCGCGGACGGCGTGCGCGCGTGGCGGTCTTGCGCGCCGGCTTGGCCGGCGCGGCGTCGGCCGTGGCGCCATCGGCGGCCGCATTGCCCGGGGTTCCGGCGTCGGGGGCCGGCGTGTCCCGCGGCGCGGCCTTGGCGCGGGCGGGCGCCTCGGCGGCGCCGTCCGCGTGACTGGCTTGCGGCGCCGGCGTCTTGGCCGCCCGCGCGGTCTTGGCCGCGCCACGACCGCTGCGCGCGCCGCGCCGGCTCTTCGGTTCGGCCGGCGCCTCGGTGGAGGACGGATGGTCGTCCGTGACGGACAGCGCGGCCGGCTCCGGGGCCGGCGCGGGGGCCAGGACGGGCGCCGCTTGCGGCGCCACCGATGCGGTCTCGACCGCGGCCGGCTGGCCGGGTCGCGGCCAGGCCTCGCGATCCTCTCGCTCTACCGGTTCGCCCCCCTCCCGGTCCGCGGGCGCGCCCTGGCGGCCAGACGCCTGGCCCGCGCCCGGGCGGCCACCCCGCCCGCCCGACGCATTCTTGCGGCCTCCGCGCGCGCCGCGCGCGGGTTTGGCATCGGTTTCGTCGGCCTGAGAACCCGGGGCCACGGCCGCATCGGCCGCGCCCTCGGGCGTCTCGACCGCCGCCGCCATGGCGCGCAGCGCCGGCTTGCCGCCGCTCCTGGCAGGCGTGCCGCCCGCGCTGTCGCGGTACACGTAGGTGCCCGATTTCTCCTCGCGCCCGACGTCCAGGAAGCCGCGCGACTGCGCCTCGTCCAGCAGGTTGCCGAAGGCGCGGAAACCGTAATAGGACTCGTTGAAATCGGGCCGGCGGCGCTTGAGGGCGTCCTTCAGGGCCGAGGCCCAGATCTTGCCGCTGTCGCCGCGCTCGGCCATCAGCGCCTCGAAAGTCTCGACCACCATGTCCACGGCCTGCGTCTTGCGGGCTTCCAGTTCTTCCTTGCGGCGGCGCTCCTCGTCGGGCGAGCGGCGCTGTCCGGCGTTGCCGCCGCCACGGTTGTCGCGGCGGGCGTCGGCGGCGCGCTGGCCTTCGCGGGCCAGGTCGTCATAGAAGATGAATTCGTCGCAATTGGCGATCAGGAGGTCCGAGGTGGATTGCTTGACCCCCACCCCGATCACCTTCTTGTTGTTCTCGCGCAGCTTGGACACCAGCGGCGAGAAGTCGGAATCGCCGCTGATGATGACGAAGGTATTGACGTGCGACTTGGTGTAGCAGAAGTCCAGCGCGTCCACCACCAGCCGGATGTCGGCCGAGTTCTTGCCCGACTGGCGCACGTGCGGGATTTCGATCAGCTCGAAATTGGCCTCGTGCATCGGCGCCTTGAATTCCTTGTAGCGCTCCCAGTCGCAATAGGCCTTCTTGACCACGATGCTGCCCTTGAGCAGCAGGCGCTCCAGCACCGGGCGGATGTCGAACTTCTGGTACTTGGTGTCGCGCACGCCAAGCGCCACGTTCTCGAAGTCGCAAAAAAGCGCCATGCTGACGTTTTCGTTGGCATTCATAAGTGTTTCTCCGTTGCGGCGGTCATCCCGGCCGCCTGGCCGGGGCGATTGGCCGCGATTTGCCGCCCATGATATACATTTCCGTCCGCCCCCTTTCCGCGACCGCGATGCCTGACGACCTTCTCCATCCCCCGTTGAGCACCGAACGCCTGCTGCTGCAACCGTTGTCGCTGGACGACGCGCCCGCCATCCAGCGCATCTTCCCGCAGTGGGACGTGGTGCGCTACCTGGCCGAACAGGTGCCCTGGCCCTACCCCGAGGACGGCGCGCGCACCTATGTGGAACAGGTGGCGCTGCCGGCCATGCGGCGTGGCGCGCAGTGGCATTGGTCGCTGCGCCCGCGCGCCGAGCCTGGCCGCCTGATCGGGCTGATCAGCCTGATGCGCGACGATCCGGGCAACCACCGCGGTTTCTGGCTCGACCCGGACTATCGCGGCCAGGGTTTCATGACCGAGGCGAGCGAGGCGGTCACGGCCTTCTGGTTCGAGGTGTTGGACGAGCCAGTGCTGCGCGCGCCCAAGGCGGCGGCCAACGACGGCTCGCGCCGCCTGTCCGAGCGCACCGGCATGCGGCTGGTGGCCACCGAGGAACGCGGTTTCGTTTCGGGACGGCAGATGGCCGAGATCTGGGAGATCACGCGCGACGAATGGCGGGCGCGGCGCCTGTCGACCGCGCCGGGCCGCGCGGACGGCAGCCCGGCCTGAGCGCAGCCGGAGGCCGCCGGATCTCGCGGCGTTCTTGCCGACGCACCAGGAAGAAGCGACGCCTCCCCCCATCCTGGCCCGGCTTGAACCCGTGATCGCGAAATAAATCCGACCCTATTTATTCCGCCAGCGGCCGCGCCCCGGCGCCGGTTCAAGCCGGCGCTTACCGCCCCTTTCGCCCCGTTTTCCGACGGATTGGCCGGCTGCTTGCGTGGCTAGAATTTGCCACCATCCCGCATTCCGTGCACGGGATGCTCCCTCGCAATCGGGCAAGATCCATGAATCCGTCTACCGTCATCGGCGCCGTTGTCGGCCTGCTCACCCTGGTCATCGTCATCGCGCTGGCCGCCACCAACCCCGGCATGTACTTCAACCTGCCGGGACTGGCCATCGTGCTGGGCGGCACCTGCGCCGCGCTGTTCATCGCCTATCCGCTGTCCGAAGTGATGCGGGTCTTCAAGCTGGTCGGCACGGTGTTCCGCCACGACCAGCACGACCAGCAGCGCGACATCGAGGAACTGGTCAACATGGCGCAATTGTGGATGAACACCGACGTCCACAAGGTCGAACAGGAACTCAAGAAGGTCACCAATCCGTTCCTGCGCACCGGCGTGCAACTGATCATCGACAACACCCCCGAAGACCAGATCATCGAACTGCTGCAATGGCGCGTGGCGCGGCTCAAGGCCCGTGAAATGGCCGAGGCGCAGATGTTCCGCGTCATGGCCACGTTCGCGCCGGCCTTCGGCATGCTGGGCACGCTGGTCGGCCTGATCAACCTGATGGCGGTGCTGGGCGACGGCAGCATGACCACCATCGGCCAGCAGTTGGCCATCGGCCTGATGACCACCTTCTACGGCATCCTGCTGGCCAACCTGGTGTGCAAGCCGATCGCGGTCAAGCTCGAGCGCCGCACCGCGCGCCGCGTCGAGTCCATGAACATGGTGCTGCAGGGCATCTCGATGATGTGCGAGAAGCGCGGACCGGCCGTGGTGCGCGAGACCCTGAACTCGTTCGTCATGCACGTCGAGGACGAAATCTACGACGGCGGCGCCTCCGCCGCGCGCGGCAAGACCGAGGGCCAGGTGCCCTCCGCCGCCAAGCCCGTGTCCATCACCCGCCCCGCCGCCGCGCGCCAATGAGCCTGATTTCCCCCTCCCTGGCGCAGCGGATCGAGCAGGCCCGCCAGGCCCAGTTGCGCGCGCAGAAGGCGGCGGCCAACAGCGGCTGGCGCCCCAGCAAGAGCGACCGCAAGGACCGCTACGCCCGCTGGCACGTCGATGAAACGGTTGAAAGCGACGCCGAGAACTGGCTGCTCAGCTACCTGGACCTGATCACGCTGCTGCTGGCCATGCTGGTGGTGATGCTGGCCGTGTCGCGCCTGCATGGCGACTTCCCCGAATCCGGCGAGAAGCAGGTCGACATCGTCGGCAGCCTGGCGGCCAAGGGTCTGCCGGCCTACGACGGCGAATACGCCGAATTCGACACGCCCGCGATCCCGGCCAGTTGGGGCGAGCCGGCGGCGCCCGCCGCCACGGCCACCGCCGCCGAAGCCGACGCCACGCCCGACGGCGGCGAGGTGGTTGCGCAGGCCGCCCCGCCCCTGAAGGCCCCGTCCAAGGAGTCGCTGGGCCTGGGCGACCTGGGCAAGTCGGTCGACGTCATCATCAACGAGCAATCGGTCAGCTTCCGCATCAGCAACGAGCTGCTGTTCCCGTCGGGCCAGGCCACGCTCAGTCCGTCGGGCCTGGACGTGATCAAGCGCCTGGCCGCGATCCTGAACAAGAACGAGTACCAGGTGTCGGTCGAAGGCCACAGCGACCCGGTGCCGATCCAGACCCGCCAGTTCGCCTCCAACTGGGAACTGTCCAGCAGCCGCGCCACCAGCGTGCTGCGCGAACTGGTGCGCGACGGCGTGGCCGGCAGCCGCCTGCGCGCCGTGGGCTACGCCGAAACGCGTCCGATCGAGTCCAACGACACGCCGGCCGGCCGCGCCGCCAACCGCCGGGTCGAACTCATCATGGACATCACCGCCCCCGCCAAGCCGGCCCGGGCCGACGCCAAGGGCGCCGACGGCAAGCCGGCGGCCGCCGCCGCGAACGGCAACGCCAAGCCCACGGATGCCAAGACCGCCGACGCCAAGCCGGCCGCGGCCGCGCCGGCGCCCGTGGCCGCCCGCCCCGAAGCCGCTTCCGCCGTCTCCCCGCTGGAAGCCGCGCCGCCCTCGACCCTGACGCCAACCGAGGCCATGGCCGCCACCCAGTCCTGATCGCTCCCGATCCCAACCGGCCCCGGCCGGTTTTTTTTCGCGCCGCGGCGGGGCCGGGCCAGGCCAAACGGCGGTAATCTGGCGGCTGCCGGCCCCGCGCCCGGACCGGCGCCAACAGGAATCCGCCATGCCGTACATGCTGCTCATCGTCGAACCCATCGGCCAGCGCGCCGAGCGCACGCCCGAACAGGGGCGCGACGCCTACGCGCAGATGCTGCGCTACGCCGAAGGCCTGCAGGCGCGCGGCCTGCTGGCGCGCGCCGA
The DNA here is from genome assembly GCF_046535435.1 of Achromobacter sp. SIMBA_011. Taxonomy (NCBI): domain Bacteria; kingdom Pseudomonadati; phylum Pseudomonadota; class Betaproteobacteria; order Burkholderiales; family Alcaligenaceae; genus Achromobacter; species Achromobacter sp. SIMBA_011. The sequence goes on along the minus strand of NZ_JAWRWN010000002.1, from coordinate 1,071,180 downwards.
ATCCCTCAAGTCCGACCAGGAAGGCGTGCGCCTGCGGGTACGCGACGGCCAGCGCACGCTGGTCGACGGCCCGTTCGCGGAGGCCAAGGAAATGATCGGCGGCTTCTTCCTGCTCAATTGCGACGATCGCGAACAGGCGCTGGCGCTGGCCGCCGAATGCCCGGCGGCGCAGTGGGCCACGGTCGAGGTGCGCGAACTCGGGCCCTGTTTCATGTAGCGCCGGGTCATCGCCGCGGGCGATGACGAGGACGGACCCGGATAGGTGTTTACCCTGATTCGCCCAATTCCCTGTCGATTCTCGCGCGTCCCATGCGTCGTGCCAGTACCGACCCTGCCGCGCCGTGCGGCCGGGCCCATCGATACCAGGAGATTCCCGATGCGATTCATGATCATCGTCCGCGCCAACGCCGACAGCGAATCCGGCAGGCTGCCCGAAGCCAGCCTGCTCGACGCCATGGCGACCTACCATGAAGGCCTGGCCAAGGCCGGCGTGCTGCTCGACGCCAGCGGCCTGCAGCCGTCGTCCAAGGGCTGGCGGGTGCACTACGACGCGCAGGGCCAGCGCAAGGTCATCGACGGCCCGTTCGCCGACACCAAGGAACTGATCGCCGGCTACACCGTGATCCAGGCCCGCTCGCGCGAAGAAGCCCTGCAATGGACGCTGCGCTTCCCCGATCCCTTCCCCGGCCAGCCCTGCGAAATCGAGGTGCGGCAGATGTATGAGCTGGAAGACTTCGGCCCCGGCCAGGAAATCGATCGCTTCCGCGACCTGCCCGGCAACGGCCAGTGAACCGCTCCATCCCTGTCAACGACGCCCGCCGCGAGACCCATCATGCACAAGCAGATCTTCGTCAACCTTCCCATCGCCGACATGGCGAAATCGCAGGCCTTCTTCAGGAGCCTGGGGTTCAGCTTCAATCCGCAATTCACCAATGACCAGGGCGCCTGCATGGTCGTCAGCGACAACATCTATGTCATGCTGCTGGTGAAGGATTTCTTCCAGGGTTTCACCAACAAGCCCGTCGTCGACGCCAAGGGCGGCACCGAAGCCCTGATCGCGCTGTCCTGCGAAAGCCGCGCCGAGGTCGACGACCTGGTCGCGCGCGCCAAGGCGGCCGGCGGCACGGCGCCGCGCCCGCCGCAGGACCACGGGTTCATGTACGGACACGGCTTCGATGACCTGGATGGCCACATCTGGGAAGTGTTCTACATGGAACCCGGCGCGACGCCGCAGGCATGACCGCCCCGGCCGGATCGGCGGCGACCCACCGCGCCATCGAGGCCGTCTGGCGCATCGAGGCCGCCAGCGTCATCGCCGGCGTCGCGCGCCTGGTGCGCGATGTCGGCCTGGCCGAGGAACTGGCCCAGGACGCGCTGGTGGCCGCGCTGGAGCGCTGGCCGGCCACCGGCGTGCCGGACAACCCGGGAGCCTGGCTCATGACCACCGCCAAGAACCGCGCTCGCGACCGCTTGCGGCTGGACGCCATCCACCGCCGCAAGCACGAGCAGATCGGCCACGAACTGGAGGCGCTGCAGGCCGACGTCGAACCCGATTTCGTCGAGGCGCTGGACGCCGCGCGCCAGGACGACATCGGCGACGACCTGCTGCGCCTGGTGTTCACCGCCTGCCATCCGCTGCTCTCGACCGAGGCGCGCGTGGCGCTGACGCTCAGGCTGCTGGGCGGGCTGTCCACCGCCGAGATCGCGCGCGCCTTCCTGGCCTCGGAGTCCACCATCGCCCAGCGCATCGTGCGGGCCAAGCGCAGCCTGTCGGCGGCGCGCGTGCCTTTCGAAGTGCCCGGGCCGCGGGAACGGACGCAGCGGCTGGCCTCGGTGCTGGAAGTGATCTACCTCATCTTCAACGAAGGCTACGCCGCCACCTCGGGCGAGGACTGGATGCGGCCGGCGCTGTGCGACGAAGCGCTGCGGCTGGGCCGCATCCTGGCCGAATTGACGCCCGGCGACAGCGAGGTGCATGGGCTGGTGGCGCTGATGGAACTGCAGGCCTCGCGGCTGCCTGCCCGCAGCGACGCCCAGGGCCGGCCCGTGCTGCTGCTGGAGCAGGACCGCGGCCGCTGGGACACCCTGCTGATCCGCCGCGGCCTGGCCGCGCTGGAACGCGCCGAAAGCCTGGGCGGGGCCAGCGGGCCGTATGCGCTGCAGGCAGGGCTGGCGGCCTGCCACGCGCGTGCGCGCCGGCCGGAAGAGACCGACTGGCCGCGCATCGTGGCGCTGTACGACGCGCTGGCGCAGGCCATGCCGTCGCCGGTGGTGGAACTGAACCGCGCCGTCGCCGTGGGGATGGCCTTCGGCCCGCAGGCCGGGCTGGACCTGGCCGACGAACTGGCGCGCGATCCGGCGCTGGCCAACTACCACTGGCTGCCCAGCGTGCGCGGCGACCTGCTGGCCAGGCTCGGGCGCCACGCCGAGGCGCGCACGGAATTCGAACGCGCCGCCGCCATGACGCGCAACGCGCGTGAGCGCGAGATGCTGCTGGCCCGGGCGCGGGGGCAGCCGGCGGCGGACTGAGCGCCGCCGCGCCCCTCCCCCATCCCGGCGGCCGCGCGCCGCGCCCGCCTGGCAGCCTTCCCACGCCACCGGACACGCCGGCGCCGGACGTGCTTAAATCCCGCCATGGCTTCCCTCCTGCCCGCCGCCTCCGACGCGCGCCCCGAGCCGCCGCTCGCGGGGGTGCCGCAGGCCTTCGACCATCCCAACGACCGCGCCGAATTCCGCCGCCCGGCGCACCGCCCCGGCATCGAGCTGTACCGCGCCCACATCATTCGCCACGCCTTCGAGCCGCACACCCACGAGGCCTATGGCCTGGGCGCCATCGAAACCGGCGTGGAACGCTTCCGCTACCGCGGCGCCGAACATCTGGCGCCGCCCGGCTCGGTGGTGCTGATGAACCCGGACGAACTGCACACCGGCCGCGCCGAGACCGCGGGCGGCTGGCGCTATCGCATGGCCTATATCGACCCGGACGTGGTCGCCGAAGTGGCCGGCGAGGCCGGCTGGTGGTTCGATTGCGCGGTGGGCCATGACGCCGCCAGCGCGCAGCGCGTCACCGCCCTGCTCGACGCCCTGTGGGGGGCGCGCGAACCCCTGGCGTTCGATAGCGCGCTGCACGCGTTGCTGGCCGAGTTCCGGCGCCATGCGCGCGTGCCGGCGCCGCCGCGGCCCGAAGGCGCGCCGCGCTTCGCGCCGGTCATCGACTATCTGCGCGCCAATCTGGCGCGCCGCCTGACGCTGGAGGAGCTGGCCGCCGTGGCTGGCCTCAGTCCATTCCACTTCCTGCGCAGCTTCCAGGCCCAGTACCACGCCACGCCGCAGCAGACGCTGATGGCGCTGCGCCTGTTCGAGGCCAAGCGGCTGCTGGCCGCCGGCGAGCCGCCCGCCCAGGCCGCGCTGGCCGCCGGCCTGACCGACCAGGCCCACCTGACCCGCGCCTTCACCCGCCGCTACGGCGTCACGCCCGCCCGCTACCAGAGGCAGGTGCGCGCCTGAGCCGCCCGGCGCCGGGCCGCCCACCGGCTGCCGCGCCGGGTTCGCGGCCCGCAGCAATCTGGTACAAGACCGGCCGCGCCAGCCGCCGCTAGACTGCCCCGTCTATCAAATACCCGTTGGGAATCTTCATGTGGGCTGGAACCTTGTACGCGCTGGCGGCCGGATTGATGTGGGGGCTGGTGTTCGTCGGCCCGTTGCTGCTGCCGGAATACCCCGCCGCCCTGCAATCGGTGGCGCGCTATCTGGCTTTCGGCCTGATCGCCATCCCGCTGGCCTGGCTCGACCGCAAGGCGCTGCGCCAGCTCAGCCGCGCCGACTGGATCGAGGCCCTGAAGCTGGCCGCCATCGGCAACCTGCTGTACTACCTGTGCCTGGCCAGCGCCATCCAGCGCGCCGGCGGCCCGGTGCCCACCATGATCATCGGCACGCTGCCGGTGGTGATCGCCATCTGCGCCAACCTGCGCAACGCGCGCCGCGACGGCCGCCTGCCCTGGAAGCGGCTGGCGCCCCCGCTGGCGCTGATCGCGCTGGGCATCGCCTGCGTCAACCAGGTCGAATTGCAGGCGCTGCGCCAGGAGGCCGACGCCGACCTGTCGCGCTACGCCATCGGCGCCGTGCTGGCGCTGTGCGCGGTGGCGTGCTGGACCTGGTATCCGCTGCGCAACGCCGATTGGCTGCGCGACCATCCGGGCCGCAGTCCGCGCACCTGGGCCACCGCCCAGGGCGTGGCCACCCTGCCGCTCGCGCTGGCCGGCTACGGCCTGCTGTGGGGCGGCATGGCCGCCACCGGCAGCGGTTTCGACATGCCGCTGGGGCCGCGCCCGCAGGTGTTCCTCGGCCTGATGATCATCATCGGCCTGTTCGCCTCGTGGCTGGGCACGCTGTGCTGGAACGAAGCCAGCCAGCGCCTGCCGACCGCGCTGGCCGGGCAGTTGATCGTGTTCGAGACGCTGGCGGCGCTGGCCTACGCCTTCATCCTGCGCGGCAGCATGCCGCAGCCGTTGACGCTGGCCGGCATCGCCCTGCTGGTGATCGGCGTGCTCAGCGCGGTGCGGGTCAAGCCCGAGCCGCTGCCCGCTTAGACGGCGTCGGCGCTCAAGCGCGCGACGGCAAGCGGACAAGGCCGCCAGGCCCTAGAATGCGAGGCGCTTTTTTTCGCGCGATCCAGGACCTGGATGCCATCACCCGGTTCGGGACCATGGCCTGGCGCCACCAGGTCGGCCGAGCGTGACGCCGATCGATACCACACGCCTTCATGAAAACAACAACGATTGCCCTGGCCGCGCTGGGATTTTCCGCGCTGGTTCAAACTTCGCCTTCCCATGCCGAGAACATCAACGGCAGGAATCTGTTCCAGCAACGCTGCGCCATGTGCCATGGCGCGGACATCAAGGGTACCGGGCCGCTGGCCAGGAAAAGCAACCCGCCCACCCCGGATCTGACCACCGCCGCATTCAGGAAGCGGCTGATCGACTATCCGGGCGTCATCGTGTCCTCGGTGATCCTGCGTCCCAACGGCGACCTGATTCCCAGGACCTTGCGCGAAAACGGCGTGAAGGTGCCGCCGCACGCCTGGACGGTCAAGGATTTCCGCGACCTGAACGAATACATGACCGGCGTGATAGCCAAGAGCCGCTGACGCATGGCCCGCCGCCATCGCCGACGCGCGCCGGTGGCAATGCCATGGCGGCGCGCGCGCGACCGCGGCTAGATGATCTCCGACAGCCGCCGCAGGTCGTCGATGACCTCGAACGCGCCTTCGTCCAGCAGGCGCTTGCGCTGGTCCGGCCCGTTGTGCGAAGCGCCGATGTAGCCCACCGCGCGCATGCGCGCGGCGCGGGCGGCGCGCACGCCGGGCACGCTGTCCTCGACCACCACGCACTCCAGGATCGCGGTGCGCATCTGCCGCGCGGCGAACAGGAACACGTCCGGCGCCGGCTTGCCATGCGCCACCTGCGCGGTGCTGAATACGTTGGGCGCGAATTCCTCCCACAGCCCGACCAGCTTGAGCGCCGCCTCCAGCTTGGGCGGCGTGCTGCTGGAGGCCACGCAATACGCCATGCCGCGCTGGCGCAGGGCGGCCAGGGTCTCGCGCACCCCGGGCAAGGCGCGCAGCTCCTGGCGGAAGGTGTCCTGCAGCCGATCTGCGTACTGGCGCGCAAAATCCGCCGGCAAGGCGCGCGCGTTCTCGTCCTGCAGGGTCTGCCACATATCGGCGTCGGGAATGCCGGCGAATCGCCGCGCCGCTTCCTGCGGCGTGATGGCGATGCCGTGTTCGGCCAGCGCGCGCGACTGGGCGCGGGCCGCGATGATTTCGCTATCGATCAGGACGCCATCGCAATCGAAGATGACCAGGCGCGGGGCGGGCGTAGGCATGGGGACTCCAGCGGGAACAATGCCCCATGATAGGCCGTTCACATGACAGCCGCCGCATCGGCGCGCCGCGGCCGGATCCCGCGCCTACAAGCGGGCGCCGTGCAGCCGCCGCAGGCGCCAGGCGATGGCCACGCCGCCCAGCGCCGCCGCCGCCACCACCAGCGAGGCCTGCGCCCAGCCATAGCGGTCGATCACCCCGCCCACCGTCACCGGCCCGATCACCTGCCCCAGGTTGCTGCCCATCATCACCAGGCCGACCGTGGCCGCCGTCAGCGCGGGCCGAGGCGCCACCCGCGGCGCGGTGCCCAGCAGCGTCGCCGGGATCAGGCCGCCCACGGCCGAGAACAGCACGCACAGCAGGAAGGTCGGCATCGCCGGGAACACCGAGCGGAAAATCAGCAGCGCCACCCCGCCCATCGCCACGCTGGCGCAGGCGATCAGGGTCGAGCGCCGCCAGCCGCGTGACAACAGCACGCCGGCGCCCAGGTTGCCGATGATGTTGGCGGCGCTGGCGGCCGCGCTGTACAGCCCGGCGGTGGCCAGCGGCAGGCCGAGCTTGTCCATCAGCAGCACCGGCAGGAAGGTGAACAGCGCGAAGAACATCAGGCTGTAGAGCGTGAACGAAGCCGCCAGCAGCATCGGGCCGGCCGCGCCCAGCGTATCGGTTGTGTCCTGCCGCAGCCCGCGCCAGGACAGGCCGGCGCCGGCGGGCGTGGGCGGCGCCAGCGCGGCGACGCAGGCCAGCGCGATCACGGCGGCCGCGCCGGCGCACCACCAGTAGGCGTGCCAGTCGCCGAAGGCCTGCGAGGCCAGCATCGCGATCGCCATGCCCGCCGGCATGTAGCAGCTCCACAGCGCGAAAGCCAGGTCGCGGCTGGCGGGCAGCACCAGGCGCTGCAAGGCCGCCGGCCCGGCCACCGTGATCAGCAGGAACCCCAGGCCCTCGACCACGCGCGAGGTCAGCAGCGCGCCATAACCTGGCGCCAGCGCGCCCGCCGCCGTGCCCGCCGCGACCGTCGCCAGGCCTGACAGCAGCATGCGGCGCGCGCCGAAACGCGCGATCACGCCGCCCGCCGCGATGCCGCCCAGCACGCCCAGGATCGAGAACACCGCCGTCAGCGTGCCGATCGACGCCAGGTCCAGCCCCAGGTCGCGCCGCAGCAAGGGCGCCGCGATGATCACCTTGCCGACCTGCAACGACGCCACCACGCCGGCGCCCACGATCGCCAGCACCGCCCCCCAACGGGTCGCCGCCGGCTGGCCGGCCCGCGCCGCGCCTTCCACCTTGTCCATCCCTGCCTCTCCTCGCTTGCAATGCCGCCAGCATGCCGGCCGGAACCGATTCTGATAAGTGATAATCTTTTGATGGAACCGATCTCGAAAATAGATCAGGACGCACGATGATAGACGCCCTCACCCTGGACCAGCTACGCGTGTTCGCGGCCGTGGCCGACACCGGCAGTTTCCGCGCCGCCGCCAGGCAGCTCGCGCGGGTGCAGTCGGCGGTCAGCCACGCCATCGCCAACATGGAAACGCAGTTGGGCGTGAAGCTGTTCGACCGGGGCGGCCACCGCCCTGTCATGACGCCGGAAGGCCAGGCGCTGCTGGCCAATGCGCGCGACATCCTGCTGCGGGTCGACGCCATGCGGGCCCGCGCCCAGGGATTGGGCGAAGGAGTCGAGCTGGAACTGTCGCTGGTGGTGGACACCCTGTATCCGATCGCCCAGGTCGGCGCCGCGCTGAACCGCCTGCGGGCGGCCTATCCGTCGGTCGCCACGCGCGTCGCGGTGCTGCCGTTGGGCGGACCGATCGCCGCGCTGCTCGATGGCAGCCACCAGTTGGGCATCATCGCCGGCGAACATTTCCGCCATCCGCGCATCGCCATGCAGGCGTTGTCGTCGGTACAGATGGTGGCGGTGGTCGGCGCCAACCATCCCCTGGCCGCGCGCGTGGCCGACGGCGCGGCGCTGACCGCGCCCGACCTGGCCGATCACCTGCAGGTGGTGCAGATCGATCCGTCCACGCTCAGCGCCGGCCGCGACTTCGCGGTGCTGTCGCCGCAGACCTGCCGCGTCAGCGGCCAGGACACCAAACATGCGCTGATCCTGGCAGGCCTTGGCTGGGGCCGCCTGCCGCTGTGGCTGGTCGAGCGCGACCTGGCCGAAGGCCGGCTGCTGCGCCTGCCCACCGGCAGCCTCGGGCGCGGCAGCCAGGTGGCCACGGAGGTCTACCTGGCGCACCGCATCGACCAGCCGCTGGGCCCGGCGGCGCGCACGCTGGCGGCGGCGCTGGCCGGGGACTGAACAGCCCCGCCCATCCCAGGCCCATCCCAGGCCCGCCCGTCTCAGCCCCGCGGCGGCTGCGCGTAGCTCACGCCCATGCCGGCGCGCACGTCGTTCTGGATGCCGTATGGCGGGATGGGATAACGCAGGCCATTGGCCGAAAGCGCCTTCATCCCTTCGATCGCCATGGGCAGGTAGCGCGGCGGCAGCGCCATCAGCATTTCCTCGTCCGGCACGCCGCCGTAGCGGCGCTCGGCATAACAGGGCAAGGACAGGCTGGGCTCGCCGGTGGCCAGCGCCCGCCCCCACGAATCGGCACAGGCGGTCTCGCCCACCACGCTCCAGTCGAAGCGCCGGTAGTTTTTCCATTGCAGGCCATTGATCAGGATGATCATCTGCCCGGGCGTCGCATAGATCAGGCAGATGTCGGGCGGATCGAGCCGGCCCGAGGCCAGCGGCGACACCACCATCGCCCGGTACCTGCCCGCCGGCACGCAGGACAGGGCCTCCTGGCGCGCGCGGGCGTCGGCCTCGGTGGCGTGCCACACGCCGACGTACTCCTTGCCGCTGCGCCAGGCCTCGTCCTGCGGCCCCAGGCCGATCACCGCGCGGCACTGCGCGCCGACCAGGTTGTCGCCGGTGATGCCAACGGTCCAGCCCAGCCGCGCCGCCATGCCGACGATCTGGTCGGTGGTATGGGTGGCCCTGGGCCGGCGCAGCCCCTTCACGCCCGCCAGCGCCGCCTCGTCCTCGTACAGCTTCATGCCGATGACCGTGGTCTTGAGCCGCAGCAGGCGGTTCAGGTCGTCGACCAGCGCCGCCCAGTCGCGCGGCGCATCCTGCGTGGTCACTTGGGTTGTCTCTTCCATGCCCGTCCTTTGGACTTGTCGTTGGAACGGGCAAGACTACACGAGCGCGGCGCGCGCGCGCCAACCCTGTGTGGCCGCAACCGCGCCGCCCGCGCTCAGGGGCGGCAGGACTTCATCAGGTACTTCGGCGATTCCTCATAGCCCTGGCGGTAATAGAAGCGGTGCGCGTCAGTGCGCCGCTGGTGGCAGTGCACCTCGATGCGGTCACAGCCGCGCGCCCGCGCCAGCGCCTCGGCCGCCTCTTCCAGCGCCCGGCCCACCCCGCTGCCGCGCGCCGCGTCGCTGACACAGAAATAGGTGATGCGGCAGAAGTCTCCGGGCAGCGCCAGTTGCACCATGAAGTGCAGGCCGATGAAGCCCAGCAGCCGGTCGCCGTCCTCGGCCACCAGCAGCTCGGCGTCGCGGTGCCCCAGCAGGCGTTCGATCTTCCCGGGCAGGAAAGCCGCGGTGCCCGGATAGCCCAGTTGGGCCAGCAATTCGACGATATCGGCGCTGTCGCCGGCTTCTGCGTTGCGGATGATCATGTCGCCTCGGCCAAAAACCGCGATCGTAGGCCGCCCCGATGTCGCCGCGATGACGGCGCGCAACGGCCCGCGCCCGGCCCTCAGGCCTTGCTGTCATCCTGCCGCAACATCTCGAACAAGGCCAGCACCGCCGGCGCGCTGGCGGCCTGCGGCGACGCCGCCAGCGCGAAACGCCGCCGCACCGGCGTGGCCAGGGGCAGCACCCGCAGGCCCCGGCGATTCTCGGGCAGCGTGAGTTCGGGCACCAGGGCCACGCCGACGTTATCGCGCACCAGCGCGTAGGCGCTGGACCATTCCATGACCGTGGCGCGCACGTCGGCCAGCGCCAGGCCGGCATCCGCCGCGACGCTGGCCGCGTGCACGCTGCAACCGCCCGTGGCCAGCACGAACGGCTGCGCCGCCAGTTGCGCCAGCGTCACCGACGCGCCGCGCGCCAGCGGATGCGAGGCCGGCAGCACCGCCACCCAGTCGTCCTCGCCCAGCGGACAGGCGCCGCGCCGCGCGGGCGGATTGAGCACCACGCCCACGTCCACGGTGCCGGCGGCCAGCAAGGTCTCGATCTCGCTGTCGCTGGCTTCCAACGGCACCACCTCGACGGCGGGATGCAACTGCCGGAAGCGTCGCAGCACCGGCGGCAGGATGGTCGAGAACACCATCGGAAAGCTGGCCAGCCGCAGGACGCCGCCGGCCACGCCGGCGCTTTCGCGCGCCAGCGCCTGGATGCGGCCCAGCGAGGCCAGCATGGCGCGGGCCTCATGCGCCACCCGCAGTCCCAGCGCGGTCGGCACGCTCTGGCGCCGCTCGCGCGTGAACAGGGGCGCGCCCAGATGATGTTCAAGCTGGGCGATGGCCTGGCTCGCGCCCGACTGCGTCATGCCCACCTGCCGCGCGGCATGGGTGATATTGCCGGCGTCCACCACCGCCAGCAGCAGCCGCCAATGGATCAGATTCATCATGGAAGTAGCTCAACTTATTCCTTGTTTCTGAAGAAGTAATTTTACGAATACTCCAGGCCGAGCGATCCTGGGTGTCCTTTCCCCCAGATCGGGCCACCCCGAAACGATTCCATGAAGCTCTACTACGCCCCCGGCACCTGCTCGCTGTCGCCCCACATCCTGCTGCGCGAACTGGACCTGCCATTCGACCTGATCCGCGTCGATAACCGCGCCAAGCGCACCGCGGACGGCCGCGATTTCCTGGCCATCAACCCCAAGGGCTACGTTGCCGCGCTGGAGGTCGAGGGGGGTGAGGTGCTGACTGAAGGCCCCGCCATCAGCCTGTACCTGGCCGACCTGCGTCCCGATTCCGGCCTGGTCCCGCCCGCCGGCAGTTGGGCCCGCAACCGGCTGCATGAATGGCTGAATTTCATCTCCGCGGAGATCCACGGCGGATTCGGCCCGCTGTTCAATCGCGACCTGCCCGAGGCTGCGCGCACATGGTGGCAGGCGCGGCTGGAAAAACGCCTCGATTACGTGGCCTCCGCGCTGCACGCGCGGCACGCCCTGGTGCAGGACCGCTATGGCGTGGCCGATATCTACCTGTACGCGGTGCTGTGCTGGGCGCCGCAACTCGGCGTGAACCTGACACGCTGGCCTGCCTTGGTGCAATTCCAGCGCAGCATCGAATCCCGCCCCGCCGTGCAGGCCGCGTTGGCGGCCGAAGCGCAGGGTTGAGCCGCACGCGGCCGACGCATTATCGACACCGATGGCCGCGCTTGCGGCGCAACGATCGGCGCTACGGTCCGATGGTGCGCAGCGCCCGCTGGCAGATGCGCTGCGTCGCCGCGACCGGGCTGTGCGTCAGCCAGCGCGCACACACCCGCCGGGCCCAGTCGGGCTGGTCCTTGCTGGCGTCGTTCAACCAGTTCGCCACCGAATCCTGCACGTAGACCGCCGGATCGGCGCGCAGCGGCTCCAGCAGCGGCAGCGCCCTCCCCGGATCCGCCTTGAGCGCGGCGATGTGCGCGCACCAGACGCCGCGCGGCCGCAGCGCTTCGCTGGCAAAGCGCCGCAGGCGCTCGGACGGCAACGTCGTCCAGGGTTGCAGTTGCGTGATGGCCGCGTCCAGGTCGGCCGTAAACGCCGGCCGCAGCGCCAGCCAGGCCCATTCGCGCACGCCAAAGTGCGCGTCGTCGGCCAACGGCCGGATGCGCGCCAGGCGCTGCGCCAGCGGCACATCCGGCGCCGCCCCGATCATGAAGCAGGCCCAGCCGCGCGCGGTGTCGGACGCTTGCGCCGCCATCCGCGCGCAACCGGCCGGGCCCAGGCGTTCATGCAGGATGCGCGCCGCCACCGCCATGCGCCTGGAGATGCCCAGCGCCGCCGCGGCCCGCATGGCGGCGATGCCATCGGCGCCCACCTCGGGCGCCAGCGCCTGCATCAACCGGGCAAAGTCCACCGCCAGGCACTCGGTCAGGTGCGTGGCCGGCGCGCCCGCGTTCAGCCGCGCCAGGCGGTCGGCGCCGATGTCCTTGACGCCTCGACGGGCGGCGCTCATGGCGCATCCTTCGCCAACGCCGCGCGCCCGCTGTCAGTGCCGCGCCATACCTTCGCCAGCAGTTCGCCGAGCTGGCGCCGCTCGGTGGACGAAAGCGGGTCGAACAACGAGCCGATCCACTGCGTGTGCTCCTTGAACAACTTGGCCGCCGCCGTCCTGCCCTTGGGCGTCAGGACCACCGCGATCCGGCGCCGGTCGTCCTGGCCCGGCTGGCGCGAAACGAAGCCGTCGCGCTCCAGACCATCGAGCAGGCCGGTGACGGTGGCGCGCGTCACCCCCGCGCGCGCCGCGAGTTCGTGCGGCGACAGGCCGCCCGCCTGCCCGTGCAGCAGGAACAGCAGCACGAACTTGCCTTCCGATAACTGCCGCGGCGCCAGGCGCGCGGCGCAATCGCGATCGATGGCGCCGGCCAGGGCCAGCACCTGCAAACACAACCGCATGCCGTCCGCGGATTGCAGCCCGCGGCGGGCGGCCTCGTCCAGCAGCGCGTGGTGCTTGGGTTCCAGCATGGCGGAAATAAGGGAAATGGCGGGTGGCATGGGGTTTCGGCATTTGATACGGCAGCATATGATAAGGTGCCTAACTATATGAGGCAACCCGGCGGACCATGGCGACATTCCGCCGATCAATCGCCCCGCGCGGCGCCCGCCTGGCGAAGTGCTAGCATCCGAAGCATGACTTCGATCCTGCATGCCCACCCCATCGACCCGGCCATCCGCGAGCGCGTCATGGCGACCCTGGAACACATCGAACAGCGTCACGATGTCCGCGTCCTGCTCGCCTGCGAATCCGGCAGCCGGGGCTGGGGGTTCGCATCGCCAGACAGCGACTACGACGTGCGCTTCCTGTACGTGCACAAGCTGGACTGGTACCTGCGCGTGGCGCCCCAGCGCGACGTGATCGAGCTGCCCATCGACGACGAGCTGGACGTGTCCGGCTGGGAATTGCGCAAGGCGCTGCAACTGCTGCGCGGCTCCAACCCGACCTTGTTCGAATGGCTGGATTCGCCCGTGCTGTATCGCCAGGACGACGCCACCAGCGCCTGGCTGCGGCACTTCCGCAGCGAGTATTTCTCGCACATCAAGGGCCGTTGGCATTACGTGTCGATGGCCGGCCGCAACTTCCGCGAATCGCTGCAAGGCGACACGGTGCGGCTCAAGAAATACCTGTACGTGCTGCGTCCGGTGCTGGCCGCGCAATGGATCGACAGCGGCCGCGGCATCCCGCCGATGCGTTTCGCGGACCTGGCCGACGCCATGGTCACCGACCCCGCGCTGCGCGACGAGATCAACGCGCTGCTGGCCATCAAGATGCAGGCCGGCGAGGCCGAGCACGGCCCGCGCTTCCCGCTGATCCACGCCTATCTGGAAACCACGTTGCCGACCCTGGAAAAGGCGCCCTTCTTCGACCGGCCGGACGGCCAGACCGAGCGGCTGGACCGGTTCCTGTACGAAGTCGTGACCGGCGCGCCGCTGACGTATTGAGCGCCATTGAAACGCATTATGGCCGCGACACTCGCGTCTACGTGCTGGCGCGTCCGGGTCACTGATCGCCGACCTGAACGCCGCCGTTCACCCGCTTCGGCATGGCGCCGCGCGATCGCGGCGGTCCGGTCGCGCATGAGCGATGCGCCGGCCAGCGCTTTGCGGGTACCCTATGGCCTTTCCATCCCCCGCAAAGCCCCGCATGTCCGACACCACCCAGCCCTTCGACGTTTCCAACTACATCGCCCAGAGCCTGGAAGGCATGCGGGCCGCCACCTCGGCGCACTGCGCCACCTGGCACCTGGACGAGGCCGAGCAATGGTCCGTGGACATGGACAGCGGCCTGATCGTGTTCCAACTGCCCGGCGGCATCACCGCCCAAGCGCCGGTGCAGATCGTCGGCACCTCCAACAGCGAGGACGGCAGCTTCCTGTGGGGCTGGGATCACCCGTCGGTGCCCGCCGAACTGGCCGAACACGCCCAACTGGCGCTGGCCTTCGGCAAGGCCCACGGCCTGGAGGCATACACCCACCGCAAGGTGCCATGCGATGACGCCCTGGCCTGGGAATTCACCGCCGTGGCGATGCGGCTGGGCGAGGCCAGCGGCTCGTACCGCGCGCAGGCCTCGGAGACCGCCCACGTCTGGATGACGTTCGGCCAGGTGACCTTGTCCAAGGCCTGACGCGCCGGCGGCGTGCGCCACCGCGCCGCCGTCAGGCCGCGTCCGGATGAATCCCGGTATAAGCCGCGCGCGGCCGGATCACATCGGGGCTGCCGCGCTGCTCCAGGCCATGCGCCAGCCAGCCGATCGAGCGTCCCAGCGCGAACAGGCCGAAGGCCGCGCCCGGCGGCAGGCCCAGATGGCGCCGCACCGCCACCAGCGAGAAGTCCACCGAGGGCCGCTGCCCCGATAGCTCGAACGCCTGCTCGATCAATGTCTCCCACTCGGGGCGCCGCGGCAGTATCCGCGCCAGCAAGGCGCTGGCGCGCGGATCGCCCGCGGAGTAAAGGTGGTGGCCAAAACCCGGCATGTCTTCGCCCCGCGCCAGCCGCTCGCGCAAGCCCCGCGCCAGCCGCTGGCCGGCGTCCGCGCCGCCACCGCCACGTTCCAGTTCCTCCCACATCGCCTCGACGCGCGCCGTGGTGGCGCCGTGGCGGCCGCCCGTCAACGCCGCCAGCCCGCCGACAATACCGGCGCGCAGGCTGGCGCCCGTGGACGCGATGCAGCGCGCGGTAAAACTGGAGGCGTTCAGTTCGTGGTCGGCGCACAGCACCAGCGCCATGCGGATAAGATCCGCGCCCGCCGCGTCCACGCCCCAGGCGCGGGCGCACTGCGCGTGGATCGGCGCGTCGTCCGGCGCGGTCTGCAGCAGGCAGGCCGCCAGCGTGCGCACCAGCGCGCCGCAGCCCTGCGCCTGGCGCTCGGGCGAGCGCTGCCACAACGCGGTCGCATCGTCATCGCTGGCCGCCGTGAACAGCGGCAACAGCGCGGCCTCGGCGCGCTGGCCGCGATGGCGCGCGAACAGCGCCGCCAGATCCTCGGGCAACCCCGGCGCGGCCGCGCCGAACGCCATCGCCTGGTCGCATTGCCACAGATGCGCGGCCACCGCTTCCACCGAGGACGATTGCGCCAGCGCCACGGCGTTTTCACCGCGATAGAACAACTGGCCATCCTCGATCAGGGTGATGGCCGACTCCAGCACCGGCAGGCCCCAGTTCAGCGTCGCCTTGGCCACCTCTTTCGGCTTGCGGCCACGGGTGCGCTGCGCCGCCAGCCGTTCGACCTCCTCGGCCAGGTAGCGGCTTTCGCGCGGCGTGGCGCCGGTCTCGGCGTGCAGCAATCCCCGGCTGACGTAGGCGTACAGGGTCTGGCGCGACACGCCCAGGCGGGTGGCCGCGGCGGCGGAGGTCAGGTAATTGGGCATGGGTCGCGAGACGAGGAACGAAGGGCAATGGGTTGATTATATTAATCAATATTGACAATTAATGCGGCAAGATGAATCCTGGCGTCATCGCTCAACGACCCGGAAGCCACATGTCCGCCATCCATCGCCCCCTCCCGCCCTCGCCGGCCACCGCCGACTACCTGCGCCAGTTCTGGCTCGCGGCGGGCGGCGATCCCGCCCTGCTGAGCCAGGTCGCCATCACCGGCCAGGGCGCCTTGCCCTCGGCCTTCGCCGTCACGGAATTCGCCACCGCCGCGATCGGCGCCGCCGGCCTGGCCATGGCGGAATTCGTCGCGGCCGGCGCAGGCGCGGCCGGTGCGCCCGCCGTGCCGGCGGTCGAGGTCGACCAACGACTGGCCTCTTTCTGGTTCGGCACCAGCCTGCGCCCCATCGGCTGGAGCATGCCGCCGCTGTGGGACGCCGTCGCCGGCGACTACCGCGCGGCGGACGGCTGGATCCGGCTGCACACCAACGCGCCCCATCATCGCGACGCCGCCCTGGCGGTCCTGGGCGTGGCCGCCGACCGCGACGCCGTCGCCCGCGCCGTGGCAGGCTGGCGCGCCGACGAACTGGAAGCGGCGGTGGTCGAACACAACGGTTGCGCCGCCGCCATGCGCGGCCTGGACGCCTGGCGCCAGCATCCGCAAGGCCAAAGCGTTGCCGCCGAACCCCTGCTGCACCGCGCCGCCAGCGGCGGCGGCGCCCGCCCTGCTTGGCGCATTTCGCGCCAGCGTCCGTTGCAGGGTCTGCGGGTGCTGGACCTGACCCGCATCCTGGCCGGCCCCGTGGCCACGCGCTTCCTGGCGGGCTTTGGCGCGGATGTATTGCGCATCGACCCGCCCGGCTGGGAAGAGCCCGGCACCGTGCCCGAGGTCGTGCTGGGCAAGCGTTGCGCGCGCCTGGACCTCAAGTCCGCCGAGGGGCTGGCCACGCTGCAACGCCTGCTGTCCCAGGCCGACGTGCTGATCCACGGCTATCGCGCCGACGCCCTCGCCCGCCTGGGCCTGGACGCCGAGCGCCGCCGCCAGCTCAACCCGACGCTGGTCGACGTATCGCTGGACGCCTATGGCTGGAGCGGTGAGTGGCGGGGCCGCCGCGGCTTCGACAGCCTGGTGCAGATGAGCACCGGCATCGCCGAGGCCGGCATGCGCGCCAAGGGTGGCGACCGCCCGGTGCCGTTGCCGTGCCAGGCGCTGGACCACGGCACCGGCTATCTGATGGCGGCGGCGGCGATCCGGGGCTTGACCGAACGGCTGGCCACCGGCGCGGGCAGCACCACGCGCGCGTCGCTCGCCCGCAGCGCCCAATTGCTGGTCGCGCATGGCGGCTTGCTGGAAGGCGGGCCGGCATTGGCGCCGGAAAGCGCAGCCGACTGGTCCGAACAAATCGAGGCAACCGCGTGGGGCCCGGTCCGGCGCGTCAAGCCGCCGCTGCGGATCGCGGACACGCCGCAATCTTGGGATTACCCGGCAAGCGCCTTGGGATCCTCCGAGGCGGCCTGGCGCGATGGCTCGCGTTAGCCCGGGGCCGACTCAAAGCACAAACGCGCGCAAGTTGGCCACCCGTTCGGCCAGGCCGTCCACGCCCAGGTAATGGCCCAGCTTGCCCGCCCGCACGCGGCGCAGGTCTTCCTCGTAGCGGGCCGCCATCGCGTCGCGCGCCTCGGCATACGCCGCCGCGATCCCCTCGCCCGCGGCAGCGGCGATCACGCGCGCGGCCTCGGGCGACCCGCAAGCCACGCATCGCGCCACGCCCAGGCCGTCGGCCCGCGCCCCGCGCGCCAGCAACTGCGCCACCAGGTCGGCGGGCGGCTTGCGATCGAATCGATGGATCGCCTCCGCGCTGACCGGCGTGCCGGCCCGCAACAGCGCCCGCGCCGCCGCATAGGCATGCTGCGTCAGCGCCACGTCCAGCGCCAGCGCGCTGCCGCGCAACGGCTGGTCAAAGCCCACGCCCTGTGCCGCCAATTGCGCCACCAGCGCGCCGTCGTCATGCGCCAACGCATGCCGCAAGGCCAGCCTGGCCAGCGTGGGCGACTGGCCCAGCGTGCCGGCCGCCAACGGCGCGCGCCAGTCCACCAGCGCGCGCCGATAGAACGCCGCCAGCTTGTCCGCCAGGGCCTGCGGCATGCCGTGATCGGCCACGCGCTCGTCCAGGTATTCCAGCACCCGTATGCCGGTGCTGTCGGGGTCGTCGATATCCTGCTCCAGGTAGAGCGCGGCAAAGGCCGCGTGCAGGTCCGCCGCGACGGTCGCGATGGCGTCCTGCTGCAACGCATGCGTCCAGCCCGGCAGCCCCTGCTTCCAGGCCACGATGCTGCCGGCATGCGGGCCAGGCTCCACGCACACATAGATGCGGTCGCAGTATTCGAAGCCGCCGATCGGCAGATAGCGCAGCTTGCCGTCCCAGGCCTCGCCGTGTTCCGCGGCGGCCTCTTCGGCGCATTCCTGCTCGTGCTCGATCCAGCCCGCCAAGTCGCGGTATTGGTCACTGCCGTCATAGAACAGCTCGGACCAACTGAGGGCCTCTTCGTTGCCGTCCATGCGCGCATGCAGGTCGTAGGCCAGTTCGCCGCCGGCGGTCAGGCGCCACAAGTCGCGCAGCGCATTGGGCAAGGGGCCGGCACAGGCCGCTTCGATCTCGTCGATGCGCGCCTCGTCCAGGGGCGGCTGGACCGCGATCAGGACGCGATCGGCGAACAGGGCAATGCCGTGTTGGCGCAGCGACTGGATGTCGTCGGCGGAAAAATGATGCTCGCTCATGTTCAGGTTTCCTGGGAGATGCCGGTTCGGATTCTACCCGTGGGGGATGGGGACGACGCCACGGCAGACGCAGGCGCCCTGCCGCATCGCCGACGAACTCCCCGCGCCCGTGGCGCGGTGGTAGATTGGCGGCATCCACGAATGGACGTGGCAACGGGGCGCGGGGACGATGGCGGGAGCGTCATGGACGGGCTGATCATGGCCGCGGCGCGGGCGCTGGCCAGCGGCGATCCGCTGGGCGCGTTGAGCCGGGTGGCGCTGCGCGACGATGCGCCGGCGCTGGCATTGCGCGGCATCGCGCTGGCGCAGTTGGGCGACTTCGAACGCGCCCGGCCGCTGGTGCGCCGCGCCGCCCGCGCGTTCGGCGCCAAGGATCCGGTGGCGCGCGCCCGTTGCGTGGTGGCCGAGGCCGAGATCGCGCTGGCCGCGCGCGACCTGGGCTGGCCACAGACGGCGCTCGACGCCGCCCGCGCCACGCTCGAGCAACATGGCGACCGGCGCAATGCGGCCTACGCCGGCTATCTGGCCGGCCGCCGCCTGATCCTGATGGGACGGCTGGAGCAGGCCGAGCAGGTGCTGTCGGAACTGAATCCCGCCCCTTTTCCACCGGCCTTGCGAGCGGTGCACGAGCTGGCCCTGGCCGGCATTGCGCTGCGGCGCCTGCAGGCCACGGCGGCACGCGCCGCGCTGGACCTGGCCGCGCGCGCCGCGCAAGCGGCCGGCATCCCGGCGCTGCAGGCCGAGGTGCGCCAGGCGTCGCTCGTACTGGAAGCGCCGGCCGCGCACCTGCACCGCGCCGGCGACACGCAGGTGCTGCGCCTGGAGCAGGTGCAAGCGCTGCTCGCGTCCGATACGCTGGTGATCGACGCGTGCCGTTATGCCGTGCATGGCGCGGGCCGCACCCTGCCCCTGGCCAGCCGGCCCGTGCTCTTCACCCTGGCGCAGGCGCTGGGCCAGGCGTGGCCGGACGACGCGCCGCGCGACGCGTTGATTGCACAGGCGTTCCGCACCCGCTATCCCGATGACTCGCACCGCGCGCGGCTGCGGGTGGAAATCGGCCGGTTGCGGGCGGCCCTGGCGCCCTGGGCAGAAATCCGGGCAACGCGGCAAGGCTTTGCATTGATGCCGGCCGCGCACACCGTTGCCGTGTTGACGCCGCCGGTGCGGGACCGCCACGCCGCCGTGCTGGCGCTGCTGGCCGACGGCCAAGCCTGGTCCAGTTCGGCGCTGGCGCTGGCCACCGGCGCCAGTCAGCGCCAGGTGCAGCGCGCCCTGGAGGCGCTGGCGGCTTCCGGCCAGGCGCATCCGTTCGGCCAGGGCCGGGCGCGGCGCTGGATCACGCCGCCCCTGCCCGGTTTCGCGACGACATTGTTACTCCCGGTCCCGCTGCCGAATGCCTAGCATGGAGACGTCACCCCTCCCAACAAGGACAGCGTCATGAAAACCAAGCCCGCAGAAATTCTCCGTGAATACGGCCCCTTCCCCGGCGTCACGGACGTGCACGGCGTCTCGTACGACGGCAGCCGCATCTGGATCGCGGTCGGCGACAAGCTGCACGCGCTGGATCCGGCCAGCGGCGACGTGGTTCGTACCATCGACGTCATCGCCCGCGCCGGCACCGCCTTCGACGGCAAGCATCTCTACCAGTTGGCCGACAGCATCATCCAGAAAATCGACCCGGCATCGGGCCGCGTGCTGGCCACCGTGCCGGCGCCCGAAGGCGGCGGCAATTCGGGCATGACCTGGGCCGAAGGCATGCTCTGGATCGCGCGCTACAAGGACCGCAGGATCCACCAGGTCGATCCCGCCACCGGCGCCGTCCTGCGCACCATCGCGTCCGACCGCTACGTGACCGGCGTCACCTGGGTCGATGGCGACCTGTGGCACGGCACCTGGGAGGACGACGCCAGCGAGCTGCGGCGGGTGGACCCGGCCAGTGGCGAGGTGTTGGAACGACTGGCGATGCCGCCCGGCGTGTACGTCTCCGGCCTGGAGTCGGACGGCGGCGACGTGCTCTATTGCGGCGGCGCCAGCAGCGGCCGGGTGCGCGCGGTGCGCCGGCCACGCGCCAGCGCCTGATCCGCCCCGATCCGCCCCGATCCGCCCTGATCCCGCTGATCCCGCTGATCCGCGGTGTCCCGCGCCGCCGCGCCGTCCTGACAAATTGTTGCAGGCATTGGCGCGGCGGCCCTTTTCCGACCCAGCGAGCCCCCGCCAGCGTGTAAACTCCCCCCTTTTTGACTCTGGTGGTATGTTGCAAGCCCCACAGCGCACAGGTTTAAGCGGCCCGACGCTCATTCGCTTGCTGACTCGCCTGACGGATGTCGACGTGCCGGAATCCCGGCAACCGTTGTCGGATCATCTGAGCCAGTGGCTCGGCTGGACCGACGCGATTGCCCTGTCCGCCGCCCTGAACAACCGACCGCCGGCGATCGCGCCGGGCGCGCGCCAGTTCAGCAGCGCCGAGGAGCGCGAGTGCGAGCGCGTCCGCACCACGCTGGCCGATGCCATCGCCAGCGACACCGCGGCCACGGCCGCCAAGCGGCAGATGCCGGGACAGGTGTCCGCCAAGGTGGCGGCGCTGCAGGCCGACGACGCCGATTACTCGAATTTTCGTCAGCGTTATCTGTCGTTGCAGCACACGATGGAAACCAGCATCGGCAACCTGCGCAGCCGCCTGCGCGGCATGCTCGCGGCCAAAACGCCGGAGATGACGCGGCTGGCGGTGGTGGACGCCATCATGGACCGCGCCCTGCTGCCGCGCGAGCGGACGCTGCTGGGCGCGATTCCGAAGTTGCTGCAGGGGCATTTCGACCGGCTGCGGCTGGCCGAACAGGCCGCGCTGGAAGCGGCGGCGCAAGCGCAAGCCGAGACCGGGGTCCCGGCCGGAACCGCGGACGAGCCGGCGGCCGATGCCCAGGCGCCGGCCGCGCCGGGGGGCAGCGCAACGGACGACGCTCCCGCCGCCGCGCCCGCGCAGGCGGCGGCCAGCGCGGCGCCGCAACCCGCTTTATCCGCGCCCACGCCGGGCGCGTGGCTGGAGACGTTCCGCAAGGATATGCGCAGCGTGCTGCTGGCCGAATTGGATGTTCGTTTACAACCGGTGGAAGGGCTGCTTGCCACCCTTCGCGCCAGCTAACCGGGACACTATGTCCAAGTATCTGATCAATATCGTTGTTTTCATTTGCGGCCTGGCCGTGGCCGGCTGGATCGGCGCGGGCTACGCGGGCACCAACCCCCTGGCGCTGGCCGTCACGCTGCTGATCTGCGCCTGCTACGTGGCGGGCGCGCTTGAATTGCTGCGCTACCAACAGGCCACCGCGTCGCTCAGACGCGCGGTCGGCAACCTGTCGGAAGCGCCCGCCAGCCTGGGCGGTTGGCTCGACCAATTGCCGGCCGGCCTGCGCAACGCCGTGCGGCTGCGCATCGAAGGCGAACGCGTGGGCCTGCCCGGCCCGGCGTTGGCGCCCTACCTGGTCGGCCTGCTGGTGCTGCTGGGCATGCTGGGCACTTTCCTGGGCATGGTGGTGACGCTGCGCGGCACCGGCACCGCCCTGGAAAGCGCCACCGACCTGGCCGCCATCCGCGCCTCGCTGGCCGCGCCGGTCAAGGGCCTGGGCTTTGCCTTCGGCACCTCGATCGCGGGCGTGGCCACCTCCGCCATGCTGGGCCTGCTGGCGGCGCTGTGCCGGCGCGACCGCATCCAGGCGGCGCAACTGCTGGACGCCAAGGCGGCCACCACGCTGCGCCTGTACAGCCAGGCGCACCAGCGCGAAGAAAGCTTCAAGCTGCTGCAGCGCCAGGCCGAAGTGCTGCAACGGCAGGCCGAGGCCATGCCCGCGCTGGTCGACCGCCTGGACGCCATGATGCGCAACCTGGAGCAGCAGAACCACACGCTGAACGAGCGCCAGCTCGCCAGCCAGGATGCGTTCCAGGGCAAGGCCGAGGCCGCCTACGCGCGCCTGGCCGCCGTGATGGAACAATCGATGAAGGAAAGCGTGGCCGAAAGCGCCCGTTCGGCCGGCGCGGCGCTGCAGCCCGCCGTCGAGGCCACCATGGCCGGCCTGTCGCGCGAGACCGCCTCGCTGCACGAAAGCGTGACCCAGGCAGTGCAGCGCCAGCTCGACGGCATGACCGCCGGCCTGCAGGCCGCCACCAGCAACGTGGCCGGCATCTGGAACCAGGCGCTGGCCGGCCAGCAGCGCGCCAGCGAAGCATTGGCGCAGGACCTGCGCGATTCGCTGGACCGCTTCGCGCAGACCTTCGAGCAGCGCTCGGCCGCGCTGCTGGACAGCGTGTCCGAACGGCTGGAGGCGTCCTCGGGCAGCATGTCCGAAGCCTGGAACGTGGCGCTGAACCGCCAGGAGCGGGCCAGCGAGAAACTGGCCGGCGACAATCTGCAGGCGCTGACAGCCGCCGCCGCCAGCTTCGAGCAGCACTCGGCGTCGCTGCTGCGCACGCTGAACCAGTCGCACACCGCCCTGCAATCCGAACTGGCCTCGCGCGACCAGCAACGCCTGGCGGCGTGGACCGAAACCCTGGGCGCGCTGTCCGCCACCCTGCGCCAGGAATGGCAGCAGGCCGGCGCGCAGGCCGCCGAGCGCCAGCTCGAAATCAACCAGGCCCTGGCGCGCAGCGCCCAGGAACTGACCGAGCACGCGCAGACCCAGGCCGGCCTGCTGGAGAACGTGTCGGCGCGCCTGGAAAGCGCCGCCGGCAACGTCTCGGCGCAATGGCACGAGGCGCTGGAGCGCCAGTCGCAGGTCAGCGACAAGCTGGCCGGCGACAACCGCGAAGCCCTGGCCGCCGCCGCCGCCACCTTCGAACAACACGCCTCGACGCTGCTGCGCACGCTGGACCAGTCGCACGCCGACCTGCAGGCCGCCCTGGCCTCGCGCGATGAGCAGCGCCTGGCCACGTGGGCCAGCACGCTCGGCGCCCTGACCGACAAGCTCGGCCGCGAATGGGAACAGGCCGGCGCGCAAGCCGCCGCCCGCCAGCAGGAAGTCAGCCAGACGCTGGCGCGGACCGCGCAGGAACTGGCGACCCGCTCCGACGCGCAGGCCGCGCTGCTGGACACGGTCGCCGCCCGCATTGAATCGGCCGCCACCGGCGTGACCCAGGCCTGGACCGAGGCGCAGGTGCGCCAGGAACTGGCCAGCGAGAAGCTGGCCGGCGACACCCAGCAGGCCCTGGCCACGGCCGCCGCCGCGTTCGAACAACATTCCGCGTCGCTGCTGCGCACGCTGGACCAGTCGCATGCCGAGCTGCAGGCCGCCCTGGCCTCGCGCGACGAAGCGCGCCTGGCCGCCTGGCACGCCTCGCTCGGCGCCATGGCCGCCGACCTGGGCCGCGAATGGCGCCAGGCCGGCGAACAGACCGCCGCGCGCCACCAGGCACTGGAACAACTGCTGACCCGCACCGCGCAGGACCTGACCACCCAGACCCAGGCGCAGGCCGCGCTGCTGGAAAACCTGTCGGCCCGCCTGGAAACGGCCGCCGGCGGCGTGACGCAGGCCTGGACCGAGGCGCAGGTACGCCAGGAGCTGGCCAACGAGAAACTGGCCAGCGACAACCAGCAGGCCCTGACCACGGCGGCTTCCGCCTTCGAACAGCATTCGGCATCGCTGCTGCAGACCCTGGGCCAATCGCAGGCCGGCCTGCAGGCCGAGCTGGCCGCGCGCGACCAGGAACGCCTGGCCGCCTGGACCGGCGAGCTGGGCCGCATGGCCGAAGCGCTGCGCCACGAATGGGAACAAGCCGGCGCCCGCAGCGCCGCCCTGCAGCAGGAAATCTGCGCCACCCTGGCCCAGACCGCGCAGGACATCGCCACCCAGACCGAGGCCCACGCCAGCGGCACCATCGCCGAGATCGGCCAACTGGTGCAGGCCGCCTCCGAAGCGCCGCGCGCGGCCGCCGAAGTCATCGGCGAACTGCGCCAGAAACTGTCGGACAGCCTGGCCTACGACAACGCCATGCTGGAAGAACGCAATCGCCTGCTGGACACGCTGGCGACGCTGCTGGATGCCGTCAACCACGCCTCCAGCGAACAGCGCAGCGCGGTGGACGCGCTGGTGTCGTCGTCGACCGACCTGCTGGACCGGGTCGGCGCGCAGTTCACCGAGCAGGTCGAATCCGAGACCGCCCGCCTGGACGACGTGGCCGCGCAGGTGACCAGCGGCGCGGCCGAAGTGGCCAGCCTGGGCGAAGCCTTCGGCGCCGCGGTGCGCCTGTTCGGCGAGTCCAACGACAAGCTCGTGGCGCACCTGGAACGCATCGAAGCGGCGCTGGACAAGTCCATCGCCCGTGGCGACGAACAACTGGCCTACTACGTGGCGCAGGCGCGTGAAGTGGTCGACCTGAGCACCATGTCGCAAAAGCAGATCGTCGAGAACCTGCGCGAACTGGCCAGCCAGCGCGCCGCCACCGCCGGAGCGCAGGCGGCATGAGCGCGGGCGAGGACATCGACGGCGGCGTGGAACCCGCGGTGCCGACCTGGGCCGTCTTCGGCGACCTGATGTCGGTGCTGCTGGGCGCCTTCGTGCTGATCCTGGTGAGCGTGGTGGCCGTGCAGCTCGAGCTGTCGACCCAACTGGAACGCGAGGTCAAGCAGCGCCAGGAAGAGACCCAGCGCCGCCAGACGCTGGAGCAGGCCCTGGCCGCGCCGCTGGCGGCCGGCCGCGTGACGCTCGTCAACGGCCGCATCGGCATCAGCGGCAGCGTGCTGTTCGCGCTCAATTCCGACCAATTGCAGCCGGAAGGCCGCGAGGTGCTGAAAAGCCTGATCGAACCGCTGTCGGCCTACCTGAAGGCCAATGACGAGATCCTGATGGTCAGCGGTTTCACCGACGACCAGCAGGTGCGCGAAGGCAACCGGCGCTTTGCCGACAACTGGGACCTGTCGGCGCAGCGCGCGCTGACCGTGACCCGCGCCCTGATCGACGAAGGCGTGCCGTCGTCGCTGGTGTTCGCCGCCGCCTTCGGCGCCGAACAGCCGGTGGCCTCGAACGCCGACGAGGAAGGCCGCGCGAAGAACCGCCGGGTCGAGATCATGCCCCTTCCCAAGCCGTCCAACGGCACGGAGGCCGCGCGTGGCCAGTGATGGCGGCCTGGGCCCGGCGCTGACGGCCGGCGCGGATGCCGCGCCCGACGCCGCCCCGCCCGCCGACGCCACGTCCGCCATCTTGCAGGCCTGGCGCGAGCGCGGCGACGACCGGCTCGATCCGGTCGGTTTCCATTTCATCGAGGCGCTGGCCCGGCGCGCGGCCGCCCACGCCGGCGCGGCCCGCGCCCGGCTGGACGAGCGAGTGGCGCAGTTGCTGCAGGCGTATGCGGCGCGCATCGCTGTGGCCAGCGCGGCCAACGCCGCCGCCGAAGGGCTGGACGATGCCGCTACGCCCGACGCCAGCCCCGCGCCGGCCATGGCGGTTCCCAAGCCCGCGCGCGGGCCGCTGGCCGAGCTGGCGGCGTATCTCGCCTACCCCGGCGCGCCCGGCGAAGACCCCGACGCCATCGCCGCGCAAGCGCGCCGCGATGCCTATCCGGACATGCCGGTGCTGGATGGCCTGCGCGAGATCTGGTCCGGCCTGAGCGCCGACCGCCAGGTGCGCCAGTCGCAGGAGCAGGTGCACAAGAACGCCGGCCCGCTCAATTCCAACCAGCTCGTGCACCGCGCGCTGTCGCTGATGCGCGAGCTGTCGCCGGGCTATCTGCAGCAATTCGTGATCTATACCGAAACGCTGGCCTGGATGGAGCAGTTGACGGCGGCCGCCGCGCCGCCGGCCAAGGAAACGGCGCGCGCCCCCGCCAGGAAAAGCACGCGCGCCAAGAGCCGCTGAACCCGGGCCGCCGGGGGCAGGCGCGACGTCCTGCACGCGGCTCGGACAATGACACGCCGACGCCCTGCCGGCAGACCGCCGTCCAGGCGCCCTCGCCCGGCCGTCCCCGCGCCTACTTCCCGCCCGCCTCGCGCGGCAGCCAGGCGCCGTGAAAGCCCGCCGGAATGCGGCGGGGCAGACGCACCGTCGCCAGCGGCCGGGCCGCCAGGTCGCGCGCATCCAGCACCACCACGTCGCTGGTATCGCTGGCCTGGCGATACACGCACACCAGAACCCAACCGTCGTCCTCGTCGCGCGCCCCCGGCCGGGGCACGAACACCGGCTCGCTGTTCTGGTCGCCGGCCGGCACCGCATACTGCTGGCGCGCGCCCGTCTTCAGGTCGTAGCGCACCACGCCGCGCATCTCGCGGTTGTTGGGCTGCTCCACCGCATAGCAGTAGCGGTAGGCGCGGCCGGTCCGGGCCTCGTTGATGCGCGGCAGCTCGATGCCGGCATTGTCCAGCGCGCGCTCCGTGACGCCGCCCTCGTCCAAGTCGATCTCGTAACGCCACAGCATGCCCAGCGGACTGTCCTCGAAACCCGCGCCCTCGCGCGACAGCCGCAGGTATTCCGGATAGCGCACCACGTCCAGGACCAGCGTCGACGCATCACGGTCGTACGCATTCACCACGTGCTGGATGAAACAGGGCGCCACCTCGAACCAGCGCACCGGGCCGCCGTGGCGCGGAATCACGCCGAGCCGCGACTGGCGCTCGTCATGCCAACGCAGCGGCATGCGGTAGCCGCGCGACAGCATCGAGAAGTCGTACGCCACGTTCAGGTCCAGCAGGATGCTGTAGCGCGCCGTGATCGCCATGTCGTGCATCATCGACGGCCCGGGCAGCTCGATCGCCTGATCCACCCGCGGCTGGCCATCCGCGCCGGTCACGCCGTAGCGCAGCCAGGGCCGTTCCCAATGGGCGCGGAAGCTCATCAGTTCCCCGGTCTCGGGGTCCGCCTTGGGGTGCGCCGTCATGCCGCCCGCCAGCCCTGGATGGCGCCGGCTGGCGCCCAGGAAATCCAGCGCTGGCGTCATCGCCATCGGCGCCCCGCCCTCGGCCAGCGCCAGCACTTCGCCCGCGTGGCGCAGCACATTGACGTTGGGATTGGTCTCCGGCAGGCCGGCCTCGGCCTGCGGATCGTATTCGCGCGCCCAGATCCGGGTGCGCGCCCAGCGGTTGCGGTAACCCGTCGCTTGGCCGTCGTGGAAGGCAATGGCGTGCAGCATCGCCGGCTGCGGCCACCACGACAGCACGTCGTTGCCCTCGAAACGGCCGCGCAGGGGGTTGGGGCCGTTGCGGACCAGGACCCCGTCCAGCCCGGGCGGCAGCGCGCCGTCCACGGGCAGGTCGGCCAGGTCAACCTCATCGGCCAGCGGCGCGGTGGCGCCGGTGTTCAGATCGAATGTACTCATACTTGTGTCCTTGGTTGCGATCATTCGCAGGACACATTTTTACCCGGATTAAATATATTCGTCAATATTACCCGGATTTAATTTGATGACGCTATCCACTTCAATACCGTCACCAGCACGAACCCCAAAGGCAGGACGCCCCACAACAGGATTCCCAGGATGCTGGCGTGCAGCCAGCGCTTTTTCATATGGGGAAGCTTGCCTTGCATGGCCAGCGTTTCTTCCGGGGTCGGCGGTACGACGCGATACGGATTCTCGCCCTCCCATTGCAGGGCGGCAGCCAATTCAGGAGGCAGCGGCGGCCGCTTGCCATAGCGACGTACCCAGTATTCCATCCAGTTCGGCAGGTAATAGGCCCCCGCGATGATCCAGAACGCGAATCCGTCGAACAGGCCGGCGGGATAATGCTGCCGGTCGATCTCCTCCGTAAACAGTTCCCGGTCCATCCACGCAAAGGCATTGATGCGATGATTCGGCATCAGGACCACAGGAGGAACTGCCGCGGGATCTTCGTCCATGTAGCGCCGGATGAACTGCCAGGCGCCAGCGGCGGCTTCGCGCGACGAAAAGATCCGGGTGGGCGCGACGCAGCGCGCGATGCGACGCGAGCCCGGCTCAAGCTCGGCCACCCGCAACGAAACAACCGGCGCGCTCGCCCCTGTGGGCGCCACCAGCCGGCCCCTGAAGATGAATGCCACGGCCCGGTCGTAGTCCACTGAAATCCAGCCGCCCTTCCTGCTCCAGGCGTAGATGCGCCGCAACCGCCGGCTGATGATGGAGGTGTACTGCATGGGCGCGGTCGCAGCGCGGTAGGCGCGCCACAGCCCGAACACCCCCAGCAGCGAGCCGCCTGCGACGAACGCCAGATACTCTCCGCCGTAGCCGCGCGTCGCCGTGTCGTAGAACAGGATGAAATTGGTTGCGATCAGCAGCAGCATCAGGCTGAACATGATCGTCATGACGATGCCAAGGCCACGCAGGTTCTCGGTGGGATCGACCAGCCGCAGGCAGGCGGGATTGATTTCGACCACGTTGTACAGTACGGAGGGATCCTCCGGGCTGCGCGCGCGCTGCGAACCAGCGGGCAACAGCCATCCCCATGCCCCGCTCTTCTCCGGGACCATGGTGATGCCGGCCCTGCCTCTGCCATGCCGCATTGCTCCTCCTTGTTGCGACTCGCACTGTCGACGGCGCGAGCCAATTACGGACGCGCGCGCACTTGCTTCATCTGTAGCGGAAATAGAGCGTGCCGTAGTCACGCCCATCACCCTCGCGACGCAGCGCCCTGGAGGTCTCGCGCAAATTAATGCTGCTGGCGTCCCGCCAGCCAAAGCCGGCGAAAATGGTCTCCGCCAACCGCGCAAATCCTTCCGTCTTGCGGCCACCGCGCCACGCCAGGAATCCGAAAACCAGCACCAGCGCGGGCAGCCCATAGGCCAGGTAGATGGCATACGCGGACAACTGCCCTGCGAGGCTGAATGTGCCCTTGAACATCGCGAAAATCGCATCCAGGCACATCATGAACAGAAAAACCGCCCCCACTACGATGCCCCAGAAGCGGAACGTGGAAGCGTAGTGCGCCCGGCGCCCCTCGAAACAATGCGGATACACCGCAACCAGCGCATCGGCCGGCCGCCGGGCGCCGTAGGCGATCCATGCCTGCCCGTTGCGCTCGGCCACCAGTTCGATGTCATCGCCCTCGTCAAAGGGAAACCGCCAGAACCAGCCTCGAACGGGCTCGCCGCCGAGCGTGAACTCCACGAAGTCCGCCTTCTCCGTACTGTCGAGGGTAGCGATCGCAATGGCCGCGCCACCCATTCCAGCAAGGCCCGCCGACACCGCCGACGCGCCAACGCCGCCTAACTGCGCCATCACAAAATCGCGCGAGCGCCTGACGCGGCGCAGTCCCGCAATCCTGCCGGTCAGCTTGCTGACCTTGTCATGCCGCTCAGTCGTCATTGCCGCCGATCCTGAACATCCCATTGATCGCGCTCCGCTCGCCAGATCAACGCAAGTCTTCGGGATTCATCGACGCGTCGCGGACATACGGATCGCCCGGTTCGGGCTGCAGCGTCGCCTCGATCTCGGGCGGAAACGCCGGGATCTTGCTGGTGCGCATGACGGCCCAGCGCATGATCGCGTGCAGGTAGTTAAAGGGCACCATGGTCAGATAAGCGAAGCCCGGCAGTTGTGCATCGTTGGCGAAGATGCGCTCCTTGCCAACGGCAAAACTCTCGCGCTTGCCATCGACCGGCATGCATAACAGCACCGCGTCCAGCACCGCTTTCGGGCCCTCTTCCATGTAACGGCGCAAGAACTCCCAATGCGAGTGGACATTCTCAATGCGGCTGGTGGTGATGCAGAACGCAAAGGTCTCCCTGACCGTGACCCCGTCCGGGTCGAGAATCAGTCCGCGGATGTCCCAGTTGAGCCAACCGAAGCTGCCCTTGCCGCGCCCCAGCGTGAAATAGATCTTGTCCCACGGCGCGGTCAGCACGGTGCCGTCCAGCCGGAACACGTGCACCAGGCGGCGCTTGCGATCCAGCGCGATGGGGTAGTAGGTCCAGCGGAACATCTCCTTGTGGGCGACCCAGGCGCTCGCCGCGCCCAGCGCCGCGCACATGGCCATGCCGATGAAGATGGCTTCCCACAGGCCGTTCTCGTTGGGCAGCTCGTTCACGACCAGGATCCAGGCCAGCATCAGGATGCCGCCGATGGCGAAGGCCAGGCCGATCGCCCCGAGCAACGCCACGAACCCGCGTCCGCCATACCAACGGTCCACCGACAGCAGGCTGTTGGAATTCATCTTCACCACGCACAACTGCGCCAGCAACGGCACATCCAGCCGCTTTTTCTGCAGCAACCGGTGCTCGCGATCGAACGCCGACAACGGACGATCGTTGGGAAACCGGGACGTCAGTCCGGTGGGATCCATCAAGACCCTCCCAGGGCCACGCGCAGGCTGTTCACTTCCTGTTGCAGCCCATAGTAATAATCGGCCCCCGACACTCCCTGCAACTTGCCCCACAGGCAGCGCTTGAGCCATTCATCGATCTTGTTGCCCTTGAACTTCTCGATCAACACCGCCACGATGATCAGGAGCACTGCGGCGATCAGGCCCACGACCGTATACGACAAGGCAAACGCGCCGATGACGACCAGGCTGAGGATACCCGACGCCAGATACAGGCCGCCCATCAAGCCATTCTTCTCGATATTGAATTGGTCCGCGCTGGACTTGAAATCGAATACCGCCATGATGATGCCGGTCACGACCCCAAGCCGGCTGCCCCAGCTCATCAACAGTCTGCTGGCCGCGGTCTCGATGTGCACGCCCAACCCAATCCGCATATTGGCGGCGAGGCGGCCCTGTAGCGCCTTGCCCAGCACCTCGGACACCGAGCCGCCAACCGCGCCGATCCCGACCACGAACTTCCAGCTCGCATCGCTGCGCTCGTGCGGCATGGCCGAATCCAAGTCGCTCCAGAGCTTGTACACCGCCACGGTCTGAAACAGGCAACCAACCACGCCGACCCGCACGTCCGTATTGATCACCGTGCGCCAGCGCGATAGCTCCCTGGCCTCGTACTCCTCCATCGTCATGGTCGCCTGCGCCAACGCCCGGGCCCGATCGCCCGCCCGCAGATCGGCCGGAACCTTGGCCGCGGCTTCCTTGTCGACCAACATGAACCATCGTTTCTTGTCGGTGCCTTCCAATTGCTCGCCGCGCACCTCCAGCCGACGCAGTTCGTCGGCCACCGCGCGCTCCATCTGGCGCATGTCGACCTGCCCGCCGTGCTGGCGCAAGACCTCGCGGATCAGCGCGGCGCGGAATGTTTTCTTGCCGCCTTCAACTTCCACAATCGCCACATCCTGCTGCGCCACCAATCCCAGGTACATGGCCAACTTGCGCGCGATGGCGCTGTCCACGCCCAGCCTGAGCACATGCACTACCGGCCCCATGATCTGCTCCAACAGGCGCGCCGTCTTGTCCACCTGCCCCTTGCTCAGCACCTGGAGTCCGGTCTTATAGGATTCGTGCAGATTGCCCCAGGGAATCGCCTTCCAATCCAGGGCCGCCTCGTGCGCCTCGACCACCTTGCTGATCACGAAATCCTGGTTGTGGAACATGGCGCGCAGCAGCAGGTTGCGCGTGTCGGTCGGATCGCCTTGCAGCCAGTCGGCGTATTGCTTGAAGCAAATTCGCTTATCCTGCGTGCCGTCCAGGCACAGCGCCAGCACGGTCTGGTAGACCTCACCGCTGTCCGCGTTGTTGACATCGTAATTGCACTGGAACGATTCGCCCGTCTTCTCGCACGTGAGCCAGGCCACGTGCGCCTTGGCCAACGGCACGATGGTGGCGGCGTCGAACTTCGTCAGGCGCTCGTCGAAATCCTTCTGCCATGCCCTGCGCGCGTTCTCGTCGTAGTTGTCGAAGTACTTCTTCCAGGCATCCCAGCGCACCGTCTGGCGTTCCTTCTCGGTCGGGTGGCGATAGTTCTCCGCCCCGGCCATGCGCTCCTTCCTGTTGTCGGGATTGATCAGGTCGATCAACAACTGGCCCACCGCCAGGCCGCCCGCTCCCGAGCCGCCTGCCCCCGCGGCCATGTGCGGGGTGGTTGTGCCGTAGACGGAATAATTGGAAGCATCATCGCTGCGTTGACGCAAAAAATCGCTTTCGGCGGACTGCATGATGATTTCGCTGAGCGACTCGATGGACTTCGACACCGTCAGGGGCCGCAGGTCTTGCGGATTCGACACAAAATCGTCAAAGCGCCGACGCATCAGCCGCGCGATGTCCTGCAGGATACCGGTACTGTCGGGCAGGGCCAACAGCAGGCCTTTGCCGGGCAGAAACTCCTCGGCCACGCGTTTTATCACGCCTCCAATGATGGTAATCGGATCGTGAAGGCCGGTGGTGCTCCAGCTCAGCAACTTATCCATTTCAAACGGCGCCAGATCGCGGCGGCTGGACAGGACGCAGTCCGCCACCGTATCGGTAAGCGTCTTGATGCTCTTGGCACTGGGGTGCTTGCCACTGCTGAGCCAGGCCTGCACATCGAACTTGAACATGTGCCGCTCACGCATGTCCGCGCCCTTCCTGCCTTTGTGGGCCTTGCAGACATCCTTGGTCCACTGCACGTCCGAAAACGTGAGCCAGACGAACGTCGCCTTGCGCGCATTCGGAATGGTCAGCAGCGAGGCCCGGGCCTGGTGGTCCATGGTGCAGGTGAACGTCCGTTCGCAGGCATCCACCGGCCTGTCGATATCGAAGTTGTACAGCGTGCCGTTCTCGTTGACGTAATAGCCCTTCAGTTCGGAGCGAGCTTCGTCGTAGACATACAGATAGCCCGGCCGCAAGGGCCGTACGCCGTAGCGGGCGCTGTCACCCAACGGCCTTTCGGCCAGTTGGGGGAGATTCATGTCGCCTTCCAAAGCGGGAGAAGTGTCCTCCTTGCTCAGCACCGCATAGCGCAGTGGCATGATGGGCAGACCGATCCGATGAAACGGGCAGTCTTCTTCGCAATCGATCGACGAGCGCTTCTTTCCGCAGCTCTTCACATCATCGGCCATCGGGCTCTCCTGTTCGTTCCAAGTCCCTGCGCACCTCGGCCCAGTCGTCATCCGACAGGTCCTGCGTCGCGGCAAGGTAGGGGTAATCATCATCCGGCCGCATCGCGGCCAGGCAAGCGCGCACCCGCTCGTGGCGGTGGAAGGCGGGATGCACCTCCAGGCCGTGGCGGGCGAACGCCTTGCGTTCCTGCGCCGTCGCCAGGCCCAGCTCGCGGGCCGTGCGGAAATGGTCCATCACGGTCCTGCCCAGCGCGACGCGGCCGCCAGGCGCCGGGCTGTCCAGGTCGGCAAGCACTTCATTCAACGCTTGCATCTGGGTCAAGGCGAACGATTGTTCGGCGGTCAGCCGCGGGCGCGGCGTCGCGGCGACGTCCGGTCGGTCCAGCGCATGCCATTCGCCATCCAGGTAGAAAAGGACGCGCCTTACCGGGCCGCACAACCAGGCCATCTGGTCGGAGTCCAATATCCACGACAGTTGCACCAGCACGCGCGGATCGAAAAACCGGAAAAAGCACGGTCCCTGCCCGTCGATATCGACGATCATGCGCGAACGGCAATGCGCCGCCACCGCGTCCGCGGGCCGGTCCGACCGCAGCAGCAACGCCAGCCAAGGGTCCTCGCCATCCCGTGCCGCCTGGTTCAGGCAGGCCAGCGCCTGTGCGCGATCGGCCGCGTCCAGGGCGGACAAGTCCACCAGCCGCGGCATCAGGTCGGGCATTTTCCGCAATGCGGGCGGCACCAGCGCCTGGGGCTGCGCGAACGGCGGCACGCCGCGCGTGCGCTCGTCCTGCACAAGACCGAATCCGTAGGAACTGAAAGCCTGGTAATCGAGCATGCCAACGTCCATGTCTAGCCCAACGGCACGACCGCGCCGCCACGTTGGGCCGCGCCGCGCACCCGCGCTTCGCACAAGGGACTGGCTTCCTTGAAAGCCAGGTTCGCCTGCGCGGTCTGCGGCCCCACCCAGCTATGCGCGCTCGCCTTGAGCTCGACCTTGCCCGGCGCGTGCAACTGGATACCGCCGCCCTCCAGGCGCAGATAGGCGCCGCCGGCGGTGGCGAGCACGCGCTGCCTGGCCTGCACCATCACGGCCGCGCTGGCCGAGGCGAAGGTCACCGCCTTCTCTGCCGTCAGGGTCATCTTGGCGCCCTGGCTGTGCAGGCGCAGCTTGCCGCCCGCCGCGTGCAACCGCAGGCCACGGTCCTTCACCGGGCGGCTACCGCCCGCCTCGTGGCCCGCCGTGAACAGCACCACGCCGGCCGCCACGCCCACCGCCAGGTTGGCGCTGCTGACCCAGTTCACGTCCGGCGCCACCTGTGCCAGCGTGCCGCCGGCCACCAGGAAGGCGTTGCCCGGGGTGTATTGGCCGATGCCGCTGGGCGCGCTGACCTGGATATGTGGTTCGCTATAGGCCGCGACCTTGGCCCCGCCCCCCTGCGCGCGGGGGTCGTCCTGGGTCGCCTCGACCACGTCCCGCACGTGCTCCAGCGCCTCGTGCGCCGGCAGCGCCTGCGGATCCCCCTCCAGGAAAGCCTTCTGCTTGACCGCGATGTCGCCCAGCTCCCTGGCCGATTCAAGGGCGGCGTCGATCTGCTTGGCCGCCTCGGCGCTATCGAGCAATGCGCCCTCGGCGTTCTCGCGCAGGTCGGCGCTGATCAACAGGCCCTGGCCGCCACGCAGCGCCACGGCCTCCTTGGTCGACAGCTCGGCGCCGTGGCCCAGGTCCTGCAGGCGTTCGTTGTCGCGCTGTTGTTTGACGTGGCCCAGGTTCAGGCGCGAATCGGCCTGCGTGGTCGATGCAGTCAGGCGCGACTGGCCCGGCGTGTCGTCGTGCACCAGTTGGTTGTAGCCGCCGGTGCCCGCGCCGCTGGTCGCCAGCGCCTGGGTCTTGAAGCCCGACATGACCGCGTTGTGGGCGTGGCCCTCGCTGGCGCCCGCGAACCAGGCCGGCGCATTGCCGGTGGCGTTGGCGCCGCCCGCCTGCACCTTGTTGTGCGCGGCATCCTCGGCGCCCTCGCCGTTGTAGAGCGCGCCCACCACCACCGGACGGTCGATATCGCCGTGCAGGAATTCCACCAGCACTTCCTGGCCCACGCGCGGCACGAAATGGCCGCCCCAGTCGCCGCCGGCGACCGGCTCGGCCACGCGCACCCAGGTGCCCAGCTCATCCTTGGCGGGCGCGTTCTCATCGCCTGATGGATGCGCCATCCGGCTGCTGGAAGCCTTGCCACGCTGCCAATGGAACTGCACCTTGATGCGGTGGTCTCGGTCGGTGTGCACCGGCTCCTCGGCGCCGATCACCAGGGCGGTCTGCGCGCCGAACACCGTGGGACGGGGATGCAGGCGCTCGCCGTGGCCATCCTGCGTCGCGGGACGGAATTCGGTGTCGCTGCCGATGCAGGTGAAGGTGTTGCGATAGAAATCGGCGTCGTCGCCGTCGTCGCCCCCCAAAGCCTCGCTGACGGCGCGCCCCATGTCGGCGTCAAAGTTGTTGCGGGCCTGGTGCGTGATCGCGATCACCACGAACGCGGACGGACCACCCTGCTGATAGTGGCCGGTCAGCGTGAAGCGCTGGCCTGGCGCCAGCGTGCGCACCGTGCCAGCGCCCTCGACGCTCTGCTGGCGCACGCGCAGGGCCGCCAGCGCGTTGTGCGCCAGCCGCTCGCCCTGCGCGCTGTCTTCGTAGGCGTACTGGCCGGGGTAGTCGTCGCTGACCAGCTCCAACGGGTTCGCCAGCTTGCCGGCGTCCGCCTGCGCCGACACCGGCCGCGCCTGGGCGCTGCGGTAGTCCCAACTGGCCATGCGCACGGCGTTGGTCTGCCAGCGCTGGCGCGGGCTCCAACGCTGGATGCTGTCTTCGGTCTCGGTCACGTCGGCGCGCGCAAAGCGCACGCTGGCCTGCGGGCCGGCCTTGAAGGCATCGTTGTGGTCGGCAATGACCAGGGTATGGCCGTCGTCGGCATGCTCGACCCAGTAGAACAGGCCCTCTTCGGCCAGCAGGCGTTCGATGAAGGCGTAGTCGGTTTCGCGGTACTGGATGGTCAGGCTGCGCTTGGCGTAGACGGCGCGGTCCTTGACCTCCCAGCGCCATTGTGGCGCCAGCGTGCCCTGGCCCTTGTAGTCGCCGAAGATGCTGTCGACGATGTCGATCACCGTCTTGTCCTGATAGGCGAAGCTGTCGCGCCGCGCCCGCAGGAACGCCAGCCACGGCTCCACGGTCAGCCCATAGCGCGCCAGGCCGCCGTTGGCGCCCAGGAAACGCACCGCCGTGGCGTGGCCGTGCCACAGGCGCGGCTGCTCGCGGTCCAGCGCGGTCTGCAGGCGCAGGGTGACGGGCTGGCCCATCAGGGCCTTCAAAGGAATATGCGCGTCGTCGGACAGCGCGGTGATCTCCAGGCGATAGGCGCCGCCACTCAATTGTTCGGTGGCCGACAGGGTCTCGGCCACCAGGCGGTTATCGCCCAGCGGCGTGCGCAGGTCCAGCAGGCGGTTGGCCTGCGCGATGCCGGCGGTCGACAGGCGGGACAGTCCGGAAGCATCCTGGGGCATGGTCTTGGCTCCGGGCTCAGGTCAGGCGGTAGCGGAAGTCGCCGTTCTTGCCGGCCGTGACGCGGATGCGCGCGATCGCTTCGCCCTGCGCCATGCGGCCCAGCACCTGCTCGGCGATCTGCGGCAACAGCGTGCCGTTCAGGATGTGGTCGACGTTGCGCGCGCCCGTGTCCACCTCGGTGCAGCGCGCCAGCACGGCCTCGACCAGCGCGTCGTCCCAATCGAACACGGCGCGGTGGT
Organism: Achromobacter sp. SIMBA_011; assembly: GCF_046535435.1. Lineage (NCBI taxonomy): Bacteria > Pseudomonadati > Pseudomonadota > Betaproteobacteria > Burkholderiales > Alcaligenaceae > Achromobacter > Achromobacter sp. SIMBA_011. The sequence continues at coordinate 1,034,280 of NZ_JAWRWN010000002.1, read as the reverse complement.
TGGTCTGCACCCGCTCGGCGATGCGGGCCAGCTTCAGGCCGATGATGCGCGCCAGAGCGTCGTCATCCACCGGGTAGTAGGCGATGGTCTTCATGCGGCCCAGGAAGGCCGGCTTGAAGGCCTTGTACAGTTGCGGCGCCAGCAATTCCTGCAAAGCGTCCGGGTCCGGCCGCTCCTCGGCGGTCTTGTTCAGGCAGGCCTGCATGATGGTCGACGAGCCGACGTTGGAGGTCAGGATGATGAGCGTGTTGCGGAAGTCGATCTCGCGCCCCTCGGCGTCGTCCATCACGCCCTTGTCGAACACCTGGAAGAACAATTCCAGCACGTCGGGATGGGCCTTCTCGATTTCATCGAGCAGCACCACGCTGTAGGGCTGGCGGCGCACGGCTTCGGTCAACACCCCGCCTTCGCCGTAGCCGACGTAGCCGGGCGGCGAACCCTTCAGACCCGAGACGCTGTGGGCCTCCTGGTATTCGCTCATGTTGATCGTGACCAGCTTGCGCTCGCCGCCGTACAGGATGTCGGCCACCGCCAGCGCGGTCTCGGTCTTGCCCACGCCGGAGGGGCCGACGAACAGGAACACGCCCTTGGGCTTGTTCGGGTCTTCCAGGCCGGCGCGCGCGGTGCGCACGCGCTGGGCGATGGCGTGCAGCGCGTGGTCCTGGCCGATCACGCGTTCGGCCAGCAGCGGCTGCAGTTCCAGCACGGTGCGGATCTCGTCATTGACCATGCGGCCCAGCGGGATGCCGGTCCAGGCCGAGACGATCTCGGCGATCACCTGCGCATCCACATAGGCCGGCACCAGCGGCGCCTCGCCCTGCAGGGCGCGCAGTTGCTGCTGCAACTCGGCCAGTTGCGCCTGGGCGGGCGTCGGCTCGGCGGCCTTGCCGCCGCGGCGCTTGGCGCCCGCTTCGGCGTCGGGCTCCTGGCCCGCGGCTTCCAGCTCCTCGCGCAGCGCGTGGATCTGCCGCACCAGCTCGCTTTCCTGGGCCAGGCGCGCTTCGGCGTCGGCCAGTTGCTGGTGGGTGGCGGCCATTTCCTCGTCCAGTTCGCGCAGGCGGGCCGACTGCGCGGCGCCGGCGGCGGCCTCGCGGCGCAGGGCGGCGCGCTCGGTTTCCTGGCGCGCCAGGCGGTGGCGGGCGTCGTCGATCAGGGCCGGCGTGGCGCTGCGGCCCAGCGCGACCCGGGCGCAGGCCGTGTCCAGCACGCCGACGGCCTTGTCCGGCAATTGGCGGCCGCTGATGTAGCGGTGCGACAGGCGGGCGGCGGCCACAATCGCTTCGTCCAGGATGCGCACGCCGAAATGCTGTTCCATCAGCGGCGCCATGCCGCGCAGCATGCTGGCGGCAAGCGTCTCGCTGGGCTCTTCCACCTTGACCACCTGGAAGCGCCGCGCCAGCGCGGCGTCCTTCTCGAAGTACTTCTTGTATTCGCTCCAGGTGGTGGCGGCGATGGTGCGCAGTTCGCCGCGCGCCAGCGCCGGCTTGAGCAGGTTGGCCGCATCGTTCTGGCCGGCCTGCCCGCCCGCGCCGATCATGGTGTGGGCCTCGTCGATGAACAGGATGATGGGCGTGGGGCTTTGCTTGACCTCGTCGATCACGCTTTTCAGGCGGTTCTCGAACTCGCCCTTGACGCTGGCGCCGGCCTGCAAGAGGCCCATGTCCAGCGTGCGCAGCGCCACGCCGGCCAGCGCCGGCGGCACGTCGCCGGCCACGATGCGCAGCGCCAGGCCTTCGACCACCGCGGTCTTGCCGACGCCGGCCTCGCCGGTCAGGATGGGATTGTTCTGGCGACGCCGCGTCAGGATGTCGATCATCTGCCGGATCTCGGCATCGCGGCCGATCACCGGATCGATCTTGCCTTCGCGGGCGCGCTCGGTCAGGTTGGTGGTGTATTGGTCCAGCGCCGGCGTCTTGGACAGCGCGGCCGCGGGTGATGCGGCCTCGCCCTGCGCGGCGTCATCGCCCAATGCGACGGACTGGCCGGCCTCTTCCGAGCCGGCCGTCAGGGCCACGAAATCGTGCTTCAGTTCTTCCAGCCGGAACGACTCGAACAGGCGCGAGCCGCGCCGCGCCAGCGCCGCCAGATCGGGCTCGGTCAGCAGCGCCAGCAACAGGTGGCCGGAACGGATGCGGGTAGTCTGCGTGTCCAGCGAGGCGATCAGCCAGGCGTGCTCGAACAGGCGCGGCAGATGCGGCGAAAACACCGGGGTGCGGGTATTGCCGTTCTTGAAGCCGCGGATCTCGGCGTTCAGGTCGGCCTCCAGCACCGAGGCCTCGATGCCGCTGCGGCGCGCCACGATGCTGAAATCGCTGGCGGGCTTTTCCAGCAGCGCCAGGAACAGGTGCTCCAGGTCCACCTCGTAGTGGCCTTGCGCCATGCACAGGCTGGCGGCGCGCTCGGCGGCCTGGCGGCAGGTCTGGTTCAGTTTCCCGATCAGGGTTTTCAGGGGAGTGGCCATGTTCTCGGTTGTCTTGTTCTTAGTGGATGGTGTGCAGTTCGTAGCTGGCGTCGTCGCGGTCCGACGCCGACGGTTCGGTGCAGAGAAAGGAATTCCAGCCCAGGCGCGCGCCGCCGCCCTCGGCGTCGCCGCCCAGCGCGCTGCCGGCGACGTCCTCCTTGGCCATCACCAGGCGCACCTCGTATTCGAAGCTCAGCCCGCCGAACATCGTCAGCAGCTTTTCCAGCGCCTGGGCGCGGGCGCCGCCGGGCAGGAAGTCGGCGAACGCCGACTTGGACAACGGGCCGATCCACAGCCGGATGCGCAGGTCGCGCTGCCAGATGCGGTCGCCCGCCATGGCGGACACGCCCAGCACCGCGCCGGGCCGGCCCAACTGGGTGCGGTTCTCGGGCGGCACGTGATACCAGCGGCCGACGAACTGTTCGACCCGCAAGGCCACCTGGAAATAGTCGGCCAGCACCCGCTGCAGGTACGCGGCCGACACCGGCCGCTGCCGCGCCGCCGCCGCGTAGTGCGCCAGCGATTCGTCGAACACGCGGCCCTCGCCCGCATGCAGGCGGTCGCGCAGCGCCGGATGGCCGACCCCGCCCAGCGCCAGCAGCAGCGGCAGGTAGTGATGGTCCTGCTCGGTCTCGTGCCGCAACGGCATGCGGTACTTCTTCCAGGCCGCGTAGAACAGCGCCGCGGCCCGGTTCGAGAAGATGTCGAAGAAAGCGCGCGCGCCGCGATCGCGCGTGGCGCTTTCGCGGTGGCTGAGGATCTCGGAGTAATGCAGCGGCAAGGCGCCCTGCCCGCCCAAGAGGCCGAAGAAGGCCGGCTCGATCTCCACCCGCCCCAGCGTGCCGGCCGCCAGCGCCGCCAGGCGCGCGTCGGCGTCATGCAGGGCCTGGCCGTTCTTGTCGAAGGCCGTCAACCCCGCGATCTCGCTGGCCGGAAAGCCCAGCGATGACGAGTTGACGAAGCGCAGGTGCGCCGGCACGGCATTCTTGGCGCGCGTGCCTTCCTGGCGCGCGAACCACAGTTCCAGCACCCGCACGGCCTGGAAGAACTTGAAGCGCTGCGGCTCGGCCAGCAGCGATTCGATTACGCTAGGATCGCGTCGCCGTTGCATGGAGCACACCGTAGGATCTCTTCCGCGCCGCGGCGCGACAGCACCACCAACTGCACGAAGCTGTTGGCGTGCACGTAAAGGCCGAAGAAGCGGTTGAGCACCGCGACGAAGGCATGCAGGCTTGTGCCCACGAAATTGTCCTCATTGATCGTCAGCCGGATCTCGATGCCGCGCACGAACGTCGCGAACGGCTCGCCGGGCATCCAGTGGGTCGCGGGCTTGTAGTCCAGCCCCACCAGTCCTTCGATCTGGCGCGCCGCCACCGCCGCGTGCGACAGGTCGTACAGGCGCAGCGTCTCCTTCAGGGCAGGAAGGCCGCTGTGCACCAGCGACAGGTGGTTCAGCGCCAGGTGCGAGATCAGCCGCCAGTGCGCCGCGCGGCCCTGCTGGAAGCGGTGCGTGTGGGTCGGGCGGCGCAGCATGCGGATCTCGCGCGCCACCGAGCCGCCCTCCAGGAACAGGTCGCCGCCCGGCTGGCCCACCGCCAGGTGCGACGGCAGGTCGCGGTTGGTGCAGGTCAGTTCCAGGCTCAGTGTTTCGGTCTGTGGCAAGGCCGGGTTGAAATCGATGTCGACGATGGACATCTCCATTTCGTAGCCCGGGCTGCGCTCGGCCACCATCGCATCGCGCCGCGCGGTCCAGTAATGGCTGGCGCCCTCGGGCGTTTCGCCGTGATGCAGCGAATAGAACGGCCGGAACTCCACCACCGAATCGCCCTGCGCGTTCTGCCGCACCAGCCGCACGCGGTCGATGGAATAGACCTCGTAGCCGTAGGCGCGGCGGGCGTCGGCCACCACCGGATAGGAGGCCGCCGCATGCGTGACGCGGATGGGATCGGCGCGCTGCTCGAACAGGTTGATCACCGGCGTGCAGCCCAGCCGGAAGTTATCCGCCGACGCCGACTCCAGCAGGCGCGCGGTATTCGAATCGGCGCGCAGCCCCTTGACCGGCAGGTGCAGCGTGAATTCGCGCGCCGGGCCGACCGCGCGCCGCAGCGCCGCCAGATCGATGTCGACGAAATTGAATTTTTCGGAGAAGACGAAGTACTCGGCCAGCAGCCGATAGGCCGGATGCGAGCTGGCCGGAAAGTCGATCAGCGCGTCGTCCTCGGCCAGCCCCACTTGCGCCAGCGGCACGTCAGGCAGCCGGTTCCAGCGGCCGGGCTGGGTTTCGATGTAAGCCGCCGCGGTGCGCAGGAACAGGCAGTCGCGCAGCGCCGCCACGAACGACGGCTCGCCATGCAGATAGACCCGCAGGCGGTCCACGGCCAGCGTGGCGAAGCTTTGCGTCTCGGCCAGGCAGGCCAGCGTCAGCGACAGCCGGCCGGTCACGCCCGGCGGCAACTGCGTGGCCGATGGCGCGTTGGCGGTCGAGGCGAACGTGGCCTGGCGGATGGCCACCGGCGCCAGGGTCACGTCATAGGCCGTGCGGAAGCGGCAGGCCACGCCGCGCACGGCGTGCGATTTCAATTCGGTGCCCCGCGCCACGCGCACCGGCGCGGTCAATTGCGCCGCCACCCCGCCCATGTCGAACTGCGCGATCGAGCATGACGGAAACGGCCGCAGGTAATGCGGGTACATCACTTCGAACAACGCTTCCGTGAACTCCGGATAGTCGTCGTCCAGCTTCTTGTTGATGCGCGCGCCCAACAGGGCGAACGACTCGATCATGCGTTCGACGTGCGGATCCTCGCAGGTCTCGCCCGATAGCCCCAGGCGCGCGGCGATCTTCGGATAGCGCTGGGCGAAATCCCGCGACGAACCGCGCAGGAACCCCAGCTCGCGTTCGTAGTACGGCAGCAGTTCTTCCATCTTTCCCTTCCTCGCCGGCGGCTGGCCGCCGGCGCCCGCGTGCGTTTATGTTGTCAGGCGGCCGCCGCGGCCTTGGCCCAGCCCTTGCTGACCGAATACTGCAGCGTCGACGGCTGCAGGGTCGCGTCGAACGTCACCGGCTCGTGGGCCGGGCCGACGTCCAGCATCGCGGTGATCGCGAAATACAGCACCGACGTGGCGCGGCCGTCGACCTGCAGCACCACCCGCACGTGCGTCAACCGCGGCTCATGGCGGGCGATGGCCTGCTCCAGCGACCGGCAGATGAATTCCCGGTCGTAGTGGCTGGCCAGGCTGAGCCCGGAGAAATCCGACAGGCCATAGGTCAGGATCGACCGCTGGCAGTTCGGATAGCGCTTGAGCGACGCCTCGGTGAAGACCATGCGGGTATTGAGCAGGGCCTCGATGTCGCGCGCGACGGTTTCCTTGATTTCCTCGACCGACAGGCGGCGCAGCGCGTGCGGCGCCGGGCCGTCCGCCTCGAACAGCTTGTCGAACAGGCTGGGTTCGAATCCCTTCATCACGGACCTCTTTCAGGAAAACCGCGGCCCGGGGACGAGCCGCGGCCTTCGCCTTGCCGCGCGGTCGGGATCAGACCGAGTAGGTCTTGTCGTTCTTGGTCAGGCTCCAGGCGCCCTGGGAATTGCCGCCCTGGTTGCCGCCCACCTTCTGCTGCGTGTACTTCCACTGCACCGCGGCGTACTTGAGCGAGAACGATTCGTGCGGCAGGCCTTCGCTGACCACTTCCGGCGCCACGCGCGAGATGATCACGTACTTGAGCTTGATTTCCAGGTACTTGACGCGGTTGCCTTCGCCGTCGGCGCGCAGGAAGTCGATGGTCACTTCGTCAAACGTCGTGCCGCCCGAGGCGTGCTGGTAGAGCAGCGGGCTGACCACGTCCAGATCCTTGGTGAAGACCATTTCGCCGTGCTCGGTGCGTTCGGCGGTATGGCCGCCCGAGGTCGAGGCGGTGGCCGAACGCGGCTGGATGATCTCGTGGCGCCACGAGCCCACTTCGATCCAGTCCGGGTGGTCCTTGTCCTGGGACTCGCCCTTGAGCGCGGGATTGCCGAATTTGACGTAGATGTCCTTCATTAAAGTACTCTCCGGTTAAAAGCTTTGAATCAGACGGTCATCACGATTTCTGGGCCTGGGCGGGCAGTTCCGCAACCAGGCGCAGGGAAATCGACAGCTCGTCGAGTTGGAAATGCGGCCGCAGGAACGCCACGGCCCGGAACACGCCAGGACGACCCGGCACTTCGGCTACTTGCACCGATGCTTCCCGCAGGGGGAATTGCGCTTTCTGCTCCTGGTTGGCGTTGTCGTCCAGCAGCACGTACTGCGAGACCCAGCGGTTCAGGAAGCTCTCGACCGATTGCGCGGACGCAAAACTGCCGATCTTGTCGCGCATCATCGCCTTCAGGTAGTGGGCCACGCGCGACACGGAGAAGATGTATTGCAACTGCGCCGACAGCACCGCGTTGGCGTTGGCGCTATCGGTGTTGTACTTCTTGGCCTTCTGCACCGACTGGGCGCCGAAGAACGCGGCGTAGTCGGAGTTCTTGCAGTGCACCAGCGGGATCAGGCCGAGGTCGCTCAGTTCCTTCTCGCGCCGGTCGGTGATGGCGATTTCGGTCGGGCACTTCAGCGCGATCTCGCCGTCGTCGGTCTTGAAGGTGTGCGTCGGCAGGTTCTCGACGAGGCCGCCGCCTTCGACGCCGCGGATTGCCGCGCACCAGCCGAAGTCGGCAAAGGCCGCGGTCAGGCGCGCGCCGAAGGCCCAGGCGGCGTTGCACCACAGGTACTTGGAATGGTCGGTGCCGTCGACGTCCTCGACGAAGTTGAAGCCTTCCACCGAGGTGCCCTCTTTCGGGTCGTACGGCAGGCGGCCCAGGAAGCGCGGCATGGTCAGGCCGACGTAGCGCGAGTCCTCGGAATCGCGGAAGCTGCGCCACTTGGTGTATTCGACGGTGTCGAACACCTTGGCCAGGTCGCGCGGCCGGCCCAGGTCGGCGAAGCTGTCCAGGCCAAGCAGTTCGGGCGAGGCCGAGGCGATGAACGGGGCGTGCGAGGCCGCGGCCACGTGCGACATCTGTTCGATGAAGTACATGTCCTCGGGCTGGCGGGTGATCTCGAAGTTGCCCAGCAGCGCGCCGAAGGGCGAACCGCCGAAGGTGCCGAATTCCTCTTCGTAGACCTTCTTGAACATCAGGCTCTGGTCGAAGTCGATGGCGGTCTGGAAGTCGCGCACCAGGTCGCGCTTGGTGACGTTGAGCACCTTGATCTTGAGCATCGGCCCGGTATTGCTTTCCTGGCACAGGTAATGCAGGCCGCGCCAGGTGCTTTCGAGCTTCTGGAACTCGGCGCCGTGCATGACTTCGCTGAGCTGGGCGGAGATCAGGCGGTCCAGCTCGGCCACGCGGGCGTCGAGCATGGCGGACAGGTTGTCCGACACCACCACGGTGCCCTTCATGACTTCGCGCGCCAGTTCGCCGATCAGGTCCTTGGCGCGATCGTGCTCGGCGGTGGATTTGGCCACCCGGCTCTGCTCGACGATCTGGTCGAGCAGGCCCGAGTCGGCGGCGGCGGCCGGGGCGGATGCGTTCTGCGCGGCGGCGGAATTACTCATTGCTGCCTCCCTTGCCGTCCTTGCCGGCTTCGCTGGTCAGTTGCTGCAGTTTTTCCGTGCTGCTGAGCACCTCGCCCAGCAGGTCTTCCAGCTTGTCGTTGCCGGCCAGCTTGTTGCGCAGGTCGGCCAGCTTGGTGCGGATCTCCAGCAATTCCTTGAGCGGTTCGATCTGCTGCACCACCGCCTCGGGCCGGAAGTCCTCGATCGAGCGGAACTTCAGGTCGACGCCGAAGGTGCCGCCCTCTTCCGTCAGGCGGTTCTTGACGCGATAGGCGGCGCGCGGCTCCAGGCCGCGCATCACGTCGTCGAAGTTGTCGACGTCGATGTTGACGAACTTGCGGTCCTTCAGGCGCGGCAGCTCGGCTTCCGACTGCGCGCTGAAGTCGCCCACCACGCCCACGACGAAGGGCAGTTCCTTTTGCTCGATCGCGTCGCCCTTCTCGACGTCATAGGTCAACTGGACGCGCGGCGGGCGTACTTTCTGGAGTCTTTTCTGAACGCTTTCTTTCTTAGCCATGGGGGCTCCAAGCGGGTGCGTATTGACGATGGCAAGCGGACCCGGCCAGCCGGGTCCGGCGGCCGATCAGGGTTTGTTGAGGAGGTTGCCGAACGGATCCGGCGCGCGGCCCGATGCGGGCGGAGGCGTCTGGGCGGACGAGGCGGCGCCGCCCGCCTGCGCCGGCTTGGCCGCGGGCGTCGCGGGGGTGTTGGCGGCCGAGGCCGGCGCGCCGCCCGTGGCGGGCATACCGGCTGCGGGCGTACCGGCGGCGGGCGTACCGGCGGCGGGCGTGCCCGTGCCGGCGGCGCCTTCGTTGCGCGGCTTGGGCGGACGCGCGCCGCCGCCGCGCGGCGGCTTGCGGCCCTCGGGGAACAACACGTCCTGGCCCAGCGTCTCGCGCATGGCGGCGGCCAGGGCCACCGCGTCGCTGCGGGCATTGCCGGCCAGCAGCGCGTCGGCGCGCAGGTCCGCCAGCGACTGCATCGCGACCCGCAGGCCGCCCACGGCGCGCACCGTCTTGGCGGTGAAATCGTTCGAATCGCGGTTCAGCGCCTCGTCGGCGGCGACGATGGCTTCCCCGTACTTCTGCTCGTCAAAGCGGATCTTGGCGATATACGACCAGGGCTCGCCGCGCGAGGGGTTGCGTTGTGCGATTTCCTGGAATTGGGCCACGGCCTCGTCGCCGCCCTTGTTGGCCAGCGTCTCCGTGGCCTGGGTGATCGACTGCTTGTATTCAGCGTCCGTCTGGGGCTTGCTGGTGGTGGCGCAACCGGCCATTAACGCCACCATGCCACCTATGAGGAAATACCGGGAAAGTTGCATTTTTTGGGCACGTGTCTGATGTAACCAAGGGCCGCGTATTTCAACAACTTTTTGTTAGTACACCACTACAGGGCATTACGTCATGTAACTCACGCCGAAATGTCGCTCAACGTGCCGTCATCTGTATGCCGTCGCAATGATCCGGTATAAAGAGCCATGTCAAAACATCTCAATTTATCGCGATGCCTGGCCGCCACGATGCTTATCGCGGCAGCCCCCGTCATTACTGGTTGTGCGGCGGTTTCCGCCCTTGGCGCGGTGGCCGGAATCACCGGCACGGCGCTCGATGCGGCGGGCCTGAAAAAGGACCCGAATGCGCCCACGGACGTGAAATTGGCGATACACGCCGGAGAAAATTTGAATGCGAGCAGCGGCCAGCCAACCGCCGTCGTTACGAAAGCATACTATTTGAAGAACGCCGAGGCATTTCAGCGCGCACCGCTCACGCAATTGGTTGATACTGCGCAGGAAAAGGCGGCATTGGGCGACAGTCTGATCGCGTCGCGCGAAATCACCCTGACTCCAGGCCAGCGTTTCGAAAACGTCGAGAAGGTGCCGAAAGGCGCCGCGTATATCGCCGTTGCCGCCTTGTTTTACGCGCCCGCGCCGCAGCGCTGGAAATATGTGTTCGAGGTCAAAGAGGTCGAGGACACCGGCATCGTCCTGGGCGCGCACGCCTGCGCCATGACGGTCGCCACCGGCAAGATCGTGGTGCCGCCGGGCATGCCCGCGTTCGATCCGTCCCGGCTCGGTTCGTTGCAATGCCCGAACTGAATCCGGCGCGAGCCGGATGCGTCCACCGAAACGTCCTCTTTATATATAGATAGTCAATAACGAGAGCCCGCCAACGTGAGTTATTCAGCGAAGATTCTGTGGGGAGAGGGGCTGTTCCTGCGGCCCCAGCATTTTCAGCGCCAGGACGCCTACCATGAGGCCCGCCTGGCGGAGATGAGCCGGGCGCTGCATCCCTATTCCTGGGGCCTGCGCGCGGCGCGCTTCGATGCCGCCGCGCTCGCCAACGGCATGCTGCGCGCCACCGAGCTGTCGGCGATCTTTCCCGACGGCGAGATCTACAATGCGCCGCACAACGACGACCTGCCGCCGGCCGTGGCGCTGGACGGGCTCGACGGCGCCAGCGAGGCCGTGTTCTACCTGGCCCTGCATCCGATGAAGGACATCGGCGGCAACTACCGCGACGCGCAACAGGCGCAGGGCTTCGATGCCCGCTACGCGCACCAGGACAGCCCGGCGCCGGACCTCTACACCAACGCCAGCACCGCCGACCTGGCGTTCCTGCGCAAGAACGTGCGGCTGCTGTCCGAGCACGAACCGCGCGACGCGCTGCTGACCCTGCCGGTGGCGCGCGTGCGCCGCACCGCCAGCGCCGGTTACGAACTGGACACCAGCTTCATCGCCCCCAGCCTCACGGTGCAGGCCTGCGGCGCGCTGTTCGAGCAGTTGCGCCGCCTGCTGGACGCGCTGCAGGCCAAGGTCAACGCGCTGTACGGCTTTCACCGCGAACCCAACAAGAACATCATCGAGTTCCGCTCGGGCGACGTGGCCTCGTTCTGGCTGCTGCACACCGCCAACGAAGCCTATTCGGCGCTGTCGCACCTGTTCCACAACCCGCAACTGCATCCGGAGCGCCTGTTCCAGGAAATGCTGCGGCTGGCCGGCGCGCTGATGACGTTCTCGAAAGTGCACACGCTGGCCGACCTGCCGGTGTATCGCCACGAGCAGCCCGGCGCGGCCTTCGCGCAGCTCGACACGATCCTGCGCGACCTGCTCGACACCGTCATCTCGACCCGCTACTTCTCGATCGTGCTGGAAGAACTGCGGCCGTCGTTCCACGTCGGCCGGCTCGATTCCGACAAGCTCGACGAAACCACAGCGCTGTACCTGTCGGTGTCGGCCGCAACGCCCGCCAGCGAACTGGCCGAGACCGTGCCGCTGCGCTTCAAGGTCGGCGCGCCCGACGACGTCGAGAAGCTGGTGCTGTCGGCCATGCCGGGCGTGCAACTGGCCTACACCCCGCAAGTGCCGCCGGCGGTGCCGGTCAAGCCCGGCGCGTGCTATTTCGCCTTGCAGACGCGCGGTTCGCTGTACGACCGCATGCTGCAGGCCCGCAGCATCGCCATCTATGCGCCTGCCGGCATACCCGAACTGAAACTGGACCTGATCGCCGTCACCCGCTGACCGGCGCCCGTACGACCCGACGCAACCCGACGCCCACTGAAAGAGCCGCCATGAACACCGCCGCGCCCTCTCTGATGCCTGCAACCTCGCTCCCGCCCCACGCCGCCGACTTCTACGGCTCGCGTCCCGCCAAGTCACTGCTGGACCTGCTGTACGACGGTTTCCTGATGCTGTTCCTGCTCAAGAGCGGGCAGGAGCCGGCCAGCGCCGCGTCGTTCTCGGCCCGGGTGCAGCAGTTCCTCGCGGACTTCGAACGCAGCGCCAAGAAGCTCGACATCCCGGCCGAGGACGTCTACGCCACCAAGTACGCGTTCTGCGCCGCGGTTGACGAAACCGTGCTGAACTCCGGCTTCTCGATCCGCGATGCCTGGATGCTGCAACCGCTGCAACTGACGCTGTTCGGCGAGCAACTGGCCGGCGAGAACTTCTTCACGCGCCTGGAGGACCTGCGCGCCCAGGGCGCGCCGCGGCTGCAATCGCTGGAAGTGTTCTACATGTGCCTGCTGCTGGGCTTCCAGGGCAAGTACATGATCGAGGGCCAGGAAAAACTCGGCTACCTGACCGCGCGCCTGGGCGACGAGATCGCGCTGCTGCGCGGCAAGCGCGCCGGCTTCGCGCCGCACTGGCCGCTGCCCGACAAGATCGCCCACACGCTCAAGCGCGACGTGCCGCTATGGAGCATCGGCGCGCTGTTCGCCCTGCTGGGCCTGCTGGCCTACCTGGGCATGGCCCACTTCCTGAACGGCGACATGCAGACCGCCATGGCGCCCTATCACGACATCGTCAAGCTCGGGCCGCGCGCCGCCCACCTGACCATCTCGCTGCCCTGAAGGTTCACGCACACCGCCACGCACCATGATCGATCGCTCCTCCCCGCCCGCGGGCTATAGCAGCCTGAATGTTGCCTCGCTGTCCCAGAACGCCCGCCTGCTGCGCGTCGACACCCCGCTGGGCGAGGCGCTCGCCGTCGAACGCATGCACCTGCGCGAAGGCGTGTCCGAGCTGTTCGCGCTGACGCTGGACTGCCTGTCCTCGTCCGCCGAACTGGATATCGAATCCCTGCTGGGCAAGGAGATCAGCGTCGGCCTGCTGCTGGCCGATGGCGGACAGCGGCGCTGGCACGCGGTGGTGGAAGGCGTGGATGCGCTGGGCGCCGACGGCGGGCTGGCGCGCTACCGCCTGCACGCCGCGCCCTGGCTTGCCACGCTGCGGCTGCGGCGCGACAGCTTCGTGTTCCAGGACAAGTCGGTCACCGACATCCTGACCGACGTGTTCGCGGACTACCCGCTGGCCGCGTTCGCCTTCGAGATCACCGAACCGTTGGCGCCGCGCCCGGTGCGCACCCAGTACCGGGAGACCGACCTGGACTTCGTGCTGCGGTTGATGGCCGAGGCCGGCCTGAGCTTTCGCTTCGACCACCAGCAGGGCGAAGGCCAGGCCGACGGCGGCGGCGCGCGCCACCGCCTGGTGGTGTTCGACGCCCGCGCGGCGCGGCCGGCCAACCCCGCCGCCTCGCTGCGTTTTCATCGCAGCGACGCCACCGAATCCGAAGACAGCGTCACGCGCTTTGGCGCGGCGCGCGCGCTGCGCGCCAACACCGTCACCCGCGTCGCCTGGAACGACCGCGCGTTGCTGGCGCACGGCGCCCATGCCGAATCGGCCCTGGACGCCGGCGCGCTGCCGCCGCTGGAAGACTACGACTACGACGGCCACGGCCGCCATCCCGACGATGCCACGGCCGAGCAATTGGCCAGCCGCGGCCTGCAGGCGCACGAAGCGCGCGCGCTGCAATTCGAGGGCGGCGGCACGGCCCGCCAGATGATGCCGGGCCACGTCTTCGCGCTGACCCAGCACGACCGCTACGCGCAAGGCGATGCCGCCGCGGGCGATGAGCTGGGCGGCAACCATTACACCCTGCTGTGGGTGGAACACGAGGCCGCCAACAACCTGGGCAGCCAGGCCGCCCAGGCGCTGGACACGCCCGATCTGGAGCACGGCGCCTATCGCAACAACTTCGGCGCGCAGCCGGCCGCCGCCGCGCTGCTGCCGGCCTGGCGCGCCCGGCCCACGGCCCCCGAGGGCGTGACCGCGCTGGTGGTGACGGCGCAGGACGCCAGCGTCACCACCGGCCGCGACCTGCGCGTCAAGGTGCAGTTCCCGTGGCAACGCGGCGAACGGCCGCTGCCGGGCGGGCTGCGCCACCGCAGCCACGGCGACGACGCCGGCAACGCGCCCGGCGACGACCGCTCCGGCACCTGGCTGCGCGTGGCCGGCGCGCAAGCGGGTCCGAACTGGGGCGCGCACCACCTGCCGCGCCAGGGCACCGAAGTCGTGGTGGAATTCCTCGACGGCGACATCGACCAGCCCGTGGTGGTGGCGCAGTTGTACAACGACAGCGACCTGCCGCCCTGGAGCGCGGGCGTGGACGCCGATGCCAACCATCCCGGCACGCTCAGCGGCTGGCACAGCCAGGCCCTGGACGGCAGCGGCTACAGCCAGTGGCTGTTCGACGACACCGCCGGACAGGTGCGCACGCGCCTGTCCAGTTCCATCGCCGCGTCGCAATTGGGACTGGGCTATCTGGTGCAGCAAGGCGCCGACGAATCCTCGCGCGGCCAATGGCGCGGCACGGGCTTCGAGCTGCGTTCCGACGCCTGGACCGTGGTGCGTTCGGGCCAGGGCATGCTGCTGTCGGCAAACGCCCGCGAAAGCGCCCGCTCCACCCAGGCCGATGCGCAGGAAGCGCTGCTGTTGCTGCGTGGCGCGCAACATGCCGCGCAGCGTATCGACAACGTTGCCACGCAGAGCCAGGCGCGCGCGCTGGCGGCCAACGAACAATTCAACCCGCTGATCCAGGCGCTGGACCCGAAGGCCGACGGCCGCTATGCCGGCAGCGTCGGCGGCCAGCAGGCGGTGAAGGCCAGTGCCAACGAGCGCAGCGGCACCGACCCGGTCGAACGCATCGATGGCGCCCGCATGCTGGTCGACGCGCCCTCGTCGCTGAACCTGGCGACCCCCGCCAGCGCGATCCTGCATGCCAGCGAAAACCTGCACGCCACCACCCAGGCCGACGGCCATGTCGCGGCGCGCCAGACCTTCGCCAGCGCCTCGGGCCGTTCCACCAGCCTGTTCGTGCAGGACGGCGGCCTGCGCGCCATCGCCGCCAACGCGCCGGTGTCGATCCACGCGCACACCGACATGCTGGAAATGCTGGCGGGCCAGGACATCACCATCACCTCCACCACCGACAGCATCGAGATCCTGGCGAACACGCGCATCACCTTGCAGGCGGCCGGGGGCAGCATCGTCATGGACGGCGGCGACATCCTCTTCAAGGGCCCGGGCATGTTCTCGGTCAAGGGCGCTTCGCACAACCTGATCGGGCCGGCCAGCGACGCGGCCGCCCTGCCCGCGCTGCCCTCCAGCCAGGTCGGCGATCCGATGCTGGTGACGGCCGAACTGGTGCACCGGCCCAACGCGCTGCTCCAGGCCCTGAGCGGTTCAGGCAAGGCGCTCAATGCCGCTGGCGCTTCGGACGCCCTGGCCGCCGCGCCGGCCGCCGCCGATGCGGCCGCCGCGGGCGGCCCCGGCTCGGCCCTGGCCGGTGGCGCCAGCGCGCTTTCGAGCGGCCTGACAGCCGCTTCCGGCATGCTGGACAAAGCCAAGTCAATAGCCGGCGCCGTGCTCAAGCCGGTGCAGGACCTGGGTGCGATGGCCGGCAAAGCCATGGGCGCCGTCACCGAAGCCGGCTCCGGCCTGGTCTCGGGCGTCGCGGCCAAGGCCGGCGGCATGGCGCAGTCCGCGGTGAGCGCGGTCACGCCGTCGCTGATGAGCGGCGGCACCCCGTCGCTGATGGGGCGCGCCGCTTCGGCCGCCGGCAATGCCACGCAATCGCTGGTAAGTGAAAACGCCGCGTCCCTGACGCAAGGCGCCGGCGGCGCGCTCGCCAGCGCCGTGCCCATCCCTGCCGGCCTGGCCAACGCCGCCGACGCGGTCTCCCAGGCCGGCGCCATGGCCGGCCAGGCCACGGCGATGGCATCGCAGGCCGCCGCGCTGGGTTCGAAAGCCGGCGGCATGTTGTCCGGCGCCTCGGACGGTGCCGCTGGCGCGGAGGGTGCCTCGGCAGCCTCGGCAGCCTCGGCAGCCGCGGGTGGCGCGGCGGGCGCGGCGGCATCCGCTGGCGGCGTGGGCGCAGCCATCGGCCCGATGATGACCCAGGCCATGGGCGTCATGGGCGACCGCGGCGCGGCGCTCGGCTCCACCGTGAACACGCTGCTGTCGATGCCGGACGTCACCCAGGGCAACCTGCCCGCCGTGGCCGGCGCCATTCTCAGCACGCCGGGGCTGACGCACTCCGCGGTCCCGGCGGTGGTGGGCGCCATCCTGCAATCGCCCAGCATTTCCAGCGTGACGCTGCCCAAGGTGGCGCAAGCCATCATGAACATCCCCGCGGTGGCCAACTCGCCCTATCCGGGCCTGGCCCGGCGCGTGATGGAAGCGGCCGGCATCAACCTGCCCGGCGCCGCGCGGGTGCCCGGCGGCGCCACCGGCGAACCGGCGGGCGACACGCCAAGGCCGGCCACCACGGTGGCCTCGGCCTACCAGGCGCGTAGCGGCGCCAAGCTGCAATACGTCAACCTGCCGCAGGCCGAGGAACGCTGGAACGACGGCCAGGCGCTCACCAGCCTGGACCGCCAGACCAACAAGCCCAAGATCCGGGTGCGCTTCGACAAGGCCGGCCAACACCGCTTCACGGTCAAGGTCAGCCCGCGGCCGGGCAATGCGGTGTACTCGGCGCGCGAACTGAGCCGCCAGCCGCTCTACCGCGAGCCGAACCAGCGCTCCTACAGTTACGTCACCGATCCGGACGGCACCAAGATCGTCGACGATATCGCGCTGCCAGCCGCCGGACTGAACACCTATCTGTTCGAGGTGGTCAACGACAAGAACCAGATCATCTCCACCGAGGTCGTGGAAACGGTCAGGCGCCTGTACATCCAGGAAATCATGCTGCCCGGCCCCGAGCCGATGCAGCGCCCCCACGGCTTCCAGCCGACCGCGACCGAGTACGCGCGGCACGGCGTGGACGTGGTGCAGTTGCCGCCGCTGACCACGCGCGGCCAGGCCAATTACGATGTGATCTATGACAACAGCGCTGACGATGCCCGCCTGCGCAGCGCGGCACGGTCGGTCTACGCCCAATCGCAGGGCGCCGAGCGCGAGCCGTACACCATCGTGGCCTGCCACGTGGACCGGCTCGCCACGCCGAAGCCGGTGCAACCCTTTTACATCCGCGCCAACGCGGGCCCGGGCGCCGGCAGCACACAGGTCCAGTTCGCCGACGCCGCCGGCGACGTCAGCTTCCTCTGGTACAACATCGATCCGGCCCAGGACTGGTTCCTGGAATGCCTGTTCGAGTACACCGACCCGGCCGCCGGCGTGCGGCGCGCGGTGGTGCCACGCGATCGGGTCACGCCGGTCCCCTACGATCCGGCCCAGCCCAAGGCCTGCCATGCGGTGAACGTACGCCTGGAGGGGCTGCTGCCCGTGCCCACGGCCGGCAAGATCGTATTGCGCGTGCGACTCATGGAAAGCGCGGCGGCCGGTCTCGCGTTCTACAACACTAACCTGCTGTGCGTGGCCGCGATGTCCCCCTGGGACCCGGTGACGATGAACTACCAGCAGGAGACCTTCGTCCATGAAATCGGCCACCTGATCGGCATGACGCCCAGCGGCCCGGAATGGGTCCAGGCGCATCCGGACGAAGCCGACATGGACTCGTCCAAGCTCGACAAGGGGCCGTTTTTCTATTCCAAGTGGGGCAACCACTGCCATCAGGGCCTGCCCGCGAACCGGTTCAGCGATGCCGACACCGGCGCCTGCGTCATGTTCGGCGCCGACTGCATGAGCATCCGCTTCTGCGTCCATTGCGCCAAGGCCGTCCGCAAAGTGGATATGTCCGGTGGCTGGCCCACGTTCTGACGGCTGGCGCCGCGCGGCGCCGGCCCTGGTTTTGCTGCTCGCGGCCGCGCTCTGCGCCCTGCCCGCGTCGGCGCGGACCGTCGGCGGTCCGCGCGCCCCCTCTCAACCCGCTACCCAGACCGCTTCCATGACCACCGACTGGATTGACCCGCCCGCCTTCGCCACCGCCCCCATCGGCACCGTGTTGGACCACGCCTGCATCCCGCCCAACCACGGCAGCGATGACCAACTGAACATCGCCGCGCCCACGCGCGTGCGGCCGCAGGCCACCGGCGCCTTGGTGATCCCGGTATGCGCGCAGGGCATCATCCCCGTCTCGCAAAATCAGAAGTTGCCGCGCTTCGTGGCGGTCAACACCCAGACCGGCAAGACCTACGAAGGCGTGGCCTACGAATACAAGCGCCGTCCGCCCCGCGCCGGCGTCGAGGTCGACGAGATCCCGGGCTCGCGCCCGCCCAAGGGCATCCCGATCAGCCCGGGCATCAGCGTCGGCACGCAGTTCAGCACCGACCTGGCGGCGCAGGTGGGACTGCCCACGGAGCCGGCGAAGTACGAGGTCTATATCGAGTCCAATGGCGTGCGGTCCAATACCGTCACGATCGAAGTACAGGCGGCGCCCTAGGCCCGGCGCGACGCCGCCCACGCCGGCCGGCCATGTTTCCGCTCGAAATCCTTCTGCTCATCGGCGGCATGGCGCTGGCCGTCGGCATCGCCGCGCTGGTGGTGGCGATCCAGGTCCTGCGCTTCATCCACTGGGGGTACTGGGCCGACGATGCGACCCACGGCGAGCGGCCCCATTTCACCGGCCCGCTGCTGGCCCTGGTGTTCAGCCTGCTGGCCGCCAGCGAAATCCTGCCGTTTCACCCGATCCTCGACCGGATCCATGAGCTGAATCCGGTGCCCCCCTGGGCGACGGAGTATTACATGGTGGCGATGCTGGGGTTGATGGTGCTGTCCTGGGCCTATGGAGGCAGGATCAAGCACTGGCTGTGGAACGGGTTGCGGCGATGGCTGCGGCGCACAGGAGCGCGGTCCGAATCGTGAATACGCGGTAGCCTGGGCGTTGCGACCGCGTCGGCGTCAACCATTCTTGTCGCCCGGCGGCGTGCCCTGGGCTTTCAAGCGTGCGATGGTCGCCACCGGCAATGCGGCGACGGCCTTGGCGAAATCGCCGGGCTGGCGGCCGGGTTGCGACAGCAGCGCGGCGATTTCCGGGTCGGTGTCGAAGTCGGAGGCGACGGTGAAATACAGGCGCATGTATTGGCGCATGTCGACTTCCGCCTCGATTCGATATTTCTTCCACGCGGTCCCGGCTACCTTCCCCAGCACACGCCGCACGTCGGAACTGCTGCCGTAATTCGCCAGCGCATCGCGGTGTTCTGTGTATAACCAACGCGTGACAGCGACGATCGGAATCCGCGTCTGTCCCAGCAGCTTTCGGCTGAGCGCGAGTTCCATATGCTCGTCGGGGTAGATATGCAACTCCAGATAGAGTGGCCCATCTCCCGCCGGAATCTCCGAGACGGGAAAATGCACCGGTGCCGTCTTTTCGAAGATCACCTCATCGAGTTTTCCATCGAACATATGCCGTCTGGCTTCTTCAGCATCCGCCCCTCGCCATGTGACCGTGAATTCCGTACCCTTCAGGGTATAGCAGCATGAGACAGAGCCCTCACCTCCGCCCACGCCAATGGCGCCGGTCACGGCCGACCGCCCACTGGCGTCGGTGACTCGAACCTGATCGAGGTCCCAAGGCGTGTAGTTGTAGACGATGAAGTTGATACCGCGATACGTCGGTTCGCCACCGCAACCTGCAATGCCCGCAGCCAGCACCAGCGCCAGAGTCCACCCAAGCCGCATTTCGATTCCCCGCTGCCAGCGCGTCGTCTAGGGCCGGGCCGGCGCCATACTATCCAGGTTCGCCCGCATCTGGTCCACGCGCGCCGCAGCGGCGGTATCGGTCTTCAACTTTGCCTCCTCGGCCTTGAAATCGGTCTTGCCGAAAATGTCCTTGTCGCGCGTGCGGAAGTACAGCGTGGTGCTGGCCAGCAGGTGATCCGGCCAACTGCTCAGCATGGCGTCGTGCACCAGGAAGTCGAACAGCGCCATGACCTTGGGCGGCAGCGGATTCTTGCCGGCGCTGGCTTCGCGCCATACGTTCAGCAGGCGCTGTTCGGTGGCCCGCCTTGCCTTCATGTCGGCGAAGGGGTCCTTGGGCTGGTCTTCGTCGGTCAACTTGCCGCCATTGCGCACGATGATGTCGTTGCGCATCTTTTGCATATCGCGCGGACCCTGGTTCACCTGTTCGATGCGGCGCACCAGCTCAGGATTAGTGCGGCGGAGTTCGTCTTTGCGCCGCTCGTTCTCGGCATCCTTGCGCTCGGCGTCTTCCAGCGCCCGGTATTCCTCCTCAAGCCGCTGCCACAACGGCTTGAACCGCTTGGGCGGCAACTCGCCACGGCTGGCCGCCGCGCGCTCCCAGCGTTCGTCCTTCAGCGCCTCCAGTTCTTTCAGGCGAGCCGTGTTTTCGGGCTTTGCCCGCTCTTCGCGGGACAGCGCCGACACGCGGCGGAGTTCTTCGTTGTATTCCTGTTCGGGCGTGAAGAAATCGCGATCCTTGATCCACTTTTCCGCGGGATCTGACAGCTCGCTCTTGAAGACGGGGTCCTGGTAGCGGACGGCGAGCCAGCGCAGGAAGACTTCCATGTGGGGCATGAAGTCGATGCCGGGCTCGTATTTCACCAGGCCGCGATAAGCATCAACCAAGTCGGTAACATAGTGGTTCTCCCCTTTGTCCTTGACTTGACCAGCCAGCGAGAACTTCAAGAAAACAATTGGCCGCCTCTCAAACAACTGCTCCATGCTGTATATGGCCACCCCATTGGCAAGTGCCAGATTCAACATGTCGCGAAGAGGAATTCTGGACAGTTCGGTTCGAGCGCCCAATGTCCCCTCTGGCCCGACACCTGTCACATCGCCGCTGGATCCCGGGTAGAGATACTGCTCGCCACGCGTCTTCTCCAGGCTGTCGATGCGCTGATTCGCCCGAAGTTCGTGAGCGGCCGCGAAGTGGACACACTTGTCTACCGCGGCAGGCACGGTCAACGCCCGATCCTTATGAGTCTGTTTGATCAAGTCGCCAATGGGCAAAAACCCCAAAAAGGAACTTTCATCCATGATTGAGGATACGGAATCGAAAAGACCAAGGAATCGAATCCGGATTTCTGTGTCTGGCGCTCCATTTTTGCCAATGATTGCCAGATCCTTATCATGGCGGCGCCGGAATTTTTTCACCACATCATTGATGAACTGCCGCGCCATCACGCCGCCTCGATCGCCGCCAAAAACCGAAATCTCGATTCGGCGCACATTATTCATTTCAGCGCTGACAGCCTCGTGCGCCGCCATCAGCTGGTGCAGAGCTGCATCCACTCGTACGTCAACACCGGTACCCATGATGTATGCCACGGTTTCGTTGTCACGAATGATTGGTACACCTTCCAGCGCTGTGGCTTTGACGACTTCCTTGCCTGCAGTCCAGGCCACTTTCAGCGGATTCTTCTTGAAACCCGCCCAGAATCCCCGCAACGTGCCTTTGGCCCGATTCGCCAAGCGCTCGGGATCCCATGCATTCCAAATACGCACAACCTTGTCGGGTAGTGTTTTTACATCCTTCACCACATCTTTATACGCTTTGACTACAGGAGAAAAAGATCCCTCCTTGATCATCTTTTGCGTAGCGCTGCGCAGGCGCTTGAGCATGTCGTGCTCTGGCACCTCGTCCAGACGCGTGATGTTCTTTCCCGCAGAGGACAGTCGCTTACCACCCTCGCTGAGCAGCTTCTTTCCAGCAACAGTGGCCCCGTAGATGAAATCGTCGTTCTTGGCGTCTTCGTTTAGTTCTGTCCCTAACCCCGAGTAGTAAAAGCGGAACCAGAATTGATTGACTGGACGTCCGGTATCCTTCTGGTCATAGTGAGCATCCCACAGACGGCAGATGTTCGAGTAGAAAGTCGGATGTGCTTCATCGGCATCGCGATTCCGACCAAACCCGTCAAAGAAAAATCCAATTCTGATTACCGCCCCACATTCGTTGCAATCCTTCCTGGGATATGCCTCTTCATTTCGAGTCATCGCCTTGAGTACCGAAGCGGGAGTTCGGTCCACGCCACTCAGAACTGGGGCTTGATCAGACATTCTTTTCTCCAGGCGGGGTCCCCGTGGCCCTTAGTTTCTCTATTTTCCCTTCAGGCAGATTCTTCATCTCGCGCGCGAAGTCTCCGGGCTTCCTATCGGGCCGGGAGAGTATCGTCGCGATATCGGCGTCCGAGTCAAAGTTCGATGCCACCGTGAAGTACATGTACATGTACTGCTTCATATCGTCTTTTTCCTCGATCCGATACTTCATCCAGGCAACCTTGGCCACTTTTGCCAGCACGCGCAAGAGCTCCGAGCTGCTGCGATAGTTTTTCAATGCTTCACGATGTTGGTCGTATAGCCAGTCCGTCGTATCAACGAGCGGAATACGCGTCTGGCCCAAAAGCTTGCGGCTGAGCGCAATCTCCATGTGCTCGTCGGGATAAATATGCAACTGCAGGTATAAGGGACCATCTCCCTTAGGGATTTCGGTCGCGGGAAAATGTACCGAGGTCGTTTTGTTGAAAATCACCTCGTCGACCTTTCCGTCGTACACGTGCTTCCTGACTTCCTCGCCGTCTGCTCCCCGCCAAGTCACCGTGAAATCCGTCCCTTTCAAGGTGTAGCAGCACGAACCCGAACCTTCACCTCCACCGACACCGATTGAACCGATGCTGGCGGATCGGCCTTCCGAATCGGTTATTCGAACATTGTCGAGATCCCAGGGCGTGTAATTGAGCACCACGAACGTGAGACGTGAATAGCTGGGTTCGCTATTGCAACCAGTCAGCATCCCCAGCCACATCAACAAGACGATCAAGCCTTTACGCATTCCACCCCCTACGCCCCACGCAGTCCCTATCCATCATGATTCAATCCCCCGTTCCTGCTCCGCCCGCAGCAGCCCATCCCACACCGCGTCGGGCACATGTGCCAGCGCCTGCGACAGCCCCTCGCCCTGGAAGGCGCGCAGCGCCGGCGCAATCGCCTCGTGTTCGTCAAAGCGCGGGGAAATCGTGATGCCCCACGCCACGTAGTCCAGCATGTCGCGCTCGCTGGCGATGCCGTATGAGCGCGCCCGCGCCATCTGTTCGGTCACGCGCTCGACCAGTTCATCCTGCCGCAATTCGCCCAGCACGCCGAGGTAGATGCGGCGGATCTGCACCGCCAGCTTGTCTGGATAGTCCAGCTCCAGCAGCGCCTGGTGCTGCGCCAGCGTGAACGGTTGCTGCCGGGGCGCATCGTCGGCCGGCCGCTGGCCGGGGCCGGTCCACTGCGCCATGGTGCCGTCGCGGCGCGGGTAGCGCAGCAGATTGAACGGCGCCAGGAACCGCGCGCGCTCGGCCGGCGTCCACACCTGGAAGGCGCGGTCCAGGATGCGGCTGTCGTACAGGTGCAGGTAGTACTCGCGGCCATCGGGCAGGCCGTACTCCCCGTAATAGGCGAAGTGCGCCATCAGTTCGGCCAGCGGCAATGGCGACACCAGATGGATCAGCGCATACGCGCCGCTATCGCTTTGGTGCAGCCGCTTCAGCAGGCGCAGCAATTCCGAGGTACGCGGCTCGCCGGGACCGCGCCACAGTTCGAAGCGCGTCAGGTCATCGACCTCGATCAGCAACGGCGCGATGTCTTCGTAGACCGCCAGTTCGGTGCCGACCCAGATGGAGCCATGGCTCAGATCCGCGCTGGCCCGAAGCGGAGCGGACAGTTCGGCGTGGCCGCGAAAATCCACCAGCAGAAAGGTATTCAATGCGGCGCCGACATCGGCGGCCAGATCAACGGCCTGGGCCAGCGTGTCATTCAGGCGCGACTCCCAATCCATCATGCCGCCCCTCATGCTTTGTCGGTGATCGACTGCACGCCATCCTGCGCGTCCAGCACGCACTGCTTGCAGACGGTGAACTGGGGGAAGGCATAGGGCAGGCGGTCCGGCCCGGCGAACTGCTTGTTGCCGGTCTTGACGTCGATGCGGCCCGGCGCGGTGACGGTGATGTTGCCGCCCTCGAGCACGATGCTGGCGCCCGCCGCCGTCGCAATGCGGATGCGCTTGGGCGCGGCGTATTCCACCGCCGTCTGGGCGCTGCCGATGGTAATGTCCTGCTGCGCCTGCACCCGCAGGATGTCGTGCTGCGCCTGCACGTCGACATTGCCCTTGGCCGAGATCAGGTCCAGCCCGGACTCCGATCCGCCCTGCTGCAGTCCCGCCACGATGCCCAGCCCCTGACCCGTGTGCAGGCGCAGCGCGCCCATCACCGCCAGGTTCTGGTCCTTGCCCGCCGACCAGTGCAGCGCCTCGCCGGCGGTGTATTGCAGGTGCTGGCCGGCCACCTGCGCCAGCCCGGCGCGCGCCGCCATCAGCACCACGGGATCGGTGGCGTGCGGCACCTTGCCTTGCGCCGCGTCGGTATGCTTGGACGAGGCGTCACCGCGCGCGCCTTCCACGCTGTCACCGGCCACCGTGCCCGAAACCGCGCGATGCATGGCCGCCAGCGGCGCCTTGTCGCCATCGAGCACGCTGGCGCCCGGCCCGCGCGTGCCCTGCACAGTCGCCAGCCGCAGCCCCTGATGCGCGCCCGCCACGCCGTCGAGCGAACGCGCCATCTGCTCAGTCTGGCCCGCCAGCGCCTGCACCCCGGCCGCATCGCCGATGGCGCTGGCCAGGCCGCCGGTCGCCGTATACGTGCTCAGCAGCACGCCCGCGCCGCCGCGCACCGCGCCGTAGCCATCCGTGCGCAGCTCGGCGCCCAGGCCACGCAGGCCGCCGCGGTAGTTGCCAGCCTGATGGATCAGGTGTCCCAGGTTCAGCTCGCTGGCCTGCGCGCTGCTCTTGACCTGCATGCGCAACTGGCCATCGGTGTCATCGAACACGATCTGGTTGTAGCCCGCGCCGCCGAACTCCTTGCTCTTGAAGCCGCTCAAGGCGGCCGCGTTGCGATGGTTTTCGTCGCCGCCGGCCGCGCCGTGCCAGGCCGGCGCGTTGCCCGAGGCCAGGTTGGCCTGGGCGCTGGGCGCGCCATCGCGCGCGGCGGCATAGACCTGCGTGTCGGCCTTGGCGCCCTGGCGCCCGCCGGGCGTGGCGGGCGTGCCGCCTTCGCCTCGGCCGTTGTACAGCGCGCCCACCACGATGGGTTGGTCGATGTCGTCATCCAGGAAGCGCACCAGCACCTCCTGGCCGATGCGCGGCACGAAGCTGATGCCCATGCCCGCGCCTGACTGGCGCTGCGCCACCCGAACCCAGCGGCTGGCGGCCTCCCCCTCGGCGGCGTTGGCCTGCCAATGAAAACGGATGCGAACGTCGCCGCGCTTGTTGCGCAGGATCTCGTCCTGCTCTTTCGGTTGCGTGCCGCCCTCGGCATCGGTGACGACAGCGGTGTGCACGCCGTGCACCGACGGCGCGCCCGTCAGGCGCGCGCCACGTGGTTGCGGCAGCGCGGGCCGCCAGGGACGGTCACAGCGCACCGCCTCGAAGCGGTTGGCGTAACCGACCTCGCGCGCCCTGGCCAGCACGGCCGCATCCGCGCGCAAGGCGATGGCGTCATGCGGTTGCGCGCCCGGCCCGGCCAAGGCGTCGCCATCCAGCGCCAGGTACTGATCCAGCCCGCCCAGCCGCTGCGCCAGCGAGGCGCGCGTTTCGGGCGGCAGGTTGTTGATGCCCACGTGCTCGACGCGGTCCAGCGCAAAGACCGGTTCGAAGCCGGCTTCGCCCGCCGGCCCCAGCGACGAGAGGTCCTGCAGCGTGAAGCGCGTGCCCGAGCGGAACGTGCGCACCACCCCGCGCCCGACGAAGGTTTCCGCGCGGGCGCGCACGGCTTCGGTCGCCAGGTCCGCCTGGCGGCGGGCCTGGGCCTCATCCGCAAAGCCGCCATGGCCGGCGACCTCGTACCAATCCAGCCCATGCTCGTCGCCGTTGCCGCTGGCCGGATTGACCAGCGACTGCGCGGCCACCGCGCGCTTGCCGCTGTCATGCCAGCCCAGCACGGTGATGCTGTCCGGCGTGCGGCGTCGCTGGCGCGCCAGCGCCTGTACGGTGTCGCGCGATTCGGTCGCGGCGGCGCGCTGGAAGCGGATGCCGCCGTTCGCGGACTCGGCGTCCTCGGCCAGGTTGCGGCTGTCGGCGAACAACTGCACGACGTGGCGAGCGGGCACGCTTTCGTCTTCCAGCACGGTCCAGCCCAGGCCGGCCTCGGCCAGCAGGCGCGCCAGGAAGTCGTAGTCGGTCTCGCGATATTGCGTGGTGTAGGGACGCGGCTTCAGGCCCGCCAACGCCGGTTCGACGTCGGCCGCCAACCGGTAGACATAGCCTTCATAGCCATCGAGCACGTGGCGCACGATGTCCAGCACCGCCTTGCCTTCGAACACGCGGCTGGCGCGCCGCTGCGTGGCCAGCCACAGCCACGGCGCCACGGTCAGCCGGTAGCGCGCCAGGCCGGCGTCGCCCGACAGCAGCTCGGCTTCCCGAATCACGCCGCTGCGCGCCGCGCGACTGCCGTCGGCGCGCGCGGTCCACAGCGTGACCGGGCGAGAAATCATGTCCTGCAACGAGAGGCCGGCGTCATCCGACAGCGCCACCACGCGCAACTGGCCCACGCTCGAAAGCGCCTCGCGCGCGATCCAACCCTCCACCTGCAGGGACGCAAGCGCGCCCTCGCCTTGCAAACGGTAGAGTCGGGCATCTGCATTGAACAAGCCAGCGGTTGCGGTCGGATCCATCGAGGAAAAACCTTGGTCAGGCGCGATCACGGTTCGATGTGGGATTGCGCGTTGGGACATTCAGGGGCCGTGCCCCAGTGGCCCGCGCAGACGCGCAGGCGGCATTGTTCGCTTTCGAGAAAACCGAGCTTGCGGCATTCCCCGAGGCGGGTGGCGAGCGACGATCCCGGCAACTCGCGCACGAAGATACCGTCGGTCTTGTAGACCTTGGTGCCGGGCGGCGACGCCGGCGGCAAGCCGTAGGCCATCAGCGTCGCCAGCAAGGCCGCGTCGCTGTCATTGCGTGGCGTCGCCTTGCCGCGCGCCGGCGCGCTCTTCGACGTCGACGCCGCCGCGCCGGGCGTTGCTGCGGCGATCACGGTGGCTTCGCGCGAGCGCTCGGCGCGCTGCGTGGTCGGGCCGGGGGCCTTCGGCGCTGCGGCGCGCGGCGCGGTGGCGGGCTTGGGCGCGGCGGCCGTGACGGCCAGCGCCGCCAGCGGATTGGCGGGTTCGCCCTCGTCGGCGGGCTGCGTCAATTGCGCCAACGGATGATCGTCGATGATGGCGGCCGCGCTGGGCGGCGGCGCAGGCGCGTCCGCCGGCATGCGCGCCTGCGCGCTCGCGGGAGCATTGCCCTGCGGGTTGGCTTGCGTCGCGACCGCGGCGGCGCCTCCGGCGGACGGGTTGCCCGCGGGCCGGGCATCCGGCTCGATGCGCGCCACGACGGCCGGCAATTCCGCCGTGTCATAGACCGCCCACAGCCCCGCGCCGAGACATACCAGGAGCAGCACCAGCAGCACCCGCAGCGGCGCCCTCGAACGTTGCCTGGGCGGCAAGTGCCCCGCCTCGGCTTCGGGCACGCGGCCTTCGAGCGTGGCGAGAATGCGCGACGACTGCTGCGCATCCGCGGAGGATGAGCGTCCGGCTAGCAAGCTGGGAATAGGAGGCGGTGGTCGCGATCTTTTTTCGTCTTCTGCCATGCGAGATCCCGTGTCGGCAAGGGCGCACGAAGCCCCTTTAACCAAGGTGTCCGAGAATACCTGATGACATCTTTTAGATCACGGCTTCTTGTTACGATTTCTAAAGCATCGACGCTGTCTGCAACGCCCAAGCGCTTGCCTCAATCCCGAATAGAACAAAAGATTACGCCTTCGTGATTGAGGGATACCGTTGCTAGTTCTACTGCCCCTATATTTTCTGCTTGCGATTGGCGTCTCCGCGCTGCTGGTCTTCCCGTCATTCCGGACGGGAACCGCGCGGAGCCTGCGTGCGTTCGCGCAGGGAATGCGGCGCCGCGTGGCGCGCGGCGCGGGACATGCGGGCGGGATGGTCGGCGGCTCCGCGCAGGTGGTGCGCGCGGGCGTGGGCCGCGCCGGCAGCACGTTTTCCGCGTACCGCTGGCAGATCGCCGCGGGCCTCGCTGTCGTGTTGCTTCCGTCCCTTTTCGCTTTCGTCATGCGACACAATCACACATTTATTTACGAGGATCGGATGGCCGGCCCGGACCCTCGCATCCAGGCCCTTCTGACCGGAGAAAGACTGGTTCCGCCGCCGCCCTTGCCGCCCGAAGTCTTCACCACGCGCGAGGTGGAATTGGTGCGCCCGAACCTGGGCGGCGCGAGCCGCGACTGGAACCTGCTGGACGCCGATTACCGCCAGCGCCTGCTGGCCGCCTATCGCATCATGCGCGAAGAGCATGGCTATGAAATGGTGCTGATCGAGGGCTACCGCAGCCCCGAGCGCCAGGAAGAACTGGCCAGCAAGGGTTCCCACGTGACCAACGCCGGCGCCTACCAGAGCTATCACCAATACGGCCTGGCCGCCGACAGCGCGTTCCTGCGCGATGGCAAGGTGGTGGTGTCGGAGAAGGACCCCTGGGCCATGCGCGGCTACGAGCTGTTTGGCGAGACCGCCGAGCGTGTCGGCCTGACGTGGGGCGGCCGCTGGAAGCTGATGGACTTCGGCCACACCGAATTGCGGCGCCCCGGCGTCATGCGACGCGACGCGGGGGCCGCGCAATGAGCCGATCATCTCGCGCGACTACCCTGCCCCCTGCCCCGACAACCGATTACCGCTACGAATCCACATGACCCGCTTTCTCAAAACCGGCCTGCTGCTGGCCCTGGTCTTCGGGGCGGTCTGGCTGGCCGTCATCATCTGGTGGCAGGAATCACGCACGCTGCCCACCGGGCTGGACATCGGCCTGTATCTGTTCGCGCTGCCGCTGGCGCTGATCGCGGCCGGCTGGGCCGGCCTGCGCATCGCGCGCGCCCGCCGCGAAGCCCGTGCCGCGGCCGCGGCGGCGCCGGCCGCGGAGCCCGGCGACCAGGCGCCCCAGGCGGCGCCGGCCGCCACGCGGCTGGCGGTGTTGGCAAGCGCCGCGCGCGCCGCGCCCGGCAGCGATGCGGCCGCGATCCACGAGGCATTGGCGAAACAGCAGCGGCCCGACCTGGACGACACGCTCAAGAACGCCCGCGGCTTTCCCATCTTCAGCGCGCGCGCCGCGCACCTGGACAACCACATGCTGCGCGAGGCCGCCGAAATCCAAGCCGCGCCCGCCGCCGCGCAGGCCGAGAACTGCCTGCGCGCCACCGCCCTGCTGTGCGAAGTGGTCGAGAGCCTGGCGCGCGAGGCCCGCGCCCACGTGCTGGATCACGGCACGCCGGAGCGCGACGACGATTGGCCGCTGCTGCAGGTCGAACTGCTGCTGCCAGCCCAATGGCCGCCGGCGGCGCGCGAGCACGCGCTGGCCCAGGCCCGCCTCATCGCGGCCTGGCCCGCCGCCCGCCTGACGCTGCGGTCACACGAGGCGCGCGACGCCCTGGCCAGCGACGGCCTGCTGCGGCAACTGGCGCTGGAGCCCGTCACGCCAGCGCGCGCGCCGCTGCGCATCGTGGCCTCGGCCGATTCCTATATCGACTCCGCGGTGGTGCAGGACTGGGACGCGGACGGCATGCTGGTCGACAGCGCCAATCCGCAGGGACGCGTGCCCGGCGAAGCGGCCGCCGGCCTGCTGCTCGACCTGAACCAGGCCGGGGCCGGCGACAACGCCGGCGCCGCGCCGCCGGACGGCGCCTTCGCGCTGGCCCTGTCGCCCATGGCGCACCGCGCCACCGGCGCCGACGCCCGTGGCGCCGCCAGCGAACCGATGCTGGCCGAGTTGGCCAGCCACTTCCTGCAGCAGCAGGAACGGCGCGCGGACGACATCCGAGCGCTGGTCAGCGACGCCGACCATCGTGGCAGCCGTCCGCTCGAAACGGCGGGACTGGCCAGCACGCTGTTCACCACACTCGATCCGAATGAGGATTGCCTGGCCGTGGGCGGCGCCTGCGGCTACACCGGCGCGGCCGCGCACCTGCTGACGCTGGCGGTCGCCGGCGAGGCCTGCGCGCAGGCCGAAGCCCCCGTCATCGCCGTCATGACCCAGGACCCCGCTTTGCGCACACTCGCCCTGCTGTCTCCGTCCCTCTCCGCCTGACCCACATAAAAATAGCCAGAATCATGCGTAGCCTTTCAGGTTTCTTCTCCGGTATCTCCAGCGCCCTGAGCGAAGGCCGACATTGGACATCGCGCGCCCTCGGCAACCCGCGCCTGTTCATGGCGATCGGCCTGATCGCCCTGGTCGTGTTCCTGTTCCTGTTCGCCGACACGGTCGAGATCGGCCTGGTCTGGGCCGCCATCGCGCTGGGGATCTTCCTGTTCATCTGGTTGTGCGCCTACCTGTGGCGCCGGCGCCGCGCGCGGCGCGCCAACAAGAACCTGGGCGACATGCTCGAGCAGCAGGTGCAGGCCGGCGCGGCCGCCGCCAACCGCGGCGACGTGGACGCGCTGCGCACCCGGCTGGTGCAGGCCGTGCGCACCATCAAGACCTCCAAGATCGGCCAGGTCTCGGGCAACGAAGCCCTGTACGAACTGCCCTGGTACATCGTGATCGGCAACCCGGCCGCGGGCAAGAGCAGCGCGGTGATCAACTCGGGCCTGCAGTTTCCCTTCGCCGACAAGAACGGGGCGGCGGTGCGCGGGGTGGGCGGCACCCGCAACTGCGACTGGTTCTTCACCACCGAGGGCATCCTGCTGGACACGGCCGGCCGCTACTCGGTGCACGAGGAAGACCGCAACGAATGGATGGGCTTTCTCGACCTGCTCAAGCGCCATCGCCCCAAGGCGCCGATCAACGGCATCATCGTGGCCGCCAGCATCGACGAGCTGACCGGCGCCGGCCCCGAGTTCGCCATCAACCTGGCCAAGAACCTGCGCCAGCGCGTGCAGGAACTGACCGACCGGCTGGAAGTGTTCGCGCCGGTCTACATCATCTTCACGAAGGCCGACCTGATTTCCGGCTTCAACGAGTTCTTCTCCGACAGCGACCAGCGCGAACGCGACCGCGTCTGGGGCGCCACCCTGCCCTACGGCGCGGAAGAGAACCGCGACGTGCTGGCCCTGTTCGATGAACGCTTCGACGAACTGTACGAAGGCCTCAAGGAAATGGGCACGGCGCAGATCTCGCTGCGCAACAACCGCGACCTGCCGCCGGGACTGCTGACGTTCCCGCTGGAATTCGCCGGCATCAAGCCCGCCCTGCGCACCTTCCTGTCGACGCTGTTCGAGACCAACCCGTTCCAGTACAAGCCCGTGTTCCGCGGCTTTTACTTCACCAGCGCGCTGCAGGAAGGCGTGTCGCAAAGCACCTCGACCGAACGGCTGGCCGAGCGCTTCGACCTGCGCCCGGCCCCGCGCGGCCAGGCGCGCAGCGTGTCCTCGCACAACGGCTTCTTCCTGCGCGACCTGTTCTCCAGCGTGATCTTTGCCGACAAGAAGCTGGTGCGCCAGCACGCCAGCCCGGCCAAGACCCGCATGCGCTACCTGACCTTCTTCGGCCTGGTGCTGGCGCTGGGCCTGGTGCTGGGCGGCTGGAGCTGGTCGTACCTGGGCAACCGCCAACTGGCGCAGAACGTGCAGGCCGACCTGGACAAGGTGGTGCGCCTGCAAAGCGAGCGCACCGACCTGCAGAGCCGCCTGGAGGCCATGGAGATCCTGCAGGACCGCATCGAACAACTGGACCGCTATTCGTCCAGCCGCCCGTGGTCGCTGGGCCTGGGGCTATACCAGGGCGACGTGCTCAAGGAACGCCTGCTGGCCGAGTACTACAACGGCGCACGCCAGTTCATGCTGAGCCCGGTCAAGGTGAGCCTGGAGGACTTCCTGGCCAAGGTCGACATGTCCGGCAACGCGGCGGCCGCCGGCGGCGCGCCGAAGCCTGCGCCGCAGGCGCTGCGCGGCGCGAATGCCGCGGGCGGCGACACGCTGTTCCAGGACGCCTCGCCGACCAATGCCGACGACGCCTACAACGCGCTCAAGACGTACCTGATGATGGCCAATCGCCAGCACGTCGACCCGACCCACCTGTCCGACCAGATCACGCGTTTCTGGCGCGGCTGGCTGGAGACCAACCGCGGCGCCATGCCGCGCGACCAGTTGATCCGCAGCGCCGAGCGCCTGATCTCGTTCTACGTCAGCCGCGCCCCCGACGCCGGCTGGCCGCAGATCGACACCAACCTGGCGCTGGTGGAAAAGACCCGCGCCAGCCTGCGCGCCGTGATGCAGGGCATGCCGGCGCGCGAACGCGCCTACGCCACGCTCAAGGCGCGCGCCGCCACGCGCTTCCAGACCATGACGGTGGCGCGCATCGTCGGCGAGAACGACGCCGGCGTGGTGGCCGGCAGCTACGCCATCCCCGGCACCTTCACCCGCGAGGCCTGGGAACAATACATCCAGCCCGCCATCAACGAGGCCGCCAAGAAGGAAGTGCAGACCAGCGACTGGGTGCTGGGCGTGAACGCGCGCGACGACCTGACGCTGGACGGCAGCCCCGAGCAGATCCAGAAGAGCCTGGCGACGATGTACAAGACGGAGTACGCCCAGGAATGGCAGAAGTTCCTGCGCGGCGTGACCATCAAACCCTTCACCAGCTTCGAGCAGTCGGTGGGCGCGATGAACCGGCTGGGCGACCCGCAGACCTCGCCCATCGCCAAGCTGATCAACACCGCCTATGAGCAGACCTCGTGGGACAACCCGTCGCTGGTCAACGCCGGCCTGCAGCAGGCGCAAAGCGGCGTGGTGGGCTGGTTCAAGCGCGTGATCCTGCGGCAGACGCCGCCGGCGCCCGCCACCGCCGCCAACGGCGAGGCCATCCCGATGGGTCCGGTGGGCCGCGAGTTCTCGGACGTGGCGCGCCTGGTGGTGACGCGCGAGAACCAGTCGCTGCTGGGCAACTACATGGGCGCGCTGTCCAAGATCCGCACGCGCTTCAACCTGCTCAACAACCAGGGCGACCCCGGCCCCGGCTCGCTGGTGCTGCTGCGCCAGACGCTGGAAGGCAAGGACTCGGAGCTGGCCGACGCGCTCAAGCTGGTCGACGAGCAGATGCTGGCCGGCCTGTCGGCGACGCAGCGCGAGACGCTGCGCCCGCTGCTGGTGCGACCGCTGATCCAGGCCTACGCCGTGGCCATGCAACCGGCCGAGCGCGAACTGAACAAGGTCTGGAACGCACAGGTCTATCAGCCGTTCAACCAGACCCTGGCCGAGAAGTATCCGTTCGCCTCGCGCGCCAGCGTCGAAGCCAGCAGCGACGAAATCGGCCAGGTGTTCGGCCCGCAGGGCAGCATCGCCAAATACGTCAACGACACCCTCGGCCCGCTGACCGTGCGCCGCGGCGACATCCTGACGGCGCGCACCTGGGGCGACATGGGCATCAGCCTGCAGCCGACCTTCACCGCCAACTTCGCGCAGTGGGTGGCGCCGCTGTCCGGCGGCGCGGGCGCCGGTTCGGCCAGCCAGCCGCAGACGCTGTTCCAGATCCAGCCCAAGCCCGCCGCCGGGGTGACCGAATACACCATCGAGATCGACGGCCAGCAACTTCGCTACCGCAACACGCCGCCGCAATGGGTCAACTTCGTCTGGCCCAATGCGCAGGGCGCGCCCGGCGCGCGCATCACCGCCACCACCTTCGACGGCAGCGTGGTCGAGATCGTCAACGAACCCGGCCGCTTCGGCCTGGAACGCCTGATCGCGACCGCCCAGCGCACCTCCAACGCCGACGGCAGCTTCAACATGAGCTGGGGCAAGTCGAACGTGACGGTGCCGGTCAAGCTGCGCATCATCAGCAACGCCCAGGCGCCCGGCGCCGGCGGCAGCGAGCCCGGCGGCAGCCAGGGCCTGCGCAACCTGCGCCTGCCCTCCTCCGTGGTGGGCGCCACTTCCGAATCCTCCTCCGCCCAGACGCGACCCGGAGCGCCGCAATGAGCAACCTGCAGTCCCCCCTGTTCCGCACGGCCTACTTTGGCAAGATCCCGGCCCGCGGCGACTTCGTCAAGAACACCTCGCATCCACAACTGATGAGCACGCTGGACGGCTGGGTCGCCAACACCATGGAGCTGCTGGCCCAGGACCCGCACTGGAAGACGCTGTACGACGAGGCCGAGCCGATGCCGTTCGCCATCCTCGGCTCGCGCGGCAAGCTGGCCATCGCCGGGCACCTCCAGCCCAGCCGCGACCAGTCGGGCCGTCGCTTTCCGTTCCTGTCGGCGACTTCGGTCGAGGTGCAGCGGCCGCTGGCCTTCATCGCCCGCAGCCCGATGGCCTTCAGCCGGCTGTGGAACCGCATGAGCGGCGCCGCCGCGCTGCTGATGACCGACGCCGACCCCGGCCCGGCGCTGCAGAGCCTGAACGAACTCGAGGGCGAAATCCGCACCGAGGCCGACGACGGCTTCGATGCCTTCGTCGACCTGCAGACCGTCGAGCGCCTGCAGGCCATGCTGCGCGGCAACGGCCACGCGGCCAACGTGCACGACATCGTCCTGGCGCTGGGCATCCTGCTCGAACCGGTCATGTCCAGCGGCTCCTCGCAGCTCGACCGCGGGCTGGCGCTGCCGCTGCCGGACGATCCGCTCTACATCAATCTGGTGGCCTCGTACTGGATGACGCTGATCGCGCCGTTCCTGGCGCGCGCGGATTTCGAGATCGCCGTGTTCATCGGCCGCATCGGCGGCAAGCACCGGCTGGTGGCGGGTTTTCGCGGCGCCTCTCCGCAGACGCTGGCCAGCCTGCTGTCCACGCCGCAGGCCTTTGCCGAGCAATACATCGTGCTGGAAGACGCGCCCTGGGTGCGCAACCACGTGTCGGCCAGCCACGGCCTGGCCAAGCTCTCCAGCTACCTGGACCAACCCAGGCTGTCGCTGCGCATGGCGCTCGACACCTATCTCGAAGTCTTCACCGGAGCCTGACCATGCGCGTCTCTCTCCTGATCCTGGCGGCGCTGTTCTCGTGCGCCGCGGCGGCGCAGGACGCCGCCACCGTCGTCCCCGCCAACGTGATTCCGCAGCCCGGCCAGGTGGTGGCCAGCGGCGCCGTGCCCGACGAGGCCACCAAGGCCGACGTGCTGGCTCGGCTGCAACAGGTCTATGGCGTGGGCAACGTCATCGACCAGATCGAGGTCGGCGGCGTGGTCGCGCCCCCCAACTGGTCGGAGCACGTCGGCAAGCTGATCGGCCAGCCGCTCAAGCAGATCAACCGCGGCCAACTGGAAGTGGACGGCACCCAGATCCGCCTGCAGGGCGAAGTGCAGAACGAGGCCTCGCGCCAGCAGATCGCCAGCGCCTTCGCCACCTCGCTCAACCCGACCTACAAGATCGTCAACGGCCTGCGCGTGGCGGCCGGCAAGGACGAACAGGGACTGCTGGACAAGGTGCTCACCAACCGCGTGGTGGAATTCGAGACCGGCAGCGCCACGCTGACGGCGCGCGGGCGCGAACTGCTCGACCAGGTGGCCGACGTGATCCCGAAGCTGCACAGCGACAAGGTGCAGATCATTGGCCACACCGACAGCTCCGGCAGCCGCAGCACCAACCTGGCCTTGAGCCAGGCCCGCGCCGACGCGGTCAGGACCTATCTGGTCGACAAGGGGCTGCCGCCCGGCCGCTTCGAGACGCTGGGCGCGGGGCCGGACCAGCCGGTGGCGACCAATGCCACCGCCGAGGGCCGCGCCAAGAACCGCCGCATCGAATTCCGCGCCAGCCGCTGAGCGGCGGCCACGCGGCCGGCGCCACGGGCGGGATTTCAGCCGTTGTTCTCGGGCGGCTTGGGCACGCCCAGCAGCTCTTCCAGGCCCGAGAGCGCTTCGCCATTCTTGACCACGGTGCGCAGCCACAGGTGCAGCGACATCTCGCCCCAGCTTGCGGCCTTGTCGGCCAGATAGGCCACGGGACTGTGCGGCTCGGTGCGGCGGAAGAACTCGGCCACTTCGCGCAGTTGCGCCAGGGCCTGGTCGCGCGTTTGCAGCGGGCCGCGCGTGGCCGCGGAGGCCGTGGGCGGAAGATCGGCAGCGGTCAAGGTGGGCTCCATGCGGGTAATGGGCGCGCCGGTGGACGGCGCGGCCTGAGCGGACGGCGCCGGCGCCAGGTCGGCGCGCACCAGCAGGCCGGCCTCGCGGGCGAAACGATGCACCAGCTCGGTCACGTCCTTCAGCGCGGCGCGCACCGGCGTGAAGGCCGGGCCTTCGTCGCCCAGACGCTCGGTCAACGTCGATTCCAGCACGTCGACCGCGCCGAAGCAGCTCTGCAATTGGCTTTCCAGCTCGGCGTAGAACGCCGGCGGCGTGTCGCGGCGCGCGGCGTCGAACTGCTCCAGGGTGACTTTGCCACGCGACATGTCGGCGGCGTTCTGCGGCGAACGCTTGATGGCGTTGGCCAGTTGCGAGGCGCTGTCCCACAGCACCGCGCCGAAGCGCCCGCCCTCGGACTGCGTCAAGGGTAGTTCGCGCACCAGTTGCTGCGAACGCGACAGCAACCACGCCAGGTTGCCCACGCGCTGCTGCACGTCGCCCTCGTCCGGCACCGGATGCAGGCCATCCCAATAGCGCCGGCACAGCCCGTCCACCAGCAGGAAGCCGTCGCGCAGGCCGGCGAAGCCGCGCGTCTTGGCCCAGGCCTCGGCCAGCCAGGCGGCCACGCGCACGTCCTTGCTGCGCTGGGTCAGCACCTCGGTGCAGATGCGGATCACCTGCGGCCAGTCGGCTTCTTTGATGTCGATGACCCAGTCGCCCTGGTCCAGGTGCGGGTCATCCTGGCGGCGGGCCTCGCGGATGGCGTCGAATTCGGCGGAAAAGACCATGTCGGCGCCACAAGGCGCCTCGCCCGGAATGGGCTGCAGCAGTGCGTCGATATCGCTCATAGTGTCTTGTGTCGTTGCGGGTGGCGAGCCATGCGCAAGCGGCGCATGGCCCGGCGGCGAAAGCAGCGATGATCCCATATCTGTAACCGCGTTACGTTGGAACATGACACGCCCTATTACAAAACGCATCAGGGACCATCGCTATCATGCAAGCTCTCCAAACCCAGGAAGTCGCGATGAACAAGTCATTCCACATGATGCCCAACGGCCGCTTCATCAACGGCACGCCGCGACGCTGCCCCGATGGCACTTACGTCGGCGACGGTGGGCCCATCACCCGCGCGCCGGACGGCACGTACGTCGCGGGTACGCCCCAGCGCGCGCCCGATGGCCGCTACCTCGGCGGCGGCGGCCCGGTGCGCATGGCGCCCGACGGCACCTTCGTCGTGGGCACCCCGCGCATGGCGCCGGACGGCACCTATCTGTAAGCAGACTTAACCTTCATTCGGGAGCAACGGGCGGCCATGGCGCAGCGATCCGTAATACGCAAGGGTGACCGCACCTCGCACGGCGGCGTGGTGGTGACGGGGGATGAATCCGTACAGATCTTCGGCCGGCCCATGGCCCGCGTCGGCGACCGCGTCACCTGCCCCAAGTGCCCCGGCCAGCACACCATCGTCGAGGGCGTGCAGAGCGTCAGTTCCGACCGCCGCACCGCGCTGGAGGGCATGAAGACCTCCTGCGGCGCCACCCTGATCGCCAGCCAGCAGTTCTACCAGCTCGAACATGGCGGCGGTGATGGCGGCGGCGCGGGCGTGAACGACGCGCCCCAGGCTCTGCAGGC
This sequence comes from Achromobacter sp. SIMBA_011, assembly GCF_046535435.1. Taxonomy (NCBI): domain Bacteria; kingdom Pseudomonadati; phylum Pseudomonadota; class Betaproteobacteria; order Burkholderiales; family Alcaligenaceae; genus Achromobacter; species Achromobacter sp. SIMBA_011. The sequence goes on along the minus strand of NZ_JAWRWN010000002.1, from coordinate 996,914 downwards.
CGGCGCGCCGGCGGCGCTGGCCGCGATCGAACCCATCGCGGCGCAGGACGCGCCGGTGAAATGCGCCCAGGTGCAGGACACGCTCAAGCTCACCGAGGCCATGTTCGACGCCAAACGGGTTCCGGTGAAGCTGACCGGGCCGTCGGCCTACCAGCCACCCGCCAACCTGGCGCGCGCGGGGGACGACAAGTGCGTCATGTACGAAGCCTGGCCCGCCGGACAGCGCGTGCCGGTGGTGCTGGAACCGCGCGATCCCCTCTGGACCGGCGACCTGATGCAGCGCCGGCCGCAGGAATTCACCGAGCGCCTGACCGAGGAACCGCAGCCGCAACCGGAACAGGTCGCCAAGAGCCTGGGCATCGCCCCCAAGGCGATGCTGCAAGGGCGCGATCTGCAGATCCGCCTGGCCAAGGGGATGGCGCTGGAAGACCGCATCACGCGCCTCAACGCGCAAGTGGTGAAGGGCCCGCCCTGGGCCGACCCGACGCGCGAGACGCACACGGTGGGCGAGACCATGTTTTCGCGCATCACGCTCTACAGCATGTCGGGCGAACAGGCCATGATCGATCACGCCGTGCTGCACGAACTGGCCCACAGCTACGCCAACAACGCCCGCGTCGACATGAAGGCCTGGGGCGCCGCCGCCCGATCCGACGGCAATTTCCCGTCGGACTACGCCAAGGCCGGTCCGCCCGAGGACTTTGCCGAATTCGTGGTGATGGCCATCGCCACCCAGGGCACGCCGTGCGAGGACTACGCGCGCTCGATCTATCCGGCGCGCTACCGTCAATTGGACGCCATGGACCTGCTGGAAAAGTCCCCCGCCCAGGGGCGCGCCTGACGCCGGGTGCGCCCCGCGGCAGTTTGCGTCCAGTCCCGACGGTGGGATAACATACGTTCCATATACAAACCATATATGGAACACTCACCATGGGCATCGTCAAGATTTCCGAGCAGATGCACGAGAATCTGCGCGTGGCCAGCAGCGCGCTGAGCCGCTCGATCAACTCGCAGGCCGAACACTGGATGCGCATCGGCATGCTGTCCGAGCTCTACCCCGAGCTGCGCCACGCCGACATCTGCCAGTTGCTGATCCGCATCGAGCAGGCCGAGGGCTTCAGCATCGCCGCCCTGTCCCACGGACAGGCAACCGCCGGCCAGCAGGAGGCCGCGTAAATGGCGCGCAAGGTCTCCATCAAATCCGCCGCCGACATCGCCATGGCCCGGCGCGCCGGCGCCCTGGCGGCGGAAGTGCTGCACATGATCGCCGAGCACGTGCGGCCCGGCGTCACCACCGACGAGCTCGACCGCATCTGCCACGACTACATCGTCAACGTGCAGAAGGCCATCCCCGCCAACGTCGGCTACCACGGCTTTCCCAAGACCATCTGCGCCTCGGCCAACCACGTGATCTGCCACGGCATCCCGTCGGCCAAGGTGCTCAAGAACGGCGACATCCTCAACATCGACGTGGCCGTCATCAAGGACGGCTGGTTTGGCGACACCAGCCGCATGTACTTCGTCGGCCAGCCCAGTCCGCTGGCGCGGCGGCTGGTCAACACCACCTACGAAGCCATGCGCGCGGGCATCATGGCGGTCAGGCCCGGCGCCACGCTGGGCGACATCGGCCACGCCATCCAGACCGTCGCGCACCGCGAGCACTTCAGCATCGTGCGCGAATACTGTGGCCACGGCATCGGCCAGATCTACCACGACGAACCGCAGGTGCTGCACTATGGCCGCCCCGGCGAGGGCCTGGTGCTGCAGCCGGGTATGATGTTCACCATCGAACCCATGATCAACGCCGGCAAGCCGCAGACCAAGCAGTTGCCTGACGGCTGGACCGTGGTCACCAAGGACCGCTCGCTGTCGGCCCAGTGGGAACACATGGTGGTCGTCACCGACACCGGCTACGAGGTGCTGACGTCCTGGCCGGACGGCTTCGGCGACTACCCGCCGATTCCCTGACGCCGCCGGCCGGCGACGGCAATTAACGGAGTGCGACGCCCACGGGGCCCGGTCATGATCGGGCCCTCGTCGTTTTCGCGGCCGCGCCGGCCGTCGCCTCCATGCCCGTCCTGCCCACGGCATTCCGCCGCCTGGCCGCCTCCAACCTGGCCGCCCAATGTTCCGAACAGATCGCCCTGGCGGCGGCGCCGCTGGTGGCGGTGCTGGCGTTGGGCGCCAACGCCGCCCAGACCGGCTATCTGCAGACCGCCCAGACCCTCCCTTTCCTGCTGCTGTCATTGCCCGCCGGGGTGCTGGCCGACCGGATCGCGCGCCGCACCCTGATGACCGCCGCCGAGTGCGCGCGCGCCGCCAGCCTGCTGGGCCTGCTGGCGCTGCTGGCGATGGACGGCCTGAGCCTGGCCGCGCTGGCGGTGCTGGGCTTCCTGGGCGCGGTCGGCACGGTGGCCTATAACGTGGCCGCGCCCGCGCTGGTGCCGACGCTGTTGCCGGCGACCCAACTGGCGCAGGCCAACCGCTGGCTGGAACTGGCGCGCAGCGCGGCGTTCTCGGCCGGGCCGGCGCTGGGCGGCGCGCTGGTCGGCGGCATCGGCGCCGCCGTCGCCTACGGCCTGGCCACCCTGCTGTCGCTGCTGGCGGCGGGGCTGCTGGCGGGCCTGCCGCCCGAGCCGCCACGCACGGCGACGCGACGCCACCTGTGGCGCGAGTTGCGCGAAGGCGCCGCGTTCGTGGCGGCGCATCCCCTGCTGCGGCCGGTGCTGGTCACGGCGGTGTGCTTCAACACCGCCTGGTTCGTGCTGCAGGCCGTCTACGTGGTCTACGCGGTGGAGCGCCTGGGCCTGACCGCCGCCGGCGTGGGCATGACGCTGGGCATCTACGGCGCCGGCATGCTGGCCGGGGCCCTGGCCGCGCCGTGGCTGGCGGCGCGCCTGTCGTTCGGCGCGCTGATCGCGGCCGGCCCCACCTGCGCGCTGGCCGCCAGCCTGATCCTGCTGTCGACGCTGGCGTGGCCGGCGGGCGCCTGGGCCGGGGTCGGCCTGTTCCTGTTCGGCGCCGGACCGATTCTATGGACCATCGCCACCACCACGCTGCGCCAGGCGGTCACGCCCAACGCGCTGCTGGGCCGCGTCTCGGCCGTGATCGTCACGGCGACGTTCGGCGCGCGGCCCGTGGGCGCCTTGATCGGCGCGACCCTGGCGGCGCGGCTGGGCATGGAAGCCTGCCTGTGGTTGTCCAGCGTCGGCTTTGCCGCCCAGTTCGCGGTGCTGCTGGCCTCGCCCGTGGCGCGGCTGCGCCGCCAGCCGCAAGCCGTGGCGGACTGAACGGCGCCCAGCCGCCCCGGCGGGCTTTCTGTTGTGGTCCCGCCCGGCCCGATCTGTATCTGGCGGCGGCCGGCGGCGGCCGCTAGACTGGCCTGCCATCGAGGCCGCCGCGCGCGGCGCCTCGCCAAACACCCCGCCCCGCCGCGATCATGCTGAACATCCTGGGAAAAGCCTCTTCCATCAACGTCCGCAAGGTCCTCTGGACCTGCGTCGAACTCGACCTGCCGTTCACGCGCGAGGACTGGGGCTCGGGCTTTCGTCCGACGACCGACGCGGCCTTCCTGGCCCTCAACCCGAACGCCATGGTGCCGGTGCTGCGCGACGGCGACTTCGTGCTGTGGGAATCGAACAGCATCATCCGCTATCTGGCCAACCAATATGGCGGCGACGCGGCGAATCCGCTCTATCCGGCCAACGCCAGGCTGCGCGCCCGGGTCGACCAGTGGATGGACTGGCAGGCGACCGACCTGAACCGGTCGTGGAGCTATGCCTTCATGGCGCTGGCGCGGCAGTCGCCGGCGCACCGGGATGCCGCCGCCATCGAGGCTTCGAGCCGCGACTGGGCGCACTTCATGGGAATCCTGGAACGGCGCCTGCGCGACACCGGCGCCTACGTGGCCGGCGAGGCCTTCACGCTGGCCGACATCGCCATCGGCCTGTCGGTCAACCGCTGGTTCGCCACGCCGCTGGACAGCGCCCTGCGGCCGGCGCTGCCGGCGGTGGCCGCCTACTACGACCGGCTGGCCGAGCGGCCGGGCTACCGCGCCCACGGCCGCAACGGCACCGCCTAGCAGGCGGCCCGGGGCGTCACTTCACCACGCCGCAGACCATGCGGCCGCCCCCGCCGCCCAGCGGCTTGGGCGTGTCGCTGTAGTTGTCGCCGCCGACGTGGATCATCAGCGCGTGCTGCTTGACGTCGGCCAGCTTCAGGCGCGGCGCCACCACGGCCGTCTTGGCGTTGCCATCGGCGCCCACGGTGATGAACGGCAGGTCGCCCAGGTGGCCGTCGGTGGCCAGCGGCCCCTTGTGCGCCTTGGTGCCCTGTGGATCCAGGTGGCCGCCGGCGGCGCCGCCCGGCATCACCTTGCCATCGACCGTGGTCGACGCGCACGAACCGTTTTCATGGACGTGGAAGCCATGCTCGCCCGGTGGCAGGCCGGTGAGCTTGGGCGTGAATTTCAGGCCTTCCTTGGTCTGTTCGAGCGTGATGGTGCCCGCGCTCTTGCCCACGCTGCCGTCGTCGTTCAGGACCGACATCGTGACGCTCTCGGCCTGGGCGGCGGCCGAGGCGCCGGCCAGCGCCAGCGTTGCAACGAGAATCGAGAATTTCTTCATGGGACTTGCCTCCTGGGGAGAGATGCGCGTGATACGGGCCGCCCGGCCGGGCGGCGGTCGTCCCGGGGATCTGACGGCAGGCCCGGCGACTGGCAAAGACAATAGCACCGCGCCCTGGCGCTTCGCCAGCAATCTTCCTTCCTGATACATCGGACATGTCCGCAAATCCGCGATGGTTGACCGGCGCCCTCCCCGCGGGCGCCGCGCTAGCCCGTCGCCAGCAGCACCGCCGCATGCAACAGCACGCCGATCAGGCCGCCCACCAGGGTGCCATTGAAGCGGATGTACTGCAGGTCGCGCCCCACGCTCAGCTCCAGTTCATCGACCAGGTGGCGCTCGTCCCACAACTTGACGGTGCGCGCGATGTGCTCGGTCACGCCGATGCGCAACCGCCCGGTCAGCCGCCGCGCCGCGCCCAGCACGTGGCCGTTGATGGCCTCGCGCAGGTCCGGGTCCTCGCCCAGCTTGCGCGCCAGCGCCAGCAAGGCGCTTTCCAGATGCGCGGCCAGGGCCGAATGCTCGTCGCTCAGGTCGCGCCGCAACGCGGCATGGATGTCGTCCCACAGGCCCTGCACGTACTCCTGCACCTTGGGGTGGTCGATGGCGCGCTGCTTCATGGCCTCGACCTGCGCGGCAAGCGCCGGATCGCTGCCCAGGCGCGCGATGTAGTCCAGCACCCAGGCCTCGTAATCGCGCCGCACCGGGTGATCCGGTTCCGACAGCACATCGCGCAGTTCCTGCACCAGCGCCCGCGCCAGCCTGTCCGCGAGGTTGTCGGCGATGCCCTCGACCGACGCAATCACGTCCACCGCCTTGATGATGCGTGGCCATTCCTTGCGCGCGAATTTCACCAGCAGCGCCGAGGCGCGTTCCTTGACGTCCTCGTCGCCCAGGTAGCCGCCCAGCCGCTCCATGGCGGCGTCCAGCAGCTCCTGGTGGCGGCCGTCGCGGGTCAGCAGGCCCAGCACCTCGCCGGCGCTGCCGGCCGCGTCCCAGCGCCGCAGGGTCTTGACCACGAACGCCTGGATCACGCCGCGCACCGCGCGGTCGTCCAGCAGGTCCAGCGTCTGCAGCGCGACCCGCCGCGCGCCGTCGCTGAGCGCGTGCGCCTGCTTCGGCCGCGCCAGCCAGCGCGACAGGCGCGCGGCCGGGTCGAAGCCGCGCAGCTTCGCCATCAGCGTATCCGGGTCGAGGAAGTGGTCGCGCACGAACACCGCCAGGTTGTCGCCGATGCGGTCCTTGTTGCTGGGGATGATGGCGGTGTGCGGAATCGGCAGGCCCATCGGCCGGCGGAACAGCGCCACCACCGCGAACCAGTCGGCCAGCGCCCCCACGGTGGCGGCCTCGCAGAAGGCCCGCACCCATGCCCACACGCCCTGGCCGCCCATGACGTGGCTCGTGATGAAGCCGCTGATCATCGCCACCAGCAGGGCCAGCGCGGCGATCTTCATGCGCCGCAACTGGGCACGGCGCGCCTGCGACGCCAGTGCCGAACGGGTGGCGAAGGCTGGCGAGGACGGGCTGGCGGAAGGCGGCGTATCGGTCATGGAGTCTCCGGCGGGAATGCCCGTCCAGCATACCAAGCCAGCCGGCCCCGCCGCGCGGCCATCAGTCCTCGGGCCCGGCCAGCGCGCCGCGCAGCCAGGCGATGAAGGCATCGGCATGGGCGGTGCGGGCGCGGCCGGCGGCCGGCACCGCGCGCAGGCCGCCGTCGAACGGCACGAAGCCGTAGGGCGCCACCAGTTGCCCCTCCTGCAACTCGCGCGAGATCAGCCGCCGTTCGACCAGCGCCACCCCCAGGCCCGACAGCGCGGCCTCGATGCACAGGTGGGTGTGGGGAAACGCCAGCGTGTCGCCTTGCGCCGCCGGCTGCCCGGTGATGGCCTCCCACTGGTTCCAGGCGCTGGAGGTGTATTCATGGGCGATGCGCGCGCGCGTGGCCGGCTTCCTGCGCGCATAGGCCGGCGTGCAGACCGCGCCGAAACGCACCGGCGCCAGCGCCAGGGCCTGGCGCCGGTCGGTCTCGGCGTAGCCGGACAGGTCCCAGGCCAGGATCAGGTCGGCGCCCTCGTTGCGCATTTCACGCGCCGAGGTCATCGACAGGCGGATGCGGATCTCGGGATGCTTGCGATAGAACACGGCCAGGTTCGGCACCAGCCAGCGCATGGCGAAGGTGGCGCTGCAGGCCACGTGCAGCCCCGGCGCCTGGGATTCGCGCGCCAGGCGTTCGTAGGCGTTTTCAAGCTGGTCGAAGGCCGCCCGCACCGAGGCATAGAACGTGGCGCCACCCTGGGTCAGGCGCAGGCCGGTGCCGTCTTTCTCGAACAGCGCCACGCCGGCGTGCTCCTGCAGCAGGCGCAGATGGCGGCTGACGGCGCCATGGCTGCGGCACAGTTCCTCGGCCGCTCGGGTGACCGAACCGCTGCGGGCGATGGCTTCGAAGGCGCGGACGGCGGACAGGGGCGGCAACTGGCGCATGGCGGATCATCTGTCAGGAAAACTGACGAAGAGGCAGAAAAACTGCATTGTCGGATTCAAGGTCCATTTTTAGCATGCCGGCATTGAAATGGCTGATTGCCCGATTCATCGCCGCACCGACGACCTGCCGGCGTGGCTGAATCGATTCCTGCTTGTTTGAATTAGCTGACGATTACCCTTTCCCCAAGTCCTTTCCGGAGCCCACCATGAACATCACCCACCTGGCCGCCCACGAAGCGCTGGACAGCCGCGGCAATCCCACCGTCGAAGTCGAGATCCGGCTGGACGACGGCGCCCGTGGCCTGGCCCTGGTGCCGTCGGGCGCCTCGACCGGCAAGCGCGAGGCGCTGGAGCGGCGCGACGGCGACGCCGCCCGCTACCTGGGCAAGGGCGTGCTGGGCGCGGTCGGCGCGGTCAACACCGAGCTGCGCGCCGCCCTGCTGAGCCTGCCCGCCGACCAGCAGGCCCGGATCGACCAGATCATGATCGAACTGGACGGCACGCCCGACAAAAGCCGGCTGGGCGCCAACGCCCTGCTGGGCGTGTCGCTGGCGGTGGCGCACGCGGCCGCCGCCAGCCAGGGGCTGCCGCTGTGGCGCCACATCGGCGGTGTGCAGGCGCAGACCCTGCCGGTGCCGATGATCAACATCATCAACGGCGGCGCGCATGCCGACAACCCGCTGGATTTCCAGGAATTCATGATCCTGCCGGTGGGCGCGGACAGCTTCCGCGAAGCCCTGCGCATGGGCGCGGAGGTGTTCCACACGCTGCGCCACGCCCTCAAGGCGGCCGGCCACAGCGTCAACGTGGGCGATGAAGGCGGCTTCGCGCCAGCCCTGCGCAATGCGCCCGAGGCGCTGGACTTCATCATGGCCGCGATCGAGCGCGCCGGCCTGCGCCCCGGCGCCGACATCGCGCTGGCGCTGGACCCGGCCGCCAGTGAATTCCACGGCCCGGACGGCTACCGCTACCACGGCGAGAACCTGCTGCGCGACGCCGAACAGCAGGTGCAATACCTGGCCGGGCTGGTGCGCGACTACCCCATCGTCTCGATCGAGGACGGGATGGCCGAGGACGACATCATCGGCTGGAAGACACTGGGCGCGACGCTCGGCGGCGCCTGCCAGTTGGTGGGCGATGACGTGTTCTGCACCAACCCGCGGCTGTTCCGCGCCGGCATCGACCAGGGCATCGGCAACGCCATCCTGGTCAAGATCAACCAGATCGGCACGCTCAGCGAAACCTGGCGCGTGCTGGCGCTGGCGCGCCGCGCCGGCTACGGCGTGGTGATGTCGCACCGCTCCGGCGAAACCGAGGACACCAGCATCGCCGACCTGGCCGTGGCGGCCAACTGCGGCATGATCAAGACCGGCTCGCTGTCACGCGCCGACCGCACCGCCAAGTACAACCGCCTGCTGCGCATCGAGCGCGAATTGGGCGCTGCCGCCGTCTATGCCGGCGCCGGCGCGCTGGCGCGGCGCGGCTGAGGGCCCGCGACGCGTTCACTGGCGTTCAAGACAGGACGGCCGCCGGCGTCGACGATGGCGGCTTTTGCCGAGGAAACGCGCATGTCCGTCCCCATCGCCCCTGTCGTCCCGTCCGCGCCCGCCGTGCCGGAGAAAATCGTGATCGTGCTGGCGGCAACGCTCGGCGTGGGCCAGGCCGCCAACGTCTCGGCCTGCCTGGCCGCGGGCCTCGCGGCCGCCCTGCCCGGCTGGGCCGGCGCGCCGCTGCGCGACCCCGATGGCATGGCCTCGTCGGCCATCTCGCACCTGCCCATCATCGTGCTGGCGGCCGATGCGGTGCGGATGGCGCAATTGCGTCAGCGGCTGACGCAGCCGCCGCCCGAGGACGCGCGGCTGGCCGTGTTTCCGGCCTACGCCCGCGAGATCCACGACGCCGGCCACTATTGGGCGCGGCACCGCGAGACCTCGCACCGCGACCAGCCGCTGCTCGGCGTCGGCCTGGCCGGCGCCAAGCGCTGGATCAACGCGCTGACCGGCAGCCTGCCGATGCTGCGTTGAACGCCCGCGCGCCGGCGCCACCGCTCAGGCGCGCTCGCGGTACGCGGTGGCGCACAGGATCGACAGGAACAGCAGCAGCGCCAGCGTCAGCAACAAGCCGCCCGCCGCCGTGATGATGGCGTCGGCGCGCCACAACACCAGCGCCTGGCGCAACGCGGCGCCCGTCACCTCGGTCAGGCCCGTCAGCAACAGCAGCGCGGCGGCGAACGGCCAGACCGCGCCGCGCAGCGCCTGGCGCGACCGCCGCCAGCCATAGCCGTCCGTCAGGGCGGCCTGCGGCAGGGCCAGGGACCAGGATCCCAGCAAGTGCGTCATGGGCAGCCACAGGATCAGCAGCAACAGCAACGCGATGGCCAGGAACACCGTGCCGGGCGTGTTCGGCATCTGGAAATACAGGGAGAGCGTCAGGCTGCCGCTGACCGACTTCAGGGCGGCGATCGCGACGATCGCCGCGAACACCAGGGCCAGCACCCGGGCCTGGGCGCCATCCAGACTCGGCGCGTGGCGCGGCACGCCCGCCAGTTGGCGCTGCCAGGCCAGCGCCACGCGCGCCAGGGCCAGCAGATTGACCACCGCCGCCAGCAGGAACCACATTTCGCGCGGAGCGCCCGCCTGGTTCAGCAGCAGCGCGCCCGGCAGCGACAGCGCGAACAGCACGCAGGCCCACGGCGCGGCGGCGACCATGGCGGGCACCTGAGCGGTGAACTGGCGGGCCGTCAATGCCAGCAGGCGGCTCGCGGTGGGCGGATGCGGCAAGGGGTACCTCTCTCGGTCAGGTCCGGACCATCGGCCTCGCGGCCGATGGCGACTCCAGGCCTTATACCAGAGACGCGCGCCCGCCGCGCCGCGTTCAATCGGCCAGCAGGCCCGGCGCCAGCGCCGCCAGGGTGGCGATGTGCGCGTCCATTTCCTGCGGGCGCGGATTGTCGATATTGCCGGCGCCCGCGGTGCGCAGCCGCAACGTCAGCAGCCCGCCGCCGTCGGCGCTGAACTGCAGGCCGAACACCCAGTCCACGCCTTGCGCGCGGGCGATCAGCGTCAGCCAGCCGGAGTCCGGCTCGATCAGGGTCCGGGCCCGCAACAGGCCGCGCGCCTCCAGCGCCGACGGCGCGGCGGCGGCGAACCGCTGCATGGCCGCCAGCACGGTCGGGGTCTCGGCGGAGAAGGCGATCTGCACCAGTTGCAGCGGCGGCACCAGCAGTCGATGCGAGAACAGCCGTGGCATCGGCGTCGCGGCGGCCGTCCACGAAGCCGGCACCGTGACCGGTCCGGGACCCGCGATGCCCGCCGGCGCCGGCGCCGTGAGCCGGGCCTGTCCGGCGGTCGACGCACAGCCGCCGAACAGCACCGCGGCCAGGGCCGGCAACAGCAACCGGGGCAGCCAGCGCAGGAAGCCGCCGCCCTCGCTGGCGCGCGGCGCTAGGATCTGGCCGCGCATGCCTGGCCCTCCGGCTTGTCGTGATAGGTGCGGAATTCCTCCAGATCCGCCAGCGGCTTCTGCAACCGATAGCAGGCGTTCAGGCCGCGCAGCAGCAGAAAGGCTTCCTCGCTGCCGAGGGACTTGGAGAAATCATCGTCGGCCAGCTTGGTCGAAATCTCGTCCAGCGTCTTCTGGTCGCGATAGCGCGCCAGCCGTTCGCCCAGCGTGTAGGCGGTCAGCGCGGCCTGCAGCCGGCCCTGTGCGTCGCTGACCTGCTCGACCGAGGCGCTGGCGCCGACCTTGCTCAGCAGCGCCGTCAGCGCCACCGACTTTTCCAGCACCGACTTGGGCACGATGCTCTCGAAAGTGCCCACCGACACCAGCGCGGTCGGCACGTTCAGCGGCTCGGCGCCGTCCATCACCTGGTTGGTGCGGGTGTTGTAGGTGAGCGCCTTTTCCCAGAACGCGCGCGTGCCGGCCACCGGACGCCCCACCACCACATAGGTGCCCTGCTTGAGCAGGCCGAGGTTGGAGCCGGCCGACTGGCTCACCGCCGACTGCGAATAGAGCTGCACGCTGTAGTCCAGCACCATGCGGTTGCGCTGGTTCGCCAGCACCAGCTCGGCGGCGGTGAAGGCCACCCCCACCAGCGGCGAGACCAGCGGATTGTTGGCCAGGCTGGCCGCGCCGTTGGCCATGCCCTGCGCCCGTTGCAACGCGCGCAGGGTCTCGGCGTTGCGTTCGGTGGTGACGTCCATCACGCGCAGCCGGAACGACGGCGCCACGCGCTCGTCCCAGCGCTGCACGTAATACACCAGCAGATTGGAGAAGTTCAGGGATTGATCGGGCTGCACGCCGCGCTGGTACCAGACCACGATGGACTGGTTGCTGCCGTCGTCCTTGGCGGCGATGTCGAGAATGACCGCGTAGTCCGCCGGGCCGTCGATGCCGGCGGTCTTGACGCCGGCCGCGTCCTTCAGCGCCGGGATCTCGACCGACCGCATCATGATCGAGAGCGGCGCGTTGGCGGGCACCGCCAGTTGCCGTTCCGCGTCGGAAGAAGCCGGCACGCCGGCCTGCTCCAGCACGCGCGTGCGCTCATCGTCGCCGGGCTTGAGATAGAAGATGCGATTGTCGGCGTAGATCGGGGTGTGCACCGTGTAGGCGTCGCCGATGCGCGGCTCGCCGCCCGCGCATCCCGCCAACATCGCCGCCAGTCCCAACATGCCCCACCGCAACGCGGCGCCGTCCGGACGCCGCAGGCCGGACCATGCCCGGCGCATGAACACGAAAGCCATACTTGCTCCGCAAGAAAAGGCCCGCAATGGATCGGAACAACGCCTACGCCAGGCGCGATGGGCAAGAGACGGTCAAGGCCGCCCTGGCCGCGGCCGGGGACTCCCGGCGCCAGCCGGCGCGGGAATGGTCGGCATTTTTATCATTATGTTTCTTTTTGTCAAACTTCCGTGCGGAGGCCAGGTCCGTGGCGCCGGGTTCGGCTTGCGGCACGCGTCTCGCGCCTGGCGGGCGTCACCACGGTTCGAAGGTGGCCGGGATCGGTGCGTAGCCCGGCCGAGCGCGCGCGGGATGGCGTCGGCCCGCATCATGGCCTGGAAAAAGCCCTTCAGGTCGTCCGCGACGCGCCGTATCCGCGCGGAGCGCATGCCGATCACATGGATGGGGAACTCGCCCGACGGCAGCGGCCCCGCCGGGCGCCGCCGAAAGCCGGTCCTAGGCCGCTCCCAGCAGTCCGGGCCGTCCTTCGTGCGCGGCCTGGGCGCGCTGCTGGATGAACTCGATCATCATGGAAATGGCGCGTGGATGGTGGCGATTGGGCATGTACAGCATGTACATGGCGCGGCCGAAGATGCTCAAGCGCCACTGCGGCAAGGCGGGCAGCAGGTCGCCGCGCGCGATATCGTCGTGCACGACATAATCGGGCACCACGCCGATCCCCAGCCCGGCCAGCGTCGCCTCGCGCAGGAAGGCGTAGTTGCGCGAAATGACGGTGGGCTCCAGCACCACGTGCTGGCGCGGCTGGCCGCCGTAGTAGGCCGACAGCCGCAGCGGCCGGCCGATCACGGCGGCGCTGATGATGGGCAGGCGCGCCAGGTCGGCCGGCTTGTCCGGCAGGCCGCGCTCGCGCATGAAGGCGGGCGAAGCGCAGGCCACGTAGCGCACCTGGCCCAGTTCGCGCGCCACCAGATTGTGCGGCGGCTCGGACATGATGCGCACGGCGATGTCGACCTCGTCGCGCAGCAGATCATCGACGCTGTTCTCGAACAGCACGTCCAGCACGATGTCGGGATAGGCCTGCTTGAACTCGATCAGCCACGGCATCATCACGAACTGCCCGTAGCCGCTCGGCACGCTCAGGCGCACCTTGCCCTGCGGCGTCTTGCCCAGCGTTTCGACGGCCTCGCGCGCCGCCGCCAGTTCGTCCTGGATGCTGCGGCCGTGGTGGTACAGCTTGAGTCCGATTTCGGTGGGCTCGACGTGGCGCGTGGTGCGCCGCAATAGCTGCATGCCAACGGCGCGCTCTAACTGCGTCAGGTGATAGCTGACGTTGGCCCGTGTCATCTTCAGCCGACGCGCCGCTTCGCTCAGGTTGCCCGCATCCACGATCTCCACCAGCAACGTCAGCGCCTTTGTATCCATGTCGACTCTCCCGGACCGGTACTGGCTTTGCCCGTTGCATCGCGGCGGTCCGTGCCTATTGTCAAATTCCTTTATCGTCGTTGTCAATTATGGATGCCATTGTCAAGACTTCTTTGCTGGGAAAGAATAGACGGATACAAGACGGGCCGTTCCTGGCCCGCCAGGCGCCGCGACTGCGCCGCGTCCGCCCCGGGCGCGCCGGCCTCGCCAGAGCCCCGCTCTGCGATGCCGCCGTGCCGGCCAGGGCCGGCGCGGGCGGCGACCCTACCGGAGACACTGTCCCATGACAGCCAGCGCACCCGCCGGCGCCGTTCACACGCGCCGCGACGGCGACGTCCTCGTCGTCACCATCGATCATCCCCCCGTCAATGCCCTGAGCGCCGAGGTGCGCGCGGGCCTGGCGCGCGCCATCGACCAGGCCGGCGGCGACCCGCAGGTGCGGGCCGTGCTGCTCACCGGCGCCGGCAACAACTTCATCGCTGGCGCCGACATCCGCGAATTCGGCAAGCCGCCGCGTCCGCCCGCCCTGCCCGACGTGTGCAATCAGATCGAAGCCTGCGCCAAGCCGGTGGTGGCCGCGCTGCACGGCGCCGCGCTGGGCGGCGGGCTGGAAGTAGCGCTGGCGGCGCATTACCGCGTGGCCTTGCCGAACGCCAGGCTGGGCCTGCCCGAAGTGACGCTGGGGCTGCTGCCCGGCGCCGGCGGCACGCAGCGCACGCCGCGCCTGATCGGCGCGGCCGCGGCCTTGGACCTGATGCTGTCGGGCAAGCCGATGACGGCGCAGGCCGCCGTCGCGGCCGGGCTGGCCGATGAACTGGCCAGCGGCGCCGACCCGCTGGCCGCCGGCCTGGACTACACCCGGCGCCTGCTGGCGCAGGGCGCCAAGCCGCGCCGCAGCCGCGACGGCCAGGCGCTGGCCGACAAGGCCGCGTCGCTGGCCGCGATCGACGCCGCCGGCCAGCGCATCGCCGCCAGCACACGCGGCCTGTTCTCGCCCGCGAAGATCCTGGACGCCGTGCGCGCCGCCGTCGAACAACCTTTCGACGAGGGCCTGCGCGCCGAGCGCGCGCTGTTCCTGCAATGCCTGGACAGCCCGCAGCGCGCCGGCCTGATCCACGCCTTTTTCGCCGAACGCGAGACCGCCAAGATCCCTGAATTGAAGCAGGCCAAGCCGCGCCGGCTCGACAGCGTCGGCGTGATCGGCGGCGGCACCATGGGCGCGGGCATCGCCGTGGCGGTGCTGGACGCGGGCCTGCCGGTGGTCATGGTGGAACAGGACGAGGCCGCGCTGGCGCGTGGCCGCCAGCGGGTCGAACACGTCTACGACCTGCTGGTCGGCAAGGGCCGCATGAGCGCCGACGAGCGCGCCGCCCGGCTGGCGCGCTTCACCGGCGCCACCGACTATGCCGCGCTGGGCGAAGCCGACCTGATCATCGAGGCCGTGTTCGAGGACATGGACGTCAAGCGGGCGGTGTTCGCGCAGCTTGACCGCGTCGCCAAGCCGGGCGCGGTGCTGGCCACCAATACCTCTTACCTGGACGTGGACCGCATCGCCCAGGCCACGCGCGGCCCCGCCGATGTGCTGGGCCTGCACTTCTTCTCGCCCGCCAACATCATGAAGCTGCTGGAGGTGGTGGTGGGCCGCCAGACCGCCGCCGACACCGTCGCCACCGGCTTCGAGCTGGCGCGCCGCCTGCGCAAGATCCCGGTGCGCGCCGGCGTCTGCGACGGCTTCATCGGCAACCGCATCCTGGCGGTGCACCGCCAGGCGGCCGACATGATGATGGAGGACGGCGCCTCGCCCTACGAGATCGACGCGGCGGTGCGCGACTTCGGCTATCCCATGGGTCCGTACCAGATGGTGGACCTGGCCGGCGGCGACATCGGCTGGGCCACGCGCAAGCGCCGCGCCGCCACCCGCGACCCGGCGCTGCGCTACGTGCAGATTCCCGACCGCCTGTGCGAGCGCGGCTGGTTTGGCCAGAAGACCGGCCGCGGCTTCTACCTGTATCCGGATGGCGCCCGCCAGGGCACGCCCGATCCGGAAGTGCTGGCGATCATCGACGCCGAGCGCCAGCGCGCCGGCATCACGCCGCGCCCGTTCAGCGCCGAGGACATCCAGCGCCGCTACCTGGCGGCCATGATCAACGAGGCCGCCAACGTGCTGCACCAGGGCATCGCGCTGCGGCCCTCGGACATCGACATGGTGTTCCTGTCGGGCTACGGCTTTCCGCGTTATCGCGGCGGGCCGATGCATTACGCCGACCGCGTCGGGCTGGCCAACGTGCTGGCCGACATCCGCGCCTTTGCCAAGGAAGACCCCGCGTTCTGGAAGCCGTCGCCGCTGCTGGTGGAACTGGCCGAATCCGGCCGCGATTTCGCCAGCCTGAACCAGGCCGCCTGACCCCACTCATTCAACGGAAACCGATATGCGCGAAGCCGTCATCGTCTCCACCGCCCGCACGCCCATCACCAAGGCGCAGCGCGGCGAATTCAACCTGATCGCCGGGCCGACCCTGGCCGCCCACGCGGTGCGCGCCGCGGTCGAGCGCAGCGGCATCGACCCCGCCCTGATCGAGGACGCCTTCATCGGCTGCGGCTACCCCGAGGGCGCCACCGGCCGCAACATCGGCCGCCAGGCGGTGATCCGCGCCGGCCTGCCGGTCAGCGTCGGCGGCGCCACCGTCAACCGCTATTGCGCCTCGGGCCTGCAGGCCATCGCCTCGGCCGCGGCGCGCATCGTCATGGACGGCGCGCCCGCCATGCTCGCCGGCGGCGTCGAGCTGGTGTCGCAGATCCGCACCCGCGACGACGGCGTCAGCGGCATGGACCCGTGGATCGTGGCCAACAAGCCCGAGCTGTACCTGCCCATGATCGAGACCGCCGACATCGTCGCCGCGCGCTACGGCATCAGCCGCGAGGCGCAGGACCGCTTCGCCGCGCAGAGCCAGGCGCGCACCGAGGCCGCCCAGGCCGCCGGCCGCTACCGCGAAGAGATCATCCCCGTCACCACCACCATGGCCGTCACCGACCGTGCCACCGGCGCCGTGTCGGAACGCGAGGTCACGGTGGACCACGACACCTGCAACCGCCCGGGCACCACCTACGAGGCGCTGGCCAAGCTGGCGCCGGTGCGCGGCCCGGACCAGTTCGTGACCGCCGGCAACGCCTCGCAGCTGTCGGACGGCGCCGCCGCCTGCGTGCTGATGGAAGCGGCCGAGGCGCAGCGCGCCGGCATCCGCCCGCTGGGCGCGTTCCGCGGCCTGGCGATCGCCGGCTGCGAGCCCGATGAAATGGGCATCGGCCCGGTCTACGCGGTGCCCAAGCTGCTGGCGCGCCACGGCCTGAAGGTCGAGGACATCGACCTGTGGGAACTGAACGAAGCCTTCGCCTCGCAGGCGCTGTACTGCCAGGAACGCCTGGGCATCCCGATGGAGCGCCTGAACGTGAACGGCGGCTCGATCGCGCTGGGCCACCCGTTCGGCGTCACCGGCGCCCGCCTGGCCGGCCACGTGCTGCTGGAAGGCCGCCGCCGCGGCGCGCGCTACGCCGTCGTCACCATGTGCGTGGGCGGCGGCATGGGCGCGGCCGGCCTGTTCGAAATCTACTGAGGAATCGCCCGATGGATCTGGAATTCACCCCCGAAGAAAACGCCTTCCGCGACGAGGTCCGCGCCTTCCTGGCCGCCAACCTGCCGGCGCGGCTGTCGGCCAAGGTCACGCAGGGCAAGCTGCTGGCGCGCGCCGACATGGTCGAGTGGCACGCCATCCTCAACCGCCAGGGCTGGCTCGCCAGCCACTGGCCGGTGGAATACGGCGGCACCGGCTGGAGCGCCACGCAGAAGTTCATCTTCGACAACGAGTGCGCGCTGGCCGGCGCGCCGCGCATCGTGCCCTTCGGCCTGAGCATGCTGGGGCCGGTGCTGATCAAGTACGGCAACGAGGCGCAGAAGCGCCACTGGCTGCCCCGCATCCTGGACGGCTCGGACTGGTGGTGCCAGGGCTATTCCGAACCCGGCGCCGGCTCGGACCTGGCCTCGGTCAAGACCACCGCCGTGCGCGACGGCGACCACTACGTCGTCAACGGCCAGAAGACCTGGACCACGCTGGGCCAGTACGCCAACATGATCTTCTGCCTGGTGCGCACCTCGAACGAGGGCCGGCGCCAGGAAGGCATCAGCTTCCTGCTGATCGACATGGCCAGCCCGGGCGTGCAGGTGCGCCCCATCATCACGCTGGACGGCGAGCATGAAGTCAACGAGGTGTTCTTCTCGGACGTGCGGGTGCCGGTCGAGAACCTGGTGGGCGAGGAAAACCGCGGCTGGACCTGCGCAAAATACCTGCTGACCTATGAGCGCACCAACATCGCCGGCGTCGGCCAGTCGACCGCCGCGCTGGAACGCCTGAAGGCGGTGGCCGCCAGCCAGAAGAAGAACGGCCGCCCGCTGGCCGAGGATCCCGACTTCGCCGCGCGCCTGGCGCGGGTGGAGATCGAACTGGCCAACATGCGCACCACCAACCTGCGCGTGGTGGCGGCGGTGGCCGGCGGCGGCGCGCCCGGCGCCGAAAGCTCGATGCTGAAGATCCGCGGCACCCAGATCCGCCAGGAGATCACCGCGCTGAACCGCCGCGCCATGGGGCCCTACGCCCGCCCATTCGTGGCCGAGGCCCTGCACGACGGCTACGACGCCGCGCCCATCGGCCCGGAAGGCGCCGACAGCGCCGCGGCGCAGTACTTCAACAACCGCAAGCTGTCGATCTTCGGCGGCTCCAACGAAATCCAGAAGAACATCATCTCCAAGATGATCCTGGGACTGTAAAGGCCGGCCATGAACTTTGAACACACCGAAGACCGGCGCATGCTGTCCGACATGCTGCGCCGCTTTGTCGCCGAACAATACGACTTCGCCACGCGCGAACGCCACGCCAGGATGGCGCAGGGCTACAACCCCGAGTTCTGGCGCCGGTATGCCGAACTGGGCGCCATCGGCGCGCTGTTCGCCGAGGAACACGGCGGGCTGGGCGGCGCGGGCTTTGACATCAGCGTGGTGTTCGAGGCACTGGGCCGCGGCTTGGTGCTGGAACCCTTCCTGGACGCGCTGATGGTCGGCAGCGCCATCGCCCGCGCCGGCAGCCCGGCGCAGCGCGAGGCGCTGGACGGCCTGATCGCGGGCGGCATCACCGCCGCACTGGCCGCGGCCGAGCCCACCTCCGGCTACGCCCTGAACGACGTGCGCACCCGCGCCGAGCGCAGCGGCGACGGCTGGGCGCTGAACGGCGCCAAGGCCGTGGTGACGGGGGGCGAGCATGCCGACCTGTTCCTGGTGTCGGCGCGCACCGGCGGCGCCGAGGACGACGAATCCGGCATCAGCCTGTTCCTGGTCAGCGCCGGCACGCCGGGCGTGACGGCGCGCGGCTACGACCTGATCGACGGCGGCCGCGCCGCGGAACTCACGTTCGAGAATGTGGCGCTGGGCGCCGACAGCCTGCTGGGCGAGGCCGGCGCCGGCCATGCGTTGCTGGAACACGCCACCGGCCGCGGCATCCTGGCGCTGTGCGCCGAGGCCGTGGGCGCGATGGACTGCGTCCGCGACGCCACGCTGGAATACCTGCGCACCCGGCGCCAGTTCGGCGTGCCGATCGGCAGCTTCCAGGCGCTGCAGCACCGCATGGCCGACGTGCTGCTGGAGATCGAGCAGGCGCGCTCGGCGGTCATCAACGCCGCCGCCGCGCTCGACCACCCCGACCGCGCCACGCGCGAACGGGCGCTGTCGGCCGCCAAGTACACCATCGGCCGCATCGGCACGCTGGTGGCCGAGGAAAGCATCCAACTGCACGGCGGCATCGGCATGACCTGGGAGCTGCCGCTGGCGCACTACGCCAAGCGGCTGGTCATGATCGACCACCAGCTCGGCGACGAGGACCACCACCTGCGGCGCTACATCGCGCTGGGGCGCGCGTAAGCGGCGAGGACGGCATCATGACGCAGGCCCCTACAGACCGACCCATCGACTCACCCATCGACTCACCCATCGATGCACCCAACGCCGCGCCCCTGGGCCAGCCCTTCGCCGCGCCGTTCCCTGTACGCACCATCGACGACGTGCGCCGCCTGGCGGCCCGGCCGCTGGCCGAGACGCTGACGGTGCAAAGCACCTACGAGATCTTCCGCAACTCGGCCGCCGCCTTTGGCGACCGCATCGCGCTGACCTTCCTGCGCAACGCCGATCCCGACGAGCCGGCCATCAGTTGGCGCTACGACGAGCTGCTGGCCGGCATCCACCAGACCGCCAACCTGCTGCACAGCCTGGGACTCGGCCCGACTGACGCCGTCGGCGTGCTGCTGCCGGGCTGCCTTGAATACCATCTGGCGCTGTGGGGCGGCGAGGCCGCCGGCATCGTGCAGCCGCTCAACCCGCTGCTGACCGAGGACAAGCTGGCCTCGCTGCTGACCGCCGCCGGCGCCAAGGTGCTGATCGCCTACGGCTCGGACACCGAATGCGAGTCCTGGTCCAAGGCCCTGCGCCTGCGCGAGCGGGTGCCGACATTGCGCACGCTGCTGCGCGTCGCGCCGCACGACGAGCCGCCGTCGCAACGCCCGGCGCTGCCCGACTTCGCGCTCGACTTCAACAGCGCGCGCGCTGCCCAGCCCTCGGACCGGCTGGTCAGCGGCCGCGTGATCCGCGCCGACGACGTGGCCGCCTACTTCCACACCGGCGGCACCACGGGCGCGCCCAAGCTGGCCATCCACACCCACGCCAACCAGGTCTTCACGGCCTGGGCGGCGGTGCAGTTGCAGGGCGCGGGACCCGGCGACGTGGTCATCAACGGCTATCCGCTGTTCCACGTGGCGGGCGTGCTGCCGGCCTCGCTGGCGGCGCTGTCGGCCGGCGTGCAGACCGTGATCCCGACCACGCTGCTGCTGCGCAACCGCGAGGTGCTGCGCAATTACTGGCGGCTGGTCGAGCGCCACCGGGCCACCTCGCTGCAGGGCGTGCCGACCATCCTGGCGGCGCTGGCCGAGATCCCGCTGGACGGCGCCGACATCTCGTCGCTGCGCTACTGCCGCACCGGCGCCGCGCCGTTGCCGGCGGAGCTGGCGGCGCGCTTCGAGCGCCTGTTCGGCCTGCACGTGAACGAAAGCCTGGGCATGACGGAGATGGCCGGCATCACCTCGATCACACCGCCCGGCTCGCGCTTTCCGGTCAACTGCGTGGGCTTTCCGCTGCCCTATGTGCAGGTGCGCGTGGTCGGCCTGGATGCGCCCGCCGGGCAGCCGGCGCGCGACCTGCCGCCCGGGCAGGCAGGCATGCTGCTGTTCAAGTCGCCCAACGTCATCCCCGGCTTTCTCGACCCCGAGGACACGGCGCGCGCCTTCACCGAGGACGGCTGGCTCATCAGCGGGGATGTCGGTTTCCTGGACAGCGAGGGCCGCCTGCACCTGCAGGGCCGCGCCAAGGATCTGATCATCCGCGGCGGCCACAACATCGATCCCAAGACCATCGAGGATGCGCTGGCCTCGCACCCGGCGGTGCGCATCTGCGCCGCGGTCGGCGCGCCCGATCCGTACGCGGGCGAACTGCCGATCGCCTTCGTGACCCTGGCCGACGATGCCGAGGTCTCCGAGGCCGAGCTGATCGCCTACGCCGCCGCCCACGTCGACGAGGCGCCGGCACGGCCCAAGCGCGTCATCGTGCTCGAGCAGATGCCCATGACCAACGTCGGCAAGATCTACAAGCCCGACCTGCGCCGCCTGGCCACGGCGGTCTCGGCGCGCGCCGTGGTCGAGCGCGTCCTCGAACAGGCCGGCCTGCCGCCGGACAGTCCCCTGCTGCGCGTGCTGTCCGACGCGCAGCCCGACGTCGCCGTAGAAGCCGACGCCGCCACCCCCGCGCCGCTGAAGGAGCAGTTGCGCGAGGCGCTGCAACGACTGCCGGTCAAGGTCGCCCTGCGCGGCTGACCGGCGCCTCACAACACAGCCACGACACACAAAACCATAATCACATCGGAGACAAGCCCCATGGCCCACCAACCCCTGCGCCGCGCCTGCCTCGGCGCCCTGCTGCTGGCGCTGGCCGGCGGCGCGCTGGCGCCCGCGGCGTCGGCGCAAAACGCCTTTCCCACCAAGCCCATCACGCTGATCGTGCCGTTCCCGGCCGGCGGCTCCACCGACCGCCACCTGCGCATCGTCGCGCAGGACGCATCCAAGTACCTGGGCCAGCCCGTCATCGTCGAGAACCGCCCGGGCGCGGGCGGCACGCTGGGCACCGCGACCATGTCGCGCACCGCCAAGCCCGACGGCTACACCGTCGCGCTGTACACGCTGGCCATGCTGCGCATGCCGTACATGCAGAAGACCTCGTGGGACCCGATCAACGACTTCACCTTCATCATCGGCCTGTCCGGCTACACCTTCGGCTTCACGGTGCGCGCCGACTCGCCCTACAAGACTTTCAATGAGTACATCGAGGCCGCGCGCCAGCACCCGGGCACCATCGACTACGGCTCGACCGGCGTGGGCTCGTCGCCCCACCTGCTGATCGAGGAAGTGGCCATCAACGCCAAGGTCAAGCTGAACCACGTGCCCTACAAGGGCAACGCCGACATGCAGCAGGCGCTGTTGGGCGGCCACGTGATGGCGCAAAGCGACGCCACCGGCTGGGACCAGTTCGTCGATTCGGGCAAGATGCGGCTGCTGGTGACGTTCGGCGAAAAGCGCACCACGCGCTGGCCCGACGTGCCGACCGCGCAGGAGCTGGGCTACAAGGTCGTATCGACCTCGCCCTACGGCCTGGCCGGTCCCAAGGGCATGGACCCGGCGGTGGTCAAGACGCTGCATGACGCCTTCAAGAAGGCGCTGTTCGACCCGGCCAGCATCGAGGTCATGAAACAGCTTAACCAGGAACCCGCCTACCGCGACAGCGCCGACTACAAGGCCTGGGCCCAGGCGACCTACGTCAAGGAAAAGGGGCTGATCGAGTACCTGGGGCTGATGGCCAAGGACTGACACCGCCCCCAGGCTCCGTCCTGGACGGGCCGGGCGCCTCGCGGCGGCCGGCCCGTTTTTTCATTGGAACGCGGACTTGTAGGCGTACAGGCCGGGCGCGCCGCCGGTCATCACGAACAGCACGTCGCTGCCCGGCGCGTGGCGGCCGGCGCGCACGTCGGCCAGGAGGCCGGCAAAGGCCTTGCCGGAATACACCGGATCGAGCAGCAGCCCTTCGCTGCGCGCCAGCAGGCCAACCGCCTCCAGCATGGCAGGCGTGGGCACGCCATAGGCCAGGCCGCGCTGGCTGCCATCGACCAGGATGTCGTTGGGCGCCGGCGCCGCAAGGTCGTCCGCCTGGCCCTGCGCCAGCAGCGCCAGCGTGGCGGCGGTCAGGTCTACCGTCTTGGCATGCGCGACCTCCGCGTCGGCCAGCGTGGTGAACGACTGCACGCGGCTGGCGGGCAGGCCCGCCGCGACCACCCCGGCCGCCAGGCCGGCATGGGTGCCGGCGCTGCCGTTGGCCACCACGATGCGGGCGAAGTCCACCCCCAGTTCACGCGACTGCGCCAGGATCTCCAGCGCGCAGGCGGCGTAACCGAGCGCGCCGACGGGCGTCGACCCGCCCAGCGGCGCCAGGTAGACGCGGCGCCCGGCCAGCTCCAGCGCGCGCACCCGCTCCAGCGCCGCCGCCATGGCATCGGCGCCCACCGGCAGCGCATGCACCGTCGCCCCGAACAGGCGGTTCAGCAGCATGTTGCCGTTTTCCTCGTAATCGACGTCGTCGCGCGGCACCACCCGACCCAGCACCAGCTCGCAGGCCATGCCCGCGCGGGCCGCGGCCGCCGCCGTCAGGCGCGCGTGGTTCGATTGCAGGCCGCCGACCGTCACCACGGTATCGGCGCCCTGCGCGCGCGCCTCGCCCAGCAGGAACTCCAGCTTGCGCAGCTTGTTGCCGCCGCCGCCCAGCGACATATGGTCGTCGCGCTTGACGTACAGGCGCACGCCGTTGGCCGCGGCGCCCAGGGCCGCCTCCAGCCCGGCCAGGCGCTGGATCGGCGTGGGGCCGTCGAGCAAGGCATGACGGGGAAAGCGCTGCAACGCGGACGAAAGGCCAGTGGGCATGGGGAATTCCAGGGAGAAAGGCATGGCCGGCGGCGCGCGCCGCTGGCGCGAGGCGCCGACCGCAGCAGGATACGCCAAGACGGCCGCGCGATTGATCAGGGCTGGCGTGCCGATTGTGCACAAAGCGGCATGAATCCGTCGCGCCAGGGGTCGTCGACGCGGCGAGGCGCCTCCCCGGACCTGCGCGAGGCTGCTTGCCGTGTGAGCCGGCCCTAGCCCTCGGCGGCCGCCCCCTGCGCGGCCCGCCCCATCTGCTCGAAGCAGAACTCCCGCGCGATGCGGGTGGCCGGGCTTTCGCTGCGTCCGCGCAGCGTGACAAAGGCGAAATGCGCCGCGATGTCGAAATCCGGCGGCGGCGGCAGGCGCGCCAGGCGGCCCTCGGCAACTGGCCCGGCGGCCGACGCCAGCACGCCCAGATAGAGCGCGTCGGAGCGCGCGGCGATATCGAGCAGGCCGGCGATGTCCTCGCTTTCCATGTGCAGTTCGAAGCCGTCCGGCCGCGCCGCCGCGACGCGCCGCCGGATCTCCGGCGACAGGCCGGTGGACACCACGGGATACGCCAGCACCTGCGACAGCGACGGCGCGGGGCCCGCCAGCAGCGGATGGTCCGGGCGGCAGACAAAGCCCGACGCCAGGCTGGGCATGGCGGCCACGTCCAGGTCCGCGTCGTCGTCCAGCGTGCGCACGTGCACGACCAGCGCGTCCAGGGCGCGTTCACGCAGGCCGGCGAGCAGCGCGTCGGTCGGCCCGCGCGACAGGCGCACGCGCAGCCGCGGATAGGCGTCCATCACATGGCGCATCAGCGGCACGCTCAACAGCGCGCCGGGCGCGGCGCCCAGGCCCAGCGCCACCGCGCCGGCCTCGCCCTGCGCCAGCAGCTCGGCCTCGCGCCGGATCTCGTGCACCTCGGCCAGCACCCGGCGGGCGCGCGCGGCCACCTGCCGACCCAGCGGCGTGGCCTCGTTGCGCTTGCCGATGCGGTCCACCAGCGGCGCCCCCAGCTCGGCCTCCAGCAACTGGATGCTGCGGCTGAACGCGGGCTGCGACAGGTGCAGCGATTCCGCGGCGCGGGTGAACGAGCCGGTCTCCAGCAGCGCCACCAGATGAGCCAGTTGCGACAGATTCATGAAATCTCCGGGACGCGGCCGCGCCGCGAAAGATCATGCATAAAACGCATTGTAATCAGCCAATCAATCGATTGGACAGATGAAAACAGCGCTTCTAGCATTCCGGAAAACACACAACACCCAAGGGACTCCGATGAAGACACTGCTGTTATCCGCCGTCGCCACCCTCGCCCTGCTGGCCACGGGCGCCGCCGCCGCCGAAGACTACCCCGCCCGGCCGGTATCGCTGATGGTGCCGTATCCGGCCGGCGGCGCCAGCGACATCACGGCGCGCGCGCTGCAGGGGCCGATGACCCAGGCGCTGGGCGGCCAGGTCATCGTCGAGAACCTGGGCGGGGCCAACGGCGTGCTCGGCGCCAATCGCGTGCTGGGCGCCAAGGCCGACGGCTACTACGTGTTCCAGGGCTCGCCCAACGAACTGATCCTGGCCGGGCTGACCAACAAGTCGGTCCACTACAAGCCCGAGGCCTTCCGCATGATCGCGCCGGTCGCCACCTCGCCCTACGTGGTGATGACGCGCGCCGGGCTGGGCGTGGCCAACGTCGATGAACTGGTGGCGCTGGCCCGGCGCGGCGGCGCGCCGCTGACGTACGGCTCGGGCGGCGCGGGTTCGATGATCCACCTCATCACCGAGGCGCTTTCCAAGCGCGCCGGCCTGACGCTGACGCACATCCCCTATCGCGGCGCCTCGCCGATGCTGACCGACATGGCGGGCGGCCAGATCGACTTCGCCATCGTGCCCTATCAGGCCAATTACGAGGACCTGCGGCGCGAAGGCCGCATCCGCATCATCGGCACCCTCAACCGCGACCGCCTGCCGATGCTGCCCGACGTGCCGAGCGTGCAGGAAAGCGCCAGCCTGAAGAACTTCAACTACACCATCTGGACCGCCTACATGGTCAAGCAAGGCACGCCCGATGCGGTGGCGCAGAAGCTGCACGCGGCGGTCGAGGCGGCGCTGGCCGACCCCGCCGCGCGCAAGACGCTGCTGGCACAGGGCAAGATCCTGTTCGAGCCGCAGACCCTGGGCGCCAGCGAAGCCTTCTATGCCGAACAGACCGCGCGCCTGACCGAACTGGTGCGCAGCAGCGGTTTCCAGGCCGAATGAGCGGCCGCCCTCTTCCTTCCCACGGAGTCTGCATGTCCGACACTCTCATCCAGCCGGTGCTGGCGCACCTCGACGCGCGCCAGCCGCTGATCGCGCATTGGCTCAAGGCATTCCTGCGCATCCCCAGCGTCAGCGCCGACCCGGCCTTTGCCCCGCACATGGCGCGGGCGCGCGACTTCCTGTGCGAGCGGCTGCGCCGCGACGGGCTGCACAACGTGCAATTGCTGGAGGGCGGCGGCGAGGCGGCCGTCTACGGCGAGTGGCTGGGCGCGCCCGGCAAGCCCACGCTGCTGATCTACGGCCACTACGATGTGCAGCCGGCCGACCCGCTGGAACTGTGGCGCACCCCGCCTTTCGAGCCGACCCAGGTCGGGGACCGGCTCTATGCGCGCGGCGCCTCCGACGTCAAGGGGTCGACCACGGTGGCGCTGGAGGTGGTGTTCGCCTTCCTGGCCACGCTGCGCAGTTGCCCGGTCAACATCAAGGTGTTCATCGAGGGCGAAGAGGAAACCGGCAGCCCCACGCTGCGCGCGCTGATCCAGCGCCACGGCGCCCTGCTGGCCGCCGACGCGGTGCTCTCGGCCGACGGCGGCCGCGCCAGCGCCCAGGTGCCGACCATCAACACCGGCGCGCGCGGCAACGCGGCGCTGGAGGTGCGGTTGCGCACGGCCGCCAAGGATCTGCATTCGGGGCGCTATGGCGGCGGCGTGCGCAATGCGCTGCACGACATGGCCGCGCTGCTGGCCACGCTGCATGCGGCCGATGGCCGCGTCGCGGTGGCCGGCTTCGACGACGACGCCGCGCCGCCCACGCCGCGCCAGCGCCAGGACACCGCCGCCTTTCCTTATGACGAGGCGGCGTTCTTCGACGACGTGGGCGCGACCAGCCATGGCGAGCCCGGCTACAGCCCGCGCGAGCGCATCACGCTGCGCCCGGCCCTGGACGTGAACGGCATGTGGGGCGGCTATACCGGCGCCGGCACCAAGACCATCATCGCCTGCGAAGCGTCGGCCAAGCTGACCGTGCGCGTCGTGCAAGGGCAGGACCCGGCGCGGGTGATCCGCGCGGTCCTGGCGCACCTGCGGGCGCACTGCCCGCCCGGCGCCGCGCTGGAGGTGGTGGCGATGCACGACGGCTCGCCGGCCTCGACGCTGGCGCCGGACCATCCGCTGGTGCGCGCGGCCCAGGCGGTGCTGCGGACCGAAGACGGCCGCGATCCGATCCATGTGCGGCTGGGGGCCTCCGTGCCGATCACGTCGGTGTTCAAGGAAACCCTCGGCATCGATACGCTGATGTTCGGCTTCAACCTGCCGGACGAGGACGTGCACGCGCCCAACGAGTTCTTCCGCATCGGCTCGATCCGCGAGGGCGTGCAGGCCTGGACGCGGCTGCTCGACGCGCTCGGCCAGTATCAGCCGGCGGCGTTCCGCGCCTGAGCGCGGCGGACGAGGCAGCGGCTCCAACAATTTTCGTATGCAATAAATGTTGCCAGCCCGGGATTTTGATAGACTGGCTGCCCATACAGTCTTTCCGCCCCGCGCTTCATGACCCAGGAAGTTCCCGCCGATCCCAGCGCCGACGATATCGCCAAGGCCATCGCCGCCGCCATCGTGGCGCACCGGCTGCCGCCCGGCACCCGCCTGCGCGAAGAGGCGCTGGCGCGCGTCTACAAGGTCAGCCGCACCAAGATCCGCGCGGCCCTGCTGATGCTGTCCAAGGACAAGCTCATCAACATCGTGCCCGACAAGGGCGCCTTCGTCAGCAAGCCCGACGCCAACGAGGCGCGCGAGGTCTACGCGGTGCGCCGCATCCTCGAGGCCGCGCTGGCGCGCGAGTTCGTCGCCCGCGCCACGGCGGCCGACTACCGCCGCATCGACGCCCACCTGGCCCAGGAGCGCGCCGCGGTCGAAAGCGGCGACGTGCAGGCCCGCAACCGCCTGCTGGGCGACTTCCACATCCTGCTGGCCGAGGCCGTCGGCAATTCGGTGCTGACCGGCATGCTGCGCGAGCTGTCGGCGCGCAGCGCCGTGATCACCGTGCTGTACCAGAGCTCGCACGATGCCAGTTGCTCATCGCGCGAGCATCACGCCTTCATCGAAGCGGCCCGCGCCGGCGACGTCGACCGCGCCTGCGCGCTGATGGACGAGCACCTGGAACACGTGCAGACGGCGCTCGATTTCAGCGAAAGCGACCGCGCGGGCGGCGACCTGGTCGCGGCGCTGTTGAGCTGACGCGGGGCCGCGCGGGGCGGTTTGACCCTGCGCAAGGTTTGATTCCGCTCAAGTAGCCGCCCTCTCCCGACCGATACAGTGTTACGTAACCGTCGCAAGTCGCGACGGCCGCTGCACAAACACGGGAGACACCATGTACAAGCACATTCTCATTCCCACGGACGGCTCGCAATTGTCCTCGGAAGCGCTGGTCGAAAGCCTTGATCTGGCCAAGTCGCTGGGCGCCAAGGCCACCATCCTCACCGTCGAGGAGCCCTTCCACGTCTTCGCCATGGGCGCGGCGCAAGTGGCCCACAGCCTGAGCGACTACCAGGACCAGATCCGCGCCCAGGCCGAACGCCTCTTGAGCGCCGCCGCCACCCAGGCGCGCGAGGCCGGCGTGCCCTGCGAAACGCTGCGCGCCACCCACGAGGATCCCTACCAGGCCATCATCGACACCGCCCGCGAACGCCATTGCGACCTGATCGCCATGGCGTCGCACGGCCGGCGCGGCATGGCCGCCGTGGTGCTGGGCAGCCAGACGCAGAAGGTGCTGGCGCACTCCACCACGCCGGTGCTGGTGTATCGCAAGAAGGCCTGACAGGTCCGGGCTCGGGCCGCCGCCGCGGTCGCCTTCCGCAGGCGGCCAGCGCCGGCCGCCCGGCCGCCCCGGCCCGCTCAGGCCGCCGGATGCAGCAGTTGCTCCATGCGATCCTGGATCCAGCGCTCGGTGGCCGTCGGCGTCCGGCCCTGCAGCCAGAGCGTGCGCACCGACAACGGCGGCAGCGACAGGCCGACGCACGGCACATTGGCCAGGTCCTCGCGGTAGCCCTCGTACTCGGCGATGTTCAGCGGCAGAATGGCCCAGCCCAAGCCATCCACGGCCATGGCGGCGATGCTGTAGAAACTGTCTGAACGCCACGCCGACGGACTCATCACCACATCCTCCACCCCCTCCATCCGCATCACCAGTTGACGATGGCGCGCCAGATCGTTGCGCGTGACTTCGGGCAACGCGGCCAGCGGATGGTCGCGCGCCACGAAGATGCCCTGTCCCACGTCGCCCAGGTAGCGATGGGCGAAGGCCGCGCCCGGATCGCCGCGATCGTAATGGAACGCCACGCTGGCGCGCCCCTGCGAGACATAGTCCGCCACTTCGGTGGCCGTGCCGTTCAACTGGGTCAGCTCCAGCGCGGGAAAGCGCGCCGAGACCTCCTTCACCAGCGCGCCCAGCACCCGATCGGGCAAGGCCTCGTCCAGCGCCAGGCTGAGGTGCGCGTCCTGCCCGGCCGCGAATGACAGCGCCCGCTGCTCCAGTCCCGCCGCCTGGCGCAACAGCTCGCGCGCCTCCTGCAACAACACTTCACCGGCCCGGGTCAGCGTGGCATTGCGGCGCGAGCGGTCGAACAGCTCCACCCCCAGGTCCGCTTCCAGCAACCCCAGCGAGGTGCTGACGGCCGATTGCGCCCGGCCCACCTGGCGCGCCGCCGCCGAAAACGAGCCGGCGTCCGCCGCCGCCACGAAGTGCCGCAGTTGTTCCAGGGTCCAGTGCATGGTTGTCTCCAGTGGTGGCCAGGCAAGCCTTCAAAACGGTTGCCGGCCGCACGGGGCGACGGAGCCGCCACCGATGCATCTATTTTATAGATGGATTCCAACTTCTTATCCATGCTTCATAGATTGAAAATATCCGGCGTTATAGGAGTAAATGCATGACGCAGCGCAATCCCTCGCCCGCTGTCGCCGCGCCCGCGCCGGGTCGCTGGCTGGTGCTGGCCATCGTTTCCAGCGCCCTATTGCTGATCGTGGTCGACATGACCGTGCTGTACACCGCCCTGCCTCGGCTCACGCACGAACTGGGCGTGACGGCCTCGTCCAAGCTCTGGATCGTCAACATCTACGCGCTGGTGGTGTCCGGGCTGCTGCTGGGCATGGGCACGCTGGGCGACCGCCTGGGCCACAAGCGCCTGTTCATGATGGGCCTGGCCGTGTTCGGCGCGGCCTCGCTGGCGGCGGCCTATTCGCCCCACCCCGCGGCGCTGATCGCGGCGCGCGCGGTACTGGCGGTGGGCGCGGCCATGATGATGCCGGCGACGCTGTCGATCCTGCGCCTGACCTTCGCAGACGAGCGCGAGCGCGCCATCGCCATCGGCGTCTGGGCCTCGGTGGCCTCGGGCGGCGCGGCGCTCGGTCCGGTCATCGGCGGCATCCTGCTGGAGCACTTCTGGTGGGGCTCGGTGTTCCTGATCAACCTGCCGATCGTGCTGCTGGCGCTGCCGCTGGCGCGCCGCTACATCCCGGCCGGCCGGCCGGACCGCCAGCGCCCCTGGGACCTGGTCGGCTCGCTGCAGGTGATGGTCGGCCTGATCCTGACCGCCTATGCGCTCAAGGAACTGGGCCGCGCCCAGCCGTCCTGGCTGGACGCCGCGCTGGCCTGCGCCGGCGGCGCCGCGATGCTGTTCATCTTCGCCCGGCGCCAGCGCGCGCGGCCCCATCCGCTGATCGACTTCGCCATCTTCCGCAACCGCAGCTTCAGTTCGGCGGTGGCCTCGGCGCTGTTCGCGGCGGCGGCGCTGCTCGGCATGGAGCTGGTGTTCAGCCAGCGCCTGCAACTGGTGCTGGGCATGTCGCCGATCCAGGCCGCGCTCTACATCCTGCCGCTGCCGCTGGCCGCGTTCATCGCCGGCCCGCTGGCCGGCTGGCTGCTGCCGAAGGTGGGCAGCGCGCGCCTGCTGTTCGTCTCGCTGCTGGTGTCCGGCCTGGGCATGGGCGGCTACCTGTTCAGCTACGACGGCGCGCTGGCGGCGCAGATCGCCAGCCTGTGCGTGCTGGGCGTGGGCATCGGCGCCACCATGACCGCCGCGTCCAGCACCATCATGCAGAGCGCCACGCCCGAGCGCGCCGGCATGGCCGCGTCGATCGAGGAAGTGTCGTATGAACTGGGCGGCGCGCTGGGGGTGACGCTGATGGGCTCGATCCTGTCGGGGGTGTACGCGCACACGCTGGACGTGCCCGCCGGCCTGCCGGCAGCCGGGGCGGGTGCGGCGCGCGACAGCCTGGACGAAGCGCTGGTGGTGGCCGAGGGCCTGTCCAGCGACACAGGCGCCGCGCTGGCGCGGCTGGCCCGCGACGCGTTCGACGCGGGCTACGCGGCGGTCATCGCCACCGCCACCGTGCTGCTGCTGGCCACCGCGTTGCTGGTGCTGGTGAACCGCTGGCGTGGCGGCGCCAAGGTGTCCGCCCCCGCGCCGCGCTGATCCGCCGTTGCAGGCCCGGCTGGCGGGCGTCATGCACCAGTGCGAAACGCGTTGGAAGGTCGCTGCACCCCGGGCCTGTCAATCACGAAAAGGAACGGCCCCTAGGCCGTATCGCCCGGGCGCCGCGCCCCCACCAGGCTCAACACGTACTCCAGGAACGCCGCCTCGTCCGGCATGGCGCCGCCGCCCGCCGCGATGGCGTCGGCCACTTCCAGGTGGCTGTGCAGCCAGTACTGGATCAGCGCGCCGGTGGTGATCATGGCCTGCCCCGCCGGAATGTCGGCGCGCACGAAGCCGGCTTTCTGGGCCTGCGCGAAGACCGGCACGAACAGCCGGTTCAGGCGTTCGGAGCGCGCCCGGCGCTCGGCTTCCTGCGCCCCCATCACGCGCCAAAGCTGGAAGCGCAAAGCGGCCGGGTGCGTCTTCCAGTAGCGCAGATAGCTGCCCACCATGTCAGGCACCGTGCGCGCCGTGACGGGCTGGCGCGTGATCGGCTCGATCGCGGCCAGGAAATCCTCGGTGATGCATTCCCCCACCTTGGACCAGAGGCTTTCCTTGTCCTTGAAATGATGGTGGATCAGCCCGGGCGAGACCTTGGCTTCCTGCGCGATCAGCCGCATGGTCGAACCGTCGAAACCCAGGCGGGCGAACAGCGTCAGCGCCGATTCCAGGATCACGTCGCGGGCGTCGGGCGTCGTGTATTGCGAGCGCAGCTCTGTCATGCCGAAGGTCTCCATCGTTGCGGCAACCGGCATGTTAAGGGCGCGAAACGCATTGATCAATTGACTGACCAAACGTTTAGTCAATAGAATTGCGACAAATTCTCATTAACCACCCTGGAGTTTGTCTTGCCCCCGTCACCCGCGCTCCCGCGCCGCCGCCTGTGCCGTCCCCTGCTGCTGGCGTTGTCGCTGACCCTGGCCCCGTTCTCAACGCGGGCGCAAACGCCTCCCGCAGCCGCCTCCGACGCTGCGTGGGCGTCGACGACGGCGTCGGAGGCCGCTTCCAACCCGCCCGGGGCCGGCGCCGCGGAACTGCCCGCCGTCACCGTGACCGCGCGCCGGCGCGAGGAAAGCGCGCAGGACGTGCCCATCGGCATGACCGTGCTGAACGGCGAGCAACTGCGCGCCGACGCCGCGCCGCAGGCCGGCAACGCCGGCCTGGCGCGTTCGGCGCCCAACCTGGCGTTCACAGACACGGGCGGCCAGAATTCCAACGTCTTCACCATCCGGGGCGTGGGCTCGTTCGCGCCGCTGTCGCCGGACGACACCTCGGTGGTGATGTACGCCAACGACGTGCCGCGCTCGGTCTACGGCGCGCCGCCGACGCTGCTGGACGTGAACCGGGTCGAGGTGCTGCGCGGGCCGCAAGGCACGCTGTTCGGCCGCAACACGCAGGGCGGCGCCATCAACGTGATCGCCAACCAGCCGGTGTTCGACCGCGAATACACCGTGCGCGGCGAGATCGGCTCGCACGGCCACCGGCTGGGCGAACTGATCGCCAACGAGGCCCTGTCGGACACCGTGGCCGCGCGCCTGGCGCTGCGCTACACCACGGTGGACGGGACCACCCCCAACCTGGCTTCGGGTGGCAAGGACGGCTGGGCCGACGTGGGCGCGGCGCGCGCCACGGTGCTATGGACGCCCGGCGCCAACACCGTGGTGACGGTCACCGGGTCGTACGACCAGCAGAAGGCCGCCGCGCCGCGCTTCGTGTGGCTGCAGAACCCGCGCTTTCCGCAGACCGCCTCGGATCCCGAGAACAAGATCGACTGGAAGGACAGCAGCGGCAGCGTCAAGGTCGAGCACGAGTTCGAGCACTTCACCCTGACCTCGCTGACCAGCTACCTGGATTCGCGCTCGCGCCAGGCCTTCGACCTGACCGACGGCCTGATCTATTCGGCGATGACCGGCCGGCCCGCGTCCGTGTACAACGTGCCCTACGCCGACTACGCCGACATCCGCTTCCAGGAACAGAGCTGGCAACAGGAATTGCGCCTGAGTTCGCCGGAAACCAGCGCACTGGGCTGGACCGTGGGCGCCAACTACTTCCACTCCAGCTTCCGCAACGACACCACCGCCAAGGCCTCGCCGGCGGCGTTCAACTTCCAGACCCAGAACGGCACCCAGGCCAACCGCATCAAGACCGACAGCGCCTCGCTGTTCGGCGAGGCCAGCGTGCCGCTGACGCCGAAACTGAAGGCCCTGGCCGGCCTGCGCTACACGCACGAGGCCAAGGACGCGCGCTACCGCTACACCGGCAACGGCAACCCCTCGGTGGTGGCCAACTTCAGCCAGCACGACACGCTGTCCGACAATTTCGTCACCGGCCGCACCGGCCTGTCGTATGACTGGAGCGACGCGCTGATGACTTACGCCACCGTGTCGCGCGGCTATGTCTCGGGCGGCTTTGCCGGCGTGTCCGTCAACACGCCGACCGGCAAGCCGGAAACGCCGTTCGAGGCCTCGACCAGTTGGACCTACGAACTGGGCTTCAAATCGCAATGGTTCGACCGCCGCCTGGACCTGAACGGCTCGGTATTCCTGAACGAGGTCAAGCGCGGCCACCTGATCGTGTTCAACCCGTCCGCCCTGCTGTTCACGCCCGCCTCGCTCGACTACCGCAGCAAGGGCGCCGAACTGGAATTCGCGGCGCGCGTGCATCCCAACGTCAAGCTGATCGGCGGCGCCGGCTACACCCATGCCGAACTGGTCTCGGTGCCCGCCGGCAGCGCCACTGGCGCCCAGTCGGGCAACCGTGTGCCCAATGTGCCGCGCCTGACCGCCAATCTGGGCGTGGAAGTCGAGGCGCCGGCGCGACCGCTCGGCCTGCCTGGCCAGCTCAACGGCCAGATCGTCTGGCAGCACGTCGGCGCGCGCGCGGCCGACGTCAAGGAAAGCTTCACCCTGCCCGCCTACGACGTGGTCAACCTGCGCGCCGGCTGGCGCGACGGGCCGCTGGAAATCTATGGCTTCGTCTACAACCTGTTCGACAAGCGATATCTGGTGGCGGGCCAGAGCTGGGGACCCACGGTCAGTTCTGTGCGGTTGGGACAGGAACGACTGGCGGGCGTCGGCATGAGCTGGAAGTTCTGACATGCGGACCGGCCAACCCGCCGCGCCCTGGGCGCGCCTGGCCGCCATCGCGGCCCTGTACGTGTCGCTTGGCGCGGTGCTCGGCTTCGTGCAGGGCGGCGTCGGCCCGATCATGCGCGGCAAGGGCCATGCGCTGACCTCGATGGCGCCGGTATTCGCGCTGTACCTGCCGTTCGGCGTGACCTTCCTGTGGGCCCCGCTGGTGGATCGCTGGCGCCTGCCCTGGCTGGGCCGGCGCAGCGGCTGGATCGTGGCGGCGCAGGGCCTGGCGGTGCTGCTGGTGGCCGCGATCGCGCTGGGCGGCGCGTTGCCGCTGGCCGCGTTGTTCGGGCTGGGCCTGGCCGCGACGCTGGCGGTGGCGACCATGGACGTGGCGCTGGACGCCTGGACGGTCGAGCACATTGCCGACGCCCATCGCGGCGCGGCATCGGCGGCCAAGGTCGGCGGCCTGTCGCTGGGCGCGGTGCTGGGCGGCGGCGTGCTGGTCGGCCTGTTTCCCCGCCTGGGTTGGGAAGGCGCGCTGCTGTTGCTGGCCGCCCTGATGGCGTTCGCGACGCTGCCGGCCTGGCGCCTGCCCGACCACGCCGCGCCAGCGGCGGCGCGGCAGGCAAGGCCGGGCCTGCGGGCCGCCCTGCGGCAACCGGCCATGGCCGGGCGCCTGCTGCGCATCAGCCTGGTCACCTGCGCGCTGATGGCGCTGTTCAACCTGAACCGGCTGATGCTGGTGGACCTGGGCGTGCCGCTGGCCCGCATCGGCTGGGCGTTGGGGGTGGCCGCGCCGCTGGCCAACCTGGCGATGGCCCTGGCGCTGCCGGCGGCGCTGCGGCGCTGCGCCCCGCGGCCCTTGCTGTGGGCCTTGCTGGCGGCCACCGTGGCCGGCGCGCTGGCCATCGTCATGGCCCTGCGCATCGGCCACGCCGACCTGGCCATCGGGGCCTCGATCGCGATCAGCGCCTGCGTCAGCGGCCTGTACATCGTCATGGGCGGCCTGATCCTGGGCTGGGCGGCGGGCGGCCAGGCCGCCACCGACTACGCGCTGCTGTACGGCCTGGGCCGCTTCGTCGGCACGCTGGCGCTGCTGGGCATGCCGGCATTGATCGCCCTCGTCGGCTGGCCTGCGTTCTATGCGCTGGCGGCCGCCTGCGCGGTGCTGGCCGTGGCCTGCTTCATGGCGGCGCTGCGAAAAACCTGATCCCTGTCGGCACAAAGGCGGCAAGCCCCGTAAACTTCCGGACATCCCATTGAGATAGATCATCGTACCCAGGGTATGGCTTCGGATAGGCTTATGCGAAATGTGAAAAACAAGTCCGCCCCCGACAAGGACAGCTATTTGTTCTCCGACCAGATTGGACACCTGCTGCGGCGCGTGTACCAACGGCATACCGCCCTGTTCCAGCAGTACATCCCCGACTCGCAGTTGACCGCGGCGCAGTTCGTCGTGCTGTGCTCGGTGCGTGACAACCAGGGCAGTTCGCTGGCGGATATCGTCAAGGCCACGGTCATCGACCAGGCCACGGTGCGCGGCGTGGTGGACCGGCTCAAGCAGCGCGAGCTGGTGCGGGTCGACCACGACCCGCACGACCGCCGCAAGGTGGTGATCAACCTGACCCCGGTGGGCCAGGAGCTGGTGCGAAAAATGGAACCCTTCGCCCTGCAGATCACCGAAAGCACCTATGGCACGCTCAATCCCGCCGAGCGCGTGGCGCTGGAATTCCTGCTGCGCAAGATGATCGAGGGCGACGCCGGGGAATGAGGCGTCCGGGCGTCCGGCGTCCGGGCGTCCGGCGTCCGGGCTTCCGGCGTGCGAGCGGCACGCGTCCTCCCGGATGCGCGCCGCCCTTCTGACGGATCAGTCCAGCGCGCGGTTGCGCGACTCGACGTCGACCGCCCGGATCGACAGCGCCGCGGCCAGCAGCATGGCCGCCAGCACCGCAAGCGCCAGCGTGAAGTGGGTGGCCATGATGGGCGCGATGATGGCCGGCGCGAACAGCCCGCCGAAACGCGCCACCGCGCCCGCCAGCCCCATGCCGCTGGCGCGCAGGTCGGTCGGATAGACCTCGGGCGTGAACGCATACAGCGCGCCCCAGGTGCCCAGCAGCGCGAAGCTCATGAGCAGCGTCGAGCCGACCACCAGGAAGCTGGAGGTGCCCAGGCTGTACAGCATGCAACCCACCGCGCTCAGGATCAGGAAGCCGACCAGCGTGGGCTTGCGGCCCCAGCGCTCCACCCCGTAGGCCGACAGCGCGAAGCCCGGCAACTGCACCAGCGCCAGCAGCACCAGGAATTCCTGGCCGCGCATGAAGGCGAAGCCCTGGCTGCTGAGCTTGATCGGCAGGTAGACGAACACGCCGTAGTAGGCGATGGAGATCAGCGCCCAGGCCAGGCACAGCGCGATGCTGCGGCGGCGCAGCGCGTTCGAGAACAGCGCCGACAGCGGCTTGCGCTCATGCAGTTCCGGCTTGAGCTCGGGGATGTCGGTCGGACGTCCGTTGACGCGGGCCACGCGTTCGAGCACCTTGCGCGCCTGCCCCGACTTGCCGTTGCGGTTCAGGTACATCGGCGACTCGGGGATGTAGAAGCGCAGCACCACGCCGATCAGCGCCGGCAGGCCGGTGACGAAGAAGATCACGCGCCAGGCATCGTCGCCCCACGACAGCGCGGCCAGGGCCAGCAGCGCCAGGCAGATGGTGCCCAGGGCCCAGAACGATTCCAGCAGCACCAGCCAGCGGCCGCGGCGTTCGCTCGGCAGGAACTCGGCCATCATGGTGTAGTCCACCGGCAGCGTGCCGCCGACACCGATGCCGGTGACAAAGCGCAGCAACAGCAGCCAGGCGAAGTCCGGCGCGAAGGCCGAGGCCACGCCGGCGCAGGCGTCGATGACCACGGCCATCATCAGCACCGGGCGGCGGCCGATGCGGTCGGCCAGCCGGCCAAACGCGAAGGCGCCGATCAGCATGCCGACGAAGAACGCGGTGCCGGTCTGCAAGGCCTCGGGCACCGGAATGCCGAAGGTGCGGGCGATCGAAGGCGCGCTGAAGCCGATCGA
This sequence comes from Achromobacter sp. SIMBA_011, assembly GCF_046535435.1. NCBI lineage: Bacteria > Pseudomonadati > Pseudomonadota > Betaproteobacteria > Burkholderiales > Alcaligenaceae > Achromobacter > Achromobacter sp. SIMBA_011. Next base: position 959,759 of record NZ_JAWRWN010000002.1, on the reverse strand, counting down.
CAGCACCTGCATGGCGTCGGCCAGCCAGACCAGCCCGAAGATCATGAACAGCCGGTACTGGAACTTGCCGACGCCGGCGGTCTTGATGCCTTGTTCCACCGTGATGAATGAAGCTGACATATGCGTGATTCCCTTTGTGTGCCGCGCGCGGGATCCGCGCCTGGAAAGGCGTCGGGCCCCGGTTCGGCGCACGGCCGGCTTCGCGGATGCGAAGGTCGACCGCGCCCCTCGGCGCCGGGCAGGCGTCGATGGAAAACCGATGCGCGCGATGTTGTGTCGCGAGGCGCGGCCGGACCCGCCATGGGCCGATCCGCTGCCCCGTCTTCCCCTTACTGCTGCTGCGCGTGCTGGCGCAGCCTGCCTATGGTCGTCGTGTCAACTGGCCAAGCCTCTTCCTCCGGCGCGAACCGCGCGCGCAAATAGTCGATCAAATCGCCGATCTGCCTGTCGTCCAGGCTGTTGCCGAACGCCGGCATGTAGCCCAGGGCATCGTCGGCCGGGGCCTGGATGCCGTGGAGGATCACCTGGATCAGGTTGTCCGGCGATGCGGCGTGCAGATTGGTGTTCTGGCCCAGCAGGGGCTTGACCCCGAACAGGGTCGGCCCGCTGCCGGCTTCATGGCAGACGGCGCAGGCGTTCTGGTAGATGCGTTCGCCGCTGGCGCGGCGCAGCGTGATGGCCTCGCTGACGGCCGCGGGCGCGGGGACCGCGTTGATGGCGGTGGCGGCGGTTGCGGTCGTGACCGCCGGGGCGGCGACGACGCTGGCCGACGTGGCGGCGCTTGCCGTGGCCGTGGCCGTGGCCGTCGCGCGCGCCGCCGACGGCGTCCGCCCCGGCACGGCCATCAGGTAGGTGACGATGGCCTTCAGGTCGCTGGCCGGCAGTTCGGCCAGCCCATGGATCACGGGCGCCATGGGGCCCGCGGCCACGCCATGGCGGGGCGAATAGCCGGTGCGCAGGTACTGGAACAGTTCCTCGCCCGACCAGGCCCGCTCGCCCGTGGCCAGACGGTTCAGCGCCGGCGCGTTCCAGCCCTCGGCCTGGCCGCCGGCCAGGTAGGCCAGACCGCCCTTCTCCGCGCCCAGCGCGTTGCGCGGCGAATGGCAGGCGGCGCAATGGCCCACGCCTTCCACCAGATACGCGCCGCGATTCCATTCGGCGTCCTGCGAGGGATCCGGCGTGAATGGCTTGGGATCGTGGAACAGCAGGTTCCAGCCGGCCAGCAGCGGCCGCAGGTTGAACGGAAAGCCCAGCTCGGTGCGCGGCGGCGTCGCGGCCACCGCGGGCTGCGACATCAGGTAGCCGTACAGCGCCTGCAGGTCGGCGTCGCTGAGCTTGGCATAGGCCGTGTACGGAAACGCCGGATACAACTGGCGGCCGTCCTGGTGGATACCGTGGCGCATGGCGCGTTCAAAGGCCGCGTATGACCAGCGGCCGATGCCGGTCTGCGCATCCGGGGTGATATTGGTGGAATAGATCACGCCGAACGGCGTCTCCAGCGCCAGGCCGCCGGCGTTGCGCGCGCCGCCCGGCGCGGTGTGGCAGGCCACGCAGTCGCCGGCCGCCGCCACCAGCCGGCCGCGCTCGATTGCCTGCGCCGAATACAAAGAAGCGTCGGGCCCGGCCGTCAGCGGCAGCGCCGGCTTCAGCGGCCACAACGCGGTGGCCATGGCCGCCAGTCCGGCCGCGCCGGCCGCCAGCCAGCCCCAGCCGCGGCGCAATGCGCCCTTCCCGCCGGCCGCGCGCCGGTCCGCCAGCGCCAGCCGCAACTGGCCGGCGTCAAACGGCGCCTGCCGCAGGCGCACGCCGGTGGCGTCCTGGATGGCGTTGGCGATGGCGGCGGCGGCGGGCAGCGTCAGCACGCCATCCACATCCAGACGTCCTTCACGCAATGGGCCGGGCACGTCCGGCGCCGCGATGGCGACCGCATCCGAGCCCGCGGTCGACGGCATCGGTTCGGCGCCGCGCCAATCGTCGAACGCCGCCGGGCCGGCAATGAGGCGGCGGGCATCGGCCAGCCGCTCGGGTTGCTGGCGCGTGATGGCCAGGCGCGTGGTCGCGCCTTGCGCCGCGCGCAAGTCCTGGCTGTCGTGGCCGGCGACGACGCGCGTCACCTCGATGCGCCCGGTGGCGGGCTGGATCGCCACGTCGGCCACCCAGGCGCTCCAGACCATCTGCGCCGAACCATCCTCGGCCTCGCAGCGGACCTGCGCCGTGGCCAGGCCGGTGCCGCGCAGCAGGCCGTCGGCGGCCGACGTGGCCTCCTGCGCGGTGGCCGCCTGCGCCTGTTCCACCACCTGGCGCGCCAGTTCGCGGCCGCGATCATCGACCATGTGCCGCAGCCGCCAGCCCACCGGATCCTCGCCCGCCGCCAGCGCCCGCTCGTGCCACAGGCTTTCGCCGGCGAACACCTGGGCCGCGTTCAATTCGTCGATGCTGGCATGCGGCAGATCCCGCGATGCCGCCGGCGCCAGCACCGGGCTGTCGCCCTGCACCGTGGCCTGGCCGCAGGCCTGGGCGTGACCGGGCCGCGCCAGCAGGCGCGCCAGGCTGGGACGCACGGCCCAGGGGTGGCGCGAACGCAGCGCCGGCCCCGCCGCCAGGTCCGCTTCGCGCAGCGCCAGGGTGGTCGCGGCCGCCGGCCGGCAGGCCACGCACACGGGCCGCCCCACCGCCTCGGACAGCAGCGCGGCGTCCGCGGCGGCGTCCAGCAGATCGAGCGCGTGCGGCGGCAGGCCGGCCTCGGCCGCGCCCTGCGGCCAGTCGGCCAGGCGCACCGCATGCCCGGGACAGTCCATCAGCGCCGCCAGCTCGCGCCGCAGCCAGGCCTGCGCGGCGGCCGCCCGCGGCGGCAGCCACAGCGTCAGGCGGCCGTCCAGGCACCAAGCCGCGACACGCGCGCCGGACGCCGTTTCAGTAGATCGCCATAGATACTCACGCTGGTCGTCCGGATCCGCTTCCGAACGGATCACGGTTGCCTCGCGCGCAGGCGGGCCATCGCCGCGCCACACGGGCGCCATGCAGGCCAGCGCCTGCCGCGCATGCGCCGGCGTCACCGCCACCACGCCGACAAAGTGCTCCCGCCGCACTACGGCCACCACGCCCGCCTGGGCCCGCGCTTGCTCCAGGCTCACGCTCTCGAGCGCGCTGCCGCGATAGCGCGTGCCGTCCCAGCGGGCCGCGGGCGGGCACAGAGCCAGTCCATGCAGCAGATCGGACGGCGGCGCGATGGCGCCCGCCGAGGCCTCGGGCAGCAACGCGCTCATGCGCCAGCCCCTTCGCACCCGCGCGGCGCCGCCTCGGCCCGCAATTGCACCGCGCGCAACGCCGCCTGCATGATCTCGACATGCGTCCCGCAGCGGCACAGGTTGTGATGCAGCTCGCTGCGCAGCGCCTGCTCGGACGGCGCCGGGTCGCGGCGCAGCAGCGCCTCGACCGTCATGATCATGCCGTTCAGGCAATAGCCGCACTGCGCCGCCTGGCATTCGATGAAGGCGCGCTGCGTCGGCCCGGGCCGCTCGCGCGAACCCAGGCCTTCAAGCGTGGTGATCTCGCGCCCTTGCGCCGCCCTCACCGGAATCACACAGGACCGCGCCGCCACGCCGTCGATCAGCACCGTGCAGGCGCCGCACTCGCCCAGGCCGCAGCCGTACTTGGGCCCGTTCAGGGCCAGATCGTTGCGCAACACCAGCAGCAGCGAGGTCGCCGGCGGCGCCGCCACGCGCACGACGCTGCCGTTGACCTTCAGGCCGATCGGCTCGGCGGCGGGCGGGGTGTTGGCGGGATGTCCCATGGTGTGCGTGGCGAAGGTCTGGTGGATGAAGGACGGCGGGCGCGTCAGGCCGCCGCCTTGGCCTTCGGTTCGACCAGCGGCTCGCTGAACACGTCGTAGCCGAAACACCAGCTCGGGTCCTCATTGGTCCGCAGCCAGGTGTTGTCGTGCGAAATGCGCTGCACCTTGCTGGCGCGCTCGGCGCGGTTGGCTTCGTACAGCGCGAAAGCCAGTTCGTGATTATGCGCCCCGACTTCCTTGAAGCAACGCACCAGCATCGCGCCGTCCTCGATGGCCATGGCCGCGCCCTGCGCCATGTGCGGTTTCATGGGGTGGCAGGCGTCGCCCAGCAGCACCAGGCGGCCGCGGCTCCACAGCGGCAGCGGGTCGCGCTCCAGCAGCGACCACTTGGTGACCTCGACGGTGGCGTCGATCAGCGCCTGCACCGTGGGATGCCAGCCCTGGAAGGCTTCGCGCATTTCGTCCTTGCTGCTGGGCAGCCAGCGGTCGTTCAGGTCCCATTGCTCGACCGGCACGCCGGTCACGTAGTAGAGCTCGTCGGCCTTGCTGGTGACGAAGTACGTCATCATGTGGCGGTCATCGGTCCACCACTTCACGCAGGCGTCGAACGGCAGCATGCCGGCCTTGACCTCGGGCGTGGGGAACACCGCGCGGTGGGCCAGGTAGCCGGCGTACTTGGGAGGCTCGGGCCCCAGCAGGGCCTCGCGGATGTGGGAATTGACGCCGTCGGCGCCGATCACGATGTCGGCATGCTCGACGCTGCCGTCGGCAAAGCGCATCTCGACGTCGTTGCCGCGGTCGGTAACGCCGACCAGGTGCTTGGAATACGCCATCACGCGCTCGGGCAGCGCCTCGATCAGCAGGGCGTGGAAGTCGCCGCGGTGCACCGTCAGGTACGACGCGCCGTAGGTCTTGACGGCGTAGTCGCCCAGCGGAATCTGCGCCAGCACGTCGCCGGTCAGGCCGTGGCGGCTGTACCAGTAGTCGGGGTGCGACCCTTGGGCGTTGAGCGCGTCCTCGATGCCGATGCGGCGCAGGATCTTCATGACGTTGGGACCGACGTGGATACCGGCGCCCAGCCGCGAAAAACTCGGCGCCTGTTCGTACACGCGCACGTCGAAGCCTTCCTGCAGCAGGAGCGAGGCGGTGGCGGCGCCACCGAGGCCGGCGCCGATCACGGCGATGCGGGGGGATTTAGACAAGAGGCTCTCCTACTTTTCTATGCATACACTCTATTTTTTCCAGATGGAAAACCGCACCATCGTGGATCCGAAACTGTTCGCCTGCGTCCAAAACAGTGCATTTTTATGCACATATAGGTAAAAACCACTATGAACATCGGCTTTGCGATTCACCTCGCTGTTTGCAAGAATAGAGCGTCTACACTGTTTTTTTAATTTATCGAAAACCCTAAGATGGATCCGCGCTTCACGTCATCACGCTCGATCCGCGCCCTGCGCGGCGCAAGCAATGACCGCCGGATCCCGTCCTGGCATCGACCCACCCGGAGCACGGCATGAGCCAACCATCCAGCACCTTCCTGTACGGCGCCAACGTCCACGCCAACGGCATCCGCCAGCACTACCTGCGCTACGGCGGCGCGGACGGCGCGCGCGCCGAACGCGACGCGCTCATCCTGATCCCTGGCATCACCAGCCCGGCGGTCACCTGGGGCTTCGTGGCCGAGCGCCTGGGCCAGAGCTACGACACCTATGTGCTGGACGTGCGCGGCCGCGGCCTGTCCAGCGCCGACCCCGGCCTGGACTACAGCCTGGACGCGCAGGCCGCCGACGTGCTTGCCCTGGCGCAGGCGCTCGGCCTGCAGCGCTACGCCCTGATGGGCCATTCCATGGGCGGACGCATCGCGGTGCGCGCGGCACGCAGCCAGCCGGCCGGCCTGACGCGGCTGGTCATCGTCGACCCGCCCGTCTCCGGCCCGGGCCGCCGCCCCTACCCCGCCAAGCTGGCCTGGTACGTCGACTCGATCCGCCAGGCCACGCACGGCATGGACGCCGAGGCCATGCGCGCCTTCTGCCCCACCTGGACCGAGGAACAGCGGCGCCTGCGCGCGCAATGGCTGCACACCTGCCACGAGCCCGCCATCGTGCGCAGCTTCGAGGACTTCGGCCGCGACGACATCCATGCCGACCTGCCGCGGGTGCGCGTGCCGCAGTTGCTGATGACCGCCGAGAACGGCGGCGTGGTCGGCGACGAGGACGTGGCCGAATGGCAAGGCCTGGCGCCCGACACCCTGCACCGGCGCGTGCCCGCCGCCGGCCACATGATCCCGTGGGATAACGAGGCCGGCTTCCACGAGGCGCTGGGCGACTTTCTCGAGCCGCGCGGCTGAATCCCCTTTTCCCCCTTACCGGACAGGAGTCCGCCATGCCCGTCAGCGACATCGACCTGATCCGCGCCTGGAAACAGGTGCTCACGCTTTCCCGCCTCGAAGCCGGCCAGACCGTGACCGTGCTCACCGGCGCCGACACCCATCCGCAGACGCTGCGCTGCGCCATCGCCGCCGCCGGCGACATGGGAGCGCGCGTCAACCGCCTGGATCTGCCGCCGGTCAACGGCGAGAAATCCCTCAGCCGCGACTCGCTGGCCTACCTGGGCACCACGCCGCTGACCGGCAACCCCGCCGCCATCGCCGCGCTCAAGGCCAGCGACCTGGTGCTGGACCTGATGACGCTGCTGTTCTCGCCCGAGCAGCACGAGATCCTGCAGGGCGGCACCAAGATCCTGCTGGCGGTCGAGCCGCCCGAGATCCTGTGCCGCCTGGTGCCGACCGAGGCCGACCGCGCCCGCGTGCGCGCGGCCGCCGCGCAAATCGCCGAGGCGAGCCAGATGCGCATCACCTCCCGGGCCGGCACCGACCTGCAATGCCGCCTGGGCAGCTTTCCGGCGATCTCCGAATACGGCTTCGTCGACGAGCCGGGGCGCTGGGACCACTGGCCCAGCGGCTTCGTGCTGACCTGGCCCGACGAAGGCCACAGCAACGGCCAGGTGGTGCTGGACCGCGGCGACATCCTGCTGCCGATGAAGGACTACGTCACCGACCCGATCACCCTCACCGTGGAACGCGGCTACGTCACCCGCATCCAGGGCGGCCTGCAAGCCGAGGTGCTGCGCGACTACATGGCTTCGTATGAAGACCCGGAAGCGTACGCCGTCTCGCACATCGGCTGGGGCCTGCAGCCGCGCGCGCACTGGTCGATGCTGGGCCACTACGGCAAGGAGACCCACATCGGCATGGACGCCCGCGCCTTCGAGGGCAACTTCCTCTGGTCCATGGGGCCGAACAACGAGGCCGGCGGCCAACGCACCACCGCCTGCCACATCGACATCCCGATGCGCCATTGCACCGTGACGCTGGATGATCGCGCCGTCGTCATCGACGGCGTGGTGCAGGACGAACCCGGGCTGGCGCGCGCCGCCCGCCGCAAGGAGCTGGCATGACCACCACCGTTCCCGCCGGGGATATCTCGGCCTATGCCCGCCAGGGCTTCGGCACGCCGCTGCCGCTGAAGGCGCCGTTCGGCCTGCTCATCATCGATTTCGTCAATGGCTTCGCCGACCCCGCCGTGTTCGGCGGCGGCAACATCCCGCAGGCCATCGAGCGCACCCGCGCCTTGCTGGCGCATGCGCGCGAACAGGGCTGGCCGGTGGCGCACAGCCGCATCGTGTTCTCGGATGACGATGCCGACAGCAACATCTTCTGCCTGAAGGTGCCGGGCATGCTGACCCTGAAGGAAGACAGCCACAACAGCGCCATCGTGCCGCAACTGGCGCCCGCGCCCGGCGAGTACGTGGTGCGCAAAAGCACGCCGTCGGCGTTCTACGGCACCATGCTGGCGCCGTGGCTGGCGCAGCGCGGCGTGCAGACGCTGGTGGTGGCCGGCTGCGTCACCAGCGGCTGCGTGCGCGCCAGCGTGGTCGACGCCATGCAGGCCGGCTTCCGGCCGCTGGTGGTGGCCGACTGCTGCGGCGACCGCGCGCTCGGACCGCACGAGGCCAACCTGTTCGACATGGCGCAGAAGTACGCCGCCGTCATGCCGCTGGAGCAGGCCCTGGCCGACATCGGCGCGCTGGCGGCATAATCCTTGATCGGCCCGGATCGCCTTCGCCCATGAACCTGCCCCATCCCCGCGCGCTGCACGACGCGCTGCTGAGCCACCCCGGCGCGCTGCTGGTCGTGCGCGCGCCGACCGCGCCGCCTCGTCCGGCGCCCGGGCAGCCGGGTGTCGTTTCGGATTACGTGCAGGACACGCCCGAGGTCTTCGTGGCGGTGCTGGCCGATGATGCCGCGCCGGGCGGCTGGCGCGCGCTGGCCTTCAACGGTCACGTCGACCTGGGCACTGGCATCCGCACCGCGCTGGCGCAGATCGTGGCCGAGGAACTGCACGTGCCGATGGCGCGGCTGGAAATGGTGCTGGGCCACACCAACGCCACCCCCAACCAGGGGCCCACCATCGCCAGCGCCAGCATCCAGATCTCGGCCGCGCCGTTGCGCCGCGCCGCCGCCCAGGCGCGCGAGCGCCTGCTGGCGCGGGCCGCGCGGCAATGGGGCGTGGCGGCGGACACGCTGCGCCTGCGCGACGGCGTCGTGCGTCCCGCCGATGCGGGCGACGAACGCGCCCTGCACTACGGTCAACTGGTGCAGGGCCAGCACACCCGGCTCGAGCTGGCCACCGATGACTCCCAGGTGCGGCTCAAGCCGGCCCGCGACTACACCGTGGTCGGCAGCGCGGTCGCGCGCGTCGACATTCCGGCCAAGGCCACCGGCGAACTGAGCTTCGTGCACGACGTGCGCGTGCCCGGCATGCGCCACGGCCGCGTGGTGCGCCCGCCGCACCCCGGCCGCGACGCCGGCGACTTCATTGGCCGCTGCCTGATCAGCGTCGACAGCGATTCCGTCGCGCACCTGCCGGGCCGCATCCAGGTGGTGGTGCAAGGCGATTTCATCGGCGTGGTGGCCGACCGCGAGGAACAGGCCGAAGCCGCCATGCGCGCGCTCAAGGTGCGCTGGAAGCCGGTGCCGCCCGCGCCCGCGCTCGACGACCTGGCCAGCGCCATCCGCGCCAACCCCGCGCGCCGCCGCCTGCTGCTGGAGGAAGGCGACGTCGAGGCCGCCTGTGCCGCCGCCCCCGTGCACCTGCGCCGCACCTACGTCTGGCCCTACCAGATGCACGCGTCCATCGGGCCCTCATGCGCGGTGGCCGACCATCGCGACGGCCGCCTCACCGTGTGGGCCGGCACGCAGAATCCGCACATGCTGCGCGCCGACCTGAACCGCCTGCTCAAGCTGGGCGAGGACCGCATCGAGATCATCCGCATGGAGGCCGCCGGCTGCTATGGCCGCAACTGCGCCGACGACGTCTGCGCCGACGCCGCGCTGCTGTCGGCCGCCGTCGGCGCGCCGGTGCGGGTGCAACTGATGCGCGACCAGGAACACCAGTGGGAACCCAAGGGCACGGGCCAACTCATGGACGTGGCCGCCGCGCTGGACGACGAGGGCCAACTGCTGGCCTATGATTTCGAGGTGCGCTATCCGTCCAACGACGCGCCGCTGCTGGCGCTGCTGCTGACCGGCGCCGTGCCGGGCGAGCCGCGCGTGCTGGAAATGGGCGACCGCACCGCGGTGCCGCCCTACCGCTATGCCAGCCGCCGCATCGTCTGCCACGACACCGCGCCGCTGGTGCGCGCCTCGTGGCTGCGCGGCGTCTCGGCGCTGCCCAGCTCGTTCGCGCACGACTGCATGATCGACGAGCTGGCCGAGGCGGCCGGGGCCGACCCGGTCGCGTTCCGGCTCAGGCACCTGGACGACACGCGCGCCATCGCGCTGCTGGAGGCGACCGCGGCGCGCGCCGGCTGGCGTGAACGAACGCCCGGCAGCCGCGGCACGCCCGATGCCGACGGCCGCCTGCATGGCCGTGGCGTGGCCTACGCGCGCTACGTGCACAGCAAGTTCCCCGGCTTCGGCGCCGCCTGGGCCGCCTGGATCATCGATCTGAGCGTGGACCCCGTCAGCGGCCGCATCATCCTCTCGCGCGTGGTCGTCGGCCAGGACACCGGCATGATCGTCAACCCCGATGGCGTGCGCCACCAGATCCATGGCAACATCAACCAGACCCTGAGCCGCTGCCTGCTCGAGCGCGTGCAGTTCGACGCGGCCGGCGTGGCCAGCCGCGAATGGGGCGGCTATCCCATCATCGGTTTCAAGGACCTGCCGCCCATCGACGTGCTGCTCATGCCACGCCAGGACCAGCCGCCCATGGGCGCCGGCGAATCCGCCTCGGTCCCCGGCCCGGCGGCCATCGCCAACGCCCTGTTCGACGCCACCGGCAGGCGCTTCCATCAGGCGCCCTTCACGCCCGACGTGGTGCGCGCCGTCCTCGCCCATCCAGACCGCTCCCCGAGGTCCGCATGATTGATATCGACACCTTGGTCCTGCAGCAGGCCGCGCAATGGCAGTGTGACGGCGTGCCGGCGTGGCTCGTCACCGTGGCGCGCACGTGGGGCTCGGCGCCGCGGCCGCCGGGCGCGCTGATGGCCCTGAACGCCCGCGGCGAGGTCGCCGGCTCGGTGTCCGGCGGCTGCATCGAGGACGATCTGGTGGCGCGCGTGCGCGCCGGCGCGGCCCCGGCGGCGCGGCCCGAGGTGCTGCGCTACGGCGTGCACGCCGACCAGGCGCGCCAGTTCGGCCTGCCCTGTGGCGGCACCCTGGAATTGGTGATGGAGGCCATCGGCCCCGCCAGCCAGTTGCCGGCGCTGCGCGATCACTGCCTGCGCCGCGACTGCATCGAGCGCGAGCTGGACCTGGCCACCGGCGCCGCCAGCCTGCGCCCCGGCCCCGCCGACGGCCTGCCGCGCCTGACGGCCGCCACCTTCACCTCGCATTTCGGCCCGTCGGTGCGGCTGATCGTGATCGGCGCCGGCGACACCAGCGCCTACCTGTGCCAGATCGCGCTGACGCTGGGCTTCGAGGTCATCGTGTGCGATCCGCGCGATACCCAGTCGCCAGCCTGGACGATGCCGGGCGCGGTTCACAGCCGCGAGATGCCCGACGACCTGATCCTGCGCCTGCGGCCCGACCGCCGCACCGCCGTCATCGCGCTGAGCCACGATCCCAAGCTCGACGACCTGGCGTTGATCGACGCCTTGCAGTCGCAAGCGTTCTACGTCGGCGCGATCGGCTCGCGCCGCAACAGCGACGCGCGCCGGGCGCGGCTGCGCGAGCATTTCGACTTGAGCGCCCCCGACCTGGCGCGATTGCGCGGCCCCGCCGGCGTTTACATCGGCAGCAAGACGCCCGCCGAGATCGCGCTCTCCATCATGGCCGAGATCGTCGCCGCCAAGAACGGCGTGGCGCACGGCGCGCTCGACAGCGTGGCCGCCGGCAAGACGCGCGACGGCGTCCGGATGGCCCCCGTCGACCTGGCCGGCGCCTGCTCCACCTGATCGCGTCATGCCCGCCCCGATCGCCGCCATCATCCTCGCCGCCGGGCGGGGATCGCGGCTGGGCGGCCGCGCCAAGCCGGCGCTGCGCATCGACGGGGTGAGCCTGCTGGAACGGCTGGCCCGCAGCCTGCGCGAGGCGGGCGTCGCGCCGGTGCGCGTCGTCATCGGCCCCTACGCGGACGTCCTGGCGCCGCTGGCGCGACGCGCCGCGATCACGCCGCTGGCTCAGGCGCGGCCGGACGCCACGCTCGCCGACTCGCAGCGCCTGGCGCTGCGCGAACACGCCCGCGCCCATCCCGACCATGACCTGCTGCTGGTGCTGGCCGACCTGCCCCTGCTCGACGCGAGCGCCATCGCCGACCTGCTGGCGCAATGGCGCGCCTGCGCGCCGGGCACCGACAGCCTGCGTCCGCGCATCGCCGGCGCGCCCGGCCATCCGCTGCTGCTGTCGGCCGCCGCGGCGCGCGCCGCCGACGCGCTGCCGGCCGGCGTCGGCTTGCGCCAATGGCTGGACCCGCGCAGCGGGCGCCATGCCGTCTTCGACAGCGCCAACCGCGCCTACGTCACCGACCTGGACACGCCCGCCGACCTGGCGGCGCTGCGCGACGCGCTGGCGCCCGCGCGCGTCGACTGGCCGCCCGAAACGGTCTGACGCCGCCCGCCGCCGCGCCTCAGGCCACGCTGCGCATGGCCTGGTCCATGTCGGCGATGAGGTCTTCCTCGTGCTCCAGGCCAATGGAAATGCGGATCAGCCCTTCGGACACCCCCGCCGCGTCGCGCTCGGCCGCCGGCACGCCCGAGTGGGTGGTCGAGGCCGGATGGCACACCAGCGATTCGGTGCCGCCCAGGCTCACCGCCGACTTGAACAGCCGCAGCGCATTGATGAAGCGGAACGCCTTGGCGCGGCCGCCGTCGAGCACGAAGGCGAAGGTCGAGCCCGGGCCGGCGCACTGGCGCTTGTAGACCGCCTGATAGGTTTCGTCGGCGATGGTCTCGGGGTGATAGATGCGCACCTTCTCGTGCGGATTGCCGGCCAGCCACTGCGCCACGCGGGTGGCGCTGCGCGCGGCCTGCTTCATGCGCAGCACCACGGTCTCCATCGAGCGCGTGATCATCCAGCACGAATGCGGATCGAGCTGCGAGCCGAAGGCGCTGCGAATGGCCCGCACCTTCTTGATCAGGTCCTTGGCGCCAGTGACCGCGCCAGCCACCAGGTCGCTGTGGCCGCCCACGTACTTGGTCAGCGAATACACGCACAGGTCCACGCCATGCTCGGCCGGCTTCTGGAAGATCGGGCCCAGCAGCGTGTTGTCGCACACCGATATCGGGCGGTAGCCGTGGCGCGCGGCGAACGCGTCGAGCTCGGCCTTCATGGCCTGGAAGTCGATCAGCGCGTTGGTCGGATTGGCCGGCGTTTCCACGTAGAACAGCTTGACCGGCCCCTTGGCCGCGGCCGCTTCCAGCGCCTCGCGCATGCTCTGCGCCGACAGGCCGTCGTGGATCGGGTGCGAGCCGATGCCCCATTCCGGGAAGATCTTCGCGATCAACGTCTCGGTGCCGCCATACAGCGGCACCGACTGCACCAGTTGGTCGCCCGGGCGCAGGAACGCCAGGAACACCGCGCTGATCGCCGACATGCCGCTGGAGGTCACCGCGGCATCCTCCGAGCCGTCCAGCAGCGACAAGCGGTCTTCGACGATTTCCAGGTTGGGATGATTGAAGCGGCTGTAAACCAGCCCGGCCGACTCGCCCTGCGGCAGCGGCTTGCGGCCCGACACCAGGTCGAAGAACTCGGCGCCGTCCTCGGCCGAACGGAAGGCGAAGGTCGAGGTGAGGAACACCGGCGGCTTGACCGCGCCCTCGGACAGGAACGGATCGAAGCCGTACGACATCATCTGCGTTTCGGCGTGCAGCGGACGGCCGGAGATGTCTTTCTTGTGATAGCTGGAATAACTCATGGCGTGCCTCTCGATGGGGGAAGTGCGGCCTACCTGACGGCGATATCACGGATTCGGACACGATAGCGCCGCCGGCCAGGGCATGCAGCGAGTATGGGCGCGTCCGGCCACAATATTCTTTCCATTTCTGCTTCAGGAATCGGATAATGGGAAATATCGTTTCCCACAGCATTGAAACCATGAAAGAGACTGCCTTGTTACATCAACTTGACGCGATCGATTGGAAAATCATGAAAATCCTTCAAGAAGATGGCCGCCTCTCCAACGCCGAACTGGCCGAGCGCGTGTCGCTGTCGGCCTCGCCCTGCTGGAAGCGCCTCAAGCGCCTGGAAAGTTCGGGCGTCATCCGCGGCTACCAGGCCAACCTCGACCGCCGCGCGCTCGGCATGGGCGTGGTGGCGTTCGTCAGCATCTCGCTGGACAACCACACCGAGAAAACCTGCCACGCGTTCGAGGCGGCGGTGGCCGCCATGCCCGAAGTGCTGGCCTGCCACAACACCACCGGCCAGCACGACTACCTGCTGCACATCGTGGCGCGCGACTTCGACGCCTATTCCGAATTCGTGCGCAACCGGCTGCGCACGCTGCCCGGCGTGAAGGAACTGCTCAGCACGCTGTCGATGCACGAAGTGAAGTCGTCGACCAAGCTGCACCTGTGATGCGGATCCGCGGTCGAGAAACCCCAATCGCAAGGCGTGTCAGGAAGCGTCGGGCGTATCCGCGGCGGACGGCATCGGTCCCTGCACCACGCGGTTGCGGCCCTGGTTCTTGGCCTGATAGAGGCCGCGATCGGCCACCTGGATCAGGTCGGTGCACGGCTGGTCGGCGGCCGGCACGGCGGTGGCGGTGCCGATGCTGACGGTCAACCAGGGGCCGCCGTTGGTGTCCTTCTGCGGAATCTGCATGGCCTCGACGGCGCGGCGCAGCTTCTCGGCGGCCAGGCGCGCGCTGCCCGCCGGCGTGCCCGGCAGCACCAGCGCGAACTCCTCGCCGCCAAACCGCGCGGCCAGGTCGGTGGAGCGGTCGCAACTGGCGAAGATGGTGTTGGCCACGCGCTTGAGCGCCTCGTCGCCGGCGATGTGGCCATAGGTGTCGTTGTAGGACTTGAAATGGTCCACGTCGATCATCAGCATGCTGATTTCACGGCCATCGCGGCGCGCGCGCAGCCATTCGGCGTTGAGGTATTCGTCGAAATAGCGGCGGTTGCCCAGCCCGGTCAGGCCGTCGGAATTGGTCAGGCGGCGCAGCTCCATATTGCTTTCCAGCAACTGCTGCTGGCTCTGGCGCAGCGCCTGGTAGGCTTCGTCGCGCTGCACCAGCGCCAGGTACGAGCGCGAGTGGTAGCGGATGCGCGCGACCAGTTCGATCGAATCGGGCAGCTTCACCAGGTAGTCGTTGGCGCCGGCGGCGAAGGCCGCGCTCTTGATGGCCGGATCTTCCTTGGTCGACAGCACGATGATGGGAATGTCGCGCGTGACCGGATGGTTGCGGTATTCCTGCACCAGGCTCAGGCCGTCCACGCCCGGCAGCACCAGATCCTGCAGGATCACGGTGGGCCGCGTCTGCACCGCGACGGTCAGCGCCTTGTACGGATCCGAGCAATAGTGGAAGTCGATGTTGCCCTCCATCGCCAGGGCCCGGCGGATGGCCTCGCCAACCATGACCTGATCGTCCACCAACAGCACCATGGCCGCGTGCGAGTTCAGGTCGGCCGAGGCCGGGCTGTCAATGGGAGGGTGCATAGCGTCTTCCTTGATTTCTACTTTGTCCGCCGGCTCAGGCAAACGCCTGGATCAAGCGGGGTGCGATCGTGTCCAACGGACGGATTTCAACGGCGGCCTGCATGGCGGCGGCCGCCTTGGGCATGCCATAGACCGCGCTGGTGGCCTGATCCTGGGCGATGGTCAGGCAGCCGCGCTCGCGCAGCGCCTTCAGGCCGCGCGCCCCGTCCTGCCCCATGCCCGTCAGCAGCACGCCCACGGCCAGGCCGCGCCAGTGCTGCGCGACGCTATGGAAAAATACATCAATAGAGGGTCGGTACAGGCTTTCTTTAGGATTCTCGGTGTAACGCAGCGTACCATCGGCCAGCAGGTGCAGATGGTCGTCGGTGCCGGCCAGCAGCACCTGCCCCGGCGCCGGCCGTTCGCCTTCGCGCACCAGCCGCACAGGCAGGGCGATCTGGTCGTTGAGCCAGTCCGCCATGCCGGCCGCGAACGAGGCGTCCACGTGCTGCACCAGCACGATGCCGGCGGGAAAGCCGACCGGGATGTCGCGCAGCAGTTGCGCCAGCGTCGAGGGACCGCCGGCCGACGCGCCGATCACCAGCAGGCCCTGCGACGGGTCGGCGTGCGCGGCGGCCCGGGGCACCGGGCTGAGCGCGGTGCGATTGGCGCCATAGCGGCCGATCAGCCAGCCGATATTGCGGATCTTGCGCAGCAGCGGCGCGGCCGCGCTGCGCAGGTCGGCCCCGCCCACCACCGGCGTGTCGGCGGCGTCCAGCGCGCCATAGCCCATGGCGTCGAACACCCGCGCGGTATGGCGCGCCACGTCAACTGTGACCACCACGATGGCGCAGGGCGATTCAGCCATGATGCGGCGGGTGGCCTCGACCCCGTCCATGACCGGCATGATGAGGTCCATCAGCACCACGTCGGGCCGGTCCAGGGCGCACTGTTCGACGGCCTCCTGGCCATTGGAAGCGACCCACGCCACTTCCAGCCCCGGTTCCAGCGCGATGACGCGCCTGAGGGTTTCCACCGCCATCTGAAGATCGTTGACGATTCCGATTCTCACGTCCGCGCCTTTCCGATCAGGTCTTCCACGGCGTCCAGCAAGGCGTCGTCGTGGAAACTACCCTTGGCCAGATAATAGTCGGCGCCCGCATCCAGCCCGCGCCGCCTGTCTTCCTCGCGATCCTTGTAAGACACTACCATCACCGGCAGGCTTTGCAACTTGGGATCTGCCTTGATGCGCGACACCAGCTCGATGCCGTCCATCCGCGGCATGTCGACGTCGGTCACGACCAGGTCGAAGGCCTCGTTGCGCAGCATGTTCCAGCCGTCCATGCCGTCCACCGCCACCGCCACCTCGAACCCCCGGTTCAGCAGCAGCTTGCGTTCCAGCTCGCGCACCGTCAGCGAATCGTCCACCACCAGCACGCGCTTGCGGCGGCGCGCCTGCGCCACCGGACCGCCGCCGTCTACCCTGGCCAGGCGGCCGCCCTCGACCAGCTTCTGCACCGACAGCAGCATGTCCTCGACGTCCAGGATCAACAGCGGCGTGCCGTCGTCCATCAGCGAGCCGGCCATCACGTCCTGCACCTTGCCCAGGCGCGGATCGAGCGGCTGCACCACCAGCGTGCGCTCGCCCACGTAGCGGTCCACGGCGATCCCGTAGAGCCGGTCATGGTCGCCCACCACCACCACCGGCAGCGTCTCGGCGGCCGGCGCCGGCGCGCCGGAATGCAGGATCTGGCGCGCCGACACGAGGCCGATCTGGCGGTCCCTGAAGCGGAAATGCTGGTGTCCTTCGAGTTGCTCGATGTCCTGGGCCCGCACCTGCAAGGCGTGGCTGACGTAGGCCAGCGGAAACGCGTAGATATCGCCCTGCACCTCGACCAGCAGGCTGCGCACCACCGACAGCGACAGCGGCATCTCCAGCACGAAGCGCGTGCCCTGCCCGGTCTGCTGGTGGATGCGCACCGCGCCGCGCAGTTGCCGCACCATGGTCTGCACCACGTCCAGCCCGACCCCACGGCCCGAGATCTCGGTGACCTCGCCGCGCGTGCTGAAGCCGGACAGGAACAGGAATTCCAGCAGCTCGGCCTCGCTCAGGCGGGCGGCGGTCTCGGCGTTGGTCAGCTTGCGCTGCACCACCTCGACCCGCAGACGGTCCAGCGAGATGCCCGCGCCGTCGTCGCTCAATTCGATCAGCAGCATGCCGGCGGCATGGCGCGCCGACAGCCGGATGCGGCCTTCGGCGGGCTTGCCGGCGTCAAGCCGGTCCATCGGCATCTCGATGCCGTGATCCACCGCGTTGCGCAACAGGTGCATCAGCGGCGCGTCCAGCTTGTCGAGGATGTCGCGGTCCACCTGGGTCGAATCGCCCTCGATCTCCAGGCGCACCTGCTTGCCCAGCGAGCGGCCCAGGTCGCGCACCATGCGCGCCATGCCGCCCAGGCCGTCGCCGAACGGCCGCATGCGGCAGGCCAGCGCGGTGTCGTACAGGCGCTGCGCCAGATGGCCCATGCGCCAACCGAACTCGTCGACCTCGCCGGCGCGCTGGATGAGCTCCTGCTGGCAGGCCTGGACGATGCGCTGCGCGTCGTCCAGCGCGGCCTGGCCACGGGCGTCCACCTGCACGCCGGCCAGCGCCGCGCGCAGGCTGTCCAGGGCCTGGCTGGCGCCCGATTGCAGGCGCCGCAGCCGCAGCATCGAAGCGCTGAACGGCGCGATCCAGTGCGATTCGACCAGCGTCTCGCTGGACAGGCCGAGCAGTCTGTTGAGCGTGTCGGCCGTGACGCGCAGCACCCGCTCGCCCTCGCCCAGCGCCTGGTCGGAACTGCGGCGTCCGGGCGGCGGCGCCGGCGGCGGATCGTCGGGCTGGTGGATCGGCGGCAGGAAATCCGAAGGCTTGGGCGCGCGCTCGACCACCGGCGCGGCCGGCGGTGCATTGGGGGCATTGGACAGCCGCGCCACCAGCTCGTCGATGGCGTCGCCCAGCTCGGCGCCGGGCGTGGCGACCCGTTGCAGCAGGTCCGCGCCTTGCAGCAGCGCGTCGATGTCGGCGGCCTGCAGCCGCAGGCGCCCTTCCTGCGCCGCCACCAGGCAGTCTTCCATGGCGTGCGCGATGCGCACCGCCGGATGCAGATCGACGATGCGGGCCGCGCCCTTGAGCGAATGGGCCGCGCGCATGCAGGCCTCGAGCTGCGCGGCCGAGGTCGGATCGTGTTCCAACGCCAACAGGCCGTTGTTCAGCACTTGCACCTGGTTGCGGGTTTCCAACTGGAACAGCTCCAGCAGGGAGGCATCGCGCATCTGGTCCGGGTTCACGCCAGGCTCCGTTCCAATGCTTGCATCAACAGGGTCTCGTCCAGCACCCCGACACTGCGGGCGCCGCAACGAACGACCCCGCGCGAATACTTCAGGCTGGCCCCCTCGAGCGTGGCCGGCAGCGTTTCCAGCGCCTCCAGGTCCACGCTGTGGATGCCTTCCACTTCATCGACCGGCAGCACCACCGCGCGGCCCGCGCCGCCGAAGATCAGCATGCGCGCCGCGGCGGGCCGCTCGCGGCCGTTGTCGACCGCCGCGCCGTCCAGGCCCAGCAGACGAACCAGCGAGACGCAGACCGTGAGCGTGCCGCGCACGTTCGTCACGCCCAGCACCGCGGGGTCGCGCCGGTGCGGCAGCGACAGGATGGCGCGGGTGCCGGCCACCTCATCCAGCGTCCTGGTCGGCAGGCCCAGCCATTCGCCCTGCAGGCGGAACACCAGCAGCGACGACAATCGCGCCTGGACCTTGGGCGCCGCGCCGTCCTCGGGCGTGTCGATCTGCGGCGGCAGGCGGTCGAGGATGCGCTTGGCCGCGCCGGCATACACCGGACAATTGCGGCAATGGACGTACTCGGGCAGGCGCTCGCAGCGCTTGTCGCCGCGGCTGCCGATACGGTTCCAGCAGTCGTCCACTTGCGCCAGGCTGGCCAGGAAATCACTCACGGCGGGCCTCCTGGCGCGCGGCGCGCGCCTGCAGTCGGCGGGCGCCTTCCGCGTCGCCCTCGGATTCGACCAGCGCGGCCAGGTGCAGCAGCGCCTCGCGATGGGTCGGGTCCAGGTACAGCGCCTTGCGATAGGCCGCCTGGGCCTGGCGCGTGTCGCCGCCCGCGTCCTGCAGCAGGCCCAGCAGGTACAGCGCTTCGGCGCTGGCGCCATGCTCGGCAAGGTGGGCTCGGCACCGGGCCATGGCTTCCTGCACCCGCCCCTGGTCGGCCAACCCCGCGATGGCGCGCAAGGCGGCCTTGATATCCGCGCCGGCCGGCAAGCCGGCAGGCGACGGGCGTGACGCGGACGGCGACGGCGCGGCGGCGCGCGCGCCTGCTGCCGGCGCCTGTGCGCCCGGCGATGAGGTCGCCATCCGAGGCGGCGTTGGAGCCGGTATTTGCGTCGGCGGGCGGGCGGATGCATGGCCCGATGCAGCGGCAGGCATCTGCCCCGCCAGCGACCGAGGCGCGGGCGGCGTCCAGGCCGCCGCCGGTTCCGCCGGTTCGGCGTGGAAGGCGAAGGCGCGCGCCAGCGGCACCGCCGGCAGGCGCCGCCCGGTCATCAGGCTGGTCTCGGCCGGCCCCACGAACAGCACGCCGTCGCGGCGCGCGAAGCCCTTGAGCAGCGCCACCGCCCGCTCCTGCGTGGCGGCGTCGAAGTAGATCAGCAGATTGCGGCAGAACACGAAATCGTAGGGCGGCACGTTCGGCAGCAGATGCGCGTCGAACAGGTTGCCCGACAGAAAACGCACCCGCGCCATCACCGCGTCGGCCAGTTGGTGGCCGTCGGCGGTCTCGGTGAAGTAGCGGTCGCGATATGACAGGTTGTCGCCCCGGAACGAATTGCGGCCATAACAGCCGCGCCGGGCAAACTCGACCATGCGTTCGCTGATGTCCACCGCGTCGATTTGGAAGCGTGCGGGCGGCACCCCCGCGTCGAGCAGCGCCATGGCGATGGAATACGGCTCTTCGCCGCTGGAACAGGGCACGCTCAGCACGCGCAGCGCGCGCGCCTCGGCCCCCGGGGCGAACAGGCGCTCGCGCGCCAGCGTCGCCATTGCCGCCTGCGATTCCGGATAGCGGAAGAACCAGGTCTCCGGCACGATCACCGCCTCGATCAACTGTTGCATCTCGGCCGGCGAGGTCTGCAGGCGCGCCAGGTATTCCTGCTCGTCGTCGCTGCCCACCGCCTGCATGCGGTGGCGCACCGCCCGCTCGATCGCGGCGCTGCCGATGGAGCCGCTGTCCAGCCCCATCTTGCGCTTGAGCACCGCGCTGAAGGCATCCACCCCTGTCATGCCCGGGCTCCTTCGTATGACGTCGCTCCCGCCGGGAACAGCAGCGTGCGCACCGCGTCGGGCAACAGGTCGGCCACCCTCACCGCCTGCACCATGCCACGGCCGTCGCTCAGCACCGGCCCCAGGTAGCGCGCCTGCGGCGTCTCCAGGCCGAAAGGCTGGAACGCCGCCGGATCATAGTGCGCGGTCTCGGTGGCCTGCTCCAGGATCAGCCCCAGCGGGCGTTCATCGGCCGCGCCCGCGGGCCGGTAGCGCACCAGCGCCAGTCGCGTGCTGGTCACCAGCGTCGCCGCGCCGGCGCCGGCCAGCGCGCTCAGGTCGATGGCCGGCACGGCCACGCCGCGGCAGTCAAACATGCCGGCCACCCAGGACGGCGTACCCGGCACCTGCTTGAACGTGCGCATGCCCAACACCTCGATCACGTCGGCGGCGTCCAGCGCATAGCGGTCCGCGGCGATGCGGAACAGCAGGTACAGCCGGCGCCCGGCGGTGGCGCCAGCGGCCGCGAAAGGGATCGGGGCCTGCTCGGACATGGCGCGTCAGACCTTGAAGCGCGACACGCCGCTGCGCAGGTCGTTGGCCACCAGCGTCAGTTCCTCGATCGCCAGGCTCGACTGGCGTAGCGATTCCACCGTCTGCTGCGCGGCGTCGCTCAACTGCTGCAGCGCCTGATTGATCTGTTCGGCGCCCGTGGCCTGCGCCTGCATGCCCTCGTTGACCATCAGCACCCGCGGCGCCAGCGTCTGCACCTGCTGGATGATCTGCGACAGTTGGTCGCCCACCTGCTGCATATCGGCCATGCCGCGCCGTACCTCCTCCGAGAACTTGTCCATGCCCATCACGCCGGCCGACACCGACGACTGGATCTCGCGCACCATCTGCTCGATGTCGTAGGTGGCCACGGCGGTCTGGTCCGCCAGGCGCCGGATCTCGGTCGCCACCACCACGAAGCCGCGGCCATATTCGCCGGCCTTTTCGGCTTCGATGGCGGCATTCAGCGACAGCAGGTTGGTCTGGTCAGCCACTTTCGTGATCGTGGTAACCACTTGCGTGATATTGCCGGCCTTCTCGTTCAGGATGGCCAGCTTGGCGTTGACCGAGCCGGCCGCGCCGACCACGTTGCGCATGGTGTCTTCCATTCGCGCCAGGCCGACCTGGCCGCTGCCGGCCAGCGACGCGGTCTGCTCGGCGGCGTTGGACACCTCGGTCATGGTGCGCACCAGCTCGCGCGACGTCGCCGATATCTCGCGCGAGGTCGCGCCGATCTCGGTGGTGGTGGCCGCCACTTCCGACGCGGTGGCCTGCTGCTGCTTGGAGGTGGCCGCGATCTCGGTCACCGAGGTGGCCACCTGCACCGCCGAGCGCTGGGTCTTGCCGACCAGTCCGGTCAGCTCGTCGACCATGCCATTGAAGCCGCTCTCGATCGTGTTGAACTCGTCCTTGCGCGACAGCGTCAGGCGGCGCGTCAGGTCGCCGCCGCCGGTGGCTTCCAGCGTCTTGACGATGCTGCGCATGGGATTGACGATGGCGCGCATCAACAGGATGCCGCAGATCACCGCGGCGATGACCGCCAGCCCCAGCGACGCCAGCATGCCGACCTCGGCCTTGTCCACCGCCCGCTGGATGCCGATGGCGGATTCATCGGCCTGCTGCTTGTTGGCCGCCACCATGTTGGCCAGCACGTCGCGCCCCAGGTAGAACGCCGGACGCAGGTCGGCCTTGATCTTGGCCTGCGCGCGGACGGGATCGGTCGACACCGCCGGGTCCAGGATCTCCGCCCGGATGCGCATGTAGGCCTGCAGCGTCTTCTCGAATTCCTCGAACATGCGCTGGTCTTCGCCGCGCAGCACCGTGCGGCGGTACTGGTCGATGTTCTCCTGCAACTGCTGGTCGCTGCGCGGCAGGGCCGCCAGCGCGGCGCGGCGCTCCTGCTCCGTGTCGGTATTGAAAGCGTCCTGCACCGCCACGAACCCGGCGAACCAGGAGGCGCGGATCGAGGTGCTGTAGTAGATGCCGGGCACGGCGTCGGTGTTGATCGACCTGGCCTCGGCCTCGACCTGCAGCAGCCGCTGGTAATCGACCACCACCATCAAGCCCATGATGGCCAGGATCACCAGGAAGCTGGCGATGATGCGCTCGCGTAGTGTCAGATTCTTCATACCGGAGGACGCCCCATTCATGACCAGATGTGGAAATAATCGACAATTATTGCAAAGGCGAGCCCTGTCAGCTACGGAAAAACAGGGCAAACCCGCAATTCCGTCCCCGCTTCGTCGGGAAAAAGCCAAGCCCGGTTACACGGGCTTGTGTTTTCGTGTGACAACGCGTAGCGGACAGCCGCAAGCCGGCGCCCGCCCTAGCCCCACAAGCTCTGCGGCGGACGCGCCTGGACCCAGTCGCGCACCTGCTCATGGGCGCGCGCCAGTTGCAGCACCGCCAGGTCGCCGCGCGGCGGCCCGATCAACTGCATTCCCATCGGCAGCCCGGCGGCGCCGAACCCCACGGGCACGCTGATGACCGGGCAGCCGGCCAGCGTCCAGGGCGTGACGATCTCCATCCAGCGGTGGTAGGTATCCATGGCGCGCCCGGCGATCTGCCGGGGCCAGTCCAGTTGGGCATCGAACGGGAACACCTGCGCCGACGGCACCGCCAGGTAGTCCACCTCCTTGAAGATGCCGAGCACGGCCTGGTACCAGGCGCTGCGCTCCTCGGTGGCCTGGTAGACCTGTCGCGCGGTCATGCCGTCCAGCCCCTCGACCTCCCAGATCAGCGCCGGCTTGACCAGCTTGCGGGTCTGCGGATCGTTCACCAGCGCATGGAACTGCCCGCCCACCATCAGATGGCGGTGCGCCAGCCAAATGCGCCAAAGCCGCTCGCCGTCGAACGGCACGCGGTAATCGTCCACCTGGCAGCCGGCCGCCCCCAGATCGGCCAGCGCCTGGACGCACAGATCCAGGATGCCCGGCTCCATCGCCAGATAGCCGTTCCAGTCGCCCAGCCAGCCGATGCGCCGGCCGCGCAGGTCGGCTTCCAGCGGCTGCGCGAATACGGCCGGATCGTCGCCCAGCGACAGCGGCACGCGCGCATCGGGTCCCGCCATCACCGCCAGCATCCGCGCCACGTCGCGCGGCGTGCGGCCCATCGGGCCTTCATACGACAGTTGCTTGAGGAACACCTCGCTGGACGGGCCAAACGGCACCCGCCCCGCCGACGGCCGCATGCCGTACACGTTGCAGAAGGCCGCCGGGTTACGCAGCGAGCCGCCAAAGTCGCTGCCATCGGCCACCGGCAGCATGCGCGCGGCCAGCGCCGCCGCCGCGCCGCCGCTGCTGCCGCCCGCGCTCTTGGAGACGTCATAGGGATTGACCGTGGTGCCATAGACCAGGTTGTAGGTGTGCGAGCCCAGCCCGAACTCCGGCACGTTGGTGCGGCCGATGAAAATGGCGCCGGCCGCGCGCATGCGCTCGACCACGATGGAGTCGTGGCCCGTCACCTGGTCCTTGAACACCAGCGAACCCATCGAGGTCACCATGCCGCGCACCGCCGTCAGATCCTTGGGCGCCTGCGGCATGCCGTGCAGCCAGCCCAGCCAATGCCCCGCCGCCAACTGCGCGTCGCGTTCGTCGGCCTCGCGCAGCAGCTCCTGCGGCTCGCGCCGCGCGACCAGCGCATTGAGCTTGGGGTTGACCGCGTCGATATGGCGCAGATAAGCGGTCATCACTTCGCGGCACGACACGCGCCGCTGGCGGATCGCGTCCGACAGCGCGTGGGCGGGCATGGCCACGATATCGTCCAGGCTGCCGGCGGCCGCCGGGATGGCTGCATTCATGGTGTTGTCTCCTCTTTTTGCTTTGCAGGCCGACGATACTACGCCAGCCAGGCGCGCAAGCGCGGCAAGAGCCGGGCCATGCCGCGCGGGCAGCGGCCATGCGCTGCCCCGCGCCCTTCAGGACGGCGCAGACCGCCGCGACCGCGCCGGTCTGCGCCGCGACTCGCCGCGCCGCGTCAGGCCGCCGGCCGCGCGAACACCAGCAGCGTCGAGGTCGCCGACGCCAGCAGGCGCCCCTCGGCATCGGTCAGCTTGGCCTCGGCGTACGCCACCCGCTGGCCGAACGACAGCACCCTGCCCTCGGCCCGCAGCCGGCCGCTGTGACGCGTGATGGCCTTGTGATAGGCCACCTTTAGCTCCAGCGTGGTGTAGGCCTGTTCGGCCGACAGGCGCGAATGCACCGCGCAGCCGCAGGCCGAGTCCAGCAGGGTCGCGGCATAGCCGCCATGCACCGTACCGATCGGGTTGTAGGCGTGCGGGCCGGGCGTGCCGGCGAACACCGCCAGGCCTTCCTCGGCCTCGACGAAATCGAAATCCAGCGACACCAGGATGCCCGGCTTGCGGCCCGAGGCCAGCAAGGCGCGCAGTTGCGCCAGGCCATCCAGGCCGGCGCCGGTCTGGTCGACCAGGCTGGGCTCGCGTTGCGGTGAGGCGCTGCCGGCGGGAGTCGAAGCGGAAGTCATGCGCGGTTCTCCTGAAGGGGAAACATCGTCGAGGGCGAATATGACGAACATCATATATCAAGCCAGGAACGGGGCGGATTGCCCGGCGGCTGGGCCGCCTCCGGGGTGCCAGGGTTCGTGCCTGGACGGCTGGACTGCTGGCGGCCTTCGATCGGCAGTCCGGTTGTGGCGGGCGAGCCTGGCGCCGGGAATTCCGGGCTTGGGCTCGCCTGGCAGGCCCCTCTCAGGGAAACAACTGCTGCGCCAGATGATCGACGAACACGCGCAGCTTGGGCGACGGATGGCGGCTGGCGGGCCACACCGCCCACATGGTCGCATTGCCCCGGGTGCGTTCGTCCAGCACCGTCACCAGCTTGCCCGCGGCCAGCTCTTGCCGGACGGTGAAATCCGGCAGGCAGACGATCCCCAACCCGCCCAGCGCCAGGAAGATGCGGGTCTCGACGCTGTTGCAGACCAGCGTCAGCGGCAATTCGGGCGCGGGCGCGCCGGCCGCCGTCTTCAGCGGCCATTGCTCCAGCTTGCCGGTGCTGGGATAGCGATAGTGCAGGCAGCAATGGCCCAGCAGGTCGGCGGCGCGGCGCGGCGTGCCATGCCGCGCCAGGTAATCGGGCGAGGCCGCCAGGATGCGGCGGAACGGCCCCAGGCGGCGGCGCTTCAGGCCGGAATCCTGCATCTCGCCGGAGCGCACCACGGCATCGTAGCCCTCGCCGATCACGTCGACCATGCGATCGGTGAAATCCAGGTCCAGCCGCACCTGCGGATACTGCTTCATGAAGGTGGCGATGGCGGGCTCGAACAGCCGGCTGTAGCGCGGCAGGCTGACGCGCAGCCGGCCGCTGGGCGTGCCGGCGGCCTCCGACAGTTCGAGCTCGGCGGCCTCGACCTCGCACAGGATGCGGCGGCAGCGCTCCAGGAATTTCTCGCCCTCCGGGGTCAGGGTGATGTGGCGCGTGCTGCGGTGGAACAGCCGCACTTTCAGGTGCGCCTCCATCCGCGCCACGCTCTTGCCCACCGCCGACGGCGACACGCCCAGCACCCGCCCCGCCTCGGCAAAGCTGCGCGTGTCCGCCACCAGCACGAAAACGCCGATACCACTCAGGCTGTCCATGCCAATTTCCTTCAATACGGACATGAATGTCCGGAATATTCGGAATCCTAGCCTATTTTTCTTTTATCAGAGGCTGCCTATCCTGCCGGCATTGCGTTCCATGGCGCCCCGTCCGGGCGCCGCGCTCGCCCATTTTCTGTTTGCCCACCCGGCTTCGCGCCGCTCTACCGACATGACCCCATCGCATCCCTCTCCCGCCTCCAATCGCTGGCTGCAACTGCTGGCGGCCTGCCTCACAGCCGTGCTCATTCCCCTGTGCTTCACCGGCCCGGCGGTGGTCCTGCCGTCGATCAGCCAGGCGCTGGGCGGCACGCCCGTGCAACTGAACTGGATCCTCAACGGCTACATCCTGGCCTACGGCAGCGTCATCATGGTGTCCGGCAGCCTCACCGACCTGTATGGCCCGCGCCGCGTCTGGTTGGGCGGACTGGCCTGGTTCTGCGCCTTCACCTTTCCCATCGCCTGGGCGCCGTCCGCCGGCTGGATCGACTTCCTGCGACTGATGCAGGGCGTGGGCGGCGCCGCGGCGTTCGCCGCGGCCATGTCGTCGCTGGCGCCGCTGTTCCATGGCGCCGCTCGCGCCCGCGCCTTCAGCCTCTTGGGCACCACTTTCGGCATCGGCCTGTCGTTCGGACCGCTGATCTCCGGCTGGCTGGTGCAGACGGCCGGCTGGCGCTGGGTGTTCCACGGCACCGGACTGGTCGGGCTGGGCGGGCTGGCGCTGGTCGCGGCCAGCGTGCGCGCCACCCCGGGCGCGGCCGGCGGCCGCTTCGACTGGCGCGGCGCGCTCAGCTTCACCGGTGCGCTGGGGCTGTTCACCTATGGCATGCTGCTGGCCCCCGAAAACGGCTGGACCGATCCCGCGGTGGCTGGCTCGCTGCTGGCCTCGGCGCTGCTGGGCATCGCCTTCATCCTCGCGGAAACCCGCGCCACGCATCCGATGCTGGACCTGTCGCTGTTCCGCCGCCCGCGCTTTGTCGGCGTGCAGGCGCTGGCGGCCTCCCCGGCGTTCCTGTTCATTGCGCTGATCGCCCTCCTGCCCAGCCGCTTCATCGGCATCGATGGCCACAGCGCGCTGCGCGCCGGCCAGTTGATGATGGGCCTGGCCACGCCGCTGCTGGTGGTGCCGTTCCTGGCCGCGCTGCTGACGCGCCGCTTCAGCCCTGCCGCGCTGTCCAGCACCGGCCTGGTGCTGGCGGCCATCGGCCTGGCCTGGCTGGCCCGCGACCTGGGCGGCAACGCCGACCGGCTGTGGCTGCCGATGAGCCTGATCGGCATCGGCATCGGGCTGCCCTGGGGGCTGATGGACGCCATGGCGGTCAGCGTGGTGGAGCACGAGCGGGTCGGCATGGCCACCGGCATCTTCAATACCGTGCGCGTATCCGCGGATGGGGTGGCCATTGCCGTTCTCAGCGCCCTGCTGGCCACCCTGATCCACGCCCAGGCCGCCGCCGCCCTGCCCGACGCGGGCGCTCCGGCCCTGCTGCAGGCCGCCAACCGCGCCGCCCTCGGACAACTGGACGAAGCAGGCGCGCTGCTGTCCGGCGCCGGCGATTTGCTGCACCATGCCTACGACCAGGCCTTCGGACAGGTGCTGTATGCGCTGGCCGGATTCGCGCTGGCGCTGGCCGTGCTGGTCTACGCCTTGCTGGCGCGGCCCGAGACGGCGCCGATGACGCGGGTGCGGACCCAGGCGCATTGATCGTCGGCCGCAGGGCCCGGGCGCATGGATCGCCGGCCGCATGATCCCCGCGCCCGCGCGCGCCCGGGGCCATGCGGCGGCTTGCGCCAGATCAATCCGTCCTCGCGCAGCCTCGCCCTACTATTCGTGCTGCCGTTTCACGCCGCCAGGAGCCTCCGTTGTCCGAACCCGACCTGCCCGAACCCGACATCTGCACCGAAGCCGAAATCCGCGGCCTGGTGCATACGTTCTACGCCAAGGCCCGCGCCGATGCCGCGCTGGGTCCGGTGTTCGAGGCCCAGGTGCACGACTGGGACGAACACCTGGCGACGCTCTCGGATTTCTGGTCGGCCGTACTGCTTGGCACGCGGCGGTTCACCGGCATGCCCATGCCCAAGCATGCCGCCATGCCGCACCTGAGCGCCGAGCTGTTCGAGCGCTGGCTGGCGCTGTGGGGCGAGACCCTGGCGGCCCTGCCCAACCGCGCGCTGGCCGATGCCGCCGGTGAGATGGCCAAGCGCATGGCGCGCAGCCTGTGGTACGGCTACCAGCTCAGCCGCGACCCGAACCAGCCGCTGACCGAACTGCGCTCCGCCTGAGCGCGGCCCGCGCGCTCAACGCGTCGGCGCGGCCGGCGGCGGCCTGTCCCCTGAACGCCCGCCCCGCGGCAGGCGCGAAGCAGCAATGGGCGGCATCCTCGTTCAATCCACCCGCCACCAGCTCGGCAGCAGGTTGCGCACCTTGGCGCGGCGATAGCGATCGTCGATCAGGTGCACCGTGCCCACGTCCTGCTCGGTGCGGATGACGCGGCCCGCCGCCTGGATCACCTTCTGCATGCCGGGATAGAGATAGGTGTAGTCGTAGCCCTGCGCCTCGCCGTAGCGCCGCTCCATGGCGCGCTTGATGTTCTCGTTGACGGCATTGACCTGCGGCAGCCCCAGCGTGGCGATGAAGGCGCCAATCAGCCGCTTGCCGGGCAGGTCCACGCCCTCGGAAAAAGCGCCGCCGAGGACCGCGAAGCCGACGCCCTGCCCGCTTTCGGTGAAGCGTCCCAGGAAGGCGGCGCGGCCGGCCTCGTCCATGCCCGGCGTCTGCAGCCAGATCGGCACCTGCGGATGGCGCGCGCGCATCAGATCGGCCACCTGCCGCAGGTAGTCGAAGCTGCTCAGAAAGCCCAGATAGTTGCCCGGCCGGCGCGCGTACTGGTCGGCGATCAGGTCGGCGATCGGCTGCAGCGAGCGTTCGCGGTCGCGGTAGCGGGTCGACACATGACCGACCACCTTGACCGCCAGTTGCTCGGCCTGGAACGGCGCGGCCACGTCGATCCACGCGGCCTCGGCCGGCAGGCCCAGGGTGTCGCGATAGAACTGCTGCGGACTCAAGGTGCCCGAGAACAGCACGGTGGCGTGCGCCGCCGCGTGCCGCGCGGCCAGGTACGGCGCCGGCACCACGTTGCGCACGCACAGCGTGGACGGCGGCGTCTTGGCGCCGCGCGCCCCGCCTTCGGCCCGCGTCACGTCAAATAGCGCGTGCGGCCCGAACTGCTCGGCCAGCCGCATGAAATGCAGCGCCTCGAAATAGAAGGCCAGCACCGGATCGTCCTGCGCCAGCGGCGCCTCGCCCAGGTAGTCGGTGATGGCGGCCACCGCCTTCTGCACCGCCGCCAGCACACCGGCCGGCGCCTCGTCGTAGGCCTGGTAGGACTCGGCCTGCTTCCTGTTGAGCGCGGTCCAGGAACGCTGCAGGCCGTCCAGCGGCTTTTTCAGGGCCTTGGGCGCGGCCTGGCGCGCCGCCGCCAGCCCCAGTTGGCTCAATTCGCCGGTGTACATGCGGCGCGCGCGGTCGACCAGGTTGTGCGCCTCGTCCACCAGCACCGCCACTTTCCATTGGTGCGCCTGCGTCAGCGCGTGCAGCATGGCGGTGGCGTCGTAGTAATAGTTGTAGTCGCCCACCACCACGTCGCTCCAGCGGATCAATTCCTGCGACAGGTAATACGGGCAGACCTGATGCGCGCGGGCCGCCGCGCGCACCGCCGGGGCATCCAGCCGCGGCTGCGCCAGCGCCGTCTCGCGCGCGGCGGGCAGGCGGTCGTAGAAGCCCTGCGCCAGCGGGCAGGAATCGCCATGGCAGGCCTTGTCGGGATGCTCGCAGGTCTTGTCGCGCGCCTGCAGGTCCAGCACCCGCAGGCCGGGCGCCGCCGGCTGCGCGTTCAGCGTATCCAGCGCGGCCATCGCCAGCCCGCGCCCCGAACCCTTGGCCGCCAGGAAGAACACCTTGTCCAACCCCGCGCCCGGGGCGGCCCTGAGCAGCGGAAACAAGGTGCCCAGCGTCTTGCCGATGCCGGTGGGCGCCTGCGCCATCAGGCAACGGCCGTCGCGCGCCGTGCGGTACACCGACACCGCCAATTCGCGCTGGCCGCTGCGGAACTCGCCATAGGGAAACGCCAGCTTCTCCAGCGCCGCGTCACGCGCCTGGCGGTGCGCCAGCTCGGTGCGCGACCACGCCAGGAAGCGTTCGCACTGCTCGTGGAAGAAGGCCGCCAGCCAGGCCGCATCGCGGGTCTCGACGAGCAGGGTTTCTTCTTCGGTGGCCACGTTGAAGTACACCAGCGCCACGCGGACCTGCGCCAGGCCGCGCGCCTGGCACAGCAGGTGACCGTAGACCCGCGCCTGGGCCCAATGGGCGGCGCGGTGGTTGTCGCGCACGCTGTCGAGCCGGCCGCGGTAGGTCTTGATCTCTTCGACCTGATTGGCCTGCGGGTCGTAGCCATCGGCGCGGCCGCGCACCAGCAGGTTTTCGTATTGCCCGGTCAGCGCCACCTCGGTTTCGTAGGCGGGCCCGCGCCGGCCGGTCACGGCGGCGTGGCCGGCCATGCCCTCCAGGCCGCTGGGCGCGGGCGTGAAGCGCAGATCCAGGTCGCCGGCGCGGGCCGTGAATTCGCAGAGCGCGCGCACCGCCACGGCGTACGTCATGGCGCCGGTCCTTCCGGGGCGGCACGGTGCGTCGAGGCCGGCGGCTGCGATGCGCACGCCGCGTCGCGCCAACTGACATGACAGACGCGCACCGGCATGCCATGCTCGGCGCAGTACGCCAGCCAGCGTATCTGGTTGTCCTGCAGCTTGTCGCCCGGCCCCTTGATCTCGATGAGTTCATAGCCGGGCGCGTCCGGCTGGAAGCGGATCAGGTCGGGCAGCCCCGACCGGTTGGCTTTGACGTCACGCAGCAGCCGCAGGAAAAACAGTTTCAGGTGCGCTGGCGGCAGGTGGTCCAACGCCCGCTCCAGCAGCGCCTCGTCCAGCGCGCCCCAGAACACGAACGGCGATTGCACGCCCTGCTTGGCGGCGTAGCGCTGGCGGATCGTGACGCGGTACTCGCCCGTGTCCAGTTGCGCCAGGCAGGCGGCGAACAGGGCCTCGCGCCGGGCGTGGAAATCAGGTGCGTCCAGGTCGGCCGGCCCGCGCTGGAACGGATGGAAGAATGCGCCCGGCAACGGCGCGAACACCGCCGGCCAGCACAGCAGGCCGAACAGCGAATTGATCAGCGTGTTCTCGACATAATGGACCGGCGCCTCGTCGCGGTGCAGGTGATCGCGCGCGGCGAATTCCACCGCCACCGTCGGCTCGGGCCGCTCCAGCGCCAGGTCGAAACGGCTCACCGGCGCGGCCGCGCCGCGCGGCGCGCCCTGCCCCAGCTTGCGACGCAGGCGCGGCAACATGCGCGCCACGCGTTGGGATTCCTCCTCGCTTTCGGGCCGGGCCTCGGCTTGCAGCGCCAACGCCAGCGCCTCGTCGAAACGCGCCATGCGCTCGTACACGCGGATGCGGCGATGCCTCGCGCCGGGGTAGGCGCACAGCGCGTACACCCGTTGCGCCGCCGCCCAATCCTGGGCCCGCTCGCAGGCCTGGCCCAGGCGCAGCAGCACCTTGGCGCGGCGCTTTTCCAGCCAGGCGTTGCCGCTGGCGCAGTCGGCCACCGCCTGCAACAGCGCATCGACGTCCGGGCCATCATCCAGCGCCCGGCGACAGGCATGCAGGGCCAGGTAGCGGTCGACGTCTTCCCGCGCCTGGAAGGCCCGCGAAGAAGGCTCGAACGGCACCGTTTCGTACTGGAACACGCCCAGGTCCGCCAGCACGAACTCTGACCAGTCCTGGTGCAGGTTGCCGAAGAACATCAGGCGCAGGCGTTCGCACAGGTCGGCAACCGCGACGCGCCAGGCCGGATCGAACGGCACCGCCGCGTTGCGGCCGGCCGCAACGACGCGCGTGCCGTCCGCGCCTGCGCGGTCGGGGCCGGCGGCGGGATTCCAGCTCGCATAGGGCTGCGCCTCGGGCTGGCTGGCACGCAGGCGCGCCAGCAGGTCGGCCTTGCGCGCCGCGCCCTTAGGGCGGGAGTCGGCGAACAACCGGTCGAGTTCGGGCCGCGTATGCAGCCCGAACAGTTCGTCCAGCGTCATGGGAGCGTCGGCTTCCAGCCACCCCAGCGTCAGCAACGGGGCGGCGGCCTCGACCGTATCGGGGATTTCCTCGTAGGCCAGGCGGCTGGCGCGGAACCACGGCCCGCGCCGCATCAACATGCGCACCAGCAACGCCTGCGAGGCCTGCGGCAGCGCGGCGAAATCCGACATGAAGCGGCGTTCGCGGGCATCCAGCAGATCCGCGTAGCGCTCACCGACCCACGCAAGCGCGCGCTGGAAATTGTGCAGGTAGTAGTAGCGGTGCGGGGGCAGCATCAGCCGGTCTTGGTAACTGGGTATTTATCCAGTAATCATAGCAGGCCGTATCGCCGTCCGCCGCCCTCGGCTTGTACCTAGTGGCGCACGATCTCGAACCCCTCGTCGTCCTGCGGCGCCACGAAGTATGCGGTGATCGCGTCGTACTGCGCCTCGCTGGTGGTGTAAGGATGGGCGCCCGATTCATTGCGCGCCCGCAACCGCGCCTTGCAGACCGCATCGGGCAAGTCCAGGAAATGCAGCACCGGTTCGGCCGGGGACGGGACGGAAAACGCGTTCGATTGCATGGACTGCCTCTGGAGAAAACCAACGGGCGCGCCAACAAAAAACCCGCCATTGGCGGGTTGATGTAGCGATGATGCGACGCGCGCTACCCCACCGAGGTCCCAGCGGGGCGAATAATCAGGGCGGACGGGCGGTGCGGACGGTTCATGGCACGATGCTGCTGGACGCCGCCAAACCTGTCAAACTCATCCGGCAACATGCTCGCCCTGGCCACGCGCCAGGCCGGATCGTCCGTCATCGTCCCAAAGGAATCCATGTCCCGTTCCGCCGTCACCCTGCGCCAGGCCACCGCCCGCGACGCCGATGCCATCGCCGCCATGCACGCGGCCAGTTGGGCCGTCACCTATCGCGGCCTGCTGCCGGATGGCTTTCTCGACGCCGGCCTGGCCGACGACCGCATGGTCCACTGGCAGGACCGGATGCGCGACGCCGACGCGCAGGCCGTGTTCATCGCCGAGCAGGACGGCCAGCCGATCGGCTTCGTCTGCGTCAAGCAGGAACACGATCACCCCGGCGCGGTGCTGCTGGACAACCTGCACGTGCTGCCGCCCTGGCAAGGCACCGGCGCCGGCAAGCTCATGGTGGCGCGCGCCGAGGCCTGGGCCCGCGCGCGCGGCGCGTCGCGCCTATATCTGTATGCGCTCGAAGGCAACGCCCGCGCCATCGACTTCTACGAACGACAGGGCTGGCGCAACACCGGCACCGAAACCGACCGGATCGGCGGCATCGAGGTGCAGGCGCGCCGCTACGAGCGGCCGGTGTGACGACACGCGCCCCCGCCAGCGCCTGAACGTCCAGCGTGGCGACGGAGAACGCCCGAACCTGCCCGGGTTCATCCAGGACAGGCAAAACCTGATCAATCGCCAGTGAGCCTGGCGGGGGCGCGTCAGCGCGCCGCGAACCAGTCGCCGGCCACGCCGCCATTGCGGCCGCAGAAAGGCGGACCCGAGCCGTCGTCGGGGGTGCCAGCAGGCGCCGTTTGGCGCGCCACCAGCACGGCGCCGCGCCGCGTCAGCGTCACGACCCAGGGCGGACCGTCCTGGTAGGTCACTTTCAGGCTGTCGCCATCAACCACCGCATTGCCGCTCAGGTCGCAGATCCAATTGCCGTAGTAAGGCATCCACGAATTGACCGCCACGGCCAACTCGCCGTTGGCGCCTCGCGTGATCTCGATCTCGCCCTCGATGTTGCGCCACTTGCCGACGAAGCCGGCGGCCGGATGCGGATTGATGGCCTTCAACAAAGCCAGGCGCGCCCGCATGAAGGTGGCCATTTCCTTGGCAGGTGTGCTGTGCGTGAAAGGCTGCTCATAGACCCTGTCCCGCATGCCCAGGAAATAGCGTTGATCGGCGGTCAGCGACTTGGCCGCTTCGGCATCCAGCTTGTCCCGCACATCCTTGTATTGCCGCGCGATCGCCGCATCCTGGTCCGCCAGCGCCGGGTTGGCGCAAATCGCTTTCTCGACCGGCGTGGCGGCCTTGGCGCAGTTGAAGGAAGGCGCCGCCGTCGCGCTGCCGGCCACGGCCAGCGATGCCGCCAAGAGCAGAGGACGCATCATGGTGGGGAATTCTCCAGAAGGTGTAAAGGTGTTCAACATGCCCGGTGACACCGGAGAAATTTGCCCGCCGAAGCGGGCGAATCCCATCGGGGCGCCGCGGGCCGGCCGGCCCACGGCAGCGCGATTATCGCGCCGGCGCCTTGGCCGCGCCCACGTCCTTGCGCACCTTGGCCACGTCCGACGCGCTCACCGCCGCGCCCTGGTTGCCCCAGCTTGAACGCACGAAGGTCACCACGTCGGCGACTTCCTTGTCGGTCAGGCGCCAGTCGAAGCCCGGCATCGCATACGCCGTCGGCGCGGCCGAGGTGCCCGGCATCTGCGCGCCCTTGAGCACGATGTGGATCAGCGACGCGGGATCGGCCGAGTTCACCGTCGAGCTCAGCGCCAACTGCGGGAAGGTTTCCGCGTAGCCCTTGCCGGTGCTGCGGTGGCAGGCCGCGCAGTTGTTCAGGAACGTCATCGCGCCGTCGCTCGTATCCTTGCCGCTGCGCAGGGCCTGCGCCACGGTGTCGTTGTAGGCGAGCGGCTGGGTGGCGTTCTTGTTCACCGGCGGCAGGCTCTTCAGATACACCGCGATGGCGTTGACGTCGGCGTCGGTCAGGTGCTGGGTGCTGTCCTGCACCACCTGCGCCATGCCGCCGAACGCGGCCGAATGGCCGTTGCGGCCGGACTTGAGGAAAGCGGCGATGTCTTCCTTGCTCCAGCTTCCAAGGCCGTCGGCCATGTCGCCGCGCAGGTTCTTGGCGAGCCAGCCTTCGACCACGCCGCCGGACAGGAAGGCCGAGCCGTCGGCGTCGGTCAGCGCCTTTTCCTGCAGCGCGAAGCCGCGCGGGGTGTGGCAGGTGCTGCAGTGGCCCAGCCCTTCGACCAGGTATTGGCCGCGCAGCAGCGCCTGCTTGTCCGCGTCGTTGGCGGGGGTGGCGGTGACCGGCGCGGTGGCCACGTCGGGCGCGAACATCCAGCGCCACACGCCCAGCGGCCAGCGCATCGACAGCGGCCAGGTGATGTCGGTGTCCTTGTTGGCCTGCTTGACCGGCTCGACGCCGTGCATGAAGTAGGCGTACAGGGCCTTGACGTCATCCGGCGTGACCTTGGCGTAGGCGGTATACGGCATGGCCGGATACAGCGAATGGCCGTCCTTGGCCACGCCACGGCGCACGGCGCGGTCGAAGTCCTCCAGCGTGTAGTTGCCGATGCCCGTGTCCTTGTCGGGCGTGATATTGGTGGAATAGATCGTACCCAGGGGCGACTCGATGCCCAGGCCGCCAGCGAACGGCTTGCCGTCCTTGGCGGTGTGGCAGGCGATGCAGTCGCCGGCGCGCGACAGGTATTCGCCCTGCTTGATCAACTGCGCATCCGCGGTGGCGGGCGTGCCATCGGCGGCCCAGCCGGTGCCGCAAGCCAGGATCGAGAGCGCGGCAACAATGGTTTTCTTCATCATTGTCGGCTCCTTACGCCTGGACCAGCGGGCCGGGGTTCTTCAGGTACTGGTCGCGGATCGCCTGCGCGGCCCAGTACGCCAGGGCGCCCACCAGACCGGTCGGGTTGTAGCCCATGTTCTGCGGGAACACGCAGGCGCCCATCACGAACACGTTAGGCACGTCCCAGCTTTGCAGGTACTTGTTGACCACGCTTTCCTTGGGATTGGCCCCCATGATGGCGCCGCCGGTGTTGTGCGTGCTCTGGTAGACCCGGGTGTCGTAGCGCGCGCCCTTCTTGCGCACCGCGACGAAGTGCTTCTCCGGCTTCATGGCCTTGGCCACTTCCTCCATCTTGTTGCCCATGTGGCCGAGCATGTCGAATTCGTTGTCGTGCCAATCGAACGTCATGCGCAGCAGCGGCTGGCCGAAGCTGTCCTTGTAGGTCGGGTCCAGCGACAGGTAGGCGTCACGGTACGACATCACCGAGCCGGAGATCCCGATGGTCATGTAGCGCTGGTAGGCGTCCTGCACGCCGGCCTTCCACGCGGTGCCCCAGGACGGGGTGCCGGGCGTGGTGGGCGTCATCTTGATGGGACGGCCGCCGTAGCGGATGTGACGGATGCTGGCGCCGCCGATGAAGCCAAGCGGGCCGTGGTCGAACTGGTCGCCGTTCAGGTCATCCATGCCGACGCCGCCGGCGCCGGTGCCGACGAACGGGTTGAGCTGGGTGCCCTTGGGCAGCAGCACGTTGACCGCGCCGTTCATCTGGTAGGCGTAGTTCTTGCCGACCACGCCTTCGTTGGTCTTGGGATCGTAGGGCTTGCCGATGCCAGACAACAACAGCAGGCGCACGTTGTGCATCTGGTAGGCCGACAGGATCACCAGGTCGGCGGGCTGCTCGATCTCGCGGCCCTGCGCGTCGATGTAGGTCACGCCGACGGCCTTCTTGCCGGTCGAATCGAGGTTGACCTTGATCACGTGCGAGTGGGTGCGCAGTTCGAAGTTGGGCTTTTTCAGCAGCACCGGCAGGATGGTGGTCTGCGGCGAGGCCTTCGAATACATGTAGCAGCCGTAGTTCTCGCAGAAGCCGCAGAAATTACAGGGCCCCAGGCGCACGCCGTACGGGTTGGTGTACGGGCCGGAGGCGTTGGCCGCGGGCGCCGGATACGGATGGAAGCCCACTTCGCGCGCGGCCTTGTCGAACAGTTGCGCGCCATAGGTGGTGGCCAGCGGCGGCAGCGGGAATTCCTTGCTGCGCTTGCCTTCCAGCGGGTTGCCGCCCTCGACGATCTTGCCGTTCAGGTTGCCGGCCTTGCCCGAGGTGCCGCAGACGTACTCGAACTTGGTGAAGTACGGTTCCAGCTCGTCGTAGGTGACGCCGAAGTCCTGGATCGTCATGCCTTCGGGAATGAAGTTCTTGCCGTAGCGCGTTTCGTAGCGCGTGCGCAGTTCCAGTTCCTCGGGCAGCACGCGGTAGTGCATGCCGTTCCAGTGAAAGCCCGCGCCGCCCACGCCCGTGCCCAGCAGGAAGGAGCCATTCTGGCGATACGGCACGGCCACGTCGTCCACGCCATGCCGTATCGTCACCGTCTCCTTGGACAGGTCCTGGAACAGCTTGCCGCGCACGGAGTACGCCAGCTCGTCCAGCACCTTGGGATATTCCGCGTCCTTGGGGGTGTCCTGCATGGCGCCGCGTTCCAGCGCCAGCACGTGCAGGCCGGCTTCGGTCAGCTCCTGGCCCAGGATCGCGCCGGTCCAGCCGAAGCCCACCAGCACCGCGTCCACTTTGTCTTTCTTGATCGCCATCGCTTACCCCTTTTCCCCGGAAATCGACACGGGCCCGTAGGGATACTTGACGTTGGGCTGGTCGACCCAGTCCATGTAGTCGCCGCGCGCGCCCGGGAAACCCACCATCTTCCAACCCACCATGTTCTTGTTGCCGCCGTACATCGGGTCGGCGAAGAAGCCTTCCTTGGTGTTGCCCAGCAGGAAGCTGAAGAAGGTCTTGGCGGGGACCGCGTCGAACTCGATCTTGCCGGCCTGCAGGTCCTTCAGGATCTGTTCCTGCAGGGGCTTGTCGAGTTCGGCGAAGACCTTGCCGTGGGTCTTCTTGCACCACGCGTCACAGGCCTCGATGCCATGGCGGTAGACCTCGCGCGGATTCTGGTTCAACTGGTAGCCGAGCTCCGGCGCCACGTCGGGATGGAACGGCCCCTGCATGTACCAGAGCTTGCCGTGGCCATACGGCGTTTCCATCTGGCGGTCGATGAACTCCGGCACGCCGGCCTCGATGGCGCCGGGGCCGTACTGGTCCGCGGGAATCAGGTGATCGACCGCTGCCACGATGAAGTTCCATTCGGGCTTGGTGAAGTAGGTAGGCTCATAGGCCTTGGCCGAGCGGGCCGCGCCGCCGTCGGCGGCGTTGGTACAGCCCGTGGCGGCCACCCCCACCGCCAGCGTCGACGCGGGCACGATGGCCAGCGCCTGCAGAAACCGCCTGCGCGGCTTTGCATCTTGTGTCATAGACATCTCCGTGAAAATTCCAAGTCGTCCTGGCGCACAGCCGCACATGCACTCCTGGAAACACGAACTGCCGGGCCGCGCCCTGGTGACAACACGCTCTTCTTCGTTACTGAAAAGCAGACCGATCCTTGAAAAGGGACGCAAGGAAAGGTGGCCCTCATTATGCGCTTTTCAGACCAACTGATCTGCTGTTCCGACCGGATCAGATCGATTTTCTTGACTTGGGATTTACTTTTGCATTAAGGACACTGTCAGACGAATTCAGGACTGCACCGCGTCTGTATAGTGCGCAGTCAGCCAGCGGCCACCGCGTACCCGCTTCCGGCCCAATAACAAACGTTACTCACGGAAACGATTCGATGACGGAAAAAAGCAAAACCTGGCGCAGCTCGACCACCACGCGTAGCTGGTCGATGTCGAGCGGCGTCTCGGGCGATCCGCAGGATGCCTTTGGCGGGCTGCGTGGCGTGCGACACGACACCGAAGAAGCCCTCACCGAGCAATGGCGCTACGTCGGCGCCGACGGCGACGGTCGCTTCGAGGTCGAGATCAAGGACGGCGCGGTCACCGTGAACGGGCGCCGCTACGACAGCATGGACGAGGTGCCCCGCGCGGACCGCGACCGTATCGAGGCGGTGCGCGAGGGCCTGAACGACAGCGGCCTGTGGGACGCGCTGCGGGAGGCCGGCGTGGACATCGGCGGCCTGGCGGGACCGGACGCGCGCCACGCCGCCGCCAAGCCGGAATTCATCATCGAAACGGATATCCCGGACGTGCGCAGCGCGGCGCCAACGGCCGCCCCGGGCCCGTCCGTGGTTGACGCTTCGGCGCCCGGCGCGGTGCCGCGCCAAGGCGGCGGCCTGCGCCGCATTGTGCTGGCGGCGGTGGCGGTGGGACTGGCCTGGTGGATCCTGCGGCTGATGGGCGCGGCCTAGCGTCGAGCGATCGACTCGGCGCGCAGGCCATACGGGCGCCGCGGCACGTCATGGAGCGAGCGGTTGGATGGCGGCGGACTCTTGCGCCAGACCTTCGCCTTTTAGGCAATCGTCCTGTCATCGACCGCGCGCTACGCGCTTCGCGCCCGGCCGCGCCACGCGATCATCCAGGCCGCCGTTCCCAGCCCCGCCGCCACGCCAAAGGCCAGCGCCATGCCCCGCGCCACCGCCACTGGCGGCGCCGCCGCCAGGTCGGTCGCGCCCGTCCCCAGCGCGAACACCGCGCCCATGACCGACGCCCCGGTCACCAGTCCCAGATTGCGCGACAGGTTCAGCATGCCCGACACCAGGCCGCGCTGGCGCGCGTCGATCGCCGCCATCACGCCGGTGTTGTTGGCGGCCTGGAACGTCGCATAGCCCGCGGTCAGCAACACGATCGGACCGATGTAGCCCGCCACGCCCAGCGCCGCGGGCGCGGCCGCCAGCAGGCCCGTGCCGACGGCCAGCGCGACCAGCGCCGCGCGCGTGATGCGCCCGGCGCCGCAGCGGTCCACCAGGCGCCCCGCCGGCACGCCGCACAGCGCGCTGACCAGCGGCCCGGCCGACATCGCCAGCCCGGCCCGCGCCGGGCTCAACCCCAGCGCCTGAGTCAGATAGAACGGGCCGACGACCAAGGTCGCCATCATCACCGTGGACACCAGCGCGTTCATCGCCAGCCCCGCCGCCAGGAACGGTTGGCGCAGCATCGCCGGATGCAGCAACGGCGAAGCGGTGCGCGCCTCGGCACGCAGGAACAGCCAGCCGCCGCCGGCCGCGCCCAGCAGCAGGGCGGCATTGAGCGCGCCGAAATGGCCGCCGCCCAGCGTCATCGCCAAGGCGTAGGCCGCCAGCGTCAGCGCCAGCAGCAACGTGCCCGCGAGATCGAAGCGCGCGCCGCCCCCCGCCCGGCCCCGGTCCGCCGGCAGGTGGCGGCGCGCCAGCGCCAGCGCCAACACGCCCAGCGGCAGGTTCACCAGGAAGATCCAGCGCCAACCGAGCGCGGCGATCAGCGCGCCGCCCAGGGTCGGCCCCAGCGCGGTGCCCACCGCCGACATCGTGCCCAGCAACCCCATGGCGCTGCCGGTCCGCTCCCGGGGCAGCAGATCGCCGACGAACGCCATCGTCAACGCCATCATCACGGCGGCGCCCGCACCCTGCAGCGCACGCGCCGCCAGCAGCAGCCACAACGATGACGCCAGTCCGCACAGCGCCGAGGCCGCCGTGAACACGGCGATGCCCGCCAGCAACAGGCGCCGCCGTCCGATCAGGTCGCCCAGGCGGCCCGCGCCGACGACGCACAGCGTGATCGCCAGCAGATAGGCCAGCACGATCCACTGCACCAGGGAAAACGGCGCATCGAAGACTCGCGCCAGGGTCGGCAGGCCGACGTTGGCGCTGCTGGTGCCCAGCGAGGCCAGCAACAGGGACAGGGCCAGGCTGGCCAGCGGCCAGGCGACGGCGCGGGCGGC
Organism: Achromobacter sp. SIMBA_011; assembly: GCF_046535435.1. Taxonomy (NCBI): domain Bacteria; kingdom Pseudomonadati; phylum Pseudomonadota; class Betaproteobacteria; order Burkholderiales; family Alcaligenaceae; genus Achromobacter; species Achromobacter sp. SIMBA_011. Next base: position 919,235 of record NZ_JAWRWN010000002.1, on the reverse strand, counting down.
CGGGACGGAATGCGGAAGGGGTTGCGACATGAAGGTCCGTAGCGGTTGGAAACGGCCGTCCGGCGCGCGCCGGAACAGCCCAGCCGCCAGCGTAGGACCGCCAGGCACATGGCGGAAGACGCAGCATTTGCACTTTATTCGTGCGTTTGACGCCATCTCATGGCCGCGCCGTGATACCGTCGCGCCATGTCCCGCCCCGACCTCAACCTGCTGCTCACGCTCGACGTCCTGCTGACCGAAGGCAATGTCGCGCGCGCCGCCCGCCGCCTGCGCCTGAGCCCCTCGGCGATGAGCCGGGCGCTGGCGCGGCTGCGCGAGACCACCGGCGATCCGCTGCTGGTGCGGGCCGGCCGCGGCCTGGTGCCGACGCCGCGCGCCCAGGAACTGCGCGACCAGGTCAGCCGCCTGGTACAGGAGGCGCAGGCCGTGCTGCGCCCCGCCGAACTGCTCGACCCGGCAAAGCTCTCGCGCGGCTTCACCCTGCGCGTCAGCGACGGCTTCGTCGAATACTTCGGGCCGGCGCTGATCGCCCTGGCCCAACGCGAGGCGCCAGGCGTGCGGCTGCGCTTCGTGCAAAAGCCAGACAAGGACAGCACCCCGCTGCGCGACGGCAGCGCCGATCTGGAAACCGGCGTGATCGGCGCCGCCAGCAGCCCCGAGATCCGCACACGGGCGCTGTTTCGCGACCGATTCATCGGCGTGGTGCGCGCCGGCCATCCGCTGGCCAAAGGCAAGGTCACGGCGGCGCGCTACGCCGCCGGCCAGCATGTGCTGGTCTCGCGCCGCGGCCTGGACAAGGGGCCGATCGACGACGCGCTGCACGCGCTCGGCCTGGCGCGCCAGATCACGGTCATCGTCGCCGGCTTTTCCGACGCGCTGGCCCTGGCGCGCGCCTCCGACCTGATCGCCAGCGTGCCGGAACGCCACACCACCAACCTGCGCGCCGGCATGCACAGTTTCGCGCTGCCGGTGCAGGCGCCCGGCCTGACGATCTCGATGCTCTGGCATCCGCGCATGGATGCCGACCCCGGGCACCGCTGGCTGCGCGACTGCGTGCGGCAGGTCTGCGCGCTCGCTACGCCCGCAACGTGACCCGTTCGGGCCAGCGCCAGGACTGCTCGCGGAATTCCTGCGGCGGCATGTCGTAGGTGCGCCGGAACGCGCGGGCAAAGTCCGAAGCGCTGCCGAACCCAAGCCCGTAGGCAATTTCCATGACGCCCAGATGTGGATAGCGCACCAGTTCCTCGGCCGCCAGCCGCAACCGCAGATGGCGGATATAGGCGCCCAGCCCGCCCTCGTGCTGGAACAGGCGGTACACCGTCGGCCGCGGCAGGCACAGCGCCTGGATCACCGAGTCCGGCGTCAGGCCGGCCTGGTGCAGATTGGCCTGGATGTGGCGTCGCACCTGGGCAAACATCGCCGCCCGTGCGGCGGCGCGGGCATTGCCCGCCAGTCGCGCCTCCCTGCCGAAGGCGGCCAGCAGCAGACGCGCACAGGCCGTGATGTCGGCCTCGGCCCGCGCCCGGTCCAGACCCCGCACCGACTGCGCCAGCGCCGCGACCTGCCCGATCGCCAGCCGCGCCAACGGCATGGCGTCACGCAGCATGCGGCCGTGGATCGCCTGCGGATCCGGGAACACCTCCTGCACCAGATCCGCCGGCACGAACAGCGTCAACAGCCGGCAGGCCCGGCGCCGCATGCGCATCGGCTGGCCCAAGTCCAGCGCCATCACCCGCGCCGCGCCGCCATCGGCGGCGGGCCGCGAGCCATTGCGCACCGTCACCTCGTCAACGCCGCCCTCCAGGAATACGTGCAAGGCGAAATCGCGGATGTTGTCGCGCGAGATGCGCACCAGCGAACGTTCCAGTTGCATGGCGTCGGAACGGCACTCGGTGAACATCAGCGAGCCGGCGCGATAGCGGTCGATGGATGCATTGAAAGGCTGCCGCAGCGCGTCGCGGCTGGGCAGCACGTCGACCACGTGCCCGACCTGGTCGCGCCAGGCCAAAAGCCGGCGCTCAGGCGCCTGCGCCGCCACATCGAAATGATGGTGGGCGATCGCGGGTGGCATGCGCGGCGGTTGGCCGACGGGGTAAGCACTCGGGTTCATGCTTGCGGGTTGCCGCGCGGATGGCGCGGACGGAGCGGGATGCCAAATATGACAAAAAGTAAATTCGGCGTCTCCGACCAAAAAATGAGACGCACGGTATAGCCACGAGACTAACAGTATCTAAGCTTGCCAGGAGATTCCGCAAGACGTACGCGGACTCGGGCCGAAGTACCGCATGCCAGCGGGGCGCCGCGCCGGGACTTCCGACGCGCGCCGCACAGCGATTTCGCGCATTCCCCTCCCGGGGAATGCGCGTTTTTTTGCTCCGGCGCATGCATTTCATGGAGCCGCTACCATATCCCTTTTGCCATCAGCCTGACCGGCCCGCCTTCCCGCCACGCCCATGCCTTCCCTGACTTTCCGCGCCCCCACTCCCGCCGACACCGACCGCTGCTTCGAGATCGAAAACACCGCCTACGAAGGCGACGAGGCCGCCACCCACGCCAAGATCGCCACCCGCATCGCCCAGTATCCGCAGGGCTTCCTGCTGCTCGAGGAGGACGGCATCATCGTCGGCTTCATCAACAGCGGCTGCGCCCACCAGGTGGTAATGGCCGACGAGGCCTTCAAGGAACTGGTGGGCCACGATCCCGACGCCCCCAACGTGGTGATCATGTCGGTCGTGGTGGACCCCGCCCATCAGGGCAAGGGATATTCCACGCGTCTGATGGAAGCCTTCGTCGAGCAGGCCCGCGGCCTCGGCAAGCGGACCATCCACCTGATGTGCAAGGAGCGCCACGTCGCGCTGTACCGCAAGCTCGGCTACCAGTACGTGCGGCCGTCGCCGTCCGATCATGGCGGCATGGCGTGGCATGAGATGGTGATGGCGCTGTAGAAAGCAAAACGGCCGGTCGCGCGCAACCGGCCGCCGGCGCCGCGCCCGGACGCCCCGCCTCAATCCAGTTGGATCCTGGCGCTGTCGATGATCTGCTTCCAGCGCCCCGTCTCCTCGGCCGACAGCTTGGCCAGGTCTTCGCTGCCACCGGGAAACGGCACCGCGCCCTGCTCCGCCAACTGCCCCAGCAGTGCCTTGTCATTGGCAATGGCGATCACCGTGTCCTGCAGCTTGCGGATGACCTGCGGGTCCGTGCCGCCCGGCGCCATCACGCCGTACCAGGATTCCACCACCGCATCCTTGACGCCGGCCTCGGCCAGCGTCGGGATGTCGGGAATCGACGCGCTGCGCTTGTCGCTGGCCACCGCCAGCACCCGTACCTGCCCCGATTTGACGTACGGCAGCACATTGGGCAGGTTGGCGAACAGCACCTGCACCTGGCCCGACAGCAGGTCCGACGTGGCCGGCCCCGCGCCCCGGTACGGCACGTGCTCGAAACGGGCGCCCGAGCGGAACATGAACAGTTCGCCGGTCAGGTGGTTCACCGAGCCGATGCCCGCCGAGGCCATGTTCAGCTTGCCCGGATTGGCCTTGCCGTACGCCACCAGTTCGGCCACCGTCGCGGCCGGCGCGTCCCTGGACACCGCCAGCACGTTCGGCACCGTCGAGAACAGCGCAACCGGCGCGAAGTCCTTGTCGGCGTTGTAGGGCAGGTTCTTCGAAATCAGCGGCAGGATCGACTGCTGCCCCATCGTCGCCAGCAGCAGCGTGTAGCCGTCCGGCGCCGCCTTGGCCACGAAGTTGGCGCCGATGCTGCCGCCGCCGCCCGGCTTGTTCTCGACGATCACCGTCTGCCCCAGCGCCTCGGACATGCGATTGGCCAGCAGGCGCCCCATCAGATTGACGGTGCCGCCCGGCGCGAACGGCACCACCAGCGTGATCGGCTTGGCGGGATAGGCGGGCGCCGCGTGGGCCGCCGGGTTGAGGCTCAGGGCCGCGGCCAGCGCCACGGCAAGTTTGGGCAGTGCTTTGAACATGACGGAATTCCCCTTGGTTTGATTCATACGGCGGCGCCTCAGGCGGCGGCCATACCGTTTTCCTGATGGACCAGCGCGCGGGCGCGCCGTTGCAGCGTCTCGCGGGCGTCGGCGGCGCGTTCGCGCGCGGCGTCGATCGCCGCCTGGCGCGCGTCAAGGACCGCGTGCTGCTCACGCAGGCGCGCCCGCACCGACCGCGGCGCCGGGCCGCCCGGCGACAGGCGCGCGGCCACATTGCGCACCGGGTCGAGGCAGGCGGCGATATCGTCGGCCGCCAGCGCCACCGGCCGGCCAAGCTGTTCCTCGGCCGCCGCCACGATCATCGCCGGCGCAATCGCGCGCGCCGGCAGGCCCTGCTCCAGCGCCTGCCGCACCACCGCGCCGATGATGTGGTGCGCATCGCGAAACGACGCGTCGGCCTGGCGCACCAACAGGTCCGCCAGGTCGGTCACGGTCGAGAAATCATCCGCCGCGCGCGCCGCCATGCGCTCGCGGTTCGGCGCCACCTGCTCGACCAGCAGGTGGACCAATTCCAGCGCTTTCAGCGCCTCCTCGCAGGCCTCCCAACAGGTGCGGGTGCTTTCGCGGCTGCTGTCGCCCGAATGGGTGAAGTGGGTCGACTTGACCGTCGACAGCGCCGCGCCGGTCAGGCCGATCAGGTGGCCGGTCTTGCCGCGCAGGTATTCCAGCACCGCCGGGTTCTTCTTCTGCGGCATGATGCTGGAGGTGCTGGCAATGCTGTCCGGAAACGACAGATAGCCGAACTCCGGCGTCGACCAGATGTAGAAGTCCTGCACCATGCGGCTGCAGGTGATCATCATGATCGACAGCGTTGCGCTCAGTTCCAGCGCAAAATCGCGCGAGGCCACGCTGTCCAGCGCATTGGCCAGCGGGCCGCTGAAGCCCAGCATGGCGCTGGTGCTGTCGCGGTCGATCGGGAACGAGGTGCCCGCCAGCGCGCAGGCGCCCAGCGGCGAGGCGTCCGCCGTTTCCAGCACGTGCGCCAGCCGGCCGATATCGCGCGACCACGCATCCACCAGCGCCGACAGGTAATAGCCATAGGTGATCGGCTGCGCCGCCTGCATGTGGGTGTAGCCCGGCATCACGCAATCGGCATGGCGCTCGGCCTGCGCCAGCGCGGCGCGCGACACGCCGATCAGCGCGCTGCCGATGCGCGCCGTGAAATCCCGCGCCCGCATGCGGTCGATGGTCGCGCCGATGTCGTTGCGGCTGCGGGCGGTGTGCAGCCGGCCGCCCAGTTCCTGCCCCACGGCCTTGATCAGGTGCGCCTCGTAGTTGAAATAGGCCTCTTCGCGCGCCGCGTCCAGCTCGACCGCGTGCGGGCCGTCGGCCTGCATTTGCAACAGCGCCCGCGCCAGCCGCCGCGCGGCGTCGTGAGCGACGATGCCGCGCTCGCGCAGCATCAGCAGGTGCGCCAGGTTGATCTGCGTGAGCATGTCGAAGTTGGCGAAGAACTCGCGGTTCAGGCGCGGCAGGAAGAGATGCTCGAGCACCTCCTTGGCCAGGGGTTGCTTGAGACGGGCGCTGACTTTGGATTCCATATCGGTCCGGAGGGAAACAAGGAAAGCCGTAGTCTCCCGCCGCGCCAATTCATACGTCAAATCAGATCTTTACGGCTTCTCATACAAAAATGATATGATTTGCCGGCTTGTCTCCCGACCGTCAAACGCATGAATTTCAAACAAGTCGAGGCCTTCCGCGCCGTCATGATGACGCGCTCCATGACCACCGCGGCCGGCCTGCTGCACACCTCGCAGCCCAACGTCAGCCGCTGGATCGCGTTGCTGGAAAAGACGCTGGGATTCGTGCTGTTCCAGCGCGTCGGCACCCGCATCATTCCGACGCCCGAGGCCGAGGCCTTCTACGCCGACGTCGAACGCGCCTTCATCGGCCTGGAATCGCTCAACGACAGCGCCAGCTCGATCCGCCGGCGCGGCACCGGCCTGCTGCGGGTCGGCGCGGTCGGCTCGATCACCCAATGCGTCCTGCCCGACGCAATCCGCCTGTTCCGCGAAAAGCATTCGGACATCCCGGTGGTGGTCAACACGGGCGGCTCCGACGCGGTCGCCAAATGGCTGGCCACCGGCGTCTGCGATATCGGCTTCTGCTCGCTGCACACCGATCTGCCGGGACTGCGTTACGAGCGCATCAACACCACACACGGCGCCGCCATCGTGCCGCGCGCGCATCCGCTGGCGGCGCGGGCCGCGCTGACGCCCGCCGACTTCCGCGACCAGGACTTCATCTCGCTGCCGGCCGGCAGCTTCAACCGCGCCGCCATCGACCGGCACTTTCCCGACGACACCCGCGTGCTGTCGATCGAAACGCCGTACGCCACCACCATCTGCAGCATGGTCGGCAAGGGGCTGGGCGTGTCCATCGTCAACCCGGTGGTCCCGCGCGCGCTCGGCATCGCCGAGCTAAGCGAAATCCCGTTCTCGGAAAAAGTGGAGTTCCACAGCTACGCCGTCACCTCCGAGCACCACCCGGTCAACTCGCTGGCGCGGCGCATGGCCGATTGCGTGCGCGAGACGTTCGCGGCGTTGGAACGACCGCCGGCGGCGCGCTAGCACGCCGGCAGCGCCGGCGCTCAACGCGCCGCCCGCCGCCGGCCGGGCTTGAAGCCGTGGCCCCTGGCGCTCCACGCCACCGCGATCGCCACCCCCAGCAGCGCCAGGATGCCACGCGGCAGCGCCTGCGCGCCTGCCGTTTCGAGCAACACCCCGCCCAGCGCCCCGCCCGCCGCAAAGGCCAGGTTGAACACCGTCACCAGCATCGATTGCGCCACCTCGGCGCCCTCGCCCGCGGTATCCGCCAGCGCCGTCTGCAGCAACGTCGGCGCGCCGCCAAAACTCACGCCCCACAGCGCGATCGCCACGAATACCGCCGGCCCCGTCGCCCACCCCAGGCCCAGCGCCAGGGCCACCAGCGCAAACACGCCCAGGCTGGCCAGCACCAGCGCCCGCAGGCCACGATCCACCAGCAGGCCCGTCATCCAGATGCCGCACAGCGCCGCAACGCCAAAGACCAGCAGCGCCGCATCCACGCGCCCGGCCAGGCCGCGCGCCGCCATGAAAGGCGCGATATAGGTGTACAGGGTGTAGTGCGCGAGGATCCAGAACAGGATGACGGCCAGGACCGGCCGCACCCCCGGCGTCATCCAGACCTGCCGTAGCGGCAGGCGGCGGCGGGCAGCCTGCCCAGGGTAATCGGGCACCGAACGCAGCACCCATGCCGCCAGCGCCACGCTCAACCCGGACAACGCGCCGAACACCGCGCGCCATCCCGCCAGCTCGCCCAGCCACGCGCTCAGCGGCACGCCGAACGCCAGGGCCATGGGAATGCCGACCATCGCCACCGCCATCGCGCGTCCCTGCAACGGGCCCGGCACCATCCGCCGCGCATAGCCGGCCAGCAGGCTCCAGGCCAGTCCGGTGGCAATACCGGCCAACAGGCGCGCCGCCAGCGCCAGTTCGAAATACGGCGACAGCGCGGTCACCGCATTGCCGACGATGAATCCGGCCACCGACAACAGCAGCGCGAGGCGCCTCCGCCACGCATGCAGCGCGATCGTCAACGGCATCGCCGCCAGCCCCGAGCCCAACGCGCAGGCCGTCACCCACTGCCCCGCCCAGCCCTGCGACACGCCGAAGCCACGCGCAATCTGCGGCAGCAGGCCGGCGGCCACGGTTTCATTGGCGGTCGCGATGAAACTGCACATCGTCAGCGCCAGCAACGCCGCCATCGGCAGCCGCGGCGCAGCGGCCTGCCGCTCCGCGCTTGCCGCCGCCCCGGAAATTCCGTTCATGGTTCGCACTCCTTTGCCCCTCAGGGGCCACACGCCGATTGAAGACGCGCCAGTGTGCTTCTTGCGGATTTATTTGATAATTGGCCTATTCATTGAATGACTTTCAAATCTGGATTTGAAATGGCGACGGACCGATTGGGCGATATGCGTTTATTCGTGGAAGCGGCGGCATTGGGCAGCCTGTCGGCGGCCGGGCGCAAGCTGGGGCTGTCGCCCGCCGCCGCCAGCGCGCGGCTGATCAAGCTGGAGACCGCGCTGCGCACCCGACTGTTCCATCGCAGCACGCGCCAACTGCAGTTGACCGACGAAGGCCGCCTCTACCTGTCACACTGCGAGATCGCCCTGCGCGCCGTCGAGGACGCCGAGGCCGCGCTGCACGCGGGCCAGAACGCAGTGCGCGGCAAACTGCGGATCTCGGCCTCCGCCGATTTCGGCCGCCACCTGCTGAGCCAGTGGCTGGACGAATTCAGCGTCGCGCACCCGCAGTTGAAAATCGCGCTGACGCTGTCGGACTCGCTCTCGAACCTGTTGCAGGACGACATCGACCTCGCCATCCGTTTCGGTCGGCCGCAGGACGGCGCGCTGGTCGCCCGCCCGCTCGCCCCCAACTGGCGCGTGCTGTGCGCATCGCCCGAGTATCTGGCGCGGCACGGCATGCCGCGCGTGCCCGCCGATCTGGCGCATCACACATTCGTCGTGCTGGTCACCGCGGCCGGTCCGTTGAACACCTTTCACTTCGCGCGGGACGGCCGGCCCGAGACCTACACCGTACCGCTGGACCAGGCCTGGGAAACCAACGACGGCGCGCTGGCGCGCCGCTGGGCGCTGGCCGGTCGCGGCATCGCCCGCAAGACCATCTGGGACGCCGCCGACGACATTCGCGCCGGACGCCTGGTGGCCCTGTTGCCTGAATACCGCGTGCCTGAAGCCGGCGTGCACGCCGTGTTCCACGGCACCCGCTACCTGGCGCCGCGCGTGCGGCAATTGCTGGATTTCCTGGTGGAGCGCTTCGCCCGCGCCAGCGACGGCCTGCCGGCGCAGGCATCAACGCGAACCGCCCCGTGACCGGCGGCCGGCCCGCAATTGACGCGCTAGGCCGTCCTGCCCATCACCCGCGCCAGCACGCGCTGCGCGCAGAGCTCGCGGTCGGCGCCATCGGGGCGGGTCGCGGCATCGCGCATCAACCCCACCAGTTGCGCCTTGCTATGAGCCAGCCGCGCCTCCAGCGACTGGATCTTTTCCACCTTGCGCCGCAACGCCGCCAACAGCGCGGACGGATCCCAGCCATCGCGCCCGAGCGGCAACAGCGGCCGGATTTCGTCCAGGCCGAAGCCGGCCTGCTGCGCCGCCGTGATGAACGTCAGTGCCAGCATGGCCTCCGGCAGATAGGTTCGGTTGTCGGCGTGCGGGCGGGTCACCGTCTTGAGCAGACCGGCGCTCTCGTAGGAATGGATCCGCGATGGAGCCAATCCGGTGCGTTGCGCCAATTCCCCGATATTCATTCCTGACCTTGTAGAAAAACACCGGCGAAACGCCGGTAAATGCATGGCCGCGAGCCATGCGACGATCCGCCACGGCGCGCGGCCCGCGGCGAATCGCGGACTGCGCGGGCTTACTTGGCAGCGGCGGCAGGCGCGGCCTGCACCTTGTTGGGCGGACGCACCGGCACGGCGGGCAGCGGCGCGGCGCCATCCGGCTTGACGAAGGTCAGCGTGGCCACATAGCCGATGGCGTCGTAGTGCTCGGGTCCGCTTGCGCCCGGACGATCACCCGGCGTGCGGTCGATGTGCATGGTGCGCAGCACGTACTGCGTTTTCCACGGCAGGCTGAAATGGGCCTTGCCCTGCTCATCGGTGTAGGCGGTCTGTTCCCAGCCCGAGTCCACCATGGCGACGAGCTTGGTCTTGGGCAGCGGCTGGCCCTTGAACACCACCTGGAACTGGCCGGCCTGCCCCGTGGGGACGATGTCCATGACCAGCTTGGGCGCCGTCGCGGCGGCCGCGTCGGGCACGTAGCGGGCATTCATCTGGAACCAGGTCTGCAGCGGTTCGCCGCCATGCTTGAACGTGCGCAGCGTGTTCATGGGGCCGTCGACCACCACGCCGTCCTTGCCACCCACCTTCTGCGACAGCGTGAAGCCATCGGCGGCCTTGGTCGCCGTCAACGGCACCTCGCCCTTGGCGGTGAGCAAGGTCGCCGTCATCTTGTCAAAGCCGTCCAGGTATCCCGGCGAGGCTTCGCGCAGGTTCTCGGCGAATTCTCCGAAACGGATGATGGCGGGCTTGCCCGCGGGCTGTTCGATCCAGACCTGGTGGGCCTGCGCGGTGGCGGTCAGCGCCAACGCCGCGATCGCGAGTGACAGGGTTTTCTTCATTGCGTGCTCCGGAAAATGAAACGTGGGAGTGAACAGCCGGCGCGCCGGGCGCATGGCCACGCCTCGCTCCGTTCCGGGGGAATGGAAAACCGCGCCGCGGCGATCGACGGCGCTCGCTCGGTCCGAGCATTGAATCCTGGCATTCGAAGACAACCCAAAATCACAAAGGAGAATCAATCAATCACGATTATGTAAAACGACCTGGGCATGTCAAGGAAGCGACCCGCCGCCGAATGGCCCCCGCGCGGACCGCCGCCATGCACCGTCGGTCTCGTGCGCAGCGGCCTCGCGCGGCGCGCCGGACCCACGCGAAACCGCCTGGGACGGAGAATCAAAATCGGACTCTTCGTCGGCCGGCCCGGCCCCGGCAATGTCGGCAGCCTGGCGGCGGCAGTCGCGCCGCCGTCGCGTCATCAGGCCGCCGCGCCCACCCGGCCGCGCAGGCCGTCGACGATCACGCCAAGTCCGAACTCGAACGCCGCCTCGGCATCCATGGCCCCGGCCAACTCGTTCCCGCCCACCGCCTCGTCCGCGCCCCCTTGCGTCATGGCCGCGCGCGCCTGTTCCTCGAGCACGCAGCCCAGCGTGTACTGCCCGGCCGCGAACAACGCCATGCCCGCCTGCTCCCGGGTGAAGCCGGCGCCGACCAGGTAGGCGACCTTGCGCGCGATGCCCGCCAGATCGCCCGGCCCCGGGGCCGTGCCTGCGTGCAGGCGCGCCCCGTCCCGATGGGCCAGCAAGGCGCGGCGGAAGCTGCGCATGTTGTCCGCGAACCAAGCGGGCCATTGCGCCGCGCTCGCCGGCACCGCGAGTGTGTGGTGCCGCGCCAGCACGGCCGACGCCATCTCGCCGAGCAGCACCGACTTGTCGCGGAAGTGCCAGTAGAGCGTCGCCGACTCGACGCCAAGCTGCTGCGCCAGCCGCCGGGTCGAGAGGCCATCCAGCCCCACCTCATCCAGCAGCTCGAGCGCCACGTCCACCACCTGTTCCCTGCGGATTTTTGCCATGGTTGATTTCTCTAACAGTGATAGATTAAATTATCAGTGATAGATTTTACCCAAGAAAGGTGTCACATGCCCGCATTTCCCTCGCGTACCGCCGTCCTGATCGTGGGCGGGGGCCTGGTCGGTCTGAGCGCCGGCCTCTTCCTGCAACGGCTCGACGTTCCGTTCATCCTCGTCGAAAGGCAACAGGGCGTCTCGCCCCTGCCCCGCGCCCGCGGCATCCACACCCGCACCATGGAGCTGTTCCGCCAGGTCGGCGTGGAGCAAGCGGTGCGCGCGGCGGCCGACGGCGCCTGGAAGCAAGGCGCGTTTGGCGGCGCCCGCCGCGGCGCCACCCTGGTCGACGCGCAACCGATCATCAACATCCCGGCCATGCGCGCAAAAATGGCCGCGGCCGGCGCCTCGCCCACCGGCTTCGTGGCCTGCCCGCAGACCTGGATCGAACCGGTGCTGCGCCACGCCCTGCAAACGCGGGGCGGCGATGTGCGTTTCGGCCATGAAATGCTGGCGTTCGAGGACTCGGGCGCCTGCGTCAGCGCCCGGGTGCGCGGCCCGGACGATCACGAATCGGTCATCGAGGCGGATTGGCTGATCGGCGCCGACGGCGGTCGCGGCGCCATCCGCCGGCAACTGGGCATCGGCAGGACGGACACGGCCGCCCCTCAACACCTGGTCAACATCTTTTTCCAGGCCGACCTGGCCCGCGTCGTCGAAGGCCGCACCTTCAGTCAGTGCGAAATCGCCAACGACACGGTGCGCGGCCTGTTCCTGGCGATGAACAACACCGACAAGTGGTCGTTCCACCTGGAATACGATCCGGCCCTGGGGCCGCCCGCCGACGACGCCCTGCCGGGGCTGGTGCGGGCGGCGATCGGGCTGCGGGATCTCGAGGTCCGGATCCTGCAGCACGGCGCCTGGAACACCGGCGTATCCGTCGCCGATGCCTATCGGTCCGGCCGCGTTTTCCTGTGCGGCGACGCCGCCCACCTGATGCCGCCCTGGGGCGGCTTCAACGCCACCACCGGCATCGCCGACGCCCACAACCTGGCCTGGAAACTCGCCGCGGTCATGCGTGGCGAGGCAGTTCCGGATCTGCTGGACAGCTACGACGCCGAGCGGCGCCCGCTGGCGCTGCGCAATGGCCGCCAGGCGCTGCTGCGCACCGACTTCGACACCCGCTTCGGCATCGAGACCGAGCGCAATCGCGACAGTTTCAGGGAACTGATCGACCCCGGCGCCCTGATCCTGCGGCACCGCTATCCGGCAGCCGGGGCGCCCACACACGCCGAGGCGCCGGCCGCCGTTGACGTCCTGCAGGCCCAGACCGGCACGCGCTTTCCGCACGCCTGGATCCAGCGCGGCGCCGAGCGGCTCTCGACGCTCGACCTGTTCGGTGACAGCTTCGTCCTGCTTGCCGGTCCGGCGGCATCGATCGCGGCATCGACCCGCGCCAGCCTCGATCCGGCCACGCCCCGCGTGCTTGCCGCGGGCCGCGACTTCGTCTTCAGCGACGGCGACTGGGGCAGCCTGACGGGCCTGGCGGACAGCGGCACGGTGCTGGTGCGGCCCGATGGCTTCGTGCTGCGTCGCTCGGATGACGGCGCATGACGACGGCCGGCCTCAAAGATCGAGCTGGTCCAGCAGGTCCTTGAACAGGTCGCGCTCGGGCATCTCGTCCAGCGCGATGTCCGCGTCCACGAACCACGATTTCCCGGCTTCGGGATGCGGGCCGCTCAGGACCACCAGGCCGCGCTCGAACGAATAGCGGGCCGCGGCCAGATCGCCATTCTCGTAGGTGGCGATCGCGTGAAAGCGCGCATCGCCGGGTTGCGACCGCAGGTAGGGGCCGTCCTGGAAGAAGACGCTGTCGTCCCTGCCCGCCCAACGGACAGCGACCGCCGCGTCCTCGATGGTCTTGATCGGGAAGCCGGGGCGGCCGACTTCCGAATCCAGGTCCTGCGCGATCAGGCCCAGGTTGGACGCGTCGGCGAGGTAGGCGCCCATGCACAGCCCAAGATAACGTCCGCCGCGCGCGACGAAACGGCGGATCGCGTCCACCCGCTCGTCGCCCAGGCTGCTCAGCGCGGCGGGAATATCCTGGCCGCCGCCCGGCTGCACGTACACGTCGTAGCGCGCCAGGGTGGCGTCGGAGATGTCGATCGGCTCGTCGGGGCCGACGAAGTCGACCTGATAACGCGCGTCCGTCTTTTCGATGGCGCGCCGGGCCGCGGCCGCGCAGGAGTCGCACGCGGCCGGCCCGCGATACACCGCGACACGCACGGACCTGTCCGCGGTGCCGGCAAGCGCCGCGGCGGGCGCCGCCAACGATAGCGCCAAGGCCAGAAGCAGGAAACGCAGGAACGCCATATCGACCCGTCAAAAACCAAAGTATAGGCAAGTCCGATTACGCCCCCGCGTCAGTCCAGTCCCGTCTTGCCGGGCGCCCAGTATGCCTTGGCCATGATGCGTCCCGAGGCAACGCCCAGCGCTTTCAACGCCTGGCGCAGGCGCTGGATGGTCGACGCCCTGCCGGTCAGGATGAAGGCCGCGCCCGCGGCCGCCAGTGGCGGCAGGCGATGCTCGATCGCATCGAGATGCGCGTCGCCGGCCTGCCGGCCGAACAGTTCGACCGCGTCCAGCCCGAGCCGCGCCAGCGCATCGCGAACAGCGGCCGCCTCGTTGACCTCGAGCAGGCAGCGCGCCTCGCCCCCCATCGCGCGTTGCAGGGCGCAGGCGACGCCAATCGAGGTCTCGTCGCCCAACAGCACGCAGGCCCCCACGGAGCGGTCGAGATTGAGCGACGCGCGCGGACCGAACACATCGCACGCCTCTCCGGGCTCGACGCGTTCGGCCCAGGCGCTGCCGGGGCCGCCGCCATGCGAGTACGCCACGATGCGGGTGCGTCCGGTTGCGGCGTCCCAGTCCATCGGCGTGTAGGTCCGCGCGACGAAGGCCGACCCCATCGCGATCTGCACTTTCTGCCCCGGCACCCAGCGCGCTTCGCGGAACGCGGGACTCTGCAGCGTCAGCAGGCGCAAGCCGCCCGCCAGGCTTTCAGCCGCCATGATGCGCGTCGGCTTCATGAAAAGCCGGGTGAAAGCGCGGCTCATGCGGCCCTGCGAGGAATTCGTCATTTCTGCGCGCTCCCCGTTCATCGCGTCACGATGGTGAATTCGTTGCCGCGGCCCTCGGTGACCGGCAGCGGTTGCGACAGATAGCCGTTGGCGGGGTCGCGCACGTAATCCAGGTAGTCGTTGCCCTGCGTCCAGGCGTTCTCCGCCAGGATCGGGGCTCCGCCGCGCAAGTGCGGCTCGAGCAGCTTGAGCACCGGCAGGTAGAGGCTGAAGGCGCCGTCGAGCAGCACCAGGTCGACTTCGCCGTCGACCTGCGCCAGCGTCTCGCGGGCGTCGCCGACACGGATCTCGACCAGGTCCGCCAGGCCGGCGGCCTCCAGGTTGGCGCGGGCGCGCGCCGCCTTCGCCGGCTCCAGCTCGGTGCCGATCAACTGGCCGCCCCCCATGTCGCGCAAGGCCGCGGCCAGGTAGATGGTGGAAATTCCCATCGACGTGCCGAACTCGACGATGCACGTGGCCCGCCGCGCCCGCGCGCATTGGTACAGGAACCGGCCGTACGCCGGGGCGACATTGAGGAAGTTGCCGGCGTAGCCGCGATACACGCCGCGCAGGTCGCGCCGCTCCTCGGCCACCATGTCAGCGATGATGTCGGCATAGGCCTGCTCGGACAGCGCGGCCATGCCGCCTTCGAACTGGTCCATCAGGCCCTTGTCTGCGATCTCCGCCTCGGCCAACAGGCGTTGCAGGGTGTGGGCGACGCGCCCGCTACTCAGTGAATCCATGATTGCTTCCTTTGGCAATGAACGGTGGCGGATCGCACCGCCGTGCCGCCATCGTAGGAAGCCCTGGATCTGGCAGCATTGGTAAACTACGCCAACAAATTCCGAATTCCTGCCAATCCCGCGCAATCGCCGCCATGCCCGTCCTGACCAACCTCGACGACGCCCCGGAATGGACCGATCCCGACCTGGTGCCGCGCCCCGTCGTGACCATGGGCGCCGCCGGCATCGACGTGGCCAGCCTGGACCTGCACGGATTGGATCGGCTCGAAAAGGACTTCCATCGCCATCGCAAGGCGCAACTGATGCTGTTGCTGCGCGGCGTGCTCACGTGCGAGCTCGAAGGCGCCCTGTGGCTGGTCCCCCCGCAAAGCGCGCTGTGGGTGCCAGGCGATGTGCTGCACAAGATCACCGCCGCCGGCACCATCGAGGTCTACGTCGCCTTCGTCGAACCCGCGGTCGCCGCCGACCTGCCCGCCACCTGCTGCGCGGTGTCGACCACGGCGCTGCTGCGCGAACTGGTGATCCGCTCCGCGCAACTGCCGCTGCTGTACCCGGAAGATGGCCCCGCCATGCACCTGGTCTGCCTGCTGCTGCATGAATTGGCATGCGCCCCGCTGGGCACCCTGCACCTGCCGATGCCGTCCGATCCCCGCCTGCGCAAGATCGCGCAGCTCATCATGGAGCATCCCGCCGACCGCGGCACCATGCGGAGCTGGGCGCGGCGCGTGGGCCTGAGCGAGCGCACCCTGGCGCGGCTGCTCACGCAGCAGACCGGCATGAGCTTCGGCCGCTGGCGCCAGCAATTGCATCTGATGCTGGCGGTGAAATGGCTCGGCACCGGCGCGTCGGTGCAACAGGTGGCCGATGAACTGGGCTATGAAAGCGCCGGCGGCTTTGTCACGATGTTCCGCAAGGCGCTGGGGACGTCGCCCGCACGCTACATGGCGCAACGGCGCGCGGCGGGCTGAGCCCCGGCGTACGGATCGCGCGCGCCGCGCCAGCTAATGATGCTTCAAACCCGGACGGGGTCTGGCGGTGGCAACGCCACCCCCGACAAGGCAGCGCATTGCGCCAGAAGCTCGTCCTGCAACGCGAGATCCAGCGCCTGAGGATTCGCCGCCTTGCGTTTCAGATGGTAGAAGTACGCCCCGGTCACATCGGCCCGGCGGTCCTCCCCCGCGGCCAGCCAAGCCTGGGTGCGGTGCGCCTGGTCCAGATCATCCGGCGCGCCCGGACCTCCCATCCGGGTCGGCACCCACCCCGGCTCCAGGGCGTTGGCGTAGACCTGCGGCCAGCGCCGCGCCACCGCGAAAGCCAGCATGGCATCGTGCAGTTTGCTTTCGGCGTACGCCTCGGAGCCATTCCAGCGCCGCGCGCGCCACAGCAGATCCGACAGATTGGCGTCGGCGTGGTGATGCATGCCGGAGCTGAGGTACACCAGCCGCCGCGGACGCTCGATCAGCGCCGTCAGCAGATAGGCGGAAAGCGTGTTGACCGCGAACACGTGTGGCACGCCATCGGACGTCAGGCGATGGCGCTCGCGATAGCCGACCGCGGCGTTGTGGATCACCGCGTCGAAGCGGCCCAGCGCGTTCACCCGCGCGGCCACTTCGCGGGCGCCAGCGATGGTCTCCAAATCGCCGACCACCACCTGTTCCGCCGCCGGCAGCGCCCGACGAACATCGTCGGCGCGCGACGCGCTGCGGGCATGCAGCACCACCCGATGCCCTTGCTGCACCAGTAATTCCGCGGCCATCAGGCCCAGGCCGGCTGACGAGCCGGAAATGAAAATGCGAGACATGGTTTGCTCCTGGAAAATG
The DNA here is from genome assembly GCF_046535435.1 of Achromobacter sp. SIMBA_011. Taxonomy (NCBI): domain Bacteria; kingdom Pseudomonadati; phylum Pseudomonadota; class Betaproteobacteria; order Burkholderiales; family Alcaligenaceae; genus Achromobacter; species Achromobacter sp. SIMBA_011. The sequence continues at coordinate 902,370 of NZ_JAWRWN010000002.1, read as the reverse complement.
CCGGCGCCCGCCAGGCGGCGCCGACCATGAAATTCAAGCCTGCGAAGGACGCAGGGCCAGCGCCAGCGCCGCGCCCAGCAATGCACATCCGGCGCCGAACGCGTAGACGGCTGCATAGCCGAAATGGCCGGCGATGACGCCCGCCGCCGGCCCCGCCAGGCCATAGGCGATATCGAGAAAGGCCACGAACGCGCCCATCGCGCTGCCCCGGTTGGCCGGCGGCACGCGTTTGAGTGCCTCGACGCCAAGCGCCGGGAACACCAGCGCGCAGCCCAGCCCCGTGACCATCGCCCCGGCCAGGGCCACGCCCGCATTGGGCGCGAACCAGAGCAGCGCCTGCCCGATCGCCTCGACCGCCAACGACCACGCCGCCACCCGGTAGCCGCCCAGACGGTCCGGCAAATGCCCCAGCAACATCCGCACGGCGATGAAACCGGCGCCGAACGCCGTCATCACCCACCCTGCGCTGCCCCATTGGCGCGCGGCGAAATACAGCGACGCGAACGCCGTCAGGCCCGACAGCCCGACGCCTTGCAGCATCAACCCCAGCCCCTCGCGCCAGATGCGGCCGACGACGCGATGAAACGGCAGCCGCGCGCCGCGGGGCGACGGGTATGAAGCGGTCCCCAATGCAATCACGGTGGCCAGCAGCGGCGCGGCGATGCAGGCCGCCATCGACGCCGCCAACCCATAACGCTGATACATCGCCATGCCCATCGGCGCCCCGATAGACAGCGCCGCGAACATGGCGATACCGGTCCAAGACATCGACAGCCCCGCGCGCTGCGGCCCCACCGACGCGATCGACCACGACACGCAGCCCGTCACGAACTGGCTTTCGCCCAGACCCGCCGCCAACCGGCCGGCCACGATGACGCCCAGGCTGGCGGCGGGCGACAGGCCAGGCAGGGCGGCAACGAGATACAGCAGTCCGGCCAGGGCCATCACCAGCGCGCCCTGCAGCGCCGAACGCCTGCCGCCCTCCTGGTCGGTCACCCTGCCCGCGTAGCAGCGGGTCAATACCGTGACCAGGAACTGAATGCCGATCACCAGCCCCACGACCAGATTGCTGAATCCCAGATGCGCGTGCACGAACAGCGGGATGACCGGCAGCGGCAGGCCGACAGCCAGATAGCCGCAGAACAGCGCGGCAATGATGCCCGGCGCCGGGCGGGACAAGGACGCGGGATCGCCCCGCGAGGCGCGCGTCGAGGCAAAAGCTGACATGGCAGCCTCCTTTGCGAAATGGATGAAAGAAACCGGCGGCCCGGCGCGCCGGGCCGCCCGCGCCGTTATGCCGCGGCGCCGAACAGCGCGTTGCGGTAGCCGCTGGCCTGGATCAGGTAGTCGCGCGACGCCGTGACCTCGGCATTCAACTTCGCCAGGTCGACACCCAGCAGCCGTCCCGCGCGCTTGCGCAGTTCGCCGGCCACCATCACCGTATCGACATCGGCGCGCTCCACCGCCTGCACGATCGTGCCGATCGCGTTGCTCACCGGGAACACCGCCACGCCCTGGGTGCGGACCATGATGATGTCGGCCTGCCTGCCCGGCGTCAGCGTGCCGACCTGGTCCTCCAGCCCCGCCGCGCGCGCGCCGTTCACTGTCGCCGCGCGCAGCACCGCTTCCACCGAGATCGGCGCCGGCACATCGGCTTCGCCACGGAAACGCCGGTAGCGCATCGCCGAACGCTGCTGGCCGAACAGCGCGTGCATCTCGCCGAACATGTCGCTGCCGAACGCCGTGTCCAGGTCGATCCCCAGCGCCGGCGCCAGGCCGTGATCCACCGCCTGCTGGTACGCGAACGTGTCGTCGTCGAAGCCGAACAGCGCATCCGAGCGCGGATTGATCGTGATGTTCACGCCGGCATCCGCCAGCAGCTTCCACGTTTCCCGCGGCAGGCGGGTGCAGTGGTTGAAGATGTTGTGCGGCCCCAGGACGCCCGGCTGCGCGAACTCGGGCGACAGCTTGGCCAGGTCGCCGATGAACTCGGTCAGGATGCGCATGTCCAGCTCGCGCGCGGCCTGCCACCATCCCAGGTTGAGCTGCCCGAACAGGCCCACCCGCACCCGGCTGCCGGGGTCGTTCCAGGCGTGCGCCAGGCGCCCCAGATCTCCCGGCAGATGGGCGTTGGACGCGCGCTTGTCCATCGCCGGCCCCACCATGTGCAGCGCGCGGATGCCGGTTTCCGCCAAGGCGTCGAGCGCCGCGTCGGTATGCTCGGGGCTGCGCGAACTGTGGCAGGCATCGATCACCGTGGTGATGCCCGCGTCCAACAACGCGGCAGCCGTCAGCCGGGTGCTCAGATACATGTCCAGCGGGCGGTAGTGCGCGCCCAGTTGTTCCGCCACCACGTCGATATAGGCGAACAGATCGTCCACGTTGGGCAGCATGCGGCGCATCGCGCCCAGCCACATGTGGTGGTGGGCATCGATGAGGCCCGGCATGACGATATGGCCGGTGGCGTCGATGACCTGTGCGTCATCGGCCGGCAGCGCCGGCCCGACCGCGACGATGCGGTCGCCTTCGACCAGGACGTCGCCGGTGGCGAGATTGGGAACCTTGGCGTCCAGCGTCAGGACGGTGCCGCCTTGGAAAAGCGTGCGAGTTGCAGTCATGGAGAGCTCCGTGGAAATGGGATGAACCAGTCGGCGCGGCCGCGATTGCCAGGACATTCTTGCGAAAATCCGCGCTTCGCGCCGTCACGGATGCCACGATAGGTTGCGCTGGATCTTTGATAAAGGTAGATTCGATCAAATCATTTGTGCAAAAAATCAAAGATCGGGGATATCCATGAGCTTCGACGGACGACTGCTGTCCGGAATGAGCGTGCTGGCCGCCGTAGTCGAGGCCGGCAGCTTCAGCCGCGCGGGCGACGTCCTGGGCCTGTCGGCCTCGGGCGTCAGCCGCTCGATCTCGCGGCTGGAAGAGCGGCTGGGCGTTCGCCTGCTCGACCGCACCACCCGCACCCTGCATCTGACCAGTGACGGCGCCAACCTGTACGAGCGCGCCGCGCCCCACCTGGCGGGCATCGAGGAGGCCGCCAGCTACGTCTCTGGCGCCTCGGTCACCGTGCGCGGCACCCTGCGGGTCAGCCTCAATCCCATCTTCGCCCGCCACGTGCTGGCGCCGAATCTGCCGCTGCTGCGCCAGCGCCATCCCGGCCTGGAATTGATGGTGGTGCAGGCGCCTGATATCGGCGACCTGGTGACTGAAGGCATTGACGTGGCGGTGCGCTTCGGCCCGCAACCGCCGTCCACCATGACATCACGCCTGCTGCTGCAGACGCGCGTCCTGACGGTGGCGTCGCCCGCGTACCTGGCGCGCCACGGCCGGCCCAAGCGACCCGAGAAACTGGCCGAGCACGATTGCATCCAATACATCGACCCGCGCCGCGGCCGACCTTTCGGCTGGGAGTTTCATCGCGGACGGGAAGTGTTGCGGGTGGACACCCGGGGGCCGCTGACGACGACAGACGTGGACCTGATGGTGCAGGCGTGCCTGAACGGCGCCGGCGTGGCGCAGGTGCTGGCGCTGAACGTGCGCGAGCTGCTGGCCGACAGGAAGCTGGTCGAACTGTTTCCGGAATGGAACGGCGAGACGTATCCGCTGTATGTCACCCGGCCGTCGCGGCGCCTGGCGCCGGCGGCGGTGGAGGCATTCCTGGATTTCTGTTCAGAGATCTGCGCCGGTCTCTAAGCGGCAGGAGGGTCCAGCGGCAAGGCGTCTACCCACGACGCCTCACAGCCCGCGCAAAAACCCGATCAACGCCGCGTTGACGGCATCCGGCGCCTCTTGCGGCAACCAATGCCCGGCGCCGGCAATCACCTGGGAGCCGCGCAGATCGGGCACGAGCCGCGGCATCGCCTCGATGATCTGGCGCATGCCGGGAATGGCCAGCCCCGTGTCGTACTCGCCCGCCAGGTACAGCGCCGGCACCTCGATAAGCAGCCCCGCGAAAGCGGCCTGGTCCCGCCAGTTGCGGTCCAGGTTCCGGTAGTAATTCAAGCCGCCGCGAAAACCCGATTTGGCAAACGCCCGCGCGAACTGCGCCAGGTCTGCCGTGGAAAGCCACGCGGGCAGCGCGGCCGGGTCGGGCAACACATCCAGCAGCCCGCCGCCGCGCGGCACCATGCCGAAGGGATTGGGCGTCGTCGCATCGCGCGGCCCCAACGCGCCCGACGCGCAGACATAGATCTTGCGCAACGTGGCCTCGGCATCCCGCTCGAATGCCGTTTCGGCCAGGCCCGGTTCGGAAAAGTAATGCGTGTAGAACCACGCCTGCTCATTCTGCGGGAACAGAAGGCTCGGCGCCATCGGCGCGCGTCCCATCATCGGCACCCCGAGCGCCGCCACGGCCCGGAACCGATCCGGGCGCAACTGCGCCGCCTGCCAGGCAATCGACGCGCCCCAGTCGTTGCCGACCAGCACCGCCTGGCGCTGGCCCAGCGCGTCCGCCAGCCCGACCAGATCGCCGATCACATCGAGCGCCGAATAGTGCGCGATGTCCGGCGGACAGTCGCTGTCGCCATAGCCGCGCAGATCCGGCGCGACCGCGTGAAACCCCGCCTGTCCCAGCGCGTCGAGTTGATGGCGCCACGCATGCGACGTCTCCGGAAAGCCATGGCAGAGGATGACCAGCGGCCCCTCGCCCTGCTCCCTCACATGGAGGCGGATACCGTTGGTCTCGATGAAGCGTTGGCGGGCTGCGGGCATGTCGGCTCTGGATAAAGGCGTGAGATGGCACAAATGTTCACCAAAAGAGTAACATTAAAAGTTGCACATTTCCACGACCCCGAATCCATGCAACGAGACACCCGCCTCGCCCGCCTGCTGCACGTCCTGGTCCACATGCACCTGCGCGGCGGCACGACCACGTCGCAGACCATCGCGCTGATGCTGCACACCAATCCCGTGGTCGTGCGCCGCACGATGGGCGCGCTGCGCGACGCGGGTTTCGTCACCTCCACCGGCGGCCCGGGCGGCGGGTGGACGCTGGCCCGCGATCTGGACTCCCTGACGGTGCGGGACGTGTGCGAGGCCATCGCGCACACCACGCTGTTCGCGGTCGGCCCGGCGCAGGACAATGACGCCTGCCCGGTGGAAGCCGCCGTGAACCGGCGCATCAACGCCGCGCTGGCGGCGGCCGAAGCGGCGCTGATGACGGCGTTCGGGGAGGTTCCGCTGTCAGAGATCGCGGGGGAAATCAGGGCGCCGGCGGCGCGCGGGCGGTCGCGGTGACACGGGTCGCGACGGTGGCGCGTCCCCGGGCGCATCCCTCCTTGCGAACACGCTCGGCGATAGCCCCACCGAGCGGCTGAACGCCGCGCTGAAGGCGCTCGCGGACTGGTAGCCGATTGCATGCGCGACCTCTCCCAGGGACAAGCCGTCATGGCGCAACATGTCCTTGGCCAGCGCCATGCGCCAGCGCAGCACATACTCCATTGGCGGAACGCCCAGGACTTGCATGAAACGGGCCGCGAACGCCGCGCGCGACATGCCGATCCGGCCCGCCAGTTCCTCGATGGTCCAACGGTGCGCGACATCGCCATGGATCAGGCGCAACGCGGCCGCCATGCGCGGATGCGCCAGCCCGGCCAAGAGGCCGCCAGGAGGCGCCGCGCCGTCCGCGCGCGACGGATGCCAGCGCAACGCCTCGATCAGCATGATTTCGGCCAGGCGGGTGAGGATCGCATCGCCGCCAGGCCGCGGGTTCACGCTTTCCTCGCCAATCACGCCGGCTATCCAGCGCAACCGCTCCGCGCCGCGATCGCCCGATTTGATATGCACCACCCTCGGCAACCGTTCCAACAGCAACGGCGCATTCGCGGCATCGAACATGAAGAAACCGCCCAACATCCTGACGGCAGCCTCGTCGCGCGGCTCGCCGTGACGCACCTCCGCCACGGGCTCGGTCGTGGCCACGCGTATCGTCGGCGTCTTCAACGCCTCCGGGTCACTGCCCATCCTGAAGCCCGGCGTGGAAGGCAACAGCAGGTAGTCTCCCGCCTCGAACAGGAATGGCTCGGCGCCGTCGACCTGGAGCCAGCACGCGCCGGTCAGCATCAAGCCGAAACTGGGATGCCCGAAGTCGGGATATTGCACTGCCCACCGCCCCGCGCCACTGACGAACTTGGACAGAACGGTTTGTGGACGCAGCAAGACCACGATGGCGCCCAGCGGGTCTGAATCAAGACGATCTCGCATGGTTTACAGATTATTCGCTATTCATCGTCTTGGTCAACCGATCTACGATGGCCCTATCGAACAAGGAGCGACTATGAAGACCGCACTGATCACCGGCTGCTCGTCGGGCTACGGCAAGGCCACCGCCGACAATTTCGCCGCGCACGGATGGAACGTCGTCGCGACCATGCGCCGCCCGGATCCGGAGATGTTCCGTTCCTCGGGGCCAGGGGCCGTGCGCGTCGTGCGAATGGACGTCACCGACGCGGACAGCATCGACCAGGCCATCGCCCAGGGGCTGGAGGCATTCGGCCAGATCGACGTCCTGGTCAACAACGCCGGCATCGGTTTGCTCTCGCCGCTGGAATCCACGCCCCTGGCAACCATACGCGAGGTCTTCGAAACCAATACCTTCGGCGTCATGCGTACGAGCCAGGCCGTCATCCCGCTGATGCGCGAACGAGGCCAGGGCACGATCATCAACGTCACGTCCAGCGTCTGTTTCGCGGGCATGCCACTGGTGGCCCCGTACGCGGCCAGCAAGTGGGCCATCGAAGGCTTCACGGAGGCCCTGTACTACGAATTGCATTCCGTAGGAGTGCGCGTGCGCCTGGTCGAACCCGGCTATGGCCCCGGCACCGCGTTCACCGCGAACGGCATGCCGCGCATGAGCGGGCTGGTCACCGCCCCTTATGAGGCGTATGCGGCCCAACTGTTCGCGCAACTGGGCGCGCCCGGCGCTGCCGTAACGACGCCCGAACAGGTTGCCGCGGCCATCCACGCCGCGGCAACGGAAGAGAGCGAGCAACTGCGGTTTCCGGCCGGTCCCGACAGCGAGCATCTGGCGAACGCGCGCTGGCACAGCAGCGACGCCGAATTCCTGGCCGGCATGCAGGCAATGCTGCGCCTGCAACGCCGGCCCGCGCGCTGACATTGCCGGCGCGTCGCCGTTCAAGCAAAGTCCGTTCCCACCCCCGCCCGCTGGCGCCACGCATCGAAATCCGCCCGCACCGTCTCCAGCTTCTGCTCGGCCAGGTCATTGGCGATCTTGCCCACGAACAGATGCAGCGGCGGCGCGTCCAGGGCCGCGACCTCCTGGATCAGCAGGGCCAGCTTCTCGGGATCGCCGTCCTGCCGGCCGTTCATGCCTTCGCGGTGCAGGTCCAGCGAGGCCTGGGCCGCGGTGTAGTCGGCGATCTTGCGGCGCGCGATGACCAGGCTGTTGTCGTTCAGGAAGTCCGTGCGCACCGGGCCGGGGTACACCACGGTGGCCTTGACGCCGAATTCGGCGGTCTCCGCCGCCAGGGTCTCGGTCAGCCCGGCCAACGCGAACTTGGTCGCCACGTAGCAGCCCCAGCCCGCGTAGCCGCCGGCGAAGCCGGCGATCGAAGCGACGTTGAAGACGTGGCCGCTGCCCTGCCTGCGCAGGTGCGGCAGCGCATGGCGCAGCACGTGCAGCGGCGCGAACACGTTGACATCGAAGTTGCGGCGCACCTCGTCGTCGTCCAGCGCTTCCAGCGGGCCCTGCTGGCCGTAGCCCGCATTGTTGACCACGTAGTCGATGCGGCCAAAGGCGGCGATGGTCTTGTCGATGGCGGCCTGGACGCTGGCCTCGGACACCAGGTCCACCTCCAGCGCCAAGAGGCGCGGATGCTCTTCGCCCAGCGCCTTGTGCAGGCCGGCCAGCGTGCGCGAAGTGGCGGCCACGTAGTCGCCGCGCGCCAGCAACTGGCGGGCCAGCGACAGCCCGATGCCGCGCGCCGCGCCGGTGATGAACCAGGTCTTGTTGGTTTGGATCGTCTGCATTTCCTGATCTCCTGAGGGGTTGGATTACAGGATCAAATGCTAGGCGCGGCGGCCCCGTCCGGATAGGCACAGGGCTATGGGATGATTGCCTATTCCTCTTTTCCGCTCTTTATTTATCGCGGATTCGGTGCAAAATGATGCCCAAGACTCTTTGCCAAGACATTCCCCCATGACTGCACCGCATCCCGCCCGTGACACGATGTCCGCCCTGCTCGCCCAGCTCGCGCCGCACCAGGGCTACACCCGGTCCCAGCTCGACGGCGTGCGCTTCATGCGCGCCGACCACCCGCTGGGACGCACCCCGGTGCTGTACGAACCCTGCATCGTCATCGTCTGCCAGGGCAGCAAGCGCGGCTACCTGGGCGACAAGGTCTACCGCTACGACGCCCGCCATTACCTGGTGCTGTCGGTGCCGCTGCCGTTTTCCACCGAAACCGACGCCTCGCCCGAGGAACCGCTGCTGGCCATACAGATCCGGCTCGACCCGACCACGATCGCCGACCTGGTTCTCTCGCTGGACGGCCGCGAAGGCCAGACGCCGCCGGCGCCGGAAGGCATCACCTCCACGCCGCTGGACGATACGCTGGCGGACACCACGCTGCGGCTGCTGCGGGCGCTGGCCTCGCCGGTCGAAGCCCGCATCATCGGCCCGGGCATCGTGCGGGAATTGTGTTTTCGCGTGCTGGTCGGCGAACAAGGCGGCGCGATCCGCGCGGCGCTGGCCAGCCAGGGCAACTTCGGCCGCATCTCGCGGGTGCTGCAACGCATCCACGACGACTATGCGCAACCCATGGAGGTCGCCACCCTGGCGCGCGAAGCGGGCCTGAGCGCCCCCGCCTTCCACGCCCATTTCAAGACCGTGGCGGGCACCTCGCCCATCCAGTACATCAAGTCCATCCGGCTGCACCAGGCCCGCCTGCTGATGATCCGCGACAACCTCACCGCCGCCGCGGCCGCCGGACGCGTCGGCTATGAAAGCGCGTCGCAGTTCAACCGCGAGTTCAAGCGCCTGTTCGGACGCAGCCCCGGCGAGGAAGCGCGCGAGATGAAGACCGTGTTTTCGCTATTGCCGGCCGCGCGGCTGGAGGGGCTGGCGGCCACGCATTGACGCCGTCAATAGTCCCGAACCGCATCGAACCAACGCAGCGCCTGCGCCTCCGTCACGCCCAGCTCGGCCAGCCGCGCGAGCTGGCTGAATTGCCACACGGCCTCGCCGATGTCTTCGCGTTCGGCGGTCTCGATGCCCTTCATCCCGTTGAAATGGCCGGCGAACGCCTGGATGGCCGACTGCGCCGCGTCGGCGTCACGGGCGCCCTGCAAGGCATCGAGGGCAATGTCATAGGCCGCGTTGGCCGACTTCGCCATGCGGCCGCTCCATCCTGAAAACGGCCGCCCATATTCGCTTTGCCACCACTGCGGCTTGCGCAGCTTGCTGACCGACGTATAGTCGGCCCACGCCCGGACCTTTTCCCGCGCCTTCAGTTGCGCCTTCAAGCGCTTGCCGGCGTCGTCATCGACGTTAAAGCCAATGAACCGTTCCAACAGCGGCCAGGTGTCCAGCGGCGGCAGGCCCGCCAGGTCCGGCGCGAAGCGGATCTCCAGGCTCTTCAGATGCGGCAGACGGGCCAGCGCGTCCCAGTCGGCAAAGCCGCCCCACAACGACAGGCGCTCCAACCCGGCAAAGCGCTCGATCCCCTGCAGCGATATTGGCTGCGCCAACGGCTCGCCGTACAGCGCCAGCGTCGTCACCGACCGCAGCATGCCCAGGTCGGGCAACCCATACGGCGCCTGGCTGGCGCGCCGGCCCAACGCGGGATGCAGCGACAGCATGTCCGGCGTCGCCCCCGTGACGGCGATCCGGGAAAGATCGCCCAGCAGGCCCAGCCGCAACCCGCCTGGCACCGCGATGTCCAGATGCCCCGCCACCGCATCGAGCCGGATCTGCAGCGTCTGGATATCGGCCGCGCGGGCGTCGATGCGGCGCGTGTCGGCAAACGCCGGCGCCCAGGTGAACTGTTCGATCGGACGCCGCTCGGACCAGCGCAGGAAGCCGCTGTCATTGCCGTGGTAGTAGAGGTGGCGCGGCCACGGCGACCCGGCCGGGGTGGCGAACGGATCGAACGCCGGCCAGTGAATCACGTCATCGAGCGCCACGCGCAGATCGGCCTTCGGGTCCCCGCCGGCCGGCCCGATGACCAGGTCCCCGCGCCCCGCCTCCCTGACCAGCACATGGCTGTCGGGCCCGGTCAGGCCCAGCCGGAAACGGCCATCACGGGTCACCGACCCCACAGGTTCGCCGGACACATCGATGGGTTCGGACACACCACACTCCCTTTCGTCAGCAAGATTCAGCACGCCTGCCGGGCTGGCAAGCGGTCACAACGTCATGGGGGGCTGCTCTTCGATCCGGAAAGACAGCTCCCTTTGCCCCAGCGCGCCGGCGTCCACGTATTCGAATTCCACGCGCTGCCCCGGCTGGGCGGCGGGCCCGAGATGGTCGACCCGATACATCACGCCGCCCACGCGGTAATTGTGGGCCAGCGACACCGTGAGCGAGTTCGGCGTGCGCAGGCGATACGTCACGGCCTCTTCCACCACCCCGCGCACGCCCTGCTTGTGACGCGCGCGCTTCAGGCGCGGACTGCGCATGCCCAGCACCAGCCCCATCAGCGCCAGGACTGCCGCCAGCAGGATCACCGGCGGCACGAACAGGCTGACCGCCAGCGGCGCCAGCGCCGCCAGCAGGAAGAACTTGCGCACGCCCCGCTCTTCGCGTCTCACGTTCTCGCGATCGGCGTCGCTGATCTCCTCGAGCGACGTCCAGGCCTGCCCGCTCATCGGGTAATCCACCCGCAGCAACAGGCCCGGCGCATCCGGCAGCAACGGCAGCACGTGCAGCCGCACCGGCAGATCCGTCAACGCCACGGCGTCGGCCGGCCGGGCGCCGCTGCGGGTATCGCTGGTGGCCTCGTTCCAGAAAGGCAGCGCCACCTCCACCCGCTGTTCGCCAAACACGTAGCTGATGCCCGGCCGCTCGCCCGGCCCGAAGCCGGTCAGGTGTCCGGACACGATCTGCTTGGTCCCCCGCCCCTTGAGCGCGCGCGCGACGCTGCGCCAGGCGCGCGGCACCCGCAGCAACCGCCGCCCGAAGAACGCCACGCCCACGCCCGCGCCGACGGCCACCAGCAACACCATCACGCCATCGGCGCCGCGCAGCGAGCGCCATTCGGACACGGCCAAGACGCCGACCAGCAGGATCGTGCTGGCCAGCAGCAGGAACACGAGCAGGCAGGCTATCAGGGCCAGCGTCTTGCCGCGGGTGCATCGGCGCAGCAGCGCAATGTCGTCGCCCGTCAGCGGGGCCTCTTCGATCCGCAGGGCATCGCTCATGCTCAATACGTCGCGAACGGCACTTCCACCTTCAATGCCGCGCCACCCGAGGCCGGGCGCAGGCTGTAGGTGGTGACGCCGCCATCGTCGTCGGCCAGCGAAGCATCTTTGCGCGTCACGGTGTAGCGCTGGTCGCCAATCTCCAGTGCATCCCGCGCCGCCGCGCGGGCATCGGCCGGCACCAGCAAGCCGCCCCGCGCATCCGCGCCGCCGCCGAATTCGTGCCCGGCCAGCGCCCCTTCGACGCGCAGCAACTGCACGCGCGGCCGGTACGGCGCGGCGTCGAGGTTCCAACCGTTGGTCAGGTCGGTGATCCACGGGCCGGGAATGTCGTAGGCGCTTTCCAGCTCGGCCTCGGTGACCGCTTCGCCCTGCACCACCAGGCAGCACACCACCTTGCCGCCCTTGGCGTCGAAGGCCGCCCACTTGCTCGCCACCGGCGCGGCGGCGGGCAGCATCGAGAAATGGAATTGCTTGTCGAGCCGGGAATCGAAGACCTTGCGCCATGCGCCGACCTGCGGCTGCTGTGCGTGGACGATCGTGGACGCCAGAAGGGTCATGGCGAAAACGCTTGCTCGGAACAATGAAGGTGTCATCTGGCGCGGTATGGATAGGGGAGCGGACGCATCGACCCGCAATGCAATGTTGCGATAGTCTAAGGCACGCCGGGCTGGCGGCAGTCTCGCTGCCGCATGGTCTTTACAAATACACTTATATGCCCGTAATATTGCGCCATCATCTGACCGATCCGACCCATGAGCCAACAAGACCTGCCTCCCGGGGTTTGCAATAGCACCGCCATCCGCAAGGCCGCCCGTCACCTGGGCCGGTTTTACGACCAGTGCCTGGCCCAGGCCGACCTGCGCAACACGCAATACGCGATCCTGAATCTGCTCGCCACGCGGGGGCCGCTCACGATCGCCGAATTGGCCGAGCACCTGGTCACCGATCGCGCAACGATGGGACATAACCTGCGCCCTCTCGAGCGCGACGGGCTCATCCGCATATCCATAGGCAGGCAGGACCGCCGGGAAAGGGAAATCACCCTGACCGACGCCGGCGTGAAGATGGAAACCGCGGGCAGAAAGGCCTGGCAACGCGCCCAGCAACAGTTCGAAGCCGTATTCGGCAAGGAAGACGCGCTGGCGATGCGGCGCATCATGCACCGCATCACCACCCTGGACCTTTCGGTTCCAAGCTAATACCCCGCCCCCCCTCAGCCGCATTGCGTGACGCGCCCAGGTTCCGTCAATGCCTCCAAATATGGGCATATAAGGCTAAATCATGTTGAACCCCTCTCTCGCGATGCCGCAGGCCGCCTTGCGGCTGCACAAGATGAAGACGGCATTCACAATGGCGCTGCTCGGCGGCATGGCCAGCGCCATGCCGCTCGCCGCCCACGCCGGCGCCGGCGCCGCATTCACGCTCGCCGATCGGCAACAGGTGCAGGCGGTCTTTGAACAACAGGCCCGGGCGGCGACAGCCCACGACCTCGACGCCTTCAGCGCTGTTTTCGCCCCGTCCGGCGCCGAGGGCGACCCGGTGACGTTCGTCGCCCGGCCATACCAGTTCTGGGGCAAGGCCGAATTGATCGAACACTTCCGCGAGACGTTCAAGGGCATCTGGAAATTCGAGCCCGACCTGGCAAAGCTGCGCATCGTTCCCCTGACGCCGGATGTTGCCCAGCTCTACGCCCCGACCCGGATCACCTTGGGGCGCACCGCCGCCGACGCGCGCACGGCCGCCTACCTGGTCTACGAAGTGGCGGTACGCACACCGGCGGGCTGGCGCATCGGCTCGATCGTTCCCATTTCCGCGCAATAGCGATCCAGGAAGGAGATTCACCATGAAAGCAGCGGTCTATTATGAAAACGGCTCGCCTGACGTGTTCCGCTACGAAACAGTCGACGAACCGGTCTGCGGTCCCGATGACGTGCTGATCGGCATCGAGGCGATCTCCGTGGAAGGCGGCGACCTCATCAATCGCGAGATCCGCCCGTTGGCGCGGATTCCCCACATCGTGGGATACCAATGCGCCGGCACCATCCTGGACGTGGGCGCGCAGGTGCGCGACCGAAAACCCGGCGACCGCGTCGTCGCGGTATTGGGCTGGGGATCCCATGCGCAACGCGTCGCCGCGCCGGCCGCGGACACCTGGCTGATCCCCGCGACGCTGGACACGGTAACCGCCGCCGCGGTACCCGTCGCCTGGGGAACCGCGCATGAATGCCTCTTTGCGGCAGGCGGCCTGGTCGCCGGCGAAACCGTATTGATACATGCCGGCGCCGGGGCGCTCGGATTGGCCGCCATTCAACTGGCGCATCGCGCCGGCGCGACGGTGTACGCCACGGCATCGGACGACGCGCGGCTGGCGCGGCTGAGCGCCTATGGCATGACGGCAGGCATCAACTATGCCAGCAGCGACTTTGTGGAGCAGATCTCCCGCCTCACGGCCGGGCGTGGCGTGGATGTCATCGTCGACAGCATCGCGGGCAGCACCCTGGCGCGCGGGGTCCGGGCGTTGGCCTACAAAGGCAGGCTGGTGACAGTGGGCGTGTCCGGGCGCGACCAGGAAAAACTCGATCCGGTAAGCCTCTGGCGCGGCAACCAGAGCCTGCACGGCGTTTTCTTCCCGACGCTCCTGGATCAAGAGCACGCGCGCGTGCACGCCAGCGTCCAGGCGCTGCTGCAGCGCGTGGCCGCGGGGGAACTGCGCGTGGCGATCGACAAGACATTCCCCTTGAGCGATGTCCGCGCGGCGCATCGCCATGTGATGTCCCGGCAGGCCTTCGGCCGGGTCATCATGATCCCCTGACCGGAGCCCTTCCATGTCCAGACTTCTCACCAGCCTCTTGCTCGCCGCGACCCTGGCGAGCAGCGCCTGCGCCGAATCCACGGCAATCAATGTCGTCGCCGACGGCCTGGGCTTTCCAGAAGGCACCATTCTCGTGAACCAGACGCTGTATTTCGTGGACTACCAGGCCTCGACGGTAAACAAGCTCGACGCCACGGGCCACAAGGTGGTTGCCGCCCTGCCCGGCTGCGGCGCCAATGGGCTGGCGGCCGCCAACGGCACGCTGTGGGTGGCCTGCTACGACGGCGGCGTGATCGAGAACATTTCCCTCGATGGCAAGCGACTGGGCGCTGTCCGCCAGGCGCGATCGGGCGAACGATTCAACCGCCCCAACGACCTGATCGCCAACCGGCGGGGCGACCTCTATTTCACCGCGTCCGGAGAGCGGCCGGGCGAAGGCAAGGTCTTTTTCCTGCCCAAAGCAAGCGACGTCGCCGAGGAAGTGGCCAGCGGCCTCGACAATGCGAACGGCATCGCGCTGGCCGCCGATGAACAAACCCTGTATGTCGGCGAGAGCGGCACGGACAGCATCCTGCAATACCAGACGGCCGGCGACGGCACCTTGACTCATCCCCGTGTGTTCGCACGGCTCGACGCCCTGGCCCCGCCCTCGTCCAAGGGGCGGCATACGCCGGATGGCGTTCGCATCGGACCGGATGGATTGATGTACGTCGCCCTGTACAACGGCGGCGGCTATTGGGTGCTGGACCGTACAGGAGCGTTGCTGTAGGTGCGGGACATCCCCGGCGAGCACCACTCGAATCTGGCCGTTGCGACGGAACCGCCCGACATCTACGTGACAGCCCTTTCAGGTTCGATCGGCCGCATCTACCGGCTGGCGCGCGGTGGCTCGCGATATTGACATATCGCGAAGTTCCGATATCATCCTTCCCATGGACCTGCTCGACGTCTTCAAAGCCCTCTCCAACCGCACGCGCCTTGAAATCCTGAAGGGTTTGAAGGACCCCGTGAACAGCTTCCCCCCGCAGGACGAGGGAGATGTGCATACGGTCGGCGTCTGCGTCAGCAGCATCCAGGAAGGCGTCGGGCTGTCGCAGTCCACGGTGTCCGACTACCTCGCCACGCTGCAACGCGCCGGCCTGGTCGAAGCCACCCGCATCGGCTCCTGGACGTATTACAAGCGCAACGAAGCCGCCATCAGCGCCCTGGCCGAGATCATCGGGAAAGAGCTGTAGGGTTCCGGCTTCGCTTTTTTTTGACCCATCAAATCGACATTTTGCGATATCCCGTTTTACCGAAATAAGGATCCCCTCCATGAAAGCCATCGTACTCACCGCCTTTGGCGGCCCCCACTCCTTGCAACTGCGCGACGTTCCCAAACCCGTTCCACAACCCGGCCAGGTCCTGGTACGCGTCCACGCCACCTCCATCAACCCGCTCGACTACCAGGTCCGCCGTGGCGATTACCCCGATCTGGTGCCCCTGCCCGCCATCACCGGCCACGACGTCTCCGGCGTGGTCGAAGCCGTCGGCCCGGGCGTGACGGCCTTCGCCCCCGGCGATGAAGTCTGGTACACCCCGCAGATCTTCGATGGCCCAGGCAGCTACGCCGAATACCACGTGGCCGCCGAGAACATCATCGGCAGGAAGCCCGCCTCGTTGAGCCACCTGGAAGCGGCCAGCCTGACGCTGGTCGGCGGCACCGCTTGGGAAGCCCTGGTGGTGCGCGCCGGGCTGCGCGTCGGCGAAAGCATCCTGATCCACGGCGGCGCCGGCGGCGTCGGCCATGTCGCGATCCAGCTCGCGAAAGCCATCGGCGCCAGGGTCTACACAACCGTGCGCGAAGGCAATGTCGAATTCGTGCGCGGCCTGGGCGCCGACGTCGTCATCGACTACGAGAAGGAAGATTATGTCGACGCGATCCAGCGCGAGACCGGCGGATGCGGCGTCGACGTCGTGTTCGACACCATCGGCGGCAACACGCTATCGCGCAGCCCCGACGCGCTGGCGCAACTGGGGCGCGTCGTTTCGATTGTCGATATCGCCCAGCCGCAGAATCTGATCCAGGCCTGGGGCAGGAACGCCAGCTTCCACTTCGTGTTCACGCGCCAGAATCGCGGCAAGCTGGATGAGCTGAGCGCGTTGGTCGAGCGTGGTCAACTGCGGCCGCACGTGGGCGCGGTGTATTCGCTTGCCGATATTCCGGCGGCGCATGCGCGGCTGGAGAGCGCGACTAATGGGTTGCGGGGGAAGATTGCGATTGCGGTGGCGGACCGGGCGGCTGCGTAGACCGCACCAACCCGCCCCCCGCGGCTACGCTCAGGGCGCCGTGCCGATCTGCAGCAAAGTGAACTCGCGGCGCATGTACCGATTCATCACCTCGGCCAGCACCGGATTGCCGGCATCATCCGCCTTGGGCGCGGTCGCCCTCACGACCGCGGCGCACAGCTTGCCGGCCTGCACCGTCGTGCCGGCCACCTTGGCATCCTGGGCGCCAGCCATGCTCTGCTTCCAGGCGGCGCGGATCCCGTCGACGGCCTGCCTGGCCGTGGCGCAATCGGCGTAAGCCAGGGAAATCACGACCGCGGGCAGCTTATTGACCTGGGCATCGGCCAGGATCCCCGAGAAGTACGGCGGAATACCCTTGCGGTTCGCTTCGACGGCGGCCTTGAGATTCTGCTTGGCGATATCCGCATCGACACTCGTCGACAACAGCACCTTCGCGGGATCCACCGTGGCCAGGCCCATGATGGGAGAGATGACCGCGGCCTGCACGATCTGCCCCCGGTCCGCGGGCACGCCTTCCTTCAGCCCGGCAAGCGAGGCGGCCACGATTTCGCTATCGGCCACCGACGGCGTGGGTTGGGCCAGTATCTGCATCCCCTTGGCCGAAGAGGCCTGGATCAGCGCCCGGTTCAACGGCAGGACAAAACTCGGCATGCCCATCATGCCGCGCCAGGGATCCTGCTGGTTGGCCTTTTGCAGATTCATCTTGCCTTCGCTGTCATTGGCGATGAGGCCCGGCGCATCGCCCTCCACCGCGGCAAAATCGATGCGCTTGAGGCTGGCGACCAGCTTCCCGACGGCCTCCTTGTTCTTCAAGCCCCAATAGCTGATGTTGGCGGGCGCGCGGCCAAATCCGGCGAAGAAGGCCACCTCATCGAACGGCACCTTCGCGTTCTCTGACCAGGACTGCAAGCCAGACCCGATGGATTCGAGCGGCCGGATCTGTCGCGCAATGCTCAGCCGCCGCATGCCGTCCGCCGAGGGCGCAGCCGGCTCCAGGCCGCGCCAGGCCTGCACATCCAGGAAAACGATCTGCATCGCGTCGGTACTGGACAGCACCACCTGCGGCATCTGCTTCAAGGCCTGCCGCAGTGTCAGGGTGCTGTCCTGGGCCGCGGCCGTGGCGGCGAACCCAGTCATCAAACACAGTGCAAGGGCCTTCATGCGCATTCGGGTTTCTCCGTTTTCTTGATCTGTTGGGGGACGCTGCGGGAGCGGAGATCGTACCGCAGGGATGGGTCGTTCTTACCCGTGACTCTTGCGATCTGTGCCGAGCCATTAGCTGATGTAAATGCCGCAGCGCATCCCCAATCTTGGAGATGCGCGCGTCGGCGGGTTTCGAATATTGTCCCCCCCGTCCACGTTCCCCATCCCGATACCGCACAACGCGCAGGACCGCCGCCATGAAAATTGCCAGTCGAATCATTGCCCTCGTCATCTGCAGCCTGGCCTCCCCATATGCCCTGGCGGCATGTGAGGCTGAACAGATTCAAGTTTATGGCCCCGAATATGCCAATGGGTTGAATAAAAATCTGCAGCGCTATCAGGAGAGCTTCCAGGCAAGCAAAAACACCAATGTAATAGACCAAGAGATAGACCTCACCCGCGATGAATTGGGGAGGATTCCCGCAGGTCCTTATAAAACCTGGCGGACGTGCCAACTCGGCGCCCTTCAGAAAGCCAGGGATGAGATGCTGAAACAGGCGGCCGCCAGTTCGAGTCCGAATGCCAAGAAGACCGCATCGGCCGGCGCCGCCGCCAATGCCTCCGCCAAGCCCAAGCCGGCAAGCCAGACGCTGGTTTACGGCCCCAACCAGAGCGAATGTCTCAAGCAAGGGCGGACGGCCGACGGCTATATCACCTACACCAACACCTGCAAGGCGTCAGTGGCTGTCGGCTACTGCAATGTGTACGCCGCCAAGGGGCAGAAGGACGGCACGGTCTGCGCCTCGCACAACAGCGAGTTCTCCCGCACGAAACGGACCTACGTCACCCAGGACCTGGGGCTCGCGCCCGGCGCCACGCACCGCCTGGCATATCGCTACGACACGCAAGCCACGTTCATCGTCGCCTGCGTCGGCGGACAGCCCCTGATCGAGTCGTTCGACACGAACCAGATCAGCGTCGGCAGCAAGGCGCGCACGGCCTGCTGGCGCTTTGCGTCCAGCAAGCCGTAGGCTGCCGCACCGACATCCGCATGTGACGCCGCGCGCCCTGACGCGGCAAACGCGAGCAATGAAAAAGGCGCCAAGGCGCCTTTTTCAATTACCGTTCGCAATGCGACACCACCTCCTCACTTATGACCGGCGTCCCGGACATCGTGGCTGGCGAGTCCCCTGCCCGAGCAACCGACGGCTCCCGCCGCAGCCCGTACAGCACGACCGGGCAGCACGGTGAATCGCACCTTGGTTTTGGCGCCACTGGACGCAATTGAGCAAGATGACCATAATATTTTTCGTTCAGGCCAAAGCCTCATTTTCCATCCGAGCCGCTACGAGACACAATGTCGCGCGTCGCAATCACCGATCTAACCGTGCCAAGGGATGTCGATAGCGTCTCGCGCCCCGTTGTCGCCTTGAGTGCCACATCGGTAAGAAAGGACTGGGAGAACGCGAGGCACCAGCATCGCAAGGCGCAACTGATCTACTCCGTGCGAGGCATCCTCAACTGCGAAATTGAAGACGGCGTCTGGATCGTGCCGCCACAGTGCGCCATCTGGATACCGGGAGATTTACCCCATGCGGCGCGCGGGGCCGGTGAAACGGAATGCTATTGCCTGTTTGTCGAGCCGGACGCCACACCGGATCTTCCCAAAGACTGTTGCACGATTTCGGTATCGCCACTGCTGCGCGAATTGCTGCTGCGGGCGGCCGGTTTTCCTGAGTTATATCCGCTGGGGGGACGGGAAGACCGGTTGATTGCCGCGTTGCTCGACGAGCTGGTGGAAGCGCCCGTCGAAGACCTGCATCTGCCCATGCCGCGCGACACGCGCTTGCGCCGCCTGGCGCAAATGATGCTGGCCGATCCCACGGACAAGACCTCGAAGGCCGACTGGGCTATTCGCATCGGCATGAGCGAGCGAAGCATGAGCCGTCTTCTGCTGCACGAAATTGGCATGAGCTTCGGACGCTGGCGTCGGCAACTGCATGTGATCCTTGCCCTGCAACGCCTGACCAAGGGCGAAAGCGTGCAAACGGTGGCTTTGGAGCTCGGGTACGAAAACGCGAGCGGGTTCGTAACGATGTTCCGCAAGGCAATGGGCAAGCCGCCGGCACGATACCTCTCGGATCGCCTGAACGGCGAAGCGCTGGCTGGCGTTCCCGGCATCACGCTTCCCGATTGAACGCCCTGACGGGATCTGGCCTAACTGAATAACAATCTGGCCCAGTTTCGCCATGTGGCCGCCCCATGCGCAGTGTTTAATTTGGCATCCAAATGCAAATGAGTCTTGTTGATGCCTACTCTCACCCCCGCTGGGAAGCCCCGTTGGCCGATGAATATGCCGAACGAACGCTTCGTCCGTTCTCGTCCGGATGGTCACTCCATGAGGGCTGCGCCCCGTAGCGCGCTCGGCTCGGCCGCCGCGGCCGTTTTTTTCATTAGCGCACAGGGCGTATTTGCCGCGGAATCCGCGCCGGCCCAACCCGAGGCGCGGGAAGCATCTCAAGGGGAAATCGCTTTGCCGGCCATAACCGTAACCGGCCGCACGGATACGGCGACCACCGAAGGTACGGGCTCTTATACGACGGGCGAAACAACGGCCGCCACCCGCCTGCCGCTGTCGCTGCGGGAAACGCCGCAGGCGGTCACGGTGATCACGCGTCAGCGCATGGACGACCAGCAGTTGAATTCGGTGCAGAGCGTGCTGGATAACACGACGGGCATCGCCTCCTACCAGTCCGACAGCGAACGAACGAGTTTCTATTCGCGTGGTTTCCTGATCAACAACGTTCAGTACGACGGCATCCCCACCGTCGTCGGCAACACCGTCAACGGGAGCGGAATCGGTTCCATCGATACCGCGTTCTATGATCGCGTCGAGGTCGTGCGCGGCGGGTCCGGCTTGTTGACCGGCACCGGCAACCCGTCGGCCGCCATCAATCTGGTGCGCAAGCGACCGACCCGTGATTTCTCGGCCGCCGCTTCGCTTGGCGCGGGGAGCTGGGACACCTACCGGGGCATGGGCGACATCTCGACGCCGCTGACCGAGGACGGCCGCATCCGCGCCCGCCTCGTCGGCACTTACCAAGATGGGCACTCGTACCTCGACGGCTACAGACCGGAAAGGAAGTCGTTCTACGGCATCATCGAGGCAGACCTGACCCCGGACACGACGGTGAGCCTGGGCTATGACTACCAGGACATCACGCCGAAGGGCGCCACCTGGGGTGGATTGCCACTATGGTTCAGCGACGGCACGCAGGCGGAATATTCACGCTCCAGGACTTACGCGCAGGACTGGAGCCATTGGGACAACACCCTCAAGACGGCGTTTGCCGAGGTCGAGCACCGCTTTGACAACGGCTGGAAACTGCGTGCCATCGCCAACCAGTACCGCACCGAATCCGATGCCAAACTGGCCGGCCTGGTCGGCCGCCCCGATCGCGCCACGGGACTGGGATTCTTTCCCTCCGGGGCCTATCCGGTAGCACTGGCGTCCGAAGCCCGCAGCCGTCAAAACACCTTCGACGTGATGGCGAGCGGCCCCTTCAAACTGCTCGGCCGCCAGCATGACCTGGTGGTCGGGGCGACGAGTTCGCGCCGCACGGCCAGCCAGGAGGACATCGCGCCGTTCTATCCGGGCTTTACACCGGTCAACATCTATGACTTGACTCCGGCCTTGCCCCGCCCCGACTTCGAAGCCATGCCCTGGATACCGACCCGCACCCGAATCAAGCAGAGCGGTGTCTACAGCGCGGCCCGCTTCTCGCTGGCCGCGCCCCTGAAACTCATCGTGGGTGGCCGCTTCAGCAACTACGAAATCGACGATACCGCCGACGGCAGCTCGCTGCACTACAAGAAGCGCAACGAATTCACGCCGTATGCCGGCCTGATCTACGACATCGACAACACCTATTCGGCCTACGTCAGCTATACGGGCATCTTCAACCCGCAGACCGACTATCGCGACAGCAATGGCAACGTGCTCACGCCGTCAAAGGGAAAGACCAAGGAAATCGGCCTCAAGGGCGCTTACCTGGACGGGCGCCTGAATGCGTCGGTGGCCTTGTTCGAGACCCGGCTCGACAACGCGGCGCAGATCGTCGCCGGCTCCTATACGCCAGCCGGCGGCCAGGCCTACAAAGGCGCGGACGGGACGAAATCCCGAGGGATCGAGCTGGACTTGCAGGGCGAGCTGGCGCGCGGCTGGAACATCTATGCGGGTATCGCTCATTTCACGGCGCAAGACGGCGATGGCGTTCGCTTGAATTCGCAACTGCCGCGCACCACCGCGCAGCTTTTCACCACGTACCAGTTGCCGGGGGATTGGAGCAAGTTGACGCTGGGCGGAGGCATCAAATGGCAAAGCCGCTTTTACCAGGCGCCCAATACCGGCACCAGTTCGCTGGGCGGGGAACAGGGCTCCTATGCGCTGGTATCGCTGATGGGCCGTTACGACGTCACGAAGCAGACCAACGTCACCGTCAACGTCAACAACGTTCTGGACAAGAAATACGCGCAGCAAAAAGGCGATTTCGACACCGTGGGTTATGGCGCGCCACGCAACGTGATGGTCACGCTGAACTATCGGTATTGATTTGAACCCAGGCGAACGCTTCCGCAGTCGCAAACCCATCGAGAAAGCCCTTATGCCCCTCAAGCCTCCCCTGCCCCTCGCGCAAACCCTGGCCGTGAACAAACCCGACAAGGTCGCCTTGTTCTGGTTGACGACAGCCGCTGGCGCAGTGCTGTTCGTCACCTTCCAGTTGTTCTTTTACGTCAATGACTTCGTGAGAGCGCAAGGAGCAACACCGGCGATCACGTTTGAGCCCGACGTACTGTGGATGTTTCCCACGTTCTATGGTTGCTGGATCGTCGCGGTGCTCTTCGCGCTGATCGGAACCCGTAAGACCCAGTGGGTTGCGCTGGTCCTGGGCAGCCTGCTTGTCGTTCTGAATACCCTCGGGGGAATCGCCGACGGATTGCGTGACGGTTGGCACGTGGCCTTTTCGGCTGTGTTCTTCATTACGCTGCCCGGCGTGTTCGCTATCGCGGCCACCTGGCGTCGCATCAAAAACAAGGAAAACGGCCATGCCGATGAATAGCTCTGACTTCCCCTTGGTCTGGATGAATCTTGCGCAGGGACCCGGACACGATCACCAGAAGGACTTCGACGCGTTCGAAGCCAATTTGCGGCGCGACGAGCCCTTCGTCATCTTGAGCGATACCGCGCCGCCCGCGGAGGAACACCAGCACTCGCCGGAAGAGAAGAAACGCCTCGCGCTCTGGATGAAAAAGCACAAGGCCCAATTGCGAAAGCAGGTTCTGGCCATGATTCAGATCGAACCCAACCAGGCCAAACGCCTGGGTTACAAGGCATTCGCCGTCCTTTTCGCCAAGTTCTGGGGCTACCCGCTGCTTCTGGCGGCTTCGCGTGAGGAGGCCGTGGAGATGGCTAGAGCATTGCTCTCGAAGGAGGGGGGGTCACCCGGTTGATGATGGCTTACGCAGTGTCCGAGCGCTGATGCAACCGTATCGCTGCGCATTGTCGCGGCGCGATGCGGGCCTGACTGTTGATGGGCTGTGATCAATAAACGCTTTATCGCCAGAAAGGCGCGTCTTTTGCCAGTGCGAAAGATGGAGTAGCGACGCTTTCGAGCGCATTGCCATCCGGCTCCAATCTCACATTGTCTAGCCAGGAGCCGAAGCCCCCCCACTACGCCACACCCACTTCGATCAAGCGCTCGACAGTGACTCCGCCTGCTTCAGCAGCAGTCCCCAACCAATGAAAAAGGCGCCGAAGCGCCTTTTTCATTTACCGTTCGCGAAGCGAAGCGGAATCTCCCACTCGATTGTATTTTGAAACAAAAACATGTTTAAAAACAATGGTTTATAGATTATTTAATTATGGATACCATGAAAAATACCATTAAACACTAAGCGGGTCTAAGCTGATATCGTCAGACGGAGTGATCCTGACCAGTCAGTCGGCGCTCGATTTCCCCTTTCGATAGCGCGTCGGGCCAAGCCGCCAGCTCGCCGTCAGGGAGGCCCACCAGGACTTCGCGCAGGCTCTTGGTTCTGACGTGCCCTGGTTGCTCGAATACATGTCCAGCCGCGACAAGATCGGCCTCGACTTCCTCAGTGATGAAAAACGGCTCTCCCTGGTCTTCCTGATACGGTTTGGTCATGTTGCTTCCTCCTGCGTTTTTATCCGGCAATCGAGGTCAACGATAGGCTTGTATGTAGAGCCTCATTAAGCGCCAGCGACCTGGACCGATACCTTGGTCACGTTATAGAGCGCTACACCCCCGCCAACCGCCTGCTCAGGATTGAACAAGGCGAGATTGATGCCATCGCTAACAGAACTTCGATAGACGACGCCGTCAAAGCCGCTCTTTTTAATGAATTCACAAAGATACTGACTCGGAATATAGTCAATCGCCGCACCAGCTGGTTGAACGGGTCGCGTCAATTCATCACCTAGGCGCTCAAGAAAAGGTAAGTCAGCACGCAGCTGACCAATTTCGCTTGCATCCGTCAAGATGAACGGTGAAACCAGTTTGCGCGGATTACGCAAATCCACAGCCTTTATATCTGGAATCGTAAAATCGGCGACACATGCATACTCGCCAGTATGAGGCCTAATCTCCGCAACGGCTGTATCTGGGAGTGACCCTAAATACAAATAAGGGATACCCGCCGGATTGGCTCTACCATGTGACGAACGCCGCTTCGGTGGGGCTCCCATTTGATCGATGGGAAAAATATTGTCGTCGGTACGGATTCTCGCTCGATACCATTGCTGAGGCAATTCAGGGGCCAGCAGCATGTCGAGGAGTTGGCGGAGACGATCTAGATCAATAGCAACATCAAGAAACCAGCGATTCCCATACATCATCTCGTCGCGCAGCTTGTCCCACTGTGCGAGGCCTTCACTGATGTAACTTGCCGACGGAGCAAAACTACGCCTGACGATCTCGCCGTCATCAAGAATTTCTCCGAGAAGTTCTTTAGCGTGGGCGATGTCCATGCGCTGATGGCTGAAGAGCTGCCAGTCGTCCTTCATCCATTCGACAAGCAACCTCCCATCCTCACTCGGCTCGTAGACATTGACGAGCAGTTCGAAGTAGTTGGCAAGCTTGCTTGGCTCAACAAGCGGGGTTTCAGCAGTTCCACAGAAATCGCATGTCCCATGGGCAGGATCGAGCGACGGAAAAAGCTGATCGCGGAGGGCGCGATCGTCAAAGCATTCCGGGCAACAAAAACGCTTTGCCATGCAGTTCAATCGAAATAAGCAGCAAGCGTCTCGATGTGATGCTTCATCGAGAGCTTTTTGACGTAACCAAGACCAGGAAAATGACCTTTAGCATGCAGGCCACGAAATTCCTGGATTGCCTCGGTTTCGAGGATATGGGACGTACCACTATCCAGTTTCTCAATTAACTTTGCCAGAGCCTGAGCAAATTTTCCGGCAGGATCGGTTGGCGTATCATTCGTGGTCGAGACGAAATGATAAATACGCATCACGTCATCAGCATTAGGGTCAATGAAGGTAAGATGAATTGCAACGGCATAAGCAGGTCCGCCGCCATCAGAATAAACATCGCCAACCGTCAGAAAATCGCCAAAGCCATTCATCCCCAGATCACTCTGAAAGGTCAAATGTAGCTCAGAAAATTCCTCGACTGGAATTTTAGCAAATTCAGCATTTTTCCTTCGCTTAAATCCATCCCGAATCAAGATGCGGTTAGTGCCCTCAAAATGTTTCCGGTATAGCGTATTGGCTTGATCTTCGACGAAGACGTTAGTGAGACCAGCCATTTTGTCCCCCAGCTCCACTGCCAATGCCTTAGCCGCAGTAAAGCCTGCGTGAATTAGAACTGGCTGATGATCACCGTGCTGGTCATAGCAAGTCATAACCTCCTCGACCGTCATATCACTACGCAAAAGAATGCCGGCAGAAATATTTCCAGTATCCTTAAAATCCTCTTGTAGAAGACCGGTGATACTTGCACCATCTTCCTGATGGTCACCGTGATAAGGGTTGACTATTACAATTGCGCGTCCGCCCGAGTCGGATACCGCACTCAAAGTCTTCTTGAGACCGCCGAGAGACTCGCGTACTGGCTCGATCACGGGTATAAATTCTTTTTCAGCAAGCAACTTCGCCATCTCGCGAATCGTGATGAGCTCAAATTGTTTTCCGCGGAAATAGGGATGGTACATAAGTCGGTTAGTTCCAATTCATGGCCGAGTGTAGCGGAGTTGCTGTAGCAGCAATGAGTTTCGAATGCTCAGAATGGCGCACAGGTATCGACAACGCCGCAGCCTGCAAAGATCTAGGCAAGCGATCTACGAAGTCGCTGAGTGGTGCAAGATCACGCGTCCGCTTGAGCGTCCGTACCATCTCTCTATGTAAAGCAACTGGGTCAAGCGCAGTAAAGAGATCCCGCATGGCAGCGTGCTTCTGCGTATTTGGAACATTTGGTACTGTCACGCCCATCGCCCGCAAAATTGCGATGCCCTCGGCCATTCGCAACGACTCGAACACTGTCACCGGACAGATCCGATCTGGACAAACTATTGCTTCGCGCACCTGTGTAATACGATATCGCTTAGAAAGGCACATCACTCCCACGTCATCCGGGATTATTTTCAATACACCATCGATGTGGCCTTCGCTTGCGATCACATTAACTGCCGCGAAAACTCGTTTGTAGTTCTCGACCTGGTTGACAAGCCGTGAAAGAGAATCGCGTTCCGACTTAATTTCGTAGACAGTCGCGGTGCCATTCAAGATAACGAGATCAGCTTTGCAGCTGCCAACACGAAACTCATTAAGCATTGAGGCCGTACGGAGCGAATGAGTTCCCATCAAAATTTTCTGAGTAATCGCTGCTCGATAGACGTATTCGTCGCGCTGCCCTGCAATTTTCAGAATATCGAATGCAGAATCGAAGATATCCCCAACAGTCACGCATTGGTCAAAATGCTCAATCAATTCAGTCTGCGTCAGGAGTCGACGAAACAGGCCAGATTGACCTTTTTTTGCCATTTCACGGAAAACGGCAGCGGAGAACAGCCGAGTCAAAGCAGAAAGTTGCACTGAGCTGTGAGTCTTCATACCCTCACCTCAAGCATGCGTTTTTCGCGAGCATCCTATATCCTCATATCCTTGGAGCTATGACGCCCACGTGCTTATACAAAGTTGTGCGCGACACTCCATAACGACGAGCCACATCAGCCACCTGGATATGAGGGTCGCGTAGTAACACCTTGATTTCACGCACCTGTTGCTCGTCCAATTTGGGTCTCCTACCACCGACGCGACCTCTGGCACGAGCAGCAGATAGTCCAGCCCGAGCGCGCTCCCGAATCAAGCCCCGCTCGAACTCAGCCAGAGCTGCGAACACATGGAAAACCAACTTGCCCGCCGCGCTGCTGGTCTCGATTTTTTCCGTCAGACTTTCGAAACCGACGCCGCGCTGTTCAAGATCTGCCACGATCTGAACTAGGTCAGGCAAACTGCGCCCCAATCGATCCAGCCGCCAGACAATGAGTGTGTCACCAGCCCGCAGCGCTTTTCGGCACTGCTCAAGTTCTGGGCGGGATGCGCTTTTACCGCTGGCCGCTTCCTCATAAATCACGCCACACCCAGCCTGCATGAGCGCGTCGCGCTGCAAGTCTAGGTGGTGGTCATCCGTCGATACACGGGCGTAACCAATGCGTTGATTCATTGACGCGATCAGAACACTGAAAAATTGACAGCTATCTTAACACTTGTTGGTAGCTAAAAGGGAGCGAAAACTGATACTGGTGGCTGTCCAAAAAACCACCGTTTCATGGACAGCATGTGAGATATTTTGAGAATCCAGCAGAGGAGTGAACCATGGGCAGGAAGGAAGCCGAGGAAGCCTGGCTGCATGCACAAGTAGGCCCGGCCTTTGATGCGCTCAAAGCCGACCCAGGCCGTGCCGTTACCACTGACCAGGTGCGCGCCCGTCTGGCTGACATCGCCCAAGCTATCGAGCTGGTCCGCCGCGTCGATGCGGGCCTAGAACTCCTTACGCCCTTTGACCCAGCCGAAGACCTGACCACTGCCGAAGCCGTGGCCGCATTCCTGGCCGACGCCGAGGCCACGGCCGACCCGGCCTATATCGAGCACGCGCACCAGGTCGCGGCACGTGCGCGAACCATGCACGGCATCGCGTGGTGAGCGCGCTGGCCAGCATCGCCATTCCTGGCGGTGCTGCAGGTGGATCTCATCGCCGGGAATGACGATGCGAGATCCACGCCAAGGGGAAGAGTAAGGCGGGGCGTCATCGCCCGATCTGGCGATGCTCGAGCGCCGGCGCGCATCGCCACTTCCGACGATGCAGGCCCGGAAACGACAAGGGCGGCCAATGGCCGCCCTTGCTGTTCCTGGTGTGTAGCTTACGCGGGGTGAAGCGACTGGCGCACGGCATTCAGTGCCTCACGGAAGTCGGCCGGCGTCGCTCGGCCTGTCTCGGCCTGGTAGAACACGACCATGAAGGCATTGGCGACTGCTTCGGCCAGCGGCCCGAGCTGCCGGGCTGCATCCTGGTCAATCCAGTCTAGGGCCGCGAGCTGCACGGCCGCATGATGCACTGCCTGAGTTGCGTTGGTAGGATTCAAGGTTGCCATGATTCACCTCTCCATCAGGTGGGTTAGTGGAAGTGTCGGCCGGCCCCACGCCGGCCGACGCGCCTTTCATGCCGGCGTCGAGCGATTCACGAAAGCAGCGACTTCATCATCGGGATCGGCCGCCTGATTGCCGGCCTGTTCGCCGGCCAAGCTGTCGCCGTCGAAGGCCGGAGCCTCTGCTGCTGTGCTGGCTCGGATCGCTGTTGCCATTTGGCCCCCGATCGTTTGGCCCATTCGCTCCTGGAAGCTCTCCGCAAGCTGCATGGCCTTGCCCTTGAGCACAGTACCCGCACCCTTCGCCAGCTCGCCAGCGGTGCCCGAAGCCAATGCTGCGGCACGAGTCAAACCAACGGGGCCGGTGCTGCCTGGTGCGGCCTGCGGCCCCTGTCCTGCCCCGCCAGCAGGCTTGGGTTCGCTCTTGGCAGCCTTGTCGGCACCGTTGCCGGTGCTGGCCGTCGAGCTGCTGCCCTTGTCGCCGACGCTGGCCTTGTCGCCACCCTTCGATCTGGCCGAGCTGCCGCCATCCGACGATGAACCGCCAAAGCCTGCCGCCTGCGCGAACGGCGATCCCTCTGCGCCGGCTGAATCCTGAGCGTTCGATGTACTCGCGCCGCCCATGCTCGCCATCATGTCCATGCCCGCGCCGGCATCGCTCGTCGCGCTGCCCTGCGCCTTCTCGAAAGCGGCCTTGACGGCCGAAGCCCCGCCGGCGATGTTGGCCGCACCACTCATCACGGCAGCACCGGCCATGCTCGCAGCGCCGGCCGCAACACTGGCCGCGCCCATCGCGGCACCTACAGCAGCGCCCGCGCCGAAGTTGCCAATGCCGCCAGCGTTCCCAATGCCCGTACCGGAAATGACGCCGGCGACCAGCGGCGGCACACGATTGACCAGCATCAGCAACGCCAGGCAGAAAACCAGCATCACGCCCAGCTCTTCAAAGTTCAGCGTGCCCTTGTTCATCTTGGCGTAGAAGCTGGACAGTAGATCGTTCCCAATGCCGACCAGCAGCACCATCGTCATGATCTGCACGGCCACGCCCAGGACGGTCTTGTAGTAGTTGATCGCCATGTCGGACGTCCAACGCGAGCCGCCGAAGCCGAGGAAGAAGATGCCGGCATAGGACAGCAGCCAGGCTGACACGAGCAGCAGCAACATGTTCACGGCGATGACGGCCAGCAGGAGCAGGATGCCGGCGCTCAAGATCACGCCTACAAAGCTGTCGATAGGCGACCAGGCCGACAGGTTGTTGATGGCCTGCTTCCAGATCAGGAAGCCCACATCGACGATGCCCGACGGCGTGATCGAGGAGATGCCGGAAGCCTGCTCGCCAATCCTGGACAGCGACTGGATGATCGAGTTGGCAAAGTTCGGCCCATTGCGCAGCAACCAGAGGAAGAAGCCGAAGAACAGGATGAACCTGATGAACTCGGCGAAGAACTCGCCAATGTCGGCCTTGCGCAGCGCCATGAAGCCGAAGGTGATGACCAGCGAGATCGTGCCCAGCGTCCAGAACAAGAATGTCGCGGCATTCATCACCACCGTCTGCCAGGCCGTGGCCCGCGTGGCGAACTCCGTCACCACCTGGTCAAGCATCCCCTGATTGGTGAGCTGGGCCGACGCGGCCGAGGAGTAAAGCGCGAGCGCGACGCCGATCAGCGCCGCCTTGTGCAGTGCTTTCATGGCTTCGCCTCCTGTCCCTTCAGGTCTTTCGGGTCGGCCAGCTCCAGCCAGTTCATCGGCTTCTCGGTCGGGGCGATGCCGCCGCCGGTCGGCGACCGGCGCGAGCACAACCCCGCGAAGGTTTCGCGTGTCGCCTTGTCCTCGATCTTCTTGATTTTCTCGATCTGGCAGTTCGCGTCATTGACCTCTGGCATGGCCTGGGTGGCCGGCTTGTTGTCGCAGCCGGCCAGCAGCGCCACCACGAGGCCGGCAAGCAGCATCGTCGTTTTCATGGTGTGGGCCTCCCTGGTCAGCGGGTCAGTTCGAGCCAGTTTTTCGGGCTGGCCGTTTTCCCGATCCGGGATTCGGTCGAAGTGGCGTGCGCCGCCTGCTGCCGGGCCTCAAGGTCGGCGTCGGCCTGCATCTTGGTCGCCACCGCGTTCTGCTGCGCAATCAACAGGCCGCGAATCTGCAAGAGCTGGTTGGCCTGCTGACTGGCGAGCTGGTTGGCGTAGCCGATGGCCTGCATCTGGCCGGTCGCACCCTGCGCGGCCGACTGGAGGCGCTGCAACGTCGCCGCGTCGGCCGTCAGATTCGATTGCTGCTTGTCCAAGCCCTTGAACAAGGCATCGTTGGCCTTCTTCTGCGACTGGCTGGCGAGCTGCCGCACGTTGTTCATGGCGGTCAATTCGGCGGCCGAGCAGCCAGTAGCCGAGAAGCACGGCGACTCTTTGTAGTAGTTCACGTCTTGGAACTTGCTGATGTAGCTGTCCAGGCTGCCGAGCTGCGTCTTGTAGTAGTCCAGCGTGTTGACGGCGTTCATCAGCCCATTGATGGTGGACTGCGCCTGATCCCAGATATACGCGGCCGGGGCCATCGTGTTCTGGAGCTGGTTCTGATACTGCTGGAGCTGGGTGCTGTACTGCTCAATTTGCTTGAGCGTTTGGGCCACCGATTCGATGGCCGTCATGATGTTCTGCGACAGGTTGGTGCCGTCGATGACAGGGATACCCGCCTGCACAGGCGTGATGACGATGCAGCCGGCCAGAACGGCGGCGAGCGCGGTTTTAGCCGCAAAAAAACGGACGTGCTTCATGGTCGCAATCTCCATTCGATGAAAGAAAGGCAATGCCTTGACCAAGCTCGCGCTTGCCCACGGCAAGGTTTCATCGAAGAGCTACGCCACTAGCTAATCGGTATCGCCCTTGGCACTGAGGCCCGGACTTCAGTGTTTCTGTTCTCGGCCCTTATGGGGTGTCTCTGGCCTTATGCGTCCTCCCAAGTGTTGATAACGCCCAGGCCGGCGGCCCGGAAGAGGCTTGTGTCGCGTGGAGCACACTGTAATTTAGCGGCTAAAACTCTCATGATTCGGCCCTAGGCTGCACCACAGATTTCATGAGCCGGCTCATTTCGTCCTGTGTGGCCTCAATCCGACCCAGCAGGGCAAGGATCGTGTCATCGCCGAAGCGGGCCGTGCGCAGGTCGTCGGTGAGCCAAAGCTTGAGCAAGCCGCCCAGCCGGCCAAGGTCGCCATTCACGCGCACCAGCTCGCGCACGTACTCGTAATCCATGACGCCCTTGACCTGGTAGCCCTGGCCCACGTCGCGCAGGTAGCGCGCAACGCTGATCCCCGCCCTCTTGGCGTTCGCCTCGATCAGTTCACGCTCTTCGGGAAGGCAGTACACCTTGATGGGCGGGCTGCTCTTCCGCGTGACTCTCTTCGCGTCGTCCATTCATTCTCCAGCCGGCGGTAGCCGGCAGCCTCGCAGAGCAGGATGCCCCGTTGAGCGCCCCCGGCGCGAATAAGGGGACGTGAAGAAGGACCACCCGCTTGCGGGTGGGCCTACTTCACACATCCTGCCCGCATAACGGCGTTGATTACTCCAAGGAAAGTCCGCGTCCGGCACCGCAAATCTTTCGCGGAAACCGCACGTTTGGAACGCAACAGCGCAAAAATGAACAGTAATGGCCGGTTTCCGCATGGTTTCCGTGCGCTTGCAGCGATCCATTTGCGTATCGCAGCGATTCATTCCGCCGCTTGTTGCGGTTGAGTTATGGGATTTTCGGAACCAGCCGACGCGTTGGTGATGTGCCGATGGACGTACTTCAGGAAAGTCTCATAGCGAAACGGAATGCGCGCGATCTCGTGCATGTGCTCCCAGATGATCTTTAGCGCAAAGCCTGCGGCCATTGCTTCCATCACGTCCGAGCGCGCCGCCATGAACGCGGGCAAGTAGTCCTTCCGCTTCAGCCGCCCGGTCTGCTGCGCGCGCATGAGCCGCGCGGCCAGTTCCTGTTCAATCTTTGTCGCCATATCCGTAAACCTCCGTTATCAACTGAACTACTCCGAAGGTTACGGATTGGCAGCCTGCGCAACATTCCAATAATTGGCCAAACTGGTTGACATGAAGCGAGTGACGCAAGCACGTCTATCGAAACCGCGATAGGCACCACTCAGATTCAGCACCACGGAAAAGTTGAACGCCAAAAAGGGAGCCGAAAGATTGCCTGGCAGCTTGCTGCCCCTCAAGAGTCAATGCTCAGCCGGCCGCAATCGTCGGAACGGAGACAATGGCCAGCCTCGCCGAAAATGACGATGCTGCAGCTTGGTGGGCGCGCCAAAAAAAGTGGGCCATATGTGACCGTGGCACCGAATAGAACTGTTGTATGTTATAGCGCGCTACAACATACAACGTCAGTCCATTGACACTTGAGGGGCGTAGCGTTTTAGCCGCTAAAAAAGGACCGACCGGAGCTGACCACCCTTCTGGCGTACAACTCAACGGCCGAAGGCCGACCATCGGCAAGGGCTTGGCGTCGCCCTACAGGGCGGCGGCAAATGCCGCGCCTAGTGGATGATCTTGGAAGATCATGGATGGAATTTTCGAACTGGCCGCAAGCCCACGCCGTTACTGTGTTTTCCAGTTTTTGGCGGGGAACGTTGCTACGGATGAAGGGGAACGTTGCTACGGAGATTGGGGAACGTTACTACGGGCTTCGGCCTCCCGATTTCCCACTTCCCTTCCGCATATTCGCTCACCTTCCAGCCCACGGCAGCAAGCTCGGCCAGCGCCTTGCGGGCCTTCTGACGGCGCTTTTTCATGGCCTCAGTGTTCGCTTCGTCCGGCCAAACGTAACCGGAAAGGGTATCCAGTTCCACGCGGCCGGCTTTGCCAGGATCGATCCAGCCGCATAGTCGTTGGTGAATCAGGCGGGCCGGATCGGTTTGTAGCGCCCGCACCTCGGCCATCTCAATGCGGGTATACGGACGCCGCCCAAGAATCGCCTCTGCAATCTGAGGATTCAGCGCGACGAATAGCCGTCCGTCCTCCTCATCGAAGGCATAGCTCATCAAGTGAAAAGACCGTTGCCTGCTCCCTTTGGTGACTACCACTGTCACGTTTGCCATGCGCAGCAAGCACGCCTTGATCGCCCTGATATTGTCGCCGCCATCGGTCAAGCCGATCTCGCTTAGTAGACTGGTCATGCTCTCTCTCACGACAAGCGCATCCTGCCCTACCGCGTCAAATTTCGGCTCAAGGAATAGACGGAGCTGCTTCGGTAAGTCTGCTGTTGGCTCCGGCGTCAGGATAATGCCTTTCGGCCCGCCAAGAGCCACCAGACCTTGCAGCAGCCGCATGTCATCGGCACCGAGCGGCTCAAAGCCGACGAACCGCGCTTGTTCATTCTCGGCGTAGTGATACGTCACATCGAGCTTGAGTTTCTTCCGTTCTCCGCGCTTGAGACTGCGGAACAAGCCGGGGACCAAGCAGTGCATTGGATCGTGCCTGGCATGGGTGAGGTCAAAAGCCATCGCCTCGCCTCCGGCCATCGCATCCCTTCTCCTCACTCCTGCGGGCCTCATGCAGTTCCACTGGCACCAGTACGCCGCCGGAGTGCCGCATGTACCAGCGATCAAGCGGCGTGGCGTCGTAGTTCTGCTTGCTGACGCCGAAACGCACGAAGTAGCTGCGGCGCTCATTACCGATGGGCTGCCGGTCGTGGGGGCGGTCGCTGAGGCGCTTTGCCTCATCCTCGGTCATACGAGCGACGTAACCACACCACCTGGCGTTGTCAATCAACGCCGATGCGCCACGCGCAGCCTGCTGCTGGTCGGTTTGCCCTTCGCGGGCGCTTCCCTTGCTGACGTGGTGTAGGTAGAGCACGGATGCGCCCGTGGTGGCCGCAACGTGCTCCAACACGGCCACGAGGTGGGCCATGTTGCCGTTGCTGTTCTCATCGAGGGCGTGAATACGGCTCAGGGTATCCAGCACAATCAGCCTCGCCCCGGCACCGTCCTCAATGACGCGGCGCAGGTGAGCCTTGTTCATGATGTCCATGCGCTTGCCCATGATCGGCTCAAGCACCAAGTTCTCTGCGATGGCTTGGCGAGCTGCGTGCCCGAGGTGTTGGCCGATGGCGTGAACGCGCCGCACAAGCGCGGGCGGCGGGTCTTCCCCGGCCAGATAGACCACGCGCCCGGAATGTGCGGGGGCAAGGCCCACGAGGTCGCCACCCGGAACGCTGCATGCGATGCTCATGGCCGCTTCTAGCGCCCAGAAACTCTTGCCCGTAGCCCCTGGGGCGACGAGCGCGCCGACCGTTCCCGCCAGGAAGCCAGGCCATAAGAAGTCCAGCACCGGCGGTTCGTGCTCAAACGCCGCCAGTACATCAATCGCCATGACGCTGTTCCCCGCTCAGTACAAGGACTCGTCGCTCAACACCTCGGCGATCTGCGAGGTTCGAAAGTAGACCCGCCGGCCGATCTTCAAGCGGGCCTTGTTGATTCGCTGCGCCCACTCGTTCGTTGCGCGCAAGCTGATCCGCAGTCCATCAGGCGAGCGATCAAGGACAGTGGCGAGCTGCGCGATGCTTAGCAGTGGGCCGAAGCGTTGCAGCAGCGTGTCTTCTATCGTCATTGCGTAAACCTCCGTTATCAACTGAATTGCTACGAAGGTTAGGTGCTATTGGGGGTTGCCTACATCTTATTAATTGTCCAAAATGGTTGACATGAAGAATGACCCAATCATCGTTATCTGGGAAGGTTGCGACCCCACCGTCTCGGAAGCCATCCGGCAGTTTCAGGATCGCTGGCGGCCGTACTCCGCATCCTCGCGGCGCTATCCCATCGTGCGATTGATACAGGAGCTGATCGATCCCGCCGTGGCCGCCTACATGGCAGCCCTTCCAGTGCGCTATTCGGGCCACGTCCCCGGCGCCGGCACGGGAGTGAGCTTCAGCGCGATCATTCGACTGGTGGGGCTTGATGCGATGGTTCGCTTGCAGCGGCAATTGCTGCGCGCGTTCGTTCTCACGGAAGATCGACAGTCTGCGAGAGATCAGCGTTTTGTCGCAACGCTGGAATCACTGATCGAACTGGTGTGGGACTGTGCCTGCAAACGACCAACCAAGTCACAGGTGCGCGACACCCGCTTGAATGGTGAACGTCAGCAGGGCTTCTGCCGGTTTTGCGGAGCACTCGCCGAGTTGACCTCGTTCGCCGGTGGGAGCGATGACCCAAAGGCTGACGACCCCGAGGAGAAACTTCGACTCAGCAGCCTGTACTGCCTGGATCACCGGCCCAAATTGCCGAATGGCGCATGGAATCCCTCATACAGACAAGCAAGACGCTCACTCGCGCAGTTCGATCTCGAACTTGCCAGGCTCAGCCAGCAGTGCGCAAAGCCAGCTACGCCTCAAGTGAAATCGGGCGATCAACTGGTTGACAGCTACTTCTTCCACTACGTCGCCGGCCAAACCTTTCAGCCAGCAGACAAAGCGGAGTTGCGCAATCAAGCGCGGCTCATGGTGGACTCAAAGCTGTCAGACCGCAAAAAACTGATGCTGATGCTCCAGTGGTCTGGGCTCAACCAGTCGGAGATTGCGCGAAAGCTAGGTATAGAACGCCAAGCCGTATCGAAGGCACTGGCGTCGATCCCTGCGATGTTCCACTTGAGTTCAAAGTCGCGCTCGCGGCGTCAACCAAATTGACCAACTAATAGGACGAAACAATCCGCACTCACAGGCACCATCAGGCACATGTTCGCAAGTGACTGAAAGAGGCCAAGGGATGCAGACAACGACAAGTAAGATGCTCATCAACCGCAAGAAGCTACTGGCGATGATCCCGCTGTCTGAGCGCACGATTTTCAATATGGAGCAGCGCGGGGGGTTTCCGCGTCGCATTGCGCTCACCAGCCGAAACGTCGCCTGGGACTTGGCCGAGGTCGAGGAATGGATAGAGGCGCGCAAGGCATCGGGCACTCAGGCCATGCGTCCCGGCTTCACCCCGTCGGTCGCAGCAGCCACTTTTTAGCGGCTAAAACGCAGCGCCCCTCAAGTGTCAATGAAACCCGGGACCATGCCTCGATGTTCGGACAGGCGAGCGAACTGTCATCTTCTGGCTTACGCCTTCGGCCGCTTCAGTGTCCATTCGTCGATCATGTCCGCCCAGTCTTGCAACATCGCCGTCCGCTGCTCGCGGTACTCGGCCTTGTTGTAGACGGCCCTGACGCCTCGCTGCTCGTGCGCCAGGCACTTCTCAATCCAGTCCGTGTTGTAGCCGGCCTCATGCAACAACGTGCTGGCCGTGCGCCGCAAGTCATGTGGCCCGAACTTGGCGAGCGACTTCCCTTCCTTCTGCGCCAGCCGATACGTCAGCGTCAGCACCTGGTTGAGCGTGGCGCTGCTCATGGGCAAGTCCGAGTCGTACCGCGACGGCAACACGTAGTCCGATCCGCCGGCAAAGGTCTTGAGGGCAATGAAGATGTCCAGCGCCTGCCGGGACAGGAACACCAGGTGCGGATTGCGTCGCTTCATCCGCTCCTTCGGGATGGTCCAAAGCGCCTCGCTGAAGTTGATCTCGCTCCAGGTCGCGTTGGTCAGCTCGCTCTTGCGCACCATCGTCAGCAGCAATAACTTGGCGGCAGCCCGAATGGATGGCGTTGTGCCGATGCGCTCCATGTACTGATACATCAGACCGATCTCGTCGGGCGTCAGCGCACGGTCGCGCGGCTCGAACTTGGCGATAGTTGTCGGCCGCACCAGCTCTGCCGGGTTCTCGACCTTCTGGCCGCGCTCGATGGCCCAGCGAAAGACCTGCAACATCACCTCGCGAGCATGCACTGCGGTCGCCGGTGCACCGCGCTCCACGATGGCATCGGTCAGCGCCCGCAAGTCCTCGTGGGTGATCTCCACCAGCTTCTGGTTGCTGAATTTAGGCTTCAGCTCGCGCTCGTAGATTGAACGGCGCATGTCGCGGGTGGAGTCAGCCATCTGGTAGCCGCGCAGCCACTTTTCCGCCCACGCCCCGAACGTCTCCGCATCCTTGACGCGGGCCTTGTCCCGCGCCTTCTCTTTGGCCGGCGACTTCCCGGCCGCGATCATCTTCTTGGCCTCGCCCAACCGCTCGCGGGCTTCCGCAAGGGTGATGCCGCCAACGCCATAGCGGCCGAAGGTGATGGTCTCCTGCCGGCCGTGGATCGAGTAGTTGTAGCGGAACGAGATCGCCCCGGCGGGCGTGACGGCCACATAGAGGCCGTCACGGTCGTTTTCCTTGTAGAGCTTGTCCCTCGGCTTGAGGTTACGCAGCTTGGTATCGGTCAGCATGATTCTCGCCCTGATTCGGCTCAAATACCATGATCTGGAATCAATCCATTCTGGCGTAAAAACACAATAAAATCATTGTGTTACGACATATCAATACCATGAGAACCAGAAAGATGGCTACATGGTATCGATGGCATCTCATGGCATCGAAGCATTCAATACCATTCATCATGCCATGAAAAAACAGTGCTTAGCGATGCCAAAGATTGCCGGCCAGTGCCGGACATAATCACAAAAAAGCCCGCAGCGACGCGGGCTTAGGTGTGTTCTCGTGCTACTCGGTGCCAGCCTGTGCCAAACGCCGAATCACTCCCACTCAATCGTCGCAGGCGGCTTGCTCGACACGTCATACACCACCCGATTGATCCCCCGCACTTCATTGATAATCCGCGAGGAAATCCGAGCCAGCAACGGATGCGGCAACGGCGCCCAATCAGCCGTCATGAAGTCAAACGTCTGCACCGCGCGCAGCGCGACCACGTACTCATACGTCCGACCGTCCCCCATCACCCCCACCGACTTCACCGGCAGGAACACGGCGAACGCCTGCGAGGTCAGTTCATACCAGGTCAGGCCACTGGCCTCGTCCTTGGTATTGCGCAGCTCTTCGATGAAGATCGCATCGGCGCGACGCAGCAGCTCGGCGTATTCATGCTTGACTTCGCCCAGAATGCGCACGCCCAGGCCCGGGCCCGGGAACGGATGGCGGTAGACCATCTGCGGCGGCAGGCCAAGGGCCACGCCCAGTTCGCGGACTTCGTCCTTGAACAGTTCGCGCAGGGGTTCCAGCAGCTTCAGGTTCAGCGTGTCCGGCAGGCCGCCGACGTTGTGGTGCGACTTGATCGAGGTGGCCTTGCCGGTCTTGGCGCCGGCCGATTCGATGACGTCGGGGTAGATAGTGCCTTGGGCCAGCCACTTGGCGCTCTTCTGCTTGCCGGCCTGTTCCTGGAACACTTCGACGAACTCGCGGCCGATGATCTTGCGCTTGGCTTCGGGGTCGGCCACGCCGGACAGCTTGCCCATGAACTGGGCGGTGGCGTCGACGTGGATGATCTTGACGCCCATGTTCTCGGCGAAGGTCTGCATGACCTGCTTGCCTTCGTCCAGGCGCAAGAGGCCGTGGTCGACGAACACGCAGGTCAGTTGGTCGCCGATGGCCTTGTGGATCAGGGCCGCGGCCACCGACGAGTCGACGCCGCCGGACAGGCCGAGGATGACTTCGTCTTCGCCAACCTGCTCGCGGATGCGGGCGACGGCTTCGGCGACGTAGTCGGGCATGTTCCAGTCGCCCTGGCATTCGCAGATCTCGTTGACGAAGCGGGCCAGCATGGCCTTGCCTTGCACGGTGTGCGTGACTTCGGGGTGGAACTGCACGGCGTAGAAGCGGCGATCTTCGTCGGCCATGCCGGCGATGGGGCAGGACGGCGTGGAGGCCATCAGCTTGAAGCCCGGCGGCAGCTCGGTGACCTTGTCACCGTGGCTCATCCAGACCTTGAGCATGCCGTGGCCGTCGGCGGTGGTGAAGTCTTCCAGGCCTTCCAGCAGCTTGGTGTGGCCGTGGGCGCGGACTTCGGCGTAGCCGAATTCGCGGTGGTCGGAGAAGCTGACCACGCCGCCCAGTTGTTGCGCCATGGACTGCATGCCATAACAGATGCCCAGCACGGGCACGCCCAGCTCGAACACGGCGTGCGGCACGCGCATGGAGCCTTCTTCGTAGGCCGATGCGTGGCTGCCCGACAGGATGATGCCCTTCAGGCCCTGCGCCATCTGGTCGCGGATGAAGGCATCGTCGACGTCGCCCGGGTGCACTTCGGAGTAGACGCCGGCTTCGCGCACGCGGCGGGCGATCAGTTGGGTGACTTGCGAACCGTAGTCGAGAATGAGGATGCGCTGGTGCATGGAGACTCTACCGGTAAGGAATGAAATCGCTGTAAATAAAACCGCACCGGCAGACCCGCTGACTGATTTTGCGGTTCTGCCGGTGCGTGATGCATGACATTGTAGTTGACTGTACGGGGATCAGTCGGCGCGGTAGTTGGGCGCTTCCTTGGTGATCTGTACGTCGTGCACGTGGGATTCGCGGACACCGGCGGAGGTGATTTCCACGAATTCGGCCTTGGTGCGCATGTCGTCGATGGTGGCGGCGCCGCAGTAGCCCATGGAGGCGCGGATGCCGCCGACCAGTTGGTAGATGATGGCCAGCACGCTGCCCTTGTAGGGGACGCGGCCTTCGATGCCTTCGGGGACCAGCTTGTCGGCGTTGTTGGCCGGGTCCTGGAAGTAGCGGTCGGCCGAGCCTTCCGTCATGGCGCCCAGGCTGCCCATGCCGCGGTACGACTTGTACGAACGGCCCTGGAACAGCACCACTTCGCCCGGCGCTTCTTCGGTGCCAGCGAACATGCCGCCCATCATGCAGGAGAACGCGCCGGCGGCCAGGGCCTTGGCGACGTCGCCCGAGTAGCGGATGCCGCCGTCGGCGATCAGCGGCACGCCCGTGCCTTCCAGCGCCTTGGCGACTTCGGAGATCGCGTGGATCTGCGGCACGCCGACGCCGGCGACGATACGGGTGGTGCAGATCGAGCCGGGGCCGATGCCGACCTTGACGCCGTCGGCGCCGTGCTCGACCAGCGCGCGCGCCGCGGCGGCGGTGGCGATGTTGCCGCCGATGACTTCGACCTTGGGATAGTTCTGCTTGACCCAGCGCACGCCTTCCAGCACGCCCTTGGAGTGGCCGTGGGCGGTGTCGACGATCAGCACGTCGACGCCGGCGGCGACCAGCTTTTCAACGCGCTCTTCGGTGTTGCCACCGACGCCGACCGCGGCGCCGACGCGCAATTGGCCCTGGGCGTCCTTGCTGGCCAGCGGGTGCTCGGTGTTCTTGACGATGTCCTTGACGGTGGCCAGGCCGCGCAGCTCGAAACCGTCGTTGACGATGAGCACGCGTTCCAGGCGATGCTTGTGCATCAGGGCCTGCGCTTCATCGAGCGTGGCGCCTTCCTTCATGGTGACCAGGCGTTCCTGCGGCGTCATGATGTTGCGCAGGGGCTGGTCCAGGTTCTCTTCGAAGCGCAGGTCGCGGTTGGTGACGATGCCCACCAGCTTGCGCCCTTCCACCACCGGCAGGCCCGAGATGCCATGCTGGCGCTGCAACGCAATGGCGTCGCGCACTTTCATCTGGGGGGTGACGGTGACCGGATCGATCACGATGCCGAATTCGTGGCGCTTGACGCGGGCGACTTCACGGGCCTGGGCGTCGGCGGACAGATTCTTGTGGATGATCCCGATGCCACCTTCCTGGGCCATGGCGATCGCCAGGCGGGATTCGGTGACCGTGTCCATGGCGGCGGACACAAGGGGGATGTTCAGGGAGATGTTTCGGGTGAGGCGCGTGGCCAGGGAGGTGTCGCGCGGCAACACCTCGGAATACGCAGGCACCAACAACACATCGTCGAAGGTGAGCGCTTTTTGAACGAGACGCATGGGTAACTCCGGGCGCAAAGCAAGATTATACGCCGCTGACGTGTTTTGACTAGGTGTTGACCCTAGGTCGGGACGGAATTTTTGCGACTTTTTTCAATAGGCGTTGCGACCTTGCACTATTTTTACCCGGGTTATATTGACAAGCACTTTGGCAAGCCGCACAATGCCAGACATTAAATTTATCCGGGTAAATAAAACCCCTGTACGCCATGACCCAACCTCTCCTTCCCCATACCGCTTTCGAAGGCCACCGCCTGTTGGCGCGTGGCGCGCTCGCCGAGGTCGCCCTGGCCGTCAAGCAGGCCCAGGACGGTCACGCCAACCGTCATGGCGACGGCGCGATTCTGGTGTTCGACGACCACACCGGCAAGCAGGTCGACCTGGACCTGCGCGGCGCTGACGCCGACATCCGCGCGCGCTATCAGGCGCCGGCCGATGCCGCCCCCGCGCCCGCCGAGGAAGCGGACCACGTCGACGCCGCCCCGCGCGGGCGCGGACGGCCCAAGCTGGGCGTGGTGCCGCGCGAGGTGACGCTGCTGCCGCGCCACTGGGACTGGCTGGCGGCGCAGCCGGGCGGCGCGTCGGTGGCGCTGCGCAAACTGGTGGAACAGGCGCGCCGCGACAACGAGGCGCGCGACCAGCAGCGGCAACGGCAGGAAGCGGCCTATCACTTCATGTCGAGCATGGGCGGCAACCTGCCGGGCTTCGAGGAGGCCACGCGGGCGCTGTATGCCGATGATCGCGCGGGTTTCACGCGGCAGGTGGCCGCATGGCCGGCGGACGTGCGCGATTACGCCATGGCGCTGGCGTGGGCGGATGAGCAGGCCTGAGCGGCAAGCCGCGTATCGCTG
Organism: Achromobacter sp. SIMBA_011; assembly: GCF_046535435.1. NCBI lineage: Bacteria > Pseudomonadati > Pseudomonadota > Betaproteobacteria > Burkholderiales > Alcaligenaceae > Achromobacter > Achromobacter sp. SIMBA_011. The sequence continues at coordinate 860,457 of NZ_JAWRWN010000002.1, read as the reverse complement.
GGCGCGGTCCCGGTGGCCTGTTCCTGCGCCTTATCCCTACGCACATACCTGCGCCACACACCTGCGCCCCATACCTCCCCACCATGACTGCGGGCCGTCGCTGCGCCGCATGGCTGCGCGCGCCGCTGGCGCATGGCGTCGCGCGCGTCATGCGCCGCTTCCAATCGTGCGTCGGCGGCATCCCGGCGCCCCAAGCAAGCGACGCCCGCCGCTGGTAAGCTGTACGTCATGGATACGGATACCGCGCCCCGCAACTTCCTGCTGTACGACGGCGACTGCCCGTTCTGCACCAACTACGTGCGGATGGTGCAGTTGCGCAAGGCCGTCGGCCCGGTCGAATTGCTCGACATGCGCCAGCATCCCGAACTGGTGGCGTATTTCCGCGACCGTGGCTATGACCTGAACGACGGCATGCTGCTGCGGCTGGAGGGGCACATCTACTGGGGCGCCGATTGCATCAACCGGCTGGCGCTGCTCAGTTCCGACAGCGACCTGTTCAACCAGATCAATGCCGCCATCTTCCGCCGCCCGTGCCTGTCGGCGGCGCTGTATCCCTTCATGAGCCGTGGCCGCGCGCTGACGCTGGCGCTGCTGGGCAAAAAGAAGATGCCGGCCTGACAGCGGCGGCGCGCTTGGTCGCGCGCCTTGCCTTGCCTTGCCTTGCCTTGCCTTGCCTTGCCTTGCCTCGCCGCGTTGCCTCGCCTCGTCGCGCCTTGCCTCACCGCGCCCCGCCTCATCGCGCCCTGCCTCACCGCGTCCTACCTCACCGCGTCCTGCCTCACCGGGTCCTGCCTCATCGCGCCCTGCCTTATCGCGTCCTGCCTCATCGCGCCCTGCCTCTCCCCGCCGCGCCTCTCCCCGCCGCGCCTCTCCCCGTCCCGCCTAGCCTAGTTCCGTCTCGGCTCGTCCCGCCCCGCCCCGCCCCGCCCCGCAGCAATGCTAAATTGCGGATCCCCCCCCTGACGGAGACCCCATGCCCGAGCCGAGCACCGCTGCCGACGGCACGCTGACGCCGCCCGTTGCGCCCCTGGACGAAGCGCCCGGCGCGATGCCGGCCGACGGCTTCTCGCTGACCGCGCCGATCACGCTGCAGGACCGCATCGCGGCCGCGCTGTTCAGCTACGCGGACATGTTCGGGGCCGCCCGGCGGCGCGCGCTGTACTTCCTGACGTGGGTGGTGCTGGCACTGTTGGGGATGCTGGGGTTCTCTTCCTGGCGGGATAGCGGCGAGCAGGGCTTCGGCCCGTTCCTCTCGCGCTTCTTTCACGACCTGTTCGGGCTGGACGGCGTGCCCATCCTGGTCGTGGCCATCCCGGTGCTGATCTACTACTTCCGCCATCCGGCGATCGTGCGCGGGCGCCTGGCGCGCTGGTGCCGCGACGAAGGGCTCGACCAGACCATCCACCCGCTCTATTACTTTCAGCCTGGCGGGCTTACCGTCACCCTGCCGGGACGCAAGACGGCCATGGCGTGCTCGCGCATCCAGGGGCTTGCCGAGACCTCCGAACACCTGTTCATCCAGTTGCGCAACATCGAGGACGTGTACGCCCTGCCGCGACAGGCGCTATCCGACGAGCAGGTGGCGCGCATCAAGGCGTGGGCCGCATCCTGCCACGCCGGCGCTCCGGACGCGACGCAGCACCCGCCGCAAGCGCGGCAGGCGCCCGAGGCCGCGCCGCCGCTGCTGACGACGCGCTTCCTGCTGAACCAGGAAGACCGGGCCGCCGCGATTTCGTGGCAGATCGAACGTCCCGGCATGCGGCGGCGCCGCCGGCGCGGTTTCCTGCTGGCCTTCGCGCTGACCGCCCTGCTGGTGCCGCTGATATTCGTGCTGCTGTGGCTGCTGGACCCCGAGCGGGTGCCGCTGCGCTATGCCTGGCCGCTGTTCGGCGAGATGTTCACGGACAGTTTCTGGAAGATCACGCTGGGGTTCTGGGCCATCCTGGCCGTCATCATTCTGCTGCATCCCTGGTCCCGGCGCCGCCACGCGTACAAGCTGGCCGGGCAGATGCACCGGCGCATGCCGGCCGAGGAACACGAGGCGCGGCTGTATGACGACCGGCTCGAAGTCCGGCAGGACGGGTGGATCAACAGCTTCGCGACGACCGGCTTCGACCGGGTCGAGCGGCAAGGCGACCACCTGATCCTGATGCGGCGGGAGGGCGAACCGCTGATCCTGCCCCGACGCGCGCTGGACGCGGAGCAGTTGGCGCTGTTCGAACGCGCCCTCACGGGCGGCGCGGGCGGCGATCATCGCCAGCGCGGGGGTACGCCATGAGCGGGCCGGCCTTGATCCGCCTGACGGCCCTGTGCGCGGCGCTTGGCGCGCTGGCGCCCGCCGCTTCCGCCGACACCCTCGATCTGCCGCATGGCCTGTCGGTGCAGTTGCCAGATGGCTGGGTGGTGGACGGCTCGCCACAAGGCGAGGTCTCGCGCAGCGGCATGCGGCGCGTGCAACTGGTCTGCGAAAGCGAGGCCTGCGAACAGACGCAGGAAACCTGCACCCTGCTGATGCAGGCCAAGCCGCTCGAAGGCGACGACGATGACGCCCGCTTGCAAGCGCTTTATGCCTCGCCGCTCAAGCGCTATTTCCGGTTGCGGGCGGTGCTGCGCGCGACCAGTCCCGACGCCGATATCCGCCAGCCGCTGGAGCGGGTGCGGATCGGCGATCGGGATTGGTACCGGGTCGAGACCGATGCGCGGCACCAGTACCGGTCGGGCGTGTTCGCCGAGACGGTGGTCGACGGCCTGTACGTCGGCGCGATCTGCAAGTCGTGCGAGACCGGCGAACAGCGCCACCGGGACGGACTGCGGATCATCGAGAGCCTGAAGTCGGATGCGAACGCCGTGTCGCGTTGAACGCCGCGAACGCCATGCAATGCCCTGGCCGGTTGCGTTGAACGCCACGGACGCCTGCGCAATGCCCTGCCCATCGCGTTGAACGCCACGGGCGCCTGCGCAATGCCCTTCCCATCGCGTTGAACGGCGACGACACGCCTGGCGCGCCCCCGGCTGTCGCCCCCGTCAGGGCGCGGGGGGCAGCACCTCGGCCACCTGCCGCAGGAACGCGGCCAACGCCGGGTTGTCGTGCTGCGCATGCCAGGCCAGGTACATATCGGCATACAGGTCGCGCTGGCCCAGCGACCGGAACTCCACCCCCTCCAGGCGCAGCTCGCGCGCCGAATCGGGCACGATGCCCACGCCCAGTCCGGCCCGCACCAGCGCCAGCAAGGTATGCGTCTGGCTGGCGCGCTGCACGTAGTCGGGCTGCACGTCGGCCAGGCCGAACGCGCCGACGATGCGGTCATAGAAGTATTTGCCTTCGCGCGGCGAATACAGCACGAAGGGCTGGCCCTGCAGCAGCCGCAGCGGCACCACCTCCTGTTCGCACAGCGGTGAATCCGCCGGCAGCGCCAGCACCAGCGGCTCGCGCTCGATCAGGCGGGCCTCGATGCCGGCCTGCTGCGGCACGCTGCGCGCCAGGATCGCGTCCAGTTCCCGCGCCAGCAGCAGGCGCGACAGGTCGGTGCTGACGGTTTCGCGCAACTGGATCTCCACGCCCGGCAACCGCTTGCGGGCCCGCATGATGAGCGAGGGCATCAGGCGGTACGAGGCCACCGCCGTGAAGCCCAGCGTGATGTGGCCGGCGTCGCCGCCGGCGGTGCGGCGGGCGCTGGCGGTGGCGCGGGCCGAATACTCCAGCAGGTGACGCGCGTCGCGCAGGAAACGGCGGCCGGCGGCGCTCAGTTCGACCTGGCGGCTGCTGCGCTCGAACAGCGTCACGCCCAGGTCCTGCTCCAGCAACTGGATCTGGCGCGAAAGCGGCGGCTGCGTCATGCACAGGCGCTGGGCGGCGCGGCCGAAGTGCAGCTCCTCGGCCACGGCGATGAAGCATTCGAGCTGGCGGAATTCCATCGATTCAATCCTTGAATTGATCAATGCTATTTATAGCTCGAATAGTCATCCATCGGCCGGCGTTCCTATACTCGGCCGCAGCACCGGGGCGCGTTTTTCCGCCCCGCGAAAGGAGTGCCATCGCAGCATCGACTTTCCGCGGCCCGCGCCGCTCACTACTACAAAGAGAAGACCATGGAGACACGCAATTCCGCACGCCCGCGCCGCCGCTTCCTTGCCGCGGCCCTGGCCCTGGCCGCCTGTGGCGCCCTGCCCGCCGCGGCGCAGGCCGCGCCGTTCCCGGACCGCCCGATCAACCTGATCGTGCCGTTCTCGCCGGGCGGCGGCACCGACATTTCCGCGCGCCTGCTGGCGGCGGCGCTGGGCGACAAGCTGGCGGCCTCGGTGGTGGTGGACAACCGCCCCGGCGCCGGCGGGCAGATCGCCGCCGATCTGGTGGCGCGCGCCAACCCCGACGGCTACACGCTGCTGTTCGCCAATTCGGGCATGCTGGCGATCAATCCGTGGATCTACAAGCTGCATTCCGATCCGGCCACCGCGTTCGCACCGGTATCGCTGTTCTCGGACCTGCCGTTCGTGCTGGTGGTGCCCACCACCCTGCCCGCCAAGAACGTGAAGGACCTGGTGACGCTGGCGCGCGCGCAACCGGGCAAGCACACCTTCGCCAGTTCCGGCACCGGCGGCGCGCCGCACCTGTCGGGCGAGATTTTCCAGCAGGCCACCGGCACCGACCTGATGCACGTGCCCTACAAGGGCGGCGGCCCGGCCATGACCGACCTGATGGCGGGCCGCGTCGACATGCTGTTCGCATCGGTGCTGGAGACCATTCCCTACGTCAACTCCGGCAAGCTGCGCGCGCTGGCGGTGACCGGCGCGACGCGTTCGCCCGCCCTGCCCGACGTGCCGACCATCGATGAGGCCGGCGTCAAGAATGCGCAGACCGGCTCATGGACGGCGGTGCTGGCGCCGGCGGGCACGCCGCAGGCGGTGATCGACAAGCTGTCGGCCGCGATCCGCGAAGTGGCCAGCGACCCGGCGATGCAGGCCAAGCTCGAATCGCAGGGCGCGCTGGCGCACGGTTCGACGCCGCAGGAACTGCAGGCGCTGGCGGCCAGCGAACGCGCGCGCTACGGGGAGATCATCAAGACACGGCATATCCAGACCCAATGATCGGGCGGGCGAGGCGACCGCCCACGATGCGATGACGCGCCCCGAGGGCGCGGCATTGCGCACCGCCCATTTTTTTTGCCCCCTGTCCGTCCCGGCGCAGACGGCTTTCCTCTTCGGTCGTCCCGCCGCCCCTTTTCTTGCGAATCCCGCGCCCGCGGGTCGCTGCAACAACCATGACACCCGACATGACCACGACTGCTTCCCAGCCCCTCGCCGACCTGCTGATGGTGGGCCCCTTGCTGCCCGAACTGACCGCCGAACTGGAGTCGCGCTACCGCGTGCACCGCTGGTGGCAAAGCCCCGACCAGGCGGCGCTGCTGCGCGACCACGGCGCGGCGATCCGCGGCATCGCCACCAGCGGCCGCTTCGGCGCATCGCGCGAGCTGATCGACGCGCTGCCGGCGCTGGAAGGCGTATTCAGTTTCGGGGTGGGCTACGACACCATCGACCTGGCGGCGGCGCAGGCGCGCGACGTGCGGGTCACCAACACACCGGGCGTGCTCGATGCCTGCGTGGCGGACACCGCGCTGGCATTGATGCTGGCGGCGTCGCGCCGCATCGCCGAGGCCGACCGCTTCGTGCGCGCCGGCCGCTGGCCGCAGGAAGGCTTCGGCCTGGGCACGCGCATGAGCGGCAAGCGCTGCGGCATCGTCGGACTGGGCAATATCGGCCTGCAGATCGCGCGGCGCGCCGAAGCATTTGATATGCCCATCCTGTACACCAACCGCAAGCCGCGCGCGGACGCGCCGGCGCACTACCGTTATTGCCCGGACATCACGACGCTGGCGGCCGAGTGCGATTTCCTGGTGCTGGCAGTGCCGGGCGGCGGCGCCACGCGCCACCTGGTCAATGGCGAGGTGTTGCGGGCGCTGGGTCCGCGCGGCTGGCTGATCAATATTGCGCGCGGCACGGTGGTCGACGAAGCCGCGCTGGTCCAGGCGCTGCAAAGCGGCGCCATCGCCGGCGCGGGCCTGGACGTGTTCGAGCATGAACCGGCCACGCCAACCGCCTTGAACGCGATGGACAACGTGGTGATGCTGCCGCACATCGCCAGCGGCACGCACGAAACCCGGCGGGCCATGGCGGACCTGATGCTGGCCAACCTGGACGGCTGGTTCCGCGACGGCAAGACGGTGACGCGGGTGGTTTGAGAGGGATGGCCGCAGCAAGCGTCCATTTAATGGACACTACATCTTGTAATTTATCTCATACATGATAAATTTCTCACCGCACTGGCTCGTGCCGGCGAGCCGTTGTGCTTGTTGTTGTAAGTTTTTTCCGGCCTTCGGGCCGGATTTTTTTTGCATCGGCACCTGGGGGCGAGTCGGGACGCCAGCAATCTCCGCCCAGGCGTATTGGCATTTTTCCGCGATTGCGGCGCCATCGCCCCACATTCGACGCGATTGCCCGCGTCACGCATCGATCGTGATGGATAGCCCATCGGCGCGCGCCGCGATCGACCGCACCCGGATCGTCCAACCGGCGTTGATGGCCTCTTCCTGATCCTCGAACACGCCGTATTCGGTCACCGCCACCGCGCCATGCAGGATGCGGCCGTCGGGCGCCGGCCCCCGCGCCTCGATGACCGGCACGTAGCCGTCCTGGACCTGCAACGCGCCACGCGTGATCTGAAATCCGTTCAATGCTTCTTCCATGGCCGCTCCTCTGTTTGGGGCCGGACCATGGTAGCCTGCCGCCAAACGATCCGGAGACATCATGGTGATCTGCAGCAGAATCGAGCCGTCCGCTTGGGCCCAGGCCTTTCCCCTGATCAGCCAATTGCGCACCGCCCTCGATGAAGCCGAATTCCTGCAGCGCGTGCGGCGGCAATCGCATGGCGGCTACGAACTGGTCGGCGCCTACCGCGACGGCAGGCTGATCGGCGTGATGGGCATGCGGCCCGTGCACACGCTGGCGCGCGGTCCGCATCTGCATGTGGACGATCTGGTGGTCGACGAGGCCGTGCGTGGCAGCGGCGCCGGCCGCGCGCTGATGGCCTACGCCGAGGCGGATGCGCGCGCTCGCGGCATGGGGGCGGTGTTCCTGGATGCCCGGCCCGACGCGATTCCATTCTATGAACGCGAGCAATACACGCTGCATGCGGCGCCATCGATGAAAAAAGTCATCAGCCAGTAGAGGGCCGGGACACGGCGCCGGCGCAGGAGTATCGTGAAAACCGGTACTTCGCGCCTGGAGCACGCCATGTCCGACGACACCCCCGCCATCGAGGCCAGCGCCTCGCAATTGGGCAACCTGACGCAGTTCCTGATCTGGGTTGCCGAGCACCCCCGCACCTATGCCGACATCATGGAGGCGTGGCGCACTTCGTGTCCGCGCCTGTCGGCCTGGGAAGACGCCACCAGCAACGGCCTGGTGGATCTGGCGCGCCGATCTGCCGGCGACGCCGGGACCGCCGTGGCCACGCTGACACCCAAGGGCCGCGCCTGGCTGGCCGCGCGCCAGGCCGCCATGATCGCGACACCGCGCCAAGGCGCTGGCGTCGCGCCGCTTTCGCACTAAATGCGCGGGCGTCGCAACGCTCTCCCAATAAAGGCGCGGGCGCCGCGCCCCGCTCCCGCTAAGGCGCGGGCGCCGCGCCCCGCTCCCGCTAAGGCGCGGGCGCCGCGCCGCTCTCCCGCCAGCGCGCCGGCGCCGCGCCGCCGTCCGCGTGCAGTTGCGCGCGCAGGCTGGCGATGAAGGCCTTGGCCGCCTCGGGCAGCACGCGTCCGGCCAGCGTCTGCACCTCGAAGTGGCGTTCGTTCATTTCGCGGTCGCGCAGCGGCAGGGCCACCACCTGCCCGGCGCGCAGGCGATAACGGATCGCCAGTTCGCCGCAGAACGCCACGCCGCCGCCCGCCCCCGCGAACGCCACCAGCGCGTCGACGCTGCGGCTGGAGAACATCGGTTCACATGACAACTGCTGGCGGCTGCAACTGATGTCGATCAGCTGCCGCAGCGTCGAATCGGCATCGGGCAAGGCCAGCGGATAGGCCATCAACTGGGCCAGCGATACCTCGGACCGGCCCGCCAGCGGATGGTCGGGCGCCACCACCGCGCGCACCGGCGCCGGCATGCGCAGCTCGACCCGTACGTCATGGTGCGAGGTCAGGCTGAGCGTGACGCCGATATCGGCCGTGCCGTCCCGCACCCGGACGGGCACCTCGCGCTGCGAGCACACGTCCAGCGAAAAACGGATGCCGGCGTATTGCCGGCGGAAAACGGCGATGGCGGCCGGCAGGAAGTCATGCGCGAAGCCTTCGGTGCAGACCACCCGCACCAGCCCCTGACGCAAGCCACGCAGGCCCATGATCTCGCCGGCAACGCGCTCCACGTCCTGGTGCGCGCGCTTGGCGTGGGCGGCCAGCAGTTCGCCGGCGGCGTTGAGCGCCATGCCGCGCGAGCGGCGCTCGAACAGCAGGGTGCCCAATTCGCGTTCGAGCCGGGCGATCTGGCGGCTGACCGCCGACGGCGCCACGTCCAGCCGCTCCGCCGCGACGCTGACGGAGCCGCAGCGCGCCACTTCCAGGAAGTAGCGCACGGCCATTTCCTGCAGGATTTGCGGGTTCATCGGGTTTGCCCTTGGTTTGCGTAAAACGCAATGAATGATTCTAGCAATTCATATTGCCGCAATACGGAGCCGCCGCCTAGGATGTGACCGTTGCATGACGCTCCCTCTATGGAACACGCAGGCATGACCCCGTCCCAGGCTTCCGTTCCCGCTTTTTCATTGCAGGCGTTGCGCGCGGCGCAACCGCTGCTGTGGACCCGCCCCGATGGCGGCGCGGCCGACACCGGCGTCCCCTTCGGCCTGGCCGACGTGCAGGCGGCCCACGACCGCTTCACGCGCTTCGCGCCGTTGCTGGCGCAGTTGTTCCCCGAACTGGAAGCCTCGGCCGGCGTGATCGAGTCGCCGCTGCGCCAGGCCGCCGCCATGCAGCAGGCGCTGGGCCTGGCGCCGGATGGCGGACGCCTGTGGATCAAGGCCGACCACGCTTTGCCGGTGGCCGGCTCGATCAAGGCGCGGGGCGGCATTCATGAGGTGCTGGAGTTCGCCGAGAAGCTGGCCTGGGAGCAAGGCCTGATCGCGCCCGGCGATGACTACCGCAAGCTCGCCGCGCCTGCGGCCCGCGCCTGTTTCGCGCAATACCAGGTGGCCGTCGGATCGACCGGCAACCTGGGCCTGTCGATCGGCGTGATCGCTTCGGCGCTGGGTTTTCGCGCCGCCGTGCACATGTCGGCCGACGCCAAGGCATGGAAGAAGGCGCGCCTGCGCGCCCGGGGCGTCGAGGTGGTGGAACACCCCGGCGATTACGAAAAGGCCGTGGCCGCCGGCCGCCGCCAGGTCGAGGCCGACCCGCGCGGCTACTTCGTCGACGACGAGCGCTCGGCCTCGCTGTTCCTGGGCTACGCGGCGGCGGCGCTGCGGCTGCGCGACCAGATCGCGCAGGCCGGCATCGTGGTCGATGCCGAGCATCCGCTGTTCGTCTACCTGCCCTGCGGCGTGGGCGGCGCGCCGAGCGGCATCGCCTTCGGCCTGTGGCTGCTGTACGGCGCGCACGCGCACTGCTTCTTTGCCGAACCGGTGCAGTCGCCCTGCTTTCTGCTGCGCATGATGGCCGGCCATGGCCAGTTGCCCGGCGTGCCGGTGCCGCCGTCGGTCTACGACATCGGCCTGACCAACCAGACCGAGGCCGACGGCCTGGCAGTGCCGCGCGCCTCCGACCTGGCGTATGCCGCCGTCGGCCAGTCGCTGGCCGGCGTCTACACCGTCGCCGACGACACCCTGTACGGCGATCTGGCGCGGCTGCACGACAGCGAGGGCCTGCGCATCGAGCCGTCGGCGGCGGCCGGGTTTTCCGGGCCGCGCCACTTGCTGGGCAGCCCGGCCGGGCAGCAGTGGCTGCGCCAGCGCGGCCTGCTGCCGCATTTGACGCGCGCCACGCATCTGGCCTGGACCACCGGCGGGCTGTATGTGCCGGCCGAAGAGTACGACCGATTCCTGAGCCGCGGGCAACGACTCGCGGCCGCCCCCCAGGCGCCGACCGACGCGCCGTCCTTCCACCTCTCTCGTCGAGCATGAACATGAAGACTGCCTTGATTGCCCTTGGTGTCACCCTGGCGGGCGCCCTTGCCGCCCCCGCCCCGGCCAGCGCCCAGACCGGCTATCCGACCCGCCCCATCACGCTGGTGGTGCCATTTCCGCCCGGCGGCGCGACCGACGTGCTCGGCCGCGTCATCGCGCAGAAGCTCGGCCAGGAACTGGGCCAGACCGTAGTGGTGGAGAACCGCGCGGGCGCCGGCACCGCGATCGGCGCCGGCTACGTCGCCAAGGCCGCGCCCGATGGCTACACGCTGCTGGTCAGCTCGGGCACCACCTTCACGGTCAACCCCGCGATCCAGGCCAAGCTGCCGTATGACCCGGTCAAGAGCTTCGAGCCGCTCGGCATCGTGGGCCGCACCGGGCTGGCGCTGCTGGCCAATCCGCAGGTGCCGGTCAAGGACTTGAAGGAACTGGTCGCCTACGCCAAGGCGCGCGAGAAGGAACCGCCCGCCTACGGCTCGTTCGGCGCCGGCACCACCGCGCACTTCGTCGGCGAGGCGTTCCTGGCCGCGGCCGGCATCAAGATGATCCACGTCCCCTACAAGGGCAGCGCGCCGGCCATGACCGACCTGATCGGCGGCCAGATTCCGTTCTCGGTCGACACCGTGGCGGCCGCGCTGCCGCAGAGCAAGCTGGGCAAGGTGCGCGTGCTGGCGGTGTCGGCCCCGACCCGTTCGGCCTTCCTGCCCGACGTGCCGACCTTCGCCGAACAAGGCTATCCGTCGGTGGCCATGGACACCTGGCTGATGTTCACCGCGCCGCGCGGCCTGCCGGCGGACGTCAAGGCCAAACTGGAAACCGCCCTGCGCGCCACGGTCGAATCGCCCGACGTGCGCAAGAGCCTGGAAGCCCAAGGCTTCGAGGCGGCCTTCTCCAGCGCCGCCGAGGGCGAAGCGCTGATCCAGAAGGAACTGCCGCAGATGCGCGACGTCGCGCAGCGCGCCAACATCAAGATCGATTGAAGGAAGCACTCATGACCCTGGACGATTCGCTCGTCTCGTTATCCGCGGTGGAACTGCGGCGCCTTATCGGCGCGCGCCAGTTGTCGCCGGTGGAACTGCTGGAGGCGTGCATTGCACGCATCGAGGCGGTCAACCCGTACATCAACGCCGTCACCGCCACGGCCTTCGAGCGCGCCCGCATCGAGGCGCGCGCGGCCGAGCAGGCGGTGATGGCCGGCGACACGCTGGGCCTGCTGCATGGCCTGCCGCTGGGCGTGAAGGACCTGGAGCCCACCGCCGGCCTGCTCACCACCTTCGGCTCGCCGATCTACCGCGACCACGTGCCGACCGAGGACGTCACGCTGGTGGCGCGCCTGCGTCACGCCGGCGCCATCGTGGCCGCCAAGACCAACGTGCCCGAGATGGGCGCGGGCGCCAATTCGCGCAACACGGTGTGGGGCGCGACGGGCAATCCCTTCAACCCGAACCTGAATGCCGGCGGCTCCTCGGGCGGCTCGGCCGCGGCGCTGGCCAGCGACCTGTTCCCGCTGTGCACCGGGTCGGACACTGGCGGCTCGCTGCGCATCCCCGCCGCCAAGTGCGGCGTGGTCGGCTTCCGGCCGTCGCCGGGGGTGGTGCCGAGCGTGCGCAAGCCGCTGGGCTGGACGCCGATCTCGGTGGTCGGCCCGATGGGCCGCACCGTGGCCGACGCCTGCCTGCAGATGGCCGCCAGCGCCGGCCCGGACGCCGGCGACCCGCTCAGCTATCCGCTCGATCCGCTGCAGTTCCTGGCGCCAGGCAACGCCGACCTGGGCCGCCTGCGCGTCGCCTACAGCGAAGACTTCGGGCTGTGCGACGTGGACGACGGCATCCGCGCCACCTTCCGCGCCAAGATCGCCGCCATGCGCCACCTGTTCGCGGCCTGCGATCCCATCGAGATCGACTTCGGCGAGGCCCACCGCTGCTTCGACGTGCTGCGCGCCGAAGCCTTCGTGGCCGGCATGCGCGAGGCCTACGAGAAGGACCCTGCCAGCCTCGGCCCCAACCCCCGCGCCAATTTCGAGATGGGCGCGGCCATGAGCCTGAAGGACTGCGCCTGGGCGCAGGCCGAGCAGACCCGCCTGATCAAGCGCTTCCAGCGCGCCTTCGACGACTACGACCTGATCCTGTCGCCCACCACGCCGGTGTCGCCGTTTCCGTGGACGCGGCTGTATGCCGAGGCCATCAACGGCAAGCGCCAGGAGAACTATTACCGCTGGCTGGCGCTGACGTATGTGATCACGCTGACCACGCATCCGGCGCTGACGCTGCCTTGCGGGCGCGATCACAAGGGGATGCCGTTCGGCTTGCAGATCGTGGGCAGGTTCCGCGGGGATCGCGAGGTGCTGGCGGCGGCGCAGGGGATGGAGTCCGCGTTCGCGGGCAATGAGGAACTGCGGCGGCCGCGGCCGGACCTGGCGGGGCTGAAGGCGGCGGAGCCGGCATTGACGTCGATCGTGACGGCGCCGCCGGGCACGGCATCGGGCAGCGCGGCGGGGAGCGTGTCGGCGGTGTGAGGCCGAGGCTTGCTCGCCGAGTCTTGGCAGTTCAAGCGCGGAGTCAGGCGGGTGGGGCAGCGCGGAAGCATCGGGTCGGGTTCGGATCGGTCGAACCGGGGCTGGGCGGGCCAGGCTGGGCCGGCGCTATCATTGGCGTTGCCCGATTCCCTTGCCGCCGCCCCCGTGACCTCCCCCATCCTCATCGAACGCCTCGCCGAGCACCACTTGCCCGGCATGGCCGCGCTCTACAACGATCCCGACGTCGCCCGCCAGGTGCTGCAGATGCCCTACCAGTCGCCCGAGCGCTGGCGAAGGCTGCTGGCCCCGGACAACGAGCGCCTGCTGGCGCTGGTCGCCACCCACCTGGGCGAGGTCGTCGGCAGCGCCAGCCTGGAGCAGTCCGCGCGCGTGCGCCGCAGCCACTCGGGCGCCATCGGCATGGGGGTGGCCCGCGCCTGGCAGGGCCAGGGCATCGGCAGCCGCCTGCTGGGCGAGCTGCTGCGGGTCGCGGACGACTGGATGAACCTGCGTCGGGTCGAGCTGATGGTCTATTGCGACAACGAGGCCGCCGTCGGGCTCTATCGCAAGCATGGCTTCGAGGTCGAGGGCCAGTTGCGCGACTACGCCATCCGCGATGGGCGCTACGCGGACGTGTACAGCATGGCAAGACTGCGGGCGCCCCGGGCCTGATCCGGCGGCACGTCTTCCCTTCGCCCGCCGGGTCAGCGCCTTCACCGACCGCTGCGGCGAATGGGAAATCGTCGATGCCTTTCCCGATTTCACGGTCCAGCATGGAGATTTCTGCATCGCCGCGATTGCCACTGGCTGGCGTTCAAAGTCGGCCCTGCCGCTAAAACGACATCCTGAACCCTGCGGTGGCAGTGACGACATAGCTGCCGGAGAAATCCGCATCGGCGTCGACCTGACCGTAGATGGCATAGCGCCCGCCCCAACCGTAATTGGCGCCGACGCCCAGGTTGCCCCAGGTGCGCGCCATTCGGCTGCTGAACGGCACATCGGCAACCCGCAGGCGGGTCCCGTCCAGGAACTCGTGCTTGAGGTTGACGACACCGTAGACGCTCGCTTCACCGTTGCGCCCGCCGGCCTGAGACTCGCGCTTGTAGTCCAGCGCCACACCGAAGCGGCCCATAAGGCTGTTGCCCTTGTCGCCGTCGACGCGAGCGCCAAACCTGTCATTGAAACTGCCCCAGTGCGTCGATGCGTACGCAAGCTGAGCCTGCGGGATCAGGGCCAGGCGATCGTTCAAGGAGAAGGCCTTGCCCGCTTCGATACCGAGGCCAAGACTGCGCGCGTGCTGGCCATCCTTTAGCTTGCCCGCGAGCCGGGACTTCAGGTCGCTGTCGAACCAGGTTGCCTGCGCCTGCGTATCCACATAGAGGCCGTCCTTGCCGTACCAGGTCAGCGTCGGCATCAGGCCGTAGGCCGCCGTGTCGATCGTGCCATTGCCATACACTGACGACACTCGGGTGTCGGCCTTGCCATAGTGCAAGGCCAGACCGCCCACGAGGCGCGAGCCGCCCGGCTCGCCCGACAGGATGCGATCCACGCCGAATTGCGCTTTCCAACTGTCGATATTCTGGTGCTGGCCCGTGGTGGACACCGAGGGCTCAAGCCTGGCCGTGGATCCCTCGACCCGGCTCCATACGCCGTTGCGGCCGCTGTCCGCAGGATCATAAAGGCGATTGCCCACGCGCTGACGCAGCGTCGGCAGACGGCTCAATTGAAGCAGCGTGTTGGCGTAGGCTTCATAGACGGGCGCGCCGGGCTGGTACAACGGGCGCTGTGCGGCCGGCGAACCGCTGCCGACCTGGGGCGCGCCGAGGTCGGCCAGGGACGAGCGCAGATACCAACCGCCGTCGGCCGGATCCTGCTGCAGCACATAGCCATAGGCGCCCGCCACGAGGGCCGGGCGCCCGCCGATGACGTAGTCGCCGTTGGCAAGGTTGAATTGGCCCGCGGAGACGCCGTTGACCTGCACGACCTGGATGCCGCGTTGTGTCTGCGCGCCGGCGCCGCCGATGTTCTTCACGGTGACCGGCGTGGCGCCCGCGGTGGCGCCGGTGATCACCAGCTTGTCGGTCGGCGAGTCATCGCCGCCCAGTCGGGTGCGGACTTCCAGGTTGCCGCCCTGCGCGGCGTAGTCGCCGGCAATCGTCAAGGTGCCGAAGCCCGTGCGCGGGCCCGGCGCGATGGTGCCTTTGTTGCTCGTCGCGCCGACGCGTCCGGTCCCGGTCAGCCGCGCGCCGGTCAGCACATCCACCGGGCCGCCCAGGACGCCGTCGACCTGCAGCGTACCGGCCTGCACCTCGGTGTTGCCGGTGAAGGCCGCGCTGTTGCCCGACAACGTCAGCGTTCCAGCGCCCAGCTTGTTGAGGCTGGATGTGCCGGAGAAAGCGGTGCGCACGCCGACATCATGGCCGTTCGTGTCGAACCAGGCGCCGCCGGCGCCCACCGCCTGCGTCGCAAAGCCCCTCAGGAAATTGGCCTCGTCCCGGTTGGCGCGCAGGACGCCGCCATTCAGGTTGACGGTGACATTGCCCGCGCCCTTGATGACCGAACCCGTCTCCAGCACGCCACGACCGCTGGCGTCGCCGGTCAGGTTCAGCGTGCCGGTGGCCGTGCCGTCGGTGGCAACCCATGTATCAACGGCCGCGATGGCCAGGCCGCCCTTCGCGACCGTGAACGTTCCCGTGCCCGCCGAGCCGACTTCGATGCGGTCCGTGGACGAGAGGGTCGAGATGTCGCCCGTCGTGCTCGAGACGGTCACCGTGCCGATGCCGCCCACGCCCCTGCCGATGTAGATCGATGCCGCGCCCCCGGGGCGGGTCGACGCCTCGGTGTGCACGGTGGCGCCATCCTGCACCAGCAGCTCCCCGGTGCCGTCGAAACCGACGTAGATGTTGTTCAGCGGGTCCCAGACCGATGCGCGCCCCGATACCGTAACGTGCCCTTCGCTGCCGGCGTTCCAGCCGATCATCCCCTGGCCGCTATGCACGGCGCCGCCATTGTCGATTTGCAGCGTGCCCTTGCCGTCCGAACCGATCAGGAAGGCGCTGACCGTGTTGAGATTCCAGGTGGATCGCGCACCGGATACGACAACCGTGCCGACGCTGCCGGCACTGCCGCCAAGGGTGCCCGACTGGCTTTGCGCCACGCCGCCGTCCAGGATGCGCAGCGTGCCGGTACTGCCCGAGTCGGTGCCGATATACACGGCGCTGAGGCTGGTCCAACTGGACGCCTTGCCGCTGCCGTCGATACCCGTCACGGTCAGCGTGCCCACGCCGCCGTTGAGATTGCCGATGAAGGCCCAATCGTTGCGCACCGACCCGCCATTGCTGATGGTCAGCGTGCCGGTGGCGGAATCGCCGACGATGAGGTCGCCGCCGACGTCCCAGTCCGGCGATACCACCGGCCCGGGCTGCACGTCGCCGGTACTGGAGACCGTTTGCCCGCCAACGGGATTCGAGAGGCTGGCGGCGGAAGCGGCCAGGATTATCCACCTTGACCACCCGGCACGCTTACGCTTTTCGTCGACCACGACATTCCTCCCAAGTAGATGCGAGCCACACGCGAGCACTACGGCACGCGGCGCCGTGTTTTTATAGGTGTTTACCCATGCTGGACGGCGCCTTCGACGCCATGTCGCCGCGCCGGACCTGTTCCCGAGGCGCCAAAGGCGCGCCGGCCAGGCCCCGCGTCGGCTGGCGCCGGACCCGCGACCGTGCAGTTCCGTCCTCGCCGCTTGGCCGTGTAGAGCAGGTCATCCACGCGCTTGAGCGCGCTGGCGAAGGGCTCTCCCGCCTGCATCAGCGTCACGCCCATGCTGGCCGTGAAGCGTGAATCGGGCGCATGCTGCGCCCAGCGCTGCGCCGCGAAACCCGCACGGATCTCCTCGGCGATCGCGGCGGCGCTCTCCAGATCCGCAGCGGGCAGCAACAGCAGGAACTCTTCTCCTCCCAGGCGCGCGGCATGGGCACGCGCCTGCGCATGCGGCCGGAGCAAGGCGCCAAATCGCGCCAGCACCATATCGCCAAACGGGTGGCCGTACCGATCGTTGATGCGCTTGAAGTTGTCGATGTCGGCCATGATCAGGGCCGTCGGCGTCTCGCCTTCGGTAAAAGGGCGTCCCGAAACGGTGGCGAGCAGGCTGTCGAGGCCTTGCCGGTTCAACAGGCCCGTGAGGGCGTCGGTATGAGCGTGACGCCGGTATTTCTCTATCGCGTCGTAGCTCGTCGCGATGAAGACCGCCAGCGTCAGCACAATGCTGCCAAGCAGGCCGGTGTACTGGATCAGGATCCCCCACACGGACGCTCGCCATTCTCCCGTTGCGAGCATGGGCGCAGGAGCAGCGATGTACAGGACGCATTGCCCCGTCAATACCAGCGCGATGAAGAGAAAGGTGGCGGCAAGCACCCTGTCCGACGTGGTCGCGGCCTGTTTGGCGAAGGACAGCGTGGTCCGCCAGGTGACCAGCGCGCAACAGGCCAGGACGAAGAAGGTCTCCAGCTTCGCGCTCGCGAACAGCGCCACCGAGACAACCACCATCGCCGTCGAGGCAAGCAGGACCGCAACATCGAAGTGGAGCGGAATCTGGCGGCCGCGCCGGCTCAGCAATGCGCGACAGGCGAGGATGACGCCGCCCAGGATGAAAGCATCCTCGACGACCTGCTTGTACGGGGCAAGGTTGCTCGCCTGTACGAGCATGACGGCGTAGCCCGCGCCCAGGCAGCCCAGGGCGCCGCCCCACCGTAGCGTGTGGAAGCCGGCAAAGCGCGCGGCGCAGAGGCCTGCGGCGCACATCAGGATCGCCGCCGGCACGGACCACTCAAGGAGGGTGACGGGCATAGTCAGGGGACGCTTGGAATGACACCCAGTCCGGCCTTTGCCCGACTGACACAATGTGTGCCGAAAAGATTACAGTGTGTCGTAATGTATCGCCAGGACTCAACAGTCAAGGATTGTCAAGCGCAGGGGATCCGTGGCGGCTGCCGCCGCTTGCGCCGCGGCCGAGATACTGCGAAGGCGCGAGTCCGAAGCGTCTTTGAAATGCCTTGGAAAGCTGCGCCTCCGAACGGAACCCCGTGGCCCTGGCCAACATCTTGAGCGCTTGATCCGCCTCCAGCCCGGTTCGCACCGCCTCCAGGCGCAGCGCTTCCAGGAAGTCGCGTGGCGTGAATCCGGTGGCGCGCGTGAATCCGCGGTGGAAGGTGCGCGGCGCCTGCCCCGCGACTTGAGCCATGCGCTCGACGCTGATCGCTTCGGCCAGGTGTTGTCGTAGCCAATCGACCAACTCGCCATAGGCGCCGGCCTGCCCCTCCAGTATCAGGGAGTACTGCGCCTGGTTGCCTGGGCGCCTCAGTGCCAGATTCAGTTGCCGGGCAACGCGCGCGGCGAGCCAGCGCCCGGCATCCTGTTCGACCATGGCCAGGCACATGTCGATGCCCGCGGTCACGCCGCCCGAAGTCCAGAGCTTGCCATCCTGGAGGTACAGGGCATCGGCATCCACGTCCATGTCCGTGAAGTACTGCCCCAGCACTCGCGCCGACTCCCAGTGAGTCGTCACGCGCCGGCCGCCGAGCAGGCCCCAATGCGCCAACAGAAACGCGCCCGTGCATACCGAAGCCAGGCGACGCACAGGCCCGCGGGCGCGCCCTACCCAGGCCGCCAACGAGGCGTCGGCCGCGGCGTGCTCCAACCCTTCGCGTTCGCCGCCGGCAATGATCAACGTGTCGATGCCGAGCGGATCGATGTCCGCCGCGGCTGCGGTATGCAAAGTCAGCCCGTTCGATAGCGTGACGGGGCCGCCGCCGCCGGACAGCACGACAACACGGTAGGGCGAGTCAACGCCCAACGCGCAGGCCATCGCAAAGACGTCCGCCGGACCCGCGATATCCAGATGTTGTGCTTTCGGAAACGCCACAATGGCGACAAGGCGTGGCGAGGCAGCGGCAGACGGCATGGCGTTCGAAGCGGTGAATGCGGAACCGGCGATCTTAACGCGGGGTTGGCAGAAAACAGCCGGATTTTGTCATTGCTGCCAACTGCGCCCGGCACGTAGGCTAACGGGATTGAGGTAGCCCTCGTCGTCTGGAAGCGGTGTGTCAATGTTCGGTAAGCGGTATCGCGTGGCCTTTTTTTATTGTGCGTTGGCTGTTGCGTCGGCGGCCGCCGCGCTTTGGATGGGGTGGGATCGCGCCGACATATCCGCGCCGATCCTGAGCGGCGAAAGCTTGCCCCCGCTACCCGATCCACGCCTGCCGGTGGCGCAGCGCAAGCCAGTGATTGCCGTCATCGCGCACAACGCCAATACCGAGCTGGTCGATTTCGTGGTGCCGTACGCGGTGCTGAAACGATCGGGGGCCGCCGAGGTGTGGGCCCTGGGGATCGAGTCGGGACCAATACGCTTCTTTCCGGCGTTGAGCGCGCGGCCCGATGCCGATGTCGCCGCTTTCGATCAACGCCATCCCCAGGGCGCCGACTATGTCATTGTTCCCGCCGTGCATGACGACGCGGACCCGCGCCTCTTGTCCTGGGTACGTTCCCAGTCCCAAAAAGGCGCGGTGGTCATCGGCATTTGCGACGGCGCGTGGGTGCTGGCGCGGGCAGGTCTGCTGGACGGGCGCCAGGCGGTTTCGCACTGGTATTCCCGAGGCGCCCTGGCGCGCGGCTTCCCCTCGGTTCAATGGCGGCAGGACCGGCGCTACGTGGCGGATCGAAACGTGGTGACCACCACGGGTGTCAGCGCCTCGATCCCCTTGTCGCTGGCCTTGGTGGAAGTCATCGCGGGCCAATCGAAAGCCCGTGAATTGGCGCGGGACCTGGGCGAGCAAGGTTGGGAAGATACGCATGACGGATCGGCCTTTCGCTTACGGCCCGGGCATGTCGCCACTGCGGCGAAGAACGCCGTCGCCCTCTGGAACCATGAGACGTTGGTGGCGCGGCTATCGCCGGGCGCCGATGACCTGCGCCTGGCGCTCGCCGCCGACGCATTTGCGCGCACCTATCGCACTGCGGTGGTCGGCGCCACGATCGACGCGGCGCCCGTCGCGCTGGCAAGCGGCTTGATCTACCTCTCCGACAGCGGAGGATGGGGCGCGGGCGATCCCCTGCCACTGCAGGCGCGGGAACCAGGCCCAGACCGCACGGCTGCCCGACCCGTGTTGGCAGACATCCTCGAACTGTTGCGGACGCGTTATGGGCAGGACACCGCGGAATTCGTCGCGCTGCAGTTGGAGTATCCCGGACCGCGGCCTTGACCTGTGCGGGCATTCATCATCTGTCCCGCACCCGGATCGGCATTGCCCGCCGCGCTCACGACGGCTCGTCGGTGGCGGGATCGGGCGGCAAGCCAGCCTGACGACGTTGCAGCGGGCCGCGGCCGTATGCGTCCTTGCCCTGTTCGCGCCGATGCCCGCCGGCGGGGTAGCCCGACCCCGTATCCGGGTCGGGATTGGGAACGTCGCGTCCCGGCTTGTCCGCCTCGGGTTGGCCGTTATGCCGCTCGCTGTTCGACGCTGCATGAAATATTGGCTTCGACATGGTGTTCTCCGATTTCACCGGCCGCGCTGCGCCGGTGCGGGACGGGCCAGCAATTGCCATGCCGAAGGGCCGTCTCATGCCTTCGGACTCTCCCGCCGCCCGTCCTCGAACTCGATCACGCTGAACTCGCCCGTCGACTCGAGATACGCCCGCTTGACGCGCGAGAGGCGGTCCACCCCTTTCAGCCGCAATTGCTCCATCAATTCACCCCGGGTGATGTGTTCGCGCCGCAGGCCGGACACAATCAACTGCCCGTCTCGAACCAGGCATACCCGCTTCGGCTCCAGCACCCGACGCAGCGGCGGGACGTAATAGCTGACGCGATCCAGAAAATAGCTCCAACCGACAATGGTCGCCACGACGATGATCCCGTCGCCGAGCGAATACGAATCGCCGGACATCGCATTGCCCGCCGCGTCCGCGACCAACACCAGGACGAGCATGTCGGCCACGCCGAGCGACCCCAGATCGCGCCGGCCCGACGCCCGGAGCAAGGCATACAGGACCCAGTACATGGTGGTTCCGCGAATGAACATCTCGGCAAAGCCGGCCTGCAGCGCGAAGATCTCCGAAAGCTCGCTCATATCCAGGCCCCTTGTCAGCGTTGCACCGCGCGCCACTCGGTGTAATAGGTGACCATCCTTTCCAAGGCATGCCGCGCGCTCGCCGCTCGGATGGCATTGCGGCCTCCGGTGAAGCGCAGGGTCTCCGCGTAAACCGCGGGCGCGGAATCCGCCACCCCTTCTTTGAACACCCAGGCAAAACACTGCGTGCCCGCGGGGATTGCCGCATCGGTGTCGTCGGTCACGCCCGTGTTCGATATCGCCACGTTCGCTCGGCTGCGTCGGGCCGCGCCCAGAGCCATTTCGCCCGCGACGGCTTCGCTCGTCAGGTTGTGGGTTCTGAGCGTGCGGGCCGAAACGCCCAGGCATCGCATTTTGGCCTGGGGCGAATAGACGACGAATGCGCAATCCAACAGTGCCCCGGCGCCGGGCACGTCCGCCAAGGTGGCGGCTATGAGTCCGGCCGTGCAGGACTCGGCAGTGACCAATGTCAGCCCTTCCCTATGCATGAAAGCCGCCACCCGCTCGATTGCATTCATCTCCCGCCTCCCGGTAGTCGAGATCTCATGCTTTCAGCAACTTCCATGCCGAGGAAGTCGCCGGCGAGGCCGCGCGCGGCGTGACACGCCCGATCTTGCGGGACAGCCCCGGGGGAGCGATGCAGGCAGGCCCGCAATGCGCGGCGGGCCCGCGGCGCCTGGTCAGCAGTTCCCTTTCTTTGCCTGGCCCGGCGGACAGAAACCGCCGCCGCCGCCGCGGTGAGGGTCCACCACCACTGCCCCATCGGGCGTGTAGACCGCACAGCCGGCGAGAAGGGCAACCATGACGGTCAGGCTACAGAGAATTTTCATGTCAGTAACTGCGAGTTGAGGATGCGGCAGTGTATTTCGGCTCCCTGCAACCAGGGCGAAGCAGGCGTTACACGGTGTACTCCAGACCGGGACGGGTTGAGCCTTTCCGAGCCTATCCCTGGCTTTGTTATCGCCTGTAGCGGGCGCCGCTCCGCCAGGGCAACCGCTGCGAGCCTCGCCATGAACGCCTAAGTCATTGAAATAACGCGAAGTAATGAAAGAGCATAAGGAAATCCCGATTAGGGAATTTGCTTATGCCCTTTAATTATTTGCCGGGCGCATACTCGATACGCAAGAATTCGTCCTTGGCATAAAGCAAGACAGATGGAACTTCGTCAACTCGAGGCCTTCGCGGCCGTCATGTCCACGGGCAGCGTCACCGCTGCCGGGCGTCTGCTTGGCCGCTCGCAACCCGCGATCAGCCGCCTGCTGCAGGAACTGGAAGCCGAGATCGGCTATGCCCTGTTCGCCCGCAGCGGGCCGCGCGTGACGCCGACCGAGCAGGGCTTCCTGCTCTATGACGACGTGGAACGCGCCCTGTCCAGCCTGCGCCAGATCCGCGACCGGGCCGAGGAAATCGCCCGTGGCCAGGCGCAGCCGCTGCTGCTGGCGGCCACTTCGGCGCTGGCCGCCGGGCTGGTGCCGGACGCGCTCAAGCGCATCGAGCCGCACGCCAACCTCGCCCCCCGCATCGAACTGCGCAGCGCCTCGCCCGAGCGCGTGGTGCACGCCGTCCTGAGCGGTACGGCGCAACTGGGCGCGACCAGCCTGCCGCTGGAGCATCGCGGCCTGACCGTGCACTGGATCGGCCAGGCGCCCTGTGTGGTGGCGCTGCCCGAAAACGATCCCGCCGCGCGCCATGACGTGGTGCCGGTGGCCGAGCTGGCCGGGCGCCGCGTCATCACCATGGCCAATCCCTACCGCCTGCGCCGCCGGCTGGACGCGGCGCTGGGCCATGCCGCCGGCGCCATCGAAACCAATTCGTCCGTCAACGCCCTGGCCGCCGTGCGCGCGGGCCTGGGCGTGTCGGTGCTGGAACCCATTACCGCCTACGGCGCGCCGATGGCGGGCGTGGCGATCCGCCCGATCGACCTGGACATCCCCTTTTTCTTCGGGGTCATCACCTCGCAGTCGCAGCCCCTGACGCCGGCCTGCCAGGCCATGGCCGATGCGCTGGCGCAGGCCGCCGCGCAACTGCTGCCCGGCTTCGTGCTGCACGACGCCTGCCAGCACGGCGCGCTGCTGCAGTCGATCTACGGCGATGACACCCCTCTTACGGATACCCCCGCATGAACCACCCCCTCGCTCCCGCCCCGCAAGGCCTGGCCGCGCTGGAAGCGCGCCTGCGCCAGGATTTGTCCTGGCTGGAAATCCCCGCCAAGCCCTGGGTCACGCCGCGCCTGGTCGACGGCCAGCCGGTGCTGGACGTGGCCATCATCGGCGGCGGCATGGCCGGCCTGGCCGCCGCCGCGTCGCTGACCCACCTGGGCATCGTCGCGCCGATCTTCGATCAGTCGCCCGAAGGCTATGAAGGGCCGTGGGCCACCACCGCGCGCATGGAGACCCTGCGCTCGCCCAAGCAGTTGACGGGCCCGGCGCTGGGTCTGCCCGCGCTGACCTTCCGCGCCTGGTTCGAGGCGCAGTTCGGCGCCGAGGCCTGGGAGGCACTGGACAAGATCCCGCGCCTGCAATGGATGGACTACCTGCGCTGGTACCGCCGCGTGCTGAACCTGGACGTGCGCAACCAGCACCGCGTGCTGGCCGTGCTGCCGCGCGCCGACCGGCTGGTGCAACTGGACATCGAATCGCCCACTGGCCGCCAGACCGTGCTGGCGCGCCGCGTGGTGCTGGCCACCGGCCGCGACGGCCTGGGCGGCGCCTACGTGCCGGACTTCGCGCGCAAGCTGCCGCGCGACCGCTGGGCGCATTCGTCGGACGTGCTGGACTACGCCACCCTGGCCGGCAAGCGCGTCGGCGTGGTGGGCGCGGGCGCGTCGGCCATGGACAGCGCCGCCACCGCCCTGGAAGCGGGCGCGGCCAGCGTCGACCTGCTGATCCGCCGCGACGACATTCCGCGCATCAACAAGGGCAAGGGCGCCGGCAACCCCGGCCTGACCCACGGCCACCTGAACCTGCCCGATGAATGGAAGTGGAAGATCCGCCACTACATCAACGCCGCCCAGGTGCCGCCGCCACGCGGCAGCACGCTGCGCGTCTCGCGCCACCCGAACGCCCGCTTCAACCTGGGCTGCGGCGTGCAGGACCTGGCGCTGGTCAATGACGAAATCCGCGTCACCACGCCCAAGGGCGTCTTCACGCTGGACTTCCTGGTGTTCTCGACCGGCTTTCGCATCGACTGGACCGTGCGTCCGGAATTCGCCGCGCTGGCGCCGCACGTGCGCGCCTGGGGCGACCGCTACATCCCGCCCGCCGGCGAGGAAGACCAGGAACTGCATGATTCGCCCGACCTGGGCGCGGCCTTCGAATTGCAGGAGAAGACCCCGGGCGCCTGTCCAGGCCTGGACCGGGTGCACTGCTTCTCGTACCCGGCCGCGCTGACGCACGGCACCGTGTCGGGCGACATCCCCGCCATCAGCGAAGGCGCCAAGCGCCTGGCGCAGGGTATCGCCGGCCTCTTCTACCGCGAGGACGTGGCCACGCACTACGCCAACATGGAAGCGTTCGCGGAACCCGAGGTGTTCGGCGACGAATGGACGCCGGCCCCGGCGCCCGGCGCGGCCCGGCAGGCGGAGACCGCGCAATGACCGGCTGGCTGCTCCGCCGCGTGGCGCAAGCCGCGGTGGTCGTGTTCCTGATGACGCTGATCGTCTTCGTCGGGCTGCACGCCATCGGCAACCCCGTCGACATCCTGATCGGCCAGGACGTCGACCAAGTCGACCGCGCCCGCATCATCGCCGAACTGGGGCTGGACAAGCCCCTGTGGCAACAGTACCTGGGCTTTCTGAACGGGGCGCTGCACGGCAACCTGGGCAACAGCTTCGTCTACAACATTCCCGCCGTCGAGCTGGTGATCCAGCGCCTGCCGGCGACCCTGGAACTGGCCATCGCCGCGCTGCTGCTGGCGGTGATCATCGGGCTGCCGCTGGGCCTGTTGGCCGGGCTGTATCCCGACAGCCGTTTCTCCAAGCTGGTGATGGCGGGCAGCATCGTCGGCTTCTCGCTGCCGACCTTCTGGGTCGCGCTGATGCTGATCATGACCTTCAGCGTGTCGCTGGGCTGGCTGCCGGCCAGCGGCCGCGGCCAGACGGTGGAATTCCTGGGCTTCCAGTGGTCGTGGCTGACGGCCGACGGCTGGCGCCACCTGATCCTGCCGGCGCTGAACCTGTCGCTGTTCAAGATCTCGCTGGTGATCCGCCTGACCCGCGCCGGCGTGCGCGACGTGATGCCGCTGGACTTCGTCAAGTTCGCCCGCGCCAAGGGCCTGTCGCCGTTCCGGGTGGTCTGTGTGCACGTGCTGCGCAACACCATGATCCCGCTGGTGACGGTGCTGGGCCTGGAGCTGGGCTCGACCATCGCCTTCGCCGTCATCACCGAAAGCATCTTCGCCTGGCCCGGCGCCGGCAAGCTGATCCTGGACAGCCTGAACGCGCTGGACCGCCCGGTGATCGTGGCCTACCTGATCGTGGTGGTGTGCCTGTTCGTGACGCTCAACCTGATCGTCGACATCCTGTACAAAGTGCTGGACCCGCGGGTGCGGCTGGAGGCCTCGGCATGAGCGCTCCGAACACTCCCCAGGCAAATGCCATGCAAACCGCCGCCCCCGCGCTGAAGCGTGAATCGCCCTGGCGCCGCAACCTGCTGGAATTCCTGTCGTCCAAGACGGCGGTGTTCGGGCTGGTGATCGCCACCCTGCTGATCCTGGCCGCCATCCTGGCGCCGTGGATCTCGCCGCAGAACCCCTACGACCTGCTGCAGATCGACGTGCTGGACGCGCGCCTGGCGCCGGGCACGATGAACGGCCTGAACACCTTCCACTACTGGCTCGGCACCGACGGCCAGGGCCGCGACCTGCTGTCGGGCATCCTGTACGGCCTGCGCATCAGCCTGATGGTGGGCGTGGGCTCGGCGCTGATCGCCGGCATTATCGGCACGCTGCTGGGCCTGCTGGCGGCGTATGCCGGCGGCAAGGTCGACGCGCTGATCATGCGGCTGGTGGACCTGATCCTGTCGTTCCCGTCGATCCTGGTGGCCATGATGATCCTGGCCTACCTGGGCAAGGGCGTGGGCAACGTGGTGCTGACGCTGGTGATCCTGGAATGGGCCTACTACGCCCGCACCGCGCGCGGCCAGGCCCTGGTCGAGCGCCGCCGCGAGTACGTCGAGGCGGCGCGCTGCCTGGACATCCCCAACTGGCGGATCATGCTCAAGCACATCCTGCCCAACTGCCTGCCGCCGCTGATCGTCATCGGCACCCTGCAGATCGCGCGCGCCATCACGCTCGAAGCCACCCTGAGCTTCCTGGGCCTGGGCGTGCCCGTGACCGAACCGTCGCTGGGGCTGCTGATCTCCAACGGCTTCCAATACATGCTGTCCGGCGAATACTGGATCAGCTTCTACCCCGGCATCGCGCTGCTGATCACCATCGTCGCCATCAACCTGGTGGGCGACCGCCTGCGCGACGTGCTGAACCCGAGGACCCACAAATGAGCGCCGCCCGTCCCGTCGCGGCGCCGGCCGCCGCCAACGTGCCGACCCTGGAAGTGCGCAACCTGCGCACCCACTTCTTCACCCGCGCCGGCACCCTGCCCGCCGTGGACGACGTGTCGTTCACGCTGGAGCGCGGCAAGATCCTGGGCCTGGTCGGCGAGTCCGGCTCGGGCAAATCCGTCACCGGCTTTTCGATCATGGGCCTGGTGGACGCCCCCGGCCGCGTGGTCGGCGGCCAGATGCTGTTCCAGGGCCGCGACCTGACCCAGCTGGCCCCGCGCGAGCTGCGCAAGCTGCAGGGCAACCGCATCGCCATGATCTTCCAGGATCCGATGATGACGTTGAACCCGGTGCTGCGGGTCGACGTGCAGATGATCGAAACGGTGCGCGCCCACAACAGCATGAGCAAGGCGCAGGCCCGCGAGCTGGCCCGCGACACGCTCGGCATGATGGGCATTCCCAGCCCGGAAGAACGGCTGCTGGCGTATCCGCACCAGTTGTCCGGCGGCATGCGCCAGCGCGTGGCGATCGCCATCGCCATGCTGCACCGGCCCGACCTCATCATCGCCGACGAGCCGACCACGGCGCTGGATGTCACCATCCAGGCGCAGATCCTGTCCGAAGTGCAGAAGCTGGCGCAGCAGCACGGCACCAGCCTCATCTGGATCACCCACGACCTGTCGGTGGTGGCGGGCCTGGCCGACGACGTGGCGGTGATGTACGCCGGCCGCATCGTCGAACACGGCAAGGTCGACGACGTGCTCGACCGTCCGCAGCATCCCTACACGGTGGGCCTGATCGACAGCCTGCCCAGCAACAACCAGCGCGGCCAACGCCTGCGCCAGATTCCCGGCATGACACCCAACCTGCTCACCCTGCCCGCCGGCTGTGCCTTCGCGGCGCGCTGCGCGCGCGCCACGGCGCAATGCGGCCAGCAGCCCGCCATCACCGACGTGCTGCCCGGCCACCAGGTGCGCTGCTTTCATCCGTCGCGCCAACCGGGCGAGGTGACGGCATGACCTCGACGACGATTCCGGATACCCGCGACGGCGCCAACGCCACCCCGCTCATCGACCTGCGCCAGGTCAGCAAGCGCTTCGGCGAACGCCCCGTCGGCGCCGCCGGCCGGGCCTTGCAGCGCCTGGGCCTGTCCAAGCCGCCCGCCATCACCCGCGCCGTCGATCATGTGGACCTGCTGGTGCGCCCCGGCGAAGTGGTCGGCCTGGTCGGCGAGTCCGGCTGCGGCAAGTCCACGCTGGGCCGCATCGCGGCCGGCCTGCTGACGCCGTCCGGCGGCGAGCTGCTGATCAACGGCCAGCGCCCGGCCGACATGACGCCGGCCCAGGCCCACGCCGCGCGCCTGAAGGTGCAGATGATCTTCCAGGACCCGTATGCCAGCCTGAACCCGCGCCTGCGCGTGGACGAGATCGTCGGCGAGGCCGCGCGCATCCACGGCCTGGTCGGCAACGGCGACTTCGACGACTACGTCAGCGCGCAACTGCAACGCGCCGGCCTCGACCCGGCCCTGCGCCAGCGCTATCCGCACCAGTTCAGCGGCGGCCAGCGCCAACGCATCGGCATCGCCCGCGCCCTGGCGGTGCAGCCGTCGATGCTGGTGTGCGACGAGGCCGTGGCCGCGCTGGACGTGTCGATCCAGGCGCAGATCCTGAATCTGTTCATGGACCTGCGCGAACAGCTCAACCTGACGTACCTGTTCATCAGCCATGACCTGGGCGTGGTCGAGCACCTGTCGGACCGCGTGGTCATCATGTACCTGGGTCGCGTGGTCGAGACGGCGCCGGTGGACGAAGTCTTCCGCCGCCCCAACCATCCGTACACCCAGGCGCTGCTGGCCGAGATCCCCAACCTGAAATCGCGCCACAAGACCTTCACCGCCATCAAGGGAGAGATTCCCAGCCCGCTCAACCCGCCCGGCGGCTGCCACTTCCACCCGCGCTGTCCGCATGCGATGGCGCGCTGCAAAACCGAGGTTCCCACCCTGAAGGGAATCGCCATCAACCACCTGAGCGCCTGTCACCTGAACGACATGGCCTGAAAGAAGTTCCCCCTCACCAAGGACCCCGAACATGAAACGCCTGATTCTCTCGACCCTGACCGCCGCCATCCTGGGCGCGTCCGCCGCGGCCTCGGCCGACAACCTGTCGATCGGCTTTGCCGATCCGCTGTCCTCGCTCGACCCGCAACTGAACAACCACGCCGGCGACCGCTCGGTGGCCCTGCACTTCTGGGACCTGCTGATCGAGAACAAGTGGAACAAGCTTCAGCCCGGCCTGGCCGTGAGCTGGAAGCCGCTGGACAGCACCACCTGGGAATTCAAGCTGCGCGAAGGCGTCAAGTGGCAGGACGGCACGCCGTTCACCGCCGACGACCTGATCTACTCGTACACCCGCGCCCGCGCCGTGCCCGGCAGCGTGGCCACCTACGCCGGCTACCTGCGCACCATCGACACGATGACCGCCAAGGACCCGCTGACCCTGATCGTCAAGACCAAGGCGCCCAACCCCGACCTGCCGCTGAACCTGGCGTCGGTGCACGTGGTCAGCAAGCACGTCGGCGAGAAGTCCACAACCGAAGACTACAACTCGGGCAAGGCCATGATCGGCACCGGCCCCTACAAGTTCGTGTCCTATACCCCCGGCGACCGCGTCATCATGGAACGCAACGACGGCTACTGGGGCGAGAAGGCCACCTGGGACAAGGTCAACTACCGCTACATCAACAACGCCGCCGCCCGCACCGCCGCGCTGCTGGCCGGCGACGTCGACGTGATCGACAAGGTGTCGGTGTCCGACCTGGCCAAGCTGCAGAAGGCCGCCAACATCTCGGTCTACCCGTACGACGGCCTGCGCGTCATGATCCTGCAACCCAGCTTCAACCCCGCGCCCAACCAGTACATCACCGACAACAACGGCAAGCCGCTGGACAAGAACCCGCTGCTGGACGTGCGCGTGCGCCAGGCCCTGAACCTGGCGATCAACCGCAAGGCCATCGCCGACCGCATCCTGCAGGGCGCCGCCACCGAAGCCAACCAGTGGATGCCCAAGGGTACCTTCGGCTACAACCCCGACGTCAAGGACATCCCCAACGACGTCGAGAAGGCCAAGAAGCTGCTGGCCGAAGCCGGTTTCCCCGACGGCTTCAAGCTGACCATGCACGTGCCCAACGACCGTTACCCGCAAGGCCCGGAAACGGCCCAGGCGGTGGCGCAGTTCTGGACCCGCATCGGCGTCAAGACGCAAGTGGAAGTGGTGCCATGGGCCGTGTACTCGGGTCGCGCCAACAAGAACGAATTCGCGGTCAGCATGCTGGCCTGGGGCAACGGCACGGGCGAAGCCAGCTACGCGCTGGTCAACATCCTGGCCACCGTCGACGCCAAGAAGGGCCTGGGCGCCTCCAACTGGGGTCACTACAGCAACCCCAAGGTCGACGCCGCGCTGGACCAGTCCACCTCGGAATTCGACGTGGCCAAGCGTGAAGCCATCCTGCGCGACTCGGTCAAGCTGGTGTCCGACGACGTCGGCATCATCCCGCTGTACCACTACAAGAACATCTGGGCCGCCAAGAAGGGCCTGAAGGTCACCCCCATGACCAGCGACCGCACCGCCGCCATGATGGTCACCAAGGACTCGGCCAAGTAAGGCGCGCATCATGGTTCCTACCCTGAGCATCCAACCCGCCGACGCACTCATCGACGTGCCCCGCCAGATCCGGGTGGAGCACGTCGCGCCCGGCCAGACGGTGGAGATCACCGCCCTCACCCGTCGCAACGGCGTGCTGTGGCAAAGCCACGCCGCCTTCGTCGCGGGCGAGGACGGCGTGGTCGACCTGACGCGCGACGCGCCCGTCTCGGGCGACTACAGCGGCCTCTCGCCCATGGGCCTGGTGTGGTCGCAGTCGCCCGTGGACTCGCCCAGCCGCGAGCACTTCAACCACCCGGTCAGCGAGCCGCTGGTCACCGAAGTGGTGGCGCGCGTGGCCGGCGCCCAGAGCGTGGCGCGCTTCACCCAGCGCCTGGCGGCCGAAGGCGTCACCCGCCAGGACGTGCGCGAGGAAGGCCTGGTCGGCACGCTCTACCTGCCGCCCGGCGCCACGCCCGGCTCGCATCCCGCCGTGCTGATCCTGAACGGCTCGGGCGGCGGCATCAACGAACCGCGCGCCGCGCTGTATGCGTCGCGCGGCTACGCCGCCTTCGCGCTGGCCTACTTCAAGGCGCCCGGCCTGTCGGACTACATCTCCAACACGCCGCTGGAGTACTTCCAGACCGGCCTGCGCTGGCTGCGCAAGAAGGTCCAGCCCAGGCACGACTTCGTCGCCATCAGCGGCCAGTCGCGCGGCGGCGAACTGGTGCTGCTGCTGGGCGCCACCTTCCCCACGGAAGTGTCGGCGGTCGTGGCCTACGTGCCCGGCGCCGTGGTCCACAGCGGCCAGAACGCCTGCGACCCCAAGATCGGCCGCGAAGGCCCGACCTGGCTGCTGGGCGGCAAGCCCCTGCCGCACGTCTGGGAAAACAACCGCACCGCCACCTGGGCGCCGTTCGACGAAGGCCCCGCGCCGCATCGCCACGAAAAGGCCATCCTCACCGCGCTGCAGGACCCCGACGCCGTGGCCCGCGCCCGCATCAAGGTCGAGGACATCCAGGGCCCGGTGATGCTGCTGTCCGCCACCGACGACGGCTCGTGGCCGTCCAGCCTGTACTCGAAGATGGTGCGCGACAAGCTGGCCGAGGTGCAGCATCCGTATCCGGTCCAATGGCTGGACTACGAGAACGGCGGCCACTCGATCCTGTTCCCCTACGTGCCCACCACGCAACTGGTCTACGCCCACCCCGTGTCCGGCAAGATCAGCACCAGCGGCGGCAACCCCAAGGACAACGCGCGCGCCGACGAGCAATCGTGGGAAGGCGTGCTGAAGTTCCTGGACACCGCGGTCAAGGCGCGCGGCCAGGCCGCGCCGTCCGCAAACCGCGCCGAAGCCGGCGCCGCCGCCACGCCCGGCAACGCCGGCTGAACGACATCCAAGGAGATTTTCTCAATGGCACAACCCCCCATCGTCTATGACGCCGCCCGCGACCTGGTGGACCAGCTCGTCGGCCTGAAGGCCGACAGCGCCACCTACGCCGTGCGCCACCAGCGCGACAAGGTCGCCGCCGCCACCCAGGGCAGCTACGACGCCCTGTTCGACCCGGCCCTGCCCGGCCTGACGCTGGCCGAGCGCCTGCTGGTCGCGCTGTACGCCGCGCGCCTGACGCCGTCGCCGGCGCTGGCCGCGCACTACCGCCAGCGCCTGGTGGAAGCGGGCGCCAGCGCCGCCGACATCCAGGTGGCCGAGTCCGGCAAGCCGGCGGACGCCGCCGACCCGCGCCTGGCCGCGATCCTGGAGTTCACCCGCAAACTGATCGAAAAGCCCGTCGAAGGCGACGAAGCCGCGCTCAAGACCCTGCCGGCCGCCGGCGTCTCCACGCCCGCCGTGGTCACGCTGTCGCAACTGGTGGCGTTCCTGTCGTATCAGGTGCGCCTGGTCGCCGGCCTGCAGGCCATGCTGGCGCTGGAAACCAAGCCGATCGCGGCCGGCACCCCGCCCGCGCCCTTCCCGGCCAACACCGCCGCCACCGAACCCGGCGACGTCATCAAGGCCCACGGCTTCACCAACGAAGTGCTGGAGTGGAAGGCGTGGCTGGACGTGGTCCAGGTCGACAGCGCCACGCCCGAGCAGATCGCGGTCCTGGAAGAAAGCCACCCCAAGGCCAAGGTCTCGGATTACTACCTGTTCCTGGTGCACCAGCCCGAGATCCTGCGCCAGCGCTCCACCGCGTTCAACGCCATCATGTACGCGCCCGGCGGCCTGTCGCGTGCCGAGCGTGAACTGGGCGCGACCGTGGTGTCGCGCGTCAACGGCTGCGTCTACTGCGCCTCGGTGCACGCGCAGCGCTTCGAGCAACTGGCCAAGCGCAATGACGTGATCGCGCAGGTGTTCGAGGACCCGGCCACCGCCGGCACCACCGCGCGCGAACTGGCGATCGGCAAGTTCTCGATCCAGATCACCGATGCGCCGGCCTCGGTGGATGCGGCCAGCATCCAGGCGTTGAAGGACGTGGGCCTGAGCGACGGCGAAGTGCTGGATCTGCTGCATTCGGACGCGATCTTCGCGTGGGCCAATCGGTTGATGTTGAACCTGGGCGAGCCGGTGGTCGTGCAGGTCTGACGATCGCGCGCGCATCGCGCAGTACCCGGACAGGCCGCGTTTTCGCGGCCTGTCTGCTTTGCGGCTCGCGGTTGATGCCCGTCGTCCGCAGGCGGCCGACAACGCAGCGGCGTGCCGCTTGAACCGCGCACCCGCCTACTTCTGCCGCGCCTCCACCCGCTGCGACAGCAGGTCGTAGAACAGCCGCGCCACCGGATTCAAGGTCTTGCCGCGCGGATGGATCAGCCCGATCGTGCGGCTCACGGCGGGATTGCGCAGCGGCACGCTGACCAGCGTGCCATGATCCTCATCCGGCATCGCCAGCCGCGGCACCACGCCCACGCCCAGGCCCGCCTCCACCATGCTGACCAGCGCCGGCACGTGCTGCACCTCGCAGAAATGGCGCGGCCGGCTGCCGCTGTGCACCAGCGCCTGGTCCATCAGGAAACGATTGCCGCTGCCCTGCGCCAGCGTGATGTACGGATGCGCCTCCAGGTCGGCCCAATCCACCGACTTGCGTTTGGCCAGCGGATGCTTGCGGCTCACCGCCGCCACGAACGGCTCTTCCAGCAGCGGCTTGAACTCGATCTCCGCGTCATTGGCGCCGATGTAGGTCAGCCCGAAATCCGCGTCGCCGCGCGCCACCGCCGTCAGCACCTGCGAGGACGACTCGTCGATGATGCGGATGCGGATGCGCGGATAGCTGGCGTGGTATTCGCGGATCACATCCGGCAGGAAATACGCCACCGCCGACGGCACGCAGGCAATCGTCACCATGCCCGACAACCGCTCGGCCACGTCGCGGATGCCGACCAGCGCGCTCTCCAGCTCATTCAGCACGCTGCGGGCGCGCGGCACGAAGCCGCGGCCGAGGGTGGTCAGCTCGACCTTGCGCGTGGTGCGCGTCATCAGTTGCACGCCCAGCGCCGCCTCCAGCTTGTCCACGCGGCGCGACAGCGCCGACTGCGACAGGTGCAGCGCCTCGGACGCGGCGCGGAAACTGCCCAGGTCGGCCACCGCCAGGAAGGCGCGCAGATCGGCAAGATCGAAATTCATGCGTTTTCATCAAGAATTGAACGAATTTTTGCACTTTACTCGATTCCGAGGGCGGGGCACGATGTCTCCCAGCCGCAACCAATAGCGGCCCGAACAGGAGACCCCACCCATGAATCCGCTACGGAGAGCCTGCCTGCGCACCGCGCTGGCGCTGGCCGCCGCCCCCTTGTTGTCGTCCGCCCCCTTCTCGGCCCACGCCGACGCCTGGCCGCAACGCCCCATCCGCCTGCTGGTGCCCTACGGCCCCGGCGGCAGTTCCGACGTAGTGGCGCGCGCCGTCGCCGTGGAAATGTCGCGCGACCTGGGCCAGCAGGTCATCGTCGAGAACAAGGGCGGCGGACAGGGCAGCATCGCCACGGTGGAAGCGGCGCGCGCCCGGCCCGACGGCTACACGCTGATCCTGGGCCACGTCGGCACCCTGGCGGTGAACCCGACCATGATGCCCAACCTGTCGTATGACCCGCGCCGCGACTTCGCCCCGATCATCCTGCTGGCCAAGCTGCCCATGGTGTTCGCCGTGGGCGCCAAGGTGCCGGCCGCCACCCTGCCCGAATTCGTGGCGCTGGCGCGCGCCAAGCCGGGCGTCCTGAACTACGGCTCGGCCGGCAACGGCAGCGCCGGCCACCTGGCCTTCGAAATGCTCAAGACCGCCGCCGGCATCGACGTGGTGCATGTGCCGTACAAGGGCACCGGCGCCCAGGTCACCGACCTGCTGGCCGGCAACATCGACGCCGCCGCGGCCGGCATCCCCGGCCTGCTGCCGCATGCGCAGGCCGGCAAGATCAAGATCGTGGCCGTCGGCTCGGCCCAGCGCCTGCCGATCCTGCCGGACGTTCCCACCGTGGCCGAACAGGGCTACCCCGGCTTCGAAAGCTCGCAGTGGTTCGGCCTGCTGGCCCCGGCCGGCACGCCGCAGGAAGCGATCTCGCGCCTGCAGGCCGCCGCCCAGCGCGCCCTGCGGACCGACGCCGTGCGCCAGCGCCTGGCCCATGACGCCGCCGAGCCTTCCGGCGCCGGCCCGGCCGAATTCGCCGCCTTCATCGACGCCGAAGAGCGCCGCTGGAGCCAAGTGGTGAAAGACGCCCGTCTTTCCGCCGAATAAGTCCCCCCTCTTTTTTTCACACAAGGATTGCTGATCATGGCCGCCACTGCTGGCTCCCCCTCCCTCGTCCCGGAAACCGAACTGCGCGAGCTTGGCGTGCGCGCCTTCGAAGGCCTGGGCCTGCCGCGCCAGGACGCCGTCGACGTGGTCGACATCCTGGTGCTGGCCGACCTGTTCGGCCTGTCCACCCACGGCCTGTCGCGCATCGAATCGTATGGCGAGCGCCTGCAGGTCGGCGGCATCAACCGCCAGGCCCGCATCCGCGTGGACAGCCCCGCCCCCGCGCTGCGCCTGGTCGACGGCGACAACGGCGTCGGCCCGCTGGTCGGCATGCACGCGCTGCGCGCCGCCATGCAGGCCGCCAGCGAATGCGGCGTGGGCCTGGCGTTCGCCCGCCAGAGCAACCATTTCGGCCCGATCTCGCCCTACGGCCTGATCGCCGCCGAGGCCGGCTACGCCAGCATCATCGGCAGCAACGCCACCACCACCATCGCCCCCTGGGGCGGCACCGACGCGCGCGTCGGCAACAGCCCCATCGGCTTTGCCGTGCCGAACCCGGACGGCGCGCACTTCCTGCTCGACATGGCCATGAGCGTGGTGGCCCGCGCCAAGATCCGCAACGCCCTGAAGGCCGGCCAGGCCATCCCCGACACCTGGGCCACCGACGCCCAGGGCCAACCGACCACCGACCCCAGACAGGCGCTGGACGGCTTCCTGCTGCCGATAGGCGGCCACAAGGGCTACGGCCTGGCGCTGATGGTGGACCTGTTCGCCGGCCTGCTGTCCAACGCCGCCTACCTCACCCACGTCAAATCCTGGGTCGACGCGCCCAACGAACCGCAGAACCTGGGCCACTTCTTCCTGCTGATCGACACCCGCCGCCTGGGCTCGACCCAATGGCTGGCCGAACGCATGAACGACTTCGCCGCCATCCTGCACGCCAGCCCGGCCGCCGACCCGGCCCGCCCCGTGATCCAGCCCGGCGAGATCGAACTGGCCAAGCTGGCGCGCCAGCGCGCCCATGGCATCGAAGTGGCCGCGGACGTCCTGGCCCTGCTGCGCCAACACGCCGGCCAGGGCTGAGCCGGCATCCCGGAGGAGACCGACAACATGAAGAACATCGCCCGACTCACCCTGGTCCTGGCGGCGACCCTGGCCGCGCCGCTGGCACGCGCCGCCGACTACCCGAGCCAGCCGATCCGCCTGATCGTGCCCTACGTGGCCGGCGGCGCGGCCGACATCACCGCGCGCGTGGTCGCGGCCCGCATGGCCAAGACCCTGAAGGGCACCATCGTGGTCGAGAACAAGCCCGGCGCCAACGGCATGATCGGCACCGACTTCGTCGCCAAGGCCGCGCCCGACGGCTACACCCTGCTGCTGGACGCCAGCGGCCCGCTGGTGGTCAACCCGTCGCTGTACAAGAAAACGCCCTATGACCCGTTGAGGGATTTCGCCCCGATCAGCCAGATCACCAGCTACCAGTACGCGCTGGTGGTGCCGCAGCAATCGCCCGCGCACAGCATCGACGACCTGCTCGCCGCCGCCCGCAAGAAACCCGGCGCCGTCACCTATGGCTCGGCCGGCCTGGGCGCCGGCGGCCACCTGGCCGGCGAACTGCTGGCCCTGCGCACCGGCACCCAACTGACGCACGTGCCCTACAAGGGCAACGCCCAGGCCCTGACCGACGTGCTGGGCGGGCAACTGTCGTTCACCTTCGACACCACCGTCACCGCCACCCCGCACATCCAGTCCGGCAAGCTGCGCGCCTACGCCGTCACCGGCCCGCGCCGCGCCTCCAGCCTGCCCGACCTGCCCACCATGCAGGAACTCGGCTACAAGGACTTCGTCATCACCCAGTTCCAGGGCCTGCTGGCGCCGGCCGGCACCGATCCGCGCATCATCGCCACCCTGCACGACGCCGTGGTCCAGGCGGTGAAGGACCCGGAAGTGGTGCGCAAGCTGGCCACCGAAGGCGGCAATGAAATCATCGCCGGCACGCCCGAGGAATTCACGCGCCAGTTGCGCGACGACCTGCAACGCTACCGCCAACTGATCAGCGAAGCCCACATCACCGCGGAGTGACCCCATGTACCAGATCGATATCCTGATCCAGGGCTACCCCGGCCGCGCCGTCTGCCATGGCGGCCTGGGCTGGAGCACCAGCACCCTGCTGCGCTCGGACCGCCACAGGATCCTGGTGGACGTCGGCGCGTTCGGCGTGCGCCACCTGCTCGGCCGCCACCTGGACGCCTGCGGCGTCGCGCCGGCCGACATCACCGACGTCGTCCTCACGCACGCCCACTACGACCACGCCGTCAACTTCACGCTGTTCCCCAACGCCACCGTCTGGATCGGCGCGCGGGAACTGCAATGGGCCGCCGCGCAACCGCCCGGCT
Organism: Achromobacter sp. SIMBA_011; assembly: GCF_046535435.1. Taxonomy (NCBI): domain Bacteria; kingdom Pseudomonadati; phylum Pseudomonadota; class Betaproteobacteria; order Burkholderiales; family Alcaligenaceae; genus Achromobacter; species Achromobacter sp. SIMBA_011. Next base: position 823,395 of record NZ_JAWRWN010000002.1, on the reverse strand, counting down.
TCAACCCGCTGCCCGAACTGTACGTGCGCGAACTCGACCGGCTGGACCGCGTGCGCCGCATCGGCGACGGCGACGCCTTCCTGCCCGGCATCACCGCCATCGCCGCGCCCGGCCATACCCCCGGGCATCTGCTGTTCTACGTCGATGACCCGCGCCAGCCCATCCTCTTCACCGGCGATGCGGCTAAGAACCGCGCCGAGCTGGTCTCGGGCCAGGTAGTCGACACCGCCGACGCCGCTGCCAGCCATGCCAGCCTGGAACGCATCTGGGAATGGTGGCGCAAGCGGCCCGATACCCTGCTCGTGCCGGGCCATGACCTGGGCATGAAACTCGACGCCGATGGCGCGCCGGTCTATGTCGGTGAGCGCCGCGCCGCGATCAATGCGTGGTTCGGGGATGACCTGGAGCCGCAACGGATCGACCTGTGCTGTGCGCCGGGTGCGGGGCGGTACAGCGTGTGAGTCGGCTGCTACCCGGTGTGAACCATCCGCCGCGGCCCTTGAACCGTAGCTGCCGCCTGTGAGCTTCCGCCACGGCAGACAAGCCATCAGCAATCGCCTTTGAATTTCCCACTGTCCTCCACCAATAACGCCATGACCGCGATTTCCAGCACCACCGCACGTTCGGACGTCCCCGCCCATTCCGGCGCCACCAACATCCCCGCCAACATCATCCAGGCCTTCACCCCCACCGGCGCGCTGCGCGCCACCATCAACCTCGGCAACCCCATCCTGGCCACCCGCGACGCCAGCGGCGCCCCCGCCGGCGTCTCCGTCGACCTGGCCCGCGCCTTCGCGCAGCGGCTCGGCGTGGCCCTGGAACTCATCGTCCTGGACAGCGCCGGCAAGGCCGTCGACACCGTCAGCCAGGACGCCGCCGACATCGGCTTCTTCGCCATCGACCCCAAGCGCGCCGCCGGCATCGCCTTCACCGACGCCTACGTCCTGATCGAAGGCGCCTACCTGGTGCGCAACGATTCGCCCCTGCGCGAGATCGCCGAGGTCGACGACCCGCGCCACCGCGTCACCGTCGGCCTGGGCAGCGCCTACGACCTCTACCTGACGCGCGAACTGCAACGCGCCGCCATCACCCGCGCCGCCACCTCGCCCACCGTGGTCGACACCTTCCTGCAGACCGGCACCGACGTCGCCGCCGGCGTGCGCCAGCAACTGGAAGCCGACGCCGGCCGCCTGGGCGGCCTGCGCCTGCTGCCCGGCAGCTTCATGACCATCCGCCAGGCCATGGGCCTGCCGCGCGGGCGCGGCGAAGCGGCGGCGCGCGTCCTGGCCGACTTCGTCGAAGACATGAAACACAGCGGCTTCGTGGCCCAGGCCCTGGCCCGCCACGGCATCGACGGCGCCGCCGTCGCGCCGGCTGCCGGCGGATAGCCGCCGGCTAGTCGGCCGACCCGCGCACGGCTCAACGCCAAGCAGGCCCGCCCTGTCGGCTGCCGGACGGAGAGTCACCGGTTTCGTTAAAATGACGCTTTCCGCCTTCCACTGCGCCCCGCCCCACGCGGGGCGCATTGCCTTACCCCCATGTCCGACAAAACCCACGACATCCGCCCCGGCCAGTCGATTGACCTGCTCAAGGCCCTGCACATCCTGACCCGCGACGGCAAGATGAACCAGGACAGCCGCCGCAAGCTCAAGCAGGTCTACCACCTGTTCCAGTTCATCGAACCGCTGCTCAAGGACGTCCAGCAACAACGCGGCGCCGTCACCCTGGCCGACCACGGCGCGGGCAAGTCGTACCTGGGCTTCATCCTGTACGACCTGTTCTTCAAGGAACAGCCCGACGCGCTGAAGAACGGCTCGCACATCTACGGCATCGAAACCCGCGAGGAACTGGTCAAGTCATCGGAAGAGCTGGCGCAGCGCCTGGGCTTTGGCGGCATGTCGTTCCTGAACCTGTCGGTGGCCGAGTCCATCACCTCCGACAAACTGCCCGCGACCATCGACGTGGTCACGGCCCTGCACGCCTGCAACACCGCCACCGACGACGCGATCCATTTCGCGCTGGAGAAAAAGGCCAAGTACATCGTGGTCGTGCCCTGCTGCCAGGCGGAAGTGGCATCGGTGCTACGCAAGAACAAAGCCAAGGCGCTGGCCGATCCGCTGGCGGAGATCTGGCGGCATCCGCTGCATACGCGGGAGTTTGGCAGCCAGATCACGAACGTGCTGCGGTGCTTGCAGCTCGAAGCGCATGGGTACCAGGTCAGCGTGACGGAGCTGGTGGGGTGGGAGCATTCGATGAAGAATGAGCTGATCATTGCGCAGTACAAGGATCTGCCGCGTCGGAAGCCTGCGGAAAGGCTGACTGAGATGCTGGATCGGATCGGGTTGCAGGAGCTGAAGGATCGGTTTTTCCTGCCGGAAGCGGCTTGAGAATTGAAAAAGGACCTTGCGAGGTCCTTTTCTTATTGAACGCTCGTCTCGGATAGGGATGAGAATGTCACCCTTGGCATTGCTGCCAATGTGCGTCACGCCCATACTCATCTTGCGATCGCAACAACGATCGTCCGGATTGACAGCCGGAAGAGCAAGGGCGGGCAGCCGCTGCAACAGCGGCGTTTTCATGTCCGTAGGCTGACGTACGTCCCTCCATGGGCGAGCCTTGGCTGGGGCACCTTCGTGTGCGCCGGTTTCCCTTGTCACCGGTCTGTCAACCCGGCCTTGTGCTCGCCCGCCCCGACCGACAACGGGGCGCGAGCTTAATGACAGAGGCAGCCGCGATGAACGACCAATCCTATACCCTTGACCGCTGGGCCACGCCGGATGATCCGGAGAGCGTCCCTATTCGATTTGCTGATCTTCGGAAGATTGAACGGGCTTGCCTGGGCATCTGGGCCATCGCCCGGATCGTGGGGAATAGCGCGACGGAACCCGAGGGCACCGGCGTGGAGCCGCTGGAGCCGTGGATCAACGCCAACTTGCTAGGCGGCATTGAAAGCCTCTGCGATCACATTGCGGATCTTGCAGAGTCGGCTATGGACGGGGCGCGGTTGGATATTGGAGTGGCGATGACGGAAGGGTCATTGCATTGATTGGCGCGGTTGCGGTGTGCTTGGCGCCATCGGGATGCCAGCACTTCGCAAGGGTGGGCAGTCGACAGGATGCCGGGCCACCCACCACGCCACCGCCTGCGCTGAGCTATCGCTCAATCACCCGAGCTTTTACGCAAGCGATCGGTCGAAGCCTTGTTCAGGCGCTTCGCCTCGGATTCCGCGTAGTCTTCCTCGCCCGGCTCGTACTTGCCGTCATACATGCAGCTACTGCGATTCCAGCGGCATTCGTTGGTCAGGGAACAGCCGGAAGTCAGCGCGGCGAGAAACAGGACGACACAGCAACGGCCTAGGGTTTGAATCGGCATGGGGCTCCTTGGTTGTCGGAGAAGTGTACGACATAGACGCGAACGAAGATGCCATCTCACCCTATAAAAAGCCTCCTAACGATCGATAAAAAAGCCTCCTAACGATCGTCATTAATTTTCACAAAATCTCAGTTTTTATTTGGTTTTCTTGCGCGAGGCCTTATCAATTCGAATACACACTGCGGCACTCGCGTATGCACTTCCCTTATCCATTGCTATGCTACTCAAAATTATTCTTTGACCTTGCTTTTCTACCAATTTCTGACACCTATCACCTATCTCATCCAGCAAACGATTGAGCCTATCTTCGGCACCAACCTGAACATTTTTTCGAACGAATGAGGCAAGGAATCCGGACTGAAGGCAATTTCTCTCTCCACCTCTTGCCAATACCGCAGAGAGACGTTTTACGTCACGCTCAATTCTATGAAATGATCCCACCGGATGCTTCACCTCAACAAGAAAACGTGGTTTCTCGTTTTTTTTATGGACAACCATATCAAACCGACCATTACCGCGGATATCCTTCGGCACAACGCCAGTAGAAATCGCCCCGCTATTGATTAGCGTCTCTTTTACTGATTTCTCAAGATCAATTAGAACACCCAATCTCCCAACCTGAACGGCTATAGACGTCGTCAAAAAATACTCAGGAGCCGCATCCAGAGAAAGTCCTGAAATTTTAGGGTAGGCGCCAGCTGCTTTTTTTATACCTGCCACTATGGCGTTTTGGACAACTAAAACTGACACCGGACCACCAGAATAGTCAGTAAATTTCACGCCAATAATCCCATTATTTTTTTCTCCTACAGATATATCATCTAGAAATAATCAAAAAAATAATAAATCATATATCAAACACAAAAATACTCAAGGCCTACACCACGGGATCAAGATTCATCGGAATTCCTTGAAAAGCAAGGCGTCGCAACAGATCCTCCGACCCTGCCGTTCCCACTTGCTCCTGCTTGCTCACGCTAGAAAACCCGATCCGGCGTAACTCAACATCAGGCGCCTCATTACCGGAGCTTCTGATCATTTCAGAGGTCTTTCTAAACAATGAGGCACGCCCAGAACCCTTAACGGACAATCGAATTAGTAGCCCTACCAACCAACGATTAAGGCCATACACCTTCTTGCTGAATTTCAATTCATCCACAAGCTCAATTTCAATTTCGACTTTTCGCACAACCCTTTCATACCAAACCTTGAGAGCTGCTGGCGCCAAATTATTCAATTCTTCCATTTCTCGCCAATATATTTGATCCAATTCCTGATATACACAACCGTCCTCATAACCCCACATCGACGCGCGAACGGCTTGATCCTCTGCGGATTGAATGCGCCCACACATCTGCGCCCAATGCGCCCCATGATTTGCATGTCGTAGAATTTCTCGCAGCTCATTCACGCAACCACCAAGATCATGCCAATTCGGGTCGAGACAGAATCTGAGAGCCTCCTGCAACCCTCCATCTCCTCCCCCAAAAATTCGAATCTTCCCTTTACCATTGAGCGCCTTATTAATGTCACTTTCCAACTCGTTATAGGAAAAAAAATCTCTCGCAGCGAGAGTTTGCTCATTACTTTTACCCAAGCCGAATCCGATAGCAAATATGACTATTTGCGCATTTAAATTTCTTACACCCCCCTTACCATAAACATCGACCCGCACTCTTCCGCTCGCTTCATTCACGGCGACATCATCCATGCTATGAAGGCTATGCTCATATATTATTTCAATATTATCTCTATACTTCTCTTTATATTTATCCAGCTGCAACAGGAAAGATTTTCGCATTTCCGCTCCCGTTTTGGGAACATCCGGAAAACGCAGCACCGCAGCCTTCTTTTTAAGATTTGAGATAGTTTCCTTATTCCGAAGAGGCTCCATATAGGGAAAGGAGTGCCCACCACTATGTTCATGGGGCCAATCGTATACTGTCGCACTAAATAGTCTATCGCTACCCAATCCTAAAAGGGAAAAACACGCAGACGTCGACTCTACAAGTTGCACTGTTAGCCCTAGTTCACACGCCATGAGAGCGGCAGATACACCACCGACACCTCCCCCAACAACAATTATATTTGGACTCCCGTTCGCCAGGCTCCTGCCTGGGTTAACAAGACCCGCTTTCGCAGCAGCCAGTACTAACGTACGCCCGCGTATCAATTGATCTTTCATACTTATAAATTGCAAGTCCCGATTCAGATCGAATTGCAAGGCTTGGACTTTAAAAGCCAATATTGCAAGGCCGTCCTTAGTTCCTGGCCTTAGAGAATTAACGGCATCCATTAAAAACTAACCTCCTGCAACAGCCCCACATCCGCCGTAGCAAGGTCTCGCTGAATTAAAAAAACCGAACTCCTTGCCAGAGACTTCACATCTTCAAATTGTTTCATAATGTCGATCAGATTCTGGGGCTCGACTATAGAAACCGCTGAACGCCCACTATATTCGACCGGGAGATTTTCAATTGAATCGGAATATTTGTTCGGCCTGTAATAATAGACTCCGGGCCTAACTCGCTCCAGCATCCGCGCTCTTACTAATGCACGGAAGCCGCTACTGATTTCGGATAAAATCTTCGAAAGCGGATTACCCGCATACAAAAAATCGGGAGCTAGATCATCTCTAACTTTCTTAACCTCAACGATATCACCATCAGAATAGTTATCATTTAAGTATCTATTGAGAGCTGTTTTTATGTCTTCCATACATCCTCACAAGAAGTTCAGAGCCGACTTCTAACTCAAGCCTCCATCCATTGGTCTTGGTACTTATCAGCATTACGTCGTAAATCTCTCCGCTATCTAGATAACGGATCCCTGACGGTAGCCACCTGACCTGTTCAGACCTCAGACCCGAAGGATCATATTACATTTCGAAATGGAAATTTATCATCCTCCCGCTCCATCGTGAATTTGCTTCAATAATCAAGCGTTATTCCGACCCCTACAGGTCGCTCCGCATTTAACGACAGGTAGATCCTTGCGCACGCTCACCACCATCCGCCAAGACCTCCGCGCCCTGGTCCAATCCCGCGCGTTTTCCCAAATCGACGCCTACTACGCCGACCTGGAACAACAGGATTGGTCGCTCCCCGCCAGCCAGATTTCCGCGTATTCCGAAGCCGTCCTCTCCGGCACCCTCTTCGACTACAGCACCGTCCCCTACCCGCAAGCCGCCGACTTCCTCCAGACCTGGATCGCCGCCTGCCCCGACTCCTACCACGCACACCTGGTCCTGGGTAACTTCTGCTTCGGCCGCGCCGCGGATATCCGCGGCTTCGGCTGGGCGGACAGCGTGACGCAGGATCGCTGGATCGGCGCCGCCCTGGCCTGCGAAACCGCCGCCGCCGCGCTGTTGAAAGCCATGACGCTGTCGCCGCGTCCCGTCGCGGCCTGCGTGACCATGATGCAAATGGCGGCGCATTTCAAAGAGCCGTATTGGCTGCGCCAGTTGTTCGAAGGCAATCCTCCGGAAACGATTACCCACGACGATGTCGAGGAACCCGGCCTGATGGACGCCGCGCTGGCGCATCTGGCGGAATACGGCGTGCCGCGCCTGCAACCGGATCAGGCGCCGCGGTCCCTGCCCGCATGGCTCGCGCCGCGCGCCGAGCATGAAATGGAACAGGGCAAGGATTACTGGCTGCTGCGCGCGCTGGAATTGCGCCCGGGCCACCTGGAAACGCTGATCGCGTATGCGCAGTATCTGCAACCGCGTTGGGGCGGCAGTTACGAGGATATCGACGGCCTGGCCAGCGGCCCGCTGTGCGAGACGCTGACGGAACCGCAGCGCAACGCGATCCGCTGGATCGGCCTGTGGGACGAGCTGAGCGATTTTCCGGAATCGGAAGAAACGCAGGCGGTGCAAGCCCATCGCCAGGCCTTCGAATCGTTCCTGCAGCGCGATCTGCGGCCCCAGGAACGCGGCGAGGCGCTCGGTCGGTTCGCGAATTTCGTCAGTTATTCACTGGGCGACCATGCGCGTGCCCGCAAGCTGCACGCGCAGAGCGTGGCGGCGTTCCCGGGGAATATGTATTTTGGCGAAGTGGACGGGCCGTTCCGCAGTTTCGCGCACGTGACGCTGATTCACCACATTCTGGACGACGACGGCGCGTTCAAGCGCGTGCTGGAGCGCATGAGCGGCTGGAACCAGTTGGCGACGCCGCAGGGGTTGGTGGCGGTGGCGCATCAGTTCGGGCTGTGGGGGTTTGAAAAGGATCCGGCCAAGGCGCAACAACTGCTGGATCGCGCCGCCGAACTCGGCCGCGACCAGACGGACGACAGTTTCAATGTGCTGGCGGCCGCCGCGATGCTGTGGGATGGCGGCGCGCACGAGGAAGGTTATTTCCTGACACGCCAGTTGGCGGATCGGCGCTTTCCCGACGCGGCCAGCAGCATGTACGACATTCACCGCGGCTTCCGCGACAACACGCCCGACCATTATCTGGATGAGGCAGTGCGCGACGAATGGCTGCAACGCGCGGTGGACGATGGTTCGCCGCTGGCCAAGTACAACATGGCGCATCGGCACCTGTTCGACGGCAAGATGGATTTCTCGCGCCGCGAGAATGTCGAGACGGTATTGCGGCTGTTGCAGGAGTCGCGCGAAGAACCGCGCGCCGACGGTCTGGCGCGCTTGCGCATCGGGGTGCTGCTGCGCGACCACGGCACCGACGCGGAAAAACAGAGCGGCGTGCGCGATTATCTGCGGCCGCTGGTCGACGAAGACGACGACTGGCGCGCCGCCCGCGCCAGCGCCGAAATCGGATTGGCCTATGCGCGCGGCCACGGCGCCAAGAAGAACCGCTTTGCCGCCATCGAATGGGTCGGGCACGCCAGCAAGCTGCAACCGGACGACGAGGGTATCGACGAGATCCATGGCGAGGTGATGAACTCGCATAGTCTGGTCAAGACCATTGGCACGGTGTTCGGGGCGTATATGGGACGGGGCGGCGTAACGGCGGAGGATCTGCCGCCGAAGGCCGCGGAATAAGCAGACGGACCCTGGGATCATCGACGTTCAAACTGATCCAGTCCTGAATATCGACTCCCAGGGGACTGTGAGTATTCTTGTGTTTAAGGCATTAAACACCCGGTCGAGGATCTGTCAGGCTTGTTGATGCTATCTCAGCGATACGGGTCAGTGAAGCGTTCGGCATAAATGGTGGCGAACCGGTTCACGGCACAGTTGCGCATTGATGCTCTCGATGGCGTTGGTCCTCCCGTCTTATACGCCCCCAGCCGATCAGCAAAGGACGGAAGCTTGGCTGAAGGCCGCGACAAGTGTGCTCTTTATGCCTACCCCCTACCCGGCCTGTACCCACGACATAGTGCTGACGTGACCAGATTGAAGGACTCAGAACGAGCCACCTTAATCTTACCGATCAAAATGATACATCCGTCAAAGGAAATCTCTCAACCCATATCCGAGATAATGCATAAAACAGCATTTTTATCCGAATACATATTTATCGATCCAGCGGGTGATCATGAAAACTCCTTCCCCCAGAATCATAAGCATCCGACCAAAATTTCAAGCTTCTCCAATAATATTTTTTTTGATCAGATAAAAAAACTTTGGAGAAATGAGATATTTTTTTTATATCATCTTTAATTTGAAGACCCGAATCGAAATACTTTGCAGCATCCAGGCCAAATCTATTAAGGTCAGGGAGCTTATCACACCGTCGTTTTAGATGAGGAAGGCCCGTGTGAATTTTCAGGTAAGCCTCTCTCTGTTCGACTTCAAGAAAGGAAGCTTTATCAATCATTTTTGATGCTGACGGCATTTCTATGCGATCAGCGGCATCTTTAAAAGCTCCTAAGAGTGCCGCATGGTCCTTTTCCGGAATTTTCGCTGTTTCGGCCATTCTCACTATCACCGCGATGCGCCCCAATAGGACAAGCATTTCTTTCAAGTCCTCTTCTATGCATATTTTCATAACGGACGCATTGTTTTTTTCCTTCGTTTCCTCCGAAGCAATATTTATCCTTCCAAGCCAAAGAGCCACAAGTGCCGCCGCCGCCGTGGCCACGGCTGAGGCAGCGGACCAAGGAGATTCCATCCAAGGCCATTTAGACACACAGGCCACTACAAAAAAGCCAATAGCAGCAAAAATTACCAGCACCCGCCACCAGCACTCGCGGCATGAAAGCCCCAATCCATTCGAAGCCATAACATCCTGAACTCAATATTAATTAGATTAATAACCCCAAGTTCCCTGGGGGCCATTGCAGGCAAAAAAATCAACGTTGCGCCACTATCTGGGTGCGGATTGGTACAACAGATTTGAGCGCGGTCGGTCGCTGGTTTTCAAGCGTCTGGAGTTTAATTTTTACACCTTGAATGTTCATCAGATTATGACCATCATCAACAAAATGACGAATCAGGAGCTTTTCTGCAGCGTTAACGGCGGCGCTCTTTGTCTGCCCGGGCCTGAGGACAATTTCAGCGTATGCCAAATATCTTTTCCCTTTCGCGGCAGCCTTTATCCCATTCATAAGTTTCAAGTTATTCATCTGCCCCTTAATTCGCTGTCTAAGGTTCAACGCGCGGCCCACATAGAAAACGTCACTTAAACCACCATACACTCTATAGTAGATATACACACCACCTTTTTTTGGCACAACATCCAGATCTGGAACATAGGGATAGGAACGTAAAAACTGAGGTTCATGCCAGAATAGACTCGGATTAATCACTTATCGGAACCTCTCACTTTAAAAACGACCAGAACGATCGACTAACACAGACATTACATTCTATTAACTATCACACAAAATCCACCCTCGAAAGATCGCGCATAATCACACCCGTTTGGCAATCCGCAATCAAAAAGATCAAGTGCAGTACACGCGCCCCGGGGGGTTCGCCCCCCTAGAAAAGCGAAAAATTGCACGGAACCGCGACATAGTACTTTGAAATCTATTTTCAACTATTGTTAAATTTTCCAGGCTGTCTACTTCGTTATGCCCCCTGGTTCTTCCACTCGACAGATCTCCGTCGCCTGCATCAGGAAATTCCGCCCCCCAGCGTCCAGCCCATTGGGCCAGCTCTACGCGTGACTTCCTACAACAGGCTGCCCCAGTAAGGCACGCAACACACCCGACTTCATAGTCATCTCACGCATACTTCGGGTGATCAAGTGCGCTTGGCCAAGGCTCTTTTTGCTTTATTGCTCTACCCTTCCAAGACACACCTCAGGCTATCGGCGATATTCGTGCTGCCCCGAGACACTATTCTTACGGAACCCCATGTCCCTAGCCCCGTTTTCGTCCCATCAACCCGGCCGCGACAAGCGATGGCTGTTGATGCACAGCCGGCAGGCCGCGCAGGCGCTTGGCTCGGATCAAGTCCTTTTCTACGATGCGCCGCCGAGTACGGCGACGCTAGCGGCAATCGAATATGTCCATCTGTGGGCGCCGCCCCTGGACCCGGTAGAGGAATTGCCGGCATTGATCGCGCGGCTACCATCCCTGACCCATCTGTCCATTGGCCCTGGCAATATCCAGGCCTCGGTGGTCAAGAACCTGCGCGCCGAGATGCTGCCGGCCAGCCTGCGGCATCTGTCGATTTTCGATTGCCCAGGGTCATATACCTGGTCGGCGGGGCCGATGCCGCAGTTGGAGTCGCTGGAGGTCAACGTTCCGATGCGGTTCAAGGCGGAGGATTTTCCGGCGCTGAAGTCGCTGTCGATGTTGCCGGACAAGGCGGGAAAACTGCTCGATCAGGCCTTGCGGCTGCCGCTTCTGGAGCTGAATCTATTCAACGTGCCGTTCGATGAATCGCTGTTTCACCGCATCGCGGCGTTGCCCCTGTTATCGCTGGGCCTGATGGCGGGACGCTCGTTGAAAACGCTGGCGGGAATCGAACAGCTTTCCGGACTGCGTTCATTGCGGCTCAAGAACCAAGGCCTGTTGGAAACCATTGGCCCGATTGCCGCCCTGCTGGCGTTGGAGCAATTGAATATCCAATATTGCAAGCGGATCACGGATATCAATACCCTGGAGGCGCTACCCGCCCTGCAAGACCTGACCCTGGTGGGCTGCGGCAATATCGGCCTGGGTGAATTGGAAGCCAAGCTGCGAGCCAAACTACGGCATTCCAACATCGCGGCAACGACATAGCTGCATGAGCGCATTCCCCGGCGTCTGGGCTTCGATAGCCGGGGATGCGGGCCGTCCACCGACGCGCCCGCCCCGCCATCAATCCACCCGCCTCACCACTGATACCCCACCTTCAAACTGACCACCCTCCCCGCCCCCGCGAAGCAGCCGTTATCCAGGTCATAGCATCCCCCGCTATACCGCTTGTCCGTCAAGTTCGACACATTCAACTGCACCTTCGTCCCCTTCAAGCTGGGCACCTGCCGCCCCAGGTCGTAATGCAGTTGCGCATCCACCAAGGTGTATCCCGGCACGCGGAAGTCCTGCAGCGTCTTGTATCCGCCCCAACTTCCGCCGTTATGCCTCACCCCGAGCGCCGCGCCCAGGCCGGACGGCGCATCCCACGCCAGCCAGACGCCGCCAAAGCGCGTCGGCACGCGCGACGGCGTCCTGCCTACTTCGTTGGCATTGCCCTTGGTGTATTCGACGTTCTGCCAAGTATAGGCCGCGATCACGCTCCACTGCGGCGACAGCCGCGCATGCGCTTCCAGTTCCAGCCCGCGCGAGCGGACTTCGCCCGACTGCACGGATAGGCGCGGGTTGGCGGGGTCGGCGCTCAGCACGTTGGTCTGGCTCAGGTGGTAGATGGCCGCGGAGAACAGGGCGTCCCAGTTCTCCGGCTGGTACTTGAGGCCGGTTTCGAACAGTTCGCCCCGGGTCGGTTTGAACGGCTCGCCGCTGGCGGACAGGCTGTTCACGGGCTCGAAGGACTGCGCGTAGGTGGCATACGGCGCCAGGCCATTGCCGAAGCGATACAGCGTGCCGACGCGCACGGTGGTTGCCTGGTCCTTCTGGGTGAAGCCGCTGTGCCAGAGCCTGTCGGTGGAATCGATGGTCGACCAGTCCTGGCGCACGCCGACGGTGGTGTGCCAGTTGCCCAGCGCGACCTGGTCCTGCACGTAAAGGCCGGTCAGCGTCGAGCGCATGCCCTTGTCCATGACCGTGGGCGGGACGGGCTGCGGCGCGCCGTAGACGGGGTTGTAGAGGTCCAGCTTGGTGCCGTTGTAGGTCGTGCGGTAGTCGCCGTCGCCGCGCATCTGCTCCCACACCAGGCCGGCCAGCAGTTCGTGGCGCGCGGCGCCGGTGGCGAAGCGGCCTTTCAACTGGTTGTCCAGGGTGAAGCTGTCGTAGCGCTCGGTGGAACCGAGCACCTGGCGGTCGATGGTGCGCAGGTCCGGTTGCAAGGCGGCCAGGACCACGGCGTCATAGTCGCTGTCGACGCGGGTGTAGCGGCCGTTCAGGCTCATCGACCAGTCGCCCGCCAGCTTCTGGTCGAACTGGTAGCCCACGGCGCGGATGGTGCGCGCGAACGTGTCGTAGCCCGGCTCGCCCACGTTGAAGCGGGGCGGCAGTTGGCCATGGGGATTGGGCAGTACGCTGCCGATGCCGGGCACCGACGAGATCATGCCCAGGCCGGGATCGTCCTGGTAGCGCGCGTACAGCGTCAAGCGGGTGGCAGCGCTGGGTTGCCAGGTCAGCGAGGGCGCGACCGCGCGGCGGCGCAGCCAGGTGCCGTCCAGTTGGCCATCGCTGTTCATGGCGGTGCCGACGACCCGGAACAGCAGCGTGCCGCGTTCATCGGCCTTGCCGCCCAGGTCGAACGACCCGCGACGGTAGCGGCTGGTGCCGCCCTCAAGCTCAATGAGGCGCACGGCGTCTTCGCGCGGCAGCTTGCTGGTCAGCGCAATGACGCCGCCGGGCGTGGAGGTGCCGTACAGCACCGAGGCGGGGCCGCGCAGCACTTCCATGCGTTCGAGCAGGAAAGGATCGACCTGCTGGCCGCCGAAGACGACGCCGCGGTTCAGGCGCATGCCGTCCAGGAAGGTGTCGACGGGGCCGTTGCCCGTGCTGAAGCCGCGGATACTCATGTCGTCATAGGCGGTGACGGCGCCCCAGGATTCTGTGGCGACGCCGGGCGCGTAGCGGAAGGCCTCGTTGACCGAGCGCACGTTGCGCGCGTCCATCTGTTCGCGGGTGATCACCGAGAGGGACTGCGGCGTCTCGATCAGGGGTGTGTCGGTGCGCGTGGCGGAACTGGAGCGACGCGGCACCACGCCGTCGTCCTGCGGGATGCCGACGACCTCGACGGACGGCAAGGTGCGCGCGTCCCCCGCCGTGGCCGCTGCGGCCGCCTGCGCCGCGCCGGGCTGGGTCCAGGCCAGCAGCAGCAAATGAAATCCGACGGTAAGAACCCGGGGCGATGCGCATCTGGCGCGGGATTGGAAGATCATGAGCGTGGTCCGTTTGTTTGATGGCATGCATCCCGAGACCCGGCGCGTGTCGCCGGCGCGATGTATGGGTATTGCTTGGAAGCCGCTCCATTTAATATTGCGTCTCATTCCTTTAACTACCCGGATCGGGTCGTCACCCCCGAAACGGGTCCCCCGGCATCGCTTCATGAAGACCCATCCCGACGCGCCGCGCCACGGCGCCATTTCCTCCCTGCCCGATGTGCCCACGTCCTCGATGTTCGACACGGACTTCCTGGCGCACTACCTGTCAGGACAACGACATCGGTTGGTGTACGCGGAAGTGGCGGAGGGCATCGAGCTGTGCCATTGGCAAAGCGCATTCGAGCAGCCGTTCACCGTGCACACGCGTGACGACGGCAACCGCGTATTGCTGTCGTACCAATTGCGCGGCGAGACCGATTGCTGGCTGGAAGGCGGCGTCGCCGGACAGGGCGAGGCCATCAGGGAAACGTCGGGCTGCTTGTACTACACGCCAGACCGCCGTGGACACTTTGCCCAACATGGGGTGTGCGAGAGCCTGACCGTTGCGCTGCGGCCGGACGTGCTGCGCACGTGGATCGAGGACGAAGAGGACGCGGCGCTGCGGCGCTCACTGGACTCCGGCAGTTGCTTTCGCACCGGCTACCGCGGCGAAAAGCTGCATCAAGCCGCGTTCGCCATCAGCCGCGAGTTGAAGCACCTGCGCACGCCTGCCTGCGACACCCCTGGCGCGCGGCTGATCCGCGAAGCGCAGGCCATGATGCTGACGGGGCTGTTTCTCGAGGCCGGCCATGCGGACACTCGCCGCGCCAATGCCGCCGCGCCGCAACGGCAACGCCTGATGGCGGCGCGCGACTATCTGCTGGCCGACCTCGCCCATCCGCCCACGCTGGCGCAGATGGCCGCGGAAACGGGCTTGAGCGCCATGCGCATCAAGCGCGGATTCCGCGAGTTGTTCGGGCACAGCGTCTATGGCTTGTTCCAGCAGGCACGGATGCGTGAGGCGCAGCAGCGACTGCAAGCGGGCAAGGTGACGGTGATGGAGGTGGCGTTCGATATGGGGTACTCGAATCCCAGCCACTTCGCGGCGGCATTCCGGAAGGAGTTTGGCGTGGGGCCCGGGGAATACAAGCGCGGCCTGTCGCTCACCCCCGCTGGCTCAACGCCTTGGCAATCCGATGCCGCCCCACCGTCGTCTTCGGCACCTTGAACGGAAACCACGTGCGCACGTCCTCGTCCAGCCCGATCCCGTGCATGTAGTTATAGATTGCCTTCTTCAACGCCCGTCCCAGCGCGTCGTGATCCACCCCGGTCGGGTCGTCGAAGCCGATATCGTTCTTGGCGAACGTCACGTCCGGCAGCGGCCGCAGCGTCACGCCGTATTCCTCGGGATTCAACCCCACCGGGGAATGCACCGTACAGGCGAAGCGGTGGAAGAACCCGCTCTGGATACAGCCGTTCTCGAACAACTGGCGCACGTATTCCAGCGCATCGACCGTATCCTGCACGGTCTGCGTGGGAAAGCCGTACATCAGGTAGGCGTGCACCAGGACGCCGGCGTCGCTGAAGGCGCGCGTGACGCGCGCCACCTGGTCGACCGACACGCCCTTCTTCATCAGGTTCAGCAGGCGGTCCGAGGCGACCTCCAGGCCGCCCGAGACGGCGATGCAGCCGCTGTCTGCCAGTAGTTCGCACAGTTCGGGGGTGAAGGTCTTCTCGAAGCGGATGTTGCCCCACCACGAGATGCCGGCGTTGCGCGCGATCAGCTCGGTGGCCAGGGCCTTGAGGGACTTGGGCGGCGCGGCCTCGTCGACGAAGTGAAAGCCGGTCTGCCCGGTTTCCTCCACGATGGCCTCGATTCGGTCGGCCAGCACCGTGGCCGAGGCGCCTTCGTAGCGGCCGATGTAATCCAGGCTGACATCACAGAAGCTGCACTTCTTCCAGTAGCAGCCGTGGGCCACGGTCAGCTTGTTCCAGCGGCCGTCGCTCCACAGGCGGTGCATGGGGTTGAGCATGTCCAGCAGCGACAGGTAGCGGTCCAGCGGCAGGCCGTCCCAGGTGGGCGTGCCGACCTCGGCGAAGGCGACGTCGGGCTCGATCAGGTTGACGTAGCGCACCGCGCCGCTGTCGGCGTCGCGCAGGAAGGTGCGCACCAGGCGCTGGCGCGAGCGCTTGCCTTGCACGTGTTCCATCAGCGCCAGCAAGGGGCGCTCGCCGGCGTCGAGGCTGACGAAGTCGAAATAGTCGAAGACGCGCGGGTCTTTCAGTTCGCGCAGTTCGGTGTTGACGAAGCCGCCGCCCAGCACGGTGATGATCCTGGGGTCTTGCGCCTTGATGGCCTGGGCGATGCGGAAGGCGGCGTAGACGGCGCCCGGGAACGGCACCGACAGCAGCACCATGGTGGGCTGGTGACGCGCCAACGCTTCCAGGGTCAGGTCGCGCAGGGTGTCGTCGACCAGGTTCAGCGGCGCGGCCAGCGCTTCGGCCAACGGGTCGAAGGTCGGCTGGCTGCCGGCCAGCGATTCGGCGTAGCGCACGAATTCAAAACGCGGATCGATGGCGTCGCGCAGCACGTCGGCCAGGTCGTTCAGATACAGCGTGGCCAGGTGCTTGGCGCGGTCCTGCAGGCCCAGGGCGCCGAAGGCCCAGCCCAGCGGATCGCCGCCCTCGTCGTCGACGTACACGTCCAGCGAAGCGAAGCGCGGGCCCTCGGGCAGGAAGTTACGGCCGACGACGCGGTGCGCCAGTGTCGAGTCGCGCCCTTGCAGGAAGGCGATCACCGGGCCGATGGTGGCCAGGTAGCGCGGCTGCATGGCGATGAAGGCCTGGATCGCGGGGGTGTGCTTGTCCAGCGGCAACGCATCCACCTTGGCCGCCACGGCGCGCAGGCCGTCGGGCGACAGCAGGCGCAAGACCAGCGCCAACGCCAGGTCTTCCTGCGTGGCCGTGACGCCGCGGGAGCGCAGGAAGCCGGTCAGGTAGGCGGTGGACGGGTATGGCGTATTGAGCTGCGTCATCGGCGGGATGACGGACAGCACGCGAAGGGGCGTGGCGGACATGAGACACGGCGGGAAATGCCGTCAAAGCGGGGATCGAGGGGGGATTATAGTTATCGGCGAGTTCTCATCGGCGTAACACGGGAAATCAAGGGGCATAACGTGGGCAACCGGCTTCCCCATTCCTCCCTCGACCACAAGGAGTGTTTCGTGCGGAACCGGGAACGACATAAAGACAGCGATTTATGATCCTGCATTGGAAACAGAGGCGAGCAGCCGAGATATGAAACCACTCACCGTTGTATCAGTAGAAAGATACGCACCAGACGACGATGCCGCCTCGGTCACGCTTCGCAGCGACCAAGGGGAAGTCACCGTTTTCTGCTGGCCCTGCTCCGTCAAGGCCGGTGACGTCGTCATGAATCGCCTGTCTGCAATGGATGGTGAAGTCGGCGGCGCCTACGGAGTTGACTGGCCTCAGGGTGAGAAAGACGCCGCGTCGGCGGAACAACTGGAGCGTACCGGACATTACGCCTATCGAGGCCGCGGGCGCGTAGCCAAGGCATCTGAAGGCTTGGTTGAAACGATGGGATTCTTGATCGAATTCGGAGAAACACCCGAGACCGGACACGTCGAATTTGATATTGCCCGGCTCGATTGCGGGTGCGATACCCTCGATTGACGCACCCTAACTCTCTCGCTATTCGTACAGGACTTCCCGTCGTTTCAATTCATGCTGTATTTGACGATACTGCAGCAGTAGGGATTCGGTACTCACGCGAGTCAGATCTGCGTCACCCATCGACGACCCAAGCCCTTCGAGAATCGAGCCATAATTTTTGAACAGGAGTTGATCCAAAAATGCAGGGGTGATGCCAAGCGGTTTGCATACATCCTGCGCGAGAAGAGTCTCGACGGCGGCATATGAGGTTGCAGGTACCTTTGTTGGAAGTTCAGGAACGATTCTGTTCACCACTCCCATGACCCGGCTATCCAATGCAATGCGATCAGTGGCCAGACCAAAGCCGGATGTAAGAAAGTCACGCGCTCCCTTGTTCTTGACATAGGCCAGAGACTTCGCAACATATTGCCAGCGTTCCTCTGACGTTTTCAGCGCCACCACGTAGCGTATGAAACCGCTCGGCCCGCCTTTGTACGCCTTAAGAAAGGCGAAGTTCTTTATCAGGGCAAGGACCTTTGGCGAAAGCTCCGGATTAACGTCGGACACGTAGCGCGCACCTATTTCACGCAACACTTCGCCAAGCACCATTGCCACCTGGGCTTCGGGCATGGCACATAGACGTTCGTAGTTCAATTTTTCCCGGATGGCGGCCTCGGAAAGCCGCTTGGCGGGATCGGATTTTCCCACCACGACAACCTGGCTTACGACGCGGATCCAAATATCGGTATCGGACATCGTTTTCCAATGATCCGCTGGCGGCAGTCGGATATCGTGCCCAAAGCGTTCGCATATCCATCGGAACTTGCCGACTTGTTCTTCCGTAAGCGTAGGGAGCTGCATAACCTTGCATTATTAGGAAAGCGAGCAATCTTACACTGCCAACATCTAAGCGCTATGGAATTCCCATTATCAGGCAGATAACGGTATCTGTTCGCCATTCGCGCCTAAAACCTCAATTTCCCCCACCAAACAAATCCGCCCCCCGCGCATCCGCCGGCTCCAACACATACCCAATTTCCCCCGCCACCTCGCGCAGAATCCCATGCGCCAGATTGAACGCGGTATTGGCCGCCGGCACGCCCGCGTAGATCGCGTTCTGCAGCAGCACTTCCTTCAATTCATCCGGACTCAGCCGCGACTCGTCCTTCGCCGTCAGCGCGGCTCGCACGTGCAGCTCGAATTCCTCCCACCGCCCTAAGGACAAGGTCACCGCCAGCACCATCATCCGCCGCGTCTTGTGCGGCAGGCCCGGGCGGCTCCAGATGTCGTGCCAGGCGTAGCGGGTGATCAGGTTCTGGTAGTCGGCGGTGAAGGTGGTGGCGCGGTCCAGCGAGCGCTGCACCCATTCTTCTCCCAGCACGGCGCGGCGGTTGGCCAGGCCGCGCTCGAAATCGTCTTCCCGGCTCATTGCGGCATCTCCCCTTGGGTGCTTGCGTCGGCGGGGCGGGCAACGGCGCTGCCCGCCCCGGCCGATCAGTTCACGGTGATGTTATTGGTTTTCACGACCTCGGCCCAGCGGACCTGTTCGGCGTCGACGAACTTGGAGAAGTCCGCGGCGCTGCTGCCGACCGGGGTCAGACCGAGCTTGGCGAGCTTGTCGCGGGTTTCGGGGCGGGCCAGCGCCTTCTGCACCAGGTCCTGCAGCTTGGCGACGACCTGCGGATCGGCGCCGGCCGGCAGGAAGAAGCCGTTCCATTCGACGACGTCGAAGGCATTGACGCCGCCTTCGCTGACGGTGGGCACGTTGGGCAGGTCGGGCATGCGCGCGGCCGACGACACGGCCAGCGCCTTGAGCTTGCCGGTGCTGACGTAGTTCAGGCTGGACGCGGCGTTGGCGAAGTACACGTCGACCTGCCCGCCCATGACGTCGACGATGGCGGGCGCGCCGCCCTTGTACGGCACGTGCACGATGTCGATCTTGGCATCCTTCTTGAGCAGTTCGGCGGCCATCTGCGCCAGGCTGCCCGGACCGTACGAGGCGTAGGTGTAGCGGCCGGGGTTGGCGCGCGCGGCCTTGATGAAGTCGGGCAGGCTGTTGAAGGCCGAGCCGGTGGCGGCGACCAGGATGTTGGGCACGCTGACGGCCTGCGAGACGGGAATGAAGTCCTTCTTGGCGTCGTAGGGCAGCTTGCGCAGCACGGGGTTGATTGAGAACGCGGAGGCGTCGTACAGCACGGTGTAGCCATCTGGTTTGGCGCGGGCCACGTAGGCGGCGCCGATGGAGCCGCTGGCGCCGCCCTTGTTTTCGATGACGACGCTCTGGCCGGCGACTTCACCCATGCCCTGGGCGATGATGCGCGCGGCGTTGTCGGCGCCGCCGCCGGCCGAGTACGGCACCACCACGGTGATGGGCTGGTCGGGGTAGCCGGCGGCGTGGGCCGCGCCCAGGGTGCCGGCCAGGGCCAATGCGGCGGCCACGGGGCGCAGTGCGGCCAGGGCCGCGTGACGGGTTTTCTTCATGTGTGCTCCTCACGTCTCCCCTGCAGGGGATGTTGAATCGATCAAGGATCGTGGCGCGGTCCGTCCGAGGTCAGACGGTCGCGATGGGGTTGACTGGCGCGCCCACCAGGCCGGGCACGTACATCGGTGCGGCGGTCAGGAAGAAGGCGTGGCGGTCGTGCTGGCGCAACCAGTGCGCCAGCGGGGTCAGGTGCCAGAGTTCGCCCAGCGGCAAACCCAGCTTGAACAGGCATTGTTCGTGTAGCGGCAAGAGCGGCCCGCTGCCGCTCTCCAGGTGATGGTTGCGCAATTCCACCGCGTGGTTGTCGGCGGCGATGGCGGCAATGCGGCTGTCCTTGATCCAGGCCAGCAATTGCGCGTCGGCGCCGTCCAGCACGCAGCAACTGGTCTTGAGCCGGTCCTGCTCGTCATCGCCCAGCGTGAGCGCGAGGTCGGCCAGGCCGGTATGCAGGCACAGGATGTCGCCGGGGCGCACCCGCACGCCGTCGGCGTGCATCACATCCATCAGGTCCTGGTACGAGACCTTGCGATGCGCGTCGCCGAAGCGGGCGCGCAGGTCGACCATGACGCCGCGCCCCTGGATGCCGTGCCGCGCCATGGGCGCGATGGACAGGTCCTGGGTGCCGGTGAAGCCGTCGGCGCGCGGTTCGCTGACGGTAAAACCGTTGTAGCCGGTCGGCTGCGGCTGGCCGGTGCCGTGGGCGTCATACATCGCGCCGACGTGGCCCAGGGCGTCCCATTGGGTGGAGTACTGCGGCGACAGCGTGACGCGGTCGTCGCTGACGACGTCGGTGGCGCCCGGCACGTCGCGCGCCAGCGGATAGCGGTACACCGGCACGCCGTTCTTTTCGGCGGGCTGGATCACGGGGCCCTTGCGCCGTGGGTTGAGCACGGGCGCGCGCGGCACCGTCAGCGGCAGGCTCAGGGAAAACGACAGGCCTTCGCGGATTTCCGCGACGGCGGCCAGGCGCGCCTGGCGGCCCAGGTGGTTCAGGGTGCCGAGCTGGTCGTCGTCGCCGAAGTCGCCCCAGTTGGAGCCGTCGGGACGCTGCTGGTAGCGTGGAAGCATTTTTTTGTCTCCTCGTTCTGTCTCGGACGAGTCTTATGATCGTTGTGGCGGCTATTGCACCACCGAGGATTGCCGTAATTGGGCAATTTCGGACGCGGTGTATCCCAGGGTGGACAGAATTTTTTCGCTGTGTTCGCCCAGACCGGGCGCGCCGCGCCCTGCTCGGGACTCGCCGCGCCCTGCTCGGGACTCGCCGCGCCCTGCCTCGGACTCGTCGCGCGCCGCCTCGGACTCACCGCGCCCTGCTCCAGATTCGCCGCGCCCCTCCCCCGACTCATCGGCAGGCGCTTGCGCGGCGCCGCCGAAGTGGGCCCATTGCGCCAGGCCCAGGTAGTCGCCGGCCTGCGGGTTGTGGTACGGCCGCATGAGCCCCATGGCCTCGACCTGGGGATGATCGAACATGTCCTCGACCGGGCGCACTTCGGCGCAAGGCACGCTCTGGCCAAAGCGCTCGGCCCATTCGCGCGCCGAGGCGCGCGCCAGCGCCTGGCGCACCAGGGGCACCAGCACGGCGGCCTGGGCGGCGCGCTTTTTGACGGAGTCGTAGTCGGGGTGTTCGGCCAGCTCCGGCAGGTCCAGATGGCCGCACAGCGCGCGCCAGAAGTGCGGCGTGTTGGCCGACAGGTACAGGTAGCCGTCGCGGGTGGGATGGATGCCGGTGATGCCGCCCGAGCGCATGTCGCGCTCGATATGGCGCGGTTCGCCATCGGCCCAGACCAGGCGGGCCGACTGCATCGCCAGCGCGCTGCCCAGCAGCGAGACCTCGATCGCCTGGCCACGGCCGGTCCTCTCGCGGCGGTAGAGGGCCGCCGCCACGCTGTTGGAAATCAGCGCGGCGCCGTAGTAGTCGACCACCGAGCCGTACAGCACTTCGGGCGGACCGTCGGCCTTGGCCTGGGCGGCGCACATGCCGGTCATCGATTGCAGCACCTGGTCGTAGCCGGCGTGGCGCGCCATCGGGCCGACCGCGCCATAACCGGTCATGGCGCAATAGACCAGGCGCGGGTTGACCGCCGACAGCGTGGCGAAGTCGATACGCAGGCGCTCGGGCACGCCCGGCCGGAAGTTGTGGACCAGCACGTCGGCCTCGCGCACCAGGCGCAGCAGGATCTCGTGGCCGGCGGCTTCCTTCAGGTTCAGGCACAGGCCGCGCTTGTTGCGGTTGATGCCCAGGAAGGCGCGGCTTTCGCTGGCCAGCGTCGACGGGTACTTGCGCAGGTTGTCGCCTTCGGGCGGCTCGACCTTGATGACGTCGGCGCCCATGTCGCCCAAGAGGGCGCAGCCATAGGGGCCGGCGATGTAGGCGCTCAGGTCCAGGACCTTGATGCCGGCCAGCGGCAGGTCGGCGGGGGATGCTTGTTGCATTGCGGATTCACTCAAAATCGGTAGCGCGGCCGCGTCAGGCGGCTCGGCCGGCGGCCAGCAGCACGTCCTGGGCGCGCCGCACGAAGGGGGCGTCGATCATCTTGCCGTCGAGCACGAAGGCGCCGACGCCGTCATGCTCGCGGCTCGCGGACACGATGCGCTCGGCCTGGGCGATCTCGTCCGCGCTGAAGCCGAACACTTCGTTGGCGATGGCGATCTGGCTGGGATGCACGCACGACTTGCCCAGGAACCCGAGCGAGCGCGCCAGTTGCGCCTCGGCCCGAAAGCCCTCGGCATCGCGCACGCGGGCGTAGGCCGCGTCCATGGCGTACTTGCCAGCGCAGCCGGCGGCCAGGCGCAGGGACAGCATCACCGCGCGCAGCGTGTCGGGCTGGTAACGCTCGATGCCGAGCGGCTCGAACAGGTCGGCCAGGCCCAGTTGCAGGCCGGCGACGCGCGGATGGGCCGCCGCCAGTTGCGCGGCGTCGGCCAGCGCGAGCGGGGTTTCGACGGTGACCAGGAATTCACCGGCGAAGCCGGCGTCCATGGCCTCGTCGATCGCGGCGCGCAGCGCGGCGGCGCTTTCGACCTTGGGCAGGTTCAGCACGTCGATGGGCAGGCCGCGCAGCGCGGCCAGGTCGGCGGCAAAGTCGGGCGTGTCGGCGGCGTTGACGCGGACGATAATTTTCTTGGGATGTTGCTCATGGACGGCGGCGAACGCGGGCGCGGCCAGCCAGGCCGCCAAGGCGGCGCGGGCTTCCTGCTTGCGGGTCGGCGCGACCGCGTCCTCCAGGTCGAAGGACAGCGCGTCGGCCGCGCTGGCCAGGGCCTTGTCGAACAGTTCCGGACGCGAGGCGGGAACGAAAAGCTTGCTTCTCATTGATGTCTCCTGGCCGCATTGTGGCGCTGGAGACGTGCGATCGGGGACAGCCAAATTACGATAAGACGATAGAATATCTATCATCATGAACACCGACTTCCTGCACACGCTGGCCGCCGTGGCGCGCCATGGCTCCATGGCCGAGGCCGCCCGCCGCCTGGGGCTGACCCACGGCGCGGTGGCGCAGCAGATCCGCAAACTGGAACAGGAGCTGGGCGTGGCGCTGGTGGCGCGCGCCGGCCGCACCGTGCACCTGACCGCCAAGGCCACCGAACTGATCGGGCCGATGCGCGAGGTGCTGGAACGGATCGAGAAGATCCGCTACCTGGCCCGTTCCGACGAAATAATGGGCGAGCTGCGGCTCGGGGCCGGCAATACGGCGCTCAATTCGATGGTGCCGGCCATCCTGGAACACCTGGTGCGGCGCCATCCGCTCATCAACGTCGAAATCCAGCCGGGCCACTCGGCGCGCTTCTACCCCGCCATCGAAAGCGGCGAACTGGACGCCGCCATCGCACTGCAAGCGCCCTACCCGCTGTCCAAGAGCCTGGGCTGGCAGTTGCTGCGCGAAGAACCCTACGTGCTGGCGGCGGCGCCGCGCCATGCCGGTCGGCACCCGCACAGCCTGCTGACGGCCGAACCCTTCATCCGCTACCAGCGCAGCGACTGGGGCGGCCAGCACATCGACGATTACCTGCGGCGCGTCGGCATCACGCCGCGCGAGCGCTTCGAGCTGAACGCCATCGAATCCATCGCGGTGATGGTCAGCCGCGACCTGGGGGTGGCGATCCTGCCGCGTTCCACCAACGGCGCAATCGAACGGCTCGGCCTGCTGGCCCTGCCGCTGCCCGAGCCCTGCGAGCCGCGCCGCTTCGGCCTGATCTGGTCGCGCGGGTCGCCACGGCTGGCGCTGATCCGCGCCTTTCGCGACATTGCCGTTGTAGAGTATGCCAACGCGGGCGCCTGACCCGCGCGCTACAAGGGGAAAGCATGAAGAAGACCATTCTGTCGACGCTCGTCGGCTGCTCGATGTTCGCACTGCCGCTGGCCGCCAGCGTGGCCGGCCAGATCGGCTACCTGGGGCCGGCGGGTTCGTGGACGCACCAGGCCTGCCTGGATCTGTTCGGCCCCGCTGACCTGGTGCCGCTGACGCGCGACGACCTGTTCAAGGGCTACCAGTCCGGCAAGATCGAACGCGCCTGCGTGCCCGTGACCACGTCGGTGGTGGGCGTGACGCCGTACCTGGATGCCGTGCTGGAGCTGCCGGACGTGATGATCGTGGCCGAGTATCCGAAGATGCTGGGCTACAGCCTGCTGGCCAAGCCGGGCACCAAACTGGCGGACGTCACGGAGGTGCTGGCGCACCCGGTGGCGTTCGAGGAGGTCAAGCCGTGGGTCGACCGCGAGATGCCCAGGGTCAAGCGCACCGAGGCCGCCAGCGGCGGCGCCGCCGCCAAGACGGTGGCCGACAGCCCGGGCCATGACAAGGCGTCGTTCGGCCCCAAGGTCGGCGCGTCGGTCTATTCGCTGGTATCGCTGGTGGACGGCATCGAGCAAGGGCCGCACAACGTGACCCGCTGGTGGGTGCTGGGCCGCGCGATGCCAGCGCCGACCGGGCGCGACAAGACCTCGCTGCTGGTCGACACATCCGACGACAGGTTCAACGACACGTTGGCGGCGCTGGTCGATGCCAAGGTGCCGGTGCTGACGATCTACGAGCGGCCCAGCAGGAAGACGCTGGACACGCATCGCTACGTGATCGAGGTGGCCGGCCACGCCCGGCAGGAGCCGCTGGCGTCCATGCTGGCGGCCCATCCGGAGATACGGCTGCTGGGCTCTTATCCCCGCCAGTGATCCCCGCGTTCGCCGACCTGGCGAAAGATCCGGTTGCACTTTATTGGGGACATACGCAAATCCGCCCTTGATAATGCGGACCTTCCCTCGGCAGTGCGTGCGCGCAACGTTGCCGGGCAATAAGAAGCGCCGGGCCCGCGGGCCCGGCCAGCAACCCGGGATCCCGTTCAATGAGCCGTATTTTTCCAGGCGACCTCTGGTCCGTGGGCGAAGCCCGCATCAACGATCTGTTGGTCGTGGTCCGCTTGCGCACCGGCCTGCCGCCGGTGCCCACACGCCAGGTCAATGAGAACCTGGTCATCATTTCCTGGCCGTACACGGGCATCGAAAACGGCATGCCCAATGAAGAAGACAAGCAAAGCACCAACCGCTTCGAAGAAGCCATCGAACAGGCTTTCGACGACTCCGACATCGGCGTGCAGGTGGCCTGCCTGACCGGCAATCACCAGAAGGAATGGCGTTTCTACACGCACGACGTCGAAGCGTTCCTGGATGCGTTCAATGCCTGCCTGGCGGGGCATCCGGTCTATCCCATCCGACTGGGCACGTACAAGGATCCCGATTGGAATGGCCTGGCGGAACTACAGCCGGAAGGCTCCGACCAGCTTCACTGAAAGGCCAACCGGCCGCGCCATCGATCAGGCCGGTCGCCACTTGCAGAGGATATTATTTTGAAGTTCAAAGCCGCACTCCTGATCTCCGCCATCACCGCCGTGGTTGCCGCCCCCGCGAATGCCGAGCCGCCGCGCTCGGTCGATGCCCGGAGTTTCGACATCGCCGGCGTCAAGACGGGCATGGACTACGACGAAGCGGTCGCCGCCGCGGCGAAGAATTTCGGCGTGGGCAAGCATCAGATCAAGGCGGGTTACCCGACGCTGAACCCCGTCACCAATACCAAGCAGCCGCAGAATTTCAGCTACG
Organism: Achromobacter sp. SIMBA_011; assembly: GCF_046535435.1. NCBI lineage: Bacteria > Pseudomonadati > Pseudomonadota > Betaproteobacteria > Burkholderiales > Alcaligenaceae > Achromobacter > Achromobacter sp. SIMBA_011. The sequence continues at coordinate 797,387 of NZ_JAWRWN010000002.1, read as the reverse complement.
AAAAAGATGGCGTTCGGCTGGTGGTGCATTTCGAGCCGCGCGTGCCGGTCGACAAGCAGCGGCCGCTGGCGGTGTCCCAGGTCAGCTACGAAATGCCGTGGACGCCGGCCAACAAGGACGCCATGGCGCAGGCCGTGGTGCAGAAATACGGCAAGCAGTCGAACTTTCCCAACCAGTTGAACCTGGAGTGGTGCCAGAAGCCCAGCACCAATCCCGGCATGGGTTGCTCGACCGACATGACGCAAGCGGTGCTGAAATACAGCGGCGTCAGCGTGCAGTTGTATGACCCGGCCTGGACCAACGCGCGGATCGAGTTCATCAACCAGTCGAACAGCCGCAAGCCGAGCTTCTGACCGGGCCCGGCGCCCGCGATAGGCATGACGGACGCCGTCTCCAGGACGATGAGTCAGCCCGGCCGAACCGGCCGGGCTCGCGCTCAATACTGATACCGCATCGTCAACGTCGCGCTACGCCCCGCCGCCCACGCGCCCTGGCTGTAGAAGCCGATCTGCGAGTAGTACTTGCGGTCCATCAGGTTGTTGATATTCAACTGCGCCGACAGGCTCTTGTCGAACCGGTAGCGCGCCATCAGGTTGACCAGCGCATAGCTGCCCTGCCCCACGCGCTCCTCGCCACTGGGGCCGTTGGCGATCGTGTAGACGTGGCTCTGCCAGTTGACGCCGCCGCCCACCGTCAACCGGTTCCAATCGCCCGGCAATCGGTAGGTGGTGAACAAGCGCACCAGGCTGCGCGGCTGGTCGGTCTGGATGGGGCTGCCGTCGCCGTCGCGCGCGGTCCAGTGCGACCATCCCGCCGCCACGTTCCAACCGGGCGAGACTTCCCCCGACACTTCCAGGTCGAAGCCCCGGCTGCGCGTGCCATTGGCGGCGCGCGAGGCCTGGTTGAGCGTGCCGGGCACCAGATAGCCGACGTCGTCCTGCGCCAGATTGTCCTGGTTGATCTGGAATACCGCCGCCGAGGCATTCAGGCGGCCTTCGAGGAATTCACCCTTGATGCCAGCCTCGTAGGCCTTGCCCTCCAGCGGATCGAGCCAGTTGCCGTTGCGGTCCTGCTTGTCCTGCGGGTTGAAGATCCCGGTATAGCTGACGTACGCCGTGTAGTTCTCGTTGATGTCGTACAGCAGGCCGGCGTACGGCACGAAGGCGTCCTTGTCGAACGCCTGCCGGCTGCTGCCGCCCCACCCTACCGCATCGGTCTTCCACGTGCTGTAGCGGCCGCCGACGATCAGCTTGAGCGGGTCGGCCAGGCTGAAGCGCAGGGCGCCGTACCAACCGGCCTGCTTGGTGGTGTAGCGGCTGGCCAGGGTGGAGGTGTCGCTCCACTGCGGTTCGGGATACGAGCCGTCCCAGTCCAGGAAATTGCCGATGGGCGCCGGCGAGACCGCGCCACGGTTGCGGAAATCGGCGTATTGGCGGGTGAAGCTGGCGCCGACCACCGCTTCGTGCTGGCGGCCGAACAATGAGAATGGGCCGGAAGCCTTGAGGTCCAGGCTGTTCTGCTTGCGGTCGCCGTAGTAGCGCTGGGCCGAGGCGCCCATGCCCAGGCCGGTGACGCGGTCGGGCCAGCCGGTCAGGTAGAGCAGCTTGCCGTCCATTTCGTGCTTGGAGTGCGAACCGACGGCCTGCACGCGCCAGCCGTTGTCGAAGCGGTGCTCCAGGCTGGCAAAGGCGCCTTCGGTGGTGCTGGCCCACTTGGTCCAGTCGGCGCCGGTGTTGAGCGAGCGTTTCCAGTCGGTGCGGCCGCCGTCGGCGTACCACAGCGGGAAACCGCCCCAACTGCTGCGTTGCGGGTCGTTGTCCTGATAGTTGAAGCCGACGCTCAAGGTGGTGCGGGCGGTCAGGTCGGCGTCCACCACGCCATAGAAGACCTTCTTGCGGTTCTGGTAGCCATCCAGGTACGAGTGGTTGTCCTGGTAGGCCGAGACGATGCGGCCGCGCACGCTGCCGCTGGCGTTCAGCGGCGAGGACAGGTCGGCGGTGGCACGGTAGGTGTCCCAGGTGCCGGCGCTGACGCTCAGGTCGGCGGTGAATTCGCGGCTGGTGGCGTGCTTGCGCACCAGGTTGACGGACGCGGACGGGTTGCCGGTGCCGGTCAGCAGGCCCGTTGCGCCACGCACGACTTCGACGCGATCGTAGATGATGGGGTCGATGGATGATTCGCCCGCCGAATAGCCGGTCTCGAAACTGGTGGGCACGCCGTCGTACAGATAATTGCTGATGGCGAAGCCGCGCGAGCTGAAGGTGTAGCGTTCGCTGTCGTAGTTCTGCACCGAGATGCCGGGCGTGTTGCCCAGGATGTCGGTCAGCGAGCGCATGTCCTGGTCTTCGATGCGCTGGCGCGTGACGACGGTGACCGATTGCGGGGTTTCGCGCAGCGTCAGCGGCAGACCGGTGCTGGCCGCCGTGGCGCGTGGGGTGTAGGAGCCCGTGCCCTCGGTGGTGGTGGGATCGCCGTCGGCCTGGACCTGCACGGCGGGCAAGGTGGCGACGCCCGACTCCTGCGCCAGCGCTGTGCCGCTGGCCAGCGCCATCAGCACCAGGCTGGTGGTGCGCCGCAGGGCGAGGCGTGGACAAATGGGGAAAATCAGGCTGGCGGGCCGCGGGTCTTGCATGACGCTTCCTTGCAGGGTTGGTGAATAATTGGCAAGCAAGTGTAATGCGAACTCTTATCATGTGCATTTGTGTTGCGAATATGCACAATAGGGATTGCCCCGATTTGGCCAGGCCTTGCAGGGGCTTTCGACGCGTGGCACGCGCGCGTCCGGGCTATGGTGCCGCTGTCCTGGCCGCGTCGGGCCTGGCTTGGCGGGAACTACTTCCCAACACCTGTCGGAACAAATAATGCGTGTGCGCCATTGGCCAGGTATGCCCCGTTCACGCCGTCGAATCTGCGTGCCGCGTCCGGCCATGCAATGAATTTTCGGTCGACCCTGGTTCCGCGCTGACCGGTGGCCGCGTCGATGGATACCAACTTCTCCGCGCGCGCCTTTGCCTCGCGCAGCACGATCGCCACGAATGCCTCGGTATTCTCGTCACCCGCCGGAATTGATGCCCGCAGCTCGCCGTTGAGAAGGGAATCCGGGAGAAAATCCGCGGTTCTTGACCTCAAAAGGCTGACCAGCCCTGACCCGACCAGCGCGTAGATCCAGCCCTTTCCCGAGGGATGACGTTTCACGTAGCGATTGTGAAAATCCGCTTCGGAGATGATGGAGGAATCCACGATCGTTACATGAACCCCTTCACACGCATCGATTCGAGTCCTGTATCCCGGCCGCTCGACGTCCGGCTGCTCCTGCATGTTGATGAACCGGATCGAGGGGCGGGCTTTCATGAGCGCGCCAGCGAATTCAGCCTCATCCGCTGAAGTCATGAATAAGCACTGTTGAATCATCTTGGAGCCGGCCACGGGTCGCCCTGTTCCGGTTGCGCAATGGATACCCGCGCCAGGACCACCGGCATGAACCCTGCCCTCACCGATCCACCGATTTCATGTCGCAGGTCGTTTCCTGCACGTCGCACAGTCCCCGGAACCACGCCCGCCCCGCCAGTCGTTCGCCCTTGGCGCGCTCGACGATCTCGTCCTGCGGCGAGCGCTTGCGGTCCACCAGGTAATCCAGCAGCACCCAGTCCTCGTGGCAGGCGCGGATGCCCTGGATCTTGCCCATTTCGGTCAGCCAGTCGCTGCCCAGGTCCACCAACCGCTGGCTGGCGGCGTCGGGCCTGGCATAGCCGCGCGCGGACTGGATGCCGACCCGCGCATCGTCGGCGCGGATCCAGCCTTCGCCCTTGTAGAGCTTGCGCGGCGCACGCTCCGGATATTCATCCTCGTTGTAAGCGTCGCTGGCGTTGGCGATCCTGAGCCAGCCGTCCTTCGCTTCCTTCACGTCGAAGGTGACGCTGTAGGAATACTCCGGCTCGCCGGCGGCGGGCCTGGCGGGGATCTGGCCCAGGGCCTTGGCGCTGGCGGACGGCGCGTCGCGCACGGTGATCGACGGCTTGTCGTAGTTGGCCCAGGCGCTGAAGGCGCACGCGGTCGCGCCCGCGGGGGCTTCGGGTTGGACAGGGGCGGCGATGACCGGCGGCGCGGCCAGCAGCGCCAGCGTCAGCGCGGCGATCGAAGCGGTCAGACGGGGACGAATGTGCATGAAGACTCCAAAGCGTCGACGATCCGGGTCCGGGCGGTCCCCGACATTCCGCAAGCCGGATCGCTATCCAACTGACGAGCGGCGGTCCACCGGCGGGGGGGTTCTGTTTATCGGGCAGTTCCGCGACTGTATCAAACCCGCCGCCAGCGGCCGCTTCAGCGGAACCGCAGGTGCCGGCGCTGCAGCTCCGCCACCGTCCGGCAGCCCATCAGCTTCATCGCGCGCTCGATCTCCACGCGCATCTGTTCCAGCGCCCGTTCCACGCCGGGCCGTCCGGCGGCGGCCAGCGGGAACAGGTAGTAGCGGCCCAGCCCCACGGCCTTGGCGCCCAACGCCAGCGCCTTGAGCACGTGCGTGCCACGCTGCACGCCGCCGTCCATCATCACGTCAATGCGGTCGCCGACGGCGTCGACGATCTCGGCGAGCTGGTCGAAGGCGCTGCGCGAGCCGTCGAGCTGGCGGCCGCCGTGGTTGGACAGGACGATGCCGGTGCAGCCGATGTCGACGGCGCGTTGGGCGTCCTCGACCGACATGATGCCCTTCAGGCAGAACTGGCCGCCCCACTCGCGCACCATGGCGGCGACATCGTCCCAGGTCATGGCGGGATCGAGCATCTCGGTGAAATAGCGGCTGATGGACATGGCGCCGCCGCCCATGTCGACGTGGCCGTCGAGCTGCGGCAGGCGGAAGCGTTCGTGGGTGGCGTAGTTGATGGCCCAGGCGGGCTTGATGGCGAACTGGGCGATGCCGGCCAGGTTCAGGCGGAACGGGATGGCAAAGCCGGTGCGCTTGTCGCGCTCGCGGTTGCCGCCGGTGATGCTGTCGACGGTCAGCATCATGACCTGCACGCCGGCGGCCTTGGCGCGCGCCATCATGTCGCGGTTCAGGCCGCGGTCCTTGTGGAAGTAGAACTGGTAGACCTGCGGGCCGCCGCTGATCCGGCGCGCCTCTTCCAGGCTGACGGTGCCCAGCGACGACACCCCGAACATGGTGCCGAACTTGCCGGCGGCGGCGGCCACGGCGCGTTCGCCGTCGTGGTGGAACAGGCGTTGCAGCGCGGTGGGCGAGCAATAGACCGGCATGGCCAGCTTCTGGCCCATGACGGTGACGGACATGTCCACATCCGCCACGCCGCGCAGCACGTCGGGCACCAGGTCGCAGGCCTCGAAGGCCTCGGTGTTGCGGCGGTAGGTGGTCTCATCGTCGGCGGCGCCGTCGATGTAGTTGAAGATCGGGCCGGGCAGCCGCTGGCGCGCCATGCGGCGGAAGTCGTGGAAATTCTGGCACTGGTTCAGGCGCATCGGGGGACCTTTGTCTACGCTGCACGGACTACCGGAATGCCCCTTGCGACCCGGGCATGATGGGCCGAATTGTACCGGGGACGGCGTCCCATCACGCATAACAGCTTTGCCATCCGGGTGGAGCCTGCCGCGGCGCGGAAATCCTAGACTGGCCGCACTTCACAGCAGTCAAGGAGAAGGCGTTGCAGCCGCTGTTATCAAACCTGAAAGTGCTCGACCTGAGCCGCGTGCTGGCCGGCCCCTGGGCCAGCCAGATCCTGGCCGACCTGGGCGCCGATGTCATCAAGGTCGAGCGGCCCGGCCAGGGCGACGACACCCGGTCCTGGGGGCCGCCCTTCCTGAAGGACGAGCAGGGCCAGGACACGGCGGACGGCGCCTATTTCGTGGCCACCAACCGGGGCAAGCGCTCGATCACGCTGGACCTGCAGACGGCCGAGGGCCAGGCGCTGGTCAAGCAGTTGTGCCGCGACGCAGACGTGGTGCTCGAGAACTACAAGGTCGGCACGCTGGCGCGGCTGGGGCTGGACTATGCGTCGCTGTCGGCGATCAATCCGCGCCTGGTGTATTGCTCGGTGACGGGGTTCGGCCAGACCGGGCCGCGCGCGGCCGAGCCGGCCTACGACTTCCTGATCCAGGCCATGGGCGGGCTGATGAGCGTGACCGGCGAGCGCGACGACCGGCCGGGCGGCGGGCCGCAGAAGGTGGGCGTGCCGATCGTCGACCTGACCACCGGCGTGTACGCGGCGCTGGGCATCGTGGCCGCCCTGCTGCGGCGCGCGCAGACCGGCCAAGGCGAGTACATCGACGTGGCCATGCTGGACGTGCAGGTGGGCCTCCTGGCCAACCAGGCCATGAACTTCCTGCTGGGCGGACGGGTGCCGCGCCGCACCGGCACCGCGCACCCGAATATCCAGCCGCAGCGCACCTTTGCCTGCGCCGATGGCGACATCGTCATCGTGGTGGGCAACGACGCGCAGTTCGCCACCCTGTGCGAGGCGCTGGGCCAGCCCGGCCTGGCGCGCGATCCGCGCTATGTCAGCAACAGCCAGCGCGTGAAGAACCTGGACACGCTCGATCCGCTGCTGGACGCCATTTTCATCCGCGAGCCGCGCGCCCACTGGCTGGACCTGCTCAAGCGGGCCGGGGTGCCGGCCGGCTCGATCAACACGGTGCCCGAGGTGTTCGAGGACCCGCAGGTGCTGCACCGCGGCATGCTGCGGCGCCTGCCCCATCCCGCCGCCGGCGAGGTGCCGCAGGTGATGAACCCGCTGCGCTTTGGCCAATCGGCGCTGCGGGTGGACCGCGCGCCAGCGCTGCTGGGCCAGCACACCGACGAGGTGCTGGCCGAACTGGGACTGAGCGCGGCGCAGATCCAGGACTACCGCGACCGCAAGATCATCTGACCGGCCCCACAGACCGGACCACAAGGAGACACACCATGACCATGCCGGAAAACCTGGCCGGGCCCTACACCGCGCTGGACGTCAGCCTCGACGGCGGCGTCGCCACCATCCTGCTGGCCAATCCCCCCGTCAACGCGCTCAGCACCGAGATGATGAACGAGCTGTCGTGGGTGCTGGACCGCATTTCCGAGACGCCCGAGGTGCGGGCGGTGGTGCTGTCGGGCCAGGGCAAGACCTTCTGCGCCGGCGCCGACCTGAAGAACCGCGCCGCCACCATCAAGGGGCCGGGGGACCTGCCGCAGCACTCGCGCCGCACGCGCGAGTGCTTCCATGCGATCCGCGAATGCGCCAAGCCGGTGGTGGGCGCCATCAACGGCGCGGCGCTGGGCGCGGGGCTGGCGATCGTGGCCTCGTGCGACATCCTGCTGGCGGCGTCCGACGCGGTGGTGGGCCTGCCCGAGATCAACGTTGGGCTGCTGGGCGGCGGCCGCCATGGCATGCGGCTGTTCGGCCATTCGCGGCTGCGGCGCATGATGCTGACCGGGCTGCGGGTGGACGGCAACGAGCTGTACCGGCTCGGCGTGGTCGAGGAAGCGCTGCCGGCGGACGCGCTGATGCCGCGCGCGCTGGAACTGGCGCGCGAGCTGGCGTCCAAGAGCCCGCTGGCGACCATGCTGGCCAAACAGACGCTCAACGCCATCGAGGACATGAGCCTGCGCGACGGCTATCGCTACGAGCAGGACATGACGGCGGCCATCGCCAAGACCGAGGACGCCATGGAGGCGCGCCGCGCCTTCCTGGAAAAGCGCGCGCCGGTGTTCCAGGGCCGTTAGCGGCACGGGCCCCGCGCATAACAGCTATTGCGGCGGCGCCGTAGGTGCAAGGCCCGGCGCTGCCTACACTTCGCAAAAAAGACAAGGAGACGACATGACGAGCGCGTTGGACGGCGTGAAGGTGCTGGACCTGAGCCGGGTGTTTTCGGGGCCGTGGGCGGCGCAGATGCTGGCCGACTTCGGCGCCGACGTGATCAAGGTCGAGCGCCCCGGGCGCGGCGACGACGTGCGCCACCAGGGCTATCCGCTGCCTGGCCGCGACGGCGCGCCGAGCCCGCAGACCTCGTCGTTCGTGGCCATGAACCGGGGCAAGAAGTCGCTGACCATCGACATCTCCCGGCCCGAGGGCCAGACGCTGGTGCGGCGGCTGGCGCAGCAGGCCGACATCCTCATCGAGAACTTCAAGGCCGGCGACCTGCGCCGCTACGGGCTGGACTACGCCGCGCTGGCGGCGCTCAATCCGCGCCTGGTGTATTGCTCGATCACCGGCTTCGGCCAGAGCGGGCCCTACAGCCACCTGCCCGGCTATGACCCGATCTTCCAGTCCATGAGCGGACTGATGAGCGTGACCGGCGTGCCCGACGGCGAGCCGGGCGCGGGGCCGGTCAAGGCGGGCTACTCGGTGTCGGACCTGACGGCGGGCTTCTATGCGGTATGCGCCATCCTGGCGGCGCTGCGGCACCGCGACCTGGTGTCGGGCGCGGGCCAGCACATCGACCTGGCGCTGCTGGACGCGCAGATCGCGGCGCTGTCGCACATCGGCATGAACTACCTGGCCAGCGGGCAGTTGCCGGCGCGCATGGGTTCGGCCTCGCAGATCACCGCTCCGTTCCGCGCCTTCGAATGCAGTGACGGCCACCTGATGGTGGCGGTGGGCAACGACTCGCAGTTCCGCGCGTTCTGCGAGGTGATCGGGCTGCCCGAGCTGGGGCGCGATGCGCGCTTCGATACCAACCCCAAGCGTGCCGCCGCGCAGCCCGAACTGTCGCGGCTGATCGAGCCGGCGATGCGCGCCCGCGGCGTGCGGGACTGGAATCAGGCGCTGGCGGCGGCCAACGTGCCTTGCGGGCCGATCTACACCATGGACCAGGTGTTCGAGGATCCGCAGGTGCGCCACCGTGGCGTGCTGGGCAGCGTCGAGCATCCTCGATTGGGCGCCCTGCCGGTCATCCGCAACCCGATCCATTTTTCCGGCACGCCGATCGCGGGCGGCCTGCCGCCGCCGCTGCTGGGCGAGCACACGGCCGAGATCCTGCGCGCCGAACTGGGGCTGTCCGACGACGAGATCGCCCGGCTGCAGGCGGAGGGCATCGTATGAGCGGCGTCGACCATGACCTGATCGAAGAGATCCGCGACAGCGCGCGCGACTTCCTGCAGCGGCGCGACCAGCGCCAGCGCAAGCGCGCCGAGACGCCGCCGGACCGCGACTATTGGCGCGAGATCGCCGGGGTCGGCTGGCTCGGCATGAGCGTGCCCGAGACGCTGGGCGGCCTGGGCCTGGGCTGGCGGGCGATGGCGGCGGTGCTGGAGGAAGCGGGCCGCGCACAGTTGCCCGAGCCGCTGGTCGGCGCCGGCGTGCTGCCGGCGGCGCTGCTGGCGCGGATCGCGCCCGTCGATGCGGCGCGGCGCGACGCGCTGCTGCAGGCCGTGTGCGGCGGCGAAACGCTGCTCGGGCTGGCCTGGCAGGAAACCGAGGGCCAGTTGGAGGCCGGCGAGGCCGCCACGGCCTTCGGCGTCAGCGTGATCGAACGCGAGGGCGCGTACGTGCTCAATGGCGAGAAGCGCCACGTGGTGCCGGGGGCCGGCGTCGATGGCTGGCTGGTCACGGCCGATGGCGAGCGCGGCACCGCCCTCTTCTTCGTCGCGGCCGGCACGCCGGGCGTGACCGCGCAGGTCCACCCGCGCGCCGACGGCGCCGCCGCCTGCCACCTGGCGATCGAGTCGGCCGTGGTGCCGGCGGACGCGCTGCTGGCGCGCGACGGCGTGCTGGACGCGGTCGACGAGGCGCTGGACCTGGGCCGCCTGATGCAGTCGGCGGAACTGGTGGGCGTGGCGCGGCAGGTGTTGGCCGATTCGGTGGCCTATCTGAACACGCGCCAGCAGTTCGGCCGGCCGCTGGCGTCGTTCCAGGCCTTGCAGCACCGGCTGGTGGACGCGGCCATGCAGGTCGAGCTGGCAGCCAACAGCCTGCTGGATGCGCTCGACACACTGGCCGCGCAACCGGACGACGCCACCCTGCGCAAGACGCTGGCCAGCCGCGCCAAGGCCCGCGCCGCGCGCGCCGGCCTGGAGGCGGCGCGGCTGGCGATCCAACTGCACGGCGCCATCGGCTACACCGAGGAATGCGACGTCAGCCTGTACTTCCGCAGCGCGCTGCACCTGGCGGCCTGGCTGGGCAATGCCGCCGCCCATCGCCAGCGCTACGGCGCGCTGGCGGCGCTGCCCGCGCCCAGCGCCGATGACGACGACGCCACGCCCATCACGGACTTCCCGCGCGAGGCCGACTGGAACGGCATGCCGGAAGCCGACTTCCGCCGGCTGGTGCGCGGCTTCTTCCGCGCCCACTACCCCGAGCACCTGCGCCACGTGCCGTGGCGGCTGCATTGGGACGAAATCAAGGACTGGTATTTCACGCTGTCGCGCCAGGGCTGGATCGCGCCGTCGTGGCCGCGCGAGCACGGCGGCATGGCGCTGTCGCCGGCGCGCCAGATCGCCTTCATCGAGGAAGCCGAACGCCACGGCGTGGCGCGCGCGCCGGACCAGGGGCTGGTGATGCTGGGGCCGATCCTGGTCCGCCACGGCACCGAGGAACAGCGCGCGCGCTTCCTGCCGGGCATCCTGTCGGGCGAGGCGGTGTGGGCGCAGGGTTATTCGGAGCCGAACGCCGGCTCGGACCTGGCTTCACTGCGCTGCGAGGCGCTGGTGGACGGCGACGACCTGATCGTGAGCGGCCAGAAGACCTGGTCGACGCTGGCGCAGGACGCGACCCACATGTTCATGCTGGTGCGCACCGACAAGACGGTCAAGAAGCAGGCCGGCATCAGCTTCCTGCTGGTGGACCTGGCCAGCCCGGGCGTGAGCCGCCGTCCCATCCGCACGCTGTCGGGGCACGAGGAATTCTGCGAGGTGTTCTTCGACCAGGTGCGCGTGCCGCGCGCCAACGTCGTTGGAGAGCTGAACGCCGGCTGGGGCATCGCCAAGGCGCTGCTGGGCTTCGAGCGGCTGTTCAGCGGCAGCCCCAAGCACGCCAACCATGCCCTGCAGCAGATCTTCAGCATCGCGCGCCAGCGCGGCCTGCTGGCCGACCCGGCGTTCGCCGACCGGCTGGCCGAGCTGCGGCTGGACGCGGCCGACCTGACCGCCATGTACAGCGTCTTCGCGGAACTGGCGAAGGCCGGCCGGCCGCTGCCGCCCGAGCTGTCGCTGCTGAAGGTCTGGGCCACCGAGACGCACGAGCGGCTGGGCGCCCTGCTGATCCAGATCGCCGAGGAATACGGCGGCGCGGCGATGCGGCTGGGCTATGGCAACGGCCAGGTGCACGCGCTGGCGCCGTACGTCAACGCGCTGGCGGCAACCATTTTCAGCGGCACCAACGAGATCCAGCGCAATATCTACGCCAAGCAGTTGGGACTGGAAGGCGCATGACAACGACGCGCCGGCCCCGAGCCGGCGCCACAGGAGAGAGACAGATGAAAAACGCTACCGCACTGACGGCAGCCGCCCTGCTGCTGGGCGCCGCCTTTGCCGCCCCGGGCCAGGCCGCCGCGCCCTGGCCGAGCCAGCCGATCCGGCTGATCGTGCCCTACCCGCCCGGCGGCTCGGTCGACAACCTGGCGCGGCTGCTGGCGCCGGCGCTGGGCCAGCGGCTGGGCCAGACCATCGTGATCGAGAACAAGGCCGGCGCCAGCGGCACCATCGGCGTGGACGCCACGGTGCGCGCCACGCCCGACGGCAACACCTTCGGCTTCGGCGTGCCGGGCGCCATCACCGGCCTGCCGCACGTCATGAAGGTGCCGTATGACGTGTCCAGGATCCAGTACGTGTCGCTGGTGGCGCGCATCCCGCTGGTCATCGTGGTCAACCCGTCCCTGCCCGACGCCACGCTGGCCGACTTCGTCGCCAGCGCCAAGCGCCAGCCCGGCAAGTACAACTATGGCTCGGCCGGCAACGTCACCACGCCGCACCTGGGCGGCGAGCTGCTCAAGCAGCAGACCGGCATCGACATCATGCACGTGCCGTACAAGGGCGCCTCGCCCGCGGTGACGGCGCTGCTGTCCAACGAGGTGCAGATGTTCCCGGGCGACGCCTCGGCGGTGCTGGGCTTCATCAAGGCCGGCAAGCTGCGCACGCTGGCGGTGGCCAGCCCGACGCGCTTCGAGGGCCTGCCGGACGTGCCGACCACCAAGGAGGCGGGTTTTCCCGGTGTGATCGTCGAATCGAACTACGGCATCATCGCGCCGACCGGGACGCCGCCGGAGATCGTGCAGAAGATGTCGCAAGCCATCGCCGAGACGCTGGCCGAACCGGCCCTGCGACAGAAGATGATCGACCAGGGCGCCATTCCCACGGCCACCACGCCCGAGGCCTACCAGGCGCTGATGCAGGCCGAATCGAAGAAATGGGGCGAGGTGATCCGGCGCGGCAAGCTGGGGCTGGAATAGTCCCATGCCGGCCCGCTTTTGCCGTACCCTTATGCCGTCTCTTTCGTTGCCGCCTTATCGATCATGCCGCCTGCCAAAGCCACGGGCCTGAGCCTGGACGTCACCGCCGACCTGCACAAGTGGCGGGCCTTCCTGGCGATCGCGGAACTGGGCAGCATCTCGCGCGCCGCCCTGTATCTGGACCAGGACCAGTCGGTGCTGAGCCGCCGCATCAACGCGCTTGAACGCGAGTGCAACGCGCGGCTGTTCAACCGCACCGGCCGCGGCGTGCACCTGTCGGAAGTGGGCGAACGCCTGTTTCCGCTGGTGCGCACGCTGCTGGGCGACGCCGAGCGGCTGGAACTGGAGCTGAACGGCGAGGCGCGCGAGCCGGCCGGCGAGGTCACGCTGGGGCTGCTGCCGTCCACCGCGCATCCGCTGATCCGGCGGCTGTTCTCGCGGCTGCGCAAGCAGTTTCCCAAGGTGCACCTGAAGATCCTGGAAGGCTCCAGCGGCCAGATCGAGGAATGGCTGACCGACAGCCGCGTCGACATCGCCATCCTGTACCGCTATGGCGACAAGTGCCCGCCGGGCGAACAGGCGCTGGCCTCGGTCGATTCGTACCTGGTGGGCGCGGCCGGCGACCCGCTGACGCGCGGCGGCGAAGTCGCCTTCGAACAACTGGATGGCCTGCCCTTCATCCTGCCCGGCGCGCCCAACGGCCTGCGCAATGCGCTGGACGGGCTGGCGCGGGCGCGCAAGATCAGCATCGCGCCGCTGATCGAGGCCGATTCGCTGCCGCTGATGAAGTCCATCGTCGAACACGAGCACATGTACACGGTGCTGCCGCTGCACGCGGTCTGGCAGGAGGTGCAGGAAGGCCGCCTGGGCATCGCGGCGCTGCGCGATCCGGCCATGGGCCGCATCATCTCGATGGCGTTCGCCCGCGCCAAGGGGCCGGGCCGCACCGTCACCGAGGTGGCCGCGCAGATCCAGAGCCTGGTGCGCGAGATCGGCGGCGAAGGCGTGTGGCACGCCAGCCCCTGACGGGGCCGGCGCTTCAATCGAAGCCGTAGAGCCGCGCCGGGTTGTCGACCCAGACCTTGCGGCGCAGGGCGTCATTGCCCAGCCAGCGCTGCGCCACCGCCACCAGGGCGTCGGCGGACGGCGCCGACTCGCCCATGCGCACGAACGGCCAGTCCGAGCCCCACAGCACCTGGTCGGGGTTGGCGGCGACGAAGGCGTCGTGGAGGAAGCGCGCATTCTCGTAGTCCGGCGCGCTGCCGACGCGGCACAGCGTCAGCTTCATCCACAGGCGGCCGTCGGCCAGCAGGCCGCGCAGCAACTGGAACGCCGGGTCCTGGTCGCCACGCGCCGGGACCAGGCTGCCCAGGTGGTCGATCACCAGCGGCAGGTCCAGCTTCGCCAGCGCCGGCAGATGGCGCAGATAGGTATCGCACGGCGCCCACAACTGTGCATGCAGGCCGTGGTGTTTCATGCGCGGGGCCAGCGCGGCGACCTGGTCGAACCCCACGCTGCCAGGAAACAGATTGCCGGCGGGATCGCGCGCCTCGACGAAGCGCAGTCCGCGCACGCCGCCGTCATACAGAGCCCGCAGTTGCGCGTCGCTGACCGAGGGGTCGGCCACCGCGATGCCGCGCAGGCGGTCGCCGCCCTGCGCCAGCGCGTCCAGCAAGGCATCGGGATGCGTGCCGTAGGGCGCGGGCTGCACCAGCACGCCGCGCGCGGCGCCCAGGGTGTCCAGCATGCGCAGGTAGCGCTGCGCCGACGCGTCGGGCGCGGCGTAAGAGGACGGATGCCACAGCGGGAAGCGCTCGTAGGGGCCGAACACGTGGCAATGCGTGTCGCAGGCAAGAGGCGGCAACGGTTCGGTGGGCGCTTGTGGCATGCGCGGCGTCTCGACGCTGTCGGGCACGTAGGGTTGCGTGGAGTCGGCGGACGCGGTCATGCCTTGCCCTCCCCGACCAGCGGCGCCAGCCGGCTCAGCGCCGGCCAGCCGTCCTGTTGTGGCACGTCCAGCGGCGCGGGCGCGTCGTCCGGCATCGGGATCTCGTGCGCGTTCAGCGTCATCGACACCATGGTGTAGTAGCCGATGACGGCGGTCAGTTCGACCACGCCGACGGCGGCCCAGCGCTGCACCGCCTCGGCGTACAGGGCGGGCTCGACCTGGCCGGTCTCCTGCAGTTGGCGGGCGTAGGCGTAGACGATCTCGTCGTCGCGGTTGTCGAATACGGGTTCGCGCCGCGCCTGGATGGCGTCCAGCACCGCGTCGGCAATGCCGGCGGCGCGGGCGGCCTGGGCGTGGATGTGCCATTCGATCTGGCTGTTCCAGCGGCGCGCGGTGACCACGATGGCCAGTTCGCTGACGCGCGGCGGCAGGCTGGTGCCAAAGCGCAGCAAGGCACCCAGCGCCTGCCAGCGCTCGGCCAGTTCGGGGTTGTGCAGCGCGGCGCGCAAGGGGCCGACCAGCCGGCCGCGCGGGCCGGAGACGATGCGTTCGTAGACGCGCTTCTGGTCGTCGCTCATGCTGTCGGGCGTGGGCAGGGGGATGCGGCTCATCATCGTCCTTCGCTCAAGGCGTTTCGTCGGGTTGGCTGCGCGCAACCGAGGGCCGCGCGCTGAAGTCCTGGTGCCAGGCGGCCAGCGCCGGATGGCCGTCGCGCCAGGCCAGGTCCGGGAAACGATAGTCCAGATACGACAATGCGCAACCGATGGCGATCAGGCCCAGGTCGAAGCGGCTGGCGCGCAGGCCTGGCGCCTCGGCCTCCAGCACGGCCAGCACCGCGCGGGTCTTCGGCGCGAAGGCGTCGAGCCAGGCCTGGGTCTGCTTCTCGACCGGCTTGTTGCGTTCCTGCCGGTACAACAGCAGCGCGTCCAGGAAACCGTCGCCCAGCGCCTGGCGCCGCTCGGCCAGCAGGCGCGCGGCCGGGTCCGCCGGCAGCAGGCCGGCGCCGGCCAGGCCGTCCAGGTAGGCGCAGATGACGCGCGAGTCGTAGACCGGCGTGCCGTCGTCCAGCACCAGCGTCGGCAGCTTGATCAGCGGGTTGTCGGCCACCAGGTCGAGGTTGGGCTTGTCCATGGCGACCGGCGTGCGCACCAGCGTCACGCGGTCGGCGATGCCGGCTTCGTACAGGACGATCATCACCTTGCGCACGAAGGGCGAGCGCGGCGACCAATGCAGTTTCATCAAGAGGCTCCCAGGAAATTTGAAATCGTGACGCGGTTCAATGGCCCTGCGCGGGCCGCACCGCCGGATCGTTGGCGGCGTCCGGCGCGCGCATCTGGAACAGGTCGCTGGTGTGCGCGTACCAGCCGGCGCCGTGCATGCGGCCCAGCAGGCGCAGCGCGGGGGTGTCCACATGGAAGCGCTGCGCGTCCAGCAACGCGTCGTCGCGCAGGTACAGCGCCACCACCCGCGCCAGCACGATGACGCGCTGTGGCGCCGCATCCAGCACCTGCCACACGCGGCATTCCAGCGCCGCCGGGCTGAGCGCGATGCGCGGCGGCGCGACCACCCGCGAGGGAGCGGTCGCCAGCCCGGCGCGGGTCAGCTCATCGACGTCGGCCACGTAGTCCAGGCTGGTGTGGTTCATCTGCGCGGCCAGTTCGGCCGACACCAGGTTGATGACGAACTCGCCGGTCTCCAGGATGTTGCGCGAGGTGTCCTTCAACTGCCCGCCGCGCGGGCCGATGCCCAGCGCCACGATGGGCGGGTCGCTGCTGACCACGTTGAAGAACGAGAACGGCGCGGCGTTGCGCTGCCCCTGCGCCGACTGGCTCACCACCCAGGCGATGGGGCGCGGCACCACCACGCTGGAGAGCAGCTTGAAGGCGTTGGTGGCGCTGAGTTCGCTGAAATCGAAGTTCATGGATGCGTTCCTGGTGGCCGGCGCCGCGTCCGCGCCTGGCCGACGGCCGTGCGCATGCGTGGTCGTGTGTCCGGTGACCCTGTGTTCATTTGGCCAACAAGCCCAGCGTGCCCAGCAGCCTGCGCATGTCGGCCAGGTCCTTGGCGACGTAGGCGTCCGCTTCCCGCGGCGACAGCGCCATCAACGCTATCGCCTGCTCCTGCATGACGCGGCGGTAGTCGGGATCATCGTTCACGGCCCGGACGGCGTCGCTCAGGGTGCGCACGATGTCCGCGGGCGTGCCGGCCGGCGCGGCCAGGCTGTACCAGGTGGCCGCGTCCGCGCCCGCCACGCCGGCCTCGGCCAGCGTCGGCACGTCCGGCAGCAAGGGCGAGCGCTTGTCCGACGCATAGGCCAGCGCCAGCAGGCGCCCCTGGCGGATGAACGGCAGGCTGGCCGACAGGTTCAGCATGGCCAGGTCGGTCTGCCCGCCGACCACGTCATTGATGGCGGGCGAGGCGCCGGCATAGGGAATGTGGTTCAACTGCACGCCGGCAACCTGCTGGAACAGTTCGGCGCCCAGGTGCGTGGCGCCCCCCACCCCGGCCGAGCCGTAGCTCCACTTGCCGGGTTCGGCCTTGGCGCGGGCGATCAGCTCGGGCACCGAGCGGATGCCGCGCGACGGATTGACCACCAGCATGATGGGCTGCACCGCCACCACCGAGCAGAAGGCGAAGCCCTTAACGCCGTCGTACGCGGTCTTCTGCATCAGCGGCGTGACCACGTGGCCGGCCGAGGTGCCCAGCAGCAGCGTGTAGCCGTCCGGCTTGGCGCGCGCCACGAAGCCGGTGCCGATGGAGGCGCCGCCGCCGGGCTTGTTCTCCACCACCACCGGCTGGCCCAGGCGCTTTTCCAGCGCCCGCGCCAGGCTGCGCGCCACCACGTCGGCGGGGCCGCCGGCGGCGTAGGGATTGACCAGAACGACGGGCCGGTCTGGATAGGCCGCCGCCGCGGACGCGGCGCCGATGGACAGGGCCACCGCCGCCAGCAGGGATCGAAGCATCAATCGCATGGGATTTCCTTCCAGGGGCCCGGCCGCGGGGCGGGCCGGGAGCCGAGGCCTCAATCGGCGCGCGCGCCGGACTGTTCGATGATGCGCGCCCATTTCGCCGTATCGACGCGGATGCGTTCGGCGAAGGCTTCAGGCGTGCTGTGGGTGGTCTGGATGCCGTAGCCGGCCATGCGCTCGACCATCCGCGGCGACGTCATCACCGCCTTGATGTCGGCGTTCAGGCGGTCGATGACGGGACGCGGCGTGCCCGCCGGCGCCAGCACGCCGGACCACAGGCTGACCTCGTAGTCCTCGAAACCCGGCGTCTCCGACATCGACGGCACGTCGGGCAGCGCCGCCAGCCGCTGGCGGCTGGTCACGGCCAGCGCCCGCACCTTGCCCTGCCGGACCTGCTCGATGAAGTTGGACGAGGTGTCGATCATCATCGAGATGCGGCCGGCCAGGAAGTCGTTGATGGCCCCCGAGGTGCCCTTGTAGGGAATGTGGCGGATGTCGGCATGCGCCGCCGTCTTGAACATCTCGCCGGCCAGGTGGCTGGTGGTGCCGTTACCCGAAGAGCTGAAGGTCAGCTCGCCCGGCCGCTGCCGCGCCAGTTCGGCCAGTTCGGCGACCGAGCTGACCTTCAGGTCGGGGTTGACCACCAGCAGGTTGGAGGTCAGATTGGTAATCGACACCGGCGCGAAGCTGCGCTGCGGGTCGTAGCGCAGCTTGGGGTACAGCGACGGGTTGATGGTCAGCACGCCCATGGTGGAGTACAGCAGCGTGTAGCCGTCGGGCGCGGCGCTGGCCACGGCCTCGGCGCCGATGGTACCCCCCGCCCCGCCGCGGTTCTCCACCACCACGGTCTGGCCCAGCTTTTCGCCCAGGCCCTGCGCCAGCGAGCGCGCCATCAGGTCGGTGGCGCCGCCGGCCGGGAACGGCACGATCAATTTGACCGGCCGGTCGGGATAGGCCCCGGCCGCCACGGCCGCCGATATCAGGCCCGCGCCGAGCCACAGGCTGACCGCGGTCAGCGCACTTGCCATTCTCATGCTGTCTCCACCCTGGGGGTTCTTGTGTTTGCAGCATGGTAGGCGCGGGGCGGCGATGACGCTATGCGCGGGATCGCATATCTGCTTTGTGCGGACACCGCGCGGGCCGGCGCCCGCCGGCCTGGGTAACGGATGCCCCTGAACGGCGCGCGGCCGGGATCGGGTATCGTCTGAACCTGGCCCATCCGCCCGCGCCGTTCGCAATGCCACAACGCCCCGACCTGTTCTCGCCCCCTTCCCGCCAGCGCGCCGCCCGCGCCAATTCACTGCTGTGGATCCTCGACCCGCTCGAGCGTGATCCCGGCTATCTGCGCCGCAAGATGTTCGGCTGCGACGCCGCCTACCTGGACGGCGCGCTGTACCTGGTGGTGGCCGACCGCGACATCCCCTGGAACGGCGTGATGGTGTGCACCTCGCATGACCGCCACGCGGCGCTGCTGGCCGATATGCCGAGCCTGCTGCCGCACCCGGAACTGGGCAAGTGGCTGTACCTGCCGCAGACCGACGAGGCGTTCGAGACGCTGGCGGCCCGGTTGGTGGAACTGGCGTTGGCGCGCGATCCGCGCCTGGGCGTGGCGCCCAAGCCGCGGGCGCGGCGGCGCAAGTCCTGGCGGGGCGAGGAATAAAGCGCGCCGGCGCGCCCTTGCGCCGCGCGGCATGCCCTGACGGCTGCCATGGCCGAGTTGGCTCACATCGATCCGGCCGGGTCGCCAAACACCTCGCGCCAGGGCCGCGACAGCACATCGGTGTCGGCCGTCGACAGGTATTGCGGCGCCCCCCGCGCCATGGCGGCGAACAGCAAGGCGTCGCTGGCCCCGTCCCACGGCGCCGCGAGCGACTCGTCGACCTCGCCGTCCTCGTCCACTTCGCGAATGAACGCGGCGTCGCCATCGACGGCCTGGGCGCGTTGCCGCAGCAGGCCGTGGATCTGCAGCAAGCCGCCATGCACGGGCGAACGCGCCCCGCCCCGACGGCTCGCGGCGGCCAGCACGCCATACCATTCCGATTGCGGCGGCGCATCGGCAGGCGTGGGGACACCCTCTTCGTCTTTCGACCAGCGCTCCCAGGCGCGACCGTAGCGGTCCCAGCCGTCGGCAGGCAGATCGGCGCCCAACGCCCGCGCCTGTTCGCGCGTCAGTTCGGGAATGCGGGCCAGGATGTCGACCACCGCCTCGCCGTGCGGGCCGAACAGCGCGCCCAGCGGCAGCGGTTGCAGCAGTTCGATCGCGGCGGCGCGCCAGTAGCCGGGTTGCGCCACCAGTCCGGACATGTCGCCCAGTTGCGCCACGCGCACGCGCCACAACTGCCCGGGCCAGCGGCGGCCCAGCGTCATGGTGGCAATGGATTGATCGACGACCAGCCAGGGTGGCTCGGCGCGCGCCAGGCGGACATGGTTGCCGGCGCGTTCAAGCGCCATGTCGGGATCGGCGGCGTCGAACCAGAAACCGTCGCGGTCGGAGGAAGCGGGCGTGGAAGTCGTCATGGCCGTCATTATCGGTCCAAAGCGTCGACGCAAAGCATAGGCCCGTCCCTGAACGGCCCCGGGCATTTCGCCGCGCGGGCCGCGCCACTGGCCGCGACGGCGGCGCCTCAGTCCGCGGCGGCGCGCTCCGGCGCCAGGGCCGCTTCCAGCCGGTTGCCGCCCAGGGACTTGGCGCGATACAGCGCCAGGTCCGCACGCGACAGCGCATCGGCCAGCGGCGGCACGTCCTCGTCGAAATAGGCCAGGCCGATGCTGACCGTGGCGGCGATGCCCAGGCCGTCGGCCGGGTTGGCGATGGTGGTGGCGAAGCGGCGGGCCGCCGCCGCCCCCAATTGATGGGCGCGGCGGGCGTCATCGCCCGCCAGCAGCGCGGCGAATTCCTCGCCGCCAAGGCGCGCCAGGATGACCTGCGGCCCGAGCGCGTCGCGGGCCACGGTGGCGAACGCCGCCAGCACCAGGTCGCCGGTATGGTGGCCGTAGCGGTCGTTGATGGCCTTGAACTGGTCCAGGTCGAACGCCAGCACGGCGACAGGCTCGCGCCCCGCGCTGGCCGCGATGAGGCGCGCGCCCTGCTCGAAGAACCAACGGCGGTTGCCCAGCCGCGTCAGGTAGTCGGTCTGCGACTCGTGCACCAGTTGCACGTGGGTTTCCTCGCGGATCAGCTTGATCAGCGTCATCGGCAGCAGCACCGAATACAGCACCCCTTCGTACATGGTGATGTTGCTGGCCAGCAGTTGCACCCAGGGCCCCTCGGCAGCCACCCACCATGGCAGCAGGAAGGCGCGGCCGAAATAGATCAGCGCGTGCACGCCGGCCACCGCCACGGCGAAGTTGCGGGTTTTCGGCATCCCCATGGAATCGCAGCGCAGCAGTTCCCACGCGGTCAGGGCGCTGACGAGGGCGATGGGCAAGGCGCTGACGTATTTCCACACCACGTCCTGCCCCGGCACGCCGGCCGCCAGCCAGATCAGCGCCATGACCGCCAGCAAGCCCATCGAACGCTTGCGGTAATGGCGCCCGCTCAGCGAGGCGACGCTGTCCAGCACCAGCAGGTAACCGCCAAGGATCACCAAGTTGCTCAGCGGCGCGCCGATCGCGGCCGGCAGGTCGGCGCGGAACAAGGCGCAGATACAGCCCAGCGCCAGCGTGCCGAAGCCGGCCGCCAGGATGCCCAGCGAGCGGCTGCGGTGGGGGTGGGTTCGATACTCCCAGAACGTCAGGCCGGCACTGGCCAGCAGCGTCCCGATGGTAATGAAGTACAGGGTGAGGAGATCGACGTGCATCTCGGCCGGAAAGAGGTGGCACGCCAGGAGGAAATTGCGGCGGCGTTCGCAATTTTAGGGGGAAATCCGCCGCGGATAGGTGACGGGAAAGCGGTCGCCCCGGGGTCATAAGTCCCCAATTTGACCGCGCTCCCGGCGGGACGTCAGAACCGGTAGGTCACGCTCCCGATCACCGTGCGGCGGGTGCCGAAGAAGCAATCGCCACGGGCAAGGCAGGTGCCCACGTACTGTTTGTCGAACAGGTTGGTGACGTTCAGCGCCAGGCGCATGGGACCCGCATCGTAGGCCAGCACGGCGTCATACAGGGTGACGGCGGGCACGCCGTTCTGGCCGGTGCCGTCATCGCTGCTGCCGTTGTAGCGCACGCCCGCCCCCGCCAGGAAGCCCGGGGTTCCCATCACGCTGAAGCGGTAGTTGGCCCAGAACGACGCCATGTGCCGGGGAATGCTGGCCAGTTGGCGCCCCTCTTCGGCCGGCGTGCCCTTGGCCACCTTGGCGTCCAGGAAGGTGTAGGTGGCCACCAGATCGACATTGCCCAGCGACGCCAGCGCTTCCAGTTCGGCGCCCTTGGTGCGGGCCTCGCCCACTTGCACGGTGTCGGCAATGCCGTTGACCACGCCGGCGACCTTGCGGTTTTTCTCGGTCATGTCGAACACGCTGGCGGTGACCGTCAGGTTTTCGCCCGGCGGCTGGTACTTCAGGCCGGCCTCCCATTGCTTGCCGCGCAGCGGCTTGAACGCCTGGTTGGCGCGGTTGAAGCCGGCCAGGCCCTGGAACGATTCCGAGTAGCTCAGATAGGGATTGAGGCCGGCCTCGGAGCGGTACATCAGGCCAAAGCGCTTGCTCATCTCGCTGTCATCGCGCGACCCGGACGGCGTATCGTCCACCGACGCGCGCGAGCGGTCATGGCGCAGCCCCAGCATCAGCAGCCAACGCTCCCATTCGAGCTGGTCCTGCATGTAGAGGCCCAACTGGTTGCCGCGCGAGGTCGGCGCGCTGACCGTCGAGGTGGGCGGCGTGAAGTTGCCGTACACGGGGTTGTGCACGTCGATGGGCGCGACCGTGCCGCCCACTCCCTGGCGCGCATCCAGCACGGAGCGCTGGTAATCGATGCCGGTCAGCAGGGTGTGGCGGATCGGGCCGGTCTGGAACTTGAACTGGCCCTGGGTGTCGACCACGAACTGCTTGAGGGTCGGCTGGTTCTGGTAGATCACGCGGCGCAGCAGCGTGTCGCTGCCCGGCACCCAGCCGTGGCCGGCGCCGTTGAAGCCGGCGGTGTAGATGCTGCGATAGTCGACCTCGCTGTGCGTGTAGCGCAGGTTCTGCCGCACCGTGACGTTGTCATTGAAGGCGTGCTCGAACTGGTAGCCCACCGCACTCTGCCTGGCGGTGTACTTGTCGAAGTCGGGTTCGCTGACGAAGAAGTCCTGCGGGATGCGGCCGGCCGGCGTGGTGGTGAGCGTGCCGCGCCACGGGAAGAAACCGACCATCGACCCGCTATTGTCTTTCTGGAAATTGGCCAGCAGCGTCAACGAGGTGGCGGCACTGGGCCGCCAGGTCAACGACGGCGCGATGAAATAGCGGTCGTCGTCGACGTATTTGACCGAGCTGTCGCTGTCGCGCCCCAGCGCGACCACGCGATACAGCCACTTGCCGTCTTCGTCGATCGGGCCGGTGAGGTCGGCCTGGATCTGCTTGCGATTGTGGTTGCCGTAGCTGACGCCGATCTCGCGCATCGCTTCGGGCTGCGGCCGCTTGCTGATCTGGTTGACGATGCCGCCGATGGCGCCCTGCCCGTACAGCATGCCCGACGGCCCGCGCAGGATCTCGATGCGCTCCAGCGCGTAGGGATCGGGCCGGGTGTTGTTGTAGGACCCCACGGCGTTGAGCAGGCCGTCGAGGTATTGGGTGGAATCGGTGCCGCGGATCTTGATGGAGTCGCCGCGATTGTCCGGCCCGAACGCGCCGGCCGTGACGCCGGCCGTATAGCCCGCCGCCTGCTGCACCGACTGGGCGCCCTGCAGCGTCATGCGATCCTGGGTGATGACGCTGATCGACTGCGGCGTTTCCATCACCGGCGTGTCGGTCTTGGTGGCGGTGGCGGCGCGCTTGGCGACAAAGCCCTGCACGGGGCCAACCGCGGTCTGTTCGACATCGCTGCCCGTGACGGTGACGGCGGGCAAGTGGACCTCGGCAGGGGCGGACTGCGCCAGGACGGCGCCCGGCAGGCCCAGGCCGAATACGATCAAAGGCAATTGCCGGGCCCGGAAATGCACCGGGCGCCGGCGGGACGAAAGGCTTACAGCCATGGAAACTCCGCTCGCATGTGAATGACAATAAGAACCAGTCTTATTACATGATGAGGCGGAATTATAGTCACACTGTTTCAGCTAAATGCCAGGGACGGGCCGCCGCGCCAGAAATACCTGGTGGTAAATCGTGGCAGTCTGCAACCGTGCGCCAAGGCCGCCGCGGTTCAATAGCGCCACGCGGCGGCCTGCGCCGCATCCGTGCCGCGCCCTTCCCCGGAGCCGGCGTCCCGTTTCCCTTCCCACGCGCCGCGCCCCCATGGCCAACCGATCCTATCTCTACAGCCTGAGCAATCGACCCGCCGCCTACGCCGACCGGCCCGAGACCATCACCGGGCTGTCCGAATGGCCCTACGCGGTGCCGTTCTCGTACCGCCTGCTGATGTCGGGCGATCCACAGTTGTGCGCCTCCCTGATCTCCGACGGCCTGGATAACGACGAACCGGAACAGCGCACCCCGCTGCACGCCATCAGCAGCCGCTTCGAGCCGGGGCTGGCGCGGATCAAGCGCTTTGCCGACATCGTGCGGACGACCGTGGCGCCGGGCGGCGCATCGGCCCCCGCGCCCGCCGCGCAAGACGTGGCGCAGGACCCGGAGCCGTCACTGCTAGCGGGCCTGAAGCGCTTGTTCGCGCCGGCCCGCGCGAAGACCGAAACGGACACGCGGGCGCCGTCCGGACTGCTGGCGGCGCTGGACGAGACCATCGCCTTCCTGGAGGCGCATCGCAACGACTATCTGCTGCTGGAAACGGTCGAACTGGATCTGATGGCGGCAGCGGACAAAGCCGCGCTCAAGACCCAGGTGGAACGGGAGCTGGCGCGTTGCCGGCGCGCGGGCGAAGCGCTCGACGCCTTGCCGGCGGACCCGGCCGAGGCGGGCCGCCAATTGCTGGCGGCCACCCGCGAACGCGGCGCGGCGCCGCTGGACGCCTTCCATGGCCTGCGCCTGGATGACGGCTTCGACGGCGGCGGCAACCAGCGCGTGGATTACATCCTCGGGCTGGAATGGAGCGAGGTGCTGTACTTCGATCTGCACAACCGCGCGGAATTCGAAGCGCAGCGGCGGGAACCCGAAGCAGAGGCTTGATAGTCCGTGGATTGCCCGGCCCCGCCGAGGGGTCCGGGCCGGATGCGACATCATGTCCCTTCCGGCGCGGGCGCGGCGCGGCGTGACAAATCCGTCACTCATCTACAATCCGGGGTCACCTTGGCCGGCCCGCACGGCGGCCGGTCCGTAGCCCCCAGGTAGCATGACCCGCGCGAAGAAACCCGCTCCCAGAAAGAGAAGCTCCCCCTCCCGATCCCAAAGCCGCGCCGCCGGCCGCGTGCCGCGCTTCCTGCGCGCGCTGATCGTCACCTCGCTCGCCAGTTTCGGCGCCGCCACCTATGTGCTGCATCCGCAATGGAAGATGCCGGCGGCGGTTGGCGACATGCTGTCGCGCCTGGAATGGCCGTCGCTGCAGCGCAGCGCGCCGGTGGCCCTGCCCGCGCCCAACGCGGCGCTGGTGCAGACCGCCTTCAGCGACTGTCCGCAGTTTTTCCCGAATGCCCAGCCGCCCGCGGTGCCCGCCGCGCAACGCTTGCGCGAAGTCTGTTTCTCCTCGTTCGCCATCCTCCACAACGGCTCGACCAAGACGCCGGTGTTCGTGGCCGAGCGGCTGAACCGCGAGAACCTGGCGCAGGCCAAGGGACTGCACCGCACCGACAAGTTCTACGCCGAGGCGCGGGTGCCGCGCGCCGAGCGTTCGGAGCTGGATGACTACCGCGGCTCGGGCTACTCGCGCGGCCACATGGCGCCGGCCGGCGACATGGCCACGCCCGAGGCCATGGCGCAGAGCTTTTCGCTGGCCAACATGGTGCCGCAGGACCAGAAGCACAACGCCGGCCCCTGGAGCCGCATCGAGCAGGACACGCGCCAGTATGTGATGCGGGCGGCCGGCGACGTGTACGTCTTCACCGGCCCGGTGTATGACGACCGTCCCAAGACCATCGGCGCCGGCGTGGCCGTGCCCACGTATCTATACAAGGTCGTGTACGACGCCACCACGCACCGCTCGTGGGTGCATTGGCAGGCCAACAGCGCCAGCACCAAGGCCGGGCCGCCGATCGGCTACGACGAGTTCGTCAAGCGCACCGGGCTGCGGCTGCTGCCGCAATAATCGCGGCCTGCACGCGGCCTGGCGCGGCGGATTGGTAACCGAAAGATTGCATCCGGCGCCGGCGTCGCCGCTTCAGGCAAAATGAGCCGCGCGCGGCCACGGCAACGCCCCCGCCTGACAGCATGGCCGCCTTTCGGAGAACAAGGAGAATCATGAAACACGCCACCCTGATGGCCAGGCTGGTCGCGGCGATGCTGTTGACAGGCCTTGCGGCCAACGCGATCGCGGCGTCCGATACCGCCGCCGCCCCGGCCGCGCCCGCGAAAGCCGCCCCCGTCAAACCGGCCGCGCCCGACGCCGCCATCGAGCCCGCCAACCACGGCCCCATGAGCGAGCAGGAATACCTGACCCGCATGGAAGCGGCGTTCAACAAGCAGGACATCAATGCCGACGGTTATCTGACCCGCGGCCCGCTGCTGCAGGAAGCCACGCCCGAGCAGATCACCGCGATGGACACGGATGGCGACGGCCGCATCAGCAAGGCCGAATTCCTCGCCTATGCCCTGAAGAATTTCCAGGCCCGGCCGAAGTACGAAAAGAACCACTACGCCAAGCCGTGAAGGCACGCGCGGGCGGCTCCCGACGCCGCCTGCGCTGCCAAGTTAACGATTGGATACACAAGACGGAAATCGCAATTACCCCGTCGCGGCCACGTGCTAAGTTACGTCCCCAGTTGACGGCGCCACCGCCCGCGCGCCGGCGACAGCGCGCTTTCCCCCTTCCTTTCTTCACGACAATCATGCACAAGAACCAAGATCGCGCCCCGGCCCTGGCCGGCAAGAAACGGATAGCCGGCCTGCTGGCGCTGGGCCTGGCCCTGGCCACCGCGGCCTCCGCCACGCTGGCGGGCGATCTGCCCCCGCGCGGCGGCGCCGCTGCCCAATCGCAGGGCCAGACGCAGATGCAGACCCAGCAGCCGCCCGCGCAGAACGACGGCCGCCTGCCGCCGCGCGGTTCGGCGCAGACGCAGAGCCAGGCGCCGGCGCAACCCCAGGCCCAGGGCGCGCAGAAAACCGAGATCAAGGACCAGGCCGCCTACGAGCGACTGCTGCATAACAGCGGCATCAGCGTGCAATGGCTGTGGACCGACGCGCGCGGCAAGCTGAAGGCGGTGGACGAGAACGACGTGGTGCGCCTGGAAGGCGGCCACGCCAACGAAAACGGCTCGGTGACGATCAAGGGCCAGGTGCTGTCTATCTCGGCCGACCGCTTCACCTTCCGCGGCACCATCCTGATCGTGGACGCGCCGGACAAGGGCCGCCGCTGCGAACGCACCGGCGACTACGAGTTCCGCGCCACCGGCAAGCGCAAGTACTGGCGCCTGCAGCAGATGGAAGCGTGCGGCGGCCTGACCGACTACGTCGACATCTACTATTGATCGACGCGACGGCCTCGATGCGACGCCCCCGGCCTGCCACAGCAGGCCTGGCGTCCGCGTTTCACAGATGCCGGTGGCTGCATGCCATCGGCTGGTCGACCATCTGGCCGATCGCCCGCGCCAGCGCCTCGGCGCTGCCTTCTTCCAGGCAGTTGGCGCGGATCATGCGGAACCCCAGCGCCAGGCTGTAATGCCAGTCCAGGTCGAACAGATGGTATTCGCGCCCGTCCGCCGGGTTGCGCCAACGCACCGCCGGATCCTCGTACGCCACGCCGATGAAATCGACGTGCGAGCCGAACGGCGGCAATTCCTCCAGCCGTTCATCCGAGCCCGGCAGGCTCGGCACTTCCAGGTTCTCGCCCACGCCGACATACGGCTCGGCCCCCTCGTAGGCCAGCATCACCACGCTGAACCCGGCCGGATCGGCGTCGTAATGCGCGCGCTGCGCGGGGTTGAGCAGTGCGCGGGCCGCCGGCCCCAGGCAGCAATACGGGCCGCGCCAGTTGCTGCGCTCATCGTCGAGCGACGCATCAGGCGCGACGCCGTGCGCCGCCAGCAATGCCAGCGTCTCTTCCATCGTGTCGTGATGACGCACCGGGATATCGGGCGGCAGATGGCCGGCGGACTGATAGAGCGCGATCACGTCGCCGGTGGTGCGCAGGCCGTGGCGATACTGGAACGAGCCTTCCTTCAAGCGCGCCAGCCGATGGCTCAGGTCGTCCAGGGCCTCGCGCGGCACGCGATCGCCGCGCGGCTCCAGCAGATAGCCCTCGGCCAGCAGGCGCGTCTGCAGCGCCGGCCAGTCGGGCGGCGGCAGATGGGGGTAACGGGGAAAGATGAACTGGTGATGTTCGGACATCCGGGGCGAACCTCGTAATAGCGTATTCTCTGACGTTCAGGCAACAGCAAGGATATCTTGAATGAACCCGACCGTAATCAAGTGGCTGACCAGCGTCGGCTTTGGCCTGGTCATTGGCCGCGCCGCCTACGGCGTCCTCAACTCACTGCTGCAGATGGCCTTCGGGCTGGACCAGCCCGACGCGCCGCTCGACCCGGTGGCGCTGGACCGCATGTTGATCACGGGCAGTGTGCTGTGCCTCGTGGTGGCGGTGGTGGTGGCGGCGGCGCTGCTGCGCGTGGCCGACAACCGGCGCCGCATTGCGTGGGGCTGCCTGGTGCTGGGCGTGACGCTGCTGCTGACGCTGCTGGCCGCCCTGCCGGGAATGGACCTGGGCGGGCATGCCGCCGGATCGGCCGAGGCGCGCGACGCCAAGACGGCGCTCTTCTTCTGGTTGCTGATCTTCGGCCTGCCCTACCTGGGCGGCGGCCTGGCGCTGACGATCGGCGGCGCGGTCATGCTGCGCAAGTTCCGCTCCCCTGCGAACCGCGGCCCCTTGGCCTGAAAACGGGAGGCGCCGCTCAGGCCGGCTTGGCGTGTTTGCGGGCGGCGGCGGGCGCCTTGCCGCCGGCGGCATTGAGCGCCGCGGCGGCGCGAATCAACGCCGTCAGCGCCTGCGCGTCGATGGCCTCGCCCTCGCGGATGTCGATGGCGCGGCGGGCGTTGCCCTGCAGACTGGCGTTGAACAGGCCGGCGGGGTCGGGCAGCGCCGCGCCCTTGGGAAAAGTCAGCTTGACCGCGCGCTGGTAGGTTTCGCCGGTGCACAGGATGCCGCCCAGCGACCACACCGGCACCTGCCACTTCCACTCTTCGATCACGCCGGGATCGGCCGCAAGGATCACCTCGCGCACCCGCGCCAGCAACGGGCCGCGCCAGTCGTGCAGCTCGCGGATGCGGGCATCGATCAACTGCGACGGGGCGTGCGCGTTCGTGACGGACTTGGCGCTGGGCATGGCGATTCCCTGTGGGTGGCGCCGGGCGCGGCGCCTGCCGGTCTTTATACCGAAGCCGCCGGCATGCGTCCATGCGGCGGCGCGCCACGCCCTCCCCCGCGGCCGCGACGTCCGGTCACCCGGTTTGCAGTCTGACACCATTTCCCCTGAGCACGGCCAACGCCCATCGGGCCATGCCGGTACAATTTCCCCCGCGTTTTCCCCTAGCCGTCCCACCTGTCGTCCAAGCTCCTCACCCATGTCCAATCTCATCGTCCACGGCGGCACCCCCCTGCGCGGCCGCGTCATCCCGTCGGCCAACAAGAACGCCGTGCTGCCGATCCTGTGCGCCACGCTGCTGACCGACCAGCCGCTGCGGCTGCATGGCGTGCCCGACATCACCGACGTGCGCAAGATCCTCGACATCTTCCGCACCCTGGGCAGCGAGGTGCGGCTGGACGAAGCCACCCGCACGCTGGACCTGCACCACCGCGACACCACCTTCGACGCCGCCCGCCACCGCCTGCCCGAAGAGATGCGTTCGTCCATCATGCTGGTGTCGCCGCTGCTGGCGCGCTTTGGCGTGGCGCGGCTGGAAGACAACGTCAAGGGCTGCACGCTGGGCGTGCGCGAGATCGATCCGCACGTGGACATCTTCCGCTCGTTCGGCGGCGAGGTCGAACGCGCCAGCGGCTCGCTGCTGGTGCGCAGCGCCGGTCCGCTCAAGCCGACCCATCACTGGCTCGACTACGCCTCGGTCACCACCACCGAGAACTTCGTGCTGTGCGCGGCCGCCGCGGCCGGCGAATCGACGCTGACCAATGCCGCGTCCGAGCCGCACGTGCAGGAGTTCTGCCGCTTCATGACCATGATGGGCGCCGACATCGACGGCATCGGCACCTCGCGCCTGACGGTGCGCGGCGGCGCCACGCTGCGCGGCGGCGAGTTCACCTTCGAGGAAGACTTCCACGAGATCACCACGTTCCTGGCGCTGGGCGCAATCACCGGCGGCGACGTGGTGGTGCGCAACAGCACGCCGGCCAACTTCCCCCTGATCGACCGCACCTTCGCCAAGTTCGGCGTGAAGATCGTGCATGAAAACGGCTGGTCGCGCGCGCTGCGCGACGGCCCGCTGAAGGTGCAGACGCCCTTCACCAGCAACGTGCTGACCAAGGTCGAGGCCGCGCCCTGGCCGTATTTCCCGGTGGACCTGCTGCCCATTTTCATCGCGCTGGGCGTGTGCGCCGAGGGCAACGCGATGTTCTGGAACAAGGTCTACGACGGCGCGCTGGGCTGGACCGGCGAGCTGTCCAAGTTCGGCGCCCACGTGTTCTCGTCGGACCCGCACCGCGTCATCACCTTCGGCGGCAATCCGCTGACGCCGGCGGTGGTCGAAAGCCCCTACATCATCCGCGTGGCGATCGCGCTGTTCATGATCGCCAGCAGCATCGAGGGACGCTCCGAGATCCGCAACGCCACCCCGATCCGCCGCGCCCATCCGCGCTTTGTCGAGAACCTGCGCAGCCTGGGCGTGCAGGTCGAATGGACGGCCGAGGAATAGCGCGGGCGGTTTTTTATAATCCCGCGATTCCTCCAAATGGCGCCACGGCGCTTTTTTGCTTCCCAGGATCCCTCCATGTCGTCGATTGCCAGCCAGGATGTCCATGTGCCCACCCCGCAAGGCCGCCTGTTCGCGCGGCGCTGGGATCCGGCCGGGCGCGATGCGGACGCGGCGCCGATCGTGCTGCTGCATGATTCGCTGGGCTGCGTCGAACTGTGGCGCGACTTTCCCGAGCGCCTGGCCCTGGCCACCGGCCGCGCCGTCATCGCCTATGACCGGTTGGGCTTCGGCCGCTCCGATCCCAACCCCGCCACGCTGGCCACGGGCTTCGTCGAAGCCGAGGCCAACGGCGGCTTCCAAGACCTGCGGCGGGCGCTCGACATCGGCCCCTTCATCGCCTTCGGGCACAGCGTCGGCGGCGGCATGGGCATCTGCTGCGCGGCGGCCCATGCGGCCGATTGCCGGGCGCTGATCACCGAGTCGGCCCAGACCTTCGCCGAGGACCGCACGCTCGACGGCATCCGCGCGGCGCAACGCAACTTCGCCGAACCGGGCCAGTTGGACCGCCTGAAGAAGTATCACGGCGACAAGGCCGCCTGGGTCCTGAGCGCCTGGGTCGACACCTGGCTGTCGCCGGCCTTCGCGCACTGGAACCTCGATGACGCGCTGCGCCGGGTGCAATGCCCGGTGCTGGCGCTGCATGGCGAAGAGGACGAGTACGGCTCGTCCGCCCATCCCGGCATCATCGCGCGCCTGGCCGGCGGCCGGCAGGCGCTGCTGGAAAACTGCGGCCACGTGCCGCACCGCGAGCAACCGCACATCGTGCTGGACCTGGCCAGCCAGTGGCTGCGGGGCGCGCTGCCGGGCTGATCCCTCCGGCCCTCGCCGGTCCCGACGCCACGCCCTGGCGCCGCCCCCACGGCGTCCGCGCCTCCCGCCCGCTCCCCGCACGCGTCCACCGGAAGGGAAAACCCCAGGGGCGATCTGGCGCAAAGGTTGTATACACTCTTTGCACACCATAGTACGCGCCAGGCTCCGTCCAAGTGTTGCTGCTGTATTGGTCGGCCCGGCTTCCTTTACGGCCATGCCCACACGTGGGCCAGGGAGCTCGCCATCGATATCCGAAATCCGTCGCCCGGTCTCTACAACGAGGACCTGGCCCCCACCAAGGAGCGCCGCTGGGGCGCCTTCAGCATCTTCAACGTCTGGACCTCGGACGTGCACAGCCTGTGGGGCTACTACCTGGCCGCCAGCCTGTTCCTGCTGTGCGGCAGCTTCGTCAACTTCCTGATCGCCATCGGCCTGAGCTCGCTGGTGATCTTCTTCCTGATGAACCTGATGGGCTATGCCGGCGAAAAGACCGGCGTGCCCTACCCGGTGCTGGCGCGCGCCTCGTTCGGCATCTGGGGCGCCAACCTGGCGGCGCTGGTGCGCGCGGTGGTGGCCTGTTTCTGGTACGGCGCGCAGACGGCGGCGGCCTCGGGCGCCATCGTGGCGCTGCTGGTGCGCAACGACAGCCTGCTGGCCTTCCACCAGAACACGCAATGGCTGGGGCATTCGGGGCTGGAGCTGATCTGTTACGTCGGCATCTGGGCGCTGCAACTGCTCATCATCCAGAAAGGCATGGAGACCGTGCGCCGCTTCCAGGACTGGGCCGGCCCGGCGGTGTGGATCGCCATGCTGGTGCTGGCCGTGGGGCTGTGCGTGAAGGCCGGCGGCTTCAGCCTGGACCACGGCATCCCGATGGACGTGCTGCTCGACAAGACGCGCGACGCGGGCGTGAACGGCGCGCCGGGCAGCTTCTGGGCGCTGATGGCGGTGGGCGCCACCTGGATCACCTACTTCGCGGCGCTGTACCTGAACTTCTGCGATTTCTCGCGCTATGCCCGCGACAGGCAGGCCGTCAAGCGCGGCAACCTGTGGGGCCTGCCGGTGAACCTGGTGGCGTTCTCGCTGGTGGCGGGCGTCACCACCATCGCCGCCTACAAGGTCTATGGCGAAGTGCTGCTGCACCCCGAGCAGATCTCCACCAAGTTCGATAGCTGGGTGCTGGCGCTGCTGGCCGCCCTGACCTTCGCGGTGGCCACGCTGGGCATCAACGTGGTGGCGAATTTCGTGTCGGCCGCGTTCGATATTTCGAACGTGTTCCCCAAGCGCATCGACTTCAAGCGCGGCGGCTACATCGCGGCGCTGATCGCGCTGGTGCTGTATCCGTTCGCGCCGTGGGAAGGCGGCGCGGCGCACTTCGTCAATGCCATCGGCGCCACCATGGGGCCGCTGCTCGGCATCATCCTGGTGGACTATTACCTGGTGGCCAAGGGCCGCATCAATGTCGCGGCGCTGTACGACGAGCACGGCGAGTACCGCTACCAGGGCGGCTGGAACATCAACGCGCTGATCGCCACCGGCATCGGCAGCGTGTTCTCGACCATCCTGCCCAACTTCACCGACCTGCTGCCGGCTTGGTGGGCCACCTACGGCTGGTTCTTCGGCGTGGGAATCGGCGGCGGCGTCTATTGGGTGCTGGCCACGCTGCGCCCGCGCGCGGTCCCGGCCCTGGCCTGACGCGTCCTTGCCCGAGCCGGCCGCCAGGCGCCGGCGCGGGCAGCCGCGACTCGACGACCGGGACGCGCTCGCGGTACCCTGCATGCGATATCCGCCCTACGTGGCATCGCACCCTTGCATGGAGACTGCGCCCCCATGAGCCACCTGGTTTTGCTGCTGCTTGGTGTCGACTATCTGCACAAGCGCGCCCGCGCCCTGATGATCGGCGGTTGGCTGATGCTGGCCGCCGGCGCGTTCGTCTTCATCGACGCGCTCGATAACGCGCTCTATTTCCCGCTGAATTTCTTCGCCGCGCTGCTGGTGGTCGAAGGCATCGCCACCCTGGCGATCGCCAAGTCGGGGGTCGGCGGCCAGCGTGTGCTGCGCTACACCAAGGGCGTGTTCGTGCTGGCGGCCGGCACGCTGGTGCTGGCGGGCCAGCACCACGGGCATTTCGTGCTGTCGATGATCTTCGGACTGCTGTTCCTGGTGGACGGGCTGATCCAGTGCATCGCCGCCTATGTGGTGCGCTACCAGCGCTGGCGCGTGGTGTTCGCCTCGGGCGTGGCCGAGGTGCTGCTGGCAATCTTCTTCTTCCAGCCCTACCCCACCCACTACGTCGGCACGGTGCCGTACTGCATCGGCCTGTTCCTGGCGATTTCGGGTGTGAAGCTGCTGTGGCTGGCGCGCCGCGTGCGCAGCCTCGATGCCAACCCGGCGCTGGCCGCCAATCCCGACCCCGCCTTCATGCCGACGCGCGCCGACGGCCCGGCGCAGAAAGTGTTCGATGGCCCGCCCCAGGCCAGCGAGCGCGCCCTGACCGTGCATGTATGGACGCCGTCCGGCTCGGCCAGGACCGAGACCCGCCACTACCCGGTGGTCGACCGCTACATCGCGGCCGTGGACATCAATGGCGTCGTGTCCACCGGCCATGCCGCGCTCGAATCGCCCGAAGGCATCTACATCAGCCTGTACCCCGCGGTGGAAATCGACCACTCGCCCGAACAGTTCGGCACGCTGCTGCGCGCCACCGCCGACAACAACGTGCCCGGCGTGTACCAGCCCGACTACGCCACCGAGTCCAAGGCCTGGTGCCCGTCGACCATGCAGGTGCGCATCCGCAATTACGACGCGGCCAAGCTGGCGGCCTTCTGGGACGAATACCGCAAGATCGAAATCTACAACCTGACCCACCGCAACTGTTCCAGCTCGGTCTCGGCCGCGCTGGAAGCGGCGCTGGATGGCGTGGTCGGCCGCCTGCATGGCCCGGATGCCGGCTGGGGGGTGATGTGGCGCCTGCTGTTCACGCCCGAGCTATGGGTGGCGGCGCAGATCCGCAAGCGCGCCCTGACCATGGCCTGGACCCCGGGCCTGACGCTGGACTATGCGCGCGCGCTCAGCATGCTGGCCGACCCGCGCCCGTTCGGCTGGTGGAAGATGTCGCAGGCGGCGCTGCGCCAGATCGCCGCGCTGCGCGCCGGCTGGCGCCGCCAGGACCGCGAGGCCGTCGCCCGCAACGCCCAGACCCAGTCATGACGGGGCTGCTGGCGGCCGTGGTGATCGCGGGCGCGCTGTGGGGCGCGCTGGCGCTGTGGTTCCAGTCGCCCGGCGGGGGCCGCGCGCGCGTGCTGGCGCCGCTGGCCTGGCTGGCACTGGCCGCCGCCGCGCTGGCCGGATTGGCCTGGGGATATCGGTTGCCCGCGGCGGTGTTCGCGGCAATGCTGCTGATTCTGCTGGCCTGGTGGATCTGGGGCATGCGGCCATCCAACGATCGCGACTGGATGCCGGAAGTGGCCCGCACCACCTACGGCGAGGTGGACGGCGACCGCCTGACGCTGCATAACGTGCGCAACTTCGACTGGCGTTCGCGCACCGACTTCGACGCGCGCTGGGAAACCCGCCGCTACGATCTGTCGAAGCTGGCCTCGGTGGACCTGGCGCTGTCGTATTGGGGCCGGCCGGCGATCGCGCATGCGCTGGTGTCGTTCGGGTTCACCGATGGCCAGTACGTGGTGTTCTCGGTGGAAATCCGGCGCAAGCGCAATGACACATTCTCGGAGATCGGCGGATTCTTTCGCCAGTACGAATTGTCGGTGCTGGCCTCGGCCGAGGAAGACAGCCTGCGCGTGCGCACCAACGTGCGCGGCGAGGACGGCTACCTTTACCGCGTGCGCATGCCGGCCGGCGCGCCGCGCAAACTGCTGCTGTCGTACGTGGAAACGGCCACGCGCCTGCGGCGCCAGCCGCGCTTCTACAACACGCTCACGGCCAACTGCATCACCATCGTGTACCGGCTGGCCGACAAGATCGTGCCGGGCCTGCCGCTGGACTACCGCCTGCTGCTGTCCGGGTACCTGCCGGAATATCTGTACCGGCTCGGCGCCCTGGCGGGCGCGGACAGCTTGCAGGCGTACCGCGACGCCGGCCGCTACACCGACCGCGCCCGCGCCACGCGGGACGCGGCGCAGTATTCGCGCAACATCCGGCGCGGCGTGCCGGGCGTCGCGCAACCGTCGTCGGTGGAACAGTAATGGCGTCCGCCCCCTGGCAGTTGTACGCAATGGCGCGAGAGACAGCCTCCCCCTTGCAGATTACTTGGCGGCACGCCGGCGCGGCTGTCGACTGTCGCCTGCCAGGCTGTCGAGATACGCGCACAGCATGTCGGCCAGCGCGTCCGCGTAGGTCTCGATCTCGGCCTCGCTGCGCGGGCTTTCGGAGAACTGCTTGCCGACGGCGCTGAGCGTGTGGGTGATGAGATCGCCGGCCAGCGCGCGGGTGGCGTCGCTGGCCTGAGGCAAGGCCTCGCCGAGAAAGGCGAGCACGACGCGGCCGCCCTCTTCCTTGGTGGCGCGCGCCTCGGGCGCATCGCGGTACAGCGGCGCGGCGTCGTTGAGGGCGACGCGCATCACGGCCTCTTCGCATTCCGAGCGCACGAAGGCATGCACCAGGTTGCGCAGGCGCCGGGGCGGCGCGTAGCGCGTGTCTTCGAGCAAACGCCGCAGCAGGTCGGACGTCTGCTGCCATTCCTGCGTCTGCAGGCGGTAAAGGATGGCGGCCTTGTTGGGGAAGTATTGATAGAGCGAACCGATGCTGACGCCGGCCTTCTCGGCCACGCGGGCAGTGGTGAAGCGCGTGGCCCCCTCCTTGGCCAAAACCTGAGCCCCCGCCTGCAGGATGGCCGCGACCAGCTCGGCCGAACGGGCCTGCTGCGGCTGTTTTCTCTCGGAAAGCCGGGTGCTGCGGCGTGTGGTCATGGCGGCGCGCGAAATGCGAATAGGGAAATGCGACGAATTCGTCGTATTCTAAACCGGAGCCCTCCGACTGGAAACCCATCACCATGACCAACACCCTGACCTCCGCGCCCCTGGCCTCGCTGCTCGACCGGCTGTTCACGCAGGCCGACGCCTCCTGGGCCAATGCCGACCCCGCCCTGGCGAACATGTCCGACGCCGAACAGTCGCGGCTGATGCGCAGCAAGACCGAATACCGCGAGTTCTACGGCCGCATGAAGGACCTGCCGCTGGCCGTGTCTCCCGAGACCGGCACGCTGCTGTACATGCTGGCGCGCAGCACACAGGCCCGTTCCATCATCGAATTCGGCACCTCGTTCGGCATCTCGACCCTGCACCTGGCGGCGGCGCTGCGCGACAACGGCGGCGGCCGGCTGATCACTACCGAATTCGAGCCTTCCAAGGTCTCGCTGGCCAGCGGCCACCTGGCCGAAGCCGGCCTGGCCGACCTGGTGGAACAGCGCCAGGGCGACGCGCTGCAAACGCTCGCCACCGGGCTGCCGGACCGCATCGACCTGGTCCTGCTCGATGGCGCCAAGGCGCTCTATTCGGACGTCCTGGCATTGCTGGAGGACCGCCTGCGGCCCGGCGCGCTGATCGTGGCGGACAACGCCGACCATTGCCCGGAATACCTGGCGCGGGTGCGCTCGCCGGCGTCGGGCTACCTGTCGACGCCCTTCGGCGGCGACGTGGAACTGTCGATGCGGCTGGGGTAGGACGCGGCGCCGGCTCACGCCACCGGCATGCGCTCGCACAGCTCGCCGATGGCCGCGAGATCGCCCAGCCGCGCCAGGCGCTGCACCTGCTGGCTGAAATCCGTAAAGGCCGGATCGCGCGCCTGCACGGCGCGCGCCCAATCCATCAGGTCCGAAATGCCGCCGATGTCCAGCAGGCGCCGCACCTGTTCCAGTTCGGCGCGCGACAGGCGCGGCATCGGCGACGGCGCCGGGGCCGGCTCGCCGGCCGTCGAAGGCATCGGCAGATGCAGCAGCCGGCCCAGCAAGTGGCGCAGCTCGACCAGATTGATGGGCTTGAGCAGGCTGGCGTCATAGCCGACGCCGTCCAGGGCCGCGGTCTCCTGCGGCGTGGCAGATACCGCCACCACCGGCAGGTCCGGCCAGCGCGCGCGGGCCGCGCGCAGCACGGCCGAGCCGTCGGCGCCTTCCATGCGGTGATCGGTCAGGATCAGGTCGGGCCGGCGCGCGTTATCGGCCTGGATGCGCGCCACCATGCCGCGGCCGTCCGCCTCGCTTTCCACCTGGAAGCCCAGGCTGGCCAGTTCCTCGACCAGGAACTCGCGGATTTCCGGCGTGTCCTCGGCCAGCCAGATGCGACGCCCGGATCCGTCGAGCTGGGGCAGCACATGCGCCGCGGCGGCGATGTAGTGATGCGACACGCCCGATTCGTCCACCTGCCTGACCGGCAGCGACACGCTGATGGTGGTGCCCTGGCCGACTTCGCTGTCGACGTGGATGCGGCCATTCATGCGCTGCACCCATTGCTGGACGATGGCCAGGCCTAGCCCGACGCCGGGCTGGCTCTCGGCCGCGCCCAGCCGCTGGAACGGTTCGAAGATGTGCTGCCGGTCCGCGGGCGCGATGCCGCACCCGGTATCGCGCACCGACAGCGTCAACCAGCCCGTGGCTTCGCCCGCGCCTGGAGCGGCATAGTCCGCCGTCAGTGTCAGCACGCCGCCGCGCGTGAACTTGGCGGCATTGTCGATGAGATTGGACAGCACCTGCCGCACCCGCTTGCCGTCCATCTCCAGCACGGCCGGCAGCGCGTCCGCCACCCGCAGCTCGAAACGGTTGTCCTGCCGCGCCGCGATCGGCGCGGATTCCTTGGCCACGGTGTCGAGCAAGGCGTGCACGTACTCGGGCGCCAGGCGCAAGGCCTGGCCGCCCGCGCCGGCGGCGTAGTCGATCAGGTCGTTCACCATGCCCAGCATGTGGTCGGCGCTGCGGCGGATGACGGCGCCGCGCGGCGCGTCGTCGCGGCCGCCGGCCTGGATCAGGTCGGCGAAGCCGATGATCGAGGTCAGCGGCGTGCGCAGGTCGTGGCTGATGCGCGCCAGGAAGTCCTGGCGCACGCGGCCGGCCTCGTCGGCCAGGATCAATGCCGCCTGCAGCGCCTGGGTGCGCTCGGTGACGGCCTGATCCAGCCGCTGGTGTTCGCGTTCGCGCGCCTGCGCCAGTTCGCGCTGGGCCGCCAGCCGTTCCTGGCGATGCTGGCGCGAACGGCCATGCAGCAGCACGGCCAGCATCAGCGACACCGACAGCAGATCCCAGGCGACTTCCGGCCCGCCCGCCCAGCGTCCCGGCAGGAGGCCCTGGATGTAGGCCACCCGCAGGAACAGGCAGGAACAATAAATCGCAAACGACAGCAGGAAGATGCGCGCATTGGCGTGGCCGCGGCGCCAGCCGTCGGCCATGGACACCAGCCACACCAGCGCCCACAGGAAGATCAGTCCGATCAGCGCCTGCGCGGCCTCGCGGTAGTCGCCCAGCGCGGCCCAGACCGCGCCGGCCAGGCCGGCGGCGATCAACGCCTGATAGACGCCACGCCAGATCCGCACGCGGTGCAGGTCGGCGAAGAGCATCGCCATGAATCCGAACAGGGAGGCCGCCAGCGTCGCCAGGACGCTCGGCGCGCGCAACACCATTTCGCCGCCGCCGGTCAGGACGTAGCGGTAAAGCAGCCCCTGGAACGACAGGCTGTAGAGGATCTCGATGAAGATCGCGGCGGACAGCAACAGGTAGACCGGATCGCGCTGGGCCGCGCCCAGCACCGCGGCGTAGATGCCGACCATCATCAGCGCGCCGATCAGCAGCGCCACCACCATGGTGTTGCGCTGGGTCACGCCGACAAAGGCCGCCGGCGTCCTCAGGGTGGGCTCCATGCTGATGGCCGAACGGCTCTGCACCCGCACCAGCACCGTCATGCGCTGGCCCGGCTCGAGCCGCAGCGGCACCACCGAGACGGTGGCCGGCACCTCGCGCCGCGCCAGCGGCTCGCGGTTGCCCGCCAGCAGAATGCCGGAAGGCTGCCGCTGCCCCGGCGCGAACAGATAGAAGCGCACGTCCTCCAGCCGGGGCACGCCGAACGAGAGCCAGCGTTCCTGGGCGCGGTCGGAGGTATTGCTGACCTCCAGCCTGAGCCAGAACGCCGAGGCGGAATATCCCCGGTTGAGCCAGCGGGCGGTCACCGGCTGCCAGGCGCCGTCCAGGACCCGGCTGGCATCCTGATCGCCGGCCTTGTCCTCGATGCCCCGCAGCTCGCCGACCAGCGGCAGGGTGCCGCCCACGGTGCTCAGATCGATCACGGGCTGGGCATCCTGCCCGCGCGCGGGCAGGCTCAGGCAGGACAGGGCCAGCCACAGCAACCAGGCCAGCCAGCCCAGGCGACGGTCAGGCATGGGGATCCTGCTCCTGGCGCAAGGCGGTGGGCGCCATGCCGAAACGCTCGCGGAAAGCGGTGGAAAAATTGCCGCGGTTGCCATACCCCACCGCCTGCGAAATGGCCTGGATGTCCAGGCCGGTCTCGCACAGCAGGCGGCGCGCCTCGCGCATGCGCTCTTCGCGCAGGAACTCGAACACGGTGGTGCCGGCGCAGCGACGGAAAGCCTGGTTCAACCGACGGGCGTTGGTGCCCAGCGCCTGGGCCAGGGCCACCAGCTCGGGCGTGTGGTCGAGCCGTTCGCGCAGCAGCTTGCGCGCGGCGCGGAACAGCACGCCGTCGAGCGACGCGCCGGTGGCGGCGGACGACGCCCCGTCCTCGGCCGGCTTGGCGGGCGGCGTCGCGGCCGGCACGGGCGCCACCCGCAGATGTATCAGCAAGCGCAGGCGCACTTCCTCGAAATCGAACGGCTTGGCGACGTAATCGACCGCGCCCGCGGACAGCCCCGCCACCCGCTCGGCCGGCAGGGCGGCGGCGGTCAGGAAAATGATCGGAATGGCGCGCGTGGCCTGATCGGCCTTCAGCAGCCGGCAGGCCGCCAGGCCGTCGCAGCCCGGCATGTTCACGTCCATCAGGATGATGTCCGGCTGCACCAGTTGCGCTTTGCGGTAGCCGTCGTTGCCATCCTCGGCCACGTAGACCCGGCAGTCCTGGCTGGTCAGGAAATCCACCAGCAGCATGCGGTCCTCGGGCCGGTCCTCGACGACCAGCACGCGCAAGCCGGCAAGCTGGCCCGGGATAAGCGGATGGGAAGCGGCGTCATTCATGCCGCGCATTCTTTCATGCCGAGGCAGGGGCGCGTTGGTAACAAGCGACGAAACCGTGCCGGGTTTGTGAATATTTTTCCTTTTGGCAAACGTGCCGTGCATTCCGGCAAACTTCTCAATCGCAATCATTATTCACACATGATAGTGTTTGTTACATCGAGCAATCTGCCGGAAGTCTGGGCTCTTCGTCGACCCGAACCATCGCAACGCCTCGCGATGACGAGATCCCGACGACACCTGGACACCACGCCGGCACGCTCCCTCTTCTGACGCATCCGCAAGGATGCCATTGCCCGGCCAAGAATCCCGCAGTGTCGGGGAGTTGTAAAGAACTTTAGAAATTCCGTTTATTGATGTTTACGAAATATATCAAATAGCTTCGTTTAATTCTGATTGTAACGAATCATCACTTACGTATCCATGCGCCGTCCAGCCCAACCCCGCCCCGCCGTCCTCCGCCAGCCCCCTTTCTCCCTACGCGCCGGCTTTGCCGCCGTGGTGCTGGCGCTCGCCGCCGGGCCGGTTGCCGCCCAGAACGTGCAGTTGCGCCTGCCGTCAGGCGCCGAACCCGGCCGCCAGTTGCCGCAACCCGTCCTGCCGGAAAGCACCCCCGCCGCACCGCCGGTGACGGTGCAGCAAGGCGGCGCCACGGAAGCGCCCGCCGGCGCCGACAAGCTGACCTTCACGCTGACCGACATGCGCGTGGAAGGCGTGACCCGCTACCCGGCCGATTCGCTGCGCCCGCTCTACCAGGGGCTGGTCGGCAAGACGATCACCGTCGCGGACGCCTTCAAGGTGGCCAACGAGATCGAGCTGCGCTACCGCAACGACGGCTACGTCACCACGCGCGTGATCGTGCCGGCGCAGACCATCGATGACGGCCGCTTCCGCATCATGGTGGTCGAGGGCTACATCGCCGACGTCAAATATGACGGCGACATCGGCCCGGCGCAGGCGGCGGTCGAGAAGCTGGTGCAGCGCCTGCGCGGCGTTCGTCCCATCAACGTGGCGGAAGTCG
The DNA here is from genome assembly GCF_046535435.1 of Achromobacter sp. SIMBA_011. Taxonomy (NCBI): domain Bacteria; kingdom Pseudomonadati; phylum Pseudomonadota; class Betaproteobacteria; order Burkholderiales; family Alcaligenaceae; genus Achromobacter; species Achromobacter sp. SIMBA_011. The sequence goes on along the minus strand of NZ_JAWRWN010000002.1, from coordinate 755,995 downwards.
AGCGCCAGTTGCTGCTCGCCAACGACCTGAACGGCCTGACCGTGCGCGCCTCGCTGGAAGCCTCACCCACGGAAGTGGGCGGCTCGGTGCTGGTGGTGCGCAGCGAACGCAAGGCGGTCGACGCGCGCCTGGGCATCGACAACCGCGCCTCGCCCTACCTGGGCTGGAGCGAAATGACCGGCCAGGTCACGCTGAACTCGTTCGGCGGCCGCGCCGACAGTCTCACCCTGACCGGCCGCGTGGGCTTCCCGGCCTACCGCAGCAAGGCCGTGGGCGCCAACTACAACATGCTGGTGTCCGACAGCGGCACGACGGTCGACGTGGCCGCCAGCTACGCCAAGAGCGAGCCGGGCCGCGAACTGGCTCCGTTGAACGTCGCCAGCGACGTGCAGGCCTATTCAGCCACCGTCACCCATCCGCTGATCCGGTCGCGCCTGGAGAACCTGCGCGCCTTCGGCATGCTCGACGTGCGCAACGTCGCCACCGACATTGTCGAAACCCCCTTCACGCGCGACCGCCTGCGCGTGCTGCGCGCCGGCCTGAGCTATGACCGCACCGACAGTTGGAATGGCATCACCGCCGTGCGCGGCACCGTGCACCAGGGCCTGGACGCGATGGGCGCCTCCAAGGAAGGCAACGAGCTGGCCTCGCGCGCCAAGGGCCGCCCGGACTTCCTCAAGCTCACCGCCGAACTGACCCGCCTGCAGCAGTTGTCCGACCGCTTCAGCCTGGTGGCCACCTTCGCCGGCCAGTACAGCGCCAGCCCGCTGCTGGCCAGCGAGGAATTCGCCCTGGGCGGCCCCAACTTCGGCCGCGGCTACGACGACGGCGAAATGTCGGCCGACTCGGGCGTGGCCGCGTCGCTGGAACTGCGCTATGCCATCTCCACCGACCGCTTCCTGCCCAGCGGCGCGCACGTCTACACGTTCGTGGACGGCGGCCACATCTGGTCGCGCAGCGAAAGCGCGCCGCTGACGCGCGCCAAGCTGTCCTCCTACGGCGCCGGCATGCGCGCCAACCTGACCAAGAATCTGTACGCCACGATCGAAGTGGCCAAGCCCATGAGTTCCGACGTCCTGACCCAGGGCAACAAAGATCCCCGCGTGTTCTTCAGCCTCTCGGCCCAGTACTAATCCGCGACAGAAAAGCGACCGACCATGACTCGTCAATCCCGCATCCTCGCCCAATCCGCCCGCCGCCAGGCCCTGAAGGCCCCGCCCCTGCCCGCGCTCACCACCATGGCGATGGTGATCGGCTCGCTGGTCTCCGGCGGCGCCCACGCCAACCCCACCGGCGGCAACGTCGTGGCCGGCGGCGCGACCATCAATGACCGCGGCAACGGCACGCTGGACATCAACCAGTCGACCGGCAAGGCGATCATCAACTGGAAGGGTTTCAGCATCGGCGCCAACGAGACGGTCAATTTCCGTCAGCCGGGCAGCAACAGCGTCACGCTGAACCGCGTGGTCGGCAATGATCCGTCGGCCATCTTCGGCCGCCTCAACGCCAACGGCAACGTGATCCTGGTCAACCCGAACGGCGTGCTGTTCGGCAAGGGCGCGCGCGTGGACGTGGGCGGACTGGTCGCCACCACCGCCAACATCAGCGACAAGGACTTCCTGGCCGGCAAGTACAAGTTCGACCAGCCCTCGTCCAAGGCCAATGCCATGATCGTGAACGAAGGCACGATCAGCATCAAGGACAGCGGCCTGGCGGTGCTGGTGGCGCCGGCGGTGCGCAACTCGGGCGTGATCGAGGCCAAGCTGGGCCGCGTGGCCCTGGCCGGCGCAAAGACCGTCACGGTCGACTTCCACGGCGACGGCCTGCTGAGCTTTGACGCCACCTCGGCCGTCAGCGAGCTGCCCAAGGACGCCGATGGCAAGCCGGTCTCGGCCCTCGTCGCCAACAACGGCGTGATCCGCGCCGACGGCGGCACGGTGCTGATGACGGCGCGCGCGGTCAAGGGCGTGATCGACAACGTGGTCAACACCGACGGCATCGTCAGCGCCAGGGCGGTGGGCACGCAGAACGGCAAGATCGTGCTGTCCGGCGGCGACGCCGGCACGGTCAATGTGGCCGGCACCGTCGAGGCCACCGGCGTCAACGCCGGCGAGCGTGGCGGCAAGGTGGTGGTGACCGGCGAACACGTCAACGTGGCGCGCGGCGCCGCGATCGACGTGTCCGGCGCGGCCGGCGGCGGCGAGATCGCGCTGGGCAGCCAGGGCGTCGCGCCTGACGACGGCTCGGCCGCGTTCAGCGGCAAGTCGTCGACCGTGAAGGTGGCGGGGGGCGCCACCCTCAAGGCCGACGCGCTCATCAGCGGCAACGGCGGCAACGTCACCATGTGGTCCAACGACGCCACCGCATTCGCCGGCAGCCTGTCGGCGCGCGGCGGCGCGCAAGGCGGCGACGGCGGCTTCGCCGAAGTCTCCAGCAACAAGAACATCGGCCTGACCGGCTCGGCCGACCTGCGCGCGCCCAAAGGCAAGACCGGCCTGCTGCTGATCGACCCGACCGACCTGCGCATCGTCGACTCCGCCAGCGGCGGCGGCTCGCAGGACGGCGCAGCCGGCGACGGCACCATCAACGGCGGCGACGCCAACACCGCCAACAACACCGTGTCGCGCGGCCTGCTGGAAAGCCTGGCCGGCACCACCAACATCAAGCTGGAAGCCACCGGCCAGATCACGGTCGCGGACATGGCCGCGATCAACCTGAAGACCACCGCCGGCCACAGCTTCACGATGCGCTCGACGCAGACGGGCGGCATCCGCTTCGAGAACTCGAACACCGAGATCAGCACCCAGGGCGGCTCCATCACGCTGGAAGCGCTGGGCGTGGGCAGCACGCTGGACAATATCGGCAAGCTGACCAGCCGCGGCGGCGCGATCACGCTGAACGCCACCGGCGACATCAACCTGGCCAACGTCATCGACGCCGGCACCGGCGCGGCGCTGGTCCGCACCAGCGCCGGCTCGATCCGCAACACCGGCGGCGCCAACCAGGTGGTGGCCGGCAACAGCGTCAAGCTGGACGCCAGCGGCGGCAGCATCGGCGACCTGGCCGCCCCGGTCAATACCCAGACGGCGCTGCTGTCGCTGGCGACCGGCGGCAACCTGGCGGTGGCCAACCACCAGATCCTGACCTCGCTGGACATCACCAGCCGCCACGCCCAACCGAACGTCAACAACAGCTTCCTGCTGACCTCGCCGGGCCTGGCCTTCGCCCTGCAGGACAACGGCGGCTACCAACTCAACACGGTCAACCAGTCGGGCCTGAACTTCTCGTTCACCGGCGACCGCACCATCACCGTCGGCGACGTGGCCCTCGGCGCCGGCACGCTGGCGCTGACGTCGACGGCCGGTCATATCCTCGCCACCTCGACGGGACAGGTGGGCGCCAGCCAGATCACCCTGAGCGCCGCTGGCAGCGATGGCCGCGCCGGCGCCATCGGTTCGTCGACGCAGGCGCTGCGCACGCAGACGGCCACCCTGATCGCGACCAGCGGCAGCGGCGGTGTGTACGTGGAAAACAGCGGCCCGCTGAACCTGAAAGCGATCGACACCACCGGCAACCTGGTCGCGCAGACCAGCGGCCACCTGACCCTGGGCGACATCAAGGCGGGCTCGGCCACACTGACCTCGTTCCTCGGCAACATCGTCGACGACGGCAACGACGCCACCAGCATTTCCACCTCGTCGCTCACGCTGTCGGCCGCGCAGGGCATCATCGGCAACGCCGCGCGCGCCCTCAAGACCAACGCCAGCACCCTGTCCGCCACCGCGGGCGCGGGCGGCGTCTACCTGGACAGCTCCAGCGCCAACCTGAACATCACGCAGGCGCAGGCCAACGGCGGACCCGTCACGATCACCGGCGCGGGCAGCGTCTCGGCCAACAACGTCGGCTCCGGCGGCGGCGCCATCAACCTGACCGGCAACAGCATCGCCGCCGGCCAGATCAACGCGGGCGCCGGCAATGTCACGCTGACCGCGCGCGCCGGCAGCATCACCGGCACGTCGGCCTCCCTGATCACCGGCAACGTCGTCACCCTGCTGGCCCCGGCCGCCAACACCAGCTACACCGTCGGCACCGCGGGCACCTACCTGCGCACCGCCGCCGGCGTGCTGAACGCCACTGGCGGCAGCATCTACCTGAACCAGGCCCAGGGCTCGGTGCTGCTGGACGACCTGAAGGCCAATAACGGCATCTTCGTCACCGGCGTGGCGAACCTGAGCGCCAACATGCTGGATGCCGGCACCGGCACGCTCTCGCTCAACGCGCAGGGCGGCAGCATCGTGCGCGCCAATGCCAACAGCGCGCTGGCGGGCAGCAGCATTCTCCTGCAAGCCCAGCAACACATCGGCACGGCCAGCGACCACCTCACGACGGCCACCACCAGCCTCACGCTGGGCAGCGGCGGCGACATCTACGTCGACAATCCCGCCAAGACGCTGACCTACCTGGGCATCACCAATTCGCACGCCGATCCGGCCCGCCGCAACACCATCCAGGTAGCCGCGCCGTTCCTGAATTTCGACGTCAATGACGACCTGGGCAACGCCTACGAGCTGCGCCAGGTCTACAGTTCGCTGCTGAGCCAGTTCTCGTTCACCGGCGACCAGAGCCTGAAGCTGGGCAACCTGCGCGCCGGCAGCAACATCACGCTGGTATCGAACCAGGGCAGCATCCTGGACGACGGCATCGCCGACACGCGCGTCACCGCCAACAACGTCAGCCTGCGGGCCGCCCAGGACATCGGCACCAGCGCCAATTTCGTCGCCGTCAACGCGCCGGGCCTGACGCTGGACACCCGCGGCAACCTCTACGCCACCGACATCGCCGACCTCACCTCTTTGACGGTGTACGCGCGCCACAAGGACGTGGACGACCGCTACACGCTGGACGTGCGCGCGCCGTCGCTGCTGTTCAACATCACCGACGATGTCGGCGGCCACACGATCCATGAGGTCCGCGACAGCAACTCGGTCAACTTCAGCTTCTACGGCGACCGCGACATCACCGTCGGCAACATCGACGCCGGCTACAGCGGCAGCATCACGCTGAACGCCGCGGGCGACCTGCGCGACGACGGCAACAAGCAGACCCGCCTGCTGGCCAACTCGGTCAACCTGAGCGCCGGCAAGGCGGTCGGCGCGACCGGCACGGGCTATCTGGACGTGCTGACCGGCTACCTGAGCGGCACGGCGAGCAATGGCGGCTTCTATGTCCAGTTGCCCAATCCCACCGGCTACGCCAATTACACCGGCATCGTCACCCTGAACAACATCACCGCCAGCGACGCCGTGCAGATCGACCTGCGCCAGGGCGACGCGCTGCTGGCCGGCACGGTGCGCAGCAACGCCGGCAACGTCACGCTGAACGTGGCCAACGGCTCGCTGTACGGCAGCGGCGGCGGGGTCTATGCGGGCGCCAACGACATTACGCTGTCGGCCGCGGGCACGATCGGCGGCGTGTACGGCGGCACCCTGCGCTACATCGGCGTGGGCGCGGCGGGCCAGGCCAACGTACAGGCCACCGCCGGCACCGACATCTACCTGAACGGCACCACCGGCAACATCAAGCTGACGCGCCTGCAGGCCGGCAGCGGCCAGATCGGCTACACCCAGTCCTCGGGCACCACCACCATCGGCAGCCTGAGCGCCGGCGGCGCGGCCACGCTGGCCAATAGCGGCGGCTCGCTGCTGGACGACGGCGACGCCGCCACCGTGATCCGCGCCAGCAACATCGCCCTGACGGCGGGCGGCGCGATCGGCGCGGCCGGCGCGGCGCTGACGCTGCAGGCGCCTGACGTCAGCCTGACCAGCGGCGGCAACATCGCCGTGGACAGCCTCACCGGCCTGACGCGATTGAATGTCACGCGCAATGGCACGGCCAATGGCGTATACGGCATCACCGCGCCCAACCTGACGGCCTTCACGCTCACGGACGACGGCCTCGGCATCCACCTGACGGACATCGCCAGCTCGACCAACCTGGACTTCGGCTTCACCGCCAACAACAAGAACCTGCTGGTCGGCAACATCGACGCGGGCGCCAACGGCAAGGTCAGCCTGGCATCGGCCCAGAACATCAGCAACGACAATCCGGCCAGTCCCGGCGTCATCCGCGCCGCGACCGTCGCGCTGACGGCCGGCTCGAACGGCTCCATCGGCTCGTCCATCACGGGCGGCACGCTGGCCCTGAGCGGCACCTCGGCGCTCAGCCTGACCGCCGGCAACAACATGTACGTCGGCAGCGACACCGTGCTGCGCAGCCTGACCATCAACAGCCTGAAGAACGCCGGCAGCGCCAGCACGTTCGCCATCGGCGGCGGCGCCGGCCAGGTCATCACCCTCAGCGACGACGGCACCACCCAGTACCTGGAGCAGGTCACGGGCGGCCTGACCGACTTCAGCTTCAGCGGCCGCAAGAACATCCAGGTCGGCGCCATCACCGCCACCAATTCCGTCAGCCTGACCACCGCCGGCGGCGGCGTCTATTCCAGCATCACCAGCGATGGCGGCACCGGCCGCATCACGGCCGGCAGCGTCACGCTGTCCGCCACCGGCTCGGACAGCTACACCGCGCGCGACGCCAATACCGGCGCCATCGGCGCCGGCAGCCGCGCGCTGCGCCTGAGCACCAGCAACCTGGCCATCACCAACAACGGCGACATCAACCTGAACAACGGCGGGCTGGCGCTGAACAGCCTGAACCTGTACCTGTCGCGCCGCGACGCCGGCAGCAGCGCCAACTTCGACACCAACAGCTACGCCTTCGGCAACCTGGGCAGCCAGTCGCTGACGATCGGCGGCGGCACCAATCTGTCGATCGGCGCCAGCATGAGCGGCGCCGCGCTGACGATCAATACCGACACCGCCATCACCGCCAACGCCATCAACACCGGCAGCGGCTCGGTGTCGCTGACCTCGCGCTACGCCAATACCGACCTGGCCCCGACCATCGGCGGCTCGGGCCTGATCACCGGCAACAACGTCAGCCTGAGCGCGCTCGGCACCAATGGCAGCGTCTCGGCGCAGACCAGCGCGTCCAACCTGTCGATTGCCTCGGCGGGCAACGTGTCCGTCGCCAACAACAAGGCGCTGACCGCGCTGTCGCTGACGGCCAACCACAGCAGCAGCAGCGGTTCGATCAATAACACGTACAACATCAGCGCCAGCGGCATGACGGCGTTCTCGCTGAGCGACTCCACCGGCGTCGCCGGCCTGACGCTCAACAACATCACCAATACCGGCAACCTGGCGCTGTCGATCTCGTCGGACCGCGCGCTGACGGTCAACAACGTCAGCACCGCCGCCGGCGGCTCGGTGACGCTGGCGAGCAACGGCACCATCTATGGCAACAGCTCCAGCGCCAGCTCGCCCAACATCACCACCGGCGCGCTGACCCTGAACGCCGGTTCGGTCACGGGCACCTACGCCACCAACCAGCCGCTGTTCGTCAGCGTCGACTCGCTCTCGTCCAACGTCCGCGGCAGCCTGTGGGTGTCGAACAACAGGAACCTGACGCTGCTGGACAACAGCGCCACCAGCTCGGCCCAGGTCAACGTGACCAACGGCTCGATCACGCAGGGCACCGGCCGCTTCGTCACGCCGGTCCTGACGCTGACCGCCACGCAGTCGATCGGCGCCGCCGGCAACGCGATGCAGACCGACACCCGCCAACTGACCACGCAGTCGGGCGGCAACCTGTACGTCAACAACGCCAGCGACCTATTCTCGCTGAACATCACCGCCAACCACGCCAACAGCGCCGTGGACAACGTGGTGCAGGTGGCGGCCAAGGGCCTGACGTTCAACGTCACCGACGCCGGCGTCTACACGATGACCGAGGTCAGCGACCTGACCGGCCTGAACTTCTCGTTCAACGGCGACCGCACGCTGTACGTCGGCAACGTCGACGTCGGCCCGGCCAACACCGTGAGCCTGGGCGCCTTTGGCTCGGGCGCCCACATCCTGAACCTGACGCCGACCTCGCACATCACCGGCGACGTGGTCACGCTGGGCGCCAGCGGCCAGATCGGCGTGGCGTCGGGCGACAACTCGGGCTCGATCCACACCACTACCGGCGAGCTGTACCTGACCGCCGGCAGCCACGTCTACCTGGACAACGACCGCGACCTGGCCAGCCTGTCGCTGTACGCCACCGGCTCGTCGGCGGCCACCTACCAGATCCTGTCCAACGAACTGCTGTTCGACGTGGCCCACAACGGCAGCCGCCTGCAGGTCAACGAGGTGCGCGACAACACCGGGCTGAACCTGATGCTGTCGAGCAACGTCGGCCAGGACATCGGCATCATCGACACCACCGAGAACGGCACGGTGCGCCTGTCGAGCAACAACAGCATCCTGGGCAGCGCCGACGACAGCCAGCGCGTCACCGCCGCGTCGGTGCAGATCACCACCCAGGGCTCGGGCGCCATCGGCGCAGTGGGCCGCGAGATCAACCTGTCGGCGCCGCTGGTGAACATCCAGAACGCCGGCGACGTCTACATCGACTCCGACCGCCACATCGACGCGCTGACGCTGTATTCCACCGGCAACAGCGCCCGCAGCTACGGCATCACCTCGCCCACCCGCGACGGCGGCAACATCGTGTTCCAGGCCACGGACGGCGGCAGCGGCAGCAGCGCCGGCCTGGTCCTGACCAAGGTCGAGGACGCGGGCGGCCTGAACCTGAGCGTGACCAGCGACCGCAATATCACCGTGGGCGCGATCAATGTCGGCTACGACAACGTGGCGCTGTACTCGCGCGGCGGCTCGCTGCTGGGCGACGGCGACGCCAACAGCAAGATCGACGCGGCCGGCCTGACCCTGACGGCGGCCAACGCCATCGGCGCCGCCGGCACCGGCAACGCCATCGACACCCGCGTCAGCACGCTGAGCGGCCGCGCCGACAACGGCGGCGCGTTCATCACGGTGGAAGGCAACACCAGCCTGCCGAGCCTGACCTCGACCGGCGCCAGCTCGGTGGGCAACACCCTCGGCGACATCGAGCTCGGCACGGTCAACACCAATGGCAATGCCTTCTCGGTCAACAACACGGGCGGCTCGATCCTGAGCGGCACGATCAACAACGCCACCACCGTCAACCTGACGGCCAACGGCTCGATCGGCAACAAGAGCGCCATCCGCACCAATGCCCTGAACGGCGGCACCACCACGGTCACGCTCAGCGCCACCAGGACCGACCGCGCCGATGGCAGCATCGCGCTGAACGAGACCTATGGCCTGCAGGCAACCTCGGTTACCGCGGCTGGCGACGTCACGCTGGCCGCCGACACCGGCAGCAATGGCCGCAACCTGACCGTGGGCACCGTCACGTCGACCGACGGCGCCGTCACCCTGTCGACCGCGCGCGGCAGCATCACCGGCATCAACAACAGCAACCTGGTCACCGGCAAGAGCGTCAACCTGACGGCCAACTACGGCACGGCCGCGACGATTGGCGCGTCCAACTCGGCGCGCCTGCACCTGAACACCGGCAAGCTGACGATGGCCACGCCGGGCAGCATCTACGTCGACAACCTGGCCGACCTGTCCGACCTGACCATCATCCGCACCAACGCGCAGGGCTCGAACCTGGGCAGCGCCGGCTTCCTGACCATCGACGCCCAGAACCTGACGTTCAGCGGCGCCGACACCGGCAACGTCACCACCCTGACCACGGTGCGCGACACGACCGGCCTGAATTTCAACTACCAGGCCGTGGGCGCGATCAAGCTGCACGACATCGACGTCACCCAGAATGGCTCGGTGTCGCTGTCGACCAACCCGTACTACTACACGGGCGGCTCGATCCAGGGCCTGAACGCCTCCTCGAAGATCGTCGCCGGCGACCTGACGCTGTCCACCGGGTCGGGCGACACGCCCAACACCATCGGCTCGTCCAGCCTGGCCCTGAACACCCAGGTCAAGAACATCGCCGCCACCGCCTCGGGCGGCATCTGGCTCAAGCAGACCGGTTCGATCAACCTGGGCAACCTGCGTGCGGGCGGCGACCTGTCGGTCACCACCACCACCGGCGACATCCTGGTCGGCACGGTCAGCTACGGCACCGGCAACGCCCTGGCCCTGAACGCCCAGACGGGCAGCATCCTGTACGGCGGCGGCACGCTCTCGGGCGCGGGCGCCGGCGCCATCACGCTGTCCGCGCAGAACGGCATCGGCACGCGCGACGCGGCCATCAAGATCGCCGCGCCCAACAGCCCGGTGTCGGCCACCGTCACCGGCGACGGCTCGCTCTACCTGGAGAGCAGCGGCAACCTGCTGGGCGGCCTGACGACCTCGGTCGCCAATGGCGAGACGCGCATCACCGGCAACGGCAGCCTGGCGCTGACCAGCGTCACCTCGGGCACCGACGCCACCGGCAACGACATCTCGGTCAAGACCACCTCGGGCAACATCACGGTCAAGAACGTGCAGGCCGGCGCCAACCACGGCCAGGTCACGCTCAACGCCGAGAACGGTTCGATCCTGGCCGACGCCGCCGGCGCCACCGTCAAGGCCTACGGCGTGGCGCTCAACGCCGCCAACGCCATCGGCGCCAGCAACGGCCGCATCAACGCGACCGGCCAGCGCGTCGAAGCCACCACCGGCGGCGGCATGTACCTGGCGGCGGACAACAACTCCGTCTACTCGTACCTGTCGGGCAACACCATCGACATCGCGGCCGCCGGCAATCTGCAGATCGCCAACGCGATCTCGTCCAATGGCGCGATCAAGATCACCGGCAACGGCGCCAACAGCCAGTTGGTGGCCGGCAACATCGACGCTGGCGCCGGCACCGTCAACATCGACTTCAGCAAGACCGGCAGCACCATCGTCGACGACCGCGAGGACTCCACGCGCATCATCGGCAACAACGTTGTGCTCAAGGCCGGCGCGGGCATCGGCGGCGCCGCCGGCTCGCCCGACAATCTGCAGACGACCGCCGCCAACATCACCGCCGAAGTCACCGGCGCCGGCGCGATCTACCTGAACGACAACCGCGCGGCCGGCACCACGCTGGCGTCGGTCATCACCCAGAACGGCGCGATCGGCATCACCACCGCCGGCCCCACCCTGGTCACCAGCGCCATCAGCCGCAACGGCTCGGCCAGCAACAACATCTCGATCGCCACCACCAGCGGCGACCTGTCGGTCAACACGATCGACGCCTCGGCGGGCGGCGACATCAGCCTGAACGCGGCCGGCTCCATCCTGGGCGCGGTGGCCAACAACCTGGTCCTGGGCAACACGCTGACGGCCGTCGCCGGCGGCAGCATCGGCTCGGCCGCCTACCCGGGCAATGGCTCGGGCGGCATCGCGCTGCGCACCAACCTCGGCGCCCTGGGCAACCTGTCGACCGCCGCCGACGGCGCGGTCATCGTGGTCAACAACATCGGCACGCGTGCGCTCAGCGCCAACAGCGGCAACATCCAGCAGAGCGGCGCCATCAGCTCGGTCTACCTGACCACGGCCGGCGACCTGGACGCCAGCGGCGGCATGTCGAACACCGCCGCCAACCTGCTGCTGTCCTCGGGCGGCAAGCTGACGCTGGCCAGCGCCGGCGTGCAGGCCAACGGCACCATCACGCTCAAGGGCACGCAGGACGTGGTGGCCGCCGGCGCCACGCCGCGCACGATCAACGTCAAGGGCACCACGCTGAATTTCAGCAGCGGCGCCGCGGGCGGCAACACCACGCTGGTGACCGAAGCCCGCACCATCGGGGCCAGCTTGACCGGCACCAGCACGCCGGCCAACCTGACGCTGACCAACACCGGCGCGCTCGACGCGTCGCTGAGCGCCGCCAACGGCGACATCAGCGCCACGGCCACCGGCTCGCTGAACGCCTCGGCCACCGCCGTCGGCAACAACCGCACCATCGCGCTGACCTCGCAGCACGGCGATGTAGAGATCGGCATCGTCAACGCCGGCGCCGCCAGCGGCACCGTGATCCTGAGCGCCGCTGAGGGCTCGCTGCTGGGGCTGGACAACACCCTCACGGCCAACAGCCTGGACCTGACCAGCAAGACCGGCATCGGCACCCAGGCCGACCACTTCACCACGTCGGCCCGCAATCTCAAGGCCAATGTCCTGGGCAGCGGCGACATCTATGTGGACGCCTCCGGTCCGTTGACGCTGGGCCGCGTCGCGACGGCCGACGGCAACATCGGCATCGCCTCCGCCGGCAACCTGGCGAGCACGGTCGGCCTGTCGGCCGGCAACGGCGGCGACGTCGCGCTGGCCTCCACCGCCGGCAACGTCACCGTCAGCCACGACATCGCCAGCGCCGACGTGCATGACCTGTCCGTGAGCGGCGCGGCCATCGCCATGGCCGCCGCCAACACCAGCGGCAGCCAGACCTACACCGGCAACGTCACCCTCAACGGCGACCTGACCGGCAGCGCCATCGGCATCAGCGGCAACGCCACGCTGGCCGGCGGCAAGCGCACCCTGACGGCCAACGGCGCCAACGGCGGCGTCGCCCTCTCGGGCGCGCTGAACGGCGGCGCGCAGCAGGCCGTGATCGTGGCCGACGACGGCGACGTCACGCTGGGCGGCAATGCCTCCAACCTGGCCAGCCTGACCATCACCGGCAACAACATCGACCTGCGCCAGGTCGCCACCACCGGCGCCCAGCAGTACAACGGCGCCACCACGCTGCGCGGCGCGTACACCACCGCCAACGGCGCCTTCGGCGTCGACGGCGCCACCACGCTGGCCAGCACCGTGAGCGTGACCACCGGCAGCGGCGCGGTCGCCTTCACGGGCGCCGTGTCGGGCGCCAACGCGCTGACCGTCACCAGCAGCGGCACCACCACCTACGGCGGCGCGGTCGACATCGCCTCGCTCAACCAGGCGGGCACCGGCGACACGGCCATCAACGGCGGCAGCGTCACCACCAGCGGCACGCAGACCTACGTCGGCCACGTGACGCTGGGCGACGATGCGGTGCTGACCGGCACCACCGTCACCCTGGCCAACGGCGCCGACGGCGCCCATGCGCTGGAAATCGACGGCACGGCCCTGCTGACCGGCGCCATCGGCGCCACCACCAAGCTGGCCAGCCTGACGCTGGACGGCGCCGCCACGCTCAATGCGGGCAGCATCGCCACCACCGGCAACCAGCGCTACAAGGGCGCCGTGACGCTGAGCGGCGATCACACGCTGAGCGCCACCACCGGCGGCGTGGCCTTCGACGGCGCGCTGGACGGCACGCATGACCTGCACGTCGTGTCCACGGCCGGCGGCGACGTCAGCTTCGACGCGGTCGGCAGCGCCACGCAACGCCTGGGCAACCTGACGGTCGACACGGCCGGCACGACCGCCTTCAATGGTTCGGTCTACGCGGCATCGGTGCAGACCGACGACCCGGGCGCCGTGACCATCACGGGAGAGCGCGTCGACACCACTGGCGTCATGCGATTCGGCGAGCTGGTCACGCTGGGCGGCAACGTCACGCTCAAGGGCGCCAGCGTCACCCTGGCCGGCGGCGCGAACTCGACCGACGAGGGCCAGGGCCTGACCATCGAAGGTCCGGCCACGATCAACGGCCCGGTGGGCGCCGGCGCCAATGGCCGCCTGGCCTATCTGACCGTCGACGGCGACGCGACGCTCGGCGGCGGCCCGCTCAAGACGGTGGGCGAACAATCCTACCTGGGCAAGGTCGAACTGTCCGGCAATGCGCAACTGAGCACCGCCGACGCCAAGGTGACCTTCAACGATACGGTCACCAGCGGCAACGGCAGCGGCCTGACGGTCAGCAGCGGCAGCGGCGACGTGCGCTTTGCCGAACAGGTCGGCGACGCCGCCACGGGCCGCCTGGGCGCCCTGGCCGTCAACAGCAACGGAACCACCACCTTCGAGAAGGCCGTGTACGCCGCGTCGGTCAACACCGACGCGGGCGGCACCTTGGCCATCAACGGCGGCCTGATCGACACCACCGGCACGCAGTCCTATGGCGAACGCGCCGTGTTCAGCACCGACACCGTGCTCAAGGGCAGCACCGTCAGCCTGCTGGGCGGCGGCGACGGCGAGCACGACCTGACCATCGACGGCAATGCCGTGCTCAAGGGACCGCTGGGCGCCAATGATCCGCTGGCCAGCCTGACGGTCACGGGCAACGCCACGCTGGGCGCCGGCAGCATCGTCACCGACGGCGAACAGTCGTACCAGGGCAATGTGACCGTGGGCGGCAACGTCTCGGTGACCAGCCGCCAGGGCGACATCGGCTTCGACCGCGCGGTCGATGGCGGCCACGGCCTGACGGTCGTCGCCAACCAAGGCGAAGTGACCTTCTCCGGCCCGGTCGGCCAGGGTTCGCGCCTGGGCGACCTGAAGGTCAGCGCCGCCGGCGACATCGTGCTGGACGGCCCGGTGCGCGCCGCCTCGGTGCAGACCGGCGGCAATGGCGACGTGCTGATCAACGGCGGCTCGGTGGACACCACCGGCTCGCAGCAATACAGCCAGCACGTCATCCTGAGCGGCGTGGACACCACCCTGACCGGCGCCAACGTGCAGCTCAAGGCCGGCGTCGACGGCACCCAGCCGGGCCAGCAAGGCCTGGTCATCGTCGGCAACGCCGATATCCAGGGCGACGTCGGCGCCACCACGCCGCTGCGCACCGTGGCCGTCACCGGCACCACCACCCTGGGCGGCGGCAAGACGCACACCACCGGCGACCAGGTCTACAACGGCGCCGTGACCCTGAAGGGCGACCGCGACCTGACCAGCGACACCGGCTCGGTGATCCTGGGCAGCAAGCTGGATGGCGGCAACGGCAACAACCTGAACGTCAACGCCGGCAAGAACATCCAGGTCGCGGGCGACGCCGCCGGCCTGGGTTCGCTGACCCTGCGCGCCGTCGACACCATCGTGTTCAACGGCGACGTCAGCGCCTACCGTGTGCAGCAGTTGGAGGCCAAGTCCGCCAGCTACAACGGCGCGGTGCGCGCCTCCGGCCCGGACGGCATCGACATCTCGGGCGGCACGCTGTCATTTGGCAAGAACGTCACCGCCGACACGGGTTCGATCCGCATCGCCAATACCAGCCCGACCGGCACCACGTCCTTTGGCGCGGGCAGCACCGTGAAGGCCGCCACCGGCTTCACCCAGACCGGCGGCGCCGGGCTGACGCTGCCGGCGCAATTGCTGGTGACGCAGGGCCCCATCAACCTGGGCGCGCCGGCGAAGCTGCAAGGCGGCAACGCGGTCATCCAGACCAACGGCGACATCACCGCCATCGGCCTGAGCGGCCCGCAGACCTCGCTGACGCTGGCCTCCGGCGTGGGCGCGCTGCGCATCGGCCTGAACGACGCGGATCCGAGCCACAAGCTGAACGTGGCCGGGCTGACCGTGCAGAACGCCGGCTCGGCCGACATGTGGGGCGCGATCGGCGGCAAGAACGGCTCCATGGCCGCGACCACGATCCGCAGCTCACTGGCCGGCGCGCCGTACTACATGAACGGCGCCACCTGGGGCCAGACGGACGTGATCGACCGCCTGGCGGCGGTCACGGCCCCGCGCTCGGTGATCCCCAGCACGCCCACCGCCAACCCGCTGTTCCAGGGCACCGTGCCGTCCAAGGGCTTCGGCCCCGACGTGCTGGGCGCCTTCGCCGATCCGCAGGTGCTGACGGTGGCCTCGGCCTTTTCCTGGCAACTGCCTTCCGGCGACAATGCGGTCTTGACCGTGCCGACCGGCAACCACCCGGTGCTGCAAACCCCGGGCGGCAACCCACAACGCCCCGCCGTCGAAGGCGCCGCCGACGACGCGCGCCGCGACACCGACATCCAATCCCGTACTCTCTGACCAGACACCATGACGACGCAAACCTCGCTTCCCCTCTTCTACGAGCAACCCCGTCCGCTCGCCGCCGGCGCGCACGCCAACCTGTCGCTGGCCGGCAACACCGGCTTCGCCTACGCCGCCAGGACCAACGCGGTGCCGCTGGTCGCCACCGAGCTGCCGACCGCGTGCCGCCACTTCCCCATCGTCTTCACCGATGGCGAACAGCCCACGCCGGTCGCGGTGCTGGGCGTGCGCGGCCAGGAAAACCTGTTCGTCGACGCGCAGGGCCAATGGCGCCCCGGCACCTACATCCCGGCCTACGTGCGCCGCTATCCCTTCATCTTCATGGAGAACGAAGACCGCAGCCAGTACACGCTGTGCGTCGACGAGAAGGCCGCCTCGGTGGTCGAAGGCCGTGACAACCCGTTCTTCGACGAGGCCGGCGAGCCGACCGCGCTGGCCCGCAGCGCCCTGGAATTCTGCCGCGACTACCAGAACCAGCACGCCTACACGCTGGAATTCGCGCGCGCCCTGGCCGACGCCGACCTGCTGATCGAGAACCGCGCCGACATCACCCTGGCCGACGGCCAGCGCCTGGCCATGTCCGGCTTCAAGGTGATCGACGAAGCCAAGTTCAACAAGCTGCCGGAAGCGGAATTCCTGCGCTGGCGCGCCAATGGCTGGCTGCCGCTGGTCTATTGCCACCTGCTGTCGATCAACATCTGGCCCAGCCTGATCGACCAGGTGCAGCCGGTCGCCGCGACCGAGGAAGCCGCCGCCGAGGCATGATCTTCTGGAACGCCCGCGGGCCGGCGCATGCGCCAGCCCGCGCCCCACGGCCCCGCCGGCCTCGCCGGTCGGGGCCGTGCGCGTTACTGGCCTTGCCCGGTCGCGCGCGCCAGGAAGGCCAGCACCGCGCGATAGGATCCCTCATTGCCGGCAGCGTTGGCCGGCGGCGTGCCGCCCGCGTCCAGCAACAGGCCGGACATGGCGTGCGGCTTGCTGATCAGCGTGGCCGGCAGGCACGGATAGTGCACGTGATGCCCCGCCCCCTTGCAGACGTAATGCGACGTGGGCAGCCCGTGCGCCTCGCGCTGGCGCATGACGATCTCGGAATACGCGGTGCTGGGCCAGAAGCCGTCGTCCGACGCGCTCACCAGCAGCACCGGGCCCGGATAGCGTTCCACCGGGATGCGGGCGCGTTCGAACGCGGCGGCATCGCGGCTGGCGCTCAGGAACGCATGGGTCTGCCGATAGGGCGGATCCGAGGCGTAGGCCGCCTCCCAATCGGCGCTGGGGTTGTCCTGCCACAGGTGCGGCAAGGGTTCGCCGCCCTTGCGCCAGACCTGCGCATTGCGTCCCGTGCCCGGCTCGCCGGCGCTGACCACGCCATGCGTCACCGGCGACGGCACGTAGGCCACCACCGCGCTCACCAGGTCGGGATAGTGCGACGCCACGAGCAATGAGGTCTCGCCGCCGCGGCTGATGCCGGACAGCGCCACGAAACCATCGCGCGGCTTGAGCTCGGCGCGGGCCCAGCGCAGCGCCTGCTCGAAGTATTCCAGCGGCATGTCGTTCAGGTACTTGGGCCGGCCATCGTAATTGAAGATGGCCAGCGCCAGGCACTGGTAGCCGCGGGCCGCGAACAGCGCCGCGCGCGGCGCGTTGACGCCGCCGGACGAGCCGTTCATGTAGATCACCAGCGGGTGCGGGCCGGGGCCGGCGGGCGTGTAGAGTTCGCCCGACAGCGTCATGCCGCCGACCTGCTCGCGCACCGCGCGATGCGTGACGCCCTCGGCCACGAAGGTCTGCACCAGCCGCGCGGCGGCCTCACGCTGGCCGTCGGTGGCGTGCAGGTCGATCGCCAGCGGCTCGGTGCGATCGGGCGGAAACACCACCCGGTCCATCTCCTCGCAGGTCATCGACCACACCAGCCCCATGGCGGACGGCTCGGCATAGCTGCCGGACACCGGGCAATCGCGCGCCAGATCCAGGCTGCCGTCGTGGCCGGCCATGAACACCGCCTGCGAACGCCACGGCACGCCGCTCATCGACATGCGGGCCGTGACGGTGACGAAGGCGTAGGCGGGAAAGCCGTCGATGCGGATCTCGCGCGGCACGTCGATCAGCGCGGATTCGGGGCTGACGGTGATGCGGGCTTGTTCGGTCATGGCGCGTCCTCAGCCTTTCAGGTCGGTCTTGGGCACGTTGTTGGCGCGGATCACGCCGGCCCACATGGCGGACTCTTCGGCGATGACCCGGTCCAGGTCGGCCGACGAGGTGAACTCCACGGTCACCCCCTGCTCGGCGAACTGCTTGACCAGGCTGGGGTCGCGCGTGCCTTCGCGCACCGCGTTCTCCAGCGTCGCGGCGACCGCCGCCGGCATCGCCGCCGGGCCCGAGATCATCATGCGGGTGTATAGCTCGAAGCCATCGACGCCGGCCTCTTTCATGGTCGGCACGTCGGGCAGGCTCGACAGGCGCCGGTCGGCCGTCACCGCCAGCACCTGCAGCTTGCCCGACTGGATGTTGGGCAGCGCCGAGGTCGGGAAATCGAAGGTGCTCTGCACCGTGCCCGCCATCAGGTCCAGCAGCGCCGGGCCGCTGCCCTTGTAGGGCACGTCCTGGAACTGCGTGCCGGTCTTGGACTGGAAGTGCAGCAGCGCCAGGTGGTTGATGACGCCGCGCCCGGCATGGGCGCAGGTGATGTCGCCCGGCTTCTTCTTGGCCAGCGCGATGAATTCCTGCACGTTCTTGACGCCCAGCGCCGGATGCACGATCAGCAGCATCGGCGACTTGCCCATCGACCCCAACTGCTTGAAGTCCGACTGCTGGTACGGCAAGTTGTTGTAGAGCAAGGGGTTCAGGATCATGCCGTTGGTGCCGGCAAAGCCCAGCGTGTAGCCGTCCGGCTCGGCCCGCGCCACCGCAACCGTGGCGATGATGGCCTGGCCGCCCGGCCGGTTCTCGACCACCACGTTGCCCTTGAGGATCTTGCCCATGCGCTCGGCCAGCGCGCGCGCGGCGATGTCGGTCAGGCCGCCGGGCGCGAAGCCGACCAGCAGGCGCACGGGGCGGGTGGGAAAATCGGCCTGGGCCTGGGCAAACGCCAGGCGAGGCAGCAACGGCAGCGCGGCAAGCGCGCCCAGGGCGTGGCGGCGGGTGAACGGCATAAGGCTCTCTCCAGACAGGCGCGCACGACGTCCGCGCGACAGGCGGCCGCGCGAGCCATGCGATGAACAAGGGGGAAGGAAGCACAGGCCGCCCGCCGAACGGCGGGGGGTCTCAATGACGGTATCTTGTATGCAATATGGCGCGGGGGCTATCTAGGGATATCCCGGTGCCGGGTTCGCCGCCACGCCGCGCGCCTGCGCGGCCCCGCGCAGGAGAGGCCCGCCTGGAACCTGAGCAAAGCCCGCCTCAGGACTTGCTCATCAACCGCTTCCAGCCTTCCAGGCCCAGCCGCTGCATCGTGTCGATGTTCTTCTCGTAAATCTCGGCGGCGTCAGGGAAGGACTCGACCGCGCGGTCGATGCTGTCTTCACGCAGCAGGTGCAGGATGGGATATGGCGAGCGGTTGGTGTAGTTCTCGATATCGTCCGGCTGGGTGTCGGCGAACTGGAACCGGGGGTGGAACGTGGCCACTTGCAGCTCGCCCACCAGACGCATGCGCTTGAGCAGGCGGTCCGACAGGTCCTCGAAGTCGTTGAACTCCAGGAAATCATCGAGCGCGTCGGGGATGATCAGCAGCGTGGTGTCGATCTTTTCCGGATCGGCCTCGGCCAGCAGCGCCAGCTCGTCCTGCAGGTCGGTCAACACGCCTTCGGCATCGGTCGCATCGCTGACGGCAAAGCGGATCTGGTCCTTGACCTGGACCGCCTTGGCGAACGGACAGAGATTCAGGCCGATCACGGCCTGGGTGAGCCAGTGGCGGGTTTCGGCAACCACGTTGGCGTAGGCGTCGGAAGTGGAAATCATGGCGGGTAATCCTGGCAAACCGCGAGTATAGGCGACCGGTGGAAGGCGCCCGCGACCGGGTTCGCTTTGGGGCCACGCCCGGCCGCCGCGCCTGGGATACAATCGATCGCAATGGGAATGGAGCTTCCCAAAACCGCCGATCCCTCGGCTGATGGCTCCTGCTGACCGGGCAACATGCCCGCAGCGGGTGCCGTCCGGACAAAACCCGCCGCGGCGGGTTTCTTGTTTTTCGGGCCGCGGCCTCGTCGCAGGCCGCCCGCGCCTGCAACCGGCGCGGCCCGTGGACAAGCCCCAGGCTGTTGCTCTCCATCGTTTCACCTGGAGAGAAATCTTGAATCTATTGCTGGTTTTCATCGGTGGCGGCCTCGGTTCGGCCGCCCGCTACGGCATGAGCCTGGCCGCGTTGCGTCTGGGCTGGATCGCCTTCCCCTACGCCACCCTGGCCACCAACGTGATCGGCTGCTTCGTCATGGGGCTGATCACCGAACTGCTGGCGCTGAAGTTCTCGGTGTCGCAGCCGACGCGGCTGTTCCTGACCACCGGCATTGTCGGCGGCTTCACCACCTTTTCGACCTTCGCGCTGGAGACCGCGCTGCATGTGGAACAGGGGCGCATCGGCACCGCGCTGCTGTACGCCGGCCTCTCGCTCGGGTTGGGGCTGGCGGCGCTGTTCGGGGCGATGGCGCTGGTGCGGACGCTGTGACGGCGGCGGCCGGGGCGCCGTTGACGGCCGCGCTCGCAATCCACCCTCCGTCCGACATTGCCGGAGCCTGTGGCACCGCGCGACGGGGCCGCGCTAGAGTGGCGCCACGACTACCACGAGAGAAACGGATGGCCATCGCGCTCACCTATTTCGCCAACCGCCTGTCCGACGATGAACTGGTGATGCTGCTGCGGCAACGCGAGAACTTCTACGTCGAGAACATCAGCGCCATGGATATGCTGACGCGACGCATGCAGGCGCTGCTGGCGACGGACGGCCTGTACAGCGTAGTACAGATCGCGCCCCAAAATACGGCCCCCCCTCTCATTCATTCCCAACCCGATCACGGACACCGTCTTCATCCTGAGCGGCCTATGGGCATTACTGCGGCGGATCGCGCAACGATTCACCCGCCCCCGCTGCGACGTACTCCTGCGGGTGACGTCCGAGACAGCCATGCGCGTCGTGTTCCGCCCATCGGCGCGCCCCTCGGCAGCGCATCCCACGCCATGAAAAAAGCCCGGCCAGGCCGGGCTTTCTTTCATCCGCCAACGCCGATCAGGCCGCCGGCATCGCCGCCATGGTCTGCGCGACCGCGGCGGTCAGCTTCTTGCCGTAGGGCACGTGCAGGAATTCATTCGGGCCGTGGGCGTTGGACTTGGGGCCCAGCACGCCGCACACCATGAACTGGGCCTTGGGGAAGCCCTTCTGCAGCATGCTCATCAGCGGAATGGTGCCGCCCTGGCCGATGTAGCCGCAGGGCGCGCCATAGTACTGCTGCGAGGCGGCATCCAGCGCCTGGGTCAGCCACGGCGCCGAGGCCGGCGCGTTCCAGCCGGTGGCGGCGCCTTCGTTGGCCTTGAAGAGGACCTTGGCGTTGTAGGGCGCGTCGGCTTCCAGCAGGGCCTTGATTTCCTCCGAGGCGGCGACGGCGTCGACCAGCGGCGGCAGGCGCAGCGACAGCTTGAAGGCGGTGCGCGGGCGCAGCACGTTGCCGGCGCTGGACAGCGGCGGCAGGCCTTCGGCGCCGGTCACCGACAGGGTCGGGCGCCAGGTGCGGTTCAACAGGGCCTGTTCCGGCTCGGTCGTCATGGGCAGCACGAAGCCGCCGTCGGCGCCGCAGCTCCAGGGGAAACGGCGCCACACTTCGTCGCCCAGGATGCGGGCGGTGGCGTGCACCTGCTCGATGCGGTCGGCGGGAATTTCGCAGTGCAGGCTCTGCGGCAGCAGGCGGCCGGTGGCGCTGTCTTCGAGGCGGTCCAGCAGGTGGCGCAGGATGCGGAACGACGACGGCACCACGCCGCTGGAGTCGCCCGAGTGCACGCCTTCGTCCAGCACCTGCACTTCCAGCGTGCCCGACACCATGCCGCGCAGCGAGGTGGTCATCCACAACTGGTCGTAGTTGCCGGCGCCCGAATCCAGGCACACCACCAGGGCTACGTTGCCCAGGCGGTCGCGCAGCGCGTCGACGTAGGGCAGCAGGTCGTAGCTGCCGGATTCTTCACAGGTCTCGACGATGCCGACGCAGCGCGGGCGCGGGATGCCCTGCTTGTCCAGCGCCATGATGGCGGTGAGCGAGGCGTACACGGCGTAGCCGTCGTCGGCGCCGCCGCGGCCGTAGAGCTTGCCGTCCTCGTACTTGGGAGTCCAGGGGCCCAGGCCGGCGCGCCAGCCGGAGAATTCCGGCTGCTTGTCCAGGTGGCCGTACAGCAGCACGGTGTCGCCGTTATCGCTGCGGGTGGCGGGCGCGTCAAAGAAGATCACCGGCGTGCGGCCGGGCAGGCGCACCACTTCCAGCTTCAGGCCCGAGACCTTCTGGGCTTCGACCCACTGCGCCGCGTCGCGCACCACGCGCTCGATGAACGCGTTCTTTTCCCAGTCGGCGTCGAACGCCGGGCTCTTGGCCGGGATGGCGATGTAGTCGGTCAGCGCGGGGATGATCTCGTTGTCCCACTTGTCGTCCACAAAAGCCTGCAGAGCCTTCGGATCGAGGGTAGGAGGAAGTGCGTCGTCGGGGATGCGTGCGTTCATGGCGCGGGATCCTGTGGTCGGGAAGCGGAATAATCCTCTATTTTATGCCTAGCGCGCCGCGTAGGCCTCGATCCGCCCCCATACCTGGCGCGCCAGCGGCTTGGCGTTGGCCACCGACTGGTACAGCCGGATCTCCATGTGGATGTCGTTGCGCGCGCTGTCGGCGCGCACCAGGGCGCCGGCGCGCAGGTCGGATTCGACCAGCGTGTGGGGCAGCCACGCCAGGCCGAAGCCCTGCCGCGCCATGGCATGCAGCGCGTCCGCCAGGTCGGATTCATACATGGCCTGCAACCGCGCCGGCACGCACAGGCCGCGCAGGCGATCGCGCAGGATGCGGCCCAGCGACATGCTGTCGGCGTAGGCCAGGAACGGCACGGCCGGATCCGAGGCCAGCTTGGGCACGGCATGGCGCGGATGGCGGCTGCCCGGCGCCAGCGGCGCGCTGACCGCCACCAGCTTGTCGGCGCCGACCCGGCGAAAGCGGTAGTTGGGGTTGTCGATCTGCGCGTACAGCGGCTCGTGCGCGTGGCACAGCAGGAAATCGACCTCGCCGTCGGCCAGCATGTCGATGCCAAAGTTGAGCGTGGTGGTGACCACCTTCAACTGGAACGGCTGCATGCCCTGCTGCACCCTGGCCATCAGCCCCGGCAGCACCGAATGCGCCAGCGTCTTGCCGGAGGCGATGGCGATGCGGCGGACACGCTCCTGTTCCGGCTTCTGCAGACCCTGGCGCGTCTCGCGCAGGATGTCCAGCACGTCGATGGCGGCCGCCAGCATGCTGCGCCCGGCCGCGTTCAGCGTCGACACCTGGTGGCCGCGCTCGACCAGCGGCACGCCGGCCCAGTCCTCCAGCGCCTTGATGCGGCGCCCGAAGGCCGGATGCGTCACGTTGCGCGCCTCGGCCGCCTGGAACAGGTTGCGCGCCTTCGACAGCGCCACGAAGTCCTCCAGCCACTTGATGTCCATCCGTCTCCCCTCTTCTTGTTTGGCTGTGCCGTATCGGCACAGGCCCTGCACATTTTGCACAAACCCCGCGCTTGTTACAACTAGTATTACGGCGTTCCCTGGAGATGCCGATGTCCGACGCCCCCGTCCTGCTGAAATCCCTGCGCAGCCACTTCCTGGGCGGCCGCGAGGTCGCGGCCAGCGGACTGCCGGTGCTGCGCAGGCAGGTGGTGGGCAACGGCGCCGCGCGCGCCATCGACATGAACGGCAGCTACTGCGCCGGCCAGCTCTATGTGCAGGAATACCGCCTGGCCGAGCCGCGCCACCCGCATCCGGTGCTGCTGTGGCACGGCGGCGGCATGACCGGCGCGCAATGGGAGAGCACCCCCGACGGTCGCCAGGGCTGGTTGTGGCGGCTGCTGCAATCCGGCTATGACGTGTTCGTGGCCGACGCGCCCGAGCGCGGCCGCGCCTCGTGGGCGATGTACCCGCAGATCTATGACGCGGCGCCGATCTTCCGTTCCAAGGAAGAAGCCTGGCACCTGTTCCGCGTCGGCCCGGCCGGCGGCTACGCGCCCGCCGGCCAGCCGCGCCGCGCCCACCCCGGCCAGCAATTCCCCACCGAGGCCTTCGACACCTTCGCCAAGCAGTTCGTGCCGCGCTGGCTGGCGCATGACGCCATGGCGCTGGACGCCTATCGCGAACTGCTCGATCTGGCCGGCCCCTGCATCGTCATCGGCCACAGCCAGGGCGGCGGCTACGCCACGCAGTTGGCGCGCGCATGCCCCGGTCCGATTCGCGCGGTGGTGGCGGTGGAACCCACCGGCACGCCCGGACTGGTCGACGGCCCACTGCCCCCGCACCTGCTGGTATGGGGCGACCACTTCGACCACCACGACACCTGGCAACGCTACCGCGCCCAGACCGACGCCTACTGGGACGCCCTGCGGCGGGCCGGCCGCCGCGCCGACGTGCTGGACCTGCCCGCAGCGGGCATCGCCGGCAATTCCCATTTCTGCATGCTGGACCGCAACAGCGACCGCATCGCCGAACTCATCGTCGACTGGCTCAACGGCCTCGACTAACCTTCGCCTGGAGACACCATGAAACTGACCAAAACCGCAATCGCCGTCGCGTTGCTGAGCGGCGCCTCGCTGATCGCGGGCGCGGCCTCGGCGCAGCAGGCCGACTACCCCAACAAGCCCGTGCGCCTGATCGTGCCGTTCGCCCCCGGCGGCACCGCCGACATCATCGGCCGCGTGTTCGCCGCGCAACTGGGCACCGAGCTGGGCGCCACCGTGGTGGTCGAGAACAAGGCCGGTGCGGGCGGCTCGATCGGCACGCGCTTCGTGGCCGACGCCGCGCCCGACGGCTACATCCTGCTGCTGGCCTCGTCCAGCACCCACGGCACCAACCCGGCGGTGTACAAGAACCTGACCTACGACGCGGTGCAGGACTTCACCGCCATCACGCAACTGGTGACCGTGCCGGGCGTGCTGAGCGTGACCAAGGACTTCCCCGCCGCCGACCTGAACGGCCTGATCGCCGCCGCCAAGGCCAACCCGGACAAGTACACCTACGCCTCGTCGGGCGCGGGCGGCCTGGGCAACCTCGCGATGGAACTGATGAAGTCGATGACGGGCGCCAAGCTCATGCACATCGCCTATCGCGGCGCCGGCCCGGCCTTCACCGACGTCATCAGCGGCCAGGTGTCGATGATCTGGGAGCCGGTGCCTGCCTCGCTGCCGTACATCAAGGGCGGCCAGATCCGCCCCATCGCCATCGCCGCCGACACCCGTTCGCCCGAACTGCCCGACACGCCGACCTTCAAGGAAGCCGGCCTGCCGCGCTACGAGGCCAACGCCTGGAACGGCCTGCTGGCGCCCAAGGGCCTGCCGGCGGACGTGACGCAGAAGCTGCACGACGCCTCGGTCAAGGCGCTCAACAACCCCGAGGTCAAGGCCAAGCTGGCCAGCCTGGGCGGCACGGTGGTGGCCGGCACGTCCGAAGCGTTCAAGAACGTGATCGCCAGCGACGTGAAGAAGTGGAAGAACGTGGCGGCCGACGCCAAGATCCAACTGGATCAGTAAGCCCCGCGCGCCACGGCGCCTGTTTCGCGGGCCGGCGATTTGCGCCGGCCTTTTTCATGTCGCGGCGGCCGCGGAAAAGGTGACCATCAGGCCGATCCCCCGGCCGTTCAGGCCGGGGGTGAAAACCACCACGGCGCCATGGCGCGCGGCGATCTGCGCCACCAGCGACAGGCCGATGCCGCTGCCGCCGCCATTGGCGCCCGGGGCGCGGTAGAAGCGGTCGAACACCCGCGCGCGTTCGGCCGGCGCGATGCCGGGACCGTCGTCGGCCACCCGCAGCCAGGCCCTGCCGGATTCGTCCGGCCCGCAGGACACCGCGATCTGGCCGCCCTCGGGGGTGTAGCGCAGGGCGTTGTCGAGCAGGTTGCGCACCAGCACCCCCAGCGTGTCCATGTCGCCGCGCGCGCCGCAGGCCTGCACGTCCAGCAGGATGCGCTGGCGCTTGCGCGCCGCGGCCGCCTCGCAGTCACGCACCAGCAGCACCACCAGCGTATCCAGCGCCACCGGTCCGGAATCCGCGTCGGATTCGCTGGCCGCGTCCATGCGGGCCTGGTCCAGCAATTGCTCGGCCAGGCGCGCGGTGCGCTGCGCCACCGCGCGCAATTGCAGGGCGGCGTCGGCGGCCGGCGTGTCGGCGATGCGTTGCAGCAGCACTTCGGTCTGGGCGCCGAGCGCGGCCAGCGGCGTGCGCAGTTCGTGCGCGGCGTCGGCCAGGAAGCGGCGCTCGTGGTCCATGGCGGCCTGCAGGCGCAGCAACAGGGCATTGATGGACTGCACATAGGGATGCAATTCGCCCGGCAGGCGGTCCAGCGGCAAGGGCGCCAGATCGAACGGCGCGCGCCGCAGGATCGCTTCGCCGGCCTGGTTGACCGGCCGGAAGGCCTGGCGCACCACGATCCAGGTGGCCGCCGCCGGCAGCAGGAACAAGGCGGTGACGATGACCAGGCCGCGCTTGAAGGCGGCCACCGTTTCGGCCCGCAGCACGCTGTCGGCGCGGGCCAACTGCACCTGCACCTGACCGGAGGCGTCGCTGAGCGAATACACGCGCCAGCGCATGCCGTCGATCACACTGTCGCGGAAGCCATCATCGAAATGCGGATTGAGCGGCTGGGCCGGCGATTCCGGCGAACGCAGCGCCAGGCGCCGGTCGGCCAGCGACCAGATCTGCACCGAGGCGCGCTCGCCACGGAAATGGCTGGACGGCGGCAGTTCGAAGCGCTCGTCCGGCCGTTCCTCGAGCAGGCTGCGGCGCAGCGACAGGATGGTCTGGTTGGCCGAGTCCACCAGCGCCTGGTCGCGGATGCCGGTGCGGGCCTCCGTCATCGCGTGCTGCTGGAACAGGAACACCGCCGCCCAGGTCAGCAGCAGGGTCAGCAACAGCGTGACGGTCAGGCGCTTGCGCAGCGTCTTCACGGCGCGTCCCCGCCGGCAATGCGATAGCCCAGCCCGTGCACGGTGGCAACCAGGTCCTCGCCCAGCTTGCGCCGCAATTGGTGTACGTACACCGCCACGGTGTTGCTTTCGATCGTGCCGCTGCCGCCGTAGACGGCGGATTCCAACTGCTCCCGGCTGACGGTCTGGCCGGCGCGCTCCATCAGCGCCAGCAGGGTGCGGTATTCGCTGGCGCTGAGCGTCACCTCGGCGCCCGCGCGGGTCACCACCCGCCGCGCCGGATCCAGCGACACATCGCGGCAGCGCAGCACCGAGACCACCGAATTGCTGCTGCGGCGCACGACGGCGCGCAGCCGGCCCAGCAGCTCGTCGAGCTGGAACGGCTTGACGATATAGTCGTCGGCGCCGGCGTCCAGCCCCTGCACCCGCTCGCTCAGGCGGTCGCGCGCGGTGATGATGAGCACCGGCGTGGCGTCGTAGCGCCCGCGCAGGTGCTTGAGCACGGCCAGGCCGCTGCCGCCGGGCAGCCCCAGGTCGAGCAGCACGGCGCCGTAGCCGTGGTCAACCAGCGCCAGCCGGGCCTCGGGCACGTCGCGCACCCAGTCCACGCGCATGCCGGCCTGCGCCATGCTGGCGCGCAAGGCGTCTCCCAGCATCGCATCGTCTTCCACCAGTAGAACTTGCAAGAACGCTCCCTGACTCTCCATGGCGTCGCATTGTGCCGCCCCGGATTTAAAGAATTTTTAAAAGCCGGCCCCGACAATGGCGCCTTGCCGCGCTCCGGCCATCGCCGGGCGCCCGCCCACGAGAAAGGAAAGTTCCCGCAATGAAGCTGGCTATGTTAGCAACTGGCGCCGCCACGGCCGCCACCCTGGCCTGCGCCGCCGCCCCGGCCCAGGCCGATCAACCTGGCACCAATTTCATCGGATTGAGCGTCGGCTACGTGCCGGTCTACGAAGGCTCGCGCGAATACCGCGCCCTGCCGGTGCCGTTGGTCAACTACCACTCGGGCAACTTCTTCATCTCGCCACGCGCCGGCCTGCCTGCGATGGGCCTGCAGACCGCACTGGCGCCCGACTGGAAGGCGGGCGTGTTCGTCGGCATGGGCCTGGGCCGCGATTCCAGCGACGCCGACCGCACCAAGGGCCTGGACGACATCGATTTCCACGGCACCTACGGCGCCTTCGTCGAATGGGCGCCCGGCCCACTGTCCCTGGGCGCCGCCTACCGCCAGGCCGCGCGCAGCGCCTACGGCGGCACGCTCGAACTGCGCGCCACCTACGCCGCCTGGCAGGACGGCGCCCATCGCGTCAATATCGGCGCCAGCACGCAGTGGGCCAGCCACGACGCCATGCAGACCTGGTACGGCGTCACCTCCTCGCAGGCCGCCAGCAGCCGCGCCGGGCTGTCGACCTACTCGCCGTCCTCCGGCTTCAAGTCGGCGGCGCTGTTCACCACCTGGTCGTACCGCATCAACCCGAGCTGGAGCACCATCACCACGCTGGGCGTGAACACGCTGCTGGGCGACGCACGCGACAGCCCGCTGACCGAGCGCCGCGCCAACCTGTTCGGCAGCGTCGGCGTGGTCTACGCCTTCTGAGCGGCCCCGGCCGCGCCTTCCAAGGAAACCCGCGCCATGACACCGCTGCCCAGGATGGAAGTGTTCGCCAAGGTCACCAGCGTCGGGGCTTTCGGCCGCGCCGCCGCGGCGCTGGGCATTCCACTGACGCCGCCGCCGCGCCAGGTGGCCACGGCGGGCCGCGACGCCGGGCTGCTGCGCGTGGACCTGCCCGACGCCCGCACCCGGCAGGCGCTGGCGCCCTTGCTGGCGGCCTTCGCGGCGCGCCATCCCGGCCTGCGGTTCCAATTGCGCGTGACGCGGGCCGCGCCCGCGGCGCCGGACCGCCCCGATCTGACGATCCGGCTGGAACCGCCCACCGACCCGTCCTGGCTGGCGCATCGCCTGGGCACCCTGCGCGCCGGGCTCTATGCCGCCCCCGACTACCTGGCGCGGCGGCCCGCCCCCGGACACCCGGCGGACCTGGCGGCGCACGACTGCATCGGCGTGCATGCCGACGACCACGGCGCGCCCGCGCGCTGGCAACTGCGGCGCGGCCAGGACCGCGCCGTCGTCATGACGCGCGAACGTTATTGCGTGGAGGATCCCGAGATGGCGCGGCAGTTGGCCGCGCGCGGCGCCGGCATCGCGCCGCTGCGCGAGGCCGCGCCCGGGCTGGTCGCAGTGCTGCCGGATTGGGAACTGGAGCCGGTGGCGTTGTACGCGTTGACCAGCGCACCCCGGCTGCCGGTGCGCACCCGCGCCTTGATCGCGCACCTGACGCAGGCGCTGGCGGACTGACCGCAACGGCGGCGCGGCGCCACCTCATCAACAAGACGCGGCACGCACAGGCGTCCCGCGCCCCGAAGGACGGCGATTCAGGCGGCGATCAGCGCCGGCTCGGCGCCGCGGCCCAAGGCCGGCGCCTCGGCGTCGATCACCCGGCCGGTCTGCAGCTTGAACACCGCCACCGCTTCGCGCAGGCGTTGCGCCTGCGCTTCGAGCGACGCGGCCGACGCGGCGGCCTGTTCGACCAGCGCGGCGTTCTGCTGCGTCACGCTGTCCATCTGCGACACCGCCTGGTTCACCTGCTCGATGCCCTGCGACTGCTCTTCGGAGGCACTGGAGATTTCGTTGATGATGTCCGTCACGCGGCGCACCGAGGTCACGATCTCCTGCATGGTGGCGCCGGCCGCTTCGACCTGGTCGGAGCCGATCGAGACCTTCTGCACGGAGTCGTCGATCAGGCCCTTGATCTCCTTGGCGGCCTGGCCGCTGCGCTGCGCCAGCGCGCGCACTTCGCTGGCCACCACCGCGAAACCCTTGCCCTGCTCGCCGGCGCGGGCCGCTTCCACCGCGGCATTCAACGCCAGGATGTTGGTCTGGAAGGCGATGCCGTCGATCACGCCGACGATGTCGGCGATGCGGTTGGAGCTGTCGGCGATGGCGCGCATGGTGCCGACCACATCGCCCACCGCCTGGCCGCCGCGGGTGGCCACGTCGGACGCCGCCGTCGCCAATTGCGAGGCGTTGCGCGAGCTGTCGGCGTTGTTCTTCACGGTGGACGACAACTCGTCCATGCTGGCGGCGGTTTCTTCCAGCGAAGCGGCCTGCTGCTCGGTGCGCGAGGACAGGTCGATGTTGCCGGCCGCGATCTCGCGCGAACCGGTGTGGATCTCTTCCACGCCCTGGCGCACGGCGGCCACGGTGCGCGCCAGGCTGTCCTGCATGCGCTTGACCGCCGCGTACAGCACGCCGATTTCGTTGTTGCCGCGCTGCTCGATGCGGTTGGTCAGGTCGCCGCCGGCGATGCGATCGAACAGGCGGCCGGCCTCGTGCAGCGGCCGGAACACCGAGCGCGCGAACACCGCGTACAGGCCCACCACCAGCACCGCCACCACCACCAGCAGGCCGATCAGGAAGGCGATAGCGCCGTTGATGCGGGCGTTGGCTTCGCGCGCCACGCGCTTGCCGATTTCGTCGGCGAAGTCCACGTACTTCTGGATCGCCTGGGTGAAGGCGATGCCCAGCGGCGTGACCTTTTCCAGGTTCAGGCGGCTGGCGTCCTGCGCCTTGCCGGCGCGGATCGCGGCGATCATCGGCGTGATCGCGTCGCGCTGGTAGACCTCATAGGCGGCCAGCGCCTCGTCGAACAAGGGCTTGCCCACCGGCGACGTTTCGGGATTCTGGCGCGCGCTCTGGATCAGGTCGGCGGCCTTCTTGGTGTAGCCGTCCAGGCGCTGCATGCTGGCCAGGCTGTCGATGCTCTTGCCTTCCAGCAAGGTGGTCTGGGCCGCCAGCAGCACCAGACGCGCGCGCAGCAGCTCGGCCCCGGCCGAGTCGACCGCGTTGGCGCGCACCAGGTTGGTGTCCAGCATCACCTCGATCGAGCTGCGGTTGGAGGTCAGTTGTTGGTAGACGGCGATGCCGGTGACCAGGAAAAGGGCGAAAAAGATACAGAGCGCGGTCGTCAGGACGGCGCGGATACTCAGATTCTTGAACATGGGGAGGGCCACTCGGGGTTTGCAGGAGGCCGCCGCGGGCGGCTGTCCTCCTGTTTACGGCTTATTGCAATGAAAAGTTAAATATCTCATTGGGTTACAGCACCGATTACAGCAACGGAGCGAATACCGGCGAGCCTCCCCAGCCGCCGCGCGTTGCTCGCATGAAAAAAGCCCCACCGAAACCGGTGGGGCTTTGCCAGGTGGGCCATGTCCTGCGTGACGCATGGCCTCTCGGGGGCAGCTCGCGCGACACGCGCGGGCTGAGGCGCTTCTTATTTCAGCCAGGCGCGCGCGTTGCGGAAAATGCGCATCCACGGGCTGAACTGGCCGCCGCTGTCGGCGTTGCCCCACTTCTCGGGCGCCCACGACATCATGACGTTGCGGGTCACGCGTTCCGGGTGCGGCATCATCACGGTGAAGCGGCCGTCGGCGGTGGTGACGGAGGTCAGGCCGCCCGGGCTGCCGTTCGGGTTGAACGGATAGGCCTCGGTGGCGTTGCCGCGGTTGTCGATGTAGCGCGCCGCCGCCAGCACGCGGCCGGCGTCGCCCTGCTGCGAGAAGTCGGCGTAGCCTTCGCCGTGCGCCACCGCGACCGGGATGCGCGCGCCTTCCATGCCGGCAAAGAAGATCGACGGCGACTTGGCCAGCTCGACCATCGACAGACGCGCCTCGTACTTCTCGGACAGGTTGCGGGTGAAGCGCGGCCAGTGCTCGGCGCCGGGGATCATCGGGGCCAGCGCGGCCATCATCTGGCAGCCGTTGCACACGCCCAGCGCGAAGGTGTCGGGGCGGGCGAAATACGCCGCGAACTGATCCGACAGCTTGCTGTTGAAGCGGATGGTGCGGGCCCAGCCCTCGCCGGCGCCCAGCACGTCGCCGTAGCTGAAGCCGCCCACGGCCACCAGGCCCTGCACCTGCGCCAGGTCCACGCGGCCCGCCAGCAGGTCGGTCATGTGCACGTCGACCGCGTCAAAGCCGGCGGTGTCGAAGGCCCAGCCCATTTCCACCTGGCTGTTGCAGCCCTGCTCGCGCAGGATCGCCACGCGCGGGCGCTTGCCGCTGTTGATGAACGGCGCGGCCACGTCTTCCTGCGGGTCGAAGGCCACGTTCGGGCTCATGCCCGGATCCTGCGTGTCGTTCCAGACGTCCAGCTCGGCCTGGGCGCAGGCCGGGTTGTCGCGGCGCGCCATGATGCGGTAGGAGACTTCGCTCCAGGCGCGGCCGAGGTCGGCGCGCGGCTGGCCCCAGACCTTCTTGCCGTCGCGGTAGAACTCGACCTCGTCGCCGCCGTTCAGGCCGCCGATGACGTGCGAGTGGGCCGACAGGCCGGCGCCGCGCAGCACCTGCATGACGGCGTCGCGCTGGGCGGCCGGCACCTGGATGACGGCGCCGGCTTCCTCGGCGAACAGCGCCTTGAGCGTCAGTTCGTCGCGCTGCACCGCCACCTGTTCCGGACGGATCTTGTAGTCGCCCCAATCGGCCGATTGCGGGTCGAAGGTCAGCATGTCCAGGTTGACCGAGATGCCGGTGCGGCCGGCGAAGGCCATTTCCACCAGCGTGGCGAACAGGCCGCCGTCGGAGCGGTCGTGGTAGGCCAGGATGGTGCCGGCCTCGGCCAGGGTGCGGATGGTGACGAAGAAGGCGCGCAGCGCTTCGGGCGAGTCGATGTCCGGCACGGTCTCGCCGACCTGGTTGTAGGTCTGCGCCAGGATCGAGCCGCCCATGCGGTGCAGGCCACGGCCCAGGTCGATCAGGATCAGCACGCTGTCGCCGGCGTCGGTGCGCAGTTGCGGCGTGAGGCTGGCGCGCACGTCGCCGACCGGCGCGAAGGCCGTGACGATCAGCGACACCGGCGCCACCACCTGGCGCTGCTCGCCGTCCTGTTCCCAGGAGGTCTTCATGGACAGCGAGTCCTTGCCCACCGGGATCGACAGGCCGGCGGCCTGGCACAGCTCGCTGACGGCCGACACGGTGTCGTACAGCGCGGCGTCCTGGCCGTCGACGCCGCAGGCGGCCATCCAGTTGGCGGACAGCTTGATGTCTTCCAGGCGCGCCACGTCGGCGGCGGCCAGGTTGGTCAGGGCCTCGGCCACGGCCATGCGGCCGGAGGCCGGCGCGTTCAGCATGGCGATGGGGGTGCGTTCGCCCATGGCCATGGCTTCGCCGCGGAAGCCCTGGTAGTCAGCCAGGGTGACGGCGCAGTCGGCCACCGGCACCTGCCACGGGCCGACCATCTGGTCGCGGCTGGAGAGGCCGCCGACGGTGCGGTCGCCGATGGTGATGAGGAACGACTTGTTGGCCACCGTGGGGTGGCGCAGCACGCGGTAGGCCGCTTCGGTCAGGTCGATGCCGGCCAGGTCGAGCGGCTCGGACACGCCCGGCAGGCGGCGCACGTCGCGCGTCATGCGCGGCGGCTTGCCCAGGATGACGTCGATCGGCACGTCGACCGGACGCACCTCGGCCTCGCCCTGCGGACGGATCGTGTCCAGGCCGGGCAGGCCCTCGCCGTCGACCACGCGCAGTTGGCGTTCTTCGGTGGCCACGCCGACCACCGCGTAGGGGCAGCGTTCGCGGCGCGCGATGGCGTCAAAGCGCTCCAGGTCCTTGGGCAGGATCGACAGGACGTAGCGTTCCTGCGATTCATTGCTCCAGATCTCGGCGGGCGACAGGCCGGATTCTTCCAGCGGCACGCGCTTCAGATCGAAGATGGCGCCGCGGCCGGCGTCGTTGACCAGTTCCGGGAAGGCGTTGGACAGGCCGCCCGCGCCGACGTCATGGATGGCGATGATGGGGTTGTTCTCGGCCTGCTGCCAGCAGCGGTCGATGACCTCCTGGGCGCGGCGTTCCAGTTCGGGGTTGCCGCGCTGGACCGAGTCGAAATCCAGCTCGGCCGAGTTGCTGCCCATGCTGATGCTGGAGGCGGCGCCGCCGCCCATGCCGATGCGGAAACCCGGGCCGCCCAACTGGATCAGCAGCGCGCCGGGGGGAATCACGTCCTTGTGCGTCAGGCCGGCGTCGATGCTGCCCAGGCCGCCCGCGATCATGATGGGCTTGTGGTAGCCCCAGCGGGTGCCGCCGGCGGTCTGCTCGAACGAACGGAAATAGCCCAGCAGGTTGGGACGGCCGAATTCGTTGTTGAAGGCGGCGCCGCCGATGGGGCCGTCGATCATGATGGACAGCGGCGAGGCGATGCGGTCCGGCAGGCCGTGGTGGTCGGCTTCCCAGGGCTGCGTGGCCTCGTCGAAGCGCAGGTGCGAGACGGTGAAACCGGTCAGGCCGGCCTTGGGCTTGGAGCCGCGGCCCGTGGCGCCTTCGTCGCGGATTTCGCCGCCGGCGCCGGTCGAGGCGCCGGGGAACGGCGCGATCGCGGTCGGGTGGTTGTGCGTCTCGACCTTCATCAGGGTGTGCACGGTGGTGTCGCGGCGGATGTACTTGGCGCCATCCACGCCCTCGCCCGTCACCCCGGGCACGCCGGCCTGGAAGCGCTGCGCCGGGCCGCCGGCCATGATGGCGGCGTTGTCCGAGTAGGCGACCACGGTGCCTTCCGGCTGCGCCTTGTGGGTGGCGCGGATCATGCCGAACAGCGTGTTGGGCTGCTCCTGGCCGTCGATCACCCACTGGGCGTTGAAGATCTTGTGGCGGCAGTGTTCGCTGTTGGCCTGCGCGAACATCATCAGTTCGACGTCGGTGGGATCGCGGCCCAGGTCGCTGAACGACTTGGCCAGGTATTCGATCTCGTCATCGGACAGGGCCAGGCCCAGCGTGCTGTTGGCCTCGACCAGGGCGGCGGCGCCGCGCGCCTGCACGTCGACCGTGCGCATCGGCTTGCCGGCCAGCGGCTGGAACAGCGCCTGGCCGTCGAAGCTGGCGTCGACCACGGTTTCGGTCATGCGGTCGTGCAGGCAGTCGGCCGCGCGCGCCAGCATGTCGGCGTCGAAGGTCTTGCTGCCCAGCAGGCCGCGTTCGGGCGTGATGACGTAGCGCACGCCGCGTTCGATGCGGTGCACGGCCGACAGGCCACAGTTGTGGGCGATGTCGGTGGCCTTGCTGGCCCACGGCGAGATCGTGCCCAGGCGCGGGATCACCAGCAGCGCCAGGCTCTTGGCCGGCGCCTCGCCGGTGGCGGGGGTGCCGTAGTCCAGCAATTGGGCCAGGTGCTGCTGCTGCTCGGCCGTCAGGGCGGCGTCGGTGCTGACGAAGTGCTCGTAGCGGGCGGAAATGTCGGCCACCGGCAGGCCGGCTTCCTTCAGTTGCGCCAGCAGGCGGTCACGACGAAAGGAGGACAGGACGGAGGAACCAGGCAGATGCTGAACAAGGGACACGATGCGGGCGCCGTATATAAGGAGGGAAGCAAAAACAGGATTTTACCCCGCTTGGCGGGTTTTCCCGGACGGAAGCACGGCCATGTCCCGATCCGGCCCGAATTCGTCCGGCTTTGGTCATTGTTACAAAAGAATTCCGCGACGAGGCGTGGGGCCTGCTGCACAGCAATATGGCGCGCTAAGCCTTGCCCCCCGCGCGGATTATGGCGGACCCACGCCCCGCCCCAGCACCCCGGCTATTGCGATGCACCATGTTGCGGCCATACCGCAGCGCGGGAAAACACGAACACCCGCCCTTCCGCCCCGACGGTAGGATGCAGCGACCCCATACCAAGAAAGCGCCTCGCCGCGCTGGCCGTCGCCTCACATGTCACGCCCCGAAGCCCCCGCCGAGCCCGTCGAACCGATCATCCCCGCCGAAGCAGACCCCGCCGTGAAAGTGCCGCTGGCCATCGAGGACTGGCTGGCCGTGATCCTGCTGGCGGCCTTGGCGCTGATTACCTTCCTGAACGTGCTGGTGCGCTACTTCACCGACCAGTCGTTCGCCTGGACCGAAGAGATCTCGGTGTTCCTGCTGATCGTGCTGACCATGGCCGGCGGCAGCGTGGCCTTCGTGCGCAACCACCACATCCGCATCGAGATCCTGGCCGACAACGGCTCGCCGCGGCGCCAGCGCATCATGGCGCTGATCGCCAACTTCTGCGTGCTGGCGTTCTTCGTGCTGCTGACGGTGCTGTCGGTCAAGCTGGTGTCCGATGAATTCATCTACGAGGAAACCTCGCCCGCCATCGGCGTGCCGACCTGGTGGTATTCGATCTGGCTGCCGGTGATGGCCGCCGCCATCTCGCTGCGCACCCTGGGCACGCTGCGGCGCCTGTGGAAAGCGCCGCTGCCCAAGGCCGACGGGGGCCAGGCATGATCGCCGGCATCCTGTTCGCGGTCTTCATCGCGCTGATGCTGATCGGCGTGCCGGTCGGCGTGGCGCTGGGCATCGGCGGCACCGTGGCCATCGTGCTGTCCAACCTGGACACGCCCTGGTATGGCCTGCTGACCGTGCCGCAGAATTTCTACGCCGGGCTGGCCAAGTACCCGCTGCTGGCGATTCCGATGTTCGTGCTGGTCGGCTCCATCTTCGACCGCTCCGGCGTGGCCAAGCGGCTGGTGGATTTCGCCATCGCCATCGTCGGCCGCGGCCCCGGCATGCTGCCGCTGGTGTCGATCGCCGTGGCCATGTTCCTGGGCGGCATCTCGGGCTCCGGCCCGGCCTGCGCCGCCGCGGTGGGCGCCGTGATGATCGCGGCCATGTCGCGCGCCGGCTATCCGGGCGCGTTTTCGGCCTCGGTGGTGGCGGCGGGCGCGGCCACCGACATCCTCATCCCGCCCTCGGTGGCCTTCATCATCTATTCGGTGCTGGTACCCGAGGCCTCGGTGCCAGCGCTGTTCGCCGCCGGCATGGTGCCCGGCATCCTGGCCGGCCTGGCGCTGATCGTGCCGGCCGTGTGGCTGTCGCGCAAGCACAAGATGGGCATGCTGGAAGCGCACCTGCCGCGTCCGCCGTTCTGGCGCAGCCTGCGCGAGGCCTCGTGGGGCCTGGCCGCGCCGGTGCTGATCCTGGGCGGCATGCGCATGGGCTGGTTCACGCCCACCGAGGCGGCCGTGGTGGCGGTGTTCTACGGCCTGTTCGTGGGCATGTGCATCCACCGCACCATCAAGCTGCGCGACCTGTACGTGATCCTGCGCGAGGCGGCCGAGCTGTCGGCCGTGATCATGCTGGTGGTGACGCTGGCCGGCATCTTCGCCTGGGCCCTGTCCACGCTCAGCGTGATCGACCCGATCACCCACGCCATCGTCAATTCCGGGCTGGGCGAATGGGGCGTGCTGGCGCTGCTGATCCTGCTGCTGATGACCGTCGGCATGTTCCTGGACGGCATCTCCATCTTCCTGATCTTCGTGCCGCTGCTGATGCCGATCGCCAAGGCCTACAACTGGGACCCGGTGTGGTTCGGCGTGATCCTGACGCTGAAGGTGGCGCTGGGCCAGTTCACCCCGCCGCTGGCGGTCAACCTGATGGTGTCGTGCCGCATCGCGCGCGTGCCGATGGAATCGACCGTGCGCTGGGTGGTGTGGCTGCTGGGCGCGATGTTCCTGGTGCTGGTGGCGGTGCTGGTGTTCCCGCAGCTGGCGCTATGGCTGCCGCGCAAGCTGGGCTATTGAGGGAACCGGGCGCAACCCGCCCGGCATGCATTCATGACAACAACAGACAGACCCGCAAAGAGAGGAGACGCAACATGAATTTCCGCAAGCTGATCGGCGCCACCCTGTGCGCCGCCGCCGTGGTTGGCCTGCCCGCCGCCGCGCAGGCGCAGAACTACAAGCCCGAATACAAGCTCTCCATCGTCGTCGGCACCACTTTCCCGTGGGGCCAGGGCGCCGAGATCTGGTCGAACCTGGTGCGCGAGCGCACGCAGGGCCGCATCAACATCAAGGTCTACCCCGGCACCTCGCTGGTGCAGGGCGACCAGACCCGCGAATTCACCGCCATCCGCCAGGGCGTGATCGACATGGCCGTCGGCTCGACCATCAACTGGTCGCCGCAGATCAAGCAACTGAACCTGTTCTCGCTGCCCTTCCTGATGCCGGACTACGCCGCCATCGACGCGCTGGTGCAGGGCGACGTGGGCAAGGAGATGTTCAAGCTGATCGAGAAGGCCGGCGTGGTGCCGCTGGCCTGGGGCGAAAACGGCTACCGCCAGCTCAGCAACTCCAAGCGCGAGATCAAGCGGCCCGAGGACATGAAGGGCATGAAGCTGCGCGTGGTCGGCTCGCCGCTCTACATCGACACGTTCACCGCGCTGGGCGCCAACCCGACCCAGATGAGCTGGGCCGACGCCCAGCCGGCGCTGGCCAGCGGCGCGGTCGACGGCCAGGAGAACCCGCTGTCGATCTACACCGGCTCCAAGCTCTACACCGTCGGCCAGAAGTACCTGACGCTGTGGAACTACGTGGCCGATCCGCTGATCTTCGTGGTCAACCGCGAGGTGTGGAATTCGTGGTCGGAGAAGGACCGCGACATCGTGCGCCAGGCCGCGCTGGACGCCGGCAAGCAGCAGATCGTGATCGCGCGCAAGGGCGTCACGCCGGAAGATCCGTCCTTGCTCAAGGAGATCGAGGGCCACGGCGTCACCGTGACCTCGCTCAGCCAGGCCGAGCATGACGCCTTCGCCAAGGTCACCCAGCCCGTCTACGACAAGTGGAAGAAGCAGATCGGCGAGGACCTGGTCAACCTGGCCGAGAAGTCCATCGCGGCGCGCAAGAAGTAATCCGGCCAGGACACGATACCGAACAAGCAGCAAGCCCCAGGGGAACGGCGGCGCAAGCCGCCAACCGAGGCAGGGACGTCAGATCCCGCCCACCAAAGACGGGCGCCGGCCACAAGCCGGCGCCCGTCGCCTTTTGGAGGGTCCGTTTTGGCGGCGGCGCCGCAACGCCGCGCGGCGCCGTCCTACTCCGGGTAGCGCACTTCCAGGATGTCCAGCTCCTCGATCCCGCCGGGGGTGCGCAGCACCACCGTGTCGCCCTCCCGCGCCTTGATCAGCGCCCGCGCCACCGGCGAAATCCAACTGATCTTGCCAGCCAGCGGCTCGGCCTCGTCCACGCCGACGATGGTGACGGTATGTTCCTCGCCGGCCTTGTCGGAATACAGCACCGTGGCGCCGAAGAAGACCTGGTCGCGGTTGGGCTGGGCGGCCGGGTCGACCACCTCGGCGATGTCCAGGCGCTTGGTCAGGAAACGCATGCGGCGGTCGATCTCGCGCAGGCGCTTCTTGCCGTAGAGATAGTCGCCGTTCTCGGAACGGTCGCCGTTGGATGCGGCCCACGACACCACCTGCACCACCGCCGGCCGCTCCACGTTCATCAGGTGCGTCAGCTCGCCGCGCAGGCGCTCGTAGCCTTCCGGCGTCATGTAGTTCTTGGTGCCGGCCGGCAATGCCTGGGCCTGCGGCAGGTCATCGTCGTCCTCGTTGTCGGATTCTTTGACAAATGCTTTGTTCATGGCGGCGGCGCGGTCGACGCGCGATCAGTCAATTCAAGGG
The DNA here is from genome assembly GCF_046535435.1 of Achromobacter sp. SIMBA_011. Taxonomy (NCBI): domain Bacteria; kingdom Pseudomonadati; phylum Pseudomonadota; class Betaproteobacteria; order Burkholderiales; family Alcaligenaceae; genus Achromobacter; species Achromobacter sp. SIMBA_011. The sequence goes on along the minus strand of NZ_JAWRWN010000002.1, from coordinate 716,584 downwards.
CGGCATGGACACGCCATGCCAGGAGCCGGGCGGCGGCGCGCCGCCCGCGCTAGAACCAGTCGTGCCAGACCGGCTTCAGGTCCGGCGGCAGCGGGGGCAGCCGGCCCAGGTCCATGCGGCTTTCTTTCGGGCTATGGAAGTCCGACCCGCGCGAGGCCAGGAAACCATAGCGGCGCGCCACCTCGGCATACTGGCGCGCCTCTTCAACGGTGTGGCTGCCGGTCGTGACTTCGATGCCCACGCCGCCCAACTGCAGGAATTCGTCGAACAGCGCGGCGAACTGCAGCGGCGTGTACTTGTAGCGCCCCGGATGCGCGATGACGGCAATGCCGCCGGCGCCGCGGATCCAGCCGACCGCCTCGGCCAAGGTGGCCCATTGCATGGGCACGTGGCCGGGGCGGTCGTCGCCCAGGTGCTTGGTGAAGACGGTCTGCACGTCGGGACAGTAACCCGCCTCGACCAGATAGCGCGCGAAGTGCGTGCGGCTGATCAATTCCGGGTTGCCGGCGAAAGGCAGCGCGCCTTCGTAGGCGCCAGGCATGCCCATCTCGGCCAGCCGCTCGCCGATGCGGCGGGCCCGCTCGGCGCGGCCCGAACGCGTCTTGCGCAGGCCGTCGGCCAGCGCCACATTGGACGGATCGAAACGCAGGCCGACGATGTGCACCGTCAGGCCGGCCCAGGTCACCGAGATCTCGACGCCCGTGGCAAAGCGCATGCCGAGTTCACCGGCCATGGCCGCGGCCTCGGCCAGGCCGCCGATCTCGTCATGGTCGGTCAGGGCCCAGACATCGACACCGTTGGCGTGCGCACGCTGCGCCACGTCGCGCGGCGCCAGGGCGCCATCGGACACGGTGGAATGGCAATGCAAATCGATGTTGAGAACGGGCGTAGTCATGGAACCTATTGTAGAGAAGCCCCGCCCCCCTGGGTAGCGGCGCCGGCCAGCGGCGTCCCCAATTGATCGACGGGGCCGCCGAGGCGGCCGTCACGCCAACAGGAAATCCGCCACCGCCGTCACCTGGTCGTCGGCCATCAGCGTCGGCGCGTGGCCCACGCCCCGCACCTCGTAGAGCCGGGCGCGCGGATTGCGCTGGCGCATTTCGTCGACGGTGGCGCGGGTCAGCAGATCGGAATGCTCGCCGCGCACGATCAGGATCGGGCAGTCGACCGCGTCATACGAACGCCACAGGATCTGCTCGCCGGCGGCCAGTTCCTCGCCGGTCTGCAACGCCATCGGCTGCGCCAGCGCCAGGTCGTAGTGCTTGACCCACTGCCCGCCCTGCTCCGGATAGACAAAGCGCGCCAGGTGGTCCCACTGCGCGTCCGTGTGCGGGCCGAAGGTCTCGGAATTGGCGCGCATGGCCGCCACCGCCTCCGCAAACGAGCCGAACGCGCCCGGTTCGCCCACGTACTGGCCGATGCGCGCCAGCGCGCCGGTCTCCAGGCGCGGGCCGACGTCGTTGAGCACCAGCTTCGACAAACGGATGCCGTCCTGCGGCGGCAGCATGCCCGCATGCGGGCGCAGCGGCAGCATCGCCCGCGCGAACGCGGCGGCGCCGGCCAGCCCCAGGCCGATCAGCCCGCCCATCGAGGTGCCGACCCAAGCCAGCGAGGCGGGCCGCAGCCGCGCCACCAGGGTGGTCATGTCGGACACGTACTGCGGCACGGTATAGAACGCCGGATTGACCAACCAGTCCGAGCGACCGCGGCCGACCACATCGGGGCACACCACGCGGAACTGCCCCGCCAGGCGCCGCGCCAGCGTATCGAAATCGCGCCCGCTGCGGGTCAGGCCATGGACGCAGACCAGCACCCGGTCATTGGCCGGATCGCCCCATTCCCAGTACGCCATGCGGTGCAGGCCCGCCGGGCTGGCGCAGGTGACGAATTCCAAACGGGGTTCCAGGCTCGCATCCAGCATCGTTGTGCTCCGAAAAACCGGCGCGCGGCCGCAATGGCGGCGCCGTGCATGGCGGGTATCTTATCGGAAGCGCGCGCCGCCGCCCGGACGCCGGCGCGGCGGCCGCGCCCCAGTCGGCGCGGGATGGCCGCTAAATGCCTCAGGCCGGACTCCTGGATACGCGCATGTCCGGCGGCAATGCGGCCAGCACCTGGTCCGCCAGGTCGTCCACGCTGGCGCGCGTATCCAGCGTCAGCACCGGGCAATGCAGTTGGCGGATCCATTCCCGGTGCTGCGCCAAAGTGCGCGTTCCCTCGGCGCCCGTGTCGTAACCGGCGGCCCATTCCAGGAAAAGGCGGCTCTTCTCACGCACCGCGGGATCGTTTTCCAGCGCCGCGCCATAGCGTTCAACCTCGCGGCGGCGCAGCCGCGCCATGCGCTCGGCCGCCGGCAGCCGCAGGAACACCACCAGCGTGAACGCGGGAATCAGGCCCTCGCCCCAGTGGTAGACCGAACCGCCGCTGAGCACCCAATCGTCATGCCCTCGCAGCCGTTCGCGGATGCGGCGCCAACGCTCCTCCTTGGGATACTTGTCGGTGAATGGCGGATCGGTCGGCAGCCAGTAGTAGTCGTCGGCTTCGAGGTGGGGCACGCCCAGGCGTGCGCCGAGCGCGGCGCCCAGCGTGGTGGCGCCGCAGCCGGACGCGCCGAAAAGATGGATGCGCGCAGCCATGGGACTCTCCTTGAGACGGATGCGACCCGGCGGAATCCGCCGGCGACAGGCACGAATGCCGCCCGGACCTGTCCGGGCGGCGCGCAACCAGTGTAGCGGCGTGCGACCGTCTGTCGGGCGCCTACGGCACCATTGGCCCCATGGTCTTTATCCTGGCCCCGGCCCTGTTGGTGGCAGGATGCGTCTGGGCCTTGCGCAGCAGCATACGTTGGTTAAGATTGGCGGGTCCCGGGTCAGCGGCCGCGGTGTCACGGCGCTGACACCCCGCTGAAATTACGATTGCCTATCGAGCCGATTCAATCATTAAATTGGATTCCATCCGCCGGTCCGGGCGAGAGTTATGCGCTTCGAGCATTGCCAGATCAGTCAGTCCAGAATTGATATGGAGCCACTATGCACCAAAGCAGTCCGACTACTCAGCTAACGCCACCCCGCGCCGACGCCGGCCCCCCCGCACCGCCCAAGGTCCTGCAGGACCTGCTGGCGCGCGCGGATGTCCGGATCAACGGCTCGCGCCCCTGGGACATCCAGGTCCATGACAAGCACATGTACGAGCGCGTCTTCGCCAGTTGGTCGCTGGGGCTGGGCGAGTCCTACATGGACGGCGAATGGGACTGCGAGCAGCTCGACGAACTCTTCACCCGCCTGCTGCGCGCCGACATGGGCTCGGCCGCGCTGGGCCTGGCGCGCGTCAAGCTGATCGCCGAACACCTGCGCCACAAGCTGTTCAACCTGCAATCCCGAAGCCGCGCCTTCGAAGTCGGCGAGCAGCACTACGACGCCGGCAACGACGTGTTCGAGGCCATGCTCGACAGCCGCATGATCTATTCCTGCGCCTTCTGGGAACAGGCCGACACGCTCGAAGCCGCGCAGGAAGCCAAGCTCGACATGATCTGCCGCAAGCTGCAGCTCAAGCCCGGCGAGACGCTGCTGGACATCGGCTGCGGCTGGGGCGGGCTGGCCAAGTTCGCGGCCGAACGCTATGGCGTCAAGGTCACCGGCATCACCGTCTCCAAGGAGCAATTGGCGCTGGCCCAGGAGCGCGTGCGCGGCCTGCCGGTGGAACTGCTGCTGCAGGACTACCGCGACCTGCAGGGCAGCTTCGACAAGGTGGTGTCGGTCGGCATGTTCGAGCACGTCGGCCCCAAGAACTACGACACCTACTTCACCAATGTGCAACGGCTGATGGCGCCCGGCGGCATCTTCCTGCTGCACACCATCGGCATCGCCTCGACCAGCCAGAGCACCGATCCCTGGATCGACCGCTACGTCTTCCCCAACGGCAAGCTGCCGTCGGCCCGCGAGATCAGCACCGCGGTCGAAGGCCGCTTCATCATCGAGGACTGGCACAACTTCGGCGCCGACTACGACCGCACGCTGATGGCCTGGTGGGACAATTTCCAGCGCGCCTGGCCGCGGTTGCAGGAGCGCTACGGCACGCGCTTCTACCGCATGTGGCAGTACTACCTGATGTGTTGCGCCGGCTTCTTCCGCTCGCGCGAGGGGCAACTGTGGCAGGTGATCCTGACGCATCCGCAGCGCCAGGAGATGTACCGGTCGCTGCGCTGAGGCGGACTCGGGGAGCGCCTTCCGGGGACCGCCTCCTCTGGAAGGCGCCGCCCGGGCTCCAGGCTGGAAATGTCGGGCCTGGCCGCTCCCCTCCAACGCGCCACGCCCGGATCGCCACGGTCGCGTCCCGCCCCGCGTCACGCGACCAGTTCGGCCGCCCGCGCCTCGGCGCCGACGCGCACCGCGTCCTCCAGAATCATCTGCGCCGCCCGCTCCGCGATCATGATGGTGGGCGAATTGGTGTTGCCCGAGGTGATCGTCGGCATGATCGACGCGTCGGCTACGCGCAAGCCTTGCAGGCCATGCACGCGCAGGCGCGCATCCACCACCGCGCCGTCGTCGGGGCGGCGGCCCATGGCGCAGGTGCCGACGGGATGGAAGATGGTGGTGCCGATCTTGCCGGCCGCCTCGCGCAGCTCGGCCTCGCTCTGGCAGGCCGGGCCCGGCAGCCATTCCTCCGGCTGGTAGCGCTGCAAGGCCGGCGCCGCGCTGATGCGCCGCACCAGCCGGATGGCGTCGGCCGCCACCTTCAGGTCCTGTTCTTCCTTCAGGTAGTTCGGCGTGATCACCGGCGGCAGCGAACCGTCCGCGCCCTGCGCGTGCACGCTGCCGCGCGACACCGGCCGCAGATTGCAGACGCTGGCCGTGAACGCATCGAAACCATGCAGCGGCTCGCCAAAGGCGCCCAGCGACAAAGGCTGCACGTGGAATTCCAGGTTGGCGCGCGCCTGGCCCGGATCGGACTTGGCGAACGCCCCCAACTGCGACGGCGCCATGCTCATCGGCCCGCTGCGGTTCAGCAGGTATTCCAGGCCGATGCCGGCCTTGCCCCACCAGGTCGAGGCGATGCGGTTCAGCGTCTTCACGCCGCGCACCTTCAGGATGACGCGCAGTTGCAGGTGGTCCTGCAGGTTCTCGCCCACGCCGGGCAAGGCGTGATGCAGCGCAATGCCGCTTTCGCGCAAGCGCGCCGGCTCGCCGATTCCCGACAATTCCAGCAGTTGCGGCGTATTGACGGCGCCCGCCGCCAGCACCACCTCGCGCGCCGCGCGGACGCTGACTGACTGCCCCTCGCGGCGCACCTGCACGCCGACGCAGCGCGAGCCCTCGAACAGCAGGCGTTCGGCGTGCGCGCCCGTCATCACCCGCAGATTGGGCCGCTCGCGCACCGGCCGCAGGAACGCCTTGGCAGTGTTCCAGCGCCAGCCGCGGCGCTGGTTCACATCGAAATAGCCGACCCCGAAGTTGTCGCCCCGGTTGAAGTCCGCCACGCGGGGGATGCCCGCCTGCTCCGCCGCGTCTGCGAAGGCGTCGAGGATGTCCCAGCGCAGCCGCTGCGCCTCGACCCGCCACTCGCCGCCGACGCCGTGGAATTCGTCGCCGCCGCGATAATGGTCTTCGCTGCGCTTGAACACCGGCAGCACCTCGTCCCAGCGCCATGACGGATCGCCGGCGGCCTCGGCCCACTCGTCGTAGTCCTGGCGCTGGCCGCGCATGTAGATCATGCCGTTGATCGACGAGCAACCGCCCAGCACCCGGCCGCGCGGATAGATCAGTGACCGCCCGCCCAGCCCAGGCTCGGCGCCGGTGCGGTACATCCAGTCGGTGCGCGGGTTGCCAATGCAGTACAGGTAGCCGACTGGAATGTGGATCCAATGGTAGTTGTCGCGGCCGCCCGCCTCCAGCAGCAGCACGCGCGCCGCCGGGTCACGGCTCAGGCGGTTGGCCAGCACGCAGCCAGCCGACCCGGCGCCCACGATGATGTAGTCGTATGTCTCCATTTGCGCTTCTTCTTTTGAGTCTCGACTTCTTGTCAGTCACCAGTCGCTGCGCCACTGTCGCGCAGCCGGACGCCCCTGTCCAATGAATTGTTGAAAAGCGCTTTATAAGACTCTTTAATAATGGGTATCGCCCTGACGGGACCGGAGCCATGGACCTCAAGCACATCCGCACCTTCGCCGCGGTGGCGCGCGTCGGCAACCTGACGCGCGCGGCCGAACACCTGCACCTGACGCAACCCGCGCTCAGCCTGCAGCTCAAGAGCTTCCAGGAAGCCCTGGACCTGCCGCTGTTCACCCGCACCGCCCAGGGCCTGGCGCCCAACGCCGATGGGCGCGCGCTGCTGCCCTCGGCCCAGCGCGTGCTGGACGCGCTCGAGGACTTCGAGCGCGCCATCGGCGCGCTGCGCGTCACGGTGCAGGGCGAACTGCGCCTGGGCACCATCCTCGACCCCGAATTCCTGCGGCTGGGCGCCACCCTGCGCCACCTGGTCCAGCACTATCCCAAGATCCGCCCCACGCTACGCCACGGCATGTCCGGCTCGGTTGCGCGCCAGGTGCGCAACGGCGAGCTGGACGTCGGCTTTTCCCTCGGCCCGCGCGACCAGGCCAGCGGCCAGCCCGCCCTGCATGCCCTGCCGCTGGCGGCGTTCTCCTACTACGTGGTCGCTCCCAAGGGTTGGGGCCCGCAACTGGCCGGCCGCGGCTGGCACGAGATCGCCGCGCTGCCCTGGATCTGGACGCCGCCCGACTCGGTCCATCACCGCCTGCTCGCGACGAAATTCAGCGAACTGGGCGTCGCCCCCAACGCGGTCGCCGAAGTCGACCAGGAGGCCTCGATGCTGGACCTGGTGCGCTCCGGCGTCGGCCTGACCCTGGCGCGCGACTCCATCGCCCTGCGCGAATCGCAGGCGCACGGGCTGGCGCTGGCGCCGGGGCTGTCGATCGAGGCGGAACTGGCCTTCATCACGCTGGCCGCGCGGCGCGAGGAGCCGATGATCGCCGCGTCTTTCGACGCGGTGCGGGCGGCATTCGGCTGACCAGGAGAGACTCCCCGTGCGCTCACGCTTGCTCGCTATCGGCCTGGCCCTGGCCTGCGCCGCCGTCCCCGTCATGGCCGCCGCCCCCGGCAACGAAGCCGAATGGACCCGGGCCGTGCAACGCCGCCTGATCAGCCGCCTGGATTATCCGAAAGAGGCGCACCGCCTCAGCGGCCCGATCAGCCTGTCCCTGAAGATCACGGCGCTACGCAACGGCACCATCTACGACGTCGTGGTGAGCCGGTCCTCCGGCGACGCCGCCGTCGACCAGGCCGCCGTCGCCATGGTGCGGCGCGCCGGCCCGCTGCCCGCTTTTCCGGACGCCATGACCCAGGAAAAGACCGAGCTGATGCTGCCGCTGCGCTTCCAGCAGGAAGACGACACGGCGCCCGCCACCGACCGGGGTCCGCCCGCCGACATCCCGCCGCGCCGCTACGTCGACGCAGCCACCGGCTTCAGCGTCACCGTGCCCTCGCCGCTGCGGGCCGGCCCCGCGCCCACCCGCGGCAGGTACGACGCCCAGATCGAGATCTCCAGCCCCGATGGCTTCCCGCCCAGGGCGCGGGACGCCAGGTACCTGTGCCGGATCGGCTTCCAGGCCACGCAGGCTGGCGCCCAGCCCCCCGCCGCGCCGGCGCCGAGCGCGCAGGTCGCCGCCGCCGAACGCCGGCAGCGCCGGTTGGGCGGGTCCATCGAGCTGTACGACCGGTTCACCCTGGACGGCGCGCAGGGCCTGGACTACCTCGCAGCGCCGGGCCCCAGCCACCCGGACACGCTGCACTACTATGCCGACATCGTATTGCCGCAAGGCCGCGTCCGCATGGCCTGCGCCACCCAACGCGATGCCATGCCCGCCGCGATGACGATGTTCCGGCAAGTGCGCGACGGCATCGCCGCCCGGGCCCGCTGACCCGGGCGGGGGACCTGACGCATCAAGGCGGCGGCAGGTTGCCGGGCACCAGCCGCTCGGCCATGGTGAAACCGTCGATGTAGTCGCGAAAGTGCTTGAGGAAGGCCGCCTCGGCCGGACTGCGTTGCACGTCCCGGTGCCACAACAGGTGCAGGTCGACCGAACACACGCCCTCGCCGGGCGGCAGCCGCCACAACCGGCCCTCGGCGAGATCGCGCCGTACGCTGTGCTCGGGCAGGCAACCGATGCCGAAGCCGGCGACGAGCAAGCGCTTGACTTCGTCATGCTGCGTGGACGTCGCCACCACCCGCCCTGAAAACCCCCGCTGGTCGCGAAAAATCGTCAGCGGCGACAGGCTGTCGCCCAGGGCATCGCTGGCGAAAGAGACGAAGTTTTCGCCCATCAGGTCTTCGATGCGCAGGTCCTGACGACCGAACAATGCGTGGTTGCGCCCGCAGAACAGCGCGTAGCGCTGGTGCAGGAAAACCTTGTTCTCGAGCCGCTTGGGCATCTGCCGGCAAAGCGCGATGCCGGCCGTGCCCACGCGTTGCTGCATCAGCGTAACGATCTCGCTGCTGGGCAACACATCCATCTGCACCTCGATGCGCGGATAGGCCGCATGGAACGCCGCCCAGAAATCGTCATAGACCTGGGAGTGAATACGGCTGGCCACCAGCAAGTGGATGCGGCCGGTCGCCTCGACTTCCGTCTGCGAGACGTCGGTCAGCAACTGCGCGACATTGCCATAGATGGCCTGCGCCGCGCGACACACCTCTTCACCGGCATTGGTGACGGTGAACGCCTGGTTGTGCCGTTCGATCAGGCGCCGGTCCAACTGTTCCTCCAGTCGCTTGAGCGCCTGGCTGACGGCCGATTGCGTCAGGTGCAGCTTGGCGGCCGCGCCGCTGATGCTGCGCTCCTGCACGATCACCAGGAAGGTCCGCAGCAGGTTCCAGTCGAGGCGGTCGCCGCTGCGGGCGTCGGCGGGGTGGGCGTTGTTCATCGGCGGCCTTTGCAGGGAATCGGCAAGACATCAATTTAACTTAAGTGAAAAATTAAAAATCATAAATTGACGTTATATCGAGGCGGGCGCGATAAAGACGCCTTCGAACAACGACAACACCCACAAGAGGAAACCCCATGACCGCTCCCGCCCATGCTCCGGCGGCGCGCCAACCTGTCCGGGCCGCGACCGCCGCATTCGTCGGCACCACCATCGAGTGGTACGACTTCTACATCTACGCCACGGCCGCCGCGCTGGTGTTCGGCAAAGTGTTCTTCCCCACCGCCGATCCGTTCATCAGCACCATGGCGTCGTTTGGCACGTTCGCCGCCGGCTTCCTTGCACGGCCGCTCGGCGGCGTCCTCTTCGGCCACCTGGGCGACCGTGTCGGCCGCAAGAACGCACTGATGGCGACCCTGGTCATCATGGGGCTGGCCACGGTCGGCATCGGCCTGCTGCCCAGTTATGCCACCGCCGGCCTCTGGGCGCCCGCCCTGTTGCTGCTGCTGCGCCTGGCACAGGGGCTGGCGGTTGGCGGCGAGTGGGGCGGCGCTGTATTGATGGCCGGCGAACACGCCTCGCAACGCCGCCGCACGTTCGCCGCCTCGTTCGCGCAATTGGGCAGCCCGGCCGGCCTGATCCTGTCGCTACTCGCGTTCCGGCTGCTGACCACGCTGGACGAAGCCGATTTCGTGAGCTGGGGCTGGCGCGTTCCCTTCCTGATCAGCGCGGTCCTGTTGCTGGTCGGTTATTTCATCCGCGTCGGCGTCAATGAATCGCCCGATTTCGCGAAAGTGCTAGAGCGCCAGGAACGCGCCGAGATCCCGGCCAAGGAAGTGCTGCGCACCGCCTGGCGCACCGTGCTGCTGTGCATGGGGGTGTGCACCGTGGCGATCGGCGGCATCTACTTCACCAACACCTTCATGCTGTCGTACACGACCCAGACAATGGGCCTGAGCCGCACGCTGGTCCTGGACTGCCTGTTCGTGGTCGCCATCATCCAGTTCTTCGTGCAGCCGGTGGCGGCCTGGCTGGCCGACGCCGTTGGCCCCACCCGGGTCCTCATTACGGCGGCCTTCTTCTCGGTGTTGGCGCCCTATCCCATGTTCATGCTCGTGTCGCAAGGCACGCCCTACAGCATCGTCGGCGGCATCGCCATCGTGCTGGTCTTCATGGCCGCGATCTATTCCGCCATGGCCGGCTACATCAGCTCGGCGTTCCCCACCCACGTGCGTTATTCCGGCATCTCGCTGTCGTACCAGTTGTGCGGCGCGGTGGCGGGCGGCATGACGCCGCTGGTCGGCACCTGGCTGACCTACCACTACCCCGGCCAATGGCTGCCGCTGGCGATCTTCTATTCGACGCTGTCGGCGATCACGCTCGTGTCGATCTGGGCCCTGGCCGGCCACAAGCGCCGCCTGGCGCTGGACGTCACCCCCGCTGCCGCGGCCTGAACCGCCCCGCTTCTCCTTCTTTCAGGAAACCCGATGACACAGACCACCTCCCCGCCCGCGCTCACCGCAGCGCAGACCCGCCGGATCCTGCAAGCCGTTGACGCGCATTTCGACGCCCAACTGGCCTTCACCCAGGATCTGGTGCGCTTCCCCTCGCTGCGCGAACAGGAGCATACGGCGCAAGACTTTCTCTACGAGGCGATGCGCGCGCGCGGCTTCGCGATGGACCGCTGGAAAATCGACGTCAAGGACATCGAGTCCCACCCCGGCTTCGGCCCGGTGACCGTCTCGTATGAAAACGCCTTCAACGTGGTCGGCACTTATCGTCCCTCGCGGCAACAGGGCCGCTCGCTCATCCTGAACGGACATATCGACGTGGTGCCCACCGGCCCCGTGGATATGTGGTCCCGCTCACCGTGGGACCCCGCGATCATCGACGGCTGGATGTACGGACGTGGCGCTGCCGACATGAAGGCGGGCCTGGCCGCCAACCTGTATGCCTACGACGCCGTGCGCGCCGCCGGCTATGAACCCGCCGCCCCGATCTATTTCCAGTCGGTGGTCGAAGAGGAATGCACCGGCAACGGCGCCCTGTCCGCCCTGCTGCGCGGCTACCAGGCCGACGCCGTGATCATTCCGGAGCCGGAAGAGAACATGCTGGTGCGCGCCAACGTGGGCGTGCTGTGGTTCAAGGTCCGCGTGCAGGGCCATCCCACCCATACCCGCGAGATGGCCAACGGCTTCAACGCCATCGACGCCGCCTACGCCGCCATCGAGGCGTTGCGCGGGATCGAAGCCAAATGGAACGCGGAGCACCACTGCCATCGCCATTTCGAACATCTCGACCATCCGATCAATTTCAACATCGGCAAGATCGAGGGCGGCGACTGGCCGTCGACGGTACCGCCCTGGTGTGAATTCGACGTGCGCGCGGCAATCTATCCGGGCACCACCGCGGATGAGGCCCGCGCGCAGATCGACGCCTGCCTGCGCGACGCCGTCGCCGACCCGCGGCTTGGCGGCACGCCGCCCCAGGTCGCCTACACCGGCTTCTATGCCGAAGGCTACGTGCTCGAAGAAGGCAGCGATGCCGAAAACACGCTGCGCGATTGCCACCAGCAGGCCTTCAAGAGCGAGCTCGAAAGCTTCACGACCCCGGGCTATCTCGATGCCCGTGTCTTCGTGATCTATGGCGACATGCCGACGCTGGTCTATGGTCCAAAGTCGCTCGACATCCATGGCTTTGATGAACGTGTCCACATCGAGTCGCTGCGGCTGATCACCAAGACCATTGCGCTTTTCATTGCCCAATGGTGTGGCGTCAGCGAAACGAACGACCAGGCGGACTGAACCCGGCGCGGGCCGGCTCAGCGCCCATGCCAGTAGCGCCGGTGCCGCTCGCGTTGCGCCCACACCGCCAGCCCATCGGCGCGCGACTCGGCCGTCACCGCCCCATCGCGGTCACTGCGCCAGAACGCCGCGCCCGCGCGGAGCCAGCGCCGTTCCACCGCCGGGGCCGGGTGGCCGAAACGGTTCAGGTAGCCGCACTGGGCAATCGCGTGGCCGGCATGCGCGGCGGCCACCAGCTCCCGCCCGGATGACCATGCCGACCCGTGATGCGGCGCCAGCACGATATCGGTCGGCGGCAGGCCGAGCGCGGCCAGCTCGCGCTCCTGCGCCACGCCGATGTCGCCGGTCAGCAGCAGCGAATGGGCGCGGCCCGCGACGCGCAACACGCAACTGTTGGCGTTGCGATCGGCCTCCAGCGCGGCCGCTGCCGCCGCGGGATGCAGGAAGGTGAAGGTCACGCCGTCAACACGCCAACTGTCGCCGCGCTCGCAGCGCAGCATCCGGGCCGGAGAAACGTAGGAGGCGCCCCGGTCCGGTGCGCGATTCGAAGATTCGCCGGCCGGCAAACTGCCCCGGGACGATGTCGCCACCGTCAATGCCCCACGCTGCCCGGACCATAGCCTGGCATCACGCCGCAGCCACGCCGCCACATCGAACGACGCATAGCTGCGCGCCACCGGCACCGCCGCCAGCACCGAGCGCGTGCCGCCCACGTGATCCAGGTCCGCGTGCGACAGAACCAGCACGTCCAGCTTGTCGATGCCGCGCGCCTGCAACTGCGGCGCGATCACCCGTTCGCCCGCGTCGCCGCCGCCGAAATGGCGCGGACCGGCATCGAACAACAGGGCCTGGGTCGCGGTCTCCACCAGGATCGCGCTGCCCTGGCCGATGTCCATCGCGCTCATGCGCCAGTAGCCCGGCTCGGGCCTTTCGGGCCGCCAGCACAACAGCGGCAGCATGCACAGCCAGCCCAGGCGCCGCGCCGGCCAGCCCTGTGCCTGCAAGGCCCACGCCATCCCAGCCAGCGCCCACAGCAGCCAGGGCCACGGCGCCGCCGCCACCGTGAAGCTGGCCCAGTCCGCGTTGCCCACCCACGCGACCACCGTCATCGCCAGGTCGAACACCCACGCCCCCGCCTGCCCCGCCACCGCGGCCACGCCGGCCGTGGCCGGCGCCACAGAGAACATGGCGCACAGCAGCGCCAGCGGCGTGACCAGGAACGTCACCGCCGGAATCGCCACCGCATTGGCCAGCGGCGACCCGAGCGAGACCTGATGCACCAGGAACGCCAGCAGCGGCGTCAGTCCCAGCGTCACGGTCAACTGCAGCCGCGTCGCCTGCGCCAGCGCCGCGGCCCAGCGCTGGCGCCACCCGGCATCGGCGTCGCGCGGCGCCTGCGCCACGCGCAGCAGGATCGCCACCGCGCCGAACGACAACCAGAAACCCGCCGCCATCGGCGCCCATGGATCCAGCATCACCACAGCCGCCGCCGCGAACGCCAGCACCCGCCCCGCCGATATCCGCAGGCGCGACCAGCCCGCCGCCAACACCACCGACAGCATGAAGAACGTGCGCCGCGACGGCACGCCCCACCCCGCCAGCAGGCAATACGCCAGCCCCACGACCATCGCCGCCGCGCCGCCGGCAATGCGCGCCGGCACCCGCTCGGCCAGGCCGATGCCGCGCCAGCGCGCGCGCCGCCACATCGCCGCCAGCAACCAGGCCGCCAGGCCCGCGATCGAGGTCACATGCATGCCGCTGATGGACACCAGATGCGTGATGCCGCTGCGATTGAAGACTCGCCAGTCGTCCCGCGCCACGCCGGCCTGATCACCGATCGCCAGCGCGATCAGCACCGGCGCGTAGCGATGGCCGCCGAGCGCCCGCCGCATGCCTGCGCGCACGCGATACCTGGCACGCTCGATGGCGATGCCGGCAGACGCCCAGGGCTGGTCTTCCAGCAATCGCGGCTGGCCCCGCACCGTGCCGGTGGCGCGCAACCCGCGCGCGAACAGGCGCGCCTCGCCATCCGGCGCATCGGGATTGAGCGGCGCATGCGGCCGGCGCAGCACCAGCGCCATGCGCCACACCTGGCCCGGCGCCACCGCCGGCAGCCCCGGCTGCGCGCCGGGCGGCGCCAGCCACGACACCAGGATGCGCCGCGGAATGCCGGAACGCGCCGGCCCGACCTGCTCGCCCACGAACCGCACGCCGCCTGCGTCATCGTCGGGCAGCTCGGCCACGCGCAACGCCAGCCGCGCGACGGCATCCTGGTGCGCGTCGGCCAGCGCGTCATCCAGGCGCCATTGCGCCCGCAACGCGGCATTGACCGCGCCCACCAGCAACCCCGCGATCAGGCAGGCCAGCATCCCCGCCAGCCAGCCCTGCCAGCGCCGGGCAGCCAAGGGCAACACGGCGCAGGCCACGCCGGCGGTCAGGTAGAACCCCGCCCCCGGCAGCGCCGCCAGTGTCTGCACCGCCCCCGCGCCCGCCACGATGGCCAGGCAGAATATGCGCCCCTTGATATCCGTCTCCCGGGAAACGGATCAGCGTAGGGCGACAGGCGCTCAGGCGGTCGGTGTATGAAGGGATTTGCCCACCTCGGGAAACCGTCGGTGTCCCATCCAGCCATCACTCCCCTCTTGCCGCCGCCCCCAACCCGCGCACTTCCGCCAGCGCCGCCCCCACCCCGCCCGCCGCCAGCACCTCGACCAGCCGGGTCCCCACCGCCACCAGATCCGCATGGCGCCCGACCGCCTTCATTTGTTCGGCGGTGCGCACGCCGAAGCCCGCGGCAATCGGCAGGGAGGTCTTCGCCCGGATGCGTTCCAGCGCAGCGGCGATCACGGCGTCCGACGGCAGCGCCGCGCCCGTCGTGCCCGCCAGCATCACGTGGTACACGAAGCCGCTGGCGCCTTCCAGCACTTTCTCCAGGCGCGCTTCGGTCGTCGTCGGCGCGGTCATCTTGATGAGCGCAATGCCGTGGCGCCGCGCCAACCGCTCGATGCCGGCGGCGTGCTCGGGCGACAGGTCCACCACGATCAGCCCGTCGACGCCGGCCCAGGCCGCATCGGCCATGAAGCTGGCCGCCTCATAGCGCAGCAGCGGGTTCAGATAGCCCATCAGCACGACAGGCGTGCGCTCGTCCTCTTCGCGGAAGGCGGCGACCAGGTCGAGCGTGCGGCGCAGGGTCTGCCCCGCCTTCAGCGCGCGCGCATTGGCCTGTTGCAGCACGGGCCCGTCGGCGATCGGGTCGCTGAACGGCATGCCCAGTTCGATCACGTCTGCCCCGGCGGCGGGCAGGCCTTTCAGCAAGGCCAGGCAGTCATCGTAGGACGGATCGCCCGCCGTGAAATAGGCGGCCAGGCCCGGCCGGCCGGCGGCGCGCAACGCCGCCAGGGTCTGTTCGATACGGCTCATGCGGCCTCTCCGGTGAATTGCAGGACCGAATTCAGGTCCTTGTCGCCGCGTCCGCTCAGGCAGACCACCAGCGCCTGGTCGCGCTCCATGAGCGGGGCGAGTTTCCTGGCATAGGCCAAGGCATGGGCGCTTTCCAGCGCGGGGATGATGCCCTGCCGCCGCGTCAGCCACAGAAAGGCGTCGACCGCCTCGGCATCGGTGACCGATTCGTAGACGACCCGCCCGGTATCGTGCAGCAGGGCATGCTCCGGGCCGACGCCGGGGTAATCGAGACCGGCCGAAATCGAATGCGCGTTCTGGATCTGGCCGTCCGCGTCCTGCAGGAAGTAGCTGCGGCAGCCATGCAGGACGCCGGGGGAGCCTTCGCCGATGCTGGCGGCGTGCTCGGCGGTCTGCGTGCCGCGTCCGCCCGCCTCGATGCCGAACAGCCGCACGCCGGCATCGTTCAGGAAGGGATGGAAGAAGCCGATGGCGTTGGAGCCGCCGCCCACGCAGGCGACCATCGCGTCCGGCAGCCGCCCGGTCTTCGCGAGGATCTGCGCCCGCGTCTCCTCGCCGATGACTTTCTGCAGCTCCCGCACCAGCCAGGGATAGGGATGCGGCCCCGCGCCCGTCCCCAGCAGGTAGTAGGTGTCGTCCGGATGCGCGATCCAGTCGCGGATGGCGGCGTTCATTGCGTCCTTCAGCGTGGCGCTGCCGTCCGGCACGGGCCGGACCTGCGCGCCCAGCATCTCCATGCGCGCCACATTGGAGGACTGCCGCGCCACGTCGACCTCGCCCATGTAGACCACGCATTCCAGGCCGAACAAGGCGCACACCGTGGCGGTGGCCACTCCGTGCTGCCCCGCGCCGGTCTCGGCGATGATGCGGCGCTTGCCCATGCGCCGGGCCAGCAGCGCCTGGCCCAGGCAATTGTTGATCTTGTGGGCGCCGGTGTGGTTCAGGTCCTCGCGCTTGAGGAAGACGCGCGCGCCGCCCAGTTCCTCGCTGATCGCCTCGGCATGCAGCAGCGGACTCGGGCGTCCGACGTAGTCGGCCAGCATGGCGCGGTACTCGGCCCAGAACGCAGGGTCCTCGCGAACCGCGCGGAAGGTGTGTTCCAGCGCATCGAGCGCCGGGGCCAGCGTCTCGGGCATGTAGCGGCCGCCATAACGGCCGAACTGCCCGGCGGCATCGGGATATTCAGGATGTGGGATAAAAGACATGATTTCAGGCCTTCGGGAACATGTCCGCCATGGTATCTAGGCGAAATGCTCAGATAAATCATAGATTTCTTGCTCATCGATATCAGATTTTCTAATATCCAAGCATGAGAAACCTGCCTCCCATGAATTCGCTGCGCGTCTTCGACAGCGCCGCCCGCCACCTGAACCTGTCGCTCGCCGCGCAAGAGCTCGGCGTGTCGCACAGCGCGGTCAGCCAGCAGGTCCGGCAACTCGAGACCTGGCTCGGCGGCAAGCTGTTCGAGCGGCATTCCGACGGCGTGCGGCTGACCGCGGCGGGCCAGGACCTGCAACGCGTCTGCCTGCCGGCGTTCGACATGCTCGAGCAGCGCCTGGCCGAACTGCTCGGCCGCGCCACCTCGGCGGAGGTGGTCGTCGGCGCGCCTGCCAGCCTGCTGTCCAACTGGATCATCCCCCGGCTCGAGGATTTCGAACGCGCCCATCCCGGCGTCCAGGTGCGGCTGCAGACGGCGGCCGACATCGCATTGCTGGAACGGCGCGTGGTCGATGTGCTGATCGTGGCCGACGAACACCGGTCGCCGGACATCGAGGCGGTGCCGCTGTTCCGGGAGAGCATCGGACCCGTCTGCGCGCCGGCGTTGGCCGGGCGGATCCGGCGGCCGGCCGACGTGCTGGGCTCCCCGTTGCTGCATGCCGCGGCGCGCCCCGCCGCCTGGGAGCACTGGGCGCAGGCCCACGGCGTGACGCTGAACGCGCAACAGCCCCGGCGCCAGTTCGACCAGCTCGGCCATCTGCTCGAGGCTGCGGTAGCCGGCCTGGGCATCGGCATCGCGCCGCGGGAACTGGCGCAGGCCGACATCCGGGCCGGCCGGCTGGCCGCCCCGCTCGGGTTCCAGGATACCGGCGGCCGGTTCAGCCTGTACGCCCGCACCGATGCCCGGGAAGTCGTTGCCGACTTCAGGCGCTGGCTGAAGGCGCAGGCGCTGTCCGACGCTCCCTGAGCCGCGCTCCATAGGACGAATCTGGGATTCGCGCGCGCGGCGAGACGGCCGGCGGGGGATCGGCTTAGCATTTTTGATCGGCCCGCGGCCTCGCCGGCGGGCAATCTTGCATTGGAGAACAACATGCCCTCGATCAGAAGCCAGTCCCTGTCGCTGCGGGCTCGCACCAATCTGGGCAAATCGGAGGCCGCGCAAGGCGTGGCCATCGAGCGGCTGTCATCCGGCCAGCGCATCAATCACGCGGCGGATGACGCCGCCGGCGAAGCCATCGCCAACCACTTCACTGCGCAGATCCGCGGCCAGCGCCAGGCGGCGCGCAACGCCAACGACGGTATCTCGCTGGCGCAGACCATCGAGGGCGCGCTGGGCGAGATGGATCGCAGCCTGCATCGCATCCGCGAACTCTCGGTGCAGGCGCAGAATTCCACCAACTCGCTCAGCGACCTCGAATCCATCCAGGCCGAGATCGACCAGCAACTGGGCGAAATCGAGCGGATATCGCACCAGACCCGTTTCAACAACCTGGACGTGCTGGCGCGGGACGCCGGCATCTCGATCCAGGTCGGCGCGCATGATGGCGAGACCATCGACCTCAATACAAAGCTCGTCAATACCAGGACGCTGAACCTGGACGGGATCGACGTGGTGCGCGATCCACGGCTGGGCGGCGCCACCGACAAAACCATGCTGGACATCGCCGCGCCGCCAGGCCCCGCCGTCGCGGCTCCCGGCCCGGCGGCTCCCCCGCCCGCCACCACCCCGGCAACGCTGGCCATCAGGGACGGAGGCAGAACCTTCACCATGTTCCAGGCATTCCTCATCCAATATGACTTCAACGGCACCAGCAACTACGTGGTCCGAACGGTGGGTCCATTCGTGAATCCGCTGGGAGACTCCTACCGGGTCACGCTGCCGGCCCCCGTCGGCGGCGCCCTCGATATCGACGTCGCCGGCTTGACGCCCTTCGATGTGTCGAAACTCAGTGCGGCGGAACGCGCCCAAATAGCCGGCAGCACCGCCTACCTCGTCGGCCAGCAAGTCCCGGTGCCGGTGACGCCCCCACCCGCGACGGCCCCGGCGCCAACCACGCCTCCCGCCGCGGCCACGGCCGATTCGGTCAGCAAGGGCACGCCGATCAAGCTGTTCGACTTCCTCCAGCGCCTCGCGCCCGTGCCCGTCACCGCCGACGGCCGGCCTTTGTTCGACCACGACAGCAAAGTGCACTACCTCACCGACGCCAGCGGCAACGCCAATGGCGACTATGTCATCAGCGGCAGCGACGGCAATTTCTACGACATCAGCATTTCGGCCACCGGGCAGGTGGAATTCAAGCCGAAGGACGCCCCGCCCACGGTCAACATGAAGGTCATGCCCATGAAGCGGGTGAGCAACGCGCTGGACCAGGTGGACGGCCTGCGCGGCGAACTGGGCGCGATGCAGAACCGCCTGGGTTCGGTCATCACCAACCTGAACCACACCGCCGGCATCCTCAGCCAGGCCCGCAGCCGCATCGAGGACGCGGACTACGCCATCGAAACCTCCAACCTGACCCGGCAACAGATCCTGCAGCAGGCCAGCAAGGTGGCGCTGACGCAGGCCAACCAACTGGCGCAGAACGTGTTGGCGTTGCTGCAGGAGGATTGAGGCGTCATTGGCGCAGGTGCGAACGCGCGCGGCGAGGCGATGCGCGGCTTTGGTGTCTCACGCCCAGTTCTTGCGCTTCGAAAGCTGCCCGACTCCTGGGTTGAACTGATTGCAGGGATCCAGGGCGCGATAGAAATTGCGAAGCTCGGGGCCGGCGCGATACAGATGCCCCACGTTGTGTTCGGCCGGATACTGCGCGCCGCGCGCGTCCAGCAGCTTCCACATGCGGTGCTCCAGCTCCAGGCAATCCACGCCCTTCTTCACGATGTAGTCCTGGTGAAAGACGTGGCAGAGAAAGTGCCCGTAATAGAGCTTGGCCACCATGACGGTCTCCATATCCTCGGGCAGAACTTCCAGCCAGTCCCGTTCGTTGCGCTTCAGGGCGATATCCAGCGCGACGATATCCTCGACCGCGTCCGGATGCATGGCGCGGTAGCGCACGGCGGCGCCGGCCGCGGCGAATCGCAGCAGGAACGCGGCCGCGCCTTCTTCCGGAGAACACAGGAAGTAGGCGCCCGTGGCCTTCTTGAAATGGGAGTCCAGAAAAGCCTGAAGCGGCTCCGTCAGCTTTCTGGACACCTTGATCATCAGGTGGTGCTCATACCGGGCGCGAAAGTCGCGCAGGCGGGCGGGCAGGTGGTCGCCACAGCGTGCGCTGAAGAACTGCAGGAGCCGGTCACTCATGTTCCTGGGAAGAAACGAGAACCTCGCGCAGAAATTGTCCACGCGCGCTTTCAAGGCGAAAAAGGCGGGAAGCCTTGCGGTGCCCAGCCTGCGGATGGCCAGGAAAGTGTCCTTGCCGTAGACGTCGGCGATATCGAACGCATTCCTGTGCATGTATTCCCCCGCGATGGGCAATGCCGGCAGGGCCGTCAGAAGGTATCGTCGAATATCCGTCAGTTCCGCGGGATCGTTCGTCCCGATATAGAAAACGTCGGTCTGCGTCTCCGCCGGAAACGTGTCCAGGCGCACGGCAAAGAGAATCAGCTTTCCGGCACTGCCTGACGCCTCGAACAGCCGCTTCGGATCCGCATTGAATCGCGCGGGCGAATCCGCATCGACATCGCGCACGTGCCGCGCATAATCCTGGTCCGACCCGCGCCCGCCGTCGTGGATATCGGCAGGCCGGTAAGTGCCGTCATCCAGGCGCCGCAGGATATCCTCGGGGGATTGCCCCAACGAGATGCCCAGATGGTTGACCAGGGACAGTTTGCCGTCCTGCCCCAATTGCGCAAACACCGCCATCTCGGTGAAAGCGGGCCCCCGCTGGACCAATGATCCACCGGAGTTGTTGCAGATCCCGCCGAACACCGACGCGCCAATGCATGACGACCCGATGACGGAGTGCGGCTCCCGTCCCAGCGGCTTGAGCGCCTTCTCCAGTTGATCCAGGGTAGCGCCGGGAAAGCAGATCACCTGACGCCCATCGCGGATCAACTGGATTTTCTTCATGCGCAGCGTGCTGATGATCACGATCTCCCGATCGTAGTCATTGCCGTCGGGCGTTGATCCCCCGGTCAAGCCGGTATTGGCCGCCTGCATGATCACGATCTTGTCATGCGCCACGCAAGCCTGGACCAGGCGCCATTGCTCCAGAAGACTGCCCGGCCGCGCAACCGCGATCGCCGATCCGAAGCCGAAGCGAAACCCGGTCCGGAACCGTTGGGTATGCCGTGGATCGGTCAAGACATGGTCCGCGCCGACAATGCCGCGCAGTTCGTCCAGCAGACGCTGGTTATCAGGATTCATGCGGTCCTCGGAAAGAAACGGATTGGAAACCGCGCGCGGCCCAAACCCTCAGGGCCGCCGACACGGGGCACGCCAAATGCAGGCCGGGCGTCCTCGCGGATGCCCCGCCCCCCGCCACGTCAGTCGAACGCCAGGGCCGAACCCGGCACCGGTGTGAAACCGAGATCGCCGCGGGCGATCACCGCTTCGCGCCCGCCGTTCTCGCGCAGCAACGTCTGCTGGCGCGCCTTGGCCTGGCGGTCGACCGCCTGCGGGTCACAGATCAGATGCAACTGCCGGCGGCAGGCCTGCAGGGCGTCGGCATGGCGCGGATCCGCGGCCAGGTCCTGCAGTTCTTCCGGATCGGCTTCCAGGTCGAACAACTGCGCAGGATAGCCGACGTATTCGATGTATTTGTACTTGCCGTGGCGAATCATGAAGGCCCCGGTGGTCGAACCCATGCCGTGGTATTCCACCAGCACGTTGCGCCGCGGCGTCTCGCCCCGGGCGATATCGAACAGCGAATGGCCGGGATAGCCTTCGCGCAAGGCCGGCTCGGTGTTGCCGACGGCGTCCAGCACGGTCGGATAGGCGTCGATATGCGTGACGGGCACGTCGACCACCCGTCCGCGCGGAATGTCGTCGCCCGCCATGATCAGCGGCACGCCCGCGGTTTCCTCGAACATGGTGGACTTGCCCCACAGGCCGCGCGCGCCCAGGTTGTCGCCGTGGTCGGAGGTGTACATCACGCGGGTGTCATCGGCCAGGCCGGCGTCCTCCAGCGCGTTGAGGATCTTGCCAATGTTCTCGTCCAGGAACGAGCACAGGCCATAATAGCCGGCGACGGCGCGCTTGACGGCGTCGCCCTCGAAATAATCGTCGTAGTTGAAGCTGTTGCGGTAGTCCACCAGATAGGGATGGTCCGGCCGCTCGCGCCTGTCGTACAGCTTGGGCAGCGGCAGGTTCTGGTTGAAATAGCGGTAATAGTGTTCCGGCGGCGCGGTCAGGGGGAAGTGCGGCGCCACCAGCGACACGAACAGCACCCACGGCTTGTCCGATTCGCGCCGCGCCGCCTCGCGCAGCCAGACCTGGGCGCGGGCCGTGATCTCACGGTCGTAGAAAGTGTATGAGCTTTCGCCGGGCCCCGCGAAGCGGGCCATCTTGTAGGCGCCCTTGCGCACCGGCAGTTCGCTGCGGACCAGGCCCATCAGATCGCCCTTGCCCTCGATGATGTGCATGGGGATGATCTCTTCCGAGAACCCGTGGTCCTCGCCGGGTTGGCGGAAGTGGAGCTTGCCGATCGAAACCACGTCGTGATCGCGTTCGCGCAACCGATGATGCCAACTGGGCACCGCGCCGTCGTAGGCGTCGGCGTTGTCCCAATAGCCGATCTGATGAATGTACTTGCCCACCGCGAACGAGGCCCGGGCGGGAATGCACACCGGGCTGGCGCAATAGGCCGAGCTGAACCGGGTGCCGCGCGCGGCCAGGGCATCGAGATGAGGGGTCTTGACGATCTCGCTGCCATAGCAGCCCAGGGCCTTGGGCGAGTGTTCGTCTGACATGATGATCAACAGGTTCTTCGGTTTCACGGTCATGGCTCTACTAGGTTGGATGGCTGATGTCAGCCGCTTGATAAATTCGAATCGGGGAACGCGAGATCGCGCGAGGTCGGGCCCAGGAAGAATTCCTGGTAGTACACGCACTGCCCGCGCCCGGACCGCGCCACGGCCTGCATGTAGATGCCGCGGTAGGGATATGGCACGCCGATGCGCTCGCAGGATTCCGCGTCGAAATCGGCCTGCTTCACCAGGTGGGTGATGTTGGTGATCGGCAACTTGAACTGCTGGATGATGACTTTCTTGAAGTTGGCGCCGTTGAGCTTGTCCATGGGCATGTCCCACAGGCGCTTGAGCAACTGGCGGTCGGCGTAGAAGCGGCTGGAAATGCGGAACTCATCGTTGACGATGATGATGCGGTCGAGCCGCATGACGTTGGCCTCGGTGCCCAGGTGGCGATTCCAGGGGCCCGCGCCGGTCACGGGCGCGCGCAGGATCGCCTGCGAGAAGATCGGCAGCACCGAGCCATCGTCGTCCAGGAAACGGCAATGCCAGGGATCCTCGATCTGGCGCGGCGCCTCGGCGATAAAGCTGCCCAGGCCGTGCATACGCACCACCAGCCCCTGCTCCACCAGGTCCCGCAATGCCCGTTGCACCGTGCCGAGGCTGAACGGCGTGAGCTGCGCCAGTTCCTCCTCGGCCGGCAATTGGTCGCCCGGCTGCCAGATGCC
This sequence comes from Achromobacter sp. SIMBA_011, assembly GCF_046535435.1. Taxonomy (NCBI): domain Bacteria; kingdom Pseudomonadati; phylum Pseudomonadota; class Betaproteobacteria; order Burkholderiales; family Alcaligenaceae; genus Achromobacter; species Achromobacter sp. SIMBA_011. Next base: position 693,580 of record NZ_JAWRWN010000002.1, on the reverse strand, counting down.
GCGCCGGACAGCGTCGATCAACACCTCCACCAGCCGCTGGTACTTGGGCCGGCGGGTCGGATCGGGGGCATGCAACGTCTCGAAGATTTCCAGACGACGTTCCAAGGTACTCATGAGATTTTCTCCCTGTCTTGCATGATCATGTCGGCGCCTTTCTCGCCGATCACGATGCTACCAGCGTTGGTATTGCCGGAAAGCAGCAGGGGCATGATCGAGGCGTCGACCACGCGCAGCCGGTCCACCCCGCGGACCCGCAGCCGGGTATCGACCACGGACTCGGCGTCGGCGCCCATGCGGCAGGTGCCCACGGGGTGGAAGATGGTGGTGGCGTACCCACGGATGAAACGCAGGACTTCATCGTCCGACTCGACGTTGAAGCCGGGGCGGTATTCGTCGGCCACGTACGGCGCCAGCGAACGGGTGCGCACCAGTTGCCGCGCCATCCGCACCCCTTCGATCATGGTGCGCCGGTCGAACTCGGTATCCAGGTAGTTGAAGCGCGCGCGCGGGGCGGCCAGCGGATCGGGCGAAGCCAGGTCGAGCCGGCCACGGCTGGTCGGCCGCAACTGGCACACCGACAGGGTGAAGCCGGAAAAATCATGCGGCCGGCCGGCCGTCATGTCGGCGCTGATGGTGCCAAAGTGAAATTGCACGTTGGGGGTCTGCTCGGTGTCGTTGGTGCGCGCGAACATGCCGCCCAACTGGATGCCGGCCGCCACCGGCCCGGCGCGTCGCAGGATCCACTGCAGGCCGATGCGGGCCGTGCCCCACCAGGTGCGCAGGGCATCGTTGGTGGTGATCGGCCGGGTGCAGCGGTACATCAGCCGCGATTGCAGGTGATCCTGCAGGTTCCGGCCGACCGAGGGCAGATGGTGCACCGGCGCAATGCCCAGGGACCGCAGCGCGTCGGCGTCGCCGATGCCCGACAGCATCAGCAATTGCGGCGACTGGATCGCGCCGGCGCTCAGCACCACCTCGCGCCGCGCGCGGACCTGGCAGGCCTGGCCCCCGCGCAGGTACGACACCCCCACGGCGCGGCGGCCCTCCAGGATCAGCCCGGTGGCGTGCGCATCGGATTGCACGCACAGGTTGGCGCCGGCGATGCCCGAACGCAGGTAGGCCTTGGCGGCCGAGCAGCGCAGGCCATTGCGGGTGGTCAACTGGAAATAGCCGGCGCCTTCCTGCCGCGCGCCGTTGAAATCGTCGGTGCGCGGCACGCCCAGCTCGTTGGCGCCGCCGATGATGGCTTCGATCAGCGGGTGGCGGCCGCGGATGTCGGACACCGCCAGCGGGCCGTCGCCGCCATGGCAGGCGTCGGCGCCGCGCTCGTTGGCCTCGGACCGCCTGAAGTACGGCAGGACGTCGTCCCAGCCCCAGCCGACGTTGCCCAGTGCCCGCCAGCGCTCGAAATCCTCTTTCTGGCCACGGATGTAGACCAGGCCATTGATCGAGCTGGACCCGCCCAAGGTGCGGCCGCGCGGGAGGTAGATCCTGCGGTTGTCGAGGTTGGGTTCAGGCTCGGATTCGAATTGCCAGTTCAGTTGCGGATTGAACATCGTCTTGCCATAACCGATGGGGATGTGGATCCACAGGTTGCGGTCCCGCGGACCGGCCTCCAGCAGCAGCACCGTGGTCTTGCGGTCCTGCGCCAGCCTGGCGGCCACGGCGCATCCGGCCGAGCCCGCGCCCACGACGATGTAGTCAAACTCCCTGGTCTCCACGTTCCCTTCCCCTCAGATGTCCAGTACCACGGCGCCCTCGCGGACACGCGCGCAGCAGATCAATACGCTGTCGGCGCGTTCTTCGTCGCTCAACAGGTAGTCGTTGTGTTCGATCAGGCCCGACAGGTAATGCAGCCGGCATTCGCCGCACAGCCCGGCCTCGCAGGATGAATTGCAGGCCACGCCGGCGCCGCGCAGGGCCTGCAGGATGGTCTGCCCCGGCGCCACCGGCACCGACCGCTCGCTGCGGCGCAGCGTCAGGCTGGCCGGCGCGCTGTCCGCCGCGGGCGGCGGCGCGGGCGCCAGGTCGGCGCCGAAATGCTCCGAATGCACCGCCTCGGCCGGCCAATGGGCGCAGGCCGCCTGCACCGCCCGCATGAAGCCGGGCGGGCCGCAGAAGTAAAGCTGGCCATCGTCCGGCCGCCGCGCCAGCAGTTGGCCGAGATCCAGCCCGTTGGCGGGGTTGCCGCCATCGTGGTGCAGGAAGACGCGGCCGCGCCACTGGTCGTCGGCCAGATAGCGGGCGAAGGCGGTGCGCTCGGGTGACTGCGTGCAGTAGTGCAGCGCGTACGGCCGGCCCAGCGCGCGCAGCCGTTCGGCCATCGCCAGCAACGGCGTGATGCCGATGCCGCCGGCCAGCAGCAGCGAATGGCCGGCGTCCTCCCGCAGCGGGAAGTAGTTGTGCACGCCCGCCACCTCCAGCAGATCGCCGGGCCGCACCTGCTCGTGCATGGCGCGCGAACCGCCGCGGCTGTCCGGCACGCGCAGCACGGCGATGCAATAGCGGTCAGTGCTGCCCGGCGCGTTGCACAGGGAATAGCGGCGGTTGACGCCGCCCGGGGTACGGATATCCAGGTGCGCGCCGGCCTCGAACGCAGGCAGCGGCGCGCCGCCCGGATCGACCAGGTCGAAGGCGTAGATGCCTTGCGCCTCATACCGGATCGCACTGACTCGCAGCTTCAGCATGGCTTTCTCCGCATCCTTCAGCCGGCGCTGGCCGCCCGGCCGGCGCGGTCGATGCCATCGAGCCGGGCGCGCACGTGCGCATCGCGCTGGTCGGCCGGCAGCGCGTCGGCCGACCGCATGATTTCCAGCACCTGTTTGCCGGCGGCGGCCAACTGCTTGCGGTCCGCCTGCTTGTCGGCCAGTTCGGGAATATCCAGCACCGAATCCTGGGCATAGATCGGCAGCGTCCTGCCCTGCTCCTGCAACTGCTGGTAGAGCGCGTAGGGCGGGGTCTTTTCCTGCACGGCGTTGCGCAACAGCTTGCGGCACAGGTACACGCCCACGTCCGAGACGCCGGGATGCTCGGCGCCGTGCGCGGCGATGCGGCCCTGGCTGACGATGGCCTCCCAGTCGCCCGGCGCGCGCTGGCCTTCGTCGTAGCTGCGGTTGCCGGTCTGCCCTTCCAGGAAGTCGATCTTGTCGACGCCGCAGTCCGCTTCGTTGCCCAGGCCGTCCGGGTCGACGGTGCTGTTGAAGTGGCGATAGCCGAAGATGATCATGTTCTCGTCGTCGACCGGCACGCTCCAGCGGGTGCAGCCGGCGGTGCCATGGCGCTCGCGCGCGGCGGTCGGCAGCAGCGAGCCGATCTGCAGGTAGTTGGGGAACACCATTTCGGTGATGCGCACCCAGATCCTGTCGCCGGGCAGGCGGCGCGAGGCGATGAACACGCAGCCATTGCCGTCGCGCGTGGCTTCCCATTGCATGACCGGCATGTCGCCGAAGCCTTCCAGCGACACGCCTGCCGAGGTCGCCGCATCCACGCCCTCGACCACCATGTGGTTGTGCAGCACGGCGGTATGCATGTGGTCCATGATGTTCTCGTACACCTGCAGCCAGTTGCACGGGTAGATATTCGAGAACGGCACCAGCCGGGTATCGGCGGGCAGACTGTAGGTATCGAATTCCGGGAACGGCGGCGCCTGGCCCGGCCCCATGTAGGCGAAGACCAGCCCGTCGCGCTCGAACGCGGGATAGGCGCCCTGGCACACGGTTTCCTTCAGGCGCGTGGCATCCGGTTCGCAGGGCGCGTCCAGCAGCGTGCCGTCCACGCCGTAGTGCCACCCGTGATAACAGCAGCGGATGCCATGCTCGGCGATGATGCCGAATTCCAGCGAGGCGCCACGGTGCGCGCACTGGCGGTGCATGACGCCAACGTCGCCGCTCTTGTCGCGGAACGCCACCAGGTCCTCGCCCATGATGCGGATGGCCTTGGGCACGTCCGTCAGTTCCTGCGACAGGCACACCGGCTGCCAGTAGCGGCGCATGTATTCGCCCATCGGCGTGCCGGGATTGCTGCTGGTCAGCTCCAGGTCCGGGCCGGGGCGGTTGCGTTGCTGGTAGCCGGAGAACCGCAACGGATGCTCGTTGCGGGTCGGGCGCACGGAACTCGTGGCTTGTGTCATGTCTTGTCTCCTGATGATGGGAATGGATCAAACTCGCAGATTCGATTGGCTGACGAAGCGGATCTGCTGATATGCGTCCAGGCCTTCCGGCCCGCCTTCGTAGCCCAGCCCGCTGTCCTTGACGCCGCCGACCGGCGCATCGGCCAGCGAGGGCGTGAAGTTGTTGATGCCGATCCACGCCGCGTCGATGTCCTCGGCAAAGGTGGCGGCGCGTTGCAGGTCGTTGGTGAACAGATAGGCCGCCAGCCCGTACTCGACGGCATTGGCGCGCGTGATGGCGGCGTCCAGGTCGCCGAAGGACAGGATCGGCGCCACCGGGCAGAACGGTTCCTCGCGCAGGATGCGGGCGCTGGCGGGCACGTCGGTCAGCACCGTCGGCGGGAAGAAGTAGCCCGCGCCCGCCTGGCGGGCCCCGCCCAGCCTGACCTGGGCGCCGCGCCGCCGCGCATCGTCCACCAGTTCGGTCGCCGCGGCCAGGCGCCGCTCGTTGTTCAGCGGCCCCATGCGCACCCCTTGCGCCAGGCCATCGCCGACCTGCAACTGGCTGGCGTATTCGACAAAATGCGCGACGAAGGGCTCGTACAGGCTGTCCTGCACGAAGAAGCGGCTGGGCGACAGGCACACCTGGCCGCTGTTGCGGTACTTGAACGCCACGCACGCGTGCGCGGTGCGGGCGACGTCGACATCGTCGCAGACGATCACCGGCGCGTGGCCGCCCAGCTCCATGGTGCACGGCTTGAGATGGCGCGAGGCCAGCATGGCCAGCAAGCGCCCCACCGGCACCGAGCCGGTGAACGAGACCTTGCGGATCACGGGCGAGGCGATCAGGCGCTCGGAAATCTGCGCCGGCTTGCCATACAGCAGGCCGATCGCGCCAGCCGGCACGCCCGCGTCCAGAAACGCCCGCACCAGCAGCATGCCGATGGCGGGGGTCTCCTCGGGCGCCTTTAGCACCACGGTGCAGCCCGCCGCCAGCGCCGCCGCCACTTTGCGCGCGGCCAGGAACGCCGGGAAATTCCACGGCACGAAGGCCGCCACCGGCCCGATCGGACGCTTGACGGTGGTCTGCGTCAGCAGCGCCGAGCGCGGCGGCAGTTGCCGGCCGTAGGCACGCTTGCATTCCTCCGCGCAGTAGACGATGCCCTCGATCACCCGGCTCAGCTCGCCGTCCGCATCGGCCAGCGGCTTGCCATTTTCCAGCGTCAGGACCACTGCCAGCTCGCCGCGCCGCTGGTCGATCAACTGCGCCGCGCGCATCAGGATCGCCGCCCGATCCCAGGCGCTGGTGCGCGACCAGGTGGCGAACGCGGCGTCGGCGTGGCGCAGCGCGTCGTCGATGTCCTCGTCCGTGGCCACCGGCAGCCTGCCCAGCTCGGCGCCGCTGGCGGGATTGCGCACCGCCAGCGTTTCGCGCCCCGGCGCGCCGCGCCACTGTCCGCCCACGCAAAGGGCGAGGTCGCGGGGATAGGCCGCCGCGTCCTGGCTCGCGACCGCCGCGGTGGGCTCGTGTTTCGTTTGCTTCATGGCTTGTGACTCATCGTGGTTCTAGAAGGGGGAAGAAGATCCGTCATGACAACCGCCGCGCGCCTCCCGGCATGGTTCCTGCGACGGCGCCCGGTACGGCGGTCATGCGGGCCTGCATGCGCCGGCGGCTGGCCTGCGGATTGATGAACAGCACGCCGACGAGACTCACGCCGATGGCCAGCACCGCGGATACCAGGAAGCCCTGTTCATAGCCGGCCGCGACGGTGTTGCCGCTGCCGATGAAACGGCCCATCAAGGCCGGCGCCACCAGGCCGCCGGTGGTTGCCAGCGCGCTGCTGATCGACATCGCGGCCGAGCGCTGCGAATCGAAGGAGATCTCGGCGACGATCGCCGAACTCAGCACGAAGGTCAGTTGCGGCAGGTTGCAGCCCAGCGCCAGCAGCAGCACGCGCAGCGTGGGGTGTTCGGCCACATACAGCGACAGCAGGATGCAGGCCCCGCCCAGCAGCACGAACGCACAGCTAAGCCAGCCGCGAGCGTAGATCGACGCGATGCCGCGCTTGAGCATGCGCTGCGACAGCCACGATCCAACCAGCACCAGCGGAATATTGATGCCGGTGAAGATCATGAACATCCAGCCGGTTTCCTGCGTGGAGTAGCCCAGCGCCTTGCTCATGTAGGCCGGGATCCAGGTGAACATCACCGAGAAGATCCAGTACGTGGTCCAGTACAGCAGCATGTTGGCCAGGAAGGTGCGATCCGTGAGCAGCACCCAGTACGGCACGCGCGCTTGCGTTGCGTCGGCGCTGGCACTGGCGTTGCGGACCTGCCCGTCGCCGCCGAACAGCAGCCACAGCACCATCCAGACGATGCTCAGGATGCCCAGCAGCAGGAACGCCGCGTGCCAGCTATGGTTGAGCATGATGTAGGTGAGCACCGGCCCGGAAATCAGCAGACCGACCGTCACGCCCTGGAAGATGACCGACGACGGCACATTGCGCTGGTCGTCGCTGAACCAGGTGTAACAGGAGTGCAGCGCCAGCGGATACGCCGGCCCCTCGCCAATGCCCAGCAGGATGCGCGAGAAATACAGCAACGGCACCGAGGCGAAGAACGCCAGCGGCATTTGCGACACCCCCCAGATGCCGGCCAGCACCACCAGCACGACCTTGGACGACACCCGGTTGGCCAGGAAGCCGAAACCGATCGCCGACACCGAAAAGAACAGGAAGAAGCTGCTGGCGATCATGCCGAACTGCGCTGGCTCGATGCTCAGCTCCTGCATCAGCGGCACGGCCACGATGCCGAGAATCGCCTTGTCCATGAAATTGATGACCATGAACAGAGCCAGAAGCGCTGTCACGACCCACCCCCGTACATTCACCTGCGCTGGTGCTGCTGTTGCCATGTCTCGCCCCTTGTTTTTCGAGATCCGCCGCGTTGACGCCGCGCCGTGTCAAAACTATAGTCCTATATAGTTCTTAAGTTCAATCCTCAGACTCACTAGGACTAACCCTAGTCCGACCGATCACGCTTCTTTTCGAGCCCCAAGCCCATGCAACGTCCCCACTGGCGCCATCACGGCAGCGACCCCGACTACCGTTATTCCCTGGCCAACGAACGCACTTTCCTGGCCTGGATCCGCTCGGCGCTGGCGCTGCTGGCGGCCGGCCTGCTGCTCGACCAACCCGGCATGGCGGGCGACCCGATCGTGCGCACGGGGCTCGCGCTCGGCCTGTGCCTGCTCGCGGTGCTGGCCTGCGCCAGCGCCTATCTGCGCTGGCGCGGCAATGAAATCGCCATGCGCCATGCCGCCGCGCTGCCGCACAGCCCTGCCCTGGCGCTGCTGTGCCTGGCCATGCTTGCCATCGGCGCGGGCGTGTGCTGGCTGCTGCTCAGCCACGCTTGATCCTCATCCTGTTAACCGGCCGGCGATGCGCCAACCATGACCTATCCCCGCGATCCGGGGCTGCAACCCGAGCGGACCCTGCTGGCCTGGCGGCGCACCTGCCTGGGCCTGGTGCTGAACAGTTTCCTGCTGATGCGCGGGGGAGCCTTGCACGGGGAGCCCGCCGCGATCGGCGTCGGGCTGCTTGTCGTGGCGGCGGCCGGCTGGCTGTATGCCCGCGTCCGGGCGCGCCTGTCCACCTCGTCAGGCGCGCGCGCCAGCGCGCCGGACCGGCGGGTTGTCATGGCGGCCACCTGCGCGGCCCTGTTGCTGTGCCTGGCGGGCGCCTGGCACGGCGTGCGCCTTTTCCACGCGGCGCTGTCCTGAACGCTCAGGGCGACACTGCCCCTCCCCGCCTTCTCACCGCGCTCCGCCTTTGGTGGCGCTTTTCGTTCGAGACGGTCACACGCTGCTGACGCAAGCCGGCCTAATGCGCATCCGCCACGGAGGCCAGGGGCTTGACTGGCGGTTGCTCGTGCTGCAACGCCTGCCACAGATCGTAGTTCGCCTGCATCGCAACCCACGCCTGCGCGGTGCCCGCGCCCGCCTGCTCCAATCGGACGGCGAGGTCCGGGCTGATACCGGCCTTGCCGTTGAGTACCCGCGACAGCGCCACCCGCGACATCGCCAGGCGATCAGCGGCGTCTGTCACCGACAGGCCCAAGGGGGCAATAACGTCTTCCCGCAACACTTCGCCCGGATGCGGAGGGTTATGCATCATGATGATTCCTATGGTAGTCGCGATAATCGACCAGCTCGACACCCGCCTCGGTAAAGCGGAATGTCACGCGCCAATTGCCGTTGACCCAGACTGACCATTGGTTCGCGAGCTCGCCTTTCAACGAGTGCAGCTTATAGCCGGTGATTGTGTTCACCGCGCGACTTCCCAATCGGCATCGCGTCTGCAAGGACCCATCCTGCGCACCGAACACCGGACCGTCAACGATGACACGCCGTTTATCAGTTTGAGTCCGGACGCACGCAAAAAGACAGGCGGGACCATCACCGCGCAACACGGCACGGCAGCGAGAAGCTGAATGGCGTGTGTGTGCAAGCCGCGCCACCGCAGCGGCGCCGCGCCCGCTCAGTCGGTTACCAGATACGCCTGCCCCCCCGGCTTGAGGGAGGGCCGCAGTGCCTTGAACGGCACGCTGCCGTGCGTGCCCAGGCAGGCGCCCGAGGCGTGCCCCACGCCGGACACCGACAGGCTCAATGCCCCCGGCGCGGTGGCGCCCAGGGCCAGGTATTGCGGCCAGAGATCGGCGCAATCTTCCAGGTTGGGATGCTGCTCGGCGCGGTCCTCGGGCGGGCCGGCCTTGACCACCTGCTCCACCAGCCCCCGCAGCGCGGCGCTGGGCTCGCGGCCGAAACTGCGCTGACCCGGCGCGTAGGCATCGAACACGCGGTTCCAATCGAGGTATTCGCCGCGCAGCAAGTCGAAGGTGTATGGCTCGAAATGATTGGCGGGATGTGCCCCGCCGCAATCCAGGCTGCCAGCTTCGGTCACGGTCAGCAGCGCGCGCGACAGCCAGGTGACGTTGATGTTTTCATCGTCGAAGCCGCCCAGGGTGCCCGCGCCGGGATTCGTGCTGGTATAGGCGGACGCCATGCATTCCAGCGCGCCCAGGCTCTTGCGCCAGTGGCGCTGCTCCAGCAGGTCATTGACGCGCCGCATGACCTGCGGATCGGGGTGACGGCTGAGCCGTGGATAGGCGAACCTGGTGCGCGGATCCACCCACATGCGGTAGGCCACCGCGGCCGAGCCGGCTTCCTTGCCCACCGGCTTGGCGTGGCCGGCCAGCTTCAACGTTTCGTAGGGCGCGCGGGTGGCATCTATGCCCGCCCCGAGGTCGATGTCGACCGGGTCGACCTGCGTGGCCCGCGCCTTGGCGCGGTCGCGTTCGAGTTGGGCGGTGTCGTAGCCGGCCACCCGCTGCAGGTCGAAGCGGCGTTGCTTGCCGGTGCGCGCGTCGATCCACTGGCCGCGATAGCCCTTCTCATCGCGCGTGCCTTGCCAACTGGCGGCGCGATCGGCGGGTTCGATCGTGGCCGTGTCCGAGGCGGGCGGCCGTGCCGGATTCGGCTTGGGCTCGTACAGGACTTCGCCCGTGCCGCGCAGGGGAATGTCGACGCCGCTCCTGGGATAGAAATAGCGTCCGCTTACGACCCCGTTGGCGCCAGCCGCGTCATCCAGTTCCAGCACCACCTCGCCGGCGCCTTGCAGCGTGCCCTTGTAGACGGTGCGCTGGGCGGCATCGGCCTGCGCACCCGGCAGCGACAGGAGGACCATCGCCAGGGCCCCGAGGGAAGGAATATGAGGACGAAAGATGGACGATGGCATGGAGTGAGCGCAGCCGGAAATTGGGGTAGGCCGAATATACCGGAGCCGGCGATTGAAGCGAGGCCGCCGGGCCGGCGCTTACGCGCTCTTTAGCGCCGCCAGCACCCCGGCCAGATCCAGCGCGCCGGCGCTGGCGGACCGTTTCATCGATTCCAGCCCGCGGGCCACCCAGCCCGCCACCGCCGCATTCGCGTCCGCCTCGTTCACCGCCATCGCCTCGTGACGCGGAACCTGGATGACAACCGCAAGAGCCGCTTTCTTGCCCGAGTACTTCGCCACGGCGCTGAACCCCGACTCGGCGTAGTCGCTGATGCTGCCTCCCACGAAGAGTTCGATATCCAGCGTGGCGGCGCCAGGCACCACGACCGGCGCCAATGCCGCCTTCAGTCTGGGCCGGTACGCGACGACGGCGGGCAGGAACCGCAGCCCGGCCTCCGGCCCGCCCATTCTTGCGCCGAGTGCGACATCCATGAAAACTCCTTTCCCGGGCAGGCCGGTCGTGTGCGGACGGGGCATCGGCCGGGCACGGCGCGCCGGCCGCGCCGGGCGTCACTTGTTTCGCTTGACCATATCCAGGATGGTCCGGAAGAGTTCGTCGCGCGCCTGCGCCTCGGGAATTTCACCGGCGACGGCCGCATTCGAGAGCGCGTCAGCCGCGCCCAGCATGGCCCACAGGCTGGCCGTGGCGATGCCTTGCGGCCCGGCGAAGGGCGCGAAGAGGCGCCGGCATTTTTCGATGAAGGCATATTGGTACTGCCTTTTCACGGCGGCCAGTTCCGGCGAGCCGTCCAGCGCCGCGAGCACCCCGGCAATCTCGCGCCCTTGCGCCGATACGCACGCGACGTATCTCGCGGCGATGACGCCGGCCCTGTCCTTCAGGGTCGGCTTGCTGGCGGCGATGGCGTCGTCGATGATCGCCGTCTGGCGCGCATCGAAGTCCTGGTACAAGGCGGCCAGCAGGCCATTGCGCGTGCCGAAGTGGTCGTAGACCACCGGCTTGGAAATCCCGGCCTCTTCGGCCAGGCGCCCGAGGGTCAAGGCGTCGGAGCCTTCCTCGCTGACCAGTTTCCAGGAGACTTCCAACAACTGGCGCGAGCGCTCGTCTTTCGACAGGCGGCGGCGTGGCGGCGGGGCGGGAGCGGCGGACATCTGTATTCTCGGGTATCGATCAGGACGGCACGGCAAAGATCCGCTGGCCGATAACGTGCGCCGCGTCGAGATGGGACGCCGGAGAGCCGGTATCCGAGGGAAGCAGCAATTCCGATGTCGCGACGCGCGCGCCGCAGTAGCCAAAGATGCCGTGGTCGATCTGCGTTTTCATGGCGCCGAAATAGCCATGCTTGTCGTAGGTTCGCATATCGGCGCCGCCGATGGCAACCAGGTGCACCGGCAGGCGCTGCAATTTCTTGACCAGCTTGCCGTCCGCGCTGGCGTCATAGGCCCAGCCGTTGGTGAACACGCGGTCGATCCAGCCCTTCAACAAGCCGGGAAATGACCACCAGTAGACCGGGTAGACCAACGCCAACGCATCCGCGCGGTCGAGCCGCGCATGCTCGGCGAGGACGTCCGGCGGCGGCGCCGCCTGCTTCAGGTGCAGGGCCACGTCGGCCTGGGTGAATCTCGGATCGAACCCCTGCGCGGCCAGATCCGCGATCTCGAAAGTGTGTTCCGTACCGGAGGCGGCAATGCCCTGCGCGAGCCGGGCGGCAACGGCGTGGGTCAGGGATGCCGGATCGGGATGTGCGACAACGATAAGGGCGTGCATGCGGGGTCTTCCGTATCAAAGTTTCTATATACCAATCGTAGCCTACTTTTAGTAGGTTGTGAAAAATTCTTTGGCTGCGGTCGCGGTGGCGGCGGCGGGCATGTCCGCCGACCATGCCCGCCGCGATCTTGAGCATGGGCGCCCGAAGCGATAAATTTGCTGCAGCGAAATCGTTACCGCGGCCTGCCCCGCAGGCCCGACGTTGGAGTCACACGCATGGATATCATCGAGACGATCGCTGCGCACACACGCGCGCTGCAACGCCCGCTGTACGCCGTGACGGCCAGCGCCATCCGCAAGGCCGACACTCCCCTCATCCTCACCCTGCACTGGCACGGCTTTCACCGTGATGGCGAGCCCGGCCGCCGGCTGCGCTCAGTCGCCGGTTCGGCGGTGCAGCTCAACCTGCGCTGGCACGAGTTTGCCGTGCTCGACCGCGCGATCATCGACGCCGGATGGGCGCTCGGCGCGTGGGACGTCGAGCGCGTGGCGCGCCCGCCCTGGTGGCGCCTGAACGCGCCGGTCGCGGAAGCCGTGGCCGGCCACCGCGCCTTCGCCGATTATTCCGACCTGCCGTCCGCGCACGACGCGGTCGTGGTGGAAGCCCCGGACCAACGGGACCTGATCGCGCTGGCGGCGCGCAAGGGCTACGTGCGCTGGCTGTTCAGGCCGCGCAAGGGAGGACTGTGGCGCCTGGTGGACGGCGACGACAGCACGCTGGACGCCGACGGCGGACGCCCCATGCCCTGCCCGGTTCCGCTGCAACCGGACGGCCGCGAACTGCGCCGCAAGGTGCTCTACCGACTCGGGCGGGGGAATGGATTTTTGATTCCTTAAGTTTCATTTTGATGCATTTTTGACTCTTGAAGCGCCTTTGGCGCGCCCATAGATTTTTTGCGCATCCCGATCGCGGATGCCCGGCGCATGACGGCGCAATGCCGTGACGACGCGCCGGCGTTCACTTTTTGATGATCAAGACTTCAGGAGATAGAGTCATGAAGATCCGTCCCCTCTACGACCGGATTGTCGTCAAGCGAATCGAACAACAGCGCCAGACGGCGTCCGGAATCGTCATCCCCGATGCGGCCGCCGAAAAGCCCGAGCAAGGCGAAGTCCTGGCCGTCGGGCAGGGCAAGCGCAACGCCGACGGCTCCCTGCGCGAACCCGAACTCAAGGTGGGCGACCAAGTCCTCTTCGGCAAGTACGCCGGCCAGACCGTGAAGGTCGACGGCGAAGAACTGCTGGTCATGCGCGAGGACGATGTCTTCGCCGTGCTCGCGCCGCGGGACAAGCAACTGAAGAAGGCCGCCTGAGGCCCGGCCATCGCGAACTGAGGAGCAAGACATGAGTGCCAAAGACGTCAAATTCCACGATAACGCCCGCACCCGCGTGGTCAAGGGCGTCAACATCCTGGCCGACGCCGTCAAGGTGACGCTCGGCCCCAAGGGCCGCAACGTGCTGCTCGAACGCAGCTTCGGCGCGCCCGTCATCACCAAGGACGGCGTCTCGGTCGCCAAGGAAATCGAACTGAAGGACAAGTTCGAGAACATGGGCGCGCAGATCGTCAAGCAGGTGGCCTCGAAGACGGCCGACGTGGCCGGCGACGGCACCACCACCGCCACCGTGCTGGCGCAGGCCATCGTGCAGGAAGGCATGAAGTACGTCGCCTCGGGCATGAACCCGATGGACCTGAAGCGCGGCATCGACCAGGCCGTGTCGGGCGTGGTCGAGGCGCTGCGCAAGCTGTCCAAGCCGATCTCCACCAGCAAGGAAACGGCGCAGGTGGCGGCGCTGTCGGCCAACGCGGATGAAGCCATCGGCAAGATCATCGCCGACGCGATGGACAAGGTCGGGCGCGAAGGCGTGATCACCGTCGAGGACGGCAAGTCGCTGGACAACGAGCTCGATATCGTCGAAGGCATGCAGTTCGATCGCGGCTACCTGAGCCCCTACTTCATCACCGATCCCGAGAAGCAGGTGGCGCAGCTCGACGACCCGCTGGTGCTGCTGTACGACAAGAAGATCTCCAACGTGCGTGAGCTGCTGCCGGTGCTGGAAAGCGCCGCCAAGGCCGGCAAGCCGCTGTTGATCGTGGCCGAGGATGTCGAAGGCGAAGCGCTCGCCACGCTGGTGGTCAACGCCATGCGCGGCGTGCTCAAGGTCACCGCGGTCAAGGCGCCGGGCTTCGGCGATCGCCGCAAGGCGATGCTGGAGGACATCGCCATCCTTACGGGCGCCACCGTCATCTCCGAAGAGACCGGCAAGCAGCTCGACAAGGCCACGCTGCAGGACCTGGGCAGCGCCAAGCGCATCGAGGTGCGCAAGGAAGACACCATCATCATCGACGGCGCCGGCAAGCAGGAAGCCATCGACGCCCGCGTCAAGACGCTGCGCAAGCAGATCGAGGACGCCACCAGCGACTACGACCGCGAGAAGCTGCAGGAACGCGTGGCCAAGCTGGCGGGCGGCGTGGCGGTCATCAAGGTGGGCGCCGCCACCGAAGTCGAGATGAAGGAAAAGAAGGACCGCGTCGACGATGCGCTGCACGCGACCCGCGCGGCGGTCGAGGAAGGCATCGTGCCCGGCGGCGGCGTGGCGCTGCTGCGCGCCCGCGCCTCCATCCAGGACCTCAAGGGCGCCAATGCCGACCAGGATGCCGGCATCCGCATCGTGCGGCGCGCGCTGGAGGCGCCGCTGCGCGCCATCGTGGCCAACGCCGGCGAAGAACCGTCGGTGGTGGTGGCCAAGGTGGCGGACGCCAAGGGCAATTTTGGCTATAACGCGGCCACCGGCGAGTATGGCGATCTGGTGGAGATCGGCGTGGTCGACCCGACCAAGGTCACCCGCACCGCGCTGCAGAACGCGGCGTCGATCGCCGGCCTGATCCTGACGACGGACGCCACCGTCGCGCAGGCCGCCGAAGAGACCAAGCCGCAGGCGGCGCCGGCCGAAGCCATGGACTTCTGATCGGGCTCGGACCGGGGCAGCGTGAAGGCATCGCGCCACGGGCGCGGTGCCTTTTTTTTGCGTCGCGGCGCGCGACCGGGCCACCCTCCCGGGTCCTCGCGGGCCGCTCTTCAATGGCGTCTATGCATTCGCGCCAACCGATTTCACGAATCAAAAACGCGGGATCTTGAATCCGCGCGGACCGCACTTATATCTCTGTTGAAGCGGTCGAGCGGCTGGCGATTGCGACGCATGAAGCGGCCCCGATCCTGTCCAACCATCTTGGGAGGTAATCATGGCGAACTACCCATTCACCGATACCGGTGTCGAGTCCTTCTTCGATGCGGTCCAGGAACAGATGGACCGCATCCTGCGCGGCGCGGGCCTGCCCGCCACCCTGCGCGCCCTGCCGCGCGGACATTTTCCGCCGGTCAATATCGGCGTGTCGGACGAGGCCGCGGTCGTCGTGGCATTCATTCCCGGCATCGACCCGGACACCCTGAAAGTGTCCATCGAAAAGGGCCTGCTGACGATCAGCGGCACGCGCGAGACGCAGGCGCTGCCCGAAAACGCGCGCTATTACGCGCGTGAACGCGCCGACGGTTCATTCACGCGCGCCATCGAACTGCCGGCCGACGTCGACGCCGACAACGTGCAGGCGCGC
Organism: Achromobacter sp. SIMBA_011; assembly: GCF_046535435.1. NCBI lineage: Bacteria > Pseudomonadati > Pseudomonadota > Betaproteobacteria > Burkholderiales > Alcaligenaceae > Achromobacter > Achromobacter sp. SIMBA_011. Next base: position 678,302 of record NZ_JAWRWN010000002.1, on the reverse strand, counting down.
TATGTCGATGGCTGCCTGCTGGTCTCCATCAAGAAGAAGGAGTCCTCCAAGCCGCGCCTCATCCCGGTGCAGTAACGCCCGCCCGTCGCATTGTTCAGGAGATACCATCATGAATACGCGTAACGAACTCGTTGTCGAACAAGAAGGCCGCGCCGCGCAGCGGCGCCCCGCCACCCTGCCCGCCGTGGACATTTTCGAGGACACCGCCGGCGTCACGGTGCTGGCCGACCTGCCGGGCGTCACCAAGGAGCGCCTGAACATCAAGGTCGAATCCGACGTGCTCGTCATCGAAGGCGAAGCCGCCGTGCCAGTGCCGCAGGAACTGCGCCTGATCCACGGCGAACTGCGCGAGCCGCTGTTCCGCCGCTCGTTCCGCCTGGGACCGGAATTCGACAAGGAGGCGATCAGCGCCAACCTCAAGCAAGGGGTCCTGACGCTGCGCGTGCCGCGTGTGCGCGAAGCGCAGCCGCGCCAGATTCCGGTGACGGTGGCGTAAACGATGCGCCGCGCCGCGGGGCCGCCAGGCCGCCGTGGCGCGGCGCCTTCATGTCCTGACCTGCCGCGGCCGGCGTCCCCCTGCCGCCGAGGATTCAGAAGCGGTATCTCACTTCCAGCGACCCGGTGTTCTGCCGGTTGCCATCGCCGAATTGCCCGCCGTACAGCGCGCTCACCGTGGTGCGCTTGCTGACGTCGATGCCCACGCCTAGCTCGACCACCGCGGCGTCGCGCGCCACAGGGGCGCCCGTCACCGAAAACGCGTCCCCGCCCTGCACGAAGGACATCGTGCTGAGCGGATTGCGGTCGCCGAAGGCGTGGCGCCATCCCAGCGTGCCCCGCACCGCGCCGCGCGCGCCGGCGCTCTCGAAATCGCTGCGCGCGTGCAGGCCCAACGTGGTGGTCGTGATGCGGCTGCGGCCGCTCTCGCCGCGCAACGCCGCGTCGCCGCCGGATTCGGAAAAGCCGCGGGTACGCAGGTCGCTGAAGTTGGCGCCGACGAAAGGCTCGAGCGTGACCCGGTCATTCAACGGCACGGCATAACCGAGTTCACCGAACACCTGTCCCGTGCTGGCGCCGTAGCTGGCCTTGAGCGTCTGGTCCAGGCCCGCGGCGGCGGTGCTGCGCCGGGTGTCGACGTCGTGCCACGTATAGGCGGCCCCCAAGCTGAGATTGATCCGGCCCGCGCCGGCCTCGAAGGCCCGGCCGCCATACAGCGTGACGCTGTAGCTGTCGACGTCGGCGCTGGAGGCCCGGTCGCTGGTGCGGCTGCGGCTATTGGTGTAGCCCAGGGCGCCGCCCAGGCGCCATTGCGCGCCGACCACCACGTCGCCGCCGAGGATCACGCCCGAGTCAGTCTGCGTGGTACGGGCGGCGTTGCCGTCGCCGCCCAGGGTGGTCCAATTGCCGAACACCTGAGTCCAGAGCGGCTGCGCATTCGATTGCGGCAGCGACGCGGCATCGCCCCTGCCCAGTTGCGCCGTCGGCGCGCCCGGCGCCCAGCCGGCGCCCAGGTTGGCGCGCAGCCGCGACAGCGGCATCTGCGCCATGGCGCCGGTGGCGCCCTGCAGGATCGACATCGCGCTGGCATGCGCTTCGCCGGAGAGCGCATCGAACGCCTGCGCGGGCATGCCGTCGGGCAGGTTCAACACGTGCCGGTACAGTGCGCTATCGGGCGCCAGGCTCTGCAGGGCCCGCGCCACCGCGCGCTGGTTACCGCTGGCCGCGGCGTCGACAAACTGGATCGGGCGCGAGCCGCCGTCATCCGACGGGACCTGCTTGAGGCTCACCACCAGATCGACGCGCTGGCTGTCGTAGGCCAGTGAAGGCGTCAGGAACGCCAGGTTGCTCGACACGCTATCGAAACGTCCCTGCACCCCGTTGTCCGCCGTCAGGATGGAATAGACCGTGGCGGGCGCATAGTTGCCGTTCTGACCGATATGCAGCACGGATCCCGCCAGGTTGGCGCCGCCGGCCACCCGCACACTGCTGGCCAAGCCATCCGGCGTGGTGGCGACGCGGTAGACGGCTCCCGGTTGGAAGGTCAGGTCCCCCTGCACGTTCATGCGGCCCGTGGGAAGGTTGGCGCTACCCGGCGCCAGGGTGGCGCCGGACGCGATGGTCACATCGCCCAGCGTTCCGGAGCCGGACAGCGTCGACCCGCTCGCGGCAAGCACCTGGCCGCCAAGCTTGCCGTCCACCTGCAACGTGCCGGCCGCCACCTGTGTCGCGCCCGTGTAGGCGCTGCTGTCGCCGGTCAGCGCGAGCGTCCCGGCTCCCAGCTTCGTCGTTGCGCCCGCGCCGGAAATCGCGCCACCGTAGGCGGAGTCGTCCGCGCGATCGAACCGGAGGTTGGCGTTGTTGACGATATTGCCGCTCAACGAGCCGCGATGGCCACCATCGCCCACTTGCAGCGTGCCCGCGTCGACCACCGTGGTGCCCGCGAAGGCGTTCTCGCCGGCCAGCACCAGGGTGCCGGCGCCGGCCTGGCGCACCTGTCCGGCGCCGCGCAGTATCCCGTCGAAGCGGATCGTATCGCTGCGATTGAAGACCAGCGCCGCGCCCGCCGCGATGTCCGCATCGCCGGCCAGGCTGCCCGAGTTCGCGCCGTTGCCTATCTGCAGGGTGCCCGCTTGCACGAAAGTGCCACCGGCATGGTTACCGGCGCCGGTGAGGATGACGGTGCCGCTGCCAGTCAGGCTCAGCCCCCCCGCGCCGGACAGTGTGCCGGACAGCGTCATGCCGTTGGCGCCGGTGACCGTCAGCCCGCCAGGGCCCAGCACGAAGTCATTCGACATGCTCAACGCCCCCGGCACACCGGCGGCGGCGATCGCGCCCCCATTCGCGCTGATCGGGCCGAGTCCTAGCATGGCGCCGTGCTGCAGCGTCGCCAGGCCGCCGTTGAGCGTCACGCTGCCGCCGGAGACCAGGGGCGAATCCTGCAATATCCAGGAACCGCTGTTGATACGCAGGTTCTGGAAGTTGATGTAGGTCAGCCCCGAGATGGCGGTGACCGCCCCTCCCGTGCCGCTGCCGGTGCCGGCGGACGGCAGCGCGTTCTGCAGCACCAGCGTGTTGCCCCCGCCCACGCCGCCATCGACCGTGCCGGCTGGCGCGAAGGCAAGCCCGGGCTGACCGGCCACCGGCAGGTCGGCTGACGAGGATCCCGAACCGCGAAACACGACGGAACCCGAAACGGCGGTGAAGGTGTTGTTGCCGCCCTGGCCCAGCGATACGCCGCCGACGATGGTCCCGGCATTGGTGAAACTGTGCCCCTCGCCGGAAATGCCGGCGGCTGCGAACGCGACGCGGCCGACGATGGTGCCGGTACGGTCGTTGAGGAATTCCACCTTCGCGCCGCCGTAAGCGGCAATGACGGCCTTGTCCGCCGCCGCGGTGACGGTGCCGTCCACATCTCTGCTGCTTATCATGCCAGCGTTGGTGAGATAGCTCGTCCCGCCGCTGCCGTTCTGCACGGCCACGGCCATGCCCAGGAGCGACGGCAGGCTGGAGCCGCCGCCGACGCCGGGGGTGACGCCGACAATCGTCCCCGTCATCCCATTGGTCACCCGTGTGACGCCGGCCGAACTGTTGCCGACGAACACGCCGGTCGACCCGGCCGAATTCACGCCAAGCGGGTTGGGGTCGATCCTGCCATCGTTCGACACGGTCACGTTGCTGCCGGTCAGGCTGAGCGCGGTGCCGCCGCCGGGCGGTATGACGCCCAACGACCCCGTGCCAGTCACGGTGACCTCCAGGTTATTGGACGCATCCGCGTAGGACGGCGTGACAGGATTGGCTGGCGAGGCGCATTGAACGAGAAGGCCGACGCGGATACAGTCCGCCTGGGCCGCCCCGCCGGTCCCGGCCAGCGCGAGCGCCAGCGCGGCGCTCAGCGCATGACGGCGCGGCAGGCAAGGCAGGACGGGGCCGGGCGAGATCCCGCCCGCGCGCGCTTGCGATGCCAGTTCCGACGCCGCTTGCCAGACGCGCAGGCGACGGTTCCATACCAGACGGTAGATGTGGTTCAAAGCGGGATCCCTTGTTTTTGCGACGGCCTGCGTCATCCTGGCCCACCGTGAAGGTGGCACGAACGCATGCGATCAGCGCGGCGCGCCCACGACAGGACGAGCCGACCTTTTTTGGCCGATGGGCGGAATATTTGCGCACAATATAGCCCGCGCCAGGGCGGCTGAAGCGAAAAGAAAAGGCGCAATCACTGGTCAATTCCTGCCCACCGCGAAGATAATCGCACTTTTGCCGCCAATGCCGATTTACAAGGAGCGACCTTCTTGGGCCCGACCGCCGACCGCGCCGCCCCGCCGTTGACCGTCCGCGAGGCGATCGCCCTGGCCCACACGCACTGGAACGCCGGTCAGGCCGCGCAAGCCGAAGACCTTTGCCTGCGCGTGCTGGACGCGGTTCCCGACCAGCCCGACGCGCGGCATTTGCTCGGCCTGATCGCGCATGCGTACGGCCATCCAGCGCTGGCGCTGGCGCATCTGCGCGCGGCCTGCCAGTCGCCCGCGGCGCCGGCCGCCTATTGCAGCAATCTGGCGGAAGTGTGCCGCCAGCAGGGACGGCTCGACGAAGCCGAGGCGGCCGCCCGCCGCGCGGTGGCCGCCGATCCGGGGCTGGCCGAGGGCTGGAACAACCTGGGCATCATCCTGCAGGAGGCAGGCCAGTTGGCCGCCAGCCTCGATTGCCTGCAGCGCGTGGCCGCATTGCTGCCCGATAGCGCGCAGGCCCACAACAACCTGGGCAACACCTGCAAGCGCCTGGGCGACAACCCGCAGGCGCTGGCGCATTACCGGCGCGCCCTGGAATTGGACCCGGACTACGCGCAGGCCTTGAGCAACATGGCGGTGGCGTTGGGCGACGAGGGCCGGCACGAGGCCGCCCTGGCCGCCATCCGGCGCGCCATCGAGCTCGATCCGCTGCTGCCGCAGGCGCACCTGAATCTGGCCGCGCTGGAACGTGCGCGGCCACGGCCTGGCCAGGCCCGGGCAATTCCCGGCGGCGTCCCGGCGCTGGCCGCGCCGCCCGATGAACATGCGCTGGGCGAGGCCGAGGCGCTGCTCCGCGAGGGCCGCTACGCCCAGGCCGAAACGTTGCTGCGCGACGCGCTGGCGCAGGCGGGGAGTCATGTCGCTCTGCTGCGCCTGCTGGTCCAGGCCCTGCGGCCGCAAGGAAAGCTGCGGGAAGCGCGCGACGCCCTGGAGCACGTGCTGCGCGCGGAGCCGGGCGACACGGGGTCGCGCTTCGAGCTGGCCGAGGTGCTGCTGACGGAGGGCGATTTCGATGCCGGCTGGCGCGAATACCGCTACCGCTATCACCTGGCGCACACGGCGGCGCTGGCCCGCCACGTGCAAAAGCCGCGCTGGGACGGCCGGCCCATCCCCGGCCAGACGCTGCTGCTGCATGACGAGCAAGGCTACGGCGATACCTTCCAGTTCCTGCAACTGGTGGCACTGGCCCGCGCGCGCAGCGGCGCGCGCATCGTCCTGGAGGTCAAGGAGCCATGCCACGCACTGGCGCGGCGCAGCGACGGGATTGATGAAGTCATCGTCGCCGGTTCGCCGCCGCCGCCGTTCGATCTGCACTGCGAGCTGATGAGCCTGCCGCTGGCGCTGGGCCTGCGCCTTGACGACCTGCCCGTGCGCACCGCCTACCTGCGCGCCGACCCGGCCCGCGTGGCTCGCTGGCGCGCGCGGCTGGCGGACCTGCCGCGCCCCCTGGTCGGCCTGGCCTGGGCGGGCAGGCCGACCCATCCGCGCGACGCGCAGCGTTCCCTGGCGCTGGCCGATATGGCGCCGCTGGCACAGCCTGGCGTCACTTTCATCGGCCTGCAGGTCGGCGAGGCGTCCGCCCAGGCGGCCTCGCCCCCGCCGGGCCTGAACCTGGTGCCGTTGGGCCAGGATATCCACGACTTCGACGACACCGCGGCCATCCTGACCCTGCTGGATGTGCTGGTGTCGGTGGATTCATCGCCGGTTCATCTGGCCGGCGCGCTGGGCTGCCCGGCCTGGGCGCTATTGCCCTTCGCGTCCGACTGGCGCTGGCTGCGCGAGCGCCGCGACAGTCCCTGGTATCCGTCGGTGCGCCTGTTCCGCCAATCGGCCCCGGATGCGTGGCAGCCGGTGTTGGAAGAGGTGGCGGTCGCGCTGCGCGCCTTGCATACGGCCCGTTCCGCCGACGAATGAGATCCCCGGCCATCGCTGGCGGGCAACTTCAGAAACTGACCGCCAGGCCCACGGAAAAGCCGCGCACATTGGTGCCAAGCACATAGCGGCCCACCAGCCGGGTTCGGGTGATGAAGACGTCATAGGCGCTGGAGTCCAACTCCAGTCCGGCTCCAAGCGACGTCAGGCGATCGAATCCCAGAATGCCGCGCTGGTCCCCCAGGAATTCCGAATGGGTCAGTTCCAACACGTAACGCAGCGGCCGTTGCAATGCCGTCAGGCCGGTGGGCGCGCGGTAACGCGCCCACAGGTTGGCCGATTGCGCGGTCGCCCGTCCGGTGACCGCCGCCGAGCTGTTGAAGCTCTGCAGGCGGATGTCGGAATAGCGCAATTCCACGTCAACCTCATAGCCCGGCCGATAATGCTCGTAGTCCAGCATCAAGGACCCGCCCAGCCCATAGGCATTGAGCGACCCTTTGTCGAGAAAGTCGATATCGCGGCCCGTCTGGCGGCCCACGTACCAACTGGCCGCGCGCAGGTCGCTCGAGACATTGCCCAGCGCGAAGTTGAAGATCGGGCGCAGCTTGAGTTCGTCGGCGAGCTTGAAGTCCCAGCCGATCCCGCCCGTGGCGGAGATGCTGTTCCAGCGCGTCGGAATCCGCCGCGTTTCGGCGCCCTGGGTGGCGACGAAGGTCGGGTCGTAGCGGCTCGCGGCCAGCACGCCCTCCAGATAGATCGGCACCGATTTGGATATCGTGTCGCCGCCGCCAAGTTGGGTCATGAAGAACTCGTTCGAACCCGCGGTCGAACCGCCGCCGCTGCCGATTTTCAGCGAACTGGTGGTGATGTCCGGAACGATCGAAAACGACATCAGCGCCAGCACGCCATTGGCGCGCTTTTGCAGGTCATCGTGCGTCAACCGCAGGCCCTGCGCCGCGGCCGGCGGTGGCGTGGTCCAGGCCAGCAGCCCCGCCAGCCACCATTCCGGCCGCCGCCACCGCAACGTCAATGTCGCCATGATCCGGTTCCTCGCCTATGGGTCCACCATGGCCTGCCGCTGCGACAGCAGTAACGCGTCGCTCTGGTCGATGCGGATGGCGCCTATCCGGGGAAATTCGAAATCGATGATGATGTAAAGCGCGGCGGTCATGACCAACGCATAGACCATCTGGTGCATCCAGCCAGATCGGTTGGCGACGGCGAGGTTCATGCCGACGAGTCCGGCGCTGAGCAGCGCCAGCAGGCACAGGAACAGGTAGGCCATGAGGGGCGGATGCACCTTCTGCGCGGCCGATTGCGTGGTGGCGACGTCGAACATCTCGTTGACCGCATTGATGTACGACGCGGCAAACGGCGGCACGCTGTCGTTGGCAGCGTGGATGGAGCCCTGCCAGATCTGCTTCTGCAAGGCCGCCACCCTGGCGGCGATCGCCTCGCGCGCCTCGAGGTCGGCCACATGCCGGTAGTAGTTGATGCGCTCGTCGACATAGCGGCGGAATGCGTCGCGCAATGGGGGTTGCGCGGGCGCGGCAAGCATGTCGATCCGCAGCCAGGCCGTGCCGATGGCGTTGACCTCCAGCACCAGGAGATTGCGACGCTCCGCCATGCGCTGAGCCGCGCCCGAGAAAGTGAAGGCGATCAGCAGCCCGAGCAGCGCGAACACCGAGGCCTCGACGGCGGCCGATCCCGCGCGGCTTTTCTCGTCGCCGCCCCGGCCGAGCCGCCTGCCGACGTTAATGGCCAGCAACAACAGCAGGAAGAACGCCAGCGCCAGAAGAAACAGAATCAGGGAATAGTCCATGCCGTCACCTGTGCGTGCTCATGCGTCCTCAATCCAATCGGATGTGTTTCATGCCTGCCGGGGCAGGCCGATGCGCGCGCCTCGCCGCGCCGTAAATGACTCGTATCTTCGGAAAGGCGGAGCAGCGTGTTTCATCGATCACCCTGGAAAGCGGCCAATGACAACCTGCGGACTGCGGCCAGGGCGAATGCGCACGGAGAATAATCCGCATTATTTCCGCGCCACGCCCTGGTTTGTCGTGGTGGGGTTTTCAGTTATTAACCGATCCGCCAGGCGATATCAACATTTTTGCGAATATCCAACGTGTGTGGCGTGGCCGGGCATTATCCGCGAAGGGAACCGCACCGGACTTTTCCATTCGCGATATTTCCGCGCCGCAACAGAGCGCCATTACATGTTGTTTCGATAATGCGCTAGGTTTTTCTCCATTGATCGTATTAGCTTTGTATCCGCATTAATTCGATAGTCGCAATAATTCGATAATCGTTTAGTCAGTTCGATCAGGCAGGTTTGTGGTGTCCCCGTCAGGCTCTAGGGCCGGCATTCCGTTTTGGCAGTGCGCATCAATTCGGAGAGGTCACGTGAAACAGCAATTGAAGATCGGTTTGACGGTCGCGTCCATCATCGTCGCGGCCACCGCGCTGGGCGGCTACGTCGCGAGCACGTCCACGCCCGCCCCCTCGAAGCAGCACCCCGCCAGAATGGGCGACGGCAAGAACGGCCCGCAAGGCATGGCCTGGATTCCCGCCGGGGAATTCCTGATGGGCAATGACCACCGCATGTCGCAACCGAACGAGCGCCCGGCGCACAGGGTGCGCCTGACCGGTTTCTGGATGGACGCCCACGACGTCACCAACGCCGAATTCCGCCGCTTCGTCGACGCCACCGGCTATCTCACCACCGCCGAACGCAAGCCGCGCTGGGAAGACCTGGCGGTGCAATTGCCGCCAGGCACACCCCGCCCCATCGACGCCGCCCTGGTGCCCGGCGCCATGGTCTTCACCGGCACGGAGCAGGAAGTCTCGTTGCGCGACTACAGCCGCTGGTGGCGCTTCGTGGCGGGCGCCAACTGGCGGCACCCGCAGGGGCCGGCCAGCAGCATCGAAGGCAAGGACGATCATCCGGTCGTGCAGGTTTCGTACGAAGACGCGCAGGCCTATGCGGCGTGGGCGGGCAAGCGGCTTCCCACCGAAGCGGAATGGGAATTCGCGGCGCGCGGCGGACTGGAGCAGGCCACCTACATCTGGGGCGACGAGCTCGCCCCGCGCGGCCAGGCCATGGCCAACATCTGGGATACCCAGCAGCGCCAGCCCTTCCCGGTCGTGACCGATGAAAAGGTGCAGGTGGGCACGACGCCCGTGGCGAGCTTTCCGCCCAATGGCTATGGCCTGTACGACATGGCGGGCAACGTCTGGCAGTGGACGGCCGACTGGTATCGCAGGGATGCCTTCCTGACCCAATCGCAATACCGCCAGCCCCCTCTGGACCCGGCCGGGCCGAAAGACAGTTTCGACCCTGACGACGGCAACGTGCCGCAGAACGCGCCCAAGCGGGTGGTTCGCGGCGGGTCATTCCTGTGCAGCGATACCTACTGCATCAGCTATCGCGCCAGCGCCAGGCGCGGCAACGATCCCATGAACGGCATGTCGCACCTGGGCTTTCGCACGGTGATGACGCCGGAACAATGGAAGGTCGCGCGGGCCCGCCAGGACGCCCTGGCACAACGTTGAAATAACACGCATTGGAACTGCCGCGCCGCCACGCCGTCCGTGGCAGGCGCCCGCATGAACGAAGCCACCACATGGGGAGGGGCTTGTCTTCATGAGTCAACGCGATGCCATTCTCGCGCTCGAACGCGCCATCAACCAACAGGTGCTGGGCCAGGACGCGGTCGTCAGGATGATCGTGGTCGGCCTGCTGGCCGACGGCCACATCCTGCTGGAAAGCCTGCCCGGACTGGCCAAGACCCGCACGGTGCGGGCGCTGGCATCCAACCTGGACGCGCGCATGAGCCGCATCCAGTTCACGCCAGACCTGCTGCCTTCCGACATCACCGGCGCCGACGTGCTGCAGGCCGATGGCGCGGGCGGCCACCGCATCCAGTTCCAGCAGGGGCCGCTGTTCGGCAACATCATACTGGCCGACGAGATCAACCGCGCCCCGGCCAAAGTGCAGTCGGCGCTGCTGGAGGCCATGGAAGAGCGGCAGGTCACGGTGGGCGGCACCACCCGGCCGATGCCGGCGCTCTTCATGGTCGTGGCCACGCAGAACCCGATCGAGCAGGAAGGCACCTATCCCCTGCCGGAAGCGCAGATGGATCGCTTCCTGATGAAGATCAGGCTCGACTATCCCGCCGCCGCCGATGAGGTGGCGATGCTGGCGCTGCTGCGCCATCCGGCCGCCACGGGGGGCTCGCAGGCAGGGGCGCCCCTGTCGCAGGAAGCGCTGTTCTCCTGTCGCGAAGAGGTCGCGGCAGTGCAAGTCGCGCCTGCCGTCGACGAATACATCGTGGACCTGGTCAACGCCACGCGCCAGCCAGCCGAGTGCGACGCGGACCTGGGGCGCTGGCTCCAGATCGGCGCCAGCCCGCGCGGCGCCATCGCCCTGGACCGCGCCGCGCGCGCCCACGCCTGGCTCTGTGGCGCCGCATTCAGCACGCCCGACGACGTGCGCGCCGTGGCGCGGCCGGTGCTGCGCCATCGCCTGCACCTGTCGTACGACGCGGTGGCCGAAGGGGTGACCCCCGAGGCGGCCATCGACCGGCTGCTCGACACCGTCGCCGTGCCGGCCTAGGAACCTGTCCATGAGCACGCCCCCGCATCCCGTGCATCCGCCGCTGTCCGAGCTGATCGGGCTGGAGCTGGCCGTGCGCGGGCTCTCGCTCGGCGCGCGCCAGAAGCCCCACAGCGTGCTGGCGGGCATGCATGCGTCGCGGCTGCGCGGGCGTGGCCTGGACTTCTCGGAGCTGCGCCGCTATGTGGCGGGTGACGATCTGCGGCAACTGGATGCGCGCGCCTCGCTGCGCTACGGCAAGCCCTATGTGCGCTCCTACACCGAGGAACGGGACCGGCCGGCGCTGATCGTGGTGGACCAGCGCATGAGCATGTATTTCGGCTCGGTGCGCGCCTTCAAATGCGCCGTCGCCGCGCGGCTGGCCGCGTTGGCCGCCTGGACGGTCTACCGGGCCGGCGACCGGGTCGGCGGCATCGTCTTCGGTGACGAAGGCAGCCGCGCCATCGCGCCGCTGCGCAGCCGCGACCGGGTGCGCGCGATGCTCGCCGCCGTGACCCGCGCCAACGGCGCGCTGTCGGCCGACAGCCCTGCCCGCGCGGCCGACGGCGCGCTCAACCAGGCGCTGAGCGCCGCGCAAGCCCTGATGCCACACGATGGACTGGTCTGCGTCATCAGCGACTTCGTCGGCGCCGACGCGCAGACACTGCGACTGTTGCGGCTGCTGGCTGCGCACAACGACGTGCTGGCAATGCTGGTGTATGACCCCATGGCGCAGGACCTGCCGCGCCGAGGCCGGCTGGTGGTTTCGCAGGGCGAACTACAGATCGAGGTTGCGATCGGCCGCGAACGCGAGCGTCGGCCCCTTGCGGATTTCTTCAGCGGCCGCCTGCGCGATGTGGCGGACCTGCTGCGCCGCAGCCAGGTGCCGCTGCTGTCGATCGACACGGCCGCGGATGAACTGACGCAGTTGCGCCGCGAACTCGGGCGCATGCCAGCGCCGGGAGGCCCGGCATGAGCGCCGAGGCGCCCGGCCTCGACCAATTGCGCGAGCTGCCGCTGCCCGCGCCCGTCCCCTACTGGCCGCAGACCTGGGGCTGGCTGGTGCTGGCCGTCATCCTGCTGGGCCTGCTGGGCGGCGGCCTGCTCGCCGCCCAGCGCCACCGGCGCCGCAACCGCTACCGGCGCGAGGCGCTGGCCGAACTGGGCCGGCTCGACCTGGCCGTGCAGGCCGATCCGCTGGCCTTGCGCGCCCTGCCCGGGCTGATCAAGCGCACCGCGCTGGCGGCGCAGCCGGGGAGCAAGCGCGGTGGCGTCGGCGCCCTCAGCGGCGAGGCCTGGGTCCGGGCGCTGGCGACCGGCAGCGTCGCGCTGGCGCCTGACAGCGCAAGGTTGCTGGCGCTGATCGCCTATGCGCCCGACGATACCCTGCGCGGCCTCCCGCCGGCGCAGACACGGCAGTTGCTGAGCGAAACGCGCGCCTGGATGGAGCGACACCATGTGGCGGCTTGAATATCCATGGCTGCTGGCGCTGGCGCCCCTGGCCTGGGTCGCCTGGCGCCTGCTGCCGCCCTACAGGCCGGGCCGCGAGGCGCTGCGCATGCCGTTCTTCGAGCAGATCGCCACGCTCACCGGCCGTTCTCCGCACCGCCCCGAACCCGCCGGCGGCAACGGCCAGTTGTGGCTCGGCGTCGCGGTGTGGCTGCTTCTTGCGCTGGCCCTGGCGCGGCCGCAATGGGTGGAGCCGCCGCTCACGCACAGCCGTCCCGTGCGCGACGTGCTGCTGGCGCTCGATATCTCGCAGTCCATGGACACCGCTGACTTCCGCGACGCACAGGGCCTGCCGGTCAGCCGCTGGCGCGCCGTGCAGGCGGTAGTGGCCGACTTCATCACCCGGCGCGGCGACGACCGGCTGGGGCTGATCGTCTTCGGCACGGCCGCCTATCCGCAGGCGCCGCTGACGCTGGACCACGCGGCGCTGCAACTGCTGCTGCGGCACACGGCGGTTGGCATGGCCGGACCCAACACCGCCATCGGCGATGCCATCGGCCTGGGCATCCGCATGCTCGACGCCATGGACGAACCGGACAAGGTGCTGATCCTGCTGACAGACGGCAACGACACCGGCAGCGCGGTGCCGCCGCAGCGGGCCGCCGCCCTGGCCGCGCGGCATCACATCCGCGTCCACACCATCGGCATGGGCGACCCGCGGGCCCGCGGCGACGACAAGGTCGACTTCGCGCTGCTCGAACACGTCGCACAGACCACCGGCGGACGCTTCTTCCAGGCCAATGACCGCGAAAGCCTGCAGCAGGTCTACGCGACCCTGGACCAGATCACGCCGCGCCAGGTCGATACGCTGAGCCACCAACCCAAGCGCGATTTCTTCTGGGCGCCCGTGGGTCTGGCGATGCTGCTGCTGGCGCTGTGGCATGGCGTCGCGGCGCTGTGGGCGTGGCGGCGGGATGGCCGGCCGGCGCCGGCCGCGCGGGCGAAAGAGGACAGCGCATGGACATCGACCTGAGCGCCTTCCATTTCCTGCGGCCGTTGTGGCTGCTGGGCCTGGCGCCCGCCGCGCTGTTTTGGATCGGCTGGCGCGCCATGCACGCCCGACCGCAGCACAGCGGCATCGCGCCGCAACTGCTGCCCTACCTGCTGCTGCGCTCGGCGGCCAGCCGCGGTCCGCGGCCCATCGACGTGCTGGCGGCGCTGTTGGCGCTCGGCGCGATCGCCGCGGCCGGCCCCACCTGGCAGCGCGACGAACCCGCCTATCTGGACAACGTGGCGCCGCTGGTGCTGGCGGTGGACCTGTCCGCCTCGATGGACACGGCGGACGTGCCGCCCAGCCGGCTGGAAGCGGTCAAGCGCAGCGTGCGCGACATCGCCGCCCAGCGCAAAGGCGCCAAGACCGGGCTGGTGGCGTATGCCGGCACCAGCCACCTGGTGCTGCCGCCGACCGACGACACCGCCCTGCTCGACCTGTTCGCGCAGGCGCTGGCCACCGACCTGCTGCCGGCGCGCGGCCGCGACGTCGCGGGGGCGATTGCCCTGGCCGGCCAGGTGCTGCGCGCCGAGCGCGCCGGCGGCTCGGTACTGCTGCTGACCGATGGCGCCGACCCCGCCACCCTGGACGCGGTGGGCAAGGCCGCCCGCGCCGCGCCGGACCTGCAGGTGCTGGTCATGGCCGTGGGCGTCAATGGCCTGGACACCGGCGCGCTGCGCGATCTGGCGCAGGCCGCGCACGCGCCGCTGGGCAGCCTGACGCGCACGGCCGACGACCTGGACTGGGTCCGCCTGCATGCGCAGCAGCATTTTCGCGCAGTGCAGGACGCCGCCAGCGCGCAGCCGCACTGGCGCGACGCCGGCTACTGGCTGTGCTGGCCGATCGCCTTGCTGGCGTTGCTGGCGCTGCGGCGAGGCTGGCGTGTGACGTGGTCTGCCTGCCTGCTGGCGGCCGCCATCTGGACCGCGCCGCAGGCGGTTCAGGCCGGCGTCTGGGCCGACGCCTTCCTGACCCCGGACCAGCAGGGCCGGCGCGCCTTCGAGCACCGCGATTACGCGGCAGCGGCGACGCATTTCGTCGACCCCTACTGGAAGGGTCGGGCCGCCTATGCGGCCGGCGACTACGCCGCGGCGCTGACGGCCTTCTCAGCCCTGGACAAGCCCGAGGCGCACTTTTACGTCGGCAACTGCCAGACCCGCCTGCATCAATACGACGCCGCGCTGGCGGCCTATGACAAGGCGCTGGCCCAACGGCCGGGCTGGCCCGAGGCCATCTTCAATCGCGACATCCTGCGCCGCCTGCTGGCCGCCATGAAGCAGGAAGACCAGGGCGACGAGGCCGAGCCGCCCGACCAGAGCCGCCAGGACCGCGCCGCCAAGGATGCCCGGATGAAGGCGGCCGCAACGCCCAAGGCCGTCTCCGAAGACGTGTGGTTGCGCAACCTGACGCTGTCGCCCGCCCAGTTCCTGCGAGGCAAGTTCGCCGTGGAAGACAGCCTGCGCGAGGCCGCGCCATGAAGCCCGGCCTGCTAGCCTGTCTGCTGTGCGCGCTTGCCCTGGCCGGCGGCGCCGCCCCGGCGCAGGACGCGCCGCCGGAGCTGCGCGTGCGCGCCAGCATCGAGGATACGGATGCGATCGCGCCGGGCGCCACCGTGCCGTTGCGGCTGGAGGTGCTGACGCCGACCTGGTTCACCCAGCCGCCGCGGCTGCCCGCGCTGGCCCTGCCGGGCGTGATGGTGACCCCCGCCTCGGGCGAAGGCGAGATCCTGCACCAGACCATCGATGGCGTGGCCTACAGCGGCCTGCGTTATACCTACCTGCTCAGCCCTCTCACGGCCGGCACCGTCACGGTGCCGCCGCTGCGGGTCAGCGCCAAGGTCGGCCCCGGCCAGCGCGACGCCGCCGGCGCCAGCCAGGCGCTCTCGTTCGCGGTGGCGGCAGCGGCGGCCGCGCCATCCGCCGCGCGCGCGCCCGAGGTGTCGCAGACATTCACCCTCGCGCCCGATCCGGTTGTCGTGGGCGGACGCATCACGCGTTCGGTCACCCAGCGCGCCATGGGGATGCAGCCGATGCTGCTGCCGCCCGCCCCGCTGCGGGACGTGCCAGGCTTCAGGCGCTATCCGCACGAACCGGCGGTGACGACACTGACCGACGGCCGCGGCGGCTTCCTCGGCGGGCAGCGCATCGACCGCGCCGACTACGAGCCGCTGGCGGCCGGCGAGTCCACCCTGCCCGCCCTGTCATGGAACGAGCCGGGCGCGGGGTCCGCCCCGGCCCGACTGCCGGCCCGGGCTTTCCAGGTCGGCGCCGCGCCTGCCGCCACGCCACCTTTCTCGCTGGCCGACGACCTGGCGCACCTGCGCCAGGGCCTGCGCTGGGTGATTCCCATGGCCTGGATCCACACCACGGCCGCCGTGGTCGGGCTGGCGCTGCTCGCCTGGCTGATGCGCGCGCCGATTCAACGCATGGCGACGGCGGCGCGCGCTCATTGCCGGACAGCCCTGGCGCGCTACCGCGCCGGCGAACGCTATGCGTGGCGGCAATGGCGGCGCGCGTGCGGGCGCCCTGACGCCGGCCTCACCGCGTTCTATCGCTGGTTGCGCCGCGCCGCCCACGCGCCGGCCCTGCGGGACGCGCTGCGCGCATCGCCGACACCACAGCAAGAGGCGGGCGCCGCCCTCCTCGAAGCCACCTACGGCCCGACACGCCAGGACCCGACAGCGCGCACGCAATGGCTTGCCACGTCGCGAGCCTGGCGTCAGGCGTGGCTGGCCGCCGCGATGCGGCCCGCGCCGCACGCCCTGCCGCGTCACCTGAATCCGCGCCCGGAGGGCGCATCGGCAACGGGCCGCGGGCCCGCGAGGAGCAACGCATGAGTGACTGGGGAATGCAGGTCTGGCGCCGCTGGCGCCTGCTGTGCGCAGTGCTGGCGATCAGCCTGCTGTCGGCCTGTGCCGGCCAACGCCCGCAGCAGGCCGCCGCGCTGCCTTCGTGGAACGACGGCCCATCGCGCCGCGCCATCGTGGAATTCGTGCGGACCGTGACCACGCCGGGCGCAACGGGCTACGTGGCCGAGGCCGATCGCATTGCCGTGTTTGACAACGACGGCACGCTCTGGAGCGAACAGCCGGCGTACTTCGAACTGCTGTTCTCGCTCGACCGGGTCAAGGAGATGGCGCCCAGCCACCCGCAGTGGCGGCGCGAGCAACCCTACCAGGCGGCGCTCGCGGGCGACCACGCGGCATTGGCGGCCAGCGGCGCCGAAGGGCTGGCCAAGATCGTCGGCGTCACGCATGCCGATATGACGACCGAGGCCTTCGCCGACAGCGTCAGGCACTGGGTCGGCACGGCGCGCCATCCCCGCTTCCAGCAGCCCTATACCGCCATGACCTACCAGCCGATGCGCGAATTGCTCGACTACCTGCGGGCCAACGGCTTCAAGACCTACATCGTCTCGGGCGGCGAAGTCGAATTCATGCGCGCGTGGGCCCAGCAGGCGTATGGCATTCCGCCCGAGCAGATGATCGGCACGACGTTCGTGACCACCTACGACGTGCGCGACGGCAAACCCACCCTGTGGCGCACCGCCAAGCTCGAATTCAACGATGACGGGCCGGGCAAACCCGTGGCCATCCAGCGCCATATCGGCAAGCGGCCGATCCTGGCCTTCGGCAACTCGGACGGCGACCTGCAGATGCTGCAGTGGACCGCCGCCGGGCCCGGACCGCGGCTGGCCGCGCTGGTACATCACACCGACGCGCGGCGCGAATGGGCCTACGACCGGGATTCGAAGGTCGGCCGCCTGGACAAGGCGCTGGACGAGGCTCGCCGTCAGGGGTGGACGGTGGTGGACATGCAGCAAGACTGGAAGCAGGTGTATGCGTTCGAGCAGTAGTGATTGTGGTGCATCAACGCGCCCCGAGCGGGCAAGGAGAGCAGTCATGAAGGCAAGACGATGGTGGGGAGCCGCGCTGTTGGCCGCCAGCGGCCTGGTGGCCATGGGCGGCGCGCAGGCGCAGACAGCGGCGCAGACGCCGGCGGGGCAGGCCAAGCCCCAGGGCGACGCAGCCGCAAAGAAGCCAAACATCCTGGTGATCTTCGGCGATGACATCGGGCAGGCGAACATCAGCGCCTACACACGAGGGGTGGTCGGCTACACCACGCCGAACATCGATCGCATCGCCAAGGAAGGCGCGATATTCACGGACTACTACGCGGAGAACAGTTGCACGGCCGGACGGTCGAGCTTCATCACGGGCCAGTCGCCACGCCGCACCGGCCTGTCCAAGGTCGGCGTGCCGGGCGCCACGGTGGGCCTGCAGGATCGCGATATCACGCTGGCGCAGGCGCTCAAGTCGCATGGCTACAACACCGCGCAATTCGGCAAGAACCACCTTGGCGACCGCGACGAGTACCTGCCGACCAAACACGGCTTCGATTTGTTCTTCGGCAACCTCTACCACCTGAATGCCGAAGAGGAGCCGGAACGCCCCTACTGGCCGCAGAACCCCAAGGATCCCATCATCGCGGCCTACAAGCCGCGCGGCGTGATCAAGGCCTCGGCCGACGGCAAGATCGAGGACACCGGCGCCCTCACCACCAAGCGCATGGAAACGATCGACGACGAGACCGTGGGCGCGGCGCTGGACTACATCGACAAGCACGCCAAGGATGACAAGCCGTTCTTCGTGTGGATGAACACCACGCGCATGCACATCTACACCCACATCCGGCCCGAGCACAAGGGCAAGAGCGGCATGCCGGGCAACGACTACGCCGACGGCATGTGGGAGCATGACCAGGACGTGGGCAAGCTGCTCAAGAAGCTCGACGACCTGGGCATCGCCGACAACACCATCGTGGTCTACACCACCGACAACGGGCCGAACCAGTTCAGTTGGCCCGACGCCGCCACCACGCCCTTCCGCAACGAAAAGGACTCGAACTGGGAAGGCGCGTTCCGGGTGCCTGCCATGGTGCGATGGCCGGGCAAGATCGAGCCGGGCACAACCAAGACCGGCATCGTGTCGGGCATGGACTGGTTCCCGACCCTGCTCGCGGCGGTGGGTGACACCGACGTGAAGGATCGCCTCCTCAAGGGCTGGGCGCCCAGCGGCGGGCAGAAGAGCTACAAGGTCCATCTGGATGGCTACAACCAGCTCGACTACCTGACCGGCAAGTCGGACAAGAGCGCGCGCGACGATTTCTACTACTTCAACGACGATGGCTTGCTGGTGGCCATGCGGTTCGAGAATTGGAAGGTCGTGTTCTGCGAGCAGCGCGCGCCGGGCGGCTTCGCGGTCTGGAGCGACCCGTTCGTGTGCCTGCGCGTGCCGAAGGTGTTCAACCTGCGCATGGATCC
Organism: Achromobacter sp. SIMBA_011; assembly: GCF_046535435.1. Taxonomy (NCBI): domain Bacteria; kingdom Pseudomonadati; phylum Pseudomonadota; class Betaproteobacteria; order Burkholderiales; family Alcaligenaceae; genus Achromobacter; species Achromobacter sp. SIMBA_011. Next base: position 659,731 of record NZ_JAWRWN010000002.1, on the reverse strand, counting down.
GTACGAACGCGCCGACATCGTCTCCGACCAGTACAACGACTGGCTGTCCAAGAATGCCTACCTGGCGTTCATCGGCTCGGCCAAGGCGTCGGAGTTCCTGCAGACCTTCATCGAGTACCCGCCCAGCCAGCGGCCGGCGAGCTTCAGCGTCGACCAGGTGCAGGAAGCGGTGGACAAGGCCATCGAGAAGCACTTCGAAGAAGCCGCCAAGAAGCAAGGCAAGGCCGGCTCATGACGCGCCGGGCGGCGCCCGCTTCGGCGGGCGCCGCCTGCGTGTGATGGCAGTCCTTTCATTCCATGGAGCGTCCCGTATGGCACAAGCAGGCGTGGCGAGCGCGCCACCGAAGGAAGCCGCCAGCGCGGCAGGCTCGGGCGCAAGCCTGGCGCCTGCCTGCGCGCTGCTGGGCTTGTCGGGCGCGGCCTCATTGATATTCCAGATCCTGTGGATCAAGCAGCTTTCCCTGATCGTCGGGGTCGAGGTTCACGCCATCGCCACGGCCGTCAGCGCCTTCTTCCTGGGGCTGGCGGCGGGTAGCTGGCGGCTGGGCAGGCTGGCCGAGCGGCACGCCAATCCCTGGCGCCTGTACGCCATCGTCGAACTGGCGATCGGCCTGTCCGCGCTGGCGGTCACCGTCGCGCTGGCGCACAGCGCCGGCCTGTTCGCCCGCTGGCAGTTGCAGCAGCCGCTGCTGGCCTGGGCCGCCCTGTTCGCGGTGGTCGCGCTGGCGCCCTTCTTCATGGGCGGCACCCTGCCCATCCTGCTGCGCGCGGTCGGCGCCGGCCGCGCCGGCCATGACGGCGGCGCCCTGTACGCGGCCAACACCACGGGCGCCATCGCCGGCGCCCTGTTGCCCGCCTTCCTGCTGATTCCCGCGCTTGGCGTGCAGGGCACCGCCCTGGCCGCCGCGGCCCTGAACCTGGCCGCCGCCTGGGGCGCGTGGACGCTGCGCGGCCGGCGGCCGGCGCGCGCCACCGACAGCCCCGCCCTCCATGACGCGCCGCGCCTGTCGTCCGAGGCCCGGCTGGCCGTGGCCCTGTACGCGGTGGCCGGCGCCGTGGCGCTGGGCTACGAAGTGTTGTGGTCGCAGATGATCATCCCGTTCATGAGCACGCGGGCCTTCGCGTTCTCGGTGGTGCTGGCGGTCTACCTGGCCGGGCTGGCGCTGGGCGCGGCGCTGTACGCGCGCTGGGGCCACCGTTTCGGCGATCCGTGGCGCGTGTTCGCGGCGCTGGTGGCGGGCGCCGGCCTGATCGCCCTGGCCGAAGCCGCCCTGCTGGGCGTCTGGCTGGCGCCGGCCCAGGACCTGGCCGAGGCCGCCATGCGCCGCCTCGTCGACAGCGGCCTGGCCGGCATGAGCGCGCGCTTCGCCGTGGCCGCGGGCGCGGTAGTGCTGCTGCCCACGCTGCTGCTCGGCGCGGCCTTTCCAGCGGTGCTGCAGATCGTCGCCCCGGGCGAACGCCGCAGCCACGGCGCGGGCCTGGCCCTGGCGGGCAACACGCTGGGCGGCATCGCCGGCACCGCGCTGGTCGCCTTCGTGCTGCTGCCCTGGCTGGGTACGATCCGCAGCCTGACGCTGCTGGCCGCGACCGCCTGCGCCGTGGGCGTGGCGGCCACCTGGCGTGGCCGCGCGGCCGCCCCCATGGCCCCGGCGCTGGCCGGCGCGCTCGGCGTCGCCGTGCTCATCATCGGTTGGGCCTTGCCACAGGACCACCTGGCGCGGCTCATGCCGGGCGCGCGCGGCAAACCGCTGGTGTTCCATCACGAGAGTCACGGCGGCACCGTGGCGGTGGTCGAGAATGGCCGCGGCGCGCAGCGCTTCAATCGCCTCTACATCCAGGGCGTCTCGAACTCGGGCGACGCCATGCCATCGCTGCGCTACATGCGGCTGCAGGCCCTGCTGCCGCTGATCGTGCATGCCGGCGAGCCCGAATCCGCGCTCGTCATCGGCTACGGCACCGGCATCACGGCGGGCGCGCTGTCGCGTTATCCCGGCCTGAAGCGCAGGGTGGTTGCCGAACTGCTGCCCGGCGTGCTGCGGGCCGCGCCACACTTTCATGGCGCCTATGACGCCTATCGCGACAGCGGCCTGCAGGTGCGGTTGCGCGATGGCCGGCGCGAGCTGCTGGCCAGCGCCGACACCTACGACCTGATCACGCTGGAACCGCCGCCGCCGTCGGCCGCGGGCGTGGTCAACCTGTATTCCCGCGACTTCTACGAACTGGCGGCGCGCCGCCTCAATCCGCACGGCATCGTGGCGCAGTGGCTGCCCCTGCCGACGCAGAACCTGGACGACACGCGCGCTCTGGTGGCCAGCTTCATCGCGGTGTTCCCGCATGCCTCGCTCTGGACCACGGAACTGCATGAAATGCTGCTGGTGGGATCGCCCGATCCGCTGCCGCTGGTGCCGGAGCGCATGGCGCGGCGCTTTGCCGTGCCAGCGTTGCATGACGCCCTGGCCGAGGTCGGCGTGCCCTCGGTCGCGGCACTGCTGGCGACCTGGGTGACCGACCGCGAGGGACTGGCGCGCTTCGCCGGCGGCGCCGCGCCGGTCACGGATGACAGGCCGTCCATCGAATACGCCCCCTGGGTCCGGCCGCGCGAGATCGTGCGCACGCTGCCGGCGCTGATGGCGCAGCGCAACGCGCCGCCGCTGGCGGGTCCGCCCGTCCAGTGGGCCGCCGACATCGACGGCGAGCGCGCGGTGCTGGACCTGTTCTATCGCAGCGCGCTGGCCGCGTATCGTGGCGATCGCGAGGGCTGGTCACGCGACGCCCCCGTGCTGGCCCGCGCCGGCCGTAACAACGCTTATTTGCGCTGGTTCATGAGCGGCACGGACACAGCCGACTCCCGCTAGGCCGGCCTGCGCGCCCACGGGAGGGCAGACCGCTACGGCAGCGCAATGCCCGTGGCGCCGCGCAAGGCCTGCAGCAGACGCGCCTGGAAGGCCTCGTCGTGCGTGGCGGGATGTGGCTCGCGACGCGCCTGGTGGTGCCAGTAACCGCCGCTGCGCGACGCCGCCGCGTCATCGGTCGTCGCCAGCCAGGCCTGAGTCACATGTCCCAGGCTGAGATCGTCCGGCGCGTTGGGCCCGCCCATCTTGGTGGGCACCCAGCCGGGATCGACCGCTTGGCTGATCACATCCGGCCAGCGGCGCGCCACGGCCGCCATCAACACCGTCACGAACAGCTTGCTGTCCGAATACGAGCCGCTTTCGCGGCCGCCATCCCAGGCCATGCCGTCCAGGTCCGGCCTGCCGTCGTAGTGCATTTCGCTGCTCAGGTAGACCAGCCGTCGCGGCCGCGCCATCAAGGCGGTCAGCACATACGGCGCGATGACATTGACTGGCAGGATGGCCGGGCCGGTGAAGACGCCGGCATTGTGGATGACCGCGTCCATCCGACCCAGCGCATTGAGCTGGTCCGCCAGCTCCCGCGTCTGCGCCAGGTCGGCCAGGTCGCCCACCACCGCCAGCGCCCCTTGCGACAACAATTCCCGCGCGGCGCCCAGGCGCTCGCGATTGCGCCCGTGCACGACCACCATGTGGCCGTCCGCCAGCAGCGCGCGCGCGGCCGCCAGTCCCAGGCCATCGACCGAACCGGTGATGAAGATGCGTGCCATGAATCCACTCCTTGAAAACCGGGCGCGGGCCGGGCAAGCCTTGCGCGGCCGCCGTCGACACCGCGCCATGCGCAGGCGACTGCAGTGTATCGGCATCGCGCGCCCGATGACGCCTTGACCCGCCGGCGCATCCGGGAATTCCGGCGCCCGTCGCGTGAAGCAGCCTTGGAGGCGCGGATCCGCGCGAAGTATAGTGACCGGCGCGGCGCAGGCGCGCCCGACGCACCCATCCCGAACTTCGCAGCAGGAGCCCCTTTTCATGGCCACCGAATCCCAAGCCCCCGTCATCCTGATCACCGGCGGCAGCCGCGGCGTCGGCGCCGCCACCGCGCGGCTGGCCGCCGCGCAGGGCTATGACGTGGCGATCAGCTATGTCTTGAACGAAGTGGCGGCGCGGGCGGTGGTCGCCGACGTCCAGGCCCTGGGGCGCCGCGCCCTGGCCGTGCGCGCCGACAGCGCGGACCCGCAACAGGTCACCCATCTGTTCGCCGCCATCGACCAGGCATTCGGCCGTCTGGACGTGCTGGTGAACAACGCCGCGATCATCGCGCGGCAATCGCGGGTGGAAGACCTGACGTTCGAACGGATGCAACGAATCTTCGCCGTCAACGCCATCGGCCCCATGCTGTGCGCGCAACAGGCGGCCCGGCGCATGTCCCAGCGCCACAAAGGCCGGGGCGGCGCCATCATCAACGTGTCATCGGGCGCGGCGCGGCTCGGCAGTCCCAATGAATACGTGGACTACGCCGCCTCGAAGGGCGCGCTGGAGAGTTTCACGATCGGCTTTTCCAAGGAAGTGGCGCGCGAAGGCATCCGCGTGAACTGCGTGCGTCCCGGCCACATCTATACCGAGATGCACGCCAGCGGCGGCGAACCGGGGCGGGTGGACCGCATCAAGGACACCGTGCCCATGGGCCGCGGCGGCCAGCCCGAGGAAGTGGCGCGCGCCATCCTGTGGCTGGCCGGCGCCGAGGCCTCGTACGTCACCGGGACGTTCGTCGACGTCACCGGAGGCAAGTAACCGGAGCGCCGCGCTAGCGCAGCGCGGCCACCTCCATGACGGTCGCCCCGCAGGCCTGCACCAGTTCGGGATCGTGGCTGGCGAACAGCACCACGCGGTCCCGGCCCCAGGCCAGGAACAGCTCGGCCAGTTCACGCCGCGCCGGCGTATCGAGCCCGTTGCTGGGGCCGTCGGCGATGACCACGGCCGGATCGCCCAGGGCGGCCGCGGTCAGGTAGACCTTGCGGCGCGTGCCCGTGGACATCTGCTCGAAGCGCTTGTCCAGGTGCGGTTCCAGCCCCAGCCGCGCGGCCAGGTCGAGCACCGCGTCATCCACCGCCACGCCCTTCTCCGCCGCGACCTGCTGGAGCAACCCGCGCCCGGTCTGCTGCGGCGACGCCAGGCAGTTGTCGGGCACGTAGGCAAGGCGGGACTTGGCCAGTTGGGGCGCCCCGCCCAGCGAATGGCCCTCGATCCAGACCTCGCCGCCATCCGGCGCGATCACGCCCGCGATGATGGCGAGCAGGCTGGATTTACCGGTGCTGTCCTCTTCGCACAGCGCCACGCAGCCGGGGCCGAAGGTGTGCGTCAGCCCCTGGAAGACGAGATGGTCGCCGTAGCGTTTGGTGAGATGGTCAATGCGCAGCATGGCGCCAGTGTACGCAGGAACGTGCCGCCCCGCCAGGACCGCGCGGTGCCTGCCGCGCAACCCGCCGGGCCGCCCCCGACCACGCGACGACACGCCAGGCCCCGGCCATGCGCGACGGCGCGGCCACCGCTACTCGCCCCCGCCTGGCCTCGATGGCGAAGGTCTGGAAGCACTTGAAGCGCGAGGCCACGTGACGGCAGCGCGTCACTTCCTCAGGTACGACTTTTTTCCGCTGTCCGAATAGCAGAAGGTTCCGCCGCGCGGGCCCGTACAGTATTGGCCGTCGCGGCAGTGGCACGTGCCGCTCGAACCGGACGCGGGTGGCGGCGACACCAGGGATTGGGCGGCGCCGTCCGGGCCCGTGCAGACACGCTTCGAGGCGCTGATCGAACCATCACGGCAGAGGAACTTCTCCCCGGCACAGCGTTCCACGCCGCCCTTCTTGCCGGAACAGGGGATGTTCGCCGAATGAGCCGTGGTCACGAACGATACGGCCAGCGCGGCCAGCGCCAGGATCAGCGCGCGCATCGTCAATGCGCCGCCGGTCGATCGCCGACCCAGGCCGAGAAGCGCAGCAGATAGCCATCGGGGTCCTGCACCAGGAACTGGCGCACGCCCACTTCGATCGCATCGCTGCGATACCAGCGCGCTTCGGGTTCCCGGTACAACGGCCAGCGGGCGGCCGCCAGCCGCTCCAGCAAGGGCTCGATGGCGGCCACCTTGATCTCGAAATTGACGCCCCGTCCGCGCGGCGCCTCCAGCGGGCCCGTGATCCAGTTGTCATCGCCGCGCACTTCCTCCAGCATGAACTGCGCGCCGTCCAGGTCCAGGTATGCAAAGCCCTCCGCCTCGCGTCGATAGGCAATCTTGAAGCCGCACAGGTCCATCCAGAAAGCCAGGCTGCGCGACAGGTCGGCCACCAGCAACTCCGGAACCATTCGGGCTCGGCGTAATTCGGTCATGCGTGTCTCCGCTTTTTTGATTATTCGACATGATGACAGAAACGACGCCGGCCGCATCCCGTCCCGGCAACGTCACGCCCCTGCCACCCAGACCCACGCCGCCAGCACCGCCACCGCCACCAGCAGATACAGCCACGCCCGCCGCACGGCGAACACCCACATCACCGCCAACCCATAGAACAGGAATGCGCACAAGGTGCCCGCCACGACGGCCACCGGCCGGCCGACCCAACCCACCGATGCCAGCCATTGCGCCAGGGCGATCGCGACCAGGGCTGCCAGCGCATAGCCGCCCGCCACCGCCACCGCAACGCGCGCCAGGACGCGCCAGCGATAACCAGGCGGCGCGGGTGGCGTGCGGCCCGCCAGCGGCGGCGACCAGCGTGCGCCCCCCACCTTCCCGGCCAACCACAGGAACAGCAAGCCGGCGAGCAGAACGACGCCCTCCACCGACGCGGCGATCACGTCGCCCGCCCTGACATAGGTGTGAATCGACTGCCCGGTGGTCAAGCCATTGACGAGCGGCAGCGACAGGCACAGCAGCGCCGCCGCGCCGAACTGCTCGCGCCACGCGCACGACGGCGGCCGGAGCAGCGCATGCAGCAAGGTCGCCAGCCACACCAGGAAGAACACCCGGATCTCCCAGGATTCGCGCGCCGGCCAGTCCGCCGGGATCAGGCGATTGCCGTGGAAATAGGCGATACAGGCCACCGCGCTACCGGCAATGGCCGCGACATTGAGCGACTCGACCACCCGCTGGAAAACCGGCGTGGCCGCGCCGAATGCGCCATCGTGCCGGGCGCGCCGCTTCACGGCGTACAGCACCGCGCCGGTGGCGATCATCACCGTGCCCGCCAGGCCGAACAGGAAGTACAGCCAGCGCAGGGGCCAGCCGCCATAGGCCGCCAGATGCAGCCGCTCCATCACGCCATGCGCCACGTCGGCGCCGGGCGGGGCGTCGGCCCGGCGCAGCTCGGTCATCTCGCCGGTGGCCGCGCGGAACGCGGCGCGGCCAGCCTGGGCGGTGAAACGCCGCACGGCGGCGTCCTCGTCGACGCGGCCAAACACGCGGATCGTCTCGTTGGGCTGGCCGGGACGCTCAACCATGACCATCCGCGCCGGACCGCCCATCGCGGCCTGCGCGGCATCCAGAAAGACGCCCAGTTGCAGGCGCGCGGCCACCCCCGGCGTCAACCCGGCGTCCACCTTGGCGGCGCCGGCGTCGGCGCCCGGCCCTGCCGCCGCCAGTTCCGCCCGCCACCGCGTCATGCCCTGTTCGCCGTACAGGACCCGCAGCGGTCCCGGCATGTAGCTGGTATAGAAGATCGCCAGGCCGGTATAGACGATCATCAACTGGAACGGCAGCGTCAGCACCGCGCTGGCGTTGTGGCCGTCCAGCCAGGCACGCGCGCCCCGGCCCGGCCGGAAGGTGAAGAAGTCCTTGAAGATGCGCTTGTGCACCACGACGCCGCTCAGCAGCGCCACCAGCATGCCGACCGACAGCCAGCCCACCAGCCAGAAGCCGAAATCGCCGCCATAGAGTGTGTAATGCAGCACCATGAAGTGGCGGCCGCCCTCGGTCTTGCGGCCCCAGGGCTGGGGCAGCCGCTCGCCGCTGCGCGGGTCCATTGCCGCCTCGCGCGTCACGCCGCTCGCATCGCGCCAGATCAGGCGCAAGGCCCGATCCCCCGCTGGCGGCAGCTCGATGCGCCAGAAGCGCGCGCCCGCGCCCTCCTGGTCGAGCAAGCGCCCGGCGGCGGCAAGCACCGCCGGCTTGCCAACGTCCCGCATGTCGCGCGGCAGGGTCGGTTCGGCGCCCATCCAATGGGAGATCGGCGCGCGGAACACACTGAGCGTGCCGGCCAGGAAGATCACGCACAGCAGCCAGGCGCAGACCAGGCCGCACCAGGTGTGCAGCCAGGCCATGCGCTGGCGCAGCCCGCCCTGGCGCATCAGAACGTGCCGCGCAGCGTCAGCATGGCATTGCGAGGATCGCCATAGTGCACGCCGTTGACCATGTTGCCGATGGCGCTGTAGTAAGTCTTGTCGAAGATGTTGTTGAGGTTGAGCGTGGCGGCCCAGTTGCGGTTGATCTGGTACTTGGCGTAGGCGTTCCACACTGCGCGGCCGCTGGCCTTGGCGGTGAGCGCGCCGATCTGGCGCGACTGCCCGCTCTGCACGTTGACCCCGCCGCCCAGCGTGAAGGCGTTCAGGTCGCCCGGCAACTGGTACGTGGTCCAGAGCCGGAAAATGTGCTTGGGCGTGTGCCAGGCGAACGCCTGCCCCTCGCTGCTGACGTCCTTCAGGTAGCGGGTGGTGTTGAAGGTATAGCCGGCATAGACGTTCCAGCCGCGGGTGACTTCGCCGTTGATTTCCGCGTCGAAGCCCTGGCTGCGCACCTTGCCCGCATCGGTGTAGCAGTAGTAGTTCTCGGCGCAGGTCGGGCTGGAGCTGAAGTCCACCTGGGCGCGGTTGCTCTGGTCGATGCGGAAGATCGCAAACGCCGTATTGACGCGGCCGTCCAGCAGCTCGCCCTTCAGGCCCAGCTCGTAGTTCTCGCCAACGATCGGCTTGAGCGACTGGCCGGACGCGTTGACCTCGCTCTGCGGCTGGAAGATGTCGGTGTAGCTGACGTAGGTGGTCCACTGCGGCGACAGGTCCAGGATCAGGCCCGCATACGGCGTGAAGTGGGTATTGGCCTGCACCGTCTGGCCGTTGGTCAGCCTGCCGGCGCTGGTGGTGTCCGTGGTCCAGATGCGGGTGGAACGGCTGAAACGGCCGCCCAGCACCAGTTTCAATGGATCGGTCAGTTGCAGGCGGGTCGCGCCGTAGAAGCCCAGCTCGCGGCTCGTGCCGAGGCGGACTTCATCGGTGAACGCGCGCAGCGCGGCCGTGGTCGGCTCGGGCAGGTCCGGATTGAACTGGAAGGCGTTGAAGGTGGCGTAGTTGGTGATGTACGAATACGACGTGTCGATCTTGGTGTGGGCGTAGTTGGCGCCCACCACTACCTCATGGGTGCGGCCGAAGGCCCAGAACTTGCCGGTCAGGTTGGCGTCCATGCCGGAGGCGTCGAGGTCGGCGACCGTGCGCGCGACGTTGACCTGGGCCATCTGCGTGACCGGACTCACGCCGCGGCTGGACGCGGTGTACTTCAGGTACTGCTTTTCCTGCACGTAGGCGCCCGTGGCCTTGAAGCGCCAGTCGTCGTTGAAGGCGTGCGTGAAGTCCGCATAGAAACCCTGGTTCGAAGTTTGCTGCCGGTTCCAGTTGGCGCCGTAGCTGGTGGAGCGCTTGAAGTCGATCTCCTCGCCGTCGCTGTAGCGCGGCAGGCCGGAAATCGACGGGCGGCCGCGCAGGTCTTCATAGCTGTAGCCCAGGTTCAGTTGGGTGTATGGCGTGAAGTCGTATTCGATCGTGCCGTAGAAGGTCGTGTTCTTCATGTGGACGCGGTCGACGAAAGAGTGGTTGTCCTGGCGGTCCACCAGCGCGCGGCCGCGCAGGCTGCCATCGGCATTGAGCGCCCCGCTGCCATCGACCTGCAGGCCATAGCGGTCCCAACTGCCGGCCTTGGTCTCGACCATGTAGCGGTCTTCCGCCAGCGGACGCTTGCGCACCAGATTCACCGCGCCGCCGGGCGAGCCCGAGCCTTGCAGCAGGCCGGCCGCGCCGCGCAGCACCTCGACGCGGTCATACATGGCGGTGCCGCCCGAGTAATTGCTGGCGCGGCCGTAGAAGCCGCGTTCCAGCGGCACGCCGTCGTACTGGATGACGCTGTCCTCGAAGCCGCGAGAATAGATGTACTTGCCGCCCTGCGGGCTCTGCTGCAGGGTCACGCCGGTGGTGTTTTCCAGCGCGTCGTAGACCGAGGTCAGGTTCTGCTCGTCCAGCCGCTGGCGCGTCACCACGCTGACGGACTGCGGGATGTCTCGCAGGCGCTGGTCGCCCTTGCCGATCATGACCGAGGGCACGGTGTAGGAGCCGGTGCCTTCGGACATGCTGCGGTATTCCTGCCCGGTCACCGTCACCGCGTCCAGCGTGACGGCGCTGCCGCGCGCGGCGCGCCGCACCGCGTAGCCGCCGCTGGGCTGGCGCACGCCCTCGAAGCCGGTGCCGGCCAGCAAGGCCGCCAGGCCGCCCGCGGTGGTCCAGCGGCCGTTCAGGCCCTGCGTCTGCGCGCGCTCGACCTGGGACGCATCGAACGACACATTCACTCCGGCGGCGCGCGCGAACTGGTTCAGCGCCTGGTCCAGCGGGCCGGCGGCGATGGCGAAGCCGCGCTCGGCCTCCTGCACCGCGGGCGCGGCTTGCGCCCGCACGGCGGCGACCGGCCAGGCCGCCAGGGCGGCGCCGCACAGGATGCCGGACAGGGCCGTGCGCAGCACGGTGGGAACGGGCGCCAGGCGCGCCGTCTTCGGGGTACGAGCGAGTGTCATTGCGTAGTCTTGAAGGCCAGGTTGAAAGGTGTCTTTCCCTGTAGGCCGGACAAGAACGCGAATCCCCTCATTTTTTCAGCAACTTTTTTTCGGCCCTTTTCAAGGCCGGATCGTGACGCGGCATGACGGCCTCAGGCCGGGCCGACCGTCACCCAGTAGCGCGTCCAGTAGCGCACCCGGACCGGCAGGGTCTGCGCCAGGAAGGCCAGCGCCCGGTCAGTGTCGTCGACGTGGTAGGTGCCCGATACCCGCAGGTCCGCCACCTCGGGGGCACAGTTGATGCGCCCGCGGCGATAGCGCGACAGTTCCGCCAGCAGGTCGGCCAGCCGCATGTTCTTGCCGGCGATCGCGCCTTCGACCCAGGCCGCGCTTTCCATGGCCGGCGGCTGCAGGGGCTGTGCGTGCCAGCGGTCGAGCCAGCCCTGCTGGCCCGCCTGCACGATGACACGCTCGCCGCCTTCGGCCGGCGTCAGGGCCACGGCGTGCTCCTGCACGCTGACCCGGGCGCCATCGTCGTCCAGCCGCACGACGAAGCGAGTGCCCAGCGCCTCGACGACGCCATAGGGCGTGCGCACCCGGAATGGCCGCCGCGCCGGCGAGCCGGGGTCGCTGCCCGTGTCCAGCGATATCTCGCCGCGATGCAGCACCACCACGCGTTCGGCGCCGTCCAGCCGCAGGCTCACGGCGCTGTCGGTGTTCAACACCAGGCGGGTGCCATCGGCCAGCGTCAGGGCCCGGCGTTCGCCCAGGCCGGTACTGACGTCGGCCGTGAGCCGCTGCCACGGCACCTGCTCGCGCGCCGCCCAGCCCATACCCAACACGCCGCCGGCAAGCAGCAGGCTCTTGAGCACCACGCGGCGCTGGCGCCGGCGCGCACCGTTCAGGGCGGTCAACGTATCCAACGCCAATCCTTGTGGGACCGTATTGAAATCCGCGTTCAGCGATTGCACCCGGGTCCAGGCCAGCTCGTGCTCGGGCGCGGCCCGGCGCCAGCGCTCGAACGCCGCGCGGGTGCGCGCGTCGGCCTGGCCGAAGTTGAGCTTGACCGACCAATCGATGGCCTGGTCGACAATGGAGGCGGCAATCGGCGCCGCCGCGCCCGGCGCTCTCATGTCGGCTCGAAGCGGAACAGGTAGCACTGGCGCAGCCCGCTGGCGACGTAGCGCTCGGCGGTGGTCAGCGACACGTCCAGCCGCTCGGCGATCTGCCGGCAGGTCAAGCCTTCGAGCTGGGCCCACAGGAAGGCCTGGCGCACCTTGGGCTTGAGGGTGTCGAGCATCTGGTCGATCTTGATCAGCGCCTCGAGGATGAGCAGACGGCTTTCGGGCGAAGGCACTTGCGCTTCCGGCGTGCGGGCCAGCACGTCGAGCCAGGCGCGCTCCAGTTCGCGCCGCCGCCAATGGTCGACCAGCAGGCCGCGCGCAATGGTGCTCAGAAAAGCCCGCGGCTCGCGCGCATCCGCCGCCGCCGGCCGGCGCAACAGGCGCACGAACACATCATGCGCCAGGTCCGCGGCCTCGAAAGAATTGCCCAACTGAAGGCGCAGCCAACCGTGCAACCAGCCGTGGTGATCCACATAAAGCGATTCGATTCGATCCTGCGTCGTGGGGGGCATGGCCGCGCGCCCTTGCGGGCTTATGAATGATAACCATTCTCCATTGTAGTGAAAGGAGACAGGCATCGGCAAGCGCGCAGTCCGCGCAGCTTGACATTCCCCCTCCCCCCTCCGAACATAGCCCCATCCACCCGGGGAGCTTCGGCAAGAAGCTGAGATTCCGATGGCGGCCGCGCCCAGCGCGGCACGCGGCGCGAGAGACCCGTTGAACCTGATCCAGACAATCCTGGCGTAGGGAAGGTGCGCATCCCGCCGGCCCGCCATGCCGCGCCACGCCGCCCCGCCCCGCCCGTTGTCCCCTTGCAAGGACCCGCCGGCATGGCCTCCCTCACTCCTACCCTGTCCGACCTGGCGCTGGCTTCGCGCGACCTGTATGCGGCCGTGCGCCGCGACGCGCCGCTGGTGCAGTGCCTGACCAACTTCGTGTCGATGAACACCGCGGCCAATACGCTGCTGGCCATCGGCGCCTCGCCAGCAATGGTGCACGCGGCGGAGGAAGCGCCCGAATTCGCCGCCATCAGCGGCGCGGTGGTGATCAATATCGGCACGCTCTCGGCCCCCTGGCTGGACAGCATGCTGCGGACCGCCGCCGCCGCCAGCCAGGCGGACACGCCCTGGGTGCTGGATCCGGTGGCGCACCACGCCACCGCGTTCCGCCGCGACGCGGTGCGGCGCCTGCTGGACCTGCGGCCCGCCGTGATCCGCGGCAACGCGTCGGAGATCATCGCGCTGGGAGGCGGCCAGAGCGCCAGCAAGGGCGTGGATGCGCGCGACCCGGTGCAGCAGGCCGAGCAGGCGGCGCGCGAGCTGGCGCGGGCCCGCGCCACGGTGGTGGCGGTGACGGGAGAAGTGGATTTCGTGACAGACGGCCAGCGCGAGGTGCGCGTGGCCGGCGGATCGCCGCTGATGCCTCAGGTCACGGCCACGGGCTGCGCGCTGACGGCGGTGGTCGGCGCCTTTGCGGCGGTGGCGCGCGCTGACGCCTACACCGCGGCGGTGGCGGCGCTGTCCTGCTTCGGCATCGCCGGCCGGCGCGCCGGGGCGCTGGCGGAAGGCCCCGGCTCGTTCGCGTGGCGCTTCCTCGACGCGCTGGCGGCGCTGGAGACCGACAGCCTGACGGCCGAGTCGCCACTGCGCTGAAACCACATCCGCGCGCCCTGTCGGCGCGCGGACGCCTTTCCATTTACATGCGGTACTGCAGGCTCAGCATGGCGTTGCGCGGCGCGCCCGGCATGTTCAGGTTGGGGCTGGTGCCGTGCGCCGAGACGATGTAGCCGGCATTGAACAGGTTGTACACGTTCAACTGCACCGAGTACGGCCCCTGGCGCCACCACGCCGCCGCGTCCGCCGTGAGGTAGCCCGGCAGCGTAACCGTGTTGCCCGGGTTGGCGAAGCGCGCGCCCACCAGGTTCAGACCGGCGCCAGCGCCAAAGCCGTCGCCCAGGTCCTTGGTGATCCAGACGTTGCCGGCATGGCGCGGCGTCAGCGTGGCGCGCTTGCCCTCCACGTCCTTGCCGGCGTCGCGCGCCACCGACTGCGTCACGCGCGCGTCCAGATAGGCATAGCCCAGCATCGCGCGCCAGCCGTTGGACAGGTCGCCTGACAGGGTCCACTCGGCGCCGTCGGTGCGCTGCGTGCCCACCGGCACCAGCGTGTTGGTCACCGGGTTGGTCACCTTGATGTCGGTGCGCTCCAGGCGGAACACCGACACCGTGGTCGACAGCTTGCCATCCAGGAAATCGTACTTGGCGCCGACTTCATAGTTGGTGGTCTTCTCCGGCGCCAGGTCGACGTTGTTGGCCGCCAGCGCGAAGGCCTCGCCCGAGGGCTGGTAGGAACGGCTCCACGACACGTAGTACGACTGCACGCTGTCCGGCTGGAACACCAGGCCCAGGCGCGGGCTCAGGTTGGAGTCGGTGCGCTGCAGGTTCTGGCCGCTGCGGCGGTCCTCGGTCTTCTGCTCGAAGCGGTCATGGCGCACGCCGCCCAGCACCTTCCAGTGCTCGCCCAGCGACACCATGTCCTGCACATACAGGCCGAGCGTGCTGAAGCGGCCCAGGTTGTCGGAGCCAGGCGCGCCCACGGCCTGCCGCCGCAGCGTCGGCAGTTGCGGATCGAACAGGTTGACCACCGCCACGTTGGGGTTGGAATAGCTCACCAGGTCCTTGTTCTGCTGGCCCACCTCGACGCCGTAGAGGATGTCGTGGCGCACCGATCCCCAGTGCACGCGCTGCATCAGCTCGGTCTGGTTGGTCCAGCCGTGTTCGTCGCGCAGCACGTTGCCGTGGGTCAGTGACACGGTCTGCGCGGCTTCGTTGACCGAACCCGGCAGCGTGTTGTTGCGGTTCAGCGTGTAGTGGTAGTAGCGCGTGGCATTGCGCAGCGACCAGTTGTCATTGAAGCGGTGCGTCAGCGTGCCGGCGTACGACTGCACGCGGGTCTGGGTGTAGTCGGTGTCGCGCGCGTTCTCGGCGCCGTAGTAGGTGGACGGGTCCACGTCCACCGGCCGGCCATGGTAGGCCGGGATGCCGAAGTCCGTCAGGCGGCGGTCTTCCAGGAATTCGGTCTGCAGCAGGAAGGTGGTGTTCTCGCCCAGCTTGAACTGGGCCGACGGCGCGATCGCCTTGCGATCGATGAACTGCTTGTCGCGGTAGCTGTCGCCCTTTTCCACCGCGCCCGTCAGGCGCCAGGCCATGCTGCCGCTGTCGTTGGCGCGACCCAGGTCCAGGTCGAGGCGGCGGTCGTTCCACGAACCGTAGCTCAGGCCGACCTGCGAGATGTCCTCGCCCGGCTTCTTGGTGATGCGGTTGATCAGGCCGCCGGACGAACCGCGGCCGTACAGCACCGCCGCCGGCCCCTTGATGACGTCGATGCGTTCGACGTTGGACAGGTCGCGGAAGTACAGCGCGTCATCGCGGAAGCCGTCGACGAACTGGTCGGCGATCGCGGTGAAGCCGCGGATCGACACCTGGTCGCGCTGGCCGTCGCCGGTCGAGAAGCTGACGCCCGGCACGTTCTTGAGCGCGTCCTGCACCGACATGGCGTGCTGGTCGCGCAGCACCTGCGCCGACACCACGTTCACCGTCTGGGGAATGTCGCGCAGCGGCGCGTCGATCTTGGTGGCGCTGGTGGACGCGGGCGGGTTGTAGCTTTGCGCGGTGTCATCGGCGCCGACGACGCTGATCGCGGGCAGGGTGGCGGCGGGCGCGGCGGCCTGGGCGTGGACGGCCAAGGGGGCCGCGGCGAACAGGGCGGCGGTGAGGGGGCGGAGGACGTGCATGGCCTGCGGGTCTTTTCGAAGTCGTTTGAAATGGAAGAAACCGCCATTCTCTTGACAACGAGAATCACTCGCAATGCTTTTATCATTACGTTGCCTGGGGGCCACGATAAATGAGACACGCGTCCAATTCAGATGTTATTCAGCATGTCTGTGCGAAGCGTGCGCGACGGGCCGGATGTCCCAGTCCGCTCGTATTCCGTCCCCGGAAATTTCCCGCCGCGCGCCGGCGTCGTCCCGCGACCCAGCGCGCTCCCCGCGACCGTCAGCGGTAATACACGCAGATGCGCTTGCCGCCGATTTCGTGCACGTCGATCGGCAATTCGTACAGGTCGCCCAGCACCTCGGGACGGATCAGTTCGGCGGGCGTGCCGCAATGCGCCACCCTGCCCGCCTTCATCGCCACGATGCGGTCGGCATAGCTGGACGCGAAGTTGATGTCGTGCAGCACCAGCACCACGGTCTTGCCCAGTTCGTCGGCGGCGCGCCGCAGCGTGCCCATCATGGCCACGGCGTGCTTCATGTCGAGGCTGTTCAGCGGCTCGTCCAGCAACACATAGCGCGTGTCCTGGCACAGCACCATCGCCACGAACGCGCGCTGGCGCTGGCCGCCGGACATCTCGTCCAGGTAGCGGCCGGCCAGCGGTTCCAGGTCCAGGTAGGCGATGGCCCGGTCGATATGGACCTTGTCGTCCAGTGTCAGGCGGCCGCCCGAATGCGGATAGCGCCCGAACGCCACCAGGTCGCGCACCGTCAGGCGCAGCGGCAGGTGGTTGTCCTGCCGCAGGATGGCCAGGCGCCGCGCCAGTTCGCGGCTGTCGCTGCGCGTCACGTCCAGGCCGTCCACCTGGATGCGGCCGGCGGACATCGGCAACAGGCGGCTGATCATCGACAGCAGCGTCGATTTGCCGGCGCCGTTGGGGCCGATGATGGCGGTCACGCCGCCGGCCGGCAAGGCCAGCGACACCCGGTCCACGACCACGCTGTCGCCGTATTGCTTGCTGACTTGTTGGATATCGATCATTGGCGTCCCCTGCGCAAGATCAGGGCCAGGAACATCACTCCGCCCACGAATTCGATGACCACGCTGACCGTGGTGCTCAGTTGCAGCACGCGCTCCAGCAACGTCTGCCCGCCGACCAGGAAGATCACGCTGAGCAGCACCGCGGCCGGCACGGTGTGTCGGTGCCGGTCCGACCCCATCGCCTGATAGGCCAGGTTGCTCACCAGCAGCCCGAAGAACGTCACCGGCCCCACCAGCGCGGTGGACACCGACACCAGCACCGCGATGGCGGCCAGCGTCAGCAACAAGGTGCGGCGGTAGTCCACGCCCAGGTTCAGCGCGATCTCGCGGCCCAGCGCCAGCACGTCGTAGCGGCGCCGCATGCGCCAGACCAGCAGCGTCGCCGCGGCCACAGCCGCCAGCGCGATCGGCAGCAGTTCGGTGCGCACTGAATTGAAGTTGGCGAACATCCGGTCCTGCAGCACCAGGAATTCGTTCGGGTCGATCAGGCGCACCACGAAGCTGGACAGGCTGCGAAACAGCAGCCCGAAGATGATGCCCACCAGCATCATCAAATGCAGGCTGCGCACGGCGTCCGTGAACAGCCAGCGGAACAGCAGGCAGGCGAAGGCCGTCATCGCGCCCACTTCCAGCACGAAGGCCGCCACCGGATGGTTGACCGCGCCGGCCGCCTGTCCGAAGCCGAACACCACCAGCGACTGGATCAGCAGGTAGAGCGCGTCAAAGCCCATGATGGCCGGCGTCAGGATGCGGTTGTGCGTCACGGTCTGGAACAGCACCGACGACACCGCCACCGCGTAGGCCACCAGCAGCATCGCCGCCAGCTTGCCGCCCCGGAACGGCAGCACGAAAGCCCATTGGCCGTTGGCGCCCAGCGTCATGAAACCGACAACGCACAGCAACGCGGCCGTGGCCAGCAGCGCCAGGCGCCAGGCCTGCGGCGAAGGCAACAGGCGCGACACGGATTCAGCCACGGCGCGCTCCCCGGCTGCGCAACAGGCACAGGAACAGGACGCTGCCCACCACGCCCACCACCGTGCCCAGCGGCACCTCGTAGGGATGGATCACCAGCCGGCCGATGATGTCACAGGCCAGCACGAACACGCCCCCCAGCATCGCCACCCACGGAATCGCGCGGCGCATGTTGTCGCCCAGCATCAGGCTGACGGCGTTCGGCACGATCAGGCCCAGGAATGGAATGCCGCCGGCGGTCACCACCACCACGGCGGAAATCGCCGACACGATGAGCAGACCCACCAGCGTCAGTCGCGCATGGTTCAGGCCGAGATTGGCGGCGAACTCGCGGCCCATGCCGGCCACGGTGTAGCGGTCCGCCGCCAGATAGGCCGCGGCCGCCAGCGCAAAGCCGATCCACAGCAGTTCGTAGCGGCCGCGCAGCACCCCGGAGAAATCCCCGGTGGTCCAGGCATGCAGGGATTGCAGCAGGTCATAGCGATAGGCGACGAAGGTGGTGACCGCATGGATCACGCCGCCCAGGATCAGGCCGATCAGCGGCACGATGAACGGCGTGCGCAGCGGCACGCGCCGCAGCAGCGCCAGGAACAGCAGCGTGCCCGCCAGCGCGAAGCCGGTGGCCGTCAGCATCTTGCCGATCACCGGCGTGTCCGGCGCCAGCAGCGTCACCACCAGGATGCCGAGCGTGGCCGACTCGACGGTGCCGGCCGTGGTCGGCTCGACGTAGCGGTTGCGCACCAGCATCTGCATGATCAGCCCAGCCACCGCCAGCGCCATGCCGGCCAGCAGCAGGGCCAGCGTGCGCGGCACGCGGCTGACCAGCAGCAGGCGCCAGGCGCGCTCGGCGTCCGGCCCGCCGGCCAGCGCGGCGAACGAAAACGACCCCGCGCCCAGGCTGACGCTGGCCACGCACAACGACAGCAACAGCAGCAACAAGGCCGCCAGCCCGGCCCAGCCGGTCATCATCCCGCCCTGCTTCACCCGGCCGACTCCGACGCCATCCGATGGACCATGCGCTTACTTGGCGTCCGGCTTGGCGCCCGACAGCGCGCGGGCGATATCGTCCACGTTCTGCTGCATGGCCGTCAGGCCGGCACTGCCCAGCAGGTACCAGTTGTAGCCGTTCAGGTAGACCACGCGCTGCTGCTTCCAGGCCTTGGTCGGGCGGATCAGGTCGTTGTCCAGCATCCGCTGGGCCGAGGTGCCTTCGCGGCCGATGGCGGCGTCGCGGTCGATCACGAACAGCCAGTCGGGATCGGTCTGGGCAATGAACTCGAACGAGATCGCCTGGCCGTGGTTCGACACGTTCAGGTCCTTGGCGGCGGGCGCGAAGCCGAACGCGTCGTGGATCACGCCGAAGCGCGAGCCGGGACCATAGGCGCTCATCTTGCCGCCGGTGGTCAGCACGATCAGCGCGGTGCCCGCCTTGCCCGCCTGGCCATGCAGCGCCGCGATCGAGGCGCGCAGCGCGTCCAGCTTTTCCCTGGCCTGGGTCTGTTTGCCATAGATGGCGGCCAGCGTTTCGGTGTTGCGCGTGACGCTGCCGACCAGGTCCTTGGCGTCAACCGTCAGGTCGACCGTGGGCGCCAGTTTGGCCAATTCGTCGTACTTGGGCGCCGAACGGCCGGCCACGAAGATCACCTGCGGCTGGGCCGCGTGGATTACCTCGTAGTTGGGCTCGAACATGCTGCCAACCTTGAGGTAGCGCTTGTCGGCGTACTGGGCGAGCTGCGGCGGCAGCTTGGCGGCGCTGGGCACGCCGGCCACGTCCACGCCCAACGCGTGCAGGGTGTCGAGCACCGCCAGGTCCAGCACCACGGTCTTGGCCGGGTTGGACGGCACGGCGGTCTCGCCGCGCGCGTGCTTGACCGGCACGCTCCGGGCCGCGTCCTGGGCCATGCTCGGGGCGCTGGCGGCGCCCAGGGCCAGG
This sequence comes from Achromobacter sp. SIMBA_011, assembly GCF_046535435.1. Lineage (NCBI taxonomy): Bacteria > Pseudomonadati > Pseudomonadota > Betaproteobacteria > Burkholderiales > Alcaligenaceae > Achromobacter > Achromobacter sp. SIMBA_011. Next base: position 640,247 of record NZ_JAWRWN010000002.1, on the reverse strand, counting down.
GCCGTGGTGGCACACGCCAGCCAGCGGCCGGCGCGCCCTGCCAAGGTTTGCTTCATCGTCATGCTTGTCTCTCCAGGTTGCGGGAACACCGCCAGGCGGCGGCGCGTCCCGGTTGTTGCTCGCGGGCTCAGAACTTCACGCCCACGCCCAGCCAATAACGGCGGCCGTCTTCGACGTAGCCGTAGTCGTCGTACCCGACCTGCTTGTCGAACAGGTTGTAGATGCCGGCGTACACCGACACCTTCTTGTTCACGGCATACGAGCCGCCCAGGTCGACGAAGGTGTACGACGGCGCCACCAGCGAGGTCGAGGACGGGCCGGTAATCGGCTGGCTTTCCTTGCCGCGGTAGTTGACGCGGGCCCACGCTTGCAGCGCGTCGGAGGCCTGCCAGTTGACCGTGGTGGTGAACAGGTGCTTGGGCAGTTGGTTCAGCGGCTGGCCCTGGTACTGGCCGGACTTCTGTTCCGACTTGGTGAAGGTGTAGCTGCTGGTCAGCGACCAGTCGCGGCCCAGCGGCAGCTTCAGGTTGGCCTCGACGCCGCGCGACACCGCCTTGTCCACGTTCATGTAGGTGGTGGGGTTGGAGCCGAACTGGTTGGGGCCATCGGTGCACTGCGACAGCGGGCACGCGACGCGGGTGATCTTGTCCTTGAAGTTGTTGTTGAACAGGGTCAGTCCGGCATTGAAGCCCTCGCCGTCGTCATACAGCAGGCCAAGTTCCTGGGTCACCGACTTCTCGGGCGTCAGGTCGGGGTTGCCGTACATGTTGCCGCCGCGGCTGACCTGCCCCCAGCCGGCCACGGTCTGGCGCAGGTCGGGCGCGCGGAAACCGGTGGACACGCCGCCCTTCAGGGTCCAGCGCTCGGCCATGTGCCACACGCCGTACAGGCGCGGACTGAAATGGCTGCCGAAGTTCTCGTCCTGGTCCATGCGCAGGCCGCCGGTCAGCGCGAAGCTTTCGACCAGGCGCCATTCGTCCTCGGCGAACAGCGCCCACTGGTAGCGCTCCACCTTGCTGGGACCACCGGCGAGCTGGTTGCCGGTCTGGTCGGTCAGGCGCTGCGTCAGGTAGGTACCGCCCAGGGTCAGCATGTGCGAACCCAGCGGCAGCGTCCAACTGGTCTGCAGGTCCAGGTTCTTGATCTTCATCTGGCGCGAGCGGTTGTCGAACTCTTCCTGCTGCACGTAGCTGTCGGACACGCCCCAGCCCCAGCGGCCGGTGTGCGACAGCGCCCACTTGCTGCTGCGGTAGTCGGTTTCCGACGAGGCCGGGCAGCCCGTACGCGCGCAGGCCACGCCGGGGGCCAGCGGGGCCACGGTCTTGCCCAGGGTGTTCTCGTACTTCTGGCGGCTGGACGTGGCTTCCAGCACGATGTCGTGGTCGCGGTTGGGCGTCAGCGCCAGCTTGGCCGTGATGTTGGTGGCGTTGCGCTTGCGGTAGCCCTCGACGATCCTGTCTTCGTCGCGCTGGGTCGCCTGGCCGTAGATCTGCAGGCCCAGCAGGTCATTCTTGATCGGGCCCGCCAGGTAGAAGTTGCCCTGGTAGATGTCGCCGGACTTGCTGCTTTCCTGGATGGTGGTGTCCATGCGGATTTCGCCGCCCCACTCGTTGGGCACCTTGCGGGTGATGATGTTGATCACCCCGCCCATGGCGTCGGAACCATACAGCGACGACATCGGCCCGCGCACCACCTCGATGCGCTCGATGGCCGAGATCGGCGGCGTCCAGCCGCCTTCGACGCCGCCGGAATCGGAGTTGGTGCGGGTTTCACGCGAGTTCTGGCGCTTGCCATCGATCAGGATCAGCGTGTACTTGGGGCCCATGCCGCGCAGGCTGATGTCCTGGCGGTCGCCGCCGCCGGTGACCACCACGCCCGGCACTTCGACCAGCGCGTCGGTGACATCACGGTAGAACTTCTTTTCGAGATCCTGGCGCGTGATCACGCTGATCGAGGCCGGCGCGTCCTGGATCTGCTGCTCGTAGCCGCTGGCCGTCACCACCACGGTATCCAGCGTCCTGGCGTCGGCCGGCGCGGCCGATTGCGCCAAGACCGGATGACCGGCGGCAAGGCCGCTGGCGCACAAGGCGACAGCCAGGCCGGTACGCGGGCCGAATGCGCGGCGCGCGGCCAGATCGTTGCAGCTCATGATTTCAGACTCTCCCGTCCCGGAAGGGCCGCGCCCCGCGCGCAGCCCCGCTCCGCTTCAATTTTTAATGAAAACTATTCTCATATTAGAATTGAGGCCAAGCGTGAGCTGCAACACGCTTTCCGCAACTTTTACTTTCTTCGCACTTCTTGACACTTCTGCCGCCGGCGACCCGCTATGCTGCCGTGGCAACAGAACCCAAGCGCATGCCCATACCCTCCCCCATGGCAACGCGCCGCATCCTGTTGATCGACGACGACGTCGACCTGGCATTGATGCTGCGCGAGTACCTAGAGCCCGGCCACATCGAACTGACCCTGGCGCACAACAGCGCCCAAGGTCTGCCACTTGCAATGCAAGATTGCTTCGATCTGGTGCTGCTCGACCTGATGCTGCCGGACGGCAGCGGCCTCGATCTGCTGCGCCATCTGCGCCGCCACTCGCGCCGCCCCGTCATCATGTTCACCGCCCACGGCGGTGAAACCGACAGGGTGCTGGGACTCGAACTGGGCGCCGACGACTACCTGGCCAAACCCTTCGGTCCGCGCGAACTCAAGGCCCGCATCGGCGCCGTGCTGCGCCGCTTCGAGGAAAAGCCCGCCCCCTCCCCGCCCGAGCTGAACGTCGGCGCGCTATCGCTGGACGCCGCCAGCGGCCGCGCCCGCCTGGGCGAGCAGGAAGTGCTGCTGACCGGCGCCGAACAGCGCGTCCTCGAAGTCCTGATGCGCACCCCGGGCCAAGTGGTGCCGCGCGAACAGATCAGCCTGTACGCGCTGGGCCGCGCCGCCGATCGCTACGACCGCAGCATCGACACCCACATCAGCAGCCTGCGCCGGAAACTGCAACTGGACCAGGCCGGCGACGCCCCCGCCATCCGCAACCTGCGCGGTCTGGGCTACGTGCTGGCCGGCGCGGCCTGATGCGCGGGCTGCCCGTCCGCTCCCTGTTCTGGCGCGCCTTCCTGACCTTCTGGGGCGCGATGGCCGTCATCACGGTCTGCGGCATGATGCTGACCGCCGTGGTGGCCTGGTACCGCGTCGATTCGCTCGACGGCCTGAACCCCGGCAACCTGACGCGCGACGCGGCCCAGATCGCCCGCGGCGAAGGCGCCGACGGCCTGCGGCGCTGGGTCGAGGCCATGGACGCGCGCTATTCGGCGCTCAAGATTTATATCGTCGACACGCACGACCGCGACATCCTCGGCCGCCGGTTGCCGACCCGCCTGGACGACTGGCTGGCGGCCTTCCGCGCCGCGCCCGATCCAGGCCTGATCGCCGCCTCCATCGAAGTCCCCGCCGATCCGGCCGCGCTGCGCGTGTCGTGGTGGGATCCGCAATTGCTGACATTGCCGGACAACCGTGAACTGCTGATGCTGTTCCTGCCGTTCGACTCCTCGCACTGGGAAGTGCTGGGACTGACGCCGGTGGCGCTGGGCCTGCTGCTGTTCGCGCTGGCCATCACCGCCCCTTTCTGCTGGGCGCTGACGCGCCACGTGGCCGCGCCGCTGGACCAAATGCGCGGCGCCGCGCGCGCCCTGGCCGCCGGCCGGCTCGATACCCGCACCCCCGGCGCGCTGTCGCGGCGCCAGGACGAACTGGGCCTGCTGGCGCGCGACTTCGACGCCATGGCCGGCCGCCTGCAGGCGCTGGTCGATACGCGCGAGCAACTGCTGCGCAACATCGCCCACGAACTGCGCTCGCCGCTGGCGCGCCTGCGCCTGGGCGTGGAACTGGCGCGCCGCAAGGACGAGCGCCAGGACCTGCAACTGGACCGCATGGAACGCGAATGCGAGCGCCTGGACACGCTGGTGGGCAGCACGCTGCGGCTGGCGCGCATGGGCGCCCTGCCCCTGCCCACCGATACGCTGGACCTGGCGGACGTGGTCGACGACGTGGTGCAGGATGCGCGCTTCGAGGCCGGCGAACGCCAGATCGCCATTGGCTGGCACCGTCCGCCGCCGCTGCGCATCGCGGCCGACCGCGACAGTCTGGCCAGCGCCATCGAAAACGTCCTGCGCAACGCCCTGCGTTTCGCGCCGGCGGGCGGCGCGATCCAGGTGCGCCTGCTGGCCGACGCCGGCGAAGCCTGCCTGGAAATCGAGGACAACGGCCCAGGCGTGCCGGAAAAGGAACTGGCTTATCTGTTCGAACCGTTCTACCAGGGCGCCCCCGCCGCGGACGCGCCCCCCGGCGGCGCCGGCCTGGGTTTGAGCATCGCGCGCGCCGCCGTGACGGCCCACAAGGGCCGCATCTCGGCGCGCAACGCCGCCCCGCACGGGCTGAGCGTGCGCATCGAGCTGCCGCGCATGGCCGCCTGACCCACGCGGCCGCGTCGCCAATCGTCAGGAATCAGTCGCCGGGCACCAATAGTCAGGGATCAGTCGTCGGCCAGGATCGCGGCCGACAGCCGCGGCAACACCCGCAGCGCATTGGCCGTGGTCGCCTGCGCCACCTGCGCCGGCGTGATACCGCGCAGTCCGGCCAGCACCTGGGCGATGCGGGCCAGCTCGCCGGGCCGGTTGCGCCGCTGCGGCGGATGCAGCCAGGCCGGGGGAATATCCGGCGCGTCGGTCTCCAGCACCAGATGGCGCAGGTCGACGTCAGTGGCGTGGCGGCGGATCTGCAATGCCCGTTCGTAGGTCATGGCCCCGCCCAGCCCCAGCGCGAAGCCCTGCTCGACGAAGGCCTGGGCCTGCTGCGCGCTGCCATTGAAGGCATGCGCGATGCCGCCGATACGCTCGTGGCGCCGCAGGTACTTCAGCAGGATGTCTTGCGATTTGCGCACGTGCAGCAGCACCGGCAGCTTGAATTCCGCCGCCATGGCCAGTTGGGCGGCGTAGAAACGTTCCTGCCGCGCGCGCGGCTCGCCCGAGGCGATTTCCGGCACGAAGAAATCCAGTCCGATCTCGCCGATGGCGACGAAACGGGGATCGCCCAGCGACTGCCGGATGGCGTCGCGCAGGGCGTCCAGATCGGCATCGTCGGCGCGCTGCACATAAAGAGGATGGATGCCCAGCGCGTAGGCGCCGCCGGCCACCTGCCCGGCAAGCTCCCGCACGACGGCAAAATTGGCCCGTTCGATGGCGGGAATGACGATGGCCTGGACGCCGGCTTCAAGCGCGTGTCCGATGACCTGGCGACGATCGGCATCGAACTCGGCGGCGTCCAGGTGGCAATGGGTGTCGATCAGCATGGGCGCGGCCTCCTTGCCCGGGTTTCCTGCACAATCATCGCGCCGCCCGGCCCACGGACCGGCCGCGGGCGTCAGCCCGAGACCAGCCGGCCGTTTTCCATCAGCAACTGACGGTCGGCGCGCGCCGCCAGCTCGGGGTCGTGGGTCACGATCGCAAATGCCGTGCCCGACTCGCGATTGACCCGCGTCAGCAGTTCGAACATGTTGTGCGCGGTATGGCGGTCCAGGTTGCCGGTGGGCTCATCGGCCAGCACGCACACCGGCCGCGTCACCAGCGCGCGCGCCAGCGCCACGCGCTGGCGTTCGCCGCCCGACAGTTGCCCCGGAAAGTGCCCTTCGCGCGCCGCCAGGCCAACCAGGCCCAGAACCTCGCGCGCCGCCTCGCGGGCCTTGTCGCGGTTCTCGCGGCGCACGATCAGCGGCATGGCCACGTTGTCCAGCGCCGAAAATTCCGGCAGCAGGTGGTGGAACTGGTAGACGAAGCCCAGGCTGCGGTTGCGCACCTGGCTCTTCTTCGCTTCGGACAACCCGACGGCCAAATGGCCGTCGACCGAGACGGAACCGCTGGTGGGCACGTCCAGCAGGCCCAGGATGTGCAGCAGCGTGCTCTTGCCGGAGCCGGACGCGCCGACGATGGCGACCATTTCGCCGCGCGCCACGCTCAGGCTGACGTTGCTCAACACCTCGATGCGGGCCGGCCCCTCGTCATAGATCTTGACGAGGTTGTCCGCCTGCAGCGCGGGAGTCACGGTATCAGTCATGGCGCAGCACCTGTGCGGGTTGCAGGCGCGAGGCGCGCCAACTGGGATACAAGGTCGCCAGCAGCGACAGCACCAGGGAGGTCACGCCGATGGTCACGATGTCGCCCACCTGCGGGTCGGACGGCAAGGCGCTGATGAAATAGATCTCGCGCGGCAGGAAATGCACGCCCAGCAGGCGTTCGATGAACGGCACGATCACGTCGACGTTGTAGGCGATCACGATGCCTCCCGCCACGCCCAGCAGCGTGCCGATGACGCCAATCAGCGCGCCCTGCACCAGGAAGATGCGCGCCACTTCGCCCGGCCCCGCGCCCAGCGTGCGCAGGATGGCGATGTCCGATTGCTTGTCCTTGACCGCCATCACCAGCGACGACAGCAGGTTGAACGCGGCCACCGCCACGATCAGCGCCAGGATCAGGAACATCATGCGCTTTTCGGTCTGCACGGCGGCGAACCAGGTGCGGTTGTTGCGCGACCAGTCGCTCGCCATGACGTACGGCGGCAGCACGTTGCGCAGCTCGGCCGCCACCTCGGGCGCCTTCTGCATGTCGGCGATGCGCAGGCGCACGCCGGCGGTGCCGCTATCGCGGAAGACCTTGGCCGCGTCGTCGTTGTCGACGAAGGCCAGCGAGGAATCGTATTCGTAGTGGCCCGACGAGAACACGCCGACCACGGTGAACTGGCGCATGCGCGGCGCGAAGCCGGCCGGGCTGATCGAGCCCTGCGGCGCCAGCATCAGCAAGGTGTCGCCCACCTTCACGCCCATGCCGTCGGCCAGCTCGTTGCCCAGCACCACGCCGAAGCCGCCCGGCTTCAGGTCGGCCAGCTTGCCCGCCACCATCTGCCGCGGCAGGTCCGAGACGTTGCCTTCGGTGGCCGGGTCGATGCCGCGCACCTGCACCCCGCGCAGCGCCTGGCCGCGCACCAGCATGCCCTGCGCCGCCACGAATGGCGCGCCGGCCTTGACCTCGGGGTTGCGCTTGGCGGCGTCGGCGAACTGCTGCCACTGCTCCAGCACCCGCTCGGGCGCGGCGCCCGGGATGTAGAGCTCGATGTGCGGCAGCACCGACAGCATGCGGTCACGGACCTCTTTCTGAAAGCCGTTCATGACCGACAGCACCACGATCAGGGCGGCGACGCCCAGCGCGATGCCTGCCATGGAACTGGCGGCGATGAAAGAGATGAAGCGATCGCGGCGGCCGCGTCGCTGGCGGATGCGGGCCAACCCGGCATAGCGGGCGCCGATCCAGAGTTCGTAGGGTATTTTCAGCACGAGCGCATTATGGCATTAACCGGCCGCAAAACCGTCCCCGGAATGCGGGAATGGAAGACAAGCCGTGACAAGCTATGGCAGTCGGGGCCGGGCTTAGTTCCCGGCCTGGGTCCGGGTCCGGCCAGCGACTACAATCCTGGCCATGCTGATCGTCATCCCGGGCGCCCTGCCCGCCCTTCCCGTCGCCGCAGAACTGGCCAAGCTGCTGCCCGAGCGCGCCCCTACCCTGCACCACTGGCTGCAGGCCGGCAGCGCCCGAGTCCAGGCCCACGACATCCGTACCCAGGGCTGTACCGCGTTCGAAGCCTGGCAACTGCGCCGCGCCGGCTACGCCACGGAACCCGGCCTGCTGCCGGGCGCCGGACTGGGCCCGCTGCTGGCCGACGGCCAGGCCGGCGACGGCCCCATCTGGCTGGCCGAACTGGTCCACCTGGCCCTGGGCACCGACCAGGCCACCCTGCTCGACCCGACCCAGATGGACCTGCGCGACGCCGAGACCGCCGCGCTGCTGGAGACCGCCCGTCCGCTGTTCGAAGACACCGGCTTTGCCGTCGAACCGTTGACGGCCGCCCGCTGGCGCCTGCGCCTGCCGGACGGCCTGCGGCCCCAGACCGCCAGCCCGCTGGCGGTGGCGGGCCAGCGCCTGAACGACTGGTGGCGCCAGGATGCCGAATCCCGGCCCTGGCGCCGGCTGCTCAACGAGATCCAGATGTCCTGGCACGAGCATCCCGCCAACGAATCGCGCGCCGCGCGCGGCCTGCCGCCCGTCAACGCCCTGTGGCTGTATGGCGGCGGCACGCCGTGGGCCATGCGCCCGGCCGGCCCGGAACAGGTCATGACTGAACTGGATGCCGCGCAACGCGCGGGCGACTGGGCCGCCTGGCTCGACGCCCTGGCCGCGCTCGAGCAGCGCCTGCAAGCGCTGGCCGGCCCCAAGGGCCTGCCGGACCAGCCCGCAGAACTGCTGTTGCTGGGCGACGATCGCAGCGCCACCCTCACCCTGAAACCGCGCGGGGGCCTGCTCGGCTTGCTGCCCGCGCCCAAGAAAAACTGGAGCGCCTGGTGGTCTCACCCCGCTTAACCGTCCGCCGCGCCGACCTCGCCGCCTGCCACGCCCTGGAAGCCTCGGGCATCCACCCGCTGCTGGCGCGCCTGTGGGCCGCGCGCGGCGTCACCCATCCCGACCAGACCAAGCTGGCCTGGCCCGCGCTGCTGCCGCCGGCCGGCCTGACGCACTCGGCGCACGCCGCCGGCGTGCTGGCCGACGCCATCCAGGCCGGCAAGAAGCTGCTGATCGTGGCCGACTACGACTGCGACGGCGCCACCGCCTGCGCCGTCGGCCTGCGCGCCCTGTCGGCCATGGGCGCCGATGTCGACTTCCTGGTGCCGAACCGCTTCGAGACCGGCTACGGCCTGTCGCCCGCCGTGGTCGAGCTGGCCTGCCGCCATCGCGCCGGCAAGCCCGACATCATCATCACCGTGGACAACGGCATCGCCAGCGTCGACGGCGTGGCCGCGGCCAACGCCGCCGGCATTGGCGTGGTCATCACCGACCACCACCTGCCCGGCGACACGCTGCCGGACGCCCTGGCTATCGTCAACCCGAACCAGCCGGGCTGCGGCTTCCCGTCCAAGAACCTGGCCGGCGTCGGCGTCATCTTCTACATGATGCTGGCGCTGCGCGCCGAGCTGCGCCGCCGCGGCGTCTACGCCCCCGATGGCGGGCCGCGCCTGGACGCGCTGTCCGACCTGGTGGCGCTGGGCACGGTGGCCGACGTGGTCAAGCTCGATGCCAACAACCGCCTGCTGGTGACCCAGGGACTGCAGCGCATGCGCAGCGGCCGCCTGCAGCCCGGCCTGCGCGCCCTGTTCGCCGTGGCCGGGCGCGAGCCGCGCGCCGCCAATGGCTTCGACCTGGGCTTCGCGCTGGGCCCGCGCATCAACGCCGCCGGCCGTCTGGCCGACATGAGCCTGGGCATCGCCTGCCTGACCACCGACGACGAGGCCCAGGCGCTGGAGATGGCTCGCGAGCTGGACAACATCAACCGCGAGCGCCGCACCATCGAGGCCGAGATGCGCGAACAGGCCATGGCGGCCATGGAAGCGCCCGACGCCGCGCCCGGCGCCACGGTCTGCGTGTTCGACCCGGGCTGGCACCAGGGCGTGGTCGGCCTGGTGGCCTCGCGCCTGAAAGAGAAATTCTGGCGCCCCACCCTGGCCTTCGCGCCGGCCGGCGACGACGAGATCCGCGGCTCGGGCCGTTCGATTCCCGACGTGCACCTGCGCGACGTGCTGGACCTGGTGTCCAAGCGCCACCCCAACCTGATTCGCAAGTTCGGCGGCCACGCCATGGCGGCCGGCCTGACGCTGGGCCGCCAGGACTTCCCGGCCTTCGCCCCGGCCTTCGATGCCGCCGTGCGCGAACTGACCGGACGCGACAGCTTCGAGCCGGTCATCGAGACCGACGGTTCGCTCGAATCCGGTTACGCCAACGCCGAGGTCGCCGGCCTGCTGCAACAACAGGTCTGGGGCGCGGGTTTTGCCGCGCCGCTGTTCCTGGACGAATTCGTGGTGCGCAACCAGCGCCTGGTCGGCGAGAAGCACCTGAAACTGTCGCTCGAACGCGGTCACCAGCGCTTCGATGCCATCTGGTTCGGCCACGACCAGTCCTTGCCCGAGCACATCCAGGCGGCCTACCGGCTGGAGCAGAACGTGTGGAACGGAATGGTGTCGGTGCAGTTGGTGATCGAACACGCCGGGTGATGTTGCCCGCCCGGCGCCCGCCGCGCGGACTGGCTGTGCCCCCTTTGCAGCCATGAGGGTGCGACCAGGCTGGCTGGGCGCACCCTTCCCGGCTCAGAACCGGTACTTCAGGCTCAGGCCGCCCTGGGTGTCCCGGTAGCCGTGGTCGCCCTGTTGATGGGTGACGTTGGCTGACAGCGCAAGGTTGTCGCTGAGGTTGCCCGAAACGCCGATCCTGGCTTCGCCGACGTTTTCCGCACCAAGCATCCAGTTGCGATTGGCGCCCATCGTGACCCCGTACTTGTTGGTGTTGTGCAACCAGTTCAATTCAAGCGCGGTTTCGACCTGGCCGGCAAGGCTGGCGCCAGCGGTGGCCGAGCTGCTGACCATGGCCAGGCGCGCGCCGAGGCGCGTCTGGATATTGCCATCGCCCTCCCCCTTGACCGTGGTCGGGCCCGCGTCCTGCTGCACGAAAGTCCTGGCCTTGACGCCGCCGTACATGATCTGCGCTTGCGGCCGCACGCTCAGGCGGTGTTCGCGGCCGCCACCATTGCTGAAGGATGCCACGTCGATGGCATAACCGGCTTCGATCGAGGCGGTCATGCCGTCGGCCTTGTATTTTTCCTTGAGGCCGCTGCCTTCAGCGCTATTGTCGAAGTAGTTGTAGAGCAGCCAGCCATCGACGTAGCCGCCGCGGTGGCTTTGGCCGTCCTGATACCAGGTGCCATACACGCCAGCGCTATAGCCGTCCACCTGACCCCGGGCGTTGCCGGTGGCGGCGTTGCGGGTCTTGCTGCGTTGCTGACCATGGCCCGCCATGAGGCCGACGCGCCACGCATCCTGGCCGTTGATACTGCCAGCGATGATCGAGCCCCCCAATTGCAGCAGGCTGCGGTCGGCACTGAAGCGGTTTGCACCGTCGAACATCATGCCGTGCGTGGTTCCCCCTGCGACCCTGGCCCAGACGCGGCCGCGCGCGCCGGTGACGGGGTCGACGGATTCGCCGCTTTCGCGATCGCTCAAGCTGGTGTTGAACAGCGTGTTCGCCGCAAGCAGGTTGCTGGCGTAGGCGCCGAACAAGGGACTGACGTTGTGATTCCTGATGTCGTCGGAGCCCGCCGACGGTCGCTTGGCGCTGGTCAGATACCAGATACCGTTGGCTTTCTTGTCGGCATTTTCCTTGCTGTTGAGCGAATAGACATACCCGCCCGCGGTGACGTCGTTGGCAAGCACGAAGGTATCGGTGCCGCTCGCGCCTTCGGCCACGGTGATGAGGGTGATGCCTTCCACGGTCTGGCCGCCCGCGCCGCCTTCATTTTCAACGGTCACCGCGGTCTTGCCGCTGGCCACGCCTTGAATGATGAGCTGGTCGGCGGGACTGCCGTCGCCCCCCAGCACCGCGCCCAGAATCACCGCGCTGCCCTCCCTGCCTTCCCAATCGCCGTCGATGGTAAAGGTCTGCACGGCGCAAGAGTCGCAGTTCTTGAGATTGAGCGTGCCGCTGTTGAGAAACTTGCCCCTCGTGCCGGCGGCGCCGAGTTTGAGGGTGACCGGCGTGGATACCGGCGTCCCGTTGGCTTGAACGTCGTTGAATACCAGGGTCCCCTGGTTCTCGATCCCGGCGAAGTTCTGGTTCGTCGCCCCCAAATTGAGCGTGGCGCCAGGACGGATGGTCACATTGCTGGTATTGGCAATCGCGTTGACGATCGCGGTCTTGAGCGTACCCGCCTCGACGGTGGTGGCGCCGGTGTAGGTGCTGGCGGCCGCCAGTTCCAGCGTGCCCGCGCCCTTTTTGGTCAGGGTTTTGCCGTCCCACTTGAAATCATTGGTGGCCGCATCGACCCCCGACACATCGGCTAGCGCCGTCGCCAGTTTGAACGCGCCGTTTTCGGCAATGGTGAAGTTGCCGCTCGATTTATTCTTGTCGTCCTCATTCCAACGGAGCTTGTAGCTGAGTTCCAGCTTCTTGGCGTCGCCCGTCGCGACCTGGAGGCGAGGCGTCAGGTAATCGATCTCGGTCGCGCTCGTATCGAAGACGGTGACGCTGGGCGTGCCGTTGAGATGGATGCCGTTGGTATCGTTGCCAGCGGGCCCGGTATTTGGCAAGGTCAGGATCACCCGAGGCGTGCCCAACGCTTCGCTGGTGGCGGGCGGATGGGCGTCGGTCAACTTGATGGGATCGCCGGCGGCGATATTCAGGTTTCCATCTTCATTGATGTAGTCCTTCAGGTTGTCGACGCCGGGCGCCTGCCCTGTCGTGATGACGAGCGGTTTCGTTGACGGAATCGTCGAAATGAACGTGTCCGCCAAGCTGCTCAACACCCAAATGCCCTCGTTGACCTTGCCGGTGGCGTCTTTTTTGCCTTGCCTGAGCTTATAGACGTAGCCGCCCGCGGTGACCGGGCTGTCCAGCACGAAAGCATTGGCCACGCTGCTGCCCGTGGTGATGAGGGTAATGCCGCCATCGGCAGTGGTTTCGCCCCCCGCGCCGCCGACATTACGGATCTTGACTCTGGTGGTGCCGGTGGCGGCGCCAGTGATGTCGACTTTGTCGGTATTGCTGTCATCGCCCGCCAGTGCCGCGGTCAAGGAAATCAAACTGCCGACATCGCCGAACCAGTCGCCTTGGACCTGGAAGGTCTTGCCAACGGTGCTGTCGCCGGTGTCGAGCTCGAGCCTGCCGGCATTGCTGACGTTGCCGGCCAGGCTCATCGGGCTGGCGCCTTTGCTGCCCTCGCCTCTGTCATTGAACGCGATGATGCCGCGATTGGTGATGGCGCCGTGCGTGTTGCCGCCCACGGATTGGGCAAAGCCGCCCATGTTGAGCTTGGCATCCGCGGCAATCGTCAGATTGGCGCTGGTGGAGAAAGCATTTTCGGCGCCGGTTTTGAGTTCGCCCTGGTTGATGATGGTGTCGCCGGTGTAGCGGTTGCTGGCTGCCAGCACCAGCGTGCCCGGGCCGTTCTTGGTCAGCGTCTTGCCGTCCCACGGCGTGGCGCCGTTGGTGTTCGCCCCCGTGTCGGCCAGCGCCGCGCCGAGCTCGAAGCTGCCGCCGCCAACGGTGAAGGTGCCGTGCGCCTTATCGGCCGTTTCGTTCCAACTGAGTTTGTAGCCGGCTTGCAGGGTCTTGCCGTCCGGAGATCTGGACACGTTGGCTGTCAAATAATCGGGTTGCGCCGCGCCGTTGAGGATGACGTTGGGCAAATCGCCCTTGATGGCCCCGGTGACGCTTGCGATCCCGACGCCGCTTTTCTCTGCCTCGGTGATGCCGGGCATCGTCATGTCCAGCGTGACGCCCTCGGCGAAGATCATGTCCCCGTCTGCGTTGACGACATATTGCGCCTTCTCTTCGGCGGTCAGCGCCCTTGAGAAATCGAAGGGCAGCGTGGTGCCGGCCTCGATCGTGGGACGGATGACGTTGTCAGTGTCCTGGTGCTCACCTGCAGAAGGGGGGGCCTGCTGCTCGGGAGCAGGAGGGGCCGGCACATCGCCATCATTATCCTTGGCGCTGCTCAGATACCAGACTTTCTGATTGGCCGAATCGGCCTTGTTCAGGAGCGAATAGACCAGGCCGTTGGCGGTGAGGGTTCCGGAGCTCAGGGTGAAGGCGCCGCTTGCGCTATCTTCGCCAGCGGTGATCAGGGTGATGCCGTTTGTCGTGCCTGTCGTCCCCGCGCCATTGATATTGCGCACCTGGACTTTGGTGGAGCCGGTGGCGGTGCCGGTGATTTCGACTTTGTCGGCAACGCTGTCGTCGCCGTTGCCAAGAGCGGCGGCCAATTTGATGAGGCTGTCGGTACTGCCAGTCCAATTGCCAATGATCCGCAACGTCTTGCCAACGGTATCGTCGCCGTTGTCGAGATCGAGCGTGCCGGCATTGAGCAGGTTACCGGTCAGGCTCGCCGAATTTGTGCCCGTCTTGCCGGCATTCATGCTGTTGAACAGGATGACGCCGTTGTTGATGATGGCCCTGTCTTCGCTCCCGGCCTGGGAGAATCCGCCAAGGTTCAACGTGGCACTTGGGCCAATCGTCAGCTCGCTGCTTTTTGCAAACGCGTCCGCGATCCCGGTCTTCAGCACGCCCCCGTAGATCGTGGTGGCGCCGGTGTAAAGGTTCGCCGCCGTCAACTGCAACACGCCCGGGCCGGCTTTGGTCAGGCTCTTGCCATCCCACTTGTTGGACGCCGGAAGGTCCTTGATGTCGCTCAGCGCCGCGCCCAGGGTAAAGTCGCCGCCTTCGGCAATCGTGAAGGTACCGTGTGCCTTGGCGGGGTCTTCGAGCCAACTGAGCTTGTAGGTGGCCTGGTAGCCGATGGGGTGGGCCGGTATCACAGGCAGGAGCGGGAGCATCCCGCCGAATGTATCCTGCTTGTCGACCTCCTCTTGGGTCCGCTCCCCGCCCATTGCAATGCCGGATGCGAACGTCAGGTAATCGACCGGCGAGGTGTCGGTGACGACAATGCCGCCGACGGCGGTCTTGGCGAAATCGCCCTCGACGAAGACTTCCGATTCGACTTGATTCTGGGTAACAAACAGCAACTGATCGGTCGCGCTGCCGTCGGTGATGCCGGCCAGGTTGAACGTCGTGCCGGTTCTACTGATGGTGGCCTTGCTGTTATTGAGGATGAGCCGCAGACTTTCCGGATTGCTGGATTTCGTGCCGTCGCCTTTGAGCGCGCTGCGGGCAATGACGGAGAAGGTGCTGCCATCCTTGAAGACCAGGTCGCCGATCCGCGTCAAGCCCGTTCCCGACACCATCAGCGTAGCGCCTTCGCCAATGGCGAGTTGCGGCATGCGCATGCGATTTATCACGGCAGCCGAATCATCGGCGGGAAACAAGGTGGCCGCCAGCTTACTGCGCTGTGGCCCTTGCTTGATGTCGGCGAAACCTGTTTGGTGCGTTCCGTTCAAATCAATCCACTCTGCCGCATTATTCAAGATATGCAGCGAACTGCTGGACGAGCCGACAGGCGCATCCAGCACCACGCTACCGTTGATGGTGGATCCTCGCTCGAGCGTGAGCAGGTTGTTGCCGCCGGTGAAGTGGAGAGCCTCCCCATAGCGGCCGTGGACCCCGCTTTCCTGGGCCTCGCCTCCTGCCGTGCCAATGCCCTGCCGCCCAAACCCGGGCGTTCCAGCGCTGATTGATCCTGCGGGCGTGGAATCGGTGAACACAATGTCCAGGTCGCTGCCCACAATGGCCGCACCGCCATCGCCGCCATTGCCGCCCTTTACCGGCGGATCTCCGCCTTCGACAGCGCCGCGGCCATTCATGCCATGGGCGCCTGCGCCCCCCTTGACTGAACCACCGCCGATGACAATCCGAAGATTGCTGCCATGAATGGCGTCCGCGCCGCGGGCGCCATTTTCGCCAACCTTGACGGCCGGGGTCCCCGCCGCGCCACCGACCAGGGCGCTGTTTACCCGCACCACGTTGTTGTCGCGCAGCGAACCGTCTTGCGTGGTGAAGACATACGCCGTTTCGCCATCGGTCGCGGACGCATAGGGCTGCCCCTTGGCACTGCCGTTGTGGCCATCCAGCCCGGCGGGCTGCGCCGCCAAGAACGGCGTGTTGTCCTTGGTCAGCAGGATGCTCTGCGTGCCAGCCGTTTTCGTGGGCGTCTCCCCTGCCACTTCTGCCGCATGCACGCCGGCCGCCTGCCCCGAGAGCGCCAGAGCGACGTAGAGGGCGGTGGTGGTTTTGCGGGGAATGAAACGCCTGGACTTGGCGTGGCTGCGGGTTGGCCGGGGCTGCAGGCGGAAAGCGGCGCGCGAGGAAGCAAGGGTCATGATGGTTTTGAACTCCGCGGCCGCTACGGTCAGAATGACCGAGGCCGAGCCGCAAAACTGCCAGGGGAAAACGCGTCAACGAGAATGAATCATTGACGCAATACTCCTCAGCATTTTCGGCACAAAACTGGCGGAAAGTTTCGCCGCCGCCTCGAAGCAGGACCAAATGACGCTCGGCGCCACAAAAGAAAACGGGCGCATCCACGAGGATGCGCCCGTTTCGCTCGCGGCCCCATCCGGCAGGGCCCGCGCGCGCGGCTACGCTACTTGTTGACCAGCCTGGCCGGCTGCGCCAGCGCCACCAGCGCGCCGACCACCAGGCACGCCGACAGCATGTACAAGCCTGTGTTGGTGGTGCCGGTCATGTCCTTGAGCCAGCCCACCAGGTAGGGGCTGACGAAGCCCGCCAGGTTGCCCACCGAGTTGATCAGCGCGATCCCGGCGGCGGCGGCCGTGCCGCCCAGCAGCGCGGTCGGCAGGCTCCAGAACAGCGGCAGCACCGTGCAGATGCCGATGTTGGCCACCGTCAGCGCCAGGATGGCCAGCACCGTGTTGCCGCTCCAGATCGCCGAGAACAGCAGCCCCAGCGCGCCGAACAGCGCCGGAATCGCCACGTGCCAGCGGCGCTCGCGATTGCGGTCGGAGTTGCGCGCGATCAGGATCATGCCGATCACCGCGAACAGGTTCGGCACGGCCGTCAACAGCCCGATCGCCAGCGGACTCTGCACGCCGGTGCTCTTGATCAGCGTCGGCATCCAGAACCCCACGCCGTACAGGCCCATCACGAAGGAGAAGTAGATCAGCGCCATGGCCCAAACCCGCGGATGCGCCAGCGCGGCGCGGATCGGCGGGTCTTCCTTGTGCTGCTCCTCGGCCGCGATGTTGCGGATCAGCACCGCCTTCTCGTTCGCGGTCAGCCACTTGGCCTTGTTGATGCGGTCATCCAGGTAGATCAGCACCAGCACGCCGATGATCACAGACGGGATGCCTTCCAGCAGGAACAGCCATTGCCAGCCCGACAGGCCATGGTCGCCGTGGAACGTATTCATGATCCAGCCCGAGATCGGGCCGCCGATCAGGCCGGACATCGGCACCGCGGTCATGAAGAAGGTGGTGATGCGCCCGCGCCGGGCGGCCGGATACCAGTAGGTCAGATAGAGGATGATGCCCGGAAAGAAACCCGCCTCGGCCGCGCCCAGCAGGAAGCGCAGGAAATAGAACATGTGCACGCTGGTCACGAACATCATGCAGGCCGAGATGATGCCCCAGGTGATCATGATGCGCGCGATCCAGACCCGCGCGCCGACTTTGTGGAGAATGATGTTGCTGGGGATCTCGAACAGAAAATAGCCAATGAAGAATATCCCCGCGCCCAACCCGTACACCGTCTCGCTGAACTGGAGTTCCTGCAGCATCTGCAGCTTGGCGAAGCCTACGTTGACGCGGTCCAGGTAGGCCACGACGTAGCAGACGACCAACAGCGGCACCAGCCGCCACCCCACTTTGCGATAGATCCGGTCCTCCTCAGCCGCCGGGATCGCCGGCGAGACCCCGGGGGCCATAGTGTGTTCCATCAATGTCTCCTCCTCTGACGGGATAGGCCGGTCATGGACCGGCAGCTTGTCCGGTCCCGCGTCCCCAGCGGGGACATATGGGCCGGCAGACCAAGCCTAGAACCCGGTAGTTGACAAAAAACTGAACAACTATGCCCTCTGCGCGCAAACCCCTAGAACGATCCGACAGAATCGGGTGGAACCTCGGCGAAACCGTTTTTCGCCCGATCCGTCCCCCTGCATGCGAGCGGACCCGACGGGATGGCGGCTTACACGGTAAAATGCCCGGTTTCGCACAAAAGTCATCAGGAATCATCATGGAAGCCGAACGTCAGAACCAGCTCGCAGCCCGCCTCGCCGACTACGCGGAGCGCGAACAGGCTCTACGGAGGTATCTTTGACTACGATGCCAAAACCGAACGCCTGCAGGTCGTAAACGCCGAGCTCGAAGACCCGGCCGTCTGGAACGACCCCAAGCACGCCCAGGACCTGGGCCGTGAAAAGAAATCCCTCGAGGACGTGGTCGAGACCCTCACCGCGCTCGGCACGGGCCTGGCCGACGCCAACGAACTGTTCGAACTGGCCGCCGCCGACAACGACGACGCCACCCTCGAATCCATCGAGCAGGACGCCAATGGCTTCCAGGAAAAGCTGGAAAGCCTGGAGTTCCGCCGCATGTTCTCGAACCCGGCCGATCCCCTGAACTGCTTCCTGGACATCCAGGCGGGCGCGGGCGGCACGGAAGCGCAGGACTGGGCCTCGATGCTGCTGCGCCAATATCTCAAGTACGCCGAGCGCAAGGGCTTCAAGGCCGAAGTGCTGGAAGAATCCGAGGGCGAAGTGGCCGGCATCAAGTCCGCCACCATCAAGCTCGAGGGCGAGTACGCCTTCGGCTACCTGCGCACGGAAACCGGCGTGCACCGCCTGGTGCGCAAGAGCCCGTTCGACTCGTCGGGCGGTCGCCACACCTCGTTCGCCAGCGTGTTCGTCTACCCCGAGGTCGACGATTCCTTCGAAGTCGAAGTGAACCCGGCCGACCTGCGCGTGGACACCTACCGCGCCTCGGGCGCGGGCGGCCAGCACATCAACAAGACCGACTCGGCCGTGCGCCTGACGCACATCCCGACCGGCATCGTGGTGCAGTGCCAGAACGACCGCTCGCAGCACCGCAACCGCGCCGAAGCGATGCAGATGCTCAAGTCCAAGCTGTACGAACTGGAAATGCGCAACCGCATGGCCGAACAGCAGAAGCTGGAAGACTCCAAGACCGACGTGGGCTGGGGCCACCAGATCCGCTCGTACGTGCTGGACCAGAGCCGCATCAAGGACCTGCGCACCAACGTCGAAATCTCCAACACGCAGAAAGTGCTGGACGGCGACCTGGATCCTTTCATCCAGGCCAGCCTCAAGCAAGGCGTGTAAGTTCCGCGATACTTCCGTCCACCGTCCCCCGAGGGTTCACGCATGTCCGACACCATCGCAATTCTCACCGGCGCTTCGCGCGGCATCGGCGCCGCCATGGCGCGCGGCCTGGCCAAACCGGGCACCCGCCTGATCACCCTGGCGCGCCGCGAAGACCCCGAGCTGGCCGCCTACGCCCGCTCGCAGGACGCGCAGCTTGAACAGGTGTCCGTGGACCTCTCGGACCTGGCCGCGGCCGAAGCGGCCGCGCGCCGCATCTGCGACGCGCTGCCGCGCGACGCCCGTCGTTACCTGCTGATCAACAACGCCGGCACCGTGCACCCCGTGTCCGGCACCGACGCGCTGATCGACGGCCCTGCTATCGCCGCCGCCTTCAATCTGAACGTCACGGCCGTGATGCTGCTGACCGCGCGCTTCCTGGCCGCGGTCGAAGATGTCAAGGCCGACCGCCGCGTGCTCAACATCTCCTCCGGCGCCGGCCGCAACCCCAACGCCGGCTGGGGCGTGTACTGCGCCACCAAGGCCGCGCTCGACATGTACTCGCGCGTGGTCAAGCAGGAACAGGGCGAGAACGGCGCGCGCGTCGTCTCGCTGGCCCCCGGCATCGTCGACACCGACATGCAGGCCGCCATCCGTTCCAGCGATCCCAAGAGCTTCCCGGCGCTGGCCAAGTTCCAGGACTTCCACGCCACCGGCAAGCTGTCTTCGCCCGCCAACGTGGCTTCCCGCATCCTCGCCTACCTGGATCGCGACGATTTCGGCGCCACCGAAATCGACGACATCCGCAATTACGACTGATCCCCCGACCATGACCGACCACACGACCGCTCCGGCAAC
This sequence comes from Achromobacter sp. SIMBA_011, assembly GCF_046535435.1. Taxonomy (NCBI): domain Bacteria; kingdom Pseudomonadati; phylum Pseudomonadota; class Betaproteobacteria; order Burkholderiales; family Alcaligenaceae; genus Achromobacter; species Achromobacter sp. SIMBA_011. Next base: position 620,528 of record NZ_JAWRWN010000002.1, on the reverse strand, counting down.
CGCCCAGGATGAAAACCGCTTGATCGCCGAACGGCGCGCCAAGCTGGCCAAACTGCGCGAAACCGGGGTCGCGTATCCCAACGATTTCGTCCCCGACGCCCGCGCCGCGGCCCTGCACGACAAGTACGACGACCAGACGCAGGAAGCCCTGGCCGCCGCGCCCGTCACCGTCAAGGTCGCCGGCCGCATGATGCTCAAGCGCGTCATGGGCAAGGCCAGCTTCGCCACGCTGCAGGACAGCACCGGCCGCATCCAGATCTACCTGGACCGCGGCACGCTCGGCGAAGACAGCTACGCCGCGTTCAAGCAATGGGACATCGGCGACATCATCGCGGTCGAAGGGTCGGTCTTCAAGACCAACAAGGGCGAACTGTCGGTGCACGCCGCCACGGCGCGCCTGCTGTCCAAGTCGCTGCGCCCGCTGCCGGACAAGTTCCACGGCGTGGCCGACCAGGAGCTGCGCTACCGCCAGCGCTACGTCGACCTCATCATGACCGACGCCACGCGCCGCACCTTCGAGGCGCGCAGCAAGGCCGTGGGCAGCATCCGCCAGTTCATGCTGAACGCCGGCTTCCTCGAAGTCGAAACGCCCATGCTGCACCCGATCCCGGGCGGCGCGGCGGCCAAGCCCTTCGTCACGCACCACAACGCGCTGGACATGGAAATGTTCCTGCGCATCGCGCCCGAGCTCTATCTCAAGCGCCTCATCGTCGGCGGCTTCGAGCGCGTGTTCGAGGTCAACCGCAACTTCCGCAATGAAGGCGTGAGCCCGCGCCACAATCCGGAATTCACGATGATGGAGTTCTACGCGGCCTTCGCGGACTACCGCTGGCTGATGGACTTCACCGAGGAACTGATCCGCCAGGCCGCTATCTCGGCCACCGGCAGCGCCGTGCTGACCTACCAGGAACGCGAGCTGGATCTGTCCAAGCCGTTCGACCGCCTGACCATCTGCGAAGCCATCCTCAAGTACGCCCCGGGCTACACCCAGGCGCAACTGGACGACCCGGCCTTCGTGCGCGCCGAACTCAAGAAGCTGGGCGCCGACGCCGACGGCCCGGTGCTGGCGCGCGCCGGCCTGGGCGCGCTGCAGCTCGCGCTGTTCGAGGAAACGGCTGAAGCCAAGCTGTGGAACCCGACCTACATCATCGACTACCCGGTCGAAGTGTCGCCGCTGGCGCGCGCCTCCGACACCCGCGAGGGCATCACCGAGCGCTTCGAGCTGTTCATGACCGGCCGCGAGATCGCCAACGGCTTCTCCGAGTTGAACGACCCCGAAGACCAGGCCGAGCGTTTCCGCTCGCAGGTCGAGGCCAAGGACGCCGGCGACGAGGAAGCGATGTACTACGACGCCGACTACATCCGCGCGCTGGAATACGGCATGCCCCCGACGGGCGGCTGCGGCATCGGCATCGACCGCCTGGTCATGCTGCTGACCGACAGCCCCAGCATCCGCGACGTCATCCTCTTCCCGCACCTGCGCCGTGAAGACTAAGACGCGGGCGGCATCATGATCGTCAAGATCCTGATGCTGGCGGCGGTGGTTGCGGCGCTGTTCTTCATGGTGATGCAACCCCGCCGCGGCCGCGGCGGCTACGCCACCGGCCCCGCGCCCGCGCGGCGCACGCCGCTGTTCATCGCGCTGTGCCTGGCCACGGCGCTGGCCCTGACCGGCACGCTGGTCACCGCGGTGATCTGGATGGGCAGCGTTGCCGGCGGCGTGACCGGCGGCGGCTACCATGGCGAAGCCGATTTCCTCCTGACCATCGCCGGCGCCCTGCTGGCGATCGCCGTGGCCTGCGGGGTCGGCGCCTTCCTCAAGCGCAAGGGCTGATCCCGCGCCTCGGGCCGTCCACAAGCGACCGCCCTCCGCGGCGCCATGCCCACCCTACCCCTTCTTCCTTATCGCGACCGCCAGGCGCCGCATGGCCAGGTCGATCTCATGCGCGCTGAGCGAGGCATAGCCCAGCAGCCAACCTTGCAGCGCGGGCGTATCCGCATACAACCGCGCCAGGCCTGGCAGCACCAGCCCCGCCTGCGCGGCGCGGCGGATGGTGTCGGCCTCGGACCATCCCGGCTCCAGCAGGCACGGCACCTGCAGTCCGCCTTCGGGACGCAGCGCGCGCGCCACGCCCGCCAGATGCTTTCCGACCGCGTCCAGCATGGCCTCGCGCCGCGCCGCGTACAGCTTGCGCATGGCGCGCACGTGGGCGTTGTAATGGCCATCGGCCATGAAGCGCGCCAGCGTCAGTTGCAGGACCTGCGGCGTATGGCCGTCGACGATGCTGCGCGCGCGGCTGAAGGCGCCGACCAGCTCGTCCGGCAGCGCCATGTAGCCCATCCGCAACCCCGGGTAGAGCGTCTTGCTGAAGGTGCCCAGGTAGATCGTGCGGCCGTGCCGATCCAGGCCTTGTACGCACGCGGTCGGCAGGCCGTCGTAGTGGAATTCGCTGTCGTAATCATCCTCGATGATCCACTTGCCGTTTTCGGCCGCCCAGCGGATCAGGTCGAACCGCCGCTCCAGCGACAGCGTCGCCCCGGTCGGATACTGGTGCGACGGCGTCACATAGACGCAACTGGCGCCGCTGCGGTCGGCCCGCAGCAGGTCGGTGCGGATCCCGTGCGCATCGACGTCGATCGGCACCACCCTGGCCTCGGCGAACTCGAACGCCTTGCGGGCGCCGAAGTAGCCCGGGTTCTCCAGCAGGATCGGCCTGCCGGCATCCGCCAGCAACTGCGCGCACAGGAACAGCGCCTGCCGCGTGCTGCTGAGCACCACGATCTGCTCGGCACGGATCCGGGCGCCACGCTCCAGGTTCAGATAAGTCGCGATCGCGCGGCGCAAGGGCTCGGCGCCCTGGGGATCGCCGTGCAGCAGCACATGGCCGCGATGGTCCTTCATCACCTGCCGCTGCAAGCGCTCCCACACGTCCGTCGGAAAGGTGCGGGTCTCGGGCAGCCCGGTGGCGAATGCCTGGATCGTCTGCTGGTCGGTCACGCCGCCGCTGTCGAAGATCGCGCGGCCGCGCCGGCTCAGGCCGGCCGCCGGCGCGGCCGGTTGCGCCGTCGCCCGGCGTTCGCGCTGCGGGGCGCGGCGCCGCGCCGAACCGCGCAGTTCGGTGCCGATGGTCTCGGACACATAGCTGCCCGAGCCCTTGCGCCGCGCGATGAAACCGTCGCGCTGCAACTGCACGTAGGCATTCTCGACCGTGTCGCGGGCCACCCCCAGCAACTGCGCCAGCGCGCGGGTGGCGGGCAGCTTCACGCCGGGATCCAGGTCGCCGTCCAGCACCAGCGCGCGCAAGGCGCGCTGGATGCGCAAGTGCAGGTCGAGCGGCGCCAGGTCGGCGTCGCCCATACGGATTTTCAGCGTCTCAAGCGCGAAGGTCTTGCTCATGGAGTCTGCCCGCGGGCGATGAAAGGGTTACTGGCAGCCTGCCATTCCGGGCGAGGCAAAAGTCGTCGCAGCGAAAAAGTGGTCTGGCACGCATTGCCAAAGTGTACTGCCTTGACAGTCCAATGCCGCGCTACAAAGTGGTCTGCCATTCAACCTTTCCCGCTTCCCACCGCCCCCATGTCATCGCCTAGCGCCTCTTCCCTGTTCCCGCGCGACCTCGTCCACCCCATCGTCGCCGGCCTGATCTCGGTCATCGTCAACTACGGCGGCACCTTCATCCTGGTGTTCCAGGCCGCCAAGGTCGCCGGCCTCAGTCCGGCGCTCACGGCCTCCTGGGTCTGGTCGGTGTCGATCGGCGTGGGCATCACCGGCATCGTGCTGAGCTGGCTCAGCCGCGAACCGGTCATCACCGCCTGGTCCACGCCCGCCGCCGCCTTCCTGGTCACGGCCCTGGCGACCACGCCGTATGCCGAGGCCATCGGCGCCTACCTGGTCTCGGCCGCCGCCTTCGTCCTGCTCGGGCTGTCCGGCTGTTTCGACAAGGCCATCCGCCTGATCCCTCCGGGCGTCGCCGCCGGCCTGCTGGCCGGCATCCTGCTGCCCTTCGGCATCGGCGCCTTCGGCGGCATGAGCCTGGACCCGCTGCTGGTGGGCTGGCTGATCCTGGCCTACGTCGCGCTCAAGCGCTACACCGCGCGCTACGCCGTGGTCGGTATCCTGGTGTCCGGCCTGGCGCTGCTGCTGGCGCAGGACCGGGTCGACCTGTCGGGGCTGCGGCTGGAGTTCGCCGCCCCCGTCTTCACGGCGCCCGAGTTTTCGCTCAATGGACTGTTGAGCGTAGCGCTGCCGCTGTTCCTCATCACGCTGACGGGCCAGTACATGCCCGGCATGCTGGTGCTGCGCAACGACGGCTTCAAGACCAGCGCCAATCCCATCGTCACCCTCACCGGCCTGGGCTCCCTGCTGATGGCGCCGTTCGGCTCGCACGCCTTCAACCTGGCCGCCATCACCGCCGCCATCTGCACCGGCCGCGAAGCGCACGACGACCCGTCCAAGCGCTGGATCGCCGGCATCGCCGCGGGCGTCTTCTACATCCTGGTCGGCATCTTCGGCGTGACGCTGGCCGCCGTGTTCATGGCACTGCCCGCGACCTTCATCACGACGCTGGCGGGCCTGGCCCTGCTGGGCACCATCGGCGGCAGCCTGGCCAGCGCGCTGGCCGACGCCAAATCGCGCGAGGCCTCGCTCATCACCTTCCTGGCAGCCGCCGCCAACATCAAGCTGTTCGGCATCGGCGGCGCCTTCTGGGGCCTTGTGATCGGCCTGCTGGCGCACGCCCTGCTCAATGGGCGCCTGCCGCGGCCCGCGGCCCGTTACACTGCATCGACGCGTTCCGACTCCGCGCACAAGCAACTGGTGAAATGATGACGACTTGCCCCGACAGCGCCGCGGCCACGCCAGCCGACGGCGACACCCAGACCCGGCACGACCAGCATGGCCGCTATCCGCAGGCCCTCAGCGTCGAGGATTTCCAGCACAACCTGGCGACGATCCGCGCCCGCATGGCGGCCGCCTGCGATCGCGTCGGGCGCGATCCGGCCAGCGTGCAATTGCTGCCGGTCAGCAAGACCATGGATGAATCCCGCATCCGGCTGGCCTACGCCGCCGGCTGCCGCCTGCTGGGCGAGAACAAGGTGCAGGAAGCGCACCGCAAATGGCAGAACACCACCGACCTGGCCGATCTGCGCTGGTCGGTCATTGGCCACCTGCAGACCAACAAGGCCAAGCTGGTCGCGCAGTTCGCGACCGAATTCCAGGCGCTCGACAGCCTGCGGCTGGCCGAGGCGCTGGACCGGCGCCTGCAGGCCGAGGGCCGCGCGCTGGACGTATTCGTGCAGGTCAACACCTCCGGCGAGCCCAGCAAGTATGGCCTGGCGCCCGACGACGTGGCGGCCTTCCTCCAGGCGCTGCCGGCCTACTCCGCGCTGCGCGTGCGCGGCTTCATGACGCTGGCGCTGTTCTCCAGCGAGGCCGAGCGCGTGCGCCAGTGCTTCGTGCTGCTGCGCGGCCTGCGCGACCGTCTGCGCCAGGAGGCGCCCGCCGGCATCTGCCTGGACGAATTGTCGATGGGCATGTCCGGCGACTTCGAGATCGCCATCGAGGAAGGCGCCACCCTGGTGCGCGTCGGCCAGGCGATATTCGGCGCGCGCGCGCTGCCGGACAGCCACTACTGGCCGGATCCGACCTGACGCGGCCAGGGGCGCCGCCGCCGCCCGTGCCGATCAGTAGTTCACCACCGGCTCGTTGCGCGAGGCCGGCGGCGGCGGGTTGGCGCCGGCCGTCCCCTGCAGGTGCCGCCCTGGCAGGCCGAACTGGCTCATCAGCTCGCCATAGGCCGCTTCCGCCAGGCTCTTGGACGCATCGGCGATTACCTTTGGCCGGCTGAACGTGGCCCGATCGCCCGGCCTCGACACCACTTTCACGTCCTGTCCCGAGCCCAGCGCCGTGAACGCCGCCTTGACCTCGTAGGTCCGCGTGTTGATGAGGCTGAAGTCCACGGCGATATCCAGGCCCAGCGTGGCGGAAGTGGCCGAACCGCCAAACGACATGGCGTTCTGGTTGAATTGGACATCGCTGACCGTGCCGAACAGCACGTAGTCGGCGCCGGCGAATTGGCCCTGCCGGATCCGCGCCACGATGTCAAAGAGTTTTTCTGTCGGCTTGCCCTGGTAGGCCTTGCCCTGCACCAACCTGACGCCACCGCCCTTGAGCATGGCGCCCTTCAGGTCTGCGGTGTACTTGCGCAGCTCGCCGTACTCGATGTACGAGTACGTGCCCTCTTCCTCGTGATAGCTGCTTTCCGAGCGGGCGTTTATGCGGCCACGCTCGGAATACGAGCGCGGGCCATCCTGCACACTGGCGCTGGCGTTGACGCTGCTCCTGCTGGACGCGGACACCACGCGGAAATACTCTCGGACCCGCTCTTCATAGGCCAGGTCGGTCACCGCGATCTTGGGCTCGGCGGCGCGGGCGGCCGGCAGCGCCGCCACGCACAGCGCCAGCGCGGCCATCAAACGATAGGTTTTCAGCATCGGAATGCCTCGAATGGGTGATTGAATCAACGGCGCGTGGTCTTGCGGATTTCCTTCTCTTCCTGCCACTCGATGGTGCCTTCCTGCACGTCGTACAGCTTGAGCGTCATCTTGTAGTAGACGTCCTTGACGCCGCTGGCCTGCTTGACGATGGATGAGATCTCCCCTTCCAGCGCGTACTTGGCGCCGACCATGTTGCCCATCTTGGCCTTGCCCTGGTTCTTGTACAGTCCGCTCTGGTTCTGGCGCTGCAACTCCTCCACGCCGGACTGCATCTCGTCCATGCTGCGCGTGAAACGCACCTTGCCGCTCTTGACCAGCTGGGTCTGGATGGTGTTCATGATCGACTTGGTGTCGATGTATTCGCTGGTCTTGTTGCGCACCGGCGCCAACGTCACCGTGGGCCGGCCGCTGAACACCGGGCTTTCCAGCAGCGAGCCCGTCATCTTCTCGGCGATCATCTGCAGATCGGTCGAACCGAACTCGTTGCTCACCGTCTCGACCGCCTTGGCATCGCCGTAGCTGACGCCGGAGGACGAATCGACCTTGGGTTGCGTCGTCTGGCAACCGGCCAGCAGGAGCACCGACGATACGGCCATGCCGGTCATCAGGCGGGGGAACAGATTGGAACGCATACAAACTCCGTGGAAACTCTTCTGGAAATCAGGTGAGCCGGGCGACCATCAGGGCGACTCGGCGCTCATCTCGATTCGGAAATCGGTCGCCTGCGGGCCATAGGCCACGCCCTTGACCATGAGGCTCTGCCGGTTCAGGAACGTCAGCGGCTTCCAGGCCTCGTCGTCGCCGACCTGCATGCCGTCGGCGTCGAACCAGCGGAAGCGGTAGTACAGGCGCGAGTTCAGGCCGCTGGTGTTGACGATCTCGGCCTGCACCACCATCACATCGTTGCGACGCTGCGACCGCAGGCTTTCGACACGCAGATCGCGCACCGAATCGCGCACCATGAGCTTGGCGGCGATGCCGGGCGAGGCCGCATAGGGCGGCGCGGGATTGGCCTGCGCCATGGCCTGGCCCGCCAGGGCCAGGCCCAGCGCCAGCGCGGCCGCGCATTGGGCTAACTGCTTCATAGGAATATTCCGCTACGCGCGAGGCGCGTTCAGTTCAAGGAGGCGGACTTGGGCGCCGGACGGCGTTTGCCGGTTCCGCGCTTGTCCTCGGGTTGGGGCGCGGCCAAGTCGCCGAAGCGACCAGGTTCGCCAAAATAGGTCACGGACGCGAACGTGCGCAACGGCACGATCATGTGGCGCCCGCCGACGGAGATCTTCTGCGCCGCGCCGGGCACGCCCGGCAGCGAAACGTTGTAGTCGCCCGGCGGCAGGAACGTGCGCGCCACATAGACGCGCCCGGGCAGCGTGCGCCACATGCGATCATCGGCCGGCGGTTCGGTCACGGCCGCCGCGACACTGCCAAGCAGGCCTGCCAGCATGCCGCCTTCCTTGTACAGGACCACTTGCGCGCCGGCCTTCACGATCATGCGCACCGTCGCGCGCGCCTGCATGCCCGGCAGATCGTCCTTCAAGGCGCGGCGGGCCATGACGTTGAAATCGGCGACCAGGCCGGTATCCAGCATCGTGTCGCCCACGGCTATCCGCTCCACGCTGGGCGCATCGGACACGGCGTTGATCACGGGATACGACATGCCCACCGTGATCAGCCCCTGCGGCGTCGGCACCGGCAGCATGAACTTCTTCGATTCCCGCGCCGGAGCGTTGCCCGACTCGATCACGAACAGCACATCGGTCGCGCCATTCTTGCGCTGCTGGCCGCGACGTTGATCCAGTCCCTCCAGGCCCGCTTCCAGCACGGTGCTGCCCGGACGGAGCTGGATCGCCTGGCGATAGCCCGGCGCCGCCAGGCTGGGTTCGTTCAGCGCCTCGTAGACGAAGCCCGACAGGTAATGGCTCAGGGCGTTCTGGTAGCCGTTCTTCAACCCCAGCACCTCGGGGTCGTTGAGGGTCTCGGTCGGGTAGCCCTGGAGTTCGGCCGTCTTGACCTGGGCGCCCTTCTCCTTGGCCTTGGCCTCGGCCTCCTCGGTCTGCTTGGCGCGGAACTCGGCGATGATGGCTTCGCGCTCGTGCGTGCGCTTGATGTCGATGCGGGCGGTGTCCAGGTCTCCCTGCGACAGGCGGTTCAACGCCATGACCGTGGTCAGCATGACTTTCTCGTAGTCCTGCACTTCGTAGTCTCGAGTGCCGTCGCCCAGCAGGGTCGCCCCGACCTGGCTTGCCGCTTCGGTCACAAGGCCGCGCGCCTGCTCTTCCCACTGCTTGACCGCGCTGTCGGCAATCTCGAAGGCGGCCATACTGTCGCCGTAATTCGAGGCGATGCGCAGCAACTCGCCCTTTTCCAGGTTGAGCAGCACGTCATGGGCCTTGCCGCCCTGCAACTGCCCATCCACCTTGATGATGGCGTCCTGCAGCCGTCCCTGGCTGGCATCCGCCGTGCTCTGGCCCACCTTGCTTTGATGCGTCGCAGCACAGCCCGCCAAAAGCAAAGCCAGGCCCGAAGCCGTTAAGACTCGCAGCATGTTCCTCTATCCCTCCCGGATTGATCCGGATTATGTTTCTAAGAGAAACAGGCTTTTAACATTAATTATGAGTTTTTAACAAATGAACAAATATGTTCACATTCATTGCACACCCCGCCGGCCTGCAAACCGACCCCTATTCAGCCCACCGGCCAGCGCCCCGCCCCCTCCGGCAACGTCGGCAGGCTGGCCCGCAGCATCTCATCGATGAACGCGGCGGGGCGCAGCCGGCCCTCGGGCTTGTACCACTGCACCGTCAGATTCATCGCGCCCAGCACGCAACGCTTGATCACGCGCGCATCGCCGCGCAGCAGGCTGGCGGCCACCGCCGCCGCCACTGCGTCCTGCCACATCGCCTCGTAACGGTCGCTCAGCACCTTGACGCTGGCCTGGCTGGGCGCCGACAGGCTGCGCCACTCGTAGACCAGCGCATTCATCGCGTCGCCGCCGGCGCCGTGCAACATGCTCCACATGTGCACGCGGAACAGCGCCGCCAGCCGGTCGGCTGGCGCCGGGTACAACGCCAGGGCCTGGCGGCCGGCATCCAGCACTTCCTGAATGCCGTTGTTCATCACCGCCACCAGGATTTCCTCCTTGCTGCGGAAATGGTGGAACAGGCTGCCGGACTGCAGTCCCACGGCGCGCGCGAGCTCGCGCACCGTGGTGCGCTCGTAGCCGTGCTTGCGAAACAGGCGGGCCGCGGTCAGGATCACTTCGGCGCGACGCAGCGATTCCGCGCCGTCCTCATGCCCGGCCGGCATCGCGCCCGACCCTTGCCTGCCGATCCGATTCATAGGCGTTCGATGATCGTCGCTGTCGCCATGCCGTGTCCGATGCACATGACCTGAAGGCCGAAGCGGCCATCGGTGGCGCGCAGCCCCGCCAGCATCTTGGCCATCAACGCCGCGCCGGTCGCGCCCAGCGGATGGCCGTGGGCGATGGCGCCGCCCCACGGATTGACCTTCGACGGATCGGCGCCCAGCGTTTTCAGCCAGGCCAGCACGACGCTGGCGAAAGCCTCGTTGATCTCGATCCAGTCGATATCCGCCAGTTGCAGGCCGGCGTGCGCCAGGGCGCGTTCGGTCGCGGGGATGACACCGGTCAGTTGCAACACAGGATCCGAGCCGATCGCCACCCGCGCGCGGAACCGCGCCTGCGGCCGCAGCCCGTCGGCCAGCGCCACGGCGCGATCGGCCAGCAGCACCGCCGCGGCGCCATCGGCCAGTTGGCTGGCCTGCGCCGCCGTCACCTTGCCCAGGCCGGGCGCGCGCATGGCCGGCGCCAATGCCGCCATCTTGGCGGGGTCGGCGTGCTCGCGGATGCCTTCGTCGCGCGTCGGCGCGCCAGCCGGGGCCGGCAACAGTTCGGCATGGCGCCCCGTGCTGGCCACCTGCCAGGCGCGGGCATGGCTTTGCATCGACCAGGCGTCCAGTTCTTCGCGGCTCAACTGCCATTGCTCGGCGATGCGCTCGGCGCTCTCGATCTGGTGAATCAGCGGATAGCGCCGCAATAGTCCGGGGTTGAGCGACTCAAAGCCGCGGAACTCGCGCTGTCCCAGCGTCACGTCCAGGAACATCGGCACGCGGCTCATGCTCTCGACGCCACCGGCCACCACGTAGCGCATATCGCCCGCGACAATCGCCTGCGCCCCGAAATGCACCGCCTGCTGGCTCGATCCGCACATGCGGTTCAACGCCACGCCCGGCACCGTGTCCGGCAGGCCCGCCAGCAGCGCGGCCAGGCGGCCGATGTTGGCGCCCTGCTCGCCCGCCTGGCTGACGCAGCCCGCCAACACGTCGTCCACCTGCTCCGCCGGCAGGCCTGCGCGGGCCAGCACGCCCTGGATGGCAATGGCCAGCAAGTCATCGGGCCGGGTATCGGCCCACCAGCCGCCGCGCCGCCCAAACGGCGTGCGCACCGCTTCCACGATCACCGCTTCGTTCATGCCGGCGTCTCCTCGGCGTACAGCCGTTCGATCTCATCCGCATAGCTGCGATAGATGCTGGCACGCCGCACCTTCATGGTCGCCGTCACCTCGCCATCGTCATGGTCCAGTTCCTTGGTCAGCAGATGGAAGCGCTTGATCTGCGCCACGGGCGCCAACCCCGCATTGGCGCGCGCCACCTCGCCCGCCACCAGCTCGCGCACCTGCCCGCATTCGGCCAGCGAGCGGAAATGGGTGAAGGCGATGCGCTGCGATTCCGCCCACTTGCCGACCGTCTCGAACTCAAGCTGGATCAGCGCCGCCACGTAGCGCCGACCGTCCGCGACGATCACGCATTCCTTCACGTACGGACTGCTCTTGACCGCATTCTCGATCTCGGATGGCGTCAGATTCTTGCCGCCCGCCGTGATCATGATGTCCTTCAGGCGATCGACGATGCGCAGTTGGCCGTCCCGCACCGCGGCCACGTCGCCCGTGTGCAGCCAGCCGTCGCGCACCGTGTCGGCGGTGGCGGCGTCGTTCTTGTAGTAGCCCGCGAACACCATCTCGCCACGCACCTGCAATTCACCCGCCTCGCCCAAGCGCCATTCGACGCCCAGGATCGGCTCGCCCACCGTGCCCCCCTTCACGCGGTCCGGATGCTGGCCGAAGATCATGCCGGTCGACTCGGTCAGGCCATACACCTCCACCAGCGGCACGCCGAGATTGCGGAAGTAGCGCACCACCTCGGGCGCGATCGGCGCCGCCCCCGTCATCGCCACCCGCACGCGCCGCAGGCCGATGAAGTTCTGCAGGGCCCGCAACACCAGCCAGTACCACAAGGCGTAGGTCAGCCGTTCGCCCGCATTGCGCTGGCGCGCCGACTTTTCCGCGAACGGCGCGCAGGCCGCCATGGCCCGCCGATACAGCCAGCGTTGCAGGCGCCCGGCCTCCTGCATCTTGATCGAGATCGACGCGTGCAGCTTCTCCCAGATGCGCGGCACGCCCAGGAATAGGGTCGGCGCCACTTCGCGCAGATCCTCCTGCACGGTGCGAATCGATTCACCGAAATTGACCTGCGCGCCCAGGTAGATCGGCACGAAGGTCGACAGCATCTGCTCGGCCACGTGGCACAGCGGCAGGTACGACAGATGCACGCTGCGCGCATCCATGCCCAGCCGCTCGGCAATGCCGGGGGCCACGCCGCGCATGTTGCGGTAACTGAGCATCGCGCCCTTGGGCTTGCCGGTCGAACCCGAGGTGTAGATCATCAGGCCCAGGTCATCCAGCCCCTGCGTGTCCAGCAACTCATTCAACGCCTGCAACCCTTCCGCCTCCAGCCGCTGGCCGTCGGCCTCCAGCTCGGCGAATGCGATGATGCGCGCGCGTTCGGCCGGCGCGTAGGAACGCAGCCCCTTGGTCTCCATCACCACGATGCGCCGCAACAGCGGCAACCGGTGCGCCACCTGCAGCACCTTGTCGGTCTGCTCCTGGTCCTCGCACACCACCAGTTCGACGTCGGCATGCTCCAGCACATAGCCCATTTCCTCGGCCGGGCTGGTGGCATAAACACCCACCGCCACGCCGCCGACCGCGCCCGCGCCCAGTTGCGTCAACAGCCATTCCAGGCGATTGTCCGCCACGATCGCGACCCGGCCGCCGCGCGACAGTCCGGCGGCCCGCAGCCCCAGCCCCACGCGGCAGGCGCGGCGCCAATACTGCGACCACGACACCGGCTGCCAGATGCCAAAGTCCTTCTGCCGCACCGCGATGCCATCCGGCTGGCGCCGCGCCTGTTCGCGCAGCATCTGCGGCAGGGTCAGCGCCGGCCAGGCCTCTCCGGCCGAGCCAGGGTCGATCGGCCCGTTCATGACAGCCAGCGCTTGCGGCGCTTGTAGTGCTTGATGTCGCGAAAGCCGCGCGCCTCGCCCGCGCCGCCCACGCCCAGGTAGAACTCGCGCACGTCGGGATCGGCCGCGAGCCTCTCGGCCGTGCCGTCGATCACCACCTTGCCCGTCTCCATGATGTAGCCATAGTGCGCCACCGCCAGCGCCACGGACGCGTTCTGCTCGACCAGCAACATCGACACCCCCTGTTCGCGATTGATGCGGGCGATGATGGAAAAAATGGTTTCCACCAGCATCGGCGACAAGCCCAGCGACGGCTCGTCCAGCAGCATCAGCTTGGGCTGCGCGATCAGCGCCCGCCCGATCGCCAGCATCTGCTGCTCGCCGCCCGACAGATAGCCCGCCAGTCCGCGGCGACGCTCGTACAGGCGCGGGAAATAGCCATACACCAGATCGAAGTCGGCCTTGGCGCCCGGCCTGCCGCTCAGCGCGTAGGTCGCCGCCACCAGGTTCTCCTCGACCGACAGGTCCTCGAACACGCGGCGCCCTTCCATCACGTGCGCCAGTCCGGCGCGCACCAGGTTCTGCGGCCGCGCGCCGGCGGTGTCGCCGCCGTCGAACAGGATGCGCCCGCGCGCGAGTTCGCCGTCCTCCAGGTCGAGCAGGCGCGACACCGCCTTCAGCGTGGTCGACTTGCCGGCGCCGTTGCTGCCCAGCAGGGCCACGATGGCGCCGGCCGGCACCGACAGCGACAGGCCGCGCAGCACCTGCACCGCCTTGTTGTAGACCACCTCGATGTTGTTGATGTCCAGCACCGTGGATGGCGACGCGGCGTGTCCGGGATTCATGGGCGCCTCACTGCAGCACGATCCAGTCGGAAGCCGGCACCATCTGCTTCTGCTTGGTATCGGCGCGGTAGATCCGGCCCACCGGAATCGAATTGCCCTTGATGCTGATCGGCACGCCGATCAGCCCGCCGGTGTCGAAGTCCTTGATGCCCTCCAGCGCCGCCTTCATGTTGGCGCTGGTCAGATCCTTGCCCGCCTCCAGCGTGCGCTTGGCCACCTCGGTGAACAGCATCGCCGCCAGGAAGCCCTGCATGTAGCCGGTGCTCTGGTATTGCGGCCGCATCTCGCGGATCTTCTTGAGCATCGGCGCGTCGGCCGTCCCGTCGTAGTAATAGCGGTACGGCATCACGCCCATGAAGCCCTCGGCATCCTCGCCCATCTGCATCACGGTGAAGTTGTCCATGGTCCAGAACGTGCCCATGTAGCGCGTCTTCAGGCCCATGCGCTTGCCCTGCCCGACGAACTCGGGAATCGGCGCCAGCACGTAGCCGTGGAAAATGGTGAAGTCCGGATCGGCGCGGCGCAGCTTGATGACCTCGGTCGACACGTCGACGCTGCCCGGCGGCGTCATGATCTCGGTGGCCACCGTCAGCCCCAGCTTCTGCGCCACCGCGCGCGAGCTGGCGATCGGGTCGCGCCCGAACTCCGTGTCCGAATACACGAACGCCACCTTGGCGCCCGGCTTCTCCTTGGCGATGTAGCGCAGCAGGATGCCGAACATCTCCGTGTAGTCCGGCCCCAGCATGAACTGCGCCGGATACTTGGCCGGGTCATTCAGCTCGGTGGCGAACGACGCGCCCGTCATCAGGATGTTGCCCGAACGGTTCAGCTCGGCATTGATGGTCTTGGAGAACCCGGTCGAATCGCCATAGTAGAAATTGACCTTGTTCTGGCTGGTGATCTTCTTGAAGGCCGCCACCGAAGCATCCACCTTGTAGGCGGTGTCCTCCGGCACGTAGCGCAGCTTGCGGCCCTTGATGCCGCCCTGGTCGTTGACGATCTTGACGTAGTCGGTGATGCCGGCATGGATGCCCTGCCCGGCGAACGCGAACACCCCGCTCAGCGGGATCGAGCCGCCCAGCACCAGGTCCTCCTCGGCCTGGGCCGCCGGCGCCGCGGCCAACGCCAATGCCACGCCCAAGGGGGCCAGCAACTTCGATAAACCGCTGCCTATCCGGATGCGCTTCATGGTTTCGTCTCCTGGTTCTCTTGGGAATACGCGGCCGCCGTCTAGGTGCGGAATGGCCACAGATGGAAGTAGCGGCGCACGCGGCGCCAGATTTCCGCGAGCCCGTGCGGCTCGCAGATCAGAAAGCCCACGATCAGCAGGCCGAACACAATGGTGCGCACCGGCGAGATCAGCCGCAGGGCATCGCCCCCCACCGGCAGCCAGCCCACCACCAGCTTGAGCAGTTCGGGCACCATGGTCATGAACACGGCGCCCAGGATGGAACCCAGGATCGACCCCATGCCGCCCACGATGATCGCGGCCAGGAAGAAGATCGACATGATCAGCGGAAAGCTCTCCGGCGTGACCACGCGGAAGAAATACGCCCACAGGCCGCCCGCCACGCCCGCATAGAACGACGACAGCCCGAACGACAGCAGCTTGTAGCGCAGCAGATGGATGCCCAGCACTTCGGCGGAAATGTCGCGGTCGCGGATCGCGATGAACGCGCGGCCGATGCGCGTGCGGAACAGGTTGGCCGCACCCAGCACCATCAGCGCCGTCAAGGGCACGATCAGCCAATAGATCTTGAACGACGTGTCCAGATCGATCCCCAGCAGCCGCGCCGGCGGCACCTGCAACCCGCCCGTGCCGCCCGTGAAGGCCCAATTCGCGAACACGAAGTGCGCGATGAAAGACGCCGCGATGGTCGAGATCGCCAGGTACAGCCCCTTGACCCGCAGCGACGGAATCCCCACCAGCAGCCCGCCCAGCATCGCCACCACGCCGGCGCCCAGCAGGTTGAGCAACACCGGCGTGCCCAGCCGCAGTTCCATCACCGCCACCGTATACGCGCCCAGCCCCATGAAGGCGGCCTGCCCCAGGCTCACCAGCCCGGTGTAGCCGGTCAGGATGTTCAACCCCGTGGCGCTGGCCACGTTGATCGCCACCAGGCACGCCAGGTACAGCCAGTAGGCGTCGGCCACGAACGGGAACAGCGCCAGCGACGCCGCCAACAACGCCAGCCACAGCCGCTGGGTTGTTGTGTCGAACAGCGCCTCGTCGGCCTGGTAGGTCTCTTTCGCGGTCGCGATGCGCATGGCTACAGCCTCTCGATTTCGCGCGTGCCGAACAGCCCGTAGGGCCGCATCATCAGCACCGCCACCAGCACCACGAAGGTCGCCAGCAGTTTGTATTCGCCGCCCAGGTAGGCGCCGGCCCAGGCCTCCAGCAGCCCGATGAAGATGCCCCCCACCAGCGCCCCGGCCACGCTGTCCAGCCCGCCCACGATCACCACCACCAGCACCGACAGACCGAAGACGCCCATCGACGACGAGATGCCGCCGATCGCCCCCACGATCACCCCCGACACCGCCGCGATCGCGCCCGCCGCCGCCCACGACAGCGAAAACACCTGCGGCACGTTGATGCCCATCGCATACGCCGCCCCCTGGTCCGACGCCGTGGCGCGCAACGCCACCCCGCCGCGCCAGTAGCGGAACACCGCCAGCACCAGCAGCACCAGCGCCAGCGCCACCCAGAAGCCGTAGAACACCTTGGGCGCGACAAACGCCTCGCCCACCATCACCGGCGCGCGCGGCATGAACTCCGGCAGGCGGCGCTGGTCCGCGGTCCAGATCAGTTCCACCACGCCCACCAGGATCGACGCCAGTCCCACGGTGATCATGAACACCGAGATCGGCGACTCGCCCAGCATCGGCCGGATCGTCAAGCGTTCCACCAGCGCGCCCAGCACGGCCGACAGCGCCACCGCCCCGGCGATCGCCGCCCACACCGGCCAGGCCATGCCGGCGGCGAGGGCATAGAACACGTAGGCGCCCATCATCAGGAATTCGCCGATGGCGATGTTCACCACCCGCGTCGCCTTGTAGACGATCACGAACGCCAGCGCCGCCAGCGCGTACAGGCCGCCGCTGCCCAGCCCCGCCAGCGTCACCTCCAGGAAGAACAGGCCGTCCATCAGGCCGCCTCGCGCAGCCGCCGGCGCAGGTCGCCGACGTCGCCCGCGCCCAGATAGGCCTTGATGACCTCGGGATCGGCCTGCACCGCCGCCGGCGTGCCATCGGCGATCACCTGGCCGAAGTTCAGCACCACCACGTGGTCCGACAGGTCCATCACCATGCCCATGTCGTGCTCCACCATCAGCACCGTCACGCCCCACTCGGCGCGCGCATCGAGGATGAAGCGCGCCATGTCGTCGGTCTCCTCGCGGTTCATGCCGGCCACCGGCTCGTCCAGCATCAGCACCCTGGGCTGCATCGCCAGCGCCCGCGCCAGCTCCACTCGCTTGCGCAGCCCGTACGACAGCGCCGCCACCGGCGCATGGCGGATGTGGTCGATCTCCAGGAAGTCGATGATGCGTTCTTCGATATCGGCGCGCAGCGCCATCTCCTCGCGCCGCGCCCGGCCCAGGTATAGCAACGCATCGAGCACATTGGTGCGCAGGTGGGCGTGGCGCCCCAGTTTGATGTTGTCCAGCACCGTCATGCCGCGGAACAGCGCGATGTTCTGGAAGCTGCGCGCCAGCCCCAGGCGGGCGCGCTCGGGCGCCGCCACGCGCGTGATGTCGCGGTCCAGGAAGCGGATGGTGCCCGCGGCCGGCCGGTAGAACCCCGAGATGGTGTTGAACAGCGAGGTCTTGCCCGCGCCATTGGGGCCGATGACCGTGGTGATGGATCCCGGCGCGACGCGAAAGCCCACGCCCGTGAGCGCCTTGACCCCGCCGAACGCCAACGTGACCCCATCCACCTCCAGCAAGGGAGGGCTATCGGATTGATCCACCTTTGTCTCCTCGCTTTGGTCGCGAAGCTGTTTTTCTATTGGCGGTGAATCAGCGTAGCCCCGAGGCAGGCGATGCGGCGAACCTGTCTTTACCTACGCTGTACAGCGCCGGAAAATCGTTCTATGCGTTACGCTTGCGTGGCGGACGGCGACCGAGCAAGCGCTTGGTTCCGAACATAGCATCGTGGTTTTTGGATCGAAAGTTGGTATTTACCCGATAACGGAGACAAGCCATGAACCCACCCCTTCCGGTCTTTCCCACCCTGCTGTTGGAAGCCGGCGACGGCATCGCCACGCTCACGCTGAACCAGCCCGCCACGCTCAACGCCATCGACGTCGCCATGGCGCTGGACCTGCAGCGCGCCGCCCAATGGCTCGATACGCGCGCCGACATCCGGGTCGTGCTGCTGCGCGGGGCGGGCAAAGCCTTCTGCGCCGGCGGCGACATCACGCTGTTCGAAGGCGACGTCAACGCAGTGCGCGGCAAACTGCTCGACCTGTTCACGCCCCTCAACGATTTCGTCGCGCACGTCGCGCGCATGGACAAGCTGTGGCTGGCGCAGATACACGGCGTTGCGGCCGGCGCCGGCCTGTCGCTGGCGCTGGCCTGCGACCTGGCCATCGCCGATGCCGACACGCGCTTCATGACGGCCTACCTGAAGCTCGGCGCCACGCCCGATGCCGGCATGACGCATGGCCTGAACCGCCTGCTCGGCCCGCGCCGCGCGCTCGACCTGCTGCTGCGCCACGACGCCTTTAGCGCCGCCGATGCATTGGGCTGGGGCCTGCTCAACCGCGTCGCCGACACCGGCCTGCTCGCGCAACAGGCGCAAACCTATGCCAGTCAGCTCGCCAGCCACGCGCCGCACGGCATCGCCGGCGCCAAGCGCCTGCTGCGCAACGCCGCGCACGCCCCGCTGGAAACGCAACTGGCCGAAGAGACCGCGTGCTTCCTGGACACCGCGCGGCGCGAGGACTTCGCCGAAGGCGTGCGCGCCTTCCGCGAAAAACGCGCGCCCCGCTTCCAGGGCCGGTAAAGCGCGAGCGCGGCGTCCGCGTCAGAACTTGTAGGTGACGCTGGCGATCGCGCTGCGGCGCGCGCCGTACCAGCAATCGCCGCGCGACAGGCACGTCGCCAGATAGGTCTTGTCGGTCAGGTTGTTGACGTTCAAGGCGTAGCGCCAGTGACTGGTCTCGTACGCCATCATGGCGTCCACCAGCCACACCGGCGCCAGCTTGGGCCCGTCGCCATCGCGGAACGACGCCATCCAGCGCGTGCCCGCGCCCACCGTGAAGCGTCCGTCCAGGTTGTCGAGCGCGAAACGGTAACGCCCCCACGCCGCGGCCTGGTGGCGCGGAATGCCCTCCAGCTTCGGATCCAGGTCGATGTAGTTGTAGTGCGCGATCACGTCGAACGACGACGTCACCTGGCCGCGCCATTCCAGCTCCAGGCCGCGCGTGCGCGTCTTGCCGGTCTGGACGTTGTTCAACGCCGCCGTCGGATCCGGCACCAGGCGGTTTTTCTCGCGCAGGTCGTACACCGACGCCGTGGCCAGGTGGCCGCCGTCGGCGGACTGGTACTTGACGCCCACCTCCCACTGCTTGCCGCGCAGCGGCTTGTACAGCTCGGGCACCGCGCCGTCGGGCGTGTTGCGCGTAGTGCCGGCCACCGGCGTGAACGACTCGCTGTAGCTGATGTACGGCGACCAGCCATTGCTGGCGGCATACATCAGGCCGAAGCGCTTGGTGGTGGCCTGAGCCTTGTCCGCCTCCCCATCCTCAAGCTGGCTGCGCGCGCGGTCATGCCGCAGGCCCGCCGTCACGATCCAGTGCTGACCGATCTTCATCTGGTCCTGCAGGTAGATGCCCGTCTGGCGCTGGTTGAACCTTGGCTCGCCGCACAGCTCGGGGATATAGCCATTGCCGTACACCGGATCATAGGCATCGATCGTGTCCTTGCCGCTGCCGCTCTCGCGGTCGCGGCGATAGCGCGACCAGTCCAGCCCCAGCAGCAGCTTGTGCGTCACCGCGCCGGTGCTCACCTCGCCCGTCAGGTGCTGGTCCAGCGTGTCCATGCGCACCTTGGTGATGGTGTCATCGGCATAGCGGCCGATGATGCGCTGGTTGATCGGATCATCCGCCCAGCCGCCGGGCACCGAGAATGCATCCGCGTAGTGCGTGAAGTACGTCACCTTGTTGTTGGCGTGGCGGAATCCCTGGCTGAACGACCACTTGTCGTTGAACTGGTGCTCGAACAGCCAGCCGAAGCTGCGGCGCTCGGAATCGTAGCGGTCGTGGTCCGGTTCGCCGATGAAGCGATAGGTCGGAATCATGCCGTTCGGATTCGGCGTGCGCATGCCCGACCACGGCATGAACTGCGCGGTCGAACCCGACTTGTCCTTCTGGTACAGCGCCTGCAGCGTCAACGACGTCGCCGCGCTCGGTCGCCAGGTCAGCGACGGCGCCACCAGCGTGCGGTCGTCCGGCACATGGTGCACCTGGGTATCGGCATCGCGCTGCAACGCCACCAGGCGGTACAGCCATTGGCCATCCTCGGTGACTGGCCCCGTCAGGTCGATCTGCGCCTGCTTGCGCCCATGGTTGCCCACCTGCACGCCGACCTCGCGCTGCGCCTCGGCCAACGGGCGCTTGCTGACCATGTTGATCAGGCCGCCCGTGCTGCCCTGGCCATACGTCATGGCCGCCGGCCCGCGCAGCACCTCGATGCGTTCCAGCATATACGGATCGGGGCGGGTCGTGCTGGTGTAGTAATCGAACGCCTGACGCATGCCGTCCAGATAGACGTCGACGTCGGTCCCGCGCACCCGCACGCTGTCACTGCGCGAATCCAGCCCATACGCATCGGAACGTACCCCCGCCGCATAGCCGAGCGCCTCCTGCAGGCTGGTGGCGCCCTGGTCCACGATCTGGTCGCGCGGCACCACGGTGATCGACTGCGCCGTCTCGTTCAGCGGCGTATCCGTCTTGGTGGCCGTGGCCGAACGCGTGGCCGCGTAGCCCAGCACCGGGCTGGTCGCCGTCTCGGCGCTGCCTTCCACCTTGACCGACGGCAACGTGGTCGGTTCGACGGGCGCGGACTGCGCGACCAGCGCGGCCGGCAGCAGGCTCAACGCCGCCGCCAGGCTGGCGCGGCGGGACATGGCAGGATCAAACATCGACGTGGCTCCCCTTGATGAATTTTGAAGAGCCAGATGTTAATGTTTCTCGTTATTGAAATGGTTCCTTTTCTCTACGAAAAGAAAGACTTCCCCTGTTTACAACAGACCGCCCACGGGCAACGCCCCCCAAGCGCTCCGCCCCATCAGGGAAAACGACAATAAAAAAGGCGCCCCAAAGGGCGCCCCGACGGCACGCTGGCGGCTCAAGCGCGCCCGGCGCGCAATTCCACCGCCTTGGCCCAGCGCCGCGCCACCGACGGCGAGGTCGCGCACGTGGCCGACTCCGTCACCACGCGCACCGCCCGTTCCAGCAACTGGATGTCCGCCTCATGCTGGCGCGCCACATGGGGATCCTCGAAGAAGATGACCCGCTGGCACTGGTGCTCCAGCACCAGTTCCGCGATCTGCGCATCGCCGCCCAGCGGACCGCTCAGGTAGCGGTGCACCCACGGCGTGTCCTTGGGCCAGCCGCGCGACCACGCCAGTTCGTTCAGGCGGCCACCGGTGGTGCCGGTCGCCACGCGTCGCGCAAACTGCGACAGCACGTCGAAGTGCTCGGCCGCGAACGCCACCATCTCGTCCTTGAGCGCATCGTGCGCGATCAACGCCAGCGTCTGGCCGGTGTAATTGAACAGCCGCGACGCCGCCATGTCCGGCGCCAGGCCCGCGTGCACGCGCTCGACTTCCATCCACTCGATGGCGCCGGCCAGCGTTGAAATGAACGGCCGGCCATGCGTGATGCACTGGCGCTTGAGCGCCAGCGCCTCCGGAAAGATCGACGACGGGTCCACCGGATCGATCAGGTAAATCGCGCCATCGAACGGCTCCTGCCCATCGCGCCCTTCGGTGACGCGCGCCACCAGCTTCATCAACCCGCCTTCGCGGCCATACGGATAGCGGATCAGGCCGGAATAGCCTTGCAGCATGCCCTCGCGCACGATGGCATCGTGGGTGCGCCCCACGGTATGCAACTGCACGCCCAGTTCGCGGATGGTGGACGAACAGGCCCGCAGCCAGGTGAACAAGGCGGCGTCGGGCGATTCATGGTGCAGTCGGTTGGCGGCCAGGCCAAAGCGCAATTGGGCAGCGGGCATCGGTAGACTCGGATGGCAAGGACAACGAAAGAGTCTTGATGATACCCCGCCGCCCGCGCCCCCAATGCAAAAACGCTCCCGAAGGAGCGTTTCGCCGGAGGATCAGTCGGCCTCGTCGATCCAGGCCATCTGGATGGCCTCCAGGATCTTCTCGCCGCTGCGTTCCGGGTCGTCATTGAAACCGGGCAAGGCCAGCACCCATTCGCGCAACTGCGTGAAACGCAGCGTCTTGGGGTCGACGTCCGGATGGGCGTCCGCCAGCGCCTCGGCAATCTGGTAGGTATCGGTCCACTTCATCAATGGCCCTCTTTCGCGTGGTTGATGGTGTACTTGGGAATCTCGATCGTCAGATCGGCATCCTCGACCCGCGCCTGGCAAGACAGGCGCGAGGTCGGCGTCAGGCCCCAGGCCTTGTCCAGCAGGTCCTCTTCGTCATCGGTCGCGTCTTCCAGCGACGAATAACCCTGCTTGACCACCACGTGACAGGTCGTACACGCGCACGACAGTTCGCAGGCATGCTCGATGTCGATGTGATTGTCCAGCAGGATGCGGCAGATCGACACGCCCTTGGGCGCGTCCTCGATCACGGCGCCCTCGGGGCAGTAGTCGGGATGAGGCAATACGGTCAGTTTCGGCATAGCGTCTTATCAGGCGATTTCGTCAAGTTTGCGGCCAGCCAGCGCGGCGCGGATGCTGCGGTCCATGCGGCGCGCGGCGAATTCATCGGTCGCGGCCGACAAGGCCTCGACCGCGGACTTCACCGCGTCCACATCCTGCGCCTCCTGGGCGCGACTGGCTGCCTGCAGGCATTCATCGACCCGTTGGCGTTCCTCGGCATTCAGCAGGTCGCCGTCGACCGCCAGCGCGGCCTGCACCGATTCGACCAACTGACGCGCTTCCACCTGCTGCTCGCGCAGCATGCGGGCGCGGGCGTCGTTGTCGGCCTGCGCCACGCTGTCGGCCAGCATGCGCGCGACTTCGTCGTCGCTCAGGCCGTACGACGGCTTGACCGACACCGCCGCTTCCACGCCCGTGCTCTGCTCGCGCGCGGTCACGCTCAACAGCCCGTCGGCATCCACCTGGAACGTCACGCGGATGCGCGCGGCGCCCGCCACCATCGGCGGAATGCCGCGCAGTTCGAAACGCGCGAGCGACCGGCAATCCGACACCAGGTCGCGCTCGCCCTGCAGCACGTGGATGCTCATGGCCGTCTGGCCATCCTTGAACGTCGTGAATTCCTGCGCGCGCGCCACCGGAATGGTGCTGTTGCGCGGGATCACGCGCTCAACCAGGCCGCCCATGGTTTCGAGGCCCAGCGACAGCGGCGTCACGTCCAGCAGTAGCCAGTCCTCGCCCGGGGCGCGGTTGCCGGCCAGCAGATTGGCCTGCAGCGCGGCGCCCAGCGCCACCACCTGGTCCGGGTCCAGATCGGTCAGCGGCTCGGTGCCGAACATCTCGCCCACGGCGGCGCGCACCACCGGCATGCGCGTGGCGCCGCCCACCATCACCACACCGCGCACGTCGGCGGGTTTCAGCGCGGCGTCGCGCAGCGCCCGGCGCGCGCTCTCCAGCGTGCGCTGCACCAGCGGCTGCGCCAGCGCCTCGAACTGCGTGCGGGTCAGCGTGTGATCGATGACCTGGCCATTGGCCAGCGTCAGATTCAGATTGGCGTCCTGCGCATCCGACAGCGCCTCGCGCGCGGCGCGCGCCGCCATCAGCAGGCCGCGCCGGTCGGCGTGCGTCAGATCCTTGGCGCCCGCGGCCGCCACCACGTGGTCAACGATGAGCGAATCGAAATCATCGCCGCCCAGCGCGGTATCGCCACCGGTCGAGATCACTTCGAACACGCCCTGCGTCAACCGCAGGATGGAAATATCGAACGTGCCGCCGCCCAGGTCATAGACGGCATACACGCCTTCGGCGGCGTTATCCAGGCCGTAGGCGATCGCCGCGGCGGTCGGCTCGTTCAAGAGGCGCAGCACGTTCAGGCCGGCCAGGCGCGCCGCGTCGCGGGTCGCCTGTCGCTGGGCGTCGTCGAAATACGCCGGCACCGTGATGACGGCGCCCACCAGGTCGTCGCCCAGCACGTCCTCGGCGCGCTGGCGCAGCACCGCCAGGATCTGCGCCGACACTTCCACCGGGCTCAGGTCGCCCTGCGCGGTGCGGATGCGCACCATGCCGGGCGCGTCCACGAATTCGTACGGCGCGCGCGTGGCGCGCGCCTCTTCCAGCGAACGGCCCATGAAACGCTTGACCGACACCACCGTGTTCAACGGGTCTTCGGCTTGCTGCGCCAGCGGTTCGCGCCCCGTGGTGACCTTGCCGCCGGGGAAATAGCGTACCGCCGACGGCAGCAGCACGTGCCCCTGCGCATCAGGCAGGACCTCGGCGACGCTGCTGCGCACGGCGGCAACCAGGGAATTGGTGGTGCCCAGGTCGATCCCCACCGCCAGCTTGCGCTGGTGCGGCGCGGGCGATTCGCCGGGCTCGGAAATCTGCAATAAGGCCATGATTGTTTTTTCTACTCAGTAGGCGGCGAAGTCCGGGCGCCCCGCGGCCGGGCCATCCTGGGGACTAGGAATCGGGATGGGCCTGGGCCAGCTCCTGCGCCAGCTTCTCCACGAACATCCATTCCCGCACCTTGAGACCCGCCGCGGCGTAGTCGCGCTGTTCGTCCAGCAGGCGCGTCAACGCGGCGCGCATCTGCTGCCGGGCATCCTCCAGCTCGGTCCGCAGCTCGGCCAGCACGCCGGCGTCATTGCGCGCGTCGTCCATCATTTCGCGCCAGGTCATCTGCTGCATCAGGAAAGCCGTGTCCATCGACGTGTTGCTCTCGGTCTGCAGATCCACGCCGGCCTGCTCGCACAGATAGCGCGCCCGCAACAGCGGATCGCGCAACTGGCGGTAGGCCTCATTGGCGCGCGCCGCCCACTGCATGGCCACGCGGCGTTCCGCGGGGCTGGCGGTGGCAAAGCGGTCGGGATGCACCTGCGCGGCGACGGTGCGCCACGCCGATTCCAGCGCCTGGGCGTCCAGGTCGAAGCGTGCCGGCAAGCCGAACAGGCTGAAGTGATCGTCTCCAGCCAAGACTTACACCGTGAACGACTCGCCGCAGCCGCAGGTCGCCTTCTCGTTGGGGTTGCGGAACTTGAAACCTTCGTTCAGGCCTTCGCGGGCGTAGTCCAGCTCGGTGCCGTCCAGGTAGGCCAGGCTCTTGGGATCGACGAACACCTTCACGCCGAAGCTTTCGAACACCTGGTCTTCGGGCGCCGCGTCGTCCACATACTCCAGCTTGTAGGCCATGCCGGAACAACCCGTCGTCCTAACGCCGAGGCGCAAGCCGATCCCCTTGCCGCGCTTTTGCAAGTAGCGGCCGATGTGGGTGGCAGCCTGTTGGGTCAGGGTAACGGACATGTTCAGCTCGCAACAGCTTCGGCGGGCACCGAATGCTTTTCCTTGTAGTTCTGCACGGCGGCCTTGATCGCGTCTTCGGCCAGGATCGAGCAGTGCACCTTCACGGGCGGCAGGGCCAGTTCTTCGGCGATCTGCGTGTTGCGGATGTTCATCGCTTCGTCCAGCGTCTTGCCCTTGACCCATTCGGTCACGAGCGAGCTGGAGGCGATGGCCGAGCCACAGCCGTAGGTCTTGAAGCGCGCGTCCTCGATGACGCCGGCTTCGTTCACCTTGATCTGCAGCTTCATGACGTCGCCACAGGCCGGCGCGCCGACCATGCCGGTGCCCACCGAGTCGTCCGACTTGTCGAACGAACCGACGTTGCGCGGGTTTTCGTAGTGATCCAGGACTTTGGTGCTGTAAGACATGTTAGTTCTCCACGTATTCTTTGGCGCGGGCGCTCAGTGCGCGGCCCATTGCACGGTATTCAGATCGATGCCTTCCTTGGCCATTTCCCACAGCGGCGACATATCGCGCAGCTTGCCGACGCGGCTCTTGAGCAGTTCGATGGTGTAGTCCACTTCCTGCTCGGTGGTGAAACGGCCCAGCGTGAAGCGGATCGAGCTGTGCGCCAGCTCGTCGTTGCGGCCCAGGGCGCGCAGCACGTAGGAAGGTTCCAGGCTGGCCGAGGTGCAGGCCGAGCCGCTCGAGACGGCCAGTTCCTTGATCGCCATGATCAGGGACTCGCCTTCGACATAGTTGAAGCTGACGTTCAGGTTGTGCGGCACGCGCTGGTCCATGTCGCCGTTGAGGTAGACCTCTTCGATCTGCGACAGGCCGGCCCAGAGGCGATCACGCAGCATGCGGATGCGCTCGTTCTCGGTGCCCATTTCCTCGCGGGCCAGGCGGAAGGCCTCGCCCATGCCGACGATCTGGTGCGTGGCCAGCGTGCCCGAACGGAAACCGCGTTCGTGGCCGCCACCGTGCATCTGCGCCTCGATGCGCACGCGCGGCTTGCGGCGCACGTACAGCGCGCCGATGCCCTTGGGGCCGTAAGTCTTGTGCGCCGAGAACGACATCAGGTCGACCTTCAGCTTCTGCAGGTCGATCTCGACCTTGCCGGTGGCCTGCGCGGCGTCGACGTGGAAGATGATGCCCTTCTCGCGGCAGATCTCGCCCAGGGTTTCGATGTCCTGGATGACGCCGATTTCGTTGTTCACCATCATCACCGACACCAGCACGGTGTCGGGACGCAGCGCCGCCTTGAAGACATCCAGGTCGATCAGGCCGTTGTCCTTGACGTCCAGGTAGGTCACCTCGAAGCCCTGGCGCTCCAGTTCACGACAGGTGTCGAGCACGGCCTTGTGCTCGGTCTTGATGGTGATGATGTGCTTGCCGCGCTCGGCATAGAAGTTGGCGGCGCCCTTGATGGCAAGGTTATCCGACTCGGTGGCGCCAGAAGTCCAGACGATTTCACGCGGATCCGCGTTCACCAGCTTGGCGACTTCCTCGCGGGCGCGTTCGACGGCCTCCTCGGCTTCCCAGCCGAACGAGTGACTGCGCGACGCGGGATTGCCGAAGCTCTCGTACAGCCACGGGATCATTTTTTCGACGACGCGCGGGTCGACGGGGGTCGTGGCCGAGTAATCCAGATAGATCGGGCGGGTGGTCATCTCTACAACTCCTACTGCTTATACGGTGGCATTGGCCGCGACGGTGGTGGTCGGGGCGTTGGCGGCGTTATTGGCGCCTCCCACCCGATTCACGCGCACCGCGCAGGCCTGCGCTTGATTGTTGGCTTCCTGCAATTGGCGCACACGCTGCTGATCGACCAGATCCTGCAGCGACACCGAATCCAGGTAATCGACCATCTTGCGATTCAGCGTGGCCCAGAGCTCATGCGTCATGCACTTGCCAGGCTTGCCGTCGTTGCCGCTCGTACAGTCCCGCTTGCCGCCGCAGCTAGTGGCGTCCAGCGGCTCATCGACGGCGAAGATGATGTCGGCCACGGTCACGTTGCGCGCCAGGCGGGCAAGCGAGTAACCGCCGCCCGGGCCCCGCACGCTGTCCACGAGTTCGTGGCGGCGCAGTTTCCCGAACAGCTGTTCCAGATAGGAAAGCGAAATATTCTGACGCTGGCTGATGGCCGCAAGAGTGACCGGGCCGCTATGCTGCCGCATAGCCAGATCGATCATGGCAGTCACGGCGAAACGCCCTTTGGTAGTTAGCCGCATGGTGAATTCCCTGTGATTCGGCAATGGCCGCCGGCGAATCCGACGGTCAATACCCGAGTAATTGGCTCAAGTATAGCAAATTCCCGAGTAATTTGGTATGGCTCCCGGCTAGAAAAAACCGCGCTGTCGCGCGGTTTTTTCACTGCCAATCGCCAGGCGCCCCACAGGACGCCCCGGCGCACAGGAGGCTCAAGCCGCCTGGTATTGGGTAGCGCGCTTACGGACCAGTTCAAGCACGCCCTGACAGGCGTCTTCGAGGTAGTCCAGCACCTTGCCGAAACCGTCGGCGCCGCCGTAGTACGGATCGGGCACGGTCGCCTCTTCGAACTCGTTGGCGAAACGCATCAACAGCATCAGCTTGTGCTGGTACGCCTTGGGGCACTGCTGCTGCATGGCGGACAGGTTGTCCCAATCCATGGCGAGGATGAGGTCGAAGTCGCGGAAGTCTTCCGCGGTGACCTGGCGGGCCTCGCAGTGCGTGATCTCGTAGCCGCGCTTGCGCGCTGCGGCCTGCGCCCGGGCATCAGGCGCCTCGCCGATGTGAAACGCGTGCGTGCCCGCGGAGTCGATGCGAACCACATCGCCCAAACCCGCGTCGTTCACCAAATGGCGAAACACGCCCTCTGCGCTCGGCGAGCGACAGATATTGCCCATGCAAACGAAAAGTACCTTGGTCATCATGGGAGTAAGTGTGCGGGAAAACCCGAGATAAGGCAAGCTTTTTTTGCGTTTTCGCCATCCGTTACACGCCGGACCACCGCCTTAAATAATCATTATAAATCATATAGTTA
This sequence comes from Achromobacter sp. SIMBA_011, assembly GCF_046535435.1. Taxonomy (NCBI): domain Bacteria; kingdom Pseudomonadati; phylum Pseudomonadota; class Betaproteobacteria; order Burkholderiales; family Alcaligenaceae; genus Achromobacter; species Achromobacter sp. SIMBA_011. Next base: position 592,211 of record NZ_JAWRWN010000002.1, on the reverse strand, counting down.
ACAACTATATTTGAGGCTTTCCGGAGGGCCTGGGACGGATCCCTTGCGCAAATTTCGGACGCCCGCTGACAACATGATGACTTTTCCCAATATTCAGCACACTGTCAGCGTAGGGACACATTTAGATACCGACTTACCTCATACCGCGCCATCCAGCAGCACGCGCTGCTTGAGCGCCGTCAGCGCATCCCGGGCGGCCGCGGCCTGCTCGAACTCCAGATTGCGCGCATGGTCCATCATCAGCTTTTCCAGGCGCTTGATCTCGCGGGCCAGGGCCTTTTCGTCCTTGAGCAGCTCAGCCGGAACTGCGGCTTCCAGCGCGTCGTGCTGCACCGGGGCGACGATGCCGTCGATCAGCTCGCGCACGGCCTTCTGCACGCCGCGCGCGGTGATGCCGTGATCGGCATTGAACTGCAACTGCTTGGCGCGGCGACGGCTGGTTTCCTCCATGGCGCGCTGCATCGAATCGGTGATGCGGTCGGCGTACAGGATGGCATGGCCGTTCAGGTTGCGCGCGGCGCGTCCGATCGTCTGGATCAGGCTGCGCTCGGAACGCAGGAAGCCTTCCTTGTCCGCATCCAGGATGGCAACCAGCGACACTTCCGGAATGTCCAGCCCCTCTCGCAGCAGGTTGATGCCCACCAGCACGTCGAACGTGCCCAGGCGCAGGTCGCGGATGATTTCCACGCGCTCGACCGTATCGATGTCCGAGTGCAGGTAACGCACCCGCACCCCGTGCTCGGTCAGGAAGTCGGTCAGGTCCTCGGCCATGCGCTTGGTCAGCGTGGTGACCAGCACCCGCTCTCCCTGGCTGGTGCGCGCCTTGATCTGTCCCAGCAGGTCATCGACCTGGGTGCGCGCCGGCAACACCTCGACGATCGGATCGACCAGGCCGGTGGGACGCACCACCTGCTCGACCACGTTGTCGGCGTGCTCCTTTTCGTACGCCGCGGGCGTGGCCGACACGAACACGCACTGGCGCATGCGCGCCTCGAATTCCTCGAGCTTGAGCGGCCGGTTGTCCAGCGCCGACGGCAGCCGGAAGCCATACTGCACCAGGGTTTCCTTGCGCGAGCGGTCACCCCGGTACATGGCGCTGAGCTGGCCGATGGTGACGTGGCTCTCGTCGATGAACATCAGCGCATCGGCGGGCAGATAGTCGATCAGCGTGGGCGGCGGCTCCCCCGGCGCGGCGCCGGACAAGTGGCGCGAGTAGTTCTCGATGCCCTTGCAGAAACCCAGTTCCTGCAGCATTTCCAGGTCGAAGCGGGTGCGTTGCTCAAGCCGCTGGGCCTCGACCAGGTGGCCGTCGTCGACGAAGCGCTTGGTGCGTTCGCGCAACTCCTCCTTGATGGTCTCGATGGCGCGCAGCACCGTATCCCGCGGCGTGACGTAGTGCGAGCCGGGGTAGACGGTGAAGCGCGGCAGCTTCTGGCGGATGCGGCCGGTCAGCGGATCGAACAGCTCGAGGCTTTCGATTTCGTCGTCGAACAGTGTCAGGCGCAGCGCCAGCTCGGCGCTTTCCGCCGGGAAGATGTCGATGGTCTCGCCGCGCACGCGGAACACGCCGCGCGTGAATTCGGCGTCGTTGCGGGTGTACTGCATGGCCACCAGCCGCGCCAGGATCTCGCGCCGCGAGATCTGGTCGCCGGCGCGCAGGATCAGCACCATCGCGTGGTAGTCGCCGGGGTTGCCGATACCGTAGATGCACGACACGGTGCCAACGATGATGGTGTCGCGCCGTTCCAGCAGGCTCTTGGTGGCCGACAGGCGCATCTGCTCGATGTGCTCGTTGATCGACGAGTCCTTTTCGATGAACAGGTCGCGCGTCGGCACATAGGCCTCGGGCTGGTAGTAGTCGTAGTACGAGACGAAGTACTCCACCGCGTTCTTGGGAAAGAACTCGCGCATTTCCGCGTACAACTGCGCGGCCAGCGTCTTGTTGGGCGCCAGCACCAGCGCCGGCCGCCCCAACTGGGCGATGACGTTGGCCATGGTGTAGGTCTTGCCCGAGCCGGTCACGCCCAGCAGGGTCTGGTACATCAGGCCGTCCTGCACGCCCTGGACCAATCCTTCGATGGCGCCCGGCTGGTCGCCGGCGGGCGGATAGGGTTGGTAGAGGTGGAACGGGCTGCCGGGGTAATCGACGTACCCCGGGCCAGGGGCCGCCGCGACAGCGCCAGGGGCCACATCGGCCGCCCCGTTAGTGACGGAGCCAACGGCTGCGGCACCCGCCGCGCTCGGGTCTATTGCGCTCTTAGGCATGCTAGACTGTTCCCAGGGTAAACCCCCCATTATCCACAGCACTTCCGACTGCGTCCACTCACCCTCAGCAGAGTCCCATGAGCACCCTTTTCGATTCCGTCGAACTCGCGCCGCGCGACCCCATTCTTGGTCTGAACGAACAATACAACGCGGACACCCGCCCCGGTAAAGTCAATCTGGGCGTGGGCGTGTACTACGACGACCAGGGTCGCATTCCCCTGCTGGGCGCCGTGCGCAAGGCGGAAATCGCCCGCATCGAGGCCGCCGCCGCCCGCGGCTACCTGCCGATCGAAGGCATCGCCGGCTACAACCAGGGCGCGCAAGCCCTGCTGATCGGCAAGGATTCCCCGCTGGCCGCTGCCGGCCGCGTCCTGACCACCCAGGCCCTGGGCGGCACCGGCGCGCTCAAGATCGGCGCCGACTTCCTGCGCCAGTTGCTGCCGACCTCCAAGGTCCTGATCAGCGATCCGAGCTGGGAAAACCACCGCGCGCTGTTCGAACGCGCCGGTTTCGAAGTCGGCACCTACGCCTACTACGATGCCGCCACCCGCGGCCTGAACTTCGACGGCATGCTGGCCGCCCTGAAGGCCGCGCCGGCCAACACCGTGGTCGTGCTGCACGCCTGCTGCCACAACCCCACCGGCGTCGACCCGACCTTCGACCAATGGAAGCAGATCGCCGCGGTCGTCAAGGAAAACAAGCTGGTGCCGTTCCTGGACATCGCCTACCAGGGCTTCGGCGAAGGCCTGCGCGAAGACGCCGCGGTCGTGCGCCTGTTCGCCGACCTCGACCTGACCATGTTCATCAGCTCGTCGTTCTCGAAGTCGTTCTCGCTGTACGGCGAGCGCGTCGGCGCCCTGACGGTCGTGGCCGGCAGCAAGGACGAAGCCACCCGCGTGCTGAGCCAGCTCAAGCGCGTCATCCGCACCAATTACTCCAATCCGCCCACCCACGGCGGCACGATCGTCTCCACCGTGCTGAACTCGCCCGAGCTGTTCGCCATGTGGGAAGAGGAACTCGGCGCCATGCGCGACCGCATCCGCCTGATGCGCAAGCAGTTGGTCGAGAAGATCAAGGAACACGGCGGCAAGCAGGACTTCAGCTTCGTGCTGCAGCAGCGCGGCATGTTCTCGTACTCGGGCCTGACCTCGGCCCAGGTCGACCGCCTGCGCGAAGAGCACGGCGTCTACGCCGTCTCCAGCGGCCGCATCTGCGTTGCCGCGCTCAACAGCGGCAACATCGACCAGGTGGCCAAGGGCATCGCCGCGGTACTGTAAGACGCGCCGACAGCGGCACCTCCAAACGGGACCTGCGGGTCCCGTTTTTATTGCCTGTCACAAAACCGCGTTGGATCAACGCTTGCATTTTTGCGTTATGTCCCCCAGAATGCCGCTGTATATATGTACAGTCCGACTCACAAACGGATCACCGCCATGGCCAGCAAACTCACTGATCGTCAACAGCAAATCCTGGACCTCATCCGGCAGACCGTCGCGCGTACCGGCTTTCCGCCCACCCGCGCCGAGATCGCCCAGGCCCTGGGTTTCCGCTCGCCCAATGCGGCCGAAGACCATCTGAAGGCCCTGGCCCGCAAGGGCGCCATCGAGCTCACCGCCGGCGCCTCCCGCGGCATCCGCCTGAAGGACAACTCGCCGACACCGTCGCAGGCGCCCTTGCCCCTGCCCGGCCTGGCGCAGCTACTGCTGCCGCTGGTGGGGCGCGTGGCGGCAGGCAGCCCGATCCTGGCCGCGGAACATGTCGAGCGCGAGATCGGCGTCGATACCAGCCTGTTCGCGCAGACGCCCGATTACCTGCTCAAGGTGCGCGGCATGAGCATGCGCGACGCCGGCATCCTCGAAGGCGACCTGCTGGCCGTCAAGAAGGCTTCCGAGGCTCGCAATGGCCAGATCGTGGTCGCGCGGCTCGGCGACGACGTCACCGTCAAGCGCCTGCAACGCCAGAACGGCCGCATCGAACTGCTGCCCGAGAATCCGGACTTCAGCGTCATCGTGGTCGAGGCCGACCAGGAATTCGCGCTGGAAGGCATCGCGGTCGGGTTGATCCGCCCGCACACGCTGCACTGACCCACTGCTTCCGATCCGGCGCCACGGACGCGCCAAAAAAGAAACCCCGCTTGCGCGGGGTTTCTTTTTGCGAGCACCCCTCGCGGGGCGCCTCGGGCCAGGCATCAGTGCTTGAGCACCGGATCCGTCGAACCCGGCTCGGCCGGCTTGGCGACCAGCGGCTCCTTGACCGCTTCGTCTTCAGCCAGCGGCTCCGGCAGGCGTTCCAGGGCCAGTTCCAGCACCTTGTCGATCCAGCGGACCGGCACGATCTCGAGATGGTTCTTGACGTTGTCCGGGATCTCCGCCAAATCCTTGACGTTTTCTTCCGGGATCAAGACCGTCTTGATACCACCGCGATGGGCGGCCAGCAGCTTTTCCTTCAGGCCGCCGATCGGCAGGACTTCGCCACGCAGCGTGATCTCGCCGGTCATGGCGACGTCGGCGCGCACCGGGATGCGCGACAGGGCCGACACCATGGCCGTGGTGATCGCGATACCGGCGGACGGACCGTCCTTGGGCGTCGCGCCTTCCGGCACGTGCACGTGCATGTCGTGCTTCTCGAACACGCTGTCGGCAAAGCCCAGGCGACGCGCCCGCGAGCGCACCACCGTGCGGGCCGCCTCGACCGATTCCTTCATCACGTCGCCCAGCGAACCGGTGCGTTGGATCACGCCCTTGCCAGGCATGTCCGCCACTTCGATCGTGAGCAGGTCGCCACCGACTTCCGTCCAGGCCAGGCCGGTCACCTGACCGATCTGGTTTTCCTTTTCGGCCATGCCGAAGGTGTAGCGGCGCACGCCGAGGTAGTCGCTGAGGTTCTCGCCCGTGACGTTGACCGGCTTGAGTTCGAAGGTCTTGCCTTCGGCCTTGGCGCGATCGCTCTGGGTCAGCAACTGCTTGATCACCTTGCGGCAGATCTTGCCCACTTCGCGCTCGAGCGCGCGCACGCCGGCTTCGCGGGTGTAGTAGCGCACGATGTCGCGCAGCGCGCTGTCATCGACGGTCAGCTCGGTATCCTTGACGCCGTTGTTCTTCATCAGCTTGGGCAGCAGATGGTCGCGGGCGATGTGGATCTTTTCTTCCTCGGTGTAGCCCGACAGGCGGATCACTTCCATCCGGTCCAGCAGGGCCGGCGGAATGTTCAGCGTGTTGCTGGTGGCCACGAACATGACGTCCGACAGGTCGAAGTCCACTTCGATGTAGTGGTCCTGGAACGTGTGGTTCTGTTCCGGGTCCAGCACTTCGAGCAGCGCCGACGAGGGATCGCCGCGGAAATCCATGCCCAGCTTGTCGATTTCATCGAGCAGGAACAGGGGATTGCGCACGCCGACCTTCGACATGTTCTGGACGATCTTGCCGGGCATCGAGCCGATGTACGTACGGCGGTGGCCACGGATCTCGGCCTCGTCGCGCACGCCGCCCAGGGCCATGCGCACGAACTTGCGGTTCGTGGCCTTGGCGATGGACTGGCCCAGCGAGGTCTTGCCGACCCCGGGAGGACCGACCAGGCACAGGATCGGCGCCTTGACCTTGTCCACGCGCTGCTGCACGGCGAGGTATTCGAGGATGCGTTCCTTCACCTTCTCCAGGCCGTAGTGGTCGTTGTCGAGCACCGTTTCGGCGTTGGCGATGGAGTTGTTGATCTTGCTCTTCTTCCTCCAGGGGAGGTTGATGAGCGTATCGATGTAGTTGCGCACCACGGTGGCTTCGGCCGACATGGGCGACATGAGCTTGAGCTTCTTGAGCTCGGCATCGGCCTTCTTGCGCGCCTCCTTGGGCATGTGCGCGGCGATGATCTTCTTTTCGAGCTCCTCGATGTCGGCGCCCTCTTCGCCCTCGCCCAACTCCTTCTGAATGGCCTTGACCTGCTCATTCAGGTAGTAGTCGCGCTGGCTCTTTTCCATCTGCTTCTTCACGCGGCCGCGGATCCGCTTTTCGACCTGAAGGATGTCGATTTCGGTTTCCAACTGCGTGAGCAGGCCTTCGAGGCGCTCGGAGGTGCCGACGATCTCGAGCATCTTCTGCTTCTGCTCGAGTTTCAGCGGAAGATGCGCGGCGATCGTGTCGGCCAGGCGGCCGGCGTCATCGATGCCGGCGAGCGAGGTCAGGATCTCCGGGGGGATCTTCTTGTTGAGTTTTACGTATTGCTCGAACTGGGCGACGATCGCACGGCGCAGGGCCTCGGTCTCGGAGCCCTGGACGGCGTCCGGCTCGATCGGGGTGACCTGGCAGGTGAAGTGCGAGTCGGCGTCTTCGATGCTGTTGATGCGGGCGCGCTGGGTGCCTTCGACCAGCACCTTGACGGTGCCGTCGGGCAGCTTGAGCATCTGCAGGATGCCGGCGACGCAGCCGATCTCGTAGACGTCTTCAGGGGTGGGATCATCCTTGCCGGCGGACTTTTGGGCCACCAGCATGATGCTCTTGCCCGCTTCCATCGCAACCTCGAGCGCGCGGATAGAGCGCGGACGGCCGACGAACAGCGGGATGACCATGTGCGGGAACACCACGACGTCGCGCAGCGGCAGCAGGGGAAGGTCGATCGGGTCGGAAGGCAGGGTCTGGCTGGCAGACATAGGAGGTTCCTCGGTATGACTCGGCGTATCGGGGACAGGATGACCGGGTATACCCGGACAGCCCCGTCAGTTACGTCTGTTATGGGAACAATAGCCGAAAATTCAAGATCCCGGCGGCCGGATAAACAAAACCGCAAAAAAAACGGCGGCCGGTATCCAGTTTTATTGCACACACCCAGGGAGTGTGCGTTCAATCGGGGCCCTGAGACAAAAAAACCCGTTACGGAAACGGGTTTTCTTGAAATATCCGTCAGGCCGCGGCGTCGCGGACTTCCCCGCGCTCGGGCTTTTCGGTCGTCCCCTCTTCGTCGGCGTAGATCAGCAAGGGCTTGCCCTCGCCTTCGATCGCGCCTTCGTCGAGCACCACGCGCTTGACGTTGCCTTGCGACGGCAGGTCATACATGGTGTCGAGCAGGGCCTGCTCGATGATGGAACGCAGGCCACGGGCGCCGGTCTTGCGCTTGAGCGCCTTGCGGGCGATGGCCTTGAGGGCGGCGGGACGCACGTCCAGCTCGGCGCCTTCCATGGCGAACAGCTTCTGGAATTGCTTGAGCAGGGCGTTCTTGGGCTCGGTGAGGATCTGCACCAGGGCAGCTTCATCGAGTTCGTCCAGCGTGGCGACCACGGGCAGGCGGCCGACCAGCTCGGGGATCAGGCCGAACTTGATCAGGTCTTCGGGCTCGACTTCGGAGAACAGCTCGCCGACGCCGCGCTCGGACTTGGCGCGCACGGAGGCGGAGAAACCGATACCGGACTTTTCCGTGCGGTCGCGGATGACCTTTTCCAGGCCGTCGAAGGCGCCGCCGACGATGAACAGGATGTTGGTCGTGTCGACCTGGACGAAGTCCTGGTTGGGGTGCTTGCGCCCGCCCTGCGGCGGCACCGAGGCCACGGTGCCTTCGATCAGCTTGAGCAGGGCCTGCTGCACGCCCTCGCCCGACACGTCGCGGGTGATGGACGGGTTGTCGGACTTACGGGAGATCTTGTCGATTTCATCGATGTAGATGATGGCGCGCTGCGCCTTCTCGACTTCGTAGTTGCAGTTCTGCAGCAACTTCTGAATGATGTTCTCGACGTCTTCACCGACGTAACCGGCTTCGGTCAGCGTGGTGGCGTCTGCCATGACGAACGGCACGTTCAGCATGCGCGCGAGGGTCTGCGCCAGCAGTGTCTTGCCCGACCCGGTGGGGCCGATCAGCATGATGTTGCTCTTGGACAGCTCGACTTCGTCGCCCTTGATCTCGCCGTGGCGGATGCGCTTGTAGTGGTTGTAGACGGCCACCGCCAGCATGCGCTTGGGCGAGGTCTGCCCGATCACGTACTGGTCCAGGAACGTCTTGATTTCAGCCGGAGTGGGCAGTTCGGAACGAATCGCCGCGCGCGCGGTAGCCTGCGCTTCCTCGCGGATGATGTCGTTGCACAAGTCTATGCATTCATCGCAGATGAATACCGACGGACCCGCGATCAGCTTGCGGACTTCGTGCTGGCTTTTATTGCAAAACGAGCAATGCAGCACTTTTGCGTCTGCCGATCCCTTTTTTTCAGGCATATGTAGTCGTATCTCAGGTAAAGAAGCGCCGGACCGGGTAAAGGGCCCGGCGCCTGCGCTTACTCAAACATGGCGGCAGCGGATGGGACTCAACCGGGAAGTCAGCCTTCCGAACGGGAGGTCATCACCTTGTCCACCAGTCCATACGATACCGCATCTTCGGCGGACATGAAGTTGTCACGTTCCGTGTCCAGGGCGATGCGGTCGATCGACTGGCCGGTGTTGTCGGCCAGGATGCGGTTGAGACGCTCGCGCAGGTCCAGGATCTCGCGAGCCTGGATCTGGATGTCGGAGGCCTGCCCCTGGGCGCCGCCCGAGGGCTGGTGGATCATGATGCGCGAGTTGGGCAGGGTGAAGCGCTTGCCCTTCTTGCCAGCCGCCAGCAGGAAGGCGCCCATGCTGGCCGCCAGGCCCGTGCACAGGGTCGACACGTCCGGCTTGATGAACTGCATGGTGTCGTAGATGGCCATGCCCGCGTACACCGACCCGCCGGGCGAGTTGATGTACAGGGAAATGTCCTTGTCAGGATTCTCCGATTCCAGGAACAGCAACTGCGCCACGACCAGGTTGGCCGTCGCGTCGTTGACCGGGCCCACCAGGAAGATGAGCCGCTCGCGGAGCAGACGCGAATAGATGTCGTAGGCGCGTTCGCCGCGCCCCGACTGCTCGATCACCATGGGAATGTAGCCCAGGCCGGTGGGGGTCACCGACGACCCGCCATTCATTGCCGCATAGAAATCGGTGAATCTCTGCATAGTGTTACGCCATCCCCATCAACTGATCAAAAGGCACCTTTTCGTCGGTGACCTTGGCCTTTTCCAGAACATGCGCGACGACGTTGTCTTCGAGCACAATAGCCTCGATTTCAGCACGACGCTGGCGGTCGGCCAGGTAATAGCTGACAACCTGGGCGGGTTGTTCGTAGTTTTCCGCGAACTCTTCGATGCGGGCGCGGACCTGTTCCGGCTTGGCCTGAAGCTGGGCTTGCTTGACCAGTTCGGACACCAGCAGGCCCAGGCGCACGCGGCGCTCGGATTCGGTGGAGAACGCTTCGGCCGGGATCGGCACGGACTCGGCGTTGGGCACGCCACGCTGCTTGAGCTCTTCGCGAGCGGCGGCAATGCGGCTTTGCACGTCGTTGTCGACCAGCGCCTTCGGCACGTCGAACTTGCCGGCTTCGACCAGGGCGTCCATCACGCTGGACTTGGTGCGGCCTTGCGCGCGAACCTTGACTTCGCGTTCGATGTTGCTGCGGATGTCGGCCTTGAGCTTTTCGATGTCGCCTTCGGCCTGGCCGAGCGACTTGGCGAATTCGGCATTCAGTTCGGGCAGCACGCCTTCGGCCACTTCCTTGACGGTGATGGTGAATTCGGCGGTCTTGCCGGCGACTTCCTTGCCTTGGTAGTCATCGGGGAACTTGAGCGGGAAGACCTTGCTTTCGCCAGCCTTCAGGCCGCGGGCGGCTTCTTCGAATTCCGGCAGCATGCGGCCTTGGCCGAGCACGAACGGGAAGTCTTCGGCCTTGCCGCCTTCGAACGGCACGCCGTCGATGGTGCCGGCAAAGTCCAGCGTGACGCGGTCGCCGTCTTGCGAGGCGCGGCCTTCGCGGGCTTCGAACGTGGCGCGCTGCTTGCGCAGGACGTCCAGGGTCTGCTGCACTTCGGCGTCGGTGACAGCGGTTTCATAGCGGGTCACGGCCAGGGCCGACAGGTCCGGCACGGCGACTTCGGGGTAGACCTCGAACGTGGCGGTGAAGGCCAGCGTGTCTTCGCCGACGCCTTCCGTCTTGGGTTCCAGGTTCGGGGCGCCAGCGACGCGCAGCTTGGCGCCGTCGACGGCTTGTTCGAATGCGCGGCCGACCTGGCTGTTGATCACGTCGTAGCGGATGCCGGGGCCATGGCTGCGCTCGAGCATGGCGAGCGGCGCCTTGCCGGGACGAAAGCCAGGGACCTTGGCGGTACGGGCCACGCGCTTCAACTGCGCCTGGACTTCCTTTTCGACGTCGGCCACCGAGACGGCCAGATCAACACGGCGCTCGAGGCCGGAGAGGGTTTCAACCACAGGCTGCATTAAAAGACCTATTTTCCGAAAGATATGGGATGACGGGCGGATAAACGCGGCATTTTACCGGAAACTTCCGGACCCCTGACGCAAAGGGGCGCGAGCACCCGGACAAGCCCGGATGCTCGCGCCCCGTTTTCCACCCGGAAAGGGCGGCAAATTGCCCGCCAGGGCGCTTTATTTGGCCTTGGCGATGCGATCTTCGATATGCTGCGCGCGCTTGGCCGAAGACGGGTGCGAGCTCATCATATCGCTCTTGCCGCCGTCCAGCTCGGCCAGCTTCTGGAACGCCGTCACCAGGCCGCGGGTGTTCAGCTTCTTGGCCTGCAACTGGTCGAACGAGTAGTCGTCGGCGGCGCTTTCCTGCGATTGCGAGAACTGCGCGTTGATGAACTTCTCGGTCAGGTCGCCCAACTGCGAAGAGTTCAGGGCGGCGACCGTGGCGCCACCGGCGGCACCGGCGGCGTCGCGCGCGGCCGAGACCGTGTAGGCGGTCTGCATGGCCTTCTTGCTGTGGCCCAGCGCCACGTGGCCGATTTCATGGCCCACGACGCCCAGCACTTCGTCGTCGGTCATCATGTCCATCAAGCCGCTGTAGACGCGGATGCAGCCGTTGGCCATGGCCCAGGCGTTGACGTCCTTGGTGATGTAGACCTTGTAGTTGGCCTTCTGGCCGTTGACGGTGCCGCCCAGTTGCTTGGCGATCTTCTGCAGGCGCACGTCGTACTTGCTGCCCGGGGCGGCGATCTTTTCCTGGGAGTCGCTCTGCGCGCAAGCCTTGTCCGACAAGGTCTTGATTTCGGCATCGCTCAGGGTGGCGGCCTGCACCACCTTGCTGCCGGCGCCCACCAGTCCCCCGATATCGAGGGCATGCGACGCGGAATAAGGGGCAAGGGCAACGGCCAGCGCGGCAACGGTGTAGCGGATCTTCATGGAAAAAACTCCTCTTGACTGACTCTGTTCGAGTGAGGCGGCAATTCTATATACGCCAAAAGCGCTCAAACCGTTTCGCCACAGAGTTTCGCAAATGCGAATTTCTCTTACACAAAAGGCGGGCGAAAGACTTCTTACCGTGGTAAGTACCCCCTGCTCCGCCATAAATTCGTCATCAAAAACAAATCCCGGGAGAGCGCGGCGTTGTTAGAATTGCCGCCGCACTTTTTCCGTATCCCTATAACGGCTCGCACCCATCATGACCCCCAACACCCCACCCCGTCTTGGCTTGCTGCCCAGCCTGATTTTCAGTTCGCGCTGGCTGCAACTGCCGCTCTATCTGGGACTGATCGTCGCCCAGGGCGTCTACGTGATGCTGTTCCTGAAGGAACTCTGGCATCTGCTGACGCACGCCACCAGCTTCGGCGAAATGGAAATCATGCTGCTGGTGCTGGGATTGATCGACGTGGTGATGATCTCCAACCTGCTGGTGATGGTGATCGTCGGCGGCTACGAGACCTTCGTGTCGCGCCTGCGGCTGCAGGGGCATCCGGACCAGCCGGAATGGCTCAGCCACGTCAACGCCAGCGTCCTCAAGGTCAAGCTGGCCATGGCCATCATCGGCATCTCGTCGATCCACCTGCTGCGCACCTTCATCGAGGCCGGCACGCTGGGCACGCCCAACGCGCGCTTCTCGGAAGCGGGCGTGATGTGGCAGACCATCATTCACGCGCTGTTCATTCTGTCGGCGCTGGGCATCGCCCTGGTCGACAGGCTGTCCACGCCATCGCACGCGAAGCACTGAACGCCCCCCGCGCCGCGCGGGAAAAGAAAAGCCCCGGCACTGGCGTGTCGGGGCTTTTTTATTACGGCGGGCCGTATCCGGCCCGCCGTGGACCTGTACTCAGGCCGCCACCTTGATGTTCTTAGCGCTGGGACCCTTGGGGCCGGTACCGACCTCGAACGTGACGCGCTGGTTTTCCTGCAGCGACTTGTAGCCTTCGCTGCGGATTTCCGAGTAGTGGGCGAACAGATCCTTGCTGCCGTCGTCGGGCATGATGAAGCCATACCCTTTTTCGGCGTTGAACCACTTGACGATGCCGGTTGCCATGGAATTTCCTCGAACCTAAAGAAGCGATTGCTCGCGGGGCGCCAGATGATCAAGGATGGGAGAGGAAAGCAACCGCAGCACCACTGACCGCGACAAGTTAAACGCAGACCGCGTCTCTTGAAAATCTCGCTGAACCCAGTGTATTGGCGAACCCGGAAAAACGTCAAATATGCGGTGATCGCCATGCCCGCGCCGCGCCACCACCCGAGCCGCGGCCCCGGATCTTTCAACTCGCCATGCACCGATACAAGCAGATACGCTCGCGTCGAACGGCCATGCCGCCGGGGCTCAGCCGGAGAAGCCGCCGGTGTCCAGGAACTCCTGCTCGGGCTGCGTGGTCTGCCGGCCCAGCGCGGCGTTGCGATGGGGAAAGCGGCCGAAGCGCTTGATGATGTCGCGGTGCAGGACGGCCCAGCGCACCGCGTCGGCGCCCAGCGGCTCCATCAATGCAACCGCCCGGTTCTGTGCGGCCACGGTCTCGGCGTGCTCGAAGGGCATGTAGAAGAACTGGCGCAGCGCCGGATCGACGGCAAGGTCGTGGCCGGCGGCGATGGCGCGTTCGGCGAACAGCAGCGCCAGCGGATCGGTGGCGAACATGTGAGCCGTGCCGCGGTAGGCGTTGCGGGGGTACTGGTCCAGCAGGATCATCAGGGCCAGCGCGCCGTCCGGCTCATCCAGCCAGGCATCCAACTGGCGCGCGGCGGCGGCCATGTGGGCGGCGCCGCAATGCTGGCGAAAGCGCTCGTCGAAGGCCGCGTCCTTGGTGAACCATTGCCGCGGCCCGGCGTCGCGCCAGAACGCGACGACGTCCTGCGGCGTCAGGGATGCGGGGGCTTGGCCAGGGTGGGTCATGGAGATCGTCCTCTGTCGATGGCGGGTCCGGCCAGGCTGTGCGGCGGGAGACACGGGCAAGGATACCGCGGGGAGCCCAAACGCAAAAAAGCCCCCGAAGGGGCTTTTCCGAAAAGCCAGAACCTTACAGGACCTGGATCTTCGTGGCTTGCGGGCCCTTGGGGCCATTGGCCGTCACAAAGCTGACGCGCTGGTTCTCTTCCAGAGACTTGAAGCCCGAGCCCTGAATTTCGGAGAAGTGAGCGAACAGGTCCTTACCACCCGCTTCCGGGGTGATGAAGCCATAGCCTTTTTCCGAATTGAACCACTTAACGACGCCGGTTTCCATACTGTATTTCCTAGAGATAATGGGCAAATGCCCGGAGGTCACGAATCAATCAAGGAGGGGACAGTAGAACAATAACGCTGAGCCGGAAAAGGCACGGCACTGAACGAAAATCGCAACGCTTGTGATCGTGTGCCGACACTATCGTTATGTTCCCCTCACAAGTCAACATAATCCTAAAAAATACGTGCCAATAATGCAACAAAGAGAAACTGCGAACAGAATTTGCACGTTTTCATAGGAAAAAAGAAGCCCTGCATAGGTGTAAACACCCACGCATCATAAAAAAACAATCAAGGCTTATATAAATGCCGGCAAAGAGCGTACCCGGATGCATACGCCGTTTGGACGGGCACTTTGGTTTGCCGTCAGGCTTACTCTTCGATAGGTAAACCCAACAGATCGAGCGCCGCGCCGAAAGCGTCGGGGCCCGAGCAAAGGAAAACCGCCACGTCGCCGGGATTCATATTTTCCAGGACTTGGTCGATTTGTTCTTGCGCATTATCAACATTGTCGACACTGGCGGCGTGTATGTCCGCGCCGGCTTCGACTTTTTCGGGGGGCACGATGTCGGCAATCGCATTGAGATCGTCCACATCGGTCACGACATAGACGCTGATGCTCTCGCCATCCAGCGTTGTGTGCAGCTCAACGCCGCCCGCCACGTCGGCAACATGCCGACTCAGTATTTCCATGATCACTCTTCCTTGACTTGCGAGCCAGGCCCGCGTGGACGCGCCCGCACGGATGCGTGCACGTCCAGGCGCGACTATAACAGCCTTACGCTAAGGCTTCCTGACAGCCGGTCCCAGCGAGCGGCGGGCGGCGCCGGACGTGGCCGCCACGTTGCGGCTACGCACCCCGGCCGCGGCCAGCGCGGCCAGCAGCGGCTTCTGGGCGTCCAGGAACGCGGCCTTCTCGTCGCCGACCAGCTTGCACAGGAACATCTGGGCTTGCAGTTGCGTGCGGCGCGCCTTGCGGTTGTCGGCTTCTTGCGCGAGCCAGTTGGCCACCCAGTCGGCGGCGGCCTGGGCATCGCCCTGTTGCTTGACGTGCCCCAGCAGATCGAACACGGTGACGCCGACGATGGCGCCCTCCTCGGTGCGCGTCAGGAACAGCTTGGCGGCTTGGCCGGTGTAGCCAGGGACCAGGGCGAGGCAATCGCGCTCGGCGGGTTTCTTCATTGATACAGCCTGTCTGTGATCGGTAATCCCGCACTGTAACCGACCCGGCCGGCTGTCGCGTCGCCGCCACGGAACTCTGCTATTGTGGGCTGTTCCACCCCAACCCATACGGCGGACATCATGCAACGCGATTTCGATCTGGTCGTCACGATCCTGGGAGCCCTGCGCGACGCGGCGGGCCCCAACCTGAGCACCCACGACATCAAGGAGGCTGCCCTGGCGCCCCACGCGCAGGAGCAAGGCCTGCAACTGATTGCGCACCACCTGGACCTGCTGGCCGACGCCGGCCTGGTCAAGCAGATCAGCGAAACGACGGCGACCGCCGGCGACACGCGCTGGCGCATCACCTGGAAGGGCTACGACGCCCTGGAGCAGGACGAGGAAGACGAAGAAGACGAGGACTTCGACGACGAAGAATGAGCGCTCAACGGCGCCGCAGGATACGCCGCGTCAGCAGCGCGGCGGCGGCGCCGATCACCAGGCTGAACATGAACGCGGCGATCGCCAGCATCGCCGCCTGGTCGCCGAAACCGGCCGACCGCGACAACACCACCACGCCCGCGCAGACCGCCGCGGCCAGCACGGCCACGCCGGCCAGCGTCCGCCCGGGGGAATGCAGGCGGCCGCAGAGCGCCCCGCCCACCAATGCCACCGCCACCATGGCGGCCATGGACCAGAACAGGTATTCGTACTGCATGCGGACGGACTCCCCTGGGATGTTGCGGCGCCCGCATTATAGGTGGGCGGGCCAATCCGTCCCCGAGGGTGGCGGCCGGCATACGGACAGGGCTGTCGCCGGGGTCTTGTTCAACCCTGGGGAACGACGGCGACGGCGCTGATTTCCACCAGCGCGCCATAGTGCAATTCGCGCGTGGGCACGATCGCGCGGGCCGGTTTGTGGTCGCCGAAGCTGCGTTCGTAGACGCTGTTCACTTCGTTCCAGAGACCGACGTCGGCAATGTAGACGGTGACGTTGACCACCGAACCCATCGACGCGCCGGCGGCCTGCAGGATGGCGGCGACGCTGCGAAGCGCGGCCTCGGTCTGCGCCGCGACGCCCTGCGCCAGTTGCGGCCGTTCGCGCGGACTGGCGGCGGGCAGGAACCCCAGTTGCCCGGAAACGAACACGAAGCCGTTGGCGCGCACGGCCTGCGAATAATGGCCCGCCGGTGGCGTGGCGTGGGGGGTGTGGATCAGGTCCATCTCGAGTCCTTTTGCGGGCAGCCGACTTACCAGCCGCGAAAGCGCTGCCATTGCGCCACGACCCGGCGGTCGCCCTCGCGCACGACCTCATAGGCGTCGTGCTGGGCGCAGGTGGCGCAGGCGTGGTTCGGCACGATCCGCAGTTTGGTGCCTAGCGGCAGTTCCGGCAAGGCGGCGCCGCTGCCCGCGCGCAGCTTGATGATGCCCTGCTCCTGGTTGGTCTCGGCCAGCAGCAGGTCGGGATAGACCTTGCCGTCGACATCGCAAACCAGCCCGTACAACTGGTCCACTGGCTGCCTGGCAGTGCCGCGATCGCGCGACATGGCCATCCAGCCCGCGTCCACCAGGATCCAGCCCTTGTCGGGCTGGTGGCCGATCACCGTGGTCAGCACGGTGGCGGCGATGTCGTCCACGTCGCAGACGCCGAGGCCAGCCATGACGAGGTCGAAGAACACGTACACGCCGGCGCGTACCTCCGTCACGCCGTCGAGGTTGCGGGCGAAATGCGCAGTGGGCGTAGACCCCACGCTGACCACCGGACACGGCAGGCCCGCCGCGCGGATGGCCTGGGCGCAACCGACCGCGGCCGCGCGCTCCTGCTCCGCCATGTCGGCGATGGCCTGCACGCTGCGGCAACCGTAGGATTCACCCGCGTGGGTCATGACGCCGCGCAGGCTGTCGGCGGCATGCAGAGTCCGCGCAATCGCCAGCAACTGGTCGGTGTGACCCGGCTGCACCCCGGCGCGGTGGCCGTCGCAATCAATCTCGATCAATGCGGGGATGGCGGCGCCCTCTTGCCGCACGCGCGCCGCCAGCGCTTGGGCGGCGTCAATACTGTCGACCACGACAGTCAGGTCGACGCCCTGGCGGCGCAGGGCCAGCACGCGGCCGAGCTTGGCCGGCGCCACGCCCACCGCGTACAGCAGGTCGGTCACGCCAGCGGCGGCGAACTGTTCGGCCTCCTGCAGCGTCGAGACCGCCGCCGGCCCCTCGGGCCGCGCCATGACGCGGCGTGCCACCTCGATCGACTTGGGTGTTTTCAGATGGGGACGCAATTGCACGCCGTGGCCGGCCATCAGGGCGTTCAGGCGATCGATATTGCGCGTCATGCGGGTTTCGTCCAGCAGCAGGCAGGGCGTTTCCAGCGTATCGAGGGTGGCAGAGGCAGTGGTCATGGCGGTAGCGACGAAACAGGAAGGGGCGGAAAAAGGGAAACCGACACGGGCGCCGCCCCGGGGCGCGACCGCATGCCCGCAGTATGGCGCGCCGCGTGGCTTGCGTGTTTAATCATCTCTTAATCAATCATTAAGGTGATTCTGAATGATCACGACCGATGACCTGCGTTTCTTCCTGAGCCTGGCGGCCACCAGCTCGCTGGCGCAGGCGGCGCGCGCCCTGGACGTGACGCCGCCCGCCGTGACCCAACGCCTGCACGCGCTGGAAAAGCGCCTGGGCGTGCGGTTGGTCAATCGCTCGGGACGCGGCACCGCGCTGACCGACGAGGGCCGGCTGCTGGCGCTGCGAGCCGGCCAGATCTGCGGCGAATTGAACGACCTGGCCGATGAACTGGCGGGCCGGCGGGGCGTGGTGGCCGGCCACCTGCGCGTGGTGGCGCCGCTGGGCTTCGGCCAGCGCTACGTCGCCGGACTGGTAGCCGGGTTTCGCAAGGAAAGCGAGAACGTGACCGCCAGCCTGATCCTGTCGGACGGGCCTCCCCGCCTGGCCAGCGACGACTGGGACGTGATGATCCATATCGGCGAGCTGCGCGATTCGACCCTGGTGGCCTATCCGCTGGCGCCCAACCGGCGCATCCTGTGCGCCTCGCCCGCCTACCTGGCGCGCCACGGCGCGCCCGCCAAGCCCGAAGACCTGCGCGAACACGACTGCATCGCCTTGCGCGAGAACGAGGAGGACGTGACCCTGTGGCGCTTCAAGCGCGGGCGCGGGCCGGCGGTGGGCGTGCGCATCGCGCCGGTGCTATCCAGCAACGCCGGCGCCGCCGCCGTGGCCTGGGCCCTGGCCGGCCACGGCATCGTGGCCCGCTCGGAGTGGGACGTGGCCGAGCATGTGAAAACGCGCGCGCTGGTGCCGCTGCTGCCGGGCTGGACTCTGCCCGAGGCCAACGTGGTGGCGCTGGTGAAATCGCGCCAGGAGCTGCCGGCCCGCACCGCGGGCTTTCTCGCCCACCTGCGCCAGGCCTTCGCGGCCACGCCGTGGCGAGACAAGACGCCTGCCTGAGGCGCGCGCCGGACGGATCAGTCCAGCATGGCCTCGGCCTCGATCTCGACCAGCCACTCGGGCAGCGACAGGCCGCTGACGATGATCCAGGACGACGGCGGCGGATCGACCGGGAAGCGGTCGCGCAGCGCCTGCGCGATCACCTCCTGATCCTCGCGCGCCGTTTCGCAGATGTAGATACGCAGCATGATGACCTGCGCCAGCGTGCCGCCCGCCGCGGCAAGCACACGGCCGATGTTGTCCAGCGCCGCGTCGGTCTGCTCGCGCAGGCCAGGGCCGACAGTGCGCTCCCGGGCATCGACGCCGACCTGGCCGGACAACAGCATGCGGCGCTGGCCCGTGACGATGACAGCCTGGCTGAAGCCGTATTGCACGGTATTGAAGACGGTGTCGGGATTGACGACGGTTCGGGACATATTGGTTCTCCTTGTAGACGCCTCGCCCCGCGGCGCGGCGTTGCCGGCATTCTATACATCCGGGGTGGCCGCCCCGGCCGCGCTCAGGCCACGGCGGCGGCAGGCCGGGCGCCGCGCGCCGCGTAAACCGCGACCAGCAGCACCACCGCTCCCGCGCCCGCCGCGGTCCAGAACCCCGCCCCCACGCCATGACGGTCGACGATCCACCCCGCCAGCGCGGCGCCCGCCGCGACGCCCGCCCCCAGGCCCGTCACCAGCCAGGTCAGGCCTTCGGTGAGGCGGCGACCCGGCACGCTGGCCTCCACCATCGCCATGGCGATGATCATGGTCGGCGCGAACGACAGGCCCGCCAGCAGCACGCCCAGCGACAGCGTCAGCAGATCACCCACCCACAGCAGCGGCAAGGTGGTGAGGGCGGTCACGCTGGCGGCAATCGCCAACATGCGCGCCAGGGGCACCCGGAATTTCAGCACGCCGAACGCCAGCCCGGCGACGCAGGACCCCAGTGCGTAGGCCGACAGCACCAGGCTCGCGCCGGCGGGCATTCCCTGCTGGCGGGCGAAGGCCACGCTCATGACGTCGATAGTGCCGACGATGACGCCCATGGCGGCCATCATGGCGGTTAGCTGGCGCATCAGCGGCACGCCCAGCACCGACGACTCGCGGCCCGCCTCGCGCGGCTGCACCACCGGCGCCGTGGCCCGTTGCAGCACGAAGGCGGTCACGCCCAGCCCCAGCAGCAGGGCCGCGCCGAGCGGGCCGGCCTCGGGAAACAGGATCACGCACAGCCCGACGGCCAGCGGCGGGCCGATGATGAAGCTCAGTTCGTCGAATACCGACTCGAGGGCATAGGCGGTGCGCAACTGCGGCCGGTCGCGGTAGATCTCGGTCCAGCGGGCCCGCGCCATGGCGGGCATGCTTGGCAGGCTGCCCGCCAGCGCGGCGAACACGAACAGCGTCCAGTCGGGCGCCTGCCAGCGCACGCAGGCGGCCAGGCCCGCCAGGCCGGCCACGCTGGCGCCGGCGGCCAGCGGCAGGATGCGACCCTGGCCGTGCCGGTCCACCAAGCGCGAAATTCGCGGCGCCAGCAACGCGGTCGCCAAAGCGAAGGTGGCGGCCACCGCGCCGGCCAGGGTGTAGGCGCCGCGCACCTGCGACAGCATGGTGATGATGCCGATGCCGATCATGGGCAGGGCCAACCGCGCCACGGCGCAGGCGGCGACAAAACCGGCGGCGCCGGGCGCCTGGAACAATTCGCGATAGGGATTCGACACCCGGTACCTCTGGGGATGTTGCAGCCGGCGGCAGCGACGCCGGACAGATTGACATACGTAGCGTATGCAAGATGGTATTCACATACATTACGTATGTCAATTAACATACGGCTCGTATGCCACTGGAGACAGCCATGTCGCGATCGCGCGCCGAGATGATCGAAGAAACCCGCGGAAAACTGCTGGCGACGGCACGCGAGTCGTTCCGCCGCGCCGGCTATGCGGGCACGTCGATGGACGACCTGACCGCCGCCGCGGGGCTGACCCGAGGAGCGTTGTATCACCATTTCGGTGACAAGCAGGGCTTGCTGGCGGCGGTCGCGGCGCAGATCGACCGCGAGATGGAGGCGCGCCTGCAGGCCATTGCACGCGGCGCTCCCGATGCCTGGACCGCCCTGCGCGAACGCTGCCGGGCCTATCTGGCGATGGCGGCCGAGCCCGAAATCCGCCGGATCGTGCTGCAGGACGCGCGCGCGGTGCTGGGCCCCGGCGGCGCCGCCGCGCAGGAACAGTGCACCGCGTCGCTGGGCGCGCTGCTGCAGGCCCTGATGACGCAAGGCGTCATCGGCCCGGCCGAGCCCGACGCGCTGGCGCGGATGCTGCATGGCGGGCTGGCCGACAGCGCCCTCTGGATCGCCGGAGACGACAGCCAGGGGCGGCTGGCGCAGGCGCTTCAGGCGCTGGATCTGCTGCTCGCGGGCCTGCGCCGGACCTGAGCGCGTCCCCCCGGCGAGCGGGATCAGCACTCGCCGCAAACGCCGTCGTCGCGCATAATGCAACAACGCGTTTGATGGGCCGCCCCTGGCGACCGGCCCCCGCCCCCGCAACCCGGATCCCTCGCCCCACCAAAATGAAGCTCCTGCGCCTATACGCCCTGGCCGCCCTGCTCGGCGGCACCGTGCTATTGCCCGCCGCGGCGCCCGCCCAACCACCGACGCAGCAAGCCGCCGCGCAGGCCCTTGTCGGTAAATGGCGGCACCAGACCATGTTGCGCACCGTCGACGGTCAGGCGCTGCCGCCCCAGCCTTCTGGCGGCGCCGGCGTGGCCGAATTCCGCAGCGACGGCACCTGGTCGATGCAGGGGCCGGGCGCGCTTTCCAGCGGCACCTATCGCTGGCTCGACGCCAAGCGCATCGAGCAGACGCTGGAGCAATCCACCAGCGAATACGAGATCGGCGAGGCTTCCATCCGCTACGTGAAGATCCAGGGCGACCACCTGACGCTCACCCGCGTGCAGGACCGCAAGGAAATGGACAAGCTGATGCCGCCGGCGACGCCGGGCACCAAGCGTCCCGATCAGATGATCGTCACCAATCTCTTTACCCGCCTGCCCGCGGACTGATGCCCGCCGCCCCGGACGCAATCCGCTGGTAATCCAAATGCAGTATGGAAGGATGAAATCTTCTTTGCTACGCTGGGTCACCCTCGTGGAGGTCCAGTGACCATGCAACCCAAGATCCGAGTGCTTTGCGTGCAACCGTCATCGGTGATGGCTCGCTTCGCCTTCCTGGGCGTCGCGTTGCGCTGGTCGTTGGGCGCCACGCCCCGGCCGGCGCGACTGCGCATCGGGCCGCATGACCTCGCGCCGGTCGGCTCGGAAGCGGCGTTCTGGATGTTCGCGCTGCGCCATGCGCTATCGTCGCAATCGGTGCTGATCACGCGCGGCGACCACTGGGACGTTGCCGCCTCGATCGACGGCGACGTAATACGCGCCTTCGGCCGCAAGTTCGCGCTGCGCCAGTGCCTCTAGCGCGCCAGAGCGCGCCCGCCTTCGTCAGTCGCCAACCCGCGGTTTGCGGTGGTAGGCCGCCAATTGCTCGGCGGTCCAGCGCTGCCGGGCGTCCTCCTGGCAACAACTGCGGAACACCCGCGCGCCCACTTCCAGAAAGCGTTGCATGTCGTCGTCCGTCAATTGGCCCTGCACCCGCATCAGGCAGTCGGCATAGGCGGACAGGATGCCATCCCAACCTTCGGGCCTGCCGGACGCGACAGGCTTGCTGATCATGCGGGCCATCATTTCGCTGTGGTCCATCATGCTGGTTCCCCTGAAGCCCCGCCGCGGCCGCGCGGCTCGCGGCGGTATGACGACAGGGGCGGCAGCAAGCGCCATGCCCGCGGCGCGGGGCGCGGGATCGGCGCTTCGGGGGTGAAAAAACTACCGGTCGGACCGGTACGGGCATGCCGTCGCTAGAATTCCGGCAAATCGAAGATGGTATGCAGGGTGGAACTTGGCATCGGCACTGACGCCAGGTGTTCGCGCCCGTCGTCGTCGGTCAGCATCCGCACCGGGCGCGAGGCCACGGAGAGGCCGTCGACGCTGATCACCGTCTCGACCTCGATGCCGGCCTTGATGGCCTCGATGACCTCGGAGACCGCCGCCGTCACGGGGTCGCTGACCCAGCCGGGCACGCCGCGCTCGGCCAGGCCCCAGCGCACGTAGGCGACGTGACCGCTGACGGCTTCTTTACGAACGGCGACGATTGCGTAAAACGACATCCAGGCCTCCCGAAAGTTGGTGGCCCGGATCGTATAACAACTTCACTGATCCGCGGTGACAGGCGGCATCAGGGTTCGATATCGATGGGCGCAAAGGATTTCACCAGATCGTCCAACTGCTTGAGCTGGGTCAGGAACGGCTCCAGCTTGTCCAGCGGCAAGGCGCTGGGGCCATCGCACTTGGCATTCCTGGGGTCCGGATGGGCCTCCAGGAACAGACCCGCCAGCCCCACGCCCATGCCCGCCCGCGCCAGTTCCGCGACCTGCTCGCGGCGACCGCCCGAGGCCGTATCCAGTGCCGAGCGCTGCTGCAGCGCGTGGGTGACGTCGAAGATCACCGGCCGGTTGCCGGACACCTTCTTCATGACGCCGAAGCCCAGCATGTCCACCACCAGGTTGTCGTAGCCGAAGCTGGTGCCGCGGTCGCACAGGATGATCTGCTGGTTGCCCGCCTCGGTGAATTTCTCGACGATGTTGAGCACCTGGGTGGGGCTCAGGAACTGCGGCTTCTTGATGTTGACGACGCGGCCGGTCTTGGCCAGCGCCACCACCAGGTCGGTCTGGCGCGCCAGGAACGCCGGCAATTGCAGGATGTCGGCCACTTCGGCCACGGGAGCCGCCTGCCAGGGTTCGTGCACGTCGGTGATCACAGGCACGCCGAAGTTCTGCTTGACCGCCTCGAAGATCTTCATGCCCTCTTCCAGGCCTGGGCCGCGGTAGGAATGGATCGACGAGCGGTTGGCCTTGTCGAACGACGCCTTGAACACGTAGGGAATGCCGAGTCTGGTGGTCACGCGCTGGTATTCCTCGCAGGCGCGCAACGCGAGATCCTTGGATTCCAGCACGTTGATTCCGCCGAACAGCACGAAGGGCTGGTCATTGGCGCAGGTGATGGAGGGCGAGATGACGACTTCCGGGGCGGTCATGGGAGAGCGATCCTGTAAAGATGTAGCGGGTGATAGTGCGTAATGTACAACCAGCCCGACCCGGACCCGCCCGCCGCGGCCGGCCGAGGCCGGTTGCTCAGGGCCGGCGGGCGCGGATGGCGTCATCGCGGCGGTCACAAGATACACTCGTTGGCGGGAAGCGATACGCGCGAGCGTATTGAGAACAGACTTACGACAACCTGATTCATGGACACCGACACACTACAGGGCCGGCTCGAGTTCCTGCGGCAAGCCGAAAAGCTGAAAGACGTCCTGCGCAGCGCCCGCAGTTCGGGCGGACGCCAGGAAAGCACGGCCGAGCACACCTGGCGCCTGTGCCTGATGGCGATGATGCTCGAAGACGGCCTGGCGGACCTGGATTTCGCCCGCATCCTGCGGCTGTGCGTAGTGCACGACCTGGGCGAGGCCATCCATGGCGACATCCCGGCGACGCAGCAGGCGACGGGCGCCGACAAGGGCGCCCAGGAACGGCTCGACCTGCTGCAACTGGCCGCTGCGCTGGACGCCCCGGCGCGCGCACGGCTGCTGGCCCTGTGGGACGACTACGACAAGGCCGGCTCGCCCGAGGCCCGCGCGGTGAAGGCGATGGACAAGCTGGAGACGCTGCTGCAACATAACCAGGGCGCCAATGCCCCGGACTTCGACTATGCGTTCAACCTGGACTACGGCCGCAAGCACACCGACGCCCTGCCCCTGTTCCGGGAGATCCGCCGGCTGCTCGACGCCGACACCGAAGCGCGCATCCGCCAGCAGGCCGCGGCACGCGACGCGTCCCCCGCCCGCCCCGCCGACGTGGTGCAGCGGCAACTGGACGCCTACAACGCCCGCGATATCGAGGCGTTCATGCCGGCCTGGGCAGAGGACTGCCAGTATTACGCCTTTCCCGACACGCTGCTGGCCAGCGGCCGCGCCGAAATCCGCGCGCGCCACCTCGAGCGCTTCCAGGAACCCGACCTGCACGGCAGGCTGGTCAACCGGATCGTCAATGGCGACATCGTGGTGGACCAGGAGATCGTCACCCGCAACTTCGCCGACGGCCCCGGCGAGATCGACGTGGTCGCGATCTACGAAGTGCGCGGCCAGCACATCACCCGGGCCTGGTTCAAGCTCGGCCAACCGCGATTACACCCCAGACCGGCATAGCGACGCCCCCACCAGGTGAGACAAGCATGGGATTCCTAGACTCGCTGTTCCGGCGCAAGCCCACGCAAGATCAGTTCGCCACGCTGTTCATCGCCGCCGTCCGGCAACGGGGCTACACCGGCGAGCTCACCTACAAGGCCGACGAGTTCCGCCTGCTGCACGGTGACAGCGCCTACTTCAACCTGCACAACGCCTACCACGCCTATTGCGATGCCCGCGGCGGACAACGCCAGGGCGCCTTGCAGGGCTATGTCTCCACCCTGCTCAGCAGCGGCCAGGCCATGCCGCACTCGCTGGCCGAAGCGCGCGCGCTGCTGCGTCCCGTCATCCGTGGCCGCAGCGCCGTCGAGGCCGTGCGCATGCACCACCTGCGCAACGACGGCAACGACGCGGCGTTCCAGCCCGCCGTGCGCCCCTTCGGCGACGACTGCGTGGTGCTGCTGGCGCTGGACCGGCCGGAATCCATCGCCACCCTCACCAACGGGCCCGAAGCCTCCTGGGGCATCACGTTCGACGAAGCGCTGGCCATCGCCATCGACAATCTGCGCGACTCGGCCGACAACTTCGTGGAGGTGGCGCCGGGCGTCTACGGCGGCGGCTGGGAAGACGGCTATGACATCAGCCGCGTGCTGCTGCCCGACATGCTGGAGCGCGTCCCGGTGCGCGGCCGGCCGGTCTTCATGATGCCGACCCGCGACCTGCTGCTGGTCAGCGGCGACAACGACACCGAAGGCCTGATGAAGATGGCCGAGCTGTGCCAGCAGGTCATCCCGCACGGCCGGCCCGTCTCGCCCTGTATGTACCGCTATGGCGAGGCCGGCGTCGAACGCTACCGGCCGCCGCACGACGAATTGCTGCAGCGCCAGGCCCACCTGGCGCGCACGCTGGCCAAGGGCGACTACGACGCCCAGAAAGAGGCGCTGGACCATCTTTACGAGGAACAGGGCGTCGACGTGTTTGTCGCCACCTACAACCTGTTCGTGCAGGACGGCGACGCCGACGCCTCGTTCTCGCTGGCCACCTGGACCCGCGGCGTGGACACCTCGCTGCCCGAGGTCGACCGTCTGGCACTGGTGCGCCCGGACGCGACCGACGAGATCGGCGAAGTCCGGGTGGTCGCCTGGACGCAGGCGGTGGCCATGCTGGCCCCGCTGCTCGAGCGCGAGAACCTCTATCCGGTGCGCTACCGCACCCGCGGGTTTCCCAGCGATGCGCAGTTGGCCCGGTTGCAGGCGATGGACTGACCCGGGTCGGCGCGCCCCGCTCCTTACGCCTGCGAGGCTGGCTCGCTCACCAGCCGGTAGGCCAGCGCCCCGATGATCGCGCCGGCGATCGGCGCTGCCCAGAACAGCCACAGTTGCTCCAGCGCCCAGCCACCCACGAACAATGCCGGGCCGGTGGAACGCGCCGGATTCACCGACGTATTGGTGACGGGAATGCTGACCAGGTGGATCAGCGTCAACGCCAGGCCAATGGGGATGGCGGCGAAACCGGCAGGCGCCCGCTTGGCGGTGGCGCCCAGAATCACGAACAGGAACCCCGCCGTCATCACGACTTCGGTGACCAGCGCGGCCGCCACCGAATACTTGCCGGGCGAATAGGCGCCGTAGCCGTTGGCGGCGAAGTGACTGCCCTTGAGGTCGAAGCCCAGCTTGCCATCGGCGATCACCGCCAGCACCGCCGCCGCGGCGATGGCGCCCAGCATCTGCGCCAGCGCGTACGGCAGGATCTCGCGCGCCGGGAAGCGACCGCCGGCCACCAGCCCGACCGTGACGGCGGGATTGAAGTGCCCGCCGGAGATATGGCCGACCGCGAACGCCATGGTCAGCACCGTCAGGCCGAACGCCAGCGCCACGCCGGCGAAACCGATGCCCAACTGCGGAAACCCGGCGGCCAGCACCGCCGCGCCGCAGCCGCCGAGCACCAGCCAGAAAGTGCCGAAGAATTCCGCGCCGCAGCGTTTCGATAAGGGATACATGACTTGCCTCCGCAACAGAAAACCCGACGGTAGCCCGCGCCGGGAATTGCGACTTCAAAGCAATGAAAATTCCTGCTGGTTCTTGACAGTACTTGACGATGACGCCCCCCGCCATGCTGCAACACGGCTAGGACGAACGGCGGCGGCGGGCGGTATGCTTCGCCTGCGCGGCCATGCCGCGCGCCCCTTCCCTGTTTCCCATCCACGCCGTCATGATCCGACACGCCTTCGCCCTCTCCCTGATGCTGTCTCCCGCCCTGGTCCTGGGCGCCTCCACGCCGGACTACATGGGCCAGTACGACCGCTGCCTGCGCGACGCAGGCGTCACCAACAACGGCACCGTGGGCGCCTGCGCCGAAGGCGTCTCGGCGGCGGCCAAGCGGGAGATCAACACGCTCTACGCCCGGATCCAGGCGCGCCTGGCCAGCGATTTCCCGGAAGACGCCACCAAGTTGGAACAGACGCAGAAAGCCTGGCTGGCCTACCGCAACGGCCATTGCGCCCTGGCCGGGGCGCACGTCGGTTCGCCCATGTATGAATACTGCCCCATGCTGCTCAATATCAGCCGCGCCGCCGAACTGCGGGAACTGGCGGGCGACTGACGATGCGGCGGAACGCGGCGGCGCTTGCCGCGGCGCGGCGGCGTTGGTAACTTTGCCGTGCTTGGCCTCGCGTTACCCATTTTTCGAATAGGACAACGCCCACCATGACCATCGTCGTATACGCCGCCAACGCCCGCACCCTTTGGGAGACCATCCAGGCAGACATCGCCCCCCTCAGCGTCCGAACCACGACCAGCGGTAACAGTTGGCGCAAGGACGACAGCGGCCGCGCCACGAAGATCTACCGGGCCACGCCCACCGGCCAGCATGACGAACGCGCCTACTTCGTCGGCACCGTGCGCACAGGCCAACTGATGCTGCTGGACCTGCTGCCCGGCAGCGAGCCGCTGACCTGGCCGCTGTTCGGCGCGCTGCATGGCCATTTGTCCGGCATGCTGCTCGCGACGTATCCCGACGCGATCCTTTCCCTGAACCTGTTTCCCAACAAACCCACCGACGTCTGAGAAGCCACGCTGTGCTGCTGTTATCCGTGTGTGTACTGGCCGCCATGTCGCTGGGCGCGCTGACGTGGCGCCTCGCGCGCCGGCCCGCCGGCAAAACGCGCGGCGACATTGCCCGCTCGGCCGCCGCCGGCGCCGCCCTGTTCGCCGCACTGGGGCCCCCGGTTGGCACCCTGGTCTTCGCGCTGTTCGTGGCCATCTCCTCGATAAGCGTCGAGGCGCTGTTCACGTCGATCTTCCTGGTGCCCTGGTCGTACCTGTACGGCGGCGTGCCCGCGCTGCTGTGCGGCCTGGTGGCGGGCGCCTGCCGCCCCGCCACCCCGTCATGGCGCTCGTATTGCTGGCCGGGGCTGCTGGGCGGCCTCTACGCCTTCACCTTCCTGCTGGGCTTCGCGGTGCGCGAATACACCCTGCCCGAAATGAGCTTTCCAATGTTCCTGGGAGGCGTGCCCGGCCTGATAAGCGGCGCGGTCTGCGCGCGGGTGTTCTACGGCAGGCAGCAACCCCCCCTTGCCGCCACCGCGTGAGCGCCGCCGCCCGCTGTTTTCCCCATCACCCAATGGAAGCATCCATGACGATCTGCCTGTCCCGCCTGTTCGCCACCCTGGCCGCCAGCCTCTGCGCTGGAGCCGCCCTGGCCGCCCCTGTCACCTCGGTCGCCGACGCGCAGGCCAAGCTGGCCGCCATGACGCCCGCCTCGCGGATCGAGTGTCACGCCGACGGCGGCAACAGCGCGCAATGCAGCGCCGACGGCTACACCGTGAT
Source organism: Achromobacter sp. SIMBA_011 (assembly GCF_046535435.1). Taxonomy (NCBI): domain Bacteria; kingdom Pseudomonadati; phylum Pseudomonadota; class Betaproteobacteria; order Burkholderiales; family Alcaligenaceae; genus Achromobacter; species Achromobacter sp. SIMBA_011. The sequence continues at coordinate 563,769 of NZ_JAWRWN010000002.1, read as the reverse complement.
GTACCTGGGCGACTGCGGCGAAGGCGCCGCCTTCGGCTCGATCGCCGGCGACGGCGGCGTTGACCTGAATGACCGCGTCGACGGCCAGGGCAAACCGGTGGCTCACGTCATGGACCGCCAGTTCGTCTGCATTCCGGCCATGGTGCGCAAGGGCGAGGAACAGCGCCACTACGTGATCGCCGTGCCCACCGCCAGCGTGCCCGAATGCCGTGGCAACGCGCTGTGCAAGGACGCCGACCTGCCGGTGCAATGGAAGCGGGCCAAGCGCGGCCAGGCCTGCGAACGCACCAAGGATGACGACTACCAGGGCGACTGCGCGGCCGGCTGGGTGGACGTCGGCCAGATCGACCAGTACGACACGCTGGCCCCCGCCAAACCGGCCCGCTGAACGTCATGACGCGCCGCCTCGTTTCGATTGCCCTGCCGGTGTTTGCGGCCGTGTCCGCTTCGGCCTGCGCGCTGGCCGCGAACGTCGTTGCGCACCCCGATCCGCAAGCGCGCCAGCGCGTGGACCTGAGCGTGCGCGTCGAGGACGCGCCGGGCCCCTTCGAACGCATTGACGGTCATGCCGACTACCGGGTCGAGAACCCGGACTGCGTGCCGCTGACCGCCGTCACCGGCGCCACGGTGGTGCCGGAGCAACGCGCGCCCGTCTCATTCGAGCCCGCCGCCGATGGCGGCTATCGCGCCGAAATCCTCCTCGACCGATTCCGCGACGAGGACTATTACGGCCAAGGGGTATGTCATTGGGCGCTGGTGGCCGTGACCGCCGATCTGCGCCACGGGCAGGTCGACTTCAGCCCTGCCATCTACCTGGCCGACATCGTCTCCGGGCGCGACGTGGTGAAGCACTTTTCGAACAGGTCGTACGCCAACGCCGGCACTGCACGCATCGATATCGGCGCCGACAGCGCCAGCGCGTTCAACGATCCGCGGGCGACGTTCCGCATCCGGCTGCAGGCCGCGACGCGCTAGGCGGCCGCGGGGCCGCGGGCGGACAGCGAGGGGCCGCCGGTTCAGCCCTGCGCTATGCCGTAGTGCCGATAGAACGCCGCGATCGGCGCCTCGGCCGCCAGCGCCCGCAGCGGAAAGCATGCCGCCAGATCGCGGACATCGCCCGCTCGCGCCCAGCCCGCCTCGAACTCCCGCACGGCTTGCGCTCTCAACGCGCCATCGCGACGCAGGAACTGTCCCCAGAGCGACACGTTGCGAAAGCGATCACCCGCCAGGCGCAGGCTGCCGACATAATCCGCCGGGAAACAGCGCCGGTAGGCCGGCAGGTTGTACAGCCATGACGTTCCCGCCACCCTCCTGGCTGCTGGCCGATCCCGCCGGATGGCATGAAACAGTGACCGCAATTCGTCGATTCTCAGCGGCAGGCGGCTGCCGTTCAGCGGCGATGCCGGCGCCGGCTCGGCATTGCGGAAATGCAGCCGCACGGTGGCGGCATCCTGCATGACGTAGGAAAAACAGCCAGAAACGGCGCCGGACGTGTCCACGCCTGGCCGGTCCGCGCCCAGCCGCAGGTAATGTCGATACGTCCAGTCACCAATGTCCGGCGCAGCCACGAGCCCGTCGGCGTATTCCCGCCAGGCCGCATGACCGGCATCGAAGTCGCGACCCAGTCCAAACCGGATATAGACATTGGTGTAGTCCATCACGGCGCGCTCCAGGGAAATTCCCGCCAGGGCGCGCGCCGCCTGCGCAAAGCGCAGTTGCAGGTCAAAAAAGGCCTTGCCGTATTCCATCGCGAGCGATTCCGCCAACAAAACGGCCCGCGGTCAGGCGGGCCGTTCCTGTTCGATCAATTGCCGGCGGCGCGGCGCAGCCGGTCCAATTCGGCGCGGTTCAGGCGCTTGGCCTCGTCCTCGGCGTAATCGCGCTCGCCCGCTTCGTACTTGCCGTCATACAGGCAACTGCTGCGGCTCACCCGGCATTCGAGACTGACGCGCGACGAGTCGGGGCCGGATGACGACGCCGGCGCCGACCAGACATTCAGGGGAGAGGAGGAAGAACAGCCCGATGCGAGCCCGGCGAGCAACACCATCAATGCGCCGCGGCCAAGTGATTGAATCGACAACAATTTACCCTCGCTCGACAAGAAAAGCTTCAGGCCTCTTTATAACAAGCGAGACAAATGCGGTACAGGCGCGCGCTACAGGCAAGTGAGCCCGGCGCCCGGGCCGAGGCCTCGATCAGGATTGATCCACCATTTGATAACAACCCTTGGGTTATCAACCATTTGATTAATAAGGACATTCCAAAGGGAGAAAAATGAAAAAACCCCGAGACACAAACATGTCTCGGGGTCATCGCTCGGAGTCGTGGGACAGTGACGGCGGGGCGCCGGTCACGATCCGAATAGGGTTGGTGCGAAGGAGGGGACTCGAACCCCTACACCTGTTACGGCGTCAGGACCTAAACCTGGTGCGTCTACCAATTTCGCCACCTTCGCAATAGGCCAAGCCCGCTATTGTAGCTTGCTTGTTAAAATCTTGCGTCATGAATCCGCGCCTCGATGCCCTGCACCCCTACCCGTTCGAAAAACTGCGCGCCCTGCTGGCCTCGGCCACTGCGCAACCGGACGGCCTGACGCCCATCAACCTGTCGATCGGCGAGCCCAAACACGCCGCGCCGGAACGCGTTGCGCAGGCCATTCGCGACAACCTTGGCGGACTGTCGGTGTACCCGTCGACCAAGGGCGATCCTGCGCTGCGCCAGGCCATCGCCAACTGGCTGGCACAGCGCTACAGCATCCCGGCACCTGACGCCGAGACCCAGGTGCTGCCGGCGCTCGGCTCGCGCGAGGCGCTGTTCGCCTTCACCCAGACCGTGATCGATCCGGCGGCCGGGTCGGTGGTGATCTGCCCCAACCCGTTCTACCAGATCTACGAGGGCGCCACGCTGCTGGCCGGCGCCACGCCCTATTACGTCAACGCCGACGCGCTGCGCAATTTCGCCTGCGACTGGAACCAGGTGCCGGACGAGGTCTGGAAAAAGACCCGCATGGTGTTCGTCTGCTCGCCCGGCAACCCGGCCGGCAACGTCATGACGCTGGACGAATGGGAAGACCTGTTCGCCCTGTCCGACCGCCACGGCTTCGTGATCGCCTCCGACGAGTGCTACTCCGAGATCTACCTGGACGAAGGCAATCCGCCGCTGGGCGGCCTGCAGGCGGCGCGCCGCCTGGGCCGCAACGACTACCGCAACCTGGTGGCCTTCTCCAGCCTGTCCAAGCGCTCCAACGTGCCGGGCCTGCGTTCGGGTTTCGTGGCGGGCGACGCCGCGTTGATCGGCCGCTTCCTGCGCTACCGCACGTATCATGGCAGCGCCATGAGCCCGCTGGTGTCGGCGGCCAGCATCGCCGCCTGGACCGACGAGGCTCACGTCAAGGACAACCGCCGCCTGTACCGCGAGAAATTCGAGGCGGTGCTGCCGATCCTGCAGAACGTGCTGGATGTGCAGCGTCCGCAGGCCTCGTTCTACCTGTGGGCAGCCACCCCGGGTTCGGATACCGCGTTCGCGCGTGACCTTTACGGCCGTACCGGTGTTACCGTGCTGCCGGGCAGTTTCCTGGCGCGCGAAGCGCACGGCGTGAATCCCGGCCAGGGGCGCATCCGCCTGGCCCTGGTGGCGCCGTTGGCCGATTGCGTGCAGGCGGCCGAACGCATCGCCCATTTCGTACATACTTCCGTTTGATCAACCTTTTTTGAAAAGCTGAGCCGCTATGACTCTCGACCTCCAGACCACCATCGAAAAAGCCTGGGACGACCGGGCCAACCTGTCGCCCTCCGACGCCAGCGCCGAAGTGCGCGAAGCCGTCGAACACACGATCGACGGGCTGGACCTGGGCCGCCTGCGCGTGGCCGAGAAAATCAACGACGACTGGGTCGTGCACCAGTGGATCAAGAAGGCCGTGCTGCTGTCGTTCCGCCTGTACGACAACGCCATCATGGGCCAGGCCCCGCTGCAGTTCTACGACAAGGTGCCGCTCAAGTTCTCGGAATACGGCGACAACGCCTTCAAGCAAGGCGGCTACCGCGTGGTGCCGCCCGCCGTCGCCCGCCGCGGCGCCTTCATCGGCCGCAACGTGGTGCTGATGCCCTCGTACGTCAACATCGGCGCCTACGTCGATGAAGGCACCATGGTCGACACCTGGGCCACCGTCGGCTCGTGCGCCCAGATTGGCAAGAACGTCCACCTGTCCGGCGGCGTCGGTATCGGCGGCGTGCTCGAGCCGCTGCAGGCCAACCCCACCATCATCGAAGACAACTGCTTCATCGGCGCCCGCTCGGAAGTCGTGGAAGGCGTGATCGTCGAAGAGAACTCGGTGCTGGCCATGGGCGTGTACCTGTCGCAAAGCACCAAGATCTATGACCGCGCCACGGGCAAGGTCACCTACGGCCGCGTGCCGTCGGGTTCGGTGGTGGTGCCGGGTTCGCTGCCCTCGGCCGACGGCTCGCACAGCCTGGCCTGCGCCGTCATCGTCAAGCGTGTCGACGCGCAGACCCGCGCCAAGACCAGCATCAACGATCTGCTGAGGGCGTAATGCGCACGACCGCACGGCCGCCCGAAGGGCGTGCACCCTCCCTTGGGGAGGCAGCCGCGCAGCGGCAGGAGGGCCAACCTCCTTCGGTTGTTCTGGATCTGGTCAAGGACCTGATCGCCCGTCCGTCGGTCACTCCGGCGGACGCCGATTGCCAGGCGACGCTGGCCGCGCGCCTGGCGCCGCTCGGCTTCACCTGCGAAACCATCGCCCAGGGCGGCGTCACCAACCTGTGGGCGCGCCGTGGCAACACCGCGCCGCTGGTGGTCTTCGCCGGCCACACCGACGTGGTGCCCCCGGGCCCGCGCGAGAAGTGGGAAAGCGATCCGTTCGTGCCCACCGAGCGCGACGGCTACCTGTACGGCCGCGGCGCCGCCGACATGAAAAGCTCGATCGCGGCCTTCGTGGTGGCAGCCGAGGAATTCGTGGCGGCCAACCCGCGGCACGGCGGCTCGATCGCCCTGTTGATCACGTCGGACGAGGAAGGCCCGTCGATCGACGGCACCGCCATCGTCTGTGACGCGCTCAAGGCGCGCGGCGAGCAGATGGACTACTGCATCGTCGGCGAACCCACCTCGGGCGACGTGCTCGGCGACACCTGCAAGAACGGCCGCCGCGGCTCGCTGTCGGGCACGTTGACGGTCAAGGGCGTCCAGGGCCACGTGGCCTATCCGCACCTGGCGCGCAACCCTGTGCACCAGTTGGCGCCGGCGCTGGCCGAGATCGTCGCGATCGAGTGGGATCAGGGCAACGAGTACTTCCCGCCGACCACGTTCCAGGTCTCGAACCTGAACTCGGGCACGGGCGCCACCAACGTGGTGCCGGGCGAGGCGGTGGCGCTGTTCAACTTCCGCTTCTCCACCGCCAGCACGCCGGAAGGCCTGAAGGCGCGGGTGCACGAAGTGCTGGACCGCCATGGCCTGGAATACACGCTGGACTGGGAGCTGGGCGGCGAGCCTTTCCTGACCCCGCGCGGTTCGCTGACCGATGCGCTGGTGCAGGCCATCCAGGCCGAGACCGGCGTGACGGCCGAGCTGTCGACCACCGGCGGCACGTCCGATGGCCGCTTCATCGCCAAGATCTGCCCGCAAGTCATCGAGTTCGGCCCCTGCAACGCCACGATCCACAAGGTCAACGAGCGTATCGAGCTGGCCTCGCTGGACCCGCTGAAAAACATCTATCGGCGCACGCTGGAAAACCTCCTGCCCGCCGCTTAAAAAGCCTCTCATGTATCAATCCGCCCGCCAAGAACTGCTGACCCTGCGCGACCTGATCCGCTACGGCGTATCGCGCCTGAACGCCGCCCAGGTGGCGCTGGGACACGGCAGCGACAACGCCTGGGACGAGACGGTCTACCTGGTCCTGCACGCGCTGCACCTGCCGCTGGACACGCTGGAGCCCTTCCTGGACGCCCGCGTGCTCACCGAGGAACGCAACCGCGTGCTGGAGCTGATCGACCGCCGCGTCACCGAGCGCGTGCCGGCCGCGTATCTCACCAACGAGGCCTGGCTGCGCGGGCATCGCTTCTACGTGGACGCGCGCGTCATCGTGCCGCGCTCGCCCATCGCGGAGCTGCTGGACGAAGGCCTGTCGCCCTGGGTGCAGGACGCGCAGGCCGTCGACAGCGTGCTGGACATGTGCACCGGCTCGGGCTGCCTGGCGATCCTGTCGGCCCTGGCCTTCCCCTACGCTCAGGTGGACGCCGTCGACGTGTCGCCCGACGCGCTGGAAGTCGCCCGCCGCAACGTCGATGACTACGGCCTGGGCGATCGCCTCGCGCTGCACCAGAGCGATCTGTTCGACAGCCTGCCCGAACGCCAGTACGACGTCATCGTCTGCAACCCGCCCTACGTCAACAGCGGCTCGATGGACGTGCTGCCGCAGGAATACCGCCACGAGCCGCACCTGGCCCTGGCCGGCGGCGCCGACGGCATGGACCTGGTGCGCCGCATCCTGCAGGCGGCCCCGCGCTACCTGTCGGAGAACGGCGTGCTGGTGCTGGAGATCGGCCACGAGCGCGATTTCTTCGAAGCCGCCTTCCCTGAGCTGTCGCCGGTGTGGCTGGATACGGAAGAAGCGTCCGACCAGTTGCTGCTGCTGACCCGCGAGCAGTTGACGACGTGATCCGCGCCTCTGGATTGACCCTGCGTCGCGGCACCAAGGTGCTGCTGGACGACGCCGAATTCGTGGTGCACCCGGGCGAACGCGTCGGCATCGTCGGCAAGAACGGCGCCGGCAAGTCGTCGCTGTTCGCGCTGCTGACCGGCGCGCTGGACCTGGACGCCGGCAACCTGGCGCTGCCGGCCGGCTGGCGCATCGCCAGCGTCGAGCAGGAACTGCATGCCGACGACCGCCCCGCGCGTGAATTCGTCATCGACGGCGACACGCCGCTGCGCGCGCTGCAGGCGCGCCGCGCCGAACTCACCGACGACCAGGGCACGCAGATCGCCGAAGTCGAAGCGGCGCTGGTCGAGGCCGGCGCCTGGAGCGCGGCCTCGCGCGCCGAGCAACTGCTGGCCGGCCTGGGCTTCAAGCCGGCCGAATGGAGCCAGCCGGTGGCGAGCTTCTCCGGCGGCTGGCGCATGCGCCTGGCGCTGGCGCGCGCGCTGATGGCGCCGTCCGAACTGCTGCTGCTGGACGAGCCCACCAACCACCTGGACCTGGACGCCATGCTGTGGCTGGAGAAATGGCTGGCCGCCTATCCCGGCACCGTCATGCTGATCTCCCACGACACCGAGTTCCTGGACGCGGTGGCCAAGTCCATCCTGCATTTCGATCACGCCAAGCTGGTGCGCTACCGCGGCGGCTACGGCGACTTCCTGACGCAGCGCGCCGAGCGCCTGCGCCAGACCAACATCGCCTACGAACGCCAGACGCGCGAAGCCGCGCGCCTGCAGGGCTTCATCGACCGCTTCAAGGCCAAGGCCTCCAAGGCCAAGCAGGCCCAGAGCCGGGTCAAGGCGCTGGCCCGCATGCAGGTGTTGGCGCCGCTGCACGCCGAGGCCGGCATCGACATCCGCATTCCCTCGCCCGACCAGGTGCCCGATCCGCTGCTGACGCTGGAACACCTGTCGGCCGGCTACACCGACGCGGCCGGCAACGAAGTGCCGATCCTGCGCGACGTGACGCTGATGGTGCGCGCCGGCAGCCGCGTCGGCGTGCTGGGCGCCAACGGCGCCGGCAAGAGCACGCTGATCAAGACCCTGGCCGAGGAACTGCCGGTGCAGGCCGGCGAACGCCGCGCCTCGCGCGGGCTGGCGATCGGCTATTTCCACCAGCACCAGCTCGACATGCTGGACGTGGACAGCACGCCGCTGGCCCACCTGGCGCGGCTGTCGCCGGAAACGCGCGAGCAGGAATTGCGCAACTACCTGGGCGGCTTCGGCTTCTCGGGCGACACGGTCAACAGCAAGGTCGGGCCAATGTCGGGCGGCGAAAAGGCCCGCCTGGCCCTGTCGCTGATCGTCTGGCAGAAGCCCAACCTGCTGCTGCTGGACGAGCCCAGCAACCACCTGGACGTCGAGACGCGCGAGGCCCTGGCCGCCGCGCTGGCCGAGTTCGGCGGCAGCATGCTGCTGGTCTCGCATGATCGCCATCTGCTGCGCACCACCGTGGACAGCTTCTGGATCGTGGCCGACGGCGCCGTGCGCGAATTCGACGGCGACCTGGAGGACTACCGCGACTGGCTGGCGGCCCGCAACGCCGGCGAACGCGCCGAGGCCGCCCGCGAGAACGCCGAGAATGGCGAGGCCGTGGTCGACCGCAAGGCGCAACGCCGCGCCGAGGCCGAGCAGCGCCAGCGCCTGTCGGCGCTGCGCAAGCCGCTGGAAGCCAGGCTGGCCAAGGTCGAGACCGAAATGGAGAAGCTGCGCGCCAAGCTGCAGGCCCTGGACGCGGTGATCGCCGACCCGGACCTGTATTCCGATGCGCGTCGCGCCGAGCGCCAGAAAGTCATGGCCGAACATGGCGAACACGGCAAGCGCATGGAGACGCTGGAAGAACAGTGGCTGGAATTGCAGGGCTCGCTCGAAGAAATCGAACAGGGCGAAGCCTGAGCCGCGGGCGGACGGCATGGGCCGTCCGCCCTTTCCCTCGGGGCGCAACACCCAATAACAATAATAATTATCATTTATAATTCGACGCGAATCTGACTCTATCTGGCGCGAGGCGTCAGCGACATGTCTTCGCTTACCGATGTATTTCTGCGGCACTACCGCGAAGTGCTGGGCTTTCTGGCCATGCGCACTGGCTCGCGCGACGTGGCCCAGGACTGCGCCCAGGACACCTGGATCAAGCTGGCCGAGTTCCAGGACAAGACCCTGCCGGACAACCACCGCGCCTATGTCTTCCGCGTGGCGGCCAACATCGCCACCGACTGGCACCGCCGCCGGGGCCGCGAACTGAACGTGGTGGCCGACTATGCCGCCACGCAGCCGCCCGCCTTCGAGGCCGACACGCTGGAAGTGGCTTCGGCCAACCAACTGCTGCGGCGGCTCGAAACCGCCCTGCTGCGCCAGCCGCGCCGCAGCCTCGACGTCTTTGTCCTGCATCGCCACGAAGGACTGACCTACCGCGCCATCGCCGAGCGTTTCGCGATTTCGGTGAGCGCGGTCGAGAAACACATGATGCGCATCCTGCTGGCCTGCGACCAGGCGCTGTCGGCATGAGCAAGGCCAGCACCCCGGGCAATTCCGCCACCGCGGACGAGCAAGCCTCGCGCTGGGTGATCCGCCACAGCGGCCAGCCGCTCGATGCACAGGCGCAGGCCGAGTTCGACGCCTGGTACCACGCCGATCCCCGCCATGCCGCCGCCTACGACAGGCTGGCGCGGGTGTGGCGCCGCATGGGCGAGATCGACCGCGGAAAATTGGCTGCCCGCCCGCCGCGCAAGCGCCATACGGCGCTGGCGCTGGCACTCGTCGCCGCCACCGGCACGACCGCGTACGCGCTGCGCGACTTCCAGCCTGGCGCCGACTACGCAAGCGACACGCAGCCGCTGCGCGTCGCCCTGCCCGATGGCTCGCGCGCCATCCTGGACGCGCATTCGGCGATCGCCGTGGACTTCGGCCCCGACAGGCGCGAGGTGCGCCTGCTGGCCGGCCAGGCGCTGTTCGAGGCCGCGCCGCGCGGCACCGCAGGCCCGGCCTTCAGCGTGGTGACGGCGGACGCCAGCGCCACGGCCCTGGGCACCCGCTACGCGGTCGCGCGCGACCGCGACGCGACGCGCGTCACCGTCTACACGCACCAGGTGGCGGTGCAATGCCTGGCCTGTGCGGACCGGCAACCGCAAACGCTGGACGCCGGGCAACGCATCGCGGTTTCGGCCGAAGGCATGGTCCAGGATGCGGCGCCGCATGAAACCGCGCCCGCCTGGAGCCAGGGAATGCTGGCCTTCAACAACACCGCATTGCCCGAGGCGGCCGCGCAGTTGGCGCGCTACACGGGCAAGCACATCCTGGTGCTGGGCGAGCTGGCGCGCGACACCCGAGTGTCGGGCACGGCCGGCGTCGCCGACCCCAAGCGGGCGCTCGACCTGCTGCTGGCGCAGACCAAGGTGCGCATCACCGACCTGCCGGGCCTGCTGATCCTGCGCTGATCACGCCGCCCTGCCCGTTTCGATCAATGCCAATCGGTAAATAAGAATCAATATAAATTATTCATCAATTCTGCAATGAGGGGTTGCGTCCTACGCCGCGTCCTACGGCTGACATCAACAGCAGCGTAGGACGTTTTCATGCCTTTCCCTCTTGACCGCAAACGCCGGCCCGGCGCCTCGGCCGCCCTCCTTTGCGTCATGCTGGCCATTGCCGCGCCCGTCATCGCCCAGCCGCCCGCGCGCACCATCGCGTATGACCTCCCGTCGCAGCCGCTGGGCGACGCCCTGCTCGCGCTCGGCCGCCAATCGGGCCTGGAGATCTCGTTCCCGCCAGCCGCCGTGGCCGGCAAGATGTCGCCCGCGCTGCAAGGCGAGTATTCCGCCCTGCTCGCGCTGGACCGCCTGCTGGCCGGTTCCGGACTGGCGCTGCGCGCCGAAGGTCCGGGCCGCTATATCGTCTTCGTCGACAAGGCACATCCCTTCTCCACCTCGCGGCTGGAGCCGGTGCGTGTCTACGGCGAACAGGCCGGCGAACGCACCTATGGCCAGCAGGAGATCGCCGAAACGCCTTCCTCCAACCGCGACCTGAGCACGCTGGTGGCAAGCCACCCGGCGGTGCGCACGAATCCGGGCGCGGCCGGCTCACAGAACCGCGGCTCGCTCAACGTCGAGGACATCTCCTTTCACGGCGCCAGCCCCTACCAGAACCTGTTCCAGATCGACGGCATCGACGCCACCAACCGCGTCGACCCGGCCAGCAAGAACCTCAACCTGCAGGTCGGCAACGTGCCCAGCAATCCGCAGTCGTACTTCGTCGACACCAGCCTGCTGGAAGCCGTGCGGGTGTACGACAGCTTCGTGCCGGTCGAATACGGCCGCTTCACCGGCGGCGTGGTCGATGCGCGCCTGCGCCGCTTTTCCGGCGAGAACCACCTGAAGTTCGACTACCGCTGGAACACGTCGAAGATGACGCGGCAGCATGTAGCCGAAGGCGAGGAGAATAGCTGGGCGCAGGGCCAGCCGGGCTATTCCCCCGAATGGAAGAAGCGTTTCTATTCGGCCGTGGGCGACTTCGCCTTCAACGACAAATCCGGCGTGGTGCTGGCCATGTCACGCCGCGAATCCGACATCACGCGCTGGAACATGGGCGTGGACGACAAAGGCCAGCCGCAACAGGGCCAGGACACCTACCGCGACCGCGTCGACAACTTCCTGGGCAAGTTCAGCGTGCGCGCCAGTGCCGACACCACCGCCGACCTGACGCTGAAATACAGCGACCGCAGCGAGACCTTGTCGAGCTACCTGTTCCGTGACACGCATTGGGACAACAACCACGGCGCCTACGGCCTGAGCGGCAACCTGGACCACCTGTTCCAGGGCGGCCGCGTCTCGCTGCAGGCCGGCTGGGACCACGCCACCAGCGATCGCCAGTCGGTCGGCGATGAACTGGTGACCTATCAACCCTACCGACTGCCGCAATACACCGCGGGCGGCTTCGGCAAGGAGCAGACGCGGCAGGACACCTGGACCCTCAAGGGCCGCGTCGACCTGGATCCGGTGCGCACCGGCATCTTCACCCACAGCCTGTACGCGGGCGCCGATCTGCAACAGGTCGACGCCGGCTTCAAGCGCTTCCAGGATTCGTATTCGTTCCGCCGCGCCTACAACAACAAGGGCACCTACCAGGACTTCAGCAAGGTCCACTACCTGCCCGGCACGGTCAACGTGAAATACAACATGGCCAGCGTGTACCTGTCCGACCGCATCGAGTGGCAACGGCTGGCGCTGGACGCCGGGTTGCGCTACGACCGCGAGACCTTCCTGGGCAACGCCAACGTGTCGCCGCGTACCCGCCTGGAATGGGACGTGCTGGGATCGGGCGACACGCTGCTGAGCGCGGGCTGGTCGCGTTACTACGGCGGCGAGGTGCTGGAGACGGCGCTGGAGGCCGAGCGCAGCCGCCTGCGCCGCCAGGTGCTCGACAGCAAGGGCAGGCCCGTGGCCGATGGCGGCAAGGAGTACTTTGTGGATTACCGCGGCCTGCGCATGCCGTATGACGATGAATGGGCGGTGTCGCTGCGCCAGCGCATGGCAGGCATCGAGGGCTTGCTGAGCTACGTGCATCGCAACGGCCGCGACCAATGGACCAAGAGCGGCACGCAGGCCACCGGCTACACCTACAACAACGACGGCTTCTCCACCACCGACGGCGTCAGCCTGACGCTGCGCACGCTGGAGCCCTGGCGCCTGGGGCCGACGCGCTGGAACATGCAGGCATCGTGGAGCTGGCAGAAGCGCAAGACCAACGGCGACCTGGTCACGGGCTATACCGCCGATGCCCGCGATCCGGATGACCGGGTGATCTACAACGGCTCGGAGATCCGCGCCATCGACCTGCCGCCCAGCACCTTCTACCAGCCCCAGGTCGCTACGCTCACGCTGATCGGCGCCTACCCGCGCGCCGGCCTGACCTGGAGCAACAAGCTGAACTGGCGCAGCAAGCGCGACGCCACCATCTACGTTGGCGTCGGCCCGCGCCCGCAATACCTCGACCGCTACGAATCCGGCGAGCTGCCATCGTACTGGACCTGGGACACCAAGCTGGCGTGGCAGCCGACCTTCGCGCGCAACCTGGAATTCACGGTCGAAGTGCTGAACCTGCTGAACCGGATGCCGGCGGTCACGGCCAGCAATCCCAACCTGAAGGCCAACCGCAGCACGTTCCAGTCGGGACGCGAACTGTGGCTGCAGGTGGGATATCGGTTCTGAAGCGGGCCTGACACGGGGCGCAAGCATTCATCCGGTCTGACTTCGACGCGTCGCATGGCTTACCGGCCGGTTTGACGCTGAGGTTCCCCGTCGACCGCCGCGTCCTATGGCTGGTTTCCAATCAGCCATAGGACGCTCGCATGCCTCTCTCATTCAACGGCCGTTTCCGCGCCAACGCGTCGGCCGCGATCTTCTGCGCCACGCTGGCCATGGCCGCCCCCGCCCTGGCCCAGTCGCCCAACCGCACCTTCGACTATGACATTCCAGCGCAACCGCTGGGCGACGCCTTGCTGGAACTGGGTCGCCTGTCCGGCCTGCAGATCTCGTTCCCGCCGGCCGCCGTGGCCAATAAGGCCTCGTCCGCCCTGCGGGGAGAAACGTCGGCGCTGGCGGCGCTGAACCAGTTGCTGGCAGGCTCCGGCCTGGCGCTGCGCGCCGACGGGCCGGGACGCTATATCGTCTTCGAGGACAAGGCCAATCCGTTCTCGGCATCGCGGCTTGAGCCGGTACGCGTCTACGGCGAGCAGATTGGCGGGCGCCTCTATAGCCGCGAGGAGATCGCGGAAACGCCGTCGTCCAACCGGGACCTGAGCACGTTGGTGGCGACGCATCCGGCGGTCCGCACCGACCCCGGTGCGGCGGGTTCGAAGAATCGGGGATCGCTGGATGTCGAGGAAATTTCATTCCATGGCGCCAGCCCCTACCAGAATCTGTTCCAGATCGATGGCATGGACGCCACCAACCGCGTAGACCCGGCTAGCAAGAATCCGAACCTGGTCGTCAACAACGTGCCCAGCAATTCGCAGTCCTACTTCGTCGACACCAGTCTGCTGGAATCGGTGCAAGTGCATGACAGCTTCGTGCCTGTGGAATACGGTCACTTCACTGGCGGCGTGGTGGATGCAAAATTGCGCCGGTTCTCCGGGCAGAACCATCTGAAGCTGGACTACCGTTGGAACAGCTCCAACATGACCCGACAGCGCACGGCGCATGGCGATGAACAAAAGTGGTCACAGGGCCACTTCGACTACTCACCCAAGTGGAAGAAGAACTTCTATTCGGCGCTGGGCGATGTCGCATTCAGCGAAAAGGCCGGCATGGTATTGGCATTGTCTCGTCGCCAATCCGACATCACGCGGGCAGCCATGGGCGTTGACGACAAGGGTCAACCGGAGCTGCGCGAGGGAACCTACCGCAGCCAGATCGATAACCTTCTGGGCAAATTCAGTGTGCGTCCCGCCCCGGACACCGTCGCCGACCTGACGCTGAAATACAGCGAGTATCGCCAGGCCCTGGCCGACGCCTATTTCCGCGACACCACCTGGGACAATTATCACAGTGGACGGGGCGTCGACGGCAAACTGGAACATCGATTCCAGGGCGGGCGCTTTTCTCTGCAAGCGGGATGGGATCGCGCCACCAGCCACCGGCAATCGGTTCGTGAAGAGTTTGTTTCCTATTTCACTCCGCCGATCAAAAAGGTCCAGTACGCGGTGGTGGGCTTTGGCAAGGAGCAGACGCTGCAGGACACCGGCGTTCTCAAGGGCCGCGTTGACCTGGATCCGCTACGCACCGGCATGTTTGCCCACACCGTCTACGCGGGTTCAGAGCTGCGGCAGACCCACGCTCGATTCAAGCGATTTCAGGATGCCTATGCGTACCGCCGCAGCCAGTTCGCCGATGGCACTGTCCAAGACAGCAATAGAACCCACTACCTTCCCGGGACGGCCGCGGTAAAGCATCACACTGCCAGCCTGTATCTGTCGGACCGCATCGAATGGCAACGACTGGCCCTGGATGCCGGGCTGCGCTACGACCGCGACAGCTTTCTTGGCAACGACAATCTGGCGCCCCGCACGCGCCTGGATTGGGACATGTTCGGAACGGACGACACCGTGCTGAGCATGGGATGGTCGCGCTACTACGGCGCACAGATACTGGGCATCGCCATGGAGGCGGAGCGCGCGCGCCTGAAACTGCACGAGACGGACAAGAATGGAAACCCGATCGCGGATGGCCGCAAGCCGTATACGGTGGAATACAAGGGGTTACGCACGCCGTATGACGACGAATGGGCGATATCGCTGCGCCAACGAGTGGCGGGTCTCGAGGGCGCGCTGAACTATGTACATCGCAACGGGCGGGACCAGTGGACAAACGTCAACGTCAACGCCAACACCTCCCGATACAACAGTGATGGTCATTCCACGACCGACGGCATCAACATGACCGTGCGTACGCTTCATCCGATTGCCCTGGGAAGGACCCGCTGGACCATGCGCGCCACCTGGGGCTGGCAGCGGCGCCGCGCCAACACCGAGTTGGCCAAGGGCTATAACGACCACGCGGGGGATCCTGATGAACAGGTGCTATATAACGACGCGCGGATTCGCGCCTTCGACCTGCCAACCAATTCGTTCTTCCAACCGCAAGTCGCCACCTTGACCCTGACCGGAGCCTACCCGGGCGCGGGCCTCACGTGGAGCAACGCATTCAACTGGCGCAGTGCGCGCGACGCGATTTTCTATACAGGCAAAGGTCCGGCTCCGGAATTTCTCAACAGCTACACATCGGAGAAGTTGCCATCCTACTGGACCTGGGACACCAGGTTGAAATGGCAGCCCACGTTCGCACGCAACCTGGAAGTGACCATCGAAGTTCTGAACCTGCTCAATCGCATGCCTGCGGTCACGGGCAATAGACCCAAACTCACGGCGGACCATCGCACCTATCAATCCGGACGCGAGCTCTGGTTGCAGGTCGGCTATCGCTTCTGACGAAATCGGACAATATGACCGACCGATCGTTGCTACGCCGCTGAGGTCCTGGCTGGCTTGCGGCGTCCCACTGCCGACATCCACGGAACCCGGGACGCCTCATGCCACGCCATTTTCCCCCCACACGCACATCCGCGCTTCTTTTCTGCGCCTTGCTGGCCCTCGCCGCTCCCTTGACGGCCCAACCGCTTACCGACACCATCCGCCTCTGCATCCCCTCCCTGCCGCTGGGCGACGCGCTGGTCGAACTGGGACGCCAATCCGGGCTCGAAATCTCGTTCCCGCCCGAGGCGGTGGCGAACAAGATGTCGCCGGTCGTGCGGGGCCGGTTTCCAGCCCGGCTGGCGCTCGACCGGATGCTGGAAGGCTCGGGCCTGGCGCTGCGCGCGGACGGCGCGAACCGCTACATCATCTATGTCGACAAGTCGGCCCCGGCCAGCACTTCGCGGCTGGAGCCCGTTCGCGTCTATGGCGATCAAGTCGGCGAGCGTTTCTACGACCAGCAAGAGATCGCCGCCACGCCATCGTCCAACCGCGACCTCAGCACGCTGGTGGCGAATCACCCCGCAATGCGTACCAACCCAGGCGCGGCGGGCTCCCAAAATCGCGGCTCGCTTGATGTCGAGGACATTTCGTTCTACGGCGCCAGCCCCTACCAGAACCTGTTCCAGATCGATGGTATCGACGCCACCAATCGCGTCGACCCGGCCAACAAGCGGCTGGCCCAGGCGGGGGGCAACGTGCCCAGCAATCCGCAGTCGTACTTCATCGACACCCTCCTGCTGCAAACCGTGCAGGTGCGCGACAGTTTCATCCCGGTCGAGTACGGACGTTTCAACGGCGGCGTCGTCGATGCGCGGCTGCGACGCTTTTCCGGCGAGAGCCACCTGAAGTTAGATTATCGCTGGAATACATCCAACATGACCCAGCAGCGCGTCTCGCCCGGCCAGGAGAGCAAGTGGGCCGAGGGAGAACCCGGCTTCACGCCGCGATGGAAAAAGCGCTTCTATTCGGCCGTGGCCGATATCGCCGTCAACGACAGGGCAGGCCTGGTGCTGGCGATGTCGCGCCGGCAGTCCAGGATCGA
Organism: Achromobacter sp. SIMBA_011; assembly: GCF_046535435.1. Lineage (NCBI taxonomy): Bacteria > Pseudomonadati > Pseudomonadota > Betaproteobacteria > Burkholderiales > Alcaligenaceae > Achromobacter > Achromobacter sp. SIMBA_011. The sequence goes on along the minus strand of NZ_JAWRWN010000002.1, from coordinate 546,994 downwards.
ACGCTGGATCATGCGCGTGGACGACAAGGACAAGCCCCTGCGCACGCCCAACACCTATGGCGATCGCGTCGATAATTTCCTGGGTAAGTTCAGCGTGCGTGCCAGCGCCGACACGCTGGCCGACCTGACGCTCAAATACAGTGACCGCGGAGAAACGCTGGCCAGCAACCTGTTCCGCGACACGCATTGGGACAATAATCATGGCGCATATGGCGTCAACGGCAACCTGGAACACCGCCTCGGCGCGGGGCGCCTGACGCTGCAAGCCGGCTGGGACCACGCCATGAGCAACCGCCGCTCAATGAGCCGCGAATGGGTTACGACGCGCCCCTATGGGTTGCCGTCGTACTTCAAGGGCGGTTTCGGCCGCGAGCAGAAGCAGCAGGACACTTTGGTGCTCAAGAGCCGTATCGATCTCGATCCGCTGAGCACCCGTACGTTCACGCACAACATCTACGCGGGGATCGACGTGCAACAGGTCGACGCGGCCTTCAAGCGCCCGCAACTGTCGACCGCCTACACGCGCACCTACCGCAGCGTCGACGCCTATGCCGATACCAACTTGTCGCTGTGGCAGCCGGGCACCGTGCGCGCTCGTTCGCGCACGGCCGCGCTGTACTTTTCCGACCGCATCGAGTGGCGGCGCCTGGCGCTGAATGCAGGGCTGCGTTATGACCGCGAGAGCCTGTTCCGCAGCAACAACGTGGCGCCGCGCACGCGCCTGGATTGGGACGTGTTCGGTTCGGGCGACACCTTGCTGAGCGGCGGCTGGTCGCGCTACTACGGCGGTCCGGTCCTGGAAACCGCGCTCGAGGCCGGACGCCTGCGGCTGTTGAAACGCGTGACGAACATCAAGGGCGAGCCGGTACCCGCCGAAGAGCAGGATTTCTCCGTCGACTACAGCGGCCTGCGCATGCCGCATGACGACGAGTGGGCCCTGTCGCTGCGCCAGCGCATGGCAGGACTGGAAGGCCTGCTGAGCTATGTCCGCCGCATCGGCCGGCAGCAATGGATCAAAGCCGGCAAGATCAGTACGGGCTTCAAATACCGCAACGGCGGCGGCTCCACCACTGACGCCGTCAGCCTGACGTTGCGCACGCTGGCACCCTGGCATGCCGGCCCCACGCGCTGGACCATGCAGGCATCCTGGAGTTGGCAGAAACGCAAGACCAACGCAGATCTGGTCACGGGGTATGGCGGCGACGCGCGCGGCCCTGAAGAGCGTGTGATTTACAACGGCTCGGAGATCCGAGTCATCGACCTGCCGCCCAGGAGTTTCCACCAGCCCCAGGTCGCCACGCTCGCGCTCACCGGCGCCTGCCCCAAAGCCGGGCTGGCCTGGAGCAACATGCTGAACTGGCGCAGCAAGCGCGACGGCGTCATGTATATCGGCAAGGGTCCCGCACCATACCGGCTGGATAGCTACAAGTCGGGCGACCTGCCCTCCTACTGGACCTGGGACACGCAGCTCACCTGGCAGCCCACCTTCCTGCCGCGCCTGGAACTGACGGTGGAAATCCTGAACCTGCTCAACCGCATGCCCGCGATTGTCGCAAGCAATCCCAACCTGGCGGCCGACAACACCACCTATCAATCCGGACGCGAGCTCTGGTTGCAGGTCGGCTATCGCTTCTGACCGACAAATCAGACGATGCGGCATGGAGCGCCGCGGCCTTCGTCCCTAACATGCGCCGTGGCCATCCCGGCCATGGCGCGGGTTCTCCATCGGGACGCCAGTCGCGCCGTCACGCAGGAGCTATTTGCATGGCATTGAGCCGATCCCAGACCGAAATCAAAGCCGCCATCGCGGAACACGGCCGGCAGCGCGGCTTCAGCCCCCCGACCATCCAGATCGCGGCGGACATTGCCTACATCGAATCGGCGTTCGGCGCCTCGCCGCGGTGCCCCGACGCCAGCTCAAGCGCATCGGGCCTGTTCCAGTACACGGACGAGGCCTGGTACGCGCATCATCAAGCCGTGGGCGAAAAGGACGCCCCGGGCAGCCAGATCGCCGCTTTCTACACCGACCTGGCGACCTACGCGGCCTGGTACCACAGTCCCGCCACCAATCGCCATATCCCCGACGACATGCCGCTGGGGGAATTCGTCTTCGTCATGCACCACGGCGGGCGGGGCGGACCGGTCTTGTTCAAGGACACCGCGCGCGATCTCTATCGCAAGCATGTCACCGACGATACCCGGTTGCTGACCGCCACCCATCCCGCCCCCCGCCCCGGCGCGCTCGTGCTCGACGCCGAGGCTTACACCGGCTATCCGGTGGCGGGTGACAGCGCGGGATGCATCAAGATCGGCCCGAACGGCGTGGCGTATATCGACTACATCCTGGAACCCCTGCTGTCGCGAGCGGAACGGCGCGGCATCGTCGAGCGGGATCCCGCCGGGGCATTCCGCCTTCTTGGCGAATGAGGGACCGGCAAGGCAAAGCCAGCCACGACGCGGCGCCAATCAAAAGGCGCCTGGCACGGGTCATCGGCCCTCATGCGCCAATCAAAAAATCGATATCCATATAAATTATTCATCGATTGCGTGCTGAGGTATTGCAATCGTCGCAGCGTCCTACGCCTGACACCAACGCGACACGGAACGTATCGATGCCCCTGCGTGGCAAATCCCGGCTCCGGCAGAACGCCCTGGCCGCCTTCCTGCATGCCATTCCGCTGGCCCTCGTGCTCGCCACCCCGTCCACCGCTTCTGGCCAGCAGCGCGCCGCCACGCCATCCGGCATCGCGCCCGGCGCCGCCGCTTGCCACGACCCGGCGGGCTGGAACATCGCCTGCCTGCGCGCGCGCTATTCCGGACCCCCGGCCGGTTGGCCCGCGCCCACCATCGACGTCGGCGTGCAATGGCATGAATGGGCGCCGGTCCCGCCCGTCGCCGACCCGCCGCTGCAATGGACCGCCGCGAATTCCGGCCAGGCCGAACTGGCCGCCGACGTGGCGCGGCCGGCAATCGTGGCGCTGGGTCAGATGCTGTTCTTCGATACCCGCCTGTCGCGCAAGGGCCAAATCTCCTGTGCCTCCTGCCACCAACCGCAGCGCGCCTTCACGGACGGTCTGCCGCTCGCGGTGGGCGAGGACAAGCTGATGGGCCGGCGTCGCTCCACGCCGCTGTATGCCGCGCCGTTCGCGCCCCGGCTGTTCTGGGACGGGCGCGCGTCCAGCCTCAAGGAGCAGGTGATGGGGCCGCTGCACGACCCGCGGGAAATGAACCATGACGCCGCCGGGGCAGTGGCGCGGCTGCGGGAGACCGACAAGTATCCCGCGCGCTTCCTGGACGCGTTCGGCGGCGCGACGGCGGCGTCTTCTCCAGCGACTGCATCGGCTTCATCAACAGTTGCGCCGGCTTCATCAGCGGCTGGCTCAACGGCATCGGCATCGGCATCGGCATCGGCATCGGCATCGGCGGCAATGATACCGACAGCTCAAGCGCCTGGGGCATCGACCACGGCATCCGCCATCGACGCCGACCGCCTGGCGCGCGCACTGGCCGCCTACGTGGCCTCGCTGCGCCCGGGGAAGACCCGCTTCGACGAGTTCCTCGCTGGCCGCGTCGATGCGCTGGACGACACCGAGCTACTGGGCCTGCACCTGTTCCGCACGCAGGCGCGCTGCATGAACTGCCACAATGGCCCCTTGCTCACCGACCATCAGTTCCACAACATCGGCCTGTCGTTCTACGGCCGCCGCAACCAGGACCTGGGGCGCTATGAAGCCACGCGCGATCCCGCCGACCTGGGCAAGTTCCGCACGCCGAGCCTGCGCAACGTGGCGCAGGCCGGCCCGTGGATGCACAACGGCCTGTTCCCGGATCTGCGGGGACTGCTGCGGATGTACAACGCCGGCATGGGCCGAGAGACGCCGCCGGCCGATCCCCCGGACTCGTATGCGCCGCGCAAGTCGGAACACATCAAGCCGCTCGACCTGAGCCCGGCCGAGATCGACGCCCTGCTGGCGTTCCTGAAAACGTTGTAGCGGACGCCGCCGACCCCGCGCCGCGGAAAAAAGAATGGCCGCGGCTGGAGCCGCGGCCATGGAACTGCCGTTGCGCATGGTGACGGCGGCCAAGCAGGCCGCCGGCCCCCCACGCATCACGAGTAGGGACGCTCGCGCAACCGGGTGTGGTGATCGACCACCGTGTCGATCACTTCGCGCAGGATGGTTTCGGCCAGGGCCGGGGGCACGCCGGCCTCTTCGGCCAGGCGCCGGATGCGCTGGACCTGCTGGTCTTCGCGCACCGGGTCCACCAGGTCCATGTCGTTGGCTTGCTTGAGCTCGCCGATCATGTCCGTGCAGCGAAAACGCACGCCCAGCAGCAGGATGATCTGCTGGTCGATCTCGTCGACTTCGGCGCGCAGCGATGCCAGTTCGGCTTTCGGGGAGTCTTGATTGGCCATGTCTATCAACCTTGAACGATATCCAGCTTGGCGATGCCGAGAGCCAGCGTCTTGGAACCGACATCGCGGAAATGGATTTCCGCCTGCGCGTCCTGCCCCGCGCCGCTCAGGCTGACGATGGTGCCGTCGCCGAAGCGCGCGTGGTGCACGCCCTGTCCCACACGATACTGCTTGTCGCCCACCGTGACGCCGGAGGCCGTGCCGCGCGGTTGACGCGGCGCAATGGTGTTGGTGGGCTTGCGGCCGAAGGCGTCGCCGCGGTTGCCGTTCCAGCCGCCGCCGGCGCTCAGCGACGGCGTCAGGCCGGCCTTGGGCGACAGCCACTTCAGGTGCTGCTCGGGGATTTCGTCGAGAAAGCGCGACCGCATGGCGTAGCGCGTCTGGCCATGCAGCATGCGGCTTTGCGCCAGGCTGATGTACAGGCGCTGGCGCGCGCGGGTGATCGCCACGTACATGAGGCGGCGCTCTTCTTCCAGGCCGGACTGTTCCAGGATGCTGTTCTCGTGCGGGAACAGGCCTTCCTCCAGGCCGGTGATGAAGACGGCGTCGAACTCCAGGCCCTTGGCCGCGTGCACGGTCATGAGCTGCACGGCGTCCTGGCCCTGTTGCGCCTGGTTGTCGCCGGCTTCGAGCGCGGCATGCGACAGGAAGGCCGCCAGCGGCGTCAGGCCGTCGGACACCACCGGCGCCGCATCGACCACGCCGGGCATCAGCGTGCTGGAGGTGTCCTGGTCGGGCACCACGCCGGCGGGCATGCCGTCGTAGTTTTCCTCGGACGCGAACACTGCCGCGGCGGTGATCAGTTCGTTCAGGTTTTCGAGGCGCTCGGCGCCTTCGCGCTCGGCCTTGTAGTGTGCGTTCAGACCGCTGGCCTCGAGCATGTGCTCGACCATTTCGGGCAGCGGCAGGTCGCGCGTTTCCTCTGTGAGACGATGGATCAACTGGGCGAACTGGGCCAGGTTGGAGCCGCCCTTGCCGGCCACCAGCGCCACCGCCGAGTACAGGCTGGAATCATGCGCGCGCGCCGCGTCGGCCAGTTGTTCCAGCGTGCGCGCGCCGATTCCGCGCGTGGGGAAATTCACCACCCGCATCCACGACGTGTCGTCGTGCGGGTTGGCCATCAGGCGCAAGTAGGCAAGCGCGTGCTTGATTTCCTGGCGCTCGAAGAAGCGCAGGCCGCCGTAGACCTTGTAGGGAATGCCGGCCGAGAAGATGGCGTGTTCGATCACGCGCGACTGCGCGTTGCTGCGGTAGAGCACGGCGATCTCGCGGCGCAGGCTGCCTTCGTGGATCAGCGAACGGATCTCGTCGACGATCCATTGCGCTTCCATGCCGTCCGAGGGCTGTTCGATGACGCGCACCGGTTCGCCTTCACCCTGGTCGGTCCAGAGGTTCTTGCCCAGGCGGCCGCTGTTGTGGCCGATGAGCGCGTTGGCCGAATCCAGGATGTGGCCGTACGAGCGGTAATTCTGCTCCAGGCGGATGACGGTGCCGCGGGCGTAGTCGCGCTCGAAGTCGGACATGTTGCCGACGTTGGCGCCGCGGAACGCGTAGATCGACTGGTCATCGTCGCCCACCGCGAAGATCGCCGCGCCGCCGCCAGCCAGCAGCCGCAGCCACTTGTACTGCAGCGTGTTGGTGTCCTGGAACTCGTCGACCAGGATGTGGCGGAAACGGCGCTGGTAGTGCTCGCGCACCGGCGCGTTGCGCGACAGCAGTTCGTAGGCGCGCAGCAGCAGCTCGGCGAAGTCGACCACGCCTTCGCGCTGGCACTGGGCTTCGTAGAGCTGGTAGATCTCGATCAGGCGACGGCGGTGCGCGTCATAGGCTTCGACGTCGGCGGGGCGCAAGCCCTCTTCCTTGGCGCCGTTGATGAAGCGCTGCACGTCGCGCGGCGGATATTTCTCGTCGTCGACGCCATTGGCCTTCATCAGCCGCTTGATGGCGGCGAGCTGGTCGGTGACGTCGAGGATCTGGAAGGTCTGCGGCAGGCCGGCGTCGCGATGATGCGCGCGCAGCATGCGGTTGCACAGGCCGTGGAAGGTGCCGATCCAGAGGCCGCGCGTATCGATCGGCAGGATGGCCGACATGCGCGCCAGCATTTCGCGAGCGGCCTTGTTGGTGAACGTGACGGCCAGCAGCCCAAAAGGCGAGGCCTGGCCGGTTTGAATCAGCCAGGCCATGCGGGTGGTGAGCACCCGGGTCTTGCCGCTGCCCGCCCCGGCCAGGACCAGGGCGTGCTGCGGTTCTAACGTTACTGCGGCGCGTTGTTCAGGATTGAGCTTCTCTAGCATCATGCCGCGTAGCGGCGCAGACGTTGAGCGAATTGCTCGAGCCCGGCGATGCCGCTTTGCTGGGCGCGCTGGCACCAGGCCTGCAGGTCATGGAGGAGCTGTTCGCTGCTGGCGCTGGAGCTTTCCCAGATACGGCCGAGTTCGCGGCGCATCTGCACCAGCGTCGACAGCGACTTGTTCTGGGCGATGGCCTTGTCCACGGCCTCGAGCTGTTCCGGCTGGAGGATGTCCTCGTTGCGGTGGATGGCGCGGCGCACCTTGTGCAGCTTGGTCCAGCCGCAATCGGCGTTGCCGTCCTGGCGCGAGGCCTTCAGCTTGGCGAGTTCCTCGCGGGCGGCGCTCTTGATCACGTCCGCGTAGCGGGCCATGACTTCGTAGCGGTGCGTGATCACGCCCTGCAGCGTGCGCAGGTCGATGCCGGTCTTGGAATCATCCAGCTTGAGCTTGGGCGCGACCTTCTTGATCTTGGCCAGGCCCAGGAACTTCAGGATGTTGATGTAGCACCAGCCGATGTCGAACTCGTACCACTTGGCCGAGAACTTGGCCGACGTGCCGTGGGCGTGGTGGTTGTTGTGCAGCTCTTCGCCGCCGATCACGATGCCCCACGGAAACACGTTGGTGCTGGTGTCCGGGCTGTTGTAGTTGCGGTAGCCCCAGTAGTGGCCGATGCCGTTGACGACGCCGGCCGCCCAGAAGGGGATCCAGGCCATCTGCACCGCCCACACCGTGACGCCGATCGCGCCGAACAGGGCGATGTCGATGGCGAGCATGGTCAGCACGCCCCACAGGCTGTGCTTGCTGTAGACGTTGCGTTCGAGCCAGTCGTCAGGCGTGCCGTGGCCGAACTTGGCCATGGTTTCCTTGTTGTTGGATTCTTCGCGGTAGAGCTCGGCGCCGCGGAACAGCACCTTCCAGATGCCGAACAGGATGGGCGAATGGGGATCGCCTTCCTTTTCGCACTTGGCGTGGTGCTTGCGGTGGATGGCAACCCATTCCTTGGTGACCATGCCGGTCGTCATCCAGAGCCAGAAGCGGAAGAAGTGCATGACGGCCGGATGCAGGTCCAGGCCCCGGTGCGCCTGGCTGCGGTGCAGGAAGACGGTGACGGACACAATGGTGATGTGCGTCATGACCAGGGTGAAAACGACGATCTGCCACCAAGTGGCTTGGGTCAGACCGCCGGCAATGAAGGAGAGGATGTAATCCATAAAGCTGTAATGAGCCTCGCTTGAAGAGTGCCTGAAGTTTAGCTTACCTTTGCCGCGTTATGACAATGGAGTTTCAAAATAGTTTTTGAGGGAAATCAAGGACTAAGCCCTGCTTTTGACCACACTACGCCAGGCGCGCGACCGAGTCGGCGCGACCCTTGGCGACGATGACGACGCATCCCGGGCCGGGACGCGCCCACGTCGGACACTTCGTTTTGGCTACGCGTCGCGATTAAAGTTCCTGTCAGGCTGGCACGCGCTGTCTTGCGGGCGCCACGGGTCTGGCGCACACTTCGGTCCGCTATCACCGTCTCTTCCGCCTCACGATGTTCCGCGAAAAAACCCGTCCCTATTTTATTGCCCTCCTGGCCGCCGCCGGTCTGGCCGCCGCGGCGCCCACGCATGCCCAGTCGCTGAAAATTGGGGACGTTACCGTGCTGGCGTCCTATTACGAGATCCGCGGCTCTGACTGCCTGGCGCTGCGCGCGCCCCGCGTCACCATCACGCTGCAACCGCGCCTGGGGGTCGCCAGCATCGTCCAGACGCGCGGCCAGTCCGGCGACTCGGGACGTTGCGCGTACAAGACAGTGCCGGTGGCGCAACTGGTCTACCAGGCCAACCAACCCGGGTCGGATTCGCTGGCCTGGGAAGTGAAATACCAGAATAAGACCATCGGAACGCGCCGGTACAGCGCGACGCTGGGCATCGCGCCGGCTCCCTGAGCCAGCGCGGGGCCAGCCACCGCTCAGGAAGCCGGCCTGGCCTGATCCGCCTCGCTGAACGCTTCCGAGGCCACCGGTTCCAGGGACTCCTGGGCGACGGGCGCCTCGGCAGTGCCGACATCCTCTTCGTGCGGCGCTTCGGCGTCCGACTGCGCCTCGGCTTCGCCTTCCGCTGCGGTGACAGCCTTCTTGCGGCGCTCGAACACGGCGGCGAAGAAGCCGTCGGTGCCATGCAGGTCCGGACGCAGTTGGACGTAGGGCCCCTCCAGCTTCAGGTTGTCGCAACGGGCAGCCAGGATCTCGGCCGCGTCCACCCGCTCGAAATCCGGATGGCTGGCCAGGAAGCGGTCGGCCTGCACTTCGTTTTCCTCGGCCAGCAGGCTGCAGGTGGCGTACACCAGGCGGCCGCCGGGCGCCACGCAGCGCGCGGCGCTATTGAGGATGCGTTCCTGCAGTTGTCCCAGTTCAGCCAGCGACTCGGGGTGCTGGCGCCACTTCAGGTCGGGGTTGCGGCGCAAGGTGCCGATGCCGCTGCAGGGCGCGTCGACCAGCACGCGCTGGGCCTTGCCGGCCAGGCGCTTGACGCGGGCGTCGTTCTCGCTGTCGATCGCCACCGGCACCACGTTCGACAGGCCGCTGCGTGCAAAGCGCGGCTTGGCTCGCGCCAGGCGGGCGGCCGAGACGTCAAAGGCGTAGAGGCGGCCGGTCGAGCGCATCAGCGCGCCCAGCAGCAGGGTCTTGCCGCCGGCGCCGGCGCAGAAGTCGATGATCATTTCGCCGCGGCGCGGCGCCACCAGCAGGGCCAGCAACTGGCTGCCTTCGTCCTGCACCTCGATACTGCCGTTCTCGAACTGCGGCCAGCGGTTGATGGCCGGACGGCCTTCCATGCGGATGCCCCAGGGCGAGTACGGCATCGGCACGGGTTCGTAGCGGCCGGCGCTCTGCTGCAGTTCCGCCAGCATGGCGTCACGCTCGACCTTGAGCGGGTTGACACGCAGGTCCAGGCTGGCCTGGCGGTTGAGGGCCTCGATCAGGGTTTCGGGGCTTTCCATGGCGCCCAGGCGCTCGTCGAGCCAGTCAGGGATGCTGCCGCGCACGGCGCGCGGCAGCGTCGCCAGGTCGATCTGCAGCACGCGTTGCAGCCATTCCGCCTCGGCCGCGTCCAGGCCTTCACGCAGCGCTTCGGTGCCGAGGGTGGCGGCCAGGCCCAGGATGGCCAGGCGGCGCGAAGCCGGCCCGACGCCGCTTTCGCCGAACTGGCGGTAGCGGCGCAGGTGGCGCAGCACGTCGTAGACGGCTTCGGCCACTTCCGAACGGTCGCGCGCGCCCAGGCCGGGATGGCCACGCAGCCAGTGCGACAAGGCGGCGTCTGCCGGGTAGGTCCATTGCAGGATCTCGCCCAGCACGCGCTGCACCTGGTCGATACGGCTGGCGGCATACGACAGGCGCGGCCGGTTGAATTGCGGCTTTTGCGGGGCGGCGTCACGCCGGCCCTGGCCTTCGCGGCGGTCGGAACCGTGGAAACCACGCTCGCCGCCACGGCCTTCGCCGCGCGGAGCGTCGTAGGACGGGCGCGAATCCGGACGACCGAAGGCTTCACGGCGATCCGAACCGAAGGAGCCGCGCTCGCCGCCGCGGCCTTCGCCGCGCGAAGCGGCATGGGAGGGACGCGAATCCGGGCGACCCTGGCCTTCACGGCGGTCCGAACCGAAGGAGCCGCGCTCACCGCCGCGGCCTTCGCCGCGCGAAGCGCCATAGGAGGGACGCGAATCCGGGCGACCCTGGCCTTCGCGGCGGTCCGAACCGAAGGAGCCGCGCTCGCCGCCACGGCCTTCGCCGCGCGAAGCGCCGTAGGACGGGCGCGAATCCGGACGGCCGTAGCCTTCGCGGCGGTCCGAACCGAAGGAACCCCGTTCACCGCCATGGCCTTGGCCCTCACGGCGCTCCGAGCCGTACGAGCCACGCTCGCCACGCGGCGCGTCATAGGAAGGGCGCGGCGTCGGGCGGCCCGAGCCTTCGCGCCGGTCGCCGCCGAAGGAACCGCGTTCGCCGCGGCCTTCGCCGCGTGGCGCGTCATAGGACGGACGTGGGGTCGGACGGCTGTCGCGGCGCTCGTCCGAACGGCCTTCGCGGCCACCGGCGGCGCGCTCGGGGCGCGGCGCGCGATCCTGGGCGACGCGGGCCTCGCCCTTGGGGCGCGAGAAGAAGGACCGGCCGTCACGCTCTCCGGCGGCTGCCGGGCGGGAACGCGGGGATTGGGGTTTGCTCATGGTGTATTCCAGTGGGGCGGACACATGCCGCCCGATAAATGCGATTCAGGGCCGTCGGCGGCCCGGCTGCGCGGCTGGCGTCGGCTCAGGCCGCCGCGGACCAGGTGAACAGGCGGTCGGGATCTCCCTGCACGTCCACCCGGTGGTCATTCGTCAGGGTAACCCGGCCTTCGGCGAGCCAGCGCACGGCGGTCGGAAAAGCCTGGTGCTCGACTTCCAGCACGCGTTCGGCCAGCATTTCGGGCGTGTCGCCAGCCAGGACCGGCACGCAGCCCTGGGCAATGATGGGGCCATGGTCCAGCACCGGCGTCACGAAATGCACGGTGCAGCCATGCACCTGCACGCCGGTGGCCAGCGCCTGGGCGTGCGTGTGCAGCCCCGGGAACGCCGGCAGCAGCGACGGATGGATGTTGACCAGGCGGCCGCTATAGCGATTGACGAAGCCGGGGGTCAGCACCCGCATGAAGCCGGCCAGGATGACGTAGTCCGGTGCGTGCAGGTCGATTTCCGTGGCCAGCGCGGCGTCGAACGCTTCGCGGCTGGCATAGTCCTTGTGGTACAGCGCCGCCGTAGCGATGCCCTGGGCCGCGGCCCATTCAAGGCCGGCGGCGTCCGGCCGGCTGGCGATCACGGCGGCGATCGTGGCGGGCCAGCCCTGTTGGCGACAGGCCTGGACCAGCGCCTGCATGTTGCTGCCTCGTCCCGAGATCAGGATGACGATGCGGCGCGGTGGTGTAGAAGTTTCCGGCAAGATGAGCGATCCAAATTGGGGATGACGAACAATCCCGTAATCCAAAATTGTAAACTCTCGCTCGTGAAACCACCGCTGCGCATCCACCGATCCCTTCCGCCGCCCGCCCAGCGCGCTCCCAGCGCGCTGACCATCGGCAATTTCGACGGCGTCCACCGAGGACACCAGGCCATGCTGGCGCGCGTCTGCCAGGTCGCGCGCGACCGCGGCCTGACGCCCGCCGTGATGACCTTCGAGCCGCACCCGCGCGAGTACTTCGCCACGCTGAACCAGCGTCCCGAGCTGGCGCCCACCCGCATTTCCGGGCTGCGCGACAAGCTGGCGGCGCTGGCCCGCTATGGCGTATCCCAGGTCGTGGTCGAGCGCTTCAACGCCCGCCTGGCCGAAATGTCGGCCAACGCCTTCATCGAGAACCTGCTGGTGCGGGGGATGGATACCAAGTGGCTGCTGGTGGGCGAGGACTTCCGCTTCGGCCACAAGCGCAGCGGCGACATCGACCTGCTGCGCGAAGCCGGGCTGCGCCATGGCTTCGAGGTGCAGACCCTGGCCGACGTCACCGACCGCCACGGCCACCGCATTTCCAGCTCGGAAGTGCGCACCGCCCTGGCCGTGGGCGACCTGGACCGGGCCCGCCACCTCCTGGGCCACCCCTTCCATATCAGCGGTCACGTGATCCACGGCCAGAAGCTGGGCCGCACCCTGGGCTATCCGACCATGAACCTGCGGGTGGCCGAGCGCTGCGCGGCCCGCTCCGGCATCTACGTGGTGCAGGTCTATGGCCTGGCCGAGCGCGCCCTGCCGGCGGTGGCCAGCCTGGGCGTGCGCCCGACCGTCGAGGACCGCGGACGCGTGCTGCTGGAAGCGCACCTGCTCGACGAGACCGTCAACGCATACGGTAAACTCGTGCGTGTCGAATTCCTGCAAAAGCTGCGGGACGAAGAAAAATTTCCTGATCTCCCTTCCCTGACTGCCGCCATCGCCGAAGACGCGCGAAACGCGCGCGCCTATTTTGCCGTTCATGGACTATAAAAAGACCCTCAACCTGCCCGATACCCCCTTCCCCATGCGGGGCGACCTCGCCAAGCGCGAGCCCGCCTGGATTGCGCAGTGGGAGGAAAACCACGTCTACCAGGCGATCCGCGCCGCCAGCCGCGGCCGTCCGCGCTTCGTGCTGCACGACGGCCCGCCCTACGCCAACGGCGACATCCACATCGGCCACGCGGTCAACAAGATCCTGAAGGACATCATCGTCAAGAGCCGCAACATGGCCGGCTACGACGCGCACTACGTGCCGGGCTGGGATTGCCACGGCATGCCGATCGAGATCCAGATCGAGAAGAAATACGGCAAGCACCTGCCGGTGGCCGAGGTGCAGTCCAAGGCGCGCGCCTACGCGCTCGAGCAGATCGACCGCCAGCGCAAGGACTTCAAGCGCCTGGGCGTGCTGGGCGAGTGGGATCGTCCCTACATGACGATGAACTTCAGCAATGAAGCCGACGAGATCCGCGCCCTGGGCCGCATCCTGGACAAGGGCTACGTGTTCCGCGGCCTCAAGCCCGTGAACTGGTGTTTCGACTGTGGCTCGGCGCTGGCCGAGGCCGAGGTCGAATACGCCGACCGCGTCGACCCGGCGGTGGACGTGGCCTTCCCGTTCGCCGAGCACGACAAGCTGGCCAAGGCCTTCGGCCTGGACAAGGTCGACGACGGCGCCATCGTCATCTGGACCACCACGCCCTGGACCATCCCGTCCAACCAGGCGCTGAACCTGCATCCCGAAATCGAATACGCGCTGGTGCGCGTGTCGCCCGCGCCCAAGTTCGGCCCGCTGCTGCTGATCGCGCGCGAGCGCGTCGAAGCCTGCCTGAAGGCCTGGAACCTGGAAGGCGAAGTCATCGCCACCGCCCCGGGCGCGGCGCTGTCGGGCATCGAGTTCCGCCATCCGCTGGCGCAGTTCGAAGCCGCCTATGACCGCAAGGCCCCGATCTACCTGGGCGAGTACGTCACGGCCGACTCCGGCACCGGCGTGGTGCACTCGGCCCCCGCCTACGGTATCGAGGACTTCATCTCGTGCAAGGAGCACGGCATGAAGGACACCGACTTCATCAGCCCGGTCATGGGCGACGGCAAGTACGTCGACAGCCTGGCGCTGTTCGGCGGCCTGTCGATCTGGGACGCCAATCCCAAGATCGTCGAGGCCCTGAAGGAAGCCGGCGCGCTGATGCACGTCGAAAAGCACAAGCACAGCTACATGCACTGCTGGCGCCACAAGACGCCCATCATCTACCGCGCCACCAGCCAATGGTTCGCCGGCATGGACATCAAGCCGAAGGACGGCGGCCCGACCCTTCGCGAATCGGCGCTGGCCGGCATCGACGCCACTGCCTTCTATCCGGCCTGGGGCCGCGCTCGCCTGCACGCCATGATCGCCAACCGTCCGGACTGGACCCTGTCGCGCCAGCGCCAGTGGGGCACGCCGATGGCCTTCTTCGTGCACAAGGAAACCGGCGCGCTGCATCCGCGCACCTCCGAATTGCTGGAACAGGTCGCGCAACGCGTGGAGCAAGGCGGCATCGAGGCCTGGCAGACGCTGGACCCGCGCGAGCTGCTGGGCGACGAAGCCGACCAATACGAAAAGAACCGCGACACGCTGGACGTGTGGTTCGACTCGGGCAGCACCCACGCCACCGTGCTGGGCGGCAAGGACGGCGATTTCGCCGGCTCGCACGGCGCCGAACTGGGTTGGCCCGCCGACCTCTACCTGGAAGGCTCCGACCAGCACCGGGGCTGGTTCCATTCGTCGCTGCTGACCGGCTGCATGCTGTATGGCCAGCCGCCCTACAAGGCCCTGCTGACGCACGGCTTCGTGGTGGACGGCCAGGGCCGCAAGATGAGCAAGTCGGTCGGCAACGTGATCGCGCCGCAGAAGGTGTCCGATTCGCTGGGCGCCGAAATCCTGCGCCTGTGGGTCGCCTCCACCGACTACTCGGGCGAGCTGTCGATCTCTGACGAGATCCTCAAGCGCGTGGTCGAAGGCTATCGCCGCATCCGCAACACGCTGCGTTTCCTGCTGGCCAACCTGGCCGACTTCGACGCCGTGTCGCAGTCCGTGCCCTACGGCGAGCTGTTCGAGATCGACCGCTATGCGCTGGCCATGACGGCGCAGATGCAGGCCGAGGTGCAGGGTCACTACGAACGCTACGATTTCCACCCGGCGGTTTCGCGCCTGCAGACGTTCTGCTCGGAAGACCTGGGCGCGTTCTACCTGGATATCCTGAAAGACCGCCTGTACACCTCGAAGGTGGACAGCGTGGCCCGCCGCTCGGCCCAGACCGCGCTGCTGGACATCACCCAGACGCTGCTCAAGCTGATGGCGCCGATCCTGTCGTTCACGGCCGAAGAGGCCTGGAAGGAACTGGTCGGCTCGGCCCTGAAGCACCAGGCCGACGCCGCCCGCGTCACCATCTTCACCGAGGTCTACCACGCGCTGCCGCCGTTCGCGGACGCCGAGGCCCTGTCGGCCAAGTGGACGCGCCTGCGCGCCATCCGCGCCGAGGTCCAGCGCAAGCTGGAAGAGGTGCGCACGGCCGGCGACATCGGTTCGTCGCTGCAGGCCGAGGTCGACCTGTACGCCAGCGGCGAAGACCAGCAATTGCTGGCCAGCCTGGGCGACGACCTGCGCTTCGTGCTGATCGTCTCGCGCGCCGCCGTGCACGCAGGCGAAGGCGAGACGCGCATCGAGGTCACGCCGTCCAAGCACAAGAAGTGCGAGCGCTGCTGGCACTGGCGCCTGGACGTGGGCCAGGATCCGGATCACCCCGAGATCTGCGGCCGCTGCGTGTCCAACCTGTTCGGCTCGGGCGAAGCCCGCGACAAGGCCTGAGCATGGCCGGCCCTCAAGGCACGGCCACCGGGGCATCCGCCGGCGCGCCCCCCGCAAGGGTGGGCCGCTGGCTGGGCATCGCGCTGGCCATCGTCGTGCTGGACCAGCTGACCAAGGTGTACTTCAACACCTCATACCAGTATGGCGAGCGCCTGAACCTGCTGCCGTTCTTCGACTTCACGCTGCTGTATAACCGCGGCGCGGCATTCAGCTTCCTGGCATCCGAGGAAGGCTGGCAGCGCTGGCTGTTCACGGCGCTGGGCCTCGTCGCCGCCGTGGTCATCACCGTGATCCTGCGCCGCACCCGCGGCCAGCCGCGCTTCTGCCTGGCGCTGGCGATGATCCTGGGCGGCGCCATCGGCAACGTGATCGACCGCGTGGTGTATGGCCACGTGGTGGACTTCCTGCTGTTCTATTGGCGCGACTGGTACTACCCCGCCTTCAATGTGGCGGACGTGGGGATCACCTGCGGCGCGGTACTGCTGGTGCTGGACGAGCTGCTGCGGGCCCGCAAGCCGCGCGCCTGACGCCCTCCCCCGCCCCCCTTCGAAACCCGGCCCCTGGCCGGGTTTTTTCCTGTTTGAGCCCCCCTGCACGCATGGCGAACGGCGCGATGCGGCAATGCGGAATAAAATCACTGTCCGTTCCCTGATTCGACGGCATCCAAACGCCGTCCGACGCCCATGCTCGACCTCGCCCGCAAACGCATCGTCCTCGGCCTGACCGGTGGCATCGCCTGCTACAAAATCGCCGAGCTGGTGCGGCGCATGACCGAACAAGGCGCCGTCGTCGACGTAGTGATGACCGAGGCGGCCACGCACTTCATCACGCCGGTGACCATGCAGGCCCTGTCCGGCCGTCCGGTGTTCGTCGATGCCTGGGACCCGCGGGTGCCCAACAACATGGCGCACATCGACCTGACGCGCGGCGCCGACGCCGTGCTGATCGCGCCGGCCAGCACCGACTTCATGGCCAAGCTGGCTCACGGCATGGCCGACGACCTGCTGTCGACGCTGTGCGTGGCGCGCGCCTGCCCGCTGCTCGTCGCGCCCGCCATGAACCGCGAGATGTGGGCCAACCCGGCGACCCAGCGCAACGTGGCGCAACTGCGCGCCGACGGCATCAGCATCCTGGGTCCGGCCGCCGGCGAACAGGCCTGTGGCGAGACCGGCGACGGGCGCATGCTCGAAGCCCATGAAATCCTCGCCGACCTGATCGCCTTCTTCCAGCCCAAGCTGCTGGCCGGCCGTCACGTGCTGCTGACCGCCGGCCCCACCTCCGAGCCGGTCGATCCGGTGCGCGTGCTGAGCAACCGCTCGTCGGGCAAGACCGGCTACGCCCTGGCCCGCGCCGCGCGCGAAGCCGGCGCCCGCGTCACGCTGATCACCGGCGCCACCGCCCTGCCCGTGCCGCGCGGCGTCACCGCCCTGTCGGTGATGACGGCGCGCCAGATGCACGACGCCGTGATGGCCAGCGCCGCCGACGCCGACATCTTCATCGCCGTGGCCGCCGTGGCCGACTGGCGCGTCAAGAACGTCAGCAACCAGAAGCTGAAGAAGACCAGCGAAGGCGGCGGCGCGCCGCAGATGGAGTTCGAGCCCAACCCCGACATCCTGGCCGAAGTGGCCAAACTGAAGGACGGGCCGTGGTGCGTGGGTTTTGCGGCAGAGACCGAAAAGCTGGCCGAGCACGCCGAGGCCAAGCGCCAGCGCAAGGGCATTCCGCTGCTGGTGGGCAACCTGGCGCACAAGGTGATGGACGCCGACACCACCGAACTGGTGCTGTTCGACGCGCAGGGCGCGCACCCGCTGCCGGCCGCCGACAAGCTGGACGCCGCGCGCCGCCTGATCGCCGAGATCGCGGCGCGGCTGCCGGACTGATCCCGCCCGTCCGCGAGACCCAATAAAAACGCCAGACGCGAGTCTGGCGTTTTTGTTTGCGGCGCGCGCCGCGCCTGCTGGCAACGGCGGACGCGACAGCCTGCTTATTGCTCCAGGCTGATGTTGGCGGCGCGCACGATGTCGGCCCACTGCTTGCGGTCGTTCTCCAGGAACCGGCCGAACTGCTCGGGCGTCATGCCGGTGACCGGTTCCGAACCCAGGCCGGCCATCTTCTCCTTCACGGCGGGCTGCTTGAGCACGTCCTGCAGCGCCGCGTAGTAGGCGGCCAGCACGTCGGCCGGCAGCCCGGCCGGCGCGAACACGCCCTGCCAGGTCGGCATGTCGAAGCCCTTCAGGCCCTGCTCGTCCAGCGTGGGCACGTCGGGCAGTTGCGCCGAGCGCTTGAGCGAGGCCACGCCGATGGCCTTGACCTTGCCCTGCAGCGCCAGCGGCGCGGCGGTGGAGATGTTGTCCATCGTCATCGCGATGTGGCCGCCCAGCAGGTCGGTGATGACCGGCGCCGCGCCTCGGTAGGCCGCGTGCGGCACCTTCACGCCCAGCTTGTACAGCATGGTTTCGGCGATCAGGTGATTGGAGATGCCCACGCCGGCGGTGCCGTAGGTGGCGGTCGGCGTCTTCTGGAAGTAGTCCTTCAATTCGGCCAGGTTGTTGGCCGGCACGTCCTTGTTGACGATGACCACGTTGGGCTGCACCGCCGCCAGCGTGATGGGCGTGAAGTCGGTCGGCTTGTAGCTGGTGCCCTTGGCGTTGAGCACGTGGGTGATGGCCATGGAACCGGCCGCGGCGATGCCGATGGTGTAGCCGTCAGGCTGCGATTGCGACAGGCGGAAGGCCATGATGTTGCCGCCGGCGCCCGCCAGGTTCTCGACCACCACCGTCTGGCCCAGGCGCTGCGACAGCGGCTCGGCCAGCAGGCGCGCCAGCGTGTCGGCGGAACCGCCGGGCGCGAAACCGACCAGGAGGCGCACCGGCTTGGTCGGTTTCCAGGCGTCCGCGGCCAGGACCGGCGCGGCCGACATGGCGCCGACGACGAACAGTGCGCCCACGGCGCGTTGCAAACTACGGCTGAACATGAAGAGGATCCCTTATTCCAGAATTTGCGCAAGCATCTGCGCCACAACACGATTCGACAGCAGCACCGGGCGACCCGATGCCTGCGCCACCGCCTGGCGCATGCGTTCGGCGTAGCCCATGCAATGCATGACGATGAAATCGCAGTCAGCCAATGCGCGGCCGGCCTGCGTGAAATTGGCGGCTGCGCGCGTCGCGTCCGTTTCGTAGGGCGAGGCATGCACCACCGTCGCCGGGCATTCCAGCGGCACGGCCATGTGGAACGCATCGACCTGGGCTTCCAGCGGCACCACCAGCCCGACATGGCGACCGTGCTGCGACAGGCCCGCGACCAGGTGGTCCACCACCTGCTGCGGCTCGACCACCAGCGTGCGCATCGGCGCGATCGCGGTGCCCGTGCACAACGGCACCAGCAGGTCGTAGCCGGCAGCGTCGACCTGACGCATCACCTGCGCCAGGCGGGCCTCGGCGGCGGCCGCGTCCAGTTCGATCTGGCTGCCGTCGCGCATGCGCGTGGCGAAGCGGTATTCGCCCGGACGCGGCGCCAGCGCGGCCAGCGCCGCGGCGTCCAAGCCGTCGAGCGCGCCGAATTCGTCGATGCGCACGTGCTCGCCCAGCAAGGGAGCCATCTCGGGCACCACGTCGCTGCGCGGCGACTGGCCGATGGTGAAGAACGCCACGCGACGCGGCTTGGGCGTGCTCATTGCGCGCCCCCGGGTTCCCGGCCAGTGGTCTGCAGGTGCGCCATCGAGCCGTAGCGGGCCTGCAGCGCGCGCCATTCGGCGTCGTCGAAGAAAGCCAGCGCGCCCTGCCCGAACAGCTTGGCGATCTCGATGCAGAAGCGCATGGCGACGTCGGCGTCGACCGCGTTGGTGACGCCGGTGGCGCAGCCCGGCACGGCGGTCTGCGCGGTCAGCGCCACGCCCACTACCGGCGCGTCGGTGACGATGGCCGGCTGCATCAGCGAATTGACGTGCCACAGGCCGTTCTCGTAGGGCGTGATGTCCTGTGTGGTCAACGGCAGCGTCAGGGGCAACTGGCCGCTGACCCAGCCGATCACGTCCAGCATGGTTTCGGGAATGCGCAGCAGGTAACCCTGCTTGGCCACCGGCGTGAGGGCCACGCCGCGCTGGTTCACCAGGCGGTTGCCGCGGGTGGTGTCGACCGACAGGATCGCGTCCATGCGCGGATCGACTTCGTGCGACATCATCTCGCGCATCGGGAACGGCGAGCGCATCATCGGCACCGGGTGGTGCGGACGGGTGCCGGCACGCGGGCAGATGTGGGTGCGGATGCGCACGGTGCCGGGCAGCACGTCGCCCTGGCGCGCCATGGCCATCAGCTTGAGCGCAGTGGCCACGGCGACCACGGCGCCATCGCTGTCGGACACCAGGCCGGTGACGGCCGGACGCGCGCCGATGCCGCCCAGGCGGCCGACGATGCCCAGTTGCGGCGCGTTGGCGTCGGAACCCGGGATGACAATGGAGAGAAAGTCGGTGGCCAGGCCGTCGCGCTCGAGCCGAGTGACTTCGACTTCGCACTGGCCCGCCTCGCGCAGGACCTGCGCCACCGCTTCGCCCGTGACATGCGCCGAGGACAGCAGCTCGATAGTGTCGATGACCTGTTTCATGCCGGGATCTCCACCACCCCGGGCTGGAACACGCGCGGCTCGTTGCCGCCCAGGAACAGCGGCGCATCGTGCGGACCGACCAGCGTGATGGCGGCGCCGCGCACGCGCAGCGCGGCGCCTTCGGGCAGGCCCAGCACCGGCATCGTCGGGTTCAGCGTGCAGAACTCAGCCAGGCGCTGCGCGCGGGTCTCGCCGCGGTGGCCGGGAGGATGGGCGTTGGTGTAGTGCGGATTGATCTGGAAGGACAGCAGGCCGAGCGCGTCGAAGCCCGCGGGATCGGTGATCGGCATGTCGTTGGTGGTGCAGATGCTGGGGCAGGCCAGGTTGGAGCCGGCGCTCCAGCCCAGGTAGGCGGCGCCTTCGCGCACGCGGCGCGCCACCACGCTCAACAGGCCCCGGCGGCGCAGCTCGCCAAGCAGATTGAAGGTGTTGCCGCCGCCGACGATGATGACCGCGGCCCTTTCCAGCGCGGCCACCGGATCGGCGGCGCGGTGCAGCGGCTCGATGTCCAGGCCGGTGTCGGCCAGCGCCGTCACCACCATCGCGGTGTAGTCGTCCCAGTTGCGGGTGACGCCTGCGTACGGCACGAACACCGCCGGCGCGCCGGCTGGCAGCGTGGCGATCAGTTCGCGGATGTCGGGCAAGGCGTGCACCAGGTAGCCGGCGTCGCTGCTGGAATTGCTGAGGAGCAGAAGGTTCATGTGCAAAGTTCCGTGGAGTCGTTGGGTCGGAGCGCCGCATGCGGGCGGCCAGATAGCGGGAATCGGTAACAGGGATCAGTCCAGCCAGTAGGGGTCGTTCAGTTCGCGCCCCAACGCGGCGACCTGCTGTGTCAGGGCGTCGCGCAACGCGGCGACGCGGGCGGCATCGACCTGGAACGACACAAAGGACAGGCACAGGCCGCGCAATTCACCGCTGGACGGATCGCGCACCGCCGCCGCCACGGCGCCGATGCCGGGCATCGCCTGGTCGATGGCAACCCCGTAATGGTCGGCGCGGGTCTGCGCCACGCGCTGCGCCAGTTCGCCGACGGTGGCCGGACAATCCTTGCCTTCCATCGGCAGCGACTGCGTGGGGTCGGCGCCGTAGAGCGCGTCGAACTCGGCCTGGCTCAGGCGCGACAGCAGCGCCCGCCCCATGGCCGTGCCCGAGGCGGCGCGACGCGAGCCGGGCGGCGACAGCACCTGCACCGGGTGCGAGCCGTTCAGGCGCTGCAGCACCACGGTTTCGCGCTGGTTCAAGGTGGACAGGTAGGCGGTCAGGCCGCTGTCCGCCGACAGGCGCGCCAGCACCTTGCGGCAGGCGTCATCCAGCGGGGTAGCGGCCAGGCCGGCGCGCACCGCCTGCGATAGCAGCAGGCCGGGACGATAACGGCGCGAGGCCGCGTCCTGGTCGAGCATGCCGTAGTGCTGCATCTGGTTGAGCAGGCGCGATGCCGTGCTCTTGGGCATGGATAACCGCTGCGCCACGTCGGTGAAGCTGAGCTCCGCAGCGCCCTCCGCATAAAGCGCAAGCACGCGTTGGACGCCGTCGAGAATACTCATCGATGTTCCATAAAACGGAACTATTGTTCCTTAATATCGAACAAGAATAATGCAGGGTCGGACCGCCGGTCAATACGGGGCCCATGCCGGGGCAGCGCCGGAACATGAAAAACCCGCCGGATCGCGGCGGGTCGTATCAGGCGGCGTGGCGAGCCAATGCGGACCGGCTCAGCGCGTGGCGCTCTCCGCCCACTGCGCCAGCGGCAGCGGCGGCTGGGCATGCAGGATGCGGGCCAGCAGCAGCTTGAGCTCGGCCCAGCCGCCCCGCTCGCCCGGCCAACTGGACGGCGTCACCGGCCGCCAGGTGCCATCCGGCGCGCGCTCCGCCATCTTGAAGCGGAAGTTGTAGTGACCGGCCATGCCCATGCGCAAATCGGTCACCACCAGCGCATCGCCCAGCGCGTCATAGCGCAGCCAGTCATCGGTGAACCAGCGCAGTCGCTCGTGCAGCGGCACGCCCGCCAGCGCCTGGCCCAGATCCGGGTGAAGCGGCTGGCGCAGCCATTCCGGCGGCTCGCGGTCGAACCAACTGCTGACGGCCTCGTAGTAATGGCCATCGGGCGTCTTGGCGATAACGCGCCACAGCAGCGTGTTGAGCGGCATGGGAACGGCCCGCAGCTCGGTGACGACGATGCCTCGCGCCTGCATCGCATCGCGCACCCGCTGCTCGGCGGCGATGCGGCCCGCCAGGCCGAACGCCAGGTAGGCCGTGCTGAAGATCAGCGCCCCCGCCAGCAGTCGCCGGGCGTTGCGCGTCATGCCCGCGATGATCGCGTAGACCGCCGCCAGCAACAGCGGCACGGTGTAGACCGGATCGATGATGAAAATCGCCGACCAGCTTTCCGGAATCGACGCCAGCGGCCAGAACAACTGCGTGCCGTAGACGGTGAAGGCGTCCAGCAGTGGATGCGTCACCAATACCAACCACAGTGTCAGGAACAATCGCCTGCCGCTGTAGGGGGCCTGTGGCCAGTATCGGCGTATCAGGCAGGCCAGGAGCAGCGCCAGACCCGTCAGCACGAAGATCGAATGCGAGAAGCCCCGGTGATAGGTCATCAGTGACACCGGGTCCGGGTAACGCATCAACACGTCCAGATCCGGCACCGTGGCCAGCGCCGCGCCGTAGATCAGCGCTCGCCGTCCCTGCACGCGCCCCAGCAGCGCCCCCTGTATGCCCGCGCCCAGCACGGCTTGTGTAACCGAATCCATAGAACTCCGACGATAGCCTTCGGTGGACGCCGCTTTCACGCGGCGCCCACAATGCAGGCGTTAAGATACCCGATTGCGTTCAGCTAATTTTCAACTTTTGCCTCATGGACCAATACATCGACAAGATCGGCGTGCTGATCGAGACCAACCAGGCCTGGGCCGGCCCCATCACCTTCCTGCTCACGCTGGGAGAATCGATGGTGCTGCTGGGCCTGTTCATTCCCGCGACCGCGCTGATGTTGCTGACGGGCGGCCTGATCGGGGCCGGCACGCTGGATCCATGGAGCATCATGGCCTGGGGCGTCGCTGGCGCCATCGTCGGCGACGCGCTGTCCTACGGGCTGGGCCGCTGGGCGGGCCCCAGCGTGCTACGGCGCTGGCCGCTCAAGCAGCAGCGCACCGCCGTCGCCCGCGCCCGGCTGTTCTTCTACCGCTATGGCTTCGCCTCGGTGCTGATCGGCCGCTTCCTGGGACCGATCCGCTCGACCATCCCGACGGTGGCCGGCGTCATGGGCATGGCGCATGGCCGTTTCCAGATGGCCAATGTGCTTTCGGCCATCCTGTGGATGCCGCTGATGCTGGCGCCGGGCTACATCACCGCGCGCAGCCTGGGCGCCGCGGAAAACGCCCAGCAGATCGCCATGATGATCGGCGCGGGTTTCTCGGTGCTGCTAGGATGCGGACTTCTGGTCGCGATGATGCGCAAGCGCCGGCAGCCGGCGCGGATCCGTCGCGGCAATTAGCGGAGAACAGCATGGCTATCGACATGGAGCCAAAGAACGGCGACTTCGCGCGCTACATCGAAAATCTTTCGCGCGCCGGTGGCGCCACGCCTGGACGGGTGCCGAGCAAAGCCGAGACCAAGCGCCAGGCCGCCATGCCGGCGCCGACGCCCTCCCCCGCCCCGGACCAGGGTTCCCTGAACGACCTGACCTGGGGCAAGACAGCCCCGCCGCCGCTGCAATCGCGTCGCGCCGACAGCGTGCCGCCCACCGTCGCGCCCGGCCAGACGGACGCCGAGGCGGTCTCGCTGGCCAAGCGCGCGCGCCAGCGCAAGCAGGGCATTTTCCTGACCGTCGCCGGCGCGGTGGCCGGCTGGGCCGCGGTCAACGTCGCCTTCAAGGCGCTGCACGCGCCGCGCTTCGACCTGGACGATTTCATGCCGGCGGTGTTCCTGGGCTTCTTCGCGCTGATGCTGTTCAAGGCCGCCAGCGGCGCCCGCGACCCGCGCAAGCGGCCGCTGGAAAAGCTGCCGCCGCTCAAGACCTCGTCGTACCGCAAGGATGCGTGAGCGGACGCGGCCGCGGCGGCAATGGTGCTAACATTTCCGCCGCTGTCGAACAGACCCCACGAATACCGGAGTGAAAGTGAATAACGTTGTCGGATTGAACCAGGCCCAGGCGGCCACGATGCTGAAGCTGCAAGGCGACCTGAACAGCATGATCAATCCGGACTGGATCAACGGCGGCGCCCGCTTCCTGCGCGCCGCCTTCGTCGAATCGGCCGAGGCCCTGGAGCACTACGGCTGGAAGTGGTGGAAGAAGCAGACCATCGACCTGCCGCAGGTGCAGATGGAACTGGTCGACATCCTGCATTTCTACCTGTCGCACACCATCGTGCAGGCCAAGGGCGACGTCAACGCCGCCGCCGCCGCGCTGGTGGCCGACCTGGCCGGCCCCGCCTCGATCACGCTGGACGGCAAGAGCTACGCGCTGGCCAGCCTGAACGTGCCCGAACTGCTGGAACTGATCGGCGGCCTGGCGGTGTGCGGCCGCGCCAGCTTCAAGCTGCTCGAGCAGAGCATGACCGCCTGCGAGATGAGCTGGAACGATGCCTACACCCAGTACGTTTCCAAGAACGTGCTGAACATCTTCCGCCAGCAGCATGGCTACAAGGAAGGCACCTACATCAAGATCTGGAACGGCGAAGAGGACAACGTGGTGCTGGCGCGCCTGCTGGCGCAGCACGACGCCGCCCGCGCCGACTTCGCGGACATCCTGCATCGCGAACTGGAAGCGGCGTATTCGCGCCTGTAAGCGCGCACCGTCCGCCCATGAAAAACGCCGCGTCACGCGGCGTTTTTCTTTGGACGACGGTCGCGCGCTAGCGCTGGCCGAAGCGCGTCTCGCCGAACAGTTCCTTCAGCTCGCGCGGCTGCGACCGCCAGTACTGGCGCGGCGCGGCGACCTGCCCGCCCAGTTGCGCGGCGGCATGCCAGGGCCAGCGCGGGTCGTACAGCATGCCACGCGCCAGCGCCACCATGTCGGCCTGGCCTTGCGCCACGATGTCCTCGGCCTGTTGTGCCTCGGTGATCAGGCCCACCGTGATGGTGGGCAGGCCGACCGCGCGCTTGAGGGCGTCGGCGAACGGCACCTGGTAGTTCGGCCCGACCGGGATCTTTTGCAGCGGCGACACGCCGCCGCTGGAGACGTCGATGAACTCACAGCCCAATTCCTTGAGCCGCAGCGCGAACGCCTCGGTCTGCGCCGGGTCCCAGCCGCCCTCGACCCAGTCGGTGGCCGACACCCGCACGCCCAGCGCCACCGACGACGGCGTCACCGCGCGCACCGCGCGGAACACTTCCAGCGGAAAGCGCATGCGGTTCTCCAGCGAGCCGCCGTATTCGTCGTCGCGCTGGTTGGCCAGCGGCGACAGGAACTGATGCAGCAGATAGCCGTGGGCCGCGTGCAGCTCGATGGCATCGAAGCCCAGGCGGATGGCGCGGCGGGCGCTGTCGACGAAGGCATCGCGCACGCGCGCCAGGCCGGCGGCGTCAAGCGCGCGCGGCGCCGGCTCGGAGGCATTGTGCGGCAGCGCCGACGGCGCCCAGCCCTGCCAGCCGCCCTGCTCCGGCGGCACCAGTTGGCCGCCCTCCCAGGGCGCATGGCTCGACGCCTTGCGGCCGGCGTGACCAAGCTGGATGCCGAGCTTGATGGGCGAATAGCGGCGCACCGCCTGCACCACGCGGCCCAGCGCGGCCTCGGTCTCGTCGGACCAGAGGCCCAGATCGCCCGGGGAGATGCGGCCGTCGGCCTCGACCGCGGTGGCTTCGGTGAACAGCAGCGCCGCACCCGACAGGGCCAGGTGGCCCAGGTGGATCATGTGCCAATCGGTGGCGCGGCCCTCGTCGGCCGAGTACTCGCACATGGGCGCGATGACGATGCGGTTGGCCAGTTCGACATTGCCGACTGACGTGGGACTGAAAAGATGACTCATGCGTAAGGCTCCGGGCGATGGACGCGGATGCACAGCATAGCGCCGGCATCCGCCCGCGCGGCCAATCCCGACGCCCGCGTGGGGATTTAGGGTGGGACGAGGCCCGCCCTTTAGGCCCGTCCTTTTGGCCCGCCGCTTATTACCGCGGCTTATTGCCCCTCGATCACGCTGTCCAGGAACTGCCGGGTGCGCGCCTCCTTCGGATCGCTGAACAGCGTCTGCGATTCGGCATCCTCGACGACGTTGCCCTGGTCGAAGAACAGCGTGCGGTCCGAGCTGCGCTCGGCGAACTTCATCTGGTGGGTGACGATGATCATGGTCATGCTCTTGCGCGCCGACAGGTCGCGCAGGATCTGCAGGATGCCGCCCACCAGCTCCGGGTCGAGCGCCGAGGTGACCTCGTCGAACAGCATGATCTCCGGGCACATCGCCAGCGCGCGGGCGATGCCGACGCGTTGCTTCTGGCCGCCCGACAACTGCGCCGGGTAGACGTCGAGCTTGTCGCCCAGCCCCACCATCTCCAGGTATTCCACCGCGCGCTCGCGGGCCTGGTCGCGCGACAGCCCCAGCACGTGCACCGGCGCCTCCATGGCGTTGCCCAGCGCGGTCATGTGCGGGAACAGGTTGAAGTGCTGGAACACCATGCCGATCTTGCCGCGCACCTTGCGCAGGTGCTCGGAATTGGGGCCGGCCGGGCGGCCCTGGGCGTCGGTCCACATCGGCTCGCCATCGATCTCGATCTCGCCGCTGCTGGGCTGGTCCAGCGTCATCAGCACGCGCAGCAGGGTCGACTTGCCGGAGCCGGACGGCCCGATCACGGCCACCGTCTGGCCCGCCGGGATCTCCAGGTTGATGCCTTTGAGCACCTCCAGCTCGCCATAGCGCTTGTGCAGGTTCTTGATGGTGATGCTGGAACTCATCGCTTTCCTCCATATCGTTGCAGGCGGGCCTCCAGGCCGCGCACCCCCCAGGCCGCGATCAGGCTCAGCGCCAGGAACAGCACGCCGACCAGCGTCAGGGGTTCGGTGTAGCGGAAGGTGGTGGAGCCGATCATCTTGCTCTGCTGTAGCAGCTCGACCACCGTGATCGCCGACAGCAGCGGCGTGTCCTTGAACATGGCCACCAGGTAGTTGCCCAGTGCCGGCACCACCGGCGGGATCGCCTGCGGCAGCACCACGCCCACGGCCGTGCGCCACGGCGACATGTTCAGCGCCCGCGCCGCTTCCAGTTGGCCGCGCGGCACCGCCTCGATGCCGGCGCGGTAGACCTCGGCGCAATAGGTGGCGTAGTGCAGCCCGAGCGCCACGATGCCGGTCGCCAGGGGCGACATCTGCACCCCGGTCAGGGGCAGCACGTAGAACAGGAAATACATCTGCACCAGCAGCGGCGTGCTGCGCACGAACTCGATCACGAACGCCGTGGGCAAGGACAGCAGCGCCAGGCGCGAACGCCGCAGCAGCGCCAGCGCCAGGCCAAGCGTCACGGCCACCAGCATGCCCAGCACCGTGGCCTGGATGGTGATGACCAGCGCCGAACCCAGCGTGGGCAGGATCTCCAGCGCGAAGGACCAGTCGAATATCGGTTTCATCGGACGCGGACCCTCCGTTCAAGCAGGCGCACGCCGGCGGTGATGAGCAGCGCCACCGCGAAGTACAGCAGCAGCATGAGCGTGAAGATCTCGGTGGTGCGCAGGGTTTCGCTGCGCAGCAGTTGGCCGCGGAAGGTCAGGTCGGTGATGGTGATGAGCGACACCAGCGCGGTGTTCTTGAGCAGTTCGATCAGCAGGTTGCCGGCCGGCGGCAGCATGGCCGGGATGGCCTGCGGCACCACGATGCGGCGCATGATCTGGCCGCGCGTCAGGTTCAGGGCCACGCCGGCCTCGCGCTGGCCCGGCGGCACCGCGCGGATCGCGCCGCGCACCACCTCGGCGCCATAGGCGCCGGCATTGAGCGCCAGCACCACGATGCCCACCAGCATAGCCGGCAGTTGCACGCCGAACAGCGGCAGCACGAAATAGAACCAGAACAGTTGCACCAGCGCCGAGGTGCCGCGGAACACCTCGACGTAGATGGACGCCAGCCAGCGCACGGGGCGCACGGTCGACAGGCGCCCCACCCCGGCCGCCAGCGCCAGCGGCACCGCCAGCACGACGGCGCCCGCCATGATCTCCAGCGTCACCGCCAGGCCTTCCAACAGTGGCGGCACCAGCTCGGCGATATGTTCGGATATAAGCTGCATCGGCGCCCCCTAGTTAGCGGCGCAGAGCTTGGCGGCCGTGACGTCCTTGGGCAGTTCCTCGGGCGTGAAGCCGAACGGCGCCACCAGTTTCTTGTGCTCGTCGGTGCCGATGAACTTGGCCAGCTCGGCATTGAAGGCATCGGCAAAGGCCTTGTCGTCCGTGCGGAAGGCATAGGCGCCGTAGCCGCGCACGCCCTTGCCGTCGATCACCGGATCGGTGAACGGTTCGGCTTTTTCGAGGCCGCTGCCGTCGTTGGTCTTGCCCATCAGGTCGTTGACCGTCAACGCGGTGGCCGCGTAGGCGTCGGCGCGGCCGGCCTGCACGCCGGACAGCGCGCTCACGGCATCCGGGAACACCACGATCTGGCCGGCCGGCACTTTCACCTTGGAGGCGTATTCGGCTTCGATGGCGCCCACCACCACGCCCAGCCTGGCGTCGGGGTTCTTGACCACGTCCTCATAGCTGTGCAGATTCTTCGGGTTGCCCTGCTTGACCAGGAACGCCTGGCCCACGCCATAGGTCGGGTTCGAGAACGCCACCTGGCCGCAGCGCTCGGGCGTCACGTACATGCCCGCCGCGATGATGTCGAAGCGCTTGGCCTGCAGGCCCGGGATCAGCGAGCCGAACTCGGTCAGCACGCCTTCGACCTCGTTGATGCCCATGCGCTTGAGCACCACCCGCGCGATTTCCACCGATTCACCGGTGACCTTGGCTTCCTTGCTGTCCATGAAGGCGAACGGCGCCTCGTTGGCGTAGCCGATGCGGATCTTGCCGGCGGCCTTGGCGGCCGCCAGCGTGTCGCCGCCAGCGGCGGGCGCGCTGGCCCCCTGTGCGGGCTTGTCCGAGCCGGAGTCGGAGCAGGCGGCCAGCAGGCCCAGGCTCAGGGCCAGCAGGACGCGGCGGGTGCGTTGGACGATCATGGTCTTATTTCTCCCGAATTTATTTCTAGGTACATGGCTTCGCTAAAAATGATACGACATTAAATCATTTCACCTCTAATGATATGGACGAAAAAAAGCAGGCCGAAGCCTGCTTTTCCCCGTCCCGCCCTATGGCGGGTGAGCACTCGTTACGAACCGTACGGGACTATGTCGTCCCTATTTTTTCCCCGCCGCGTCCGCGTAGGAAAACTTGCCATTGCGCACCACGCCCATCACCCGGGCGCGCTCGTCGAAGCCCTGGTGGTTGTCCTTGGAGATGTTGAGCACGCCGTTGGGCACGATCAGGTCGCGGGTGTTCTCCAGCGCGTCGCGCAGGGCGATGCGGAATTCGGGGGTGCCTGGCTTGGCGCCGGTCTTGAGGGCGCGCGCCACCGCCGAATCCAGCAGCATCCAGGCGCCATAGGCGTCGCCGGCGAACTGCGTCAGGGTGTTGGCGCCATACTGGCGCTCGTACTTGTCGGCGAATTCCACCGCCACCTTCTTGACCGGATTCGAATCCGGCAGCTCGCGCGCCACCACGCCGGGGCCGGTGGGGAACAGCGTGCCTTCGACGTCGCGCCCGCCGACCTGCAGGAATTCCAGCGTGCCGATGCCGTGGGTCTGATAGATGGCGCCGGTGTAGCCACGCTCGAGCAGCGTCTTCTGCGGCAGCGCCGAGGGCGTGCCGGCGCCGGCCACCAGCACCGCGTCCGGCTTGGCGGCGATCACCTTGAGCACCTGGCCCACCACCGACGCGTCGGTGCGCTGGAAGCGTTCCTGCGCCACGATCTTGATGTCATTGCCGGCGGCCGCGGAGAATTCCTTCCACCAACTGTCGCCGTAGGAATCGGCGAAGCCGATGAAGGCCACGTTCTTAAGGCCCTTCTTCTTCATGTCCTCGACCAGCACGGTCGCCATCAGCGAATCGTTCTGCGGCATCTTGAAGGCCCACGCGCGCTTGGGATCGGACAGCGGCTCGACGATCACGCTGGAGGCCGCCAGCGCGATCATCGGCGTGCCGGTCTCGGCCAGCACGTCCAACCCGGCCAGGGCGGCGGCGGTGGTGTTGGGGCCGACGATGGCGTCGACCTTGTCTTCCGAGGTCAGCTTGCGCAGGTTCTTGACCGCGCGGCTGACGTCCGTGCCGTCGTCCAGCACCACGTAGCGCGCCGGCTCGCCGCCCAGCGTATTGGGCCACAGGCGAATGGCGTTGTTGGTCTGGATGCCGATCGCCGCGGCCGGGCCGGTGGTGGAGACATCCACCCCGATCACGATCTCGGCATGGACGGACAGGGCGGGAACGGCCAGCGCGACAGCGCAGGCGTAGCGGACGAAGAAGCGGGACATGACGACAGCTCGCAGGATGAAAAAACAGCGGATGGCGCTATTTTGCCTGACCGCCGCAGGCCTCGTAGACCAGCGCGGCCAGCGTCAGGTCCTCCAGCGCGCTGCCGACCGCCTTGAACACGGTCACTTCATCCGCCCGGGTGCGGCCCGGCGCCTGGCCGCGTACCAGGTCGGTGAGGTTGCCGCGGATGTCCTCGCGCGCCAGCACGCCGGCCTCGAACGCGGCCAGCAGGTCGCCGGCCTTGGTCGGCGCCTCGTCGGTATCCACGTAGACCGTGGTGCCGTCGAAGCAGGCCGTGTCGGTCTCGATCATGTCGGGCTTGAAGCTGCCGATCAGGTCCAGGTGGGCGCCGGGGCGCAGCCAGTCGCCGCGCACCAGCGGCACGGTGGACAGCGTCGCGCAACTGACGATATCGGCCTGGCGCACGGCCTGCTCCAGATCGAGGGTGCTGCTGGCGTCGAAGCCCTGCTCGCGCAGCGCCGTCGCCAGCGCCTCGGCGCCGGCCGGCCGCACGTTCCAGACCCATACCTTGTCGATCGGCCGCACCGTGCGCATGGCCTGCGCCACCAGCCCGGCGATGCGCCCCGAGCCGACGATGGTCAGCACCCGCGCATCCTCGCGCGCCAGGTAGGACGCGCCCAGCGCCGCCGCGCCGGCGGTGCGGAACACCGTCACCAGGTCGCCGTCCACCTGCGCCAGCGGCACGCCGGTGCGGGCGCTGTACAGGTTGTAGGTGGCGTGCAGGCCCGGCAGCGACTGGCGCGTGTTCTCGGGAAAGATGTTGATGACCTTGACGCCGAAGTAACCCTGCTCGTTCCAGGCCGGCATGATCAGCGTGGTCCCGTGCGCGCCGCCCGATTCGATCGCGTGGACATGGCGCGCGGGCACATGGGCGCCCTGGCGGAACGCCTCGCGCAAGGCCGGAATCGCCGCGTCGAACGACAATGCGCGGCGGGTTTGTTCGGTGTCGATCACTACCATCTGTATCCAATGCCTGTTCGGGTTGAGCCAGGGGCGAAGTGTGACGGCGCCGCGCGGCGCTGGCAAGGCGCCGCAAGCGGCGGTTACATCGGCTTGCCGGATGCAGGCGGCCGACAGGCGACGCCCCGCCGCGCCCGCCGTATCATGGTCCATGCCCCTTCCGGCAACGCGCGCCGCCATCGGGCCGGCCGCGCGCTCCCCCAACCGGACGCGTCCGTTTCGGGCGCGTTCCCTCAACAGGAGTCACGCATGAAGAAAACCGCAACCGCCGCCTGGTCGGGCGATCTGAAGACGGGCAAGGGTACGATTTCCACGCAGAGCGGCGCGCTCAAGAACCAGCCCTACGGCTTCAACACGCGCTTCGGCGACACCCCGGGCACCAATCCCGAGGAACTGCTGGGCGCTGCCCACGCCGGCTGCTTCACCATGGCGCTGTCCAACATCCTGAGCGAGGCCGGCCTGGCCCCGCAAAAGCTGGACACGCAGGCCGAGGTCACGCTGGACAAGGTCGACGGCGGCTTCGCCATCACGGCGGTGCACCTGACCGTGGAGGCCGTGATTCCGGGCGCCAGCGCCGAAGCCTTCGACGAGGCCGCGCGCAAGGCCGAAAAGGGCTGCCCGGTCTCCAAGGTGCTCAACGCCAAGATCACCATGGACGCCAAGCTCAAGTCCTGACCGGCCGCGGCAGGCCCGGAAGAGGCGACGCCATTGGCCCGCCCTATCCGGGGCTTGCTGAAAATCAATTTGACGGTCATGCCGGAGATATGGAAAATGAGAACCATTCTCAGGAACAAACATGACCCGATTCATCTACGCGATTTCAGGCGGTAAGGCAGCGTACCCTCAGGACGCCCAGGTCTCGGCCAACCTGCGCCGGGTGGTCGGCTCCGGCATCCTGGTGGCGGTGGGCTATATCGACCCGGGCAACTGGGCCACGGACATCGCCGGGGGCAGCGGCTTCGGCTACGGCCTGCTGCTGGTGGTGATCGCCTCGGCCATCCTGGCGCTGGGCTTCCAGGTGCTGGTGTCGCGCCTGGCACTGGCCACCGGCGAAGACCTGGCCACCCTCACCGCCCGCCACCTGTCCCCGCGCACCGCCAAGGCCGCCTGGCTGGCCGGCGAGGCCGCCATCCTGGCCACCGCGCTGGCCGAACTCATCGGCGGCGCCATCGCGCTGCGCCTGCTGTTCAACCTGCCGCTGCTGGGCGGCGTCGCGGTCACCGGCGTCGGCACCTTCGCCGTGCTGGCCCTGACGCGCGGCAACGCCGACCGCCACGAGCGCGTCATCGCCGTGCTGCTGTCGATCGTGGCAGCCTCGTTCGTGTTCCTGCTGTTCAAGGCCAACCCGGCCTGGACCGACGTGGCCCATGGCATGACGCAGACCGGCCACGCGCTGCGCGACCCGCAAGGCTTCCTGATCGCGCTGGGCATCCTGGGCGCGACGTTGATGCCGCATAACCTCTACCTGCATTCCGGGTCGCTGGCGCAGCGCGCCCGCGTGCTGCCGGCCGACGCCCGCGACCTGGCCATGCGCGTGGCGCGCAACGACACCGTGGTGTCGCTGGGCGTGGCCATGTTGATCAATTCGGCCATCATGATCGTCGCCGCGGCCTCGTTGTCCGGCTCCGGCATCATCGTCTCCAGCCTGGACGACGCCCATGCCGTGATCGGCCAGACCTTCGGCATCGGCGCGGCCATCGTGTTCGCGATCGCGCTGTACGCGGCGGGCCAAAGCTCCACCATCACCGGCGTGCTGGCCGGCCGCATGCTGTCGCAAGGCTTCCAGATCAACAGCGGCTGGTCCGATCGCCGCCGCGCGCTGGCCACGCGGCTGATCGCCGGCACCGTGGCCGCCGCCCTGCTGGCCTTCACCGGCGGCCAGGACCCAGACCAGTTGCTGGTGCTGAGCCAGGTCATCCTGAGCCTGGCCCTGCCGTTCGCGCTGGGGCCGCTGGTGGTATTGGCCTGCCGCAAGCAGGTAATGGGCCGCCACGTCCTGCGCGGCGCCTGGGCCTGGGCAGCCGTGGTCGCCACCGTTGGCATCATCCTGCTGGACGGCTACCTGTTGGTGGACATGGCGCTGTGACACCCACCACGGCGCTCCCATGAAAAACGCCAGCGATCGCTGGCGTTTTTTCTGGCGCGGATCCGCGGTTCAACGATGGGCGGAAATCACAGGATGCTGGCGGCGGCCGGCGTCCATGTCGTGCAGCACCTCGCCGACGGCGCCGCCGAACCGGCGCAGGCGCAGCTTCAGCCGACGCCAGCCCATGCGCGAGAACGGGCCGGACAGGGTTTCCGCCTTGATGGCCTCGCGGATCAGGGACCGCTCCAGCGCATCCGACATGCGGGCATTTTTCAACGCGGTATCGCTCATGATTCTCTCCTTGAGAAAGCGCGATGGGGGAACAGCACGAGTCCATCTTAGACCCGTGCATGCTGCGTTGCAATAAAAATGCCTAGCATTATTTTTGGCGTTGCGAAATAAGTACAAACACCACCACAACGGTGCATGATGCACCACATCCGGCACCGATATTGTGCGGCGCAATAACCGCTTTACGGGCTGCCCAGATGGGCTTCGATGAGCTGGTCCGCGATCTGCGCTACCCGGCCCGCCGGTCCGCCCTCGCCAAACAACTGGCTGGAGACGAAGGCCCCTTCGATCAGCAACAACAGCCCGTCTCCCAAGGCGACCGGATCCGGCGCGCCCATCTCGCGGGCCATCGCGGTCAGGCGCCGCCGCAGTTCCAGCTTGTGCGCGACCGCGACCTCACGCGCCGGATGGCCGGCCTCCGGATACTCGACCGCCGCATTGGTCAGGCCGCAGCCCCGGTAGCCGCATTGAACCGCCCGCACACTCAGGCCGGACAGATAGGCGCGCAACTGCGCCCGCGGATCACCCGGATGGGCGTCGCAGGCGGCGTTGAAACGCCCCCAGAATTCCGCGTCGTAGTCGCGCAGGTAGGCCGCCGCCAACTCGTCCTTGGACGAAAAGCTGCGATACAGGCTGGGCTTGGTCACGCCGGCCTGGTGGACGATGGCGTCCACCCCCACCGCGCGGATGCCATCGCGGTAGAACATTTCGCGGGCCGTCCGGCGGATGCGGTCGGCCGCCAACAGGGGTTTGGCGGTGGATTCGGCGGGCTTGCCGTCCGCCGTGGGTTTATTGGCCATGCGAGCGCCTCCTTGCGGCCGTCACTGCCAGCCGCGCCAAGAACAGGACCATCAAGAAAATATCGCTTGACGGTGTTACTGACCGGTACGTACTATTCGCAAACCCAAATACGTACCGGTCAGTAACATGAGTATAGCCCAACCGCCCTTCCCCTTCCGCCGCGCGGGACAGAAGTATGCTTTTGTCGTCGTCGCCGTGATCTTCCTGGCGCTCCTGGTCTCGGCCGGGCTGCGCGCGTCCCCCGGCGTGCTGCTGGTGCCCCTGGAGGAAAGCTTCGGCTGGAGCCGCGGCATCACGTCGTTCTCCGCCGCGGTGGGCATTTTCCTCTACGGCCTCGTGGGGCCGTTCGCCGCGGCCGCGATGGAACGCTTCGGCCTGCGCCGCGTGCTGATCGGCGCGCTGGCGGTGATGTCGCTGTCCACCGCCGCCAGCGCCTACATGACGCAACCCTGGCATCTGCTGCTGACCTGGGGCGTGTTCTCGGGCGTGGGGTCGGGCGCGGTCGCGGTGGTGATGGGCGCCACCGTGGTCAACCGCTGGTTCAGCAAGCACCGCGGCCTGATGATGGGGCTGCTGACGGCCAGCACCGCCACTGGCACGCTGATCTTCCTGCCCATTCTCGCGGCGCTGGCGTCGTCGGGCGACTGGACCCGGGTGGTGTGGACCGTGGCCGGCGCCGCCGCCGCCCTGGTGCCGCTGGCCTGGTGGCTGGTGCCGGACCGCCCCGCCAGCGTCGGCCTGACGCCGTTCGGCAGTGACCCGCATGCGCCGCCCGCACCCACCGCGCCGCGCACCGGCATGATCGCCGCCACTTTCGGCGCCCTGGGCCGCGCCGCCAGGACCCGCACTTTCTGGTTCCTGTTCGCCACCTTCTTCATCTGCGGTTTCACCACCAACGGCCTGGTCGGCACCCACCTGATCGCGCTATGCGGCGACCATGGCATGCCCGAAGTGCAGGCGGCCGGCCTGCTGGCGATCATGGGCATCTTCGACTTGTTCGGCACCACCGCCTCCGGCTGGCTGACCGACCGCTACGATCCGCGCAAGCTGCTGTTCGTCTATTACGGACTGCGCGGCCTGGCCTTGATGTACCTGCCCTATTCCGATTTTTCGTTCTACAGCCTGGCGATCTTCGCTGTGTTCTTCGGCCTGGACTGGATCGCCACGGTGCCGCCCACGCTGCGCCTGGCCACTGAAGCCTTCGGCGACCGCGAGGCGCCCATCGTGTTCGGCTGGATCGTCGCCGGCCACCAGTTGGGCGCGGCCAGCGCGGCCTGGATGGCGGGCGTGGTGCGCGAGTCGCAAGGCAGCTACCTGATGGCCTTCGTCGCGGCCGGCGCCACCGGCCTGATCGCCGCCGTCATCGCCCTGCTGATCGGGCGCGAGCGGGTCGTGGCGCAGCCTGCCTGAGCCGGCCTTCCCGCCAGCGCGCCGGCGGCGACGCCGCCCCGTTGACGCTGGCGCCGGCGATTTGATAGGATGGCTGCACTTTGAAAACGCCCTCCCGGTCCGCCGGGAGGGCGTTTCGTTTTCGTTCCCCTCACACAAGGAAACCTGGAATGAAGACGTCCCTTGAAATCCATCCCGGCTCGCCGGCCGGCCTCGGCTACGCGCGCCTGGGCCACGGCCCGATCCCCGTGCTGGTCCTGCACGACTGGCTCGGCGACCATGGTAGCTACGATGCCGTCATGCCCTGGCTCGACGGCCAGGCCTTCACCTACGTGTTCGCCGACCTGCGCGGCTACGGCCAGTCCATCGCGCTGACCGGCGCCTGCACGGTCGAGGAAATCGCCGCCGACTGCCTCGCGCTCACCGACCGGCTCGGCTGGCGGCGGTTCCACATCATCGGCCACTCGATGACCGGCATGATCACGCAACGCCTGGCGGCGGACGCGCCGTCACGCATCGCCAGCGCCATCGCGGTGTGCCCCGTCTCCGCCGCCGGCACCCCCCTGGGGCCGGAGGCCCTGGCGTTCTTCGCCAGCACAACCGAGGACGACGAGGCCTTGCGCCGGCTATTCCGACATGTCTCCAGCAGCCTGTCCGACGGCTGGGCCGACGCCAAGGTCCGCCACAACCGCGCGACCGTGGCACCCGCCTGCCGGCGCAAGTACCTCGACATGCTGGTGACGGCGGACTTCGTCGACGCCGTGCGTGGAATCGAGACACCGTTCCTGGTCGTGGTCGGCGATCGGGACCCGGGAATCGACGCGCAAGCGATGCAAGGCAGCTTCCTGGCCTGGCATCCCAACGCGACGCTGCACGTCATTGCGCATTGCGGCCATTACCCGATGCAGGAGTGCCCGCCCGCCTTCGCCGCCCTGATCGAGGGCTTCCTCAAGCGCCAGGCCGGCTGAGTCCGACGCGCATTAAAAAAAGCCCGGCATGGCCGGGCTCTTTTATGCGGCAGAGGGACAGGCCTACGCCTCTTCCACTTCCCCCAGGTACGCCGCGCGCACCTTGGGATCGTGCAGCATGTCGGCGGCGGGACCGGACAGCGTGATCTCGCCGGATTCCATCACGTAGCCGCGGTGGCTGTTCTCCAGCGCCAGGCGGGCGTTCTGCTCGATCAGCAGGATCGTGACGCCTTCGCTGGCGATGGTGCGCACCACTTCGAAGACCTTCTCGACCATCAGCGGCGCCAGTCCCATCGAGGGTTCGTCCAGCAACAGCAGCTTCGGACGCGCGATCATCGCGCGGCCCATCGCCACCATCTGCTGCTCGCCGCCCGACAGCGTGCCGGCCGCCTGCTTGCGGCGCTCGGCCAGGCGCGGGAACAGCGTGAACACGCGGTCGGTGTCCTGCCGCACCTGCACGGCGTCGCGCCGGATGTAGGCGCCCATCGCCAGGTTTTCCTCGATGGTGAGCTGGCCGAAGATGCCGCGGCCCTCGGGCACCATCACCAGGCCCTGGCGCACCAGCTCGTGCGACTTCTGGCCGCCGATGGACTGGCCGCCGTAGACCACTTCGCCGCCGGCCAGCGGCACCAGGCCGCAGATGGCGCGCAGGGTCGTGCTCTTGCCGGCGCCGTTGGCGCCGATCAGGCACACCAGTTCGCCTTCGTCCACGCGCAGGTCGATGCCACGCACCGCGCGGATGCCGCCGTAGGCGACCTGCAGGCCGCGCAGTTCCAGTAGGGGTTTGCTTGCCGTCGTCATGCCGGGCGCTCCTGATGAATCAGCGGATCCTGGGCGGCGCCCGCGCCCAGATACGCTTCAATGACCTTGGGGTCGCGCTGCACCTGGGCGGGTTTGCCCATGGCCAGCACCTTGCCGTATTCCAACACCAGCACGCGATCACACAGGCCCATGACCAGCTTCATGTCGTGCTCGATCAGCAGCACCGTGACGCCGTCGTCGCGGATCTTCTCGATCAGCTTGCGCAGCACCACGGTTTCCGAGGCGTTCATGCCGGCGGCCGGCTCGTCCAGCGCCAGCAGCTTGGGATCGGTGGCCAAGGCGCGCGCGATTTCCAGGCGGCGCTGGTCGCCGTAGGGCAGCGAACGCGCCACGTCGTTGGCGCGGTGGCCGATGCCGACGTAGTCCAGCAGCTCCTGGGCGCGGGCCTCGATGGCGGCTTCCTCGGCACGCGTGCCGCGGGTACGGAACACCGCGCCCAGCACGCCGGCGCGGGTGCGCATGTGGCGGCCGATCATGACGTTCTCGATCGCGCTCAGGTTGGCGAACAGGCGGATGTTCTGGAAGGTGCGCGCCAGGCCCGCGTGCGCCACCTCGTGCGGTTTCTTGCCCGACATCGAGGCGCCGTTGAAGGTGCAGCTACCGTCTTCCGGGATGTAGAGGCCCGTAAGCACGTTGAACAGCGTGGTCTTGCCGGCGCCGTTGGGGCCGATCAGGCCGTAGATCTCGCCCTGCTCGATGTCGAAGCTGACATCCGACAAGGCCTGCAGGCCGCCGAAGCGTTTGCCCAGTCCCTGGGCTTGCAGCAGTTTGCTCATGCCGCGCCTCCCTGCGTCTTGGTGGCCAGCTCGCGCTTGCGCACGGCGGACGGCCACAGGCCGGCGGGACGGAACAGCATCACGCACACCATCGCCAGGCCGAACAGCAGCATGCGGATGCCCTCGGGATCCAGCACCACGGCGCCGAACACCATCTGCTGCACCGGCTCGACCACGGCGCGCAGGAATTCCGGCAACGCGGCCAGGATCAGCGCGCCCAGGATCACGCCCGGGATGTGGCCCATGCCGCCCAGCACCACCATGCACAGGATGGAAATGGATTCCATCAGCGAGAAGCTCTCGGGGCTGACGAAACCCTGCATCGACGCGAACAGCGCGCCCGCCACGCCGCCGAACGAGGCGCCCATGGCGAAGGCCAGCAGCTTGATGTTACGGGTGTTGATGCCCATCGCCTTGGCGGCGATCTCGTCTTCACGGATCGCTTCCCAGGCGCGGCCGATGCGCGAGTTCTGCAGGCGCACGCACACCAGGATGATGATCAGCGTCAGCGCCAGCAGCAGGTAGTAGTACTTCTCCGGCCCGGTCACGCGGATGCCCAGCAGGCTTTCCGTGCGGCCGAAGGCGAACTCGCCCACCTTGAAGGTGTCGATGCGGTTGATGCCCTGCGGGCCGTTGGTGATGTTGACCGGCGCGTTCAGGTTGTTCAGGAAGATGCGGATGATCTCGCCGAAGCCCAGCGTCACGATGGCCAGGTAATCGCCGCGCAACTTGAGCGTCGGCGCCCCCAGCAGCACCCCGAACAGGCACGCCACCGCCAGCGCGATCGGCAGGATCGCCCAGAACGGCAAGTGCAGCCCGAAGTGCGGCGAGGCCAGCAGCGCCCAGGTGTAGGCGCCCACCGCGTAGAACGCGATATAGCCCAGGTCCAGCAGGCCGGCGAAGCCCACCACGATGTTCAGGCCCAGCGACAGCATCACGTACAGCAGCGCGAAGTTCAGGATGCGGACCCAGCTCTGGCCGGCCATGCCGATCACGAACGGCAGCACCGCCAGCACGATGCCGATCAGCGCGATGCCGATCAGGTTGCGGGTCGACAGCCCGCTGTTTTTCAGGGTGGTGTTCATGCGCGGTCCCCCACGCGTTCGCCCAGCAGGCCGGACGGACGGAAGATCAGCACCAGCACCAGCACGAAGAACGCGAACACGTCCTGGTAGTGGCTGCCCAGGAAGCCGCCGGTCAGGTCGCCGATGTAGCCGGCGCCCAGCGATTCGATGATGCCCAGCAGCAGGCCGCCCGCCATGGCGCCGACCAGGTTGCCGATGCCGCCCAGCACCGCGGCCGTGAAGGCCTTCAGGCCCAGCATGAAGCCCATCGTGTACTGCGACACGCCGTAGTAGGTGGCCACCATCATGCCGGCCACCGCGGCCAGCGCCGAGCCGATCAGGAACGCCGCCGAGATCACGGTGTTGATGTTCACGCCCATCAGGCCGGCCACTTCGCGGTTCTGCGCGGTGGCGCGCATGGCGGTGCCCAGGCGCGTCTTGTGCACCACGGCCAGCAATCCGCCCATGATGAGCGCGGCGATCGCGACGATGGCGATCTGCAGCGTGCTCATGCGCGCGCCGAAGATCTCGAACACCCGCGGCGACAGCACCTGCGGGAAGTTCAGGTAGTTGCGGCCCCAACCCATCATCGCCACGTTCTGCAGGATGATGGACACGCCGATGGCGGTGATCAGGGCGGCCAGGCGCGGCGCGCGGCGCAGCGGCCGGTAGGCCACGCGCTCGGCGGTCCAGCCCACGGCCATGCACAGCGGCACGGACACCAGCAGGCCCAGGCCCAGCACCATGAAGGCGGAAGCGGACGGGTCGCCGCCGACCAGCGAGATGGCGATCGTGGTGGCCGCCATCGCGCCGATCATGACGACGTCGCCATGCGCGAAGTTGATCAGCCCGATGATGCCGTACACCATGGTGTAGCCAAGGGCGACCAGGGCGTACACGCTGCCGAGCGTGACGCCGTTAATCAGTTGTTGAATGAAGATATCCATAGGGGCCGTGGAAATAAGCCTGGAAAAATCGCGCGAGGATCGGATGCGGCGCGGCCCCGGGGGCCGCCTTCGCGCAAATCGCCGCCGCGCCGGGCGGCGCGCGCGGGGTCAATCAAGATAGCCAGGCGCGGCGGCGCCGCGTCCTGGCCGGGTCAGGCAGCCTTAGTTGGCCTGACTGACCATCGTTTCAACCATCTCCCACTTGCCATTCTTGACTTCGTAGATGGTGACGGAGATTTCCTTCAGGTCGCCGTTCTTGTCGTAGGCGATGTGCTCGCTGGTGGCGCCCTTGCGGTTCAGCTTGGCCAGTTCCGGCAGGTACTTCTCGGGCTTGGCCGAGCCGGCCGCTTCGATCGCCGCGATCATGTTCCAGGCGCCGTCATAGGCGTAGGGCGCGTAGACGCCGGGGGCCTTCTTGAAGCGCTCTTGGTAGCGCTTTTCGAAGTCCTTGCCCGCGGCCATCTTGTCCAGCGGCACGCCCGCCAGCGAGGCGAAGGTGCCGTCGGCGGCGTCGCCGGCCAGCTTGATGAAGGTGTCGCTGCGGGTCATTTCGCCCGAAACCAGCGGCGACTTCAGGCCCAACGTGGCCAACTGGCGCTTCATCGGGCCGGACTGCGCGTCCAGGCCGCCGTAGAAGATGGCGTCGGGCGCCGAGCCCTTGATGTTGGTCAGGATGGCCGTGAAGTCGTTGGCCTTGTCGGTCGTGTACTCGCGGCGCACCACCTGGCCGCCGGCGGCCTTGACGGCCTTCTCGACCTCGTCGGCCAGGCCCTGGCCGTAGGCGGTGCGGTCATCGATGATGGCGACCTTCTTGGCCTTCAGGCTCTGCACCATGAACTTGCCGACCGCGGCGCCCTGCTGGGTGTCGCTGGTCATCATGCGGAAGGTGGTTTCGTAGCCCTGCTTGGTGTACTCGGGCGACGTGGCCATGGCGATCTGCGGCAGGCCGGCTTCGTGGTAGACGCGCGAGGCGGGGATCGTGGTGCCCGAATTGAAGTGGCCCAGGATGCCGACCACGTTCTCGTCGACCAGTTGCTGCGCCACCTGCACGCCGACGCGCGGATCGGCCTGGTCATCGCGCGACACCAGCACGAACTTGGCGGGCTGGCCGTCGACCTTGATGCCCTTCTTGTTGGCTTCTTCCAGGGCCAGGTTCAGGCCGTTTTGCATGTCCTCGCCGTAGTGCGACTGGGGACCGGTCAGGGGCGCGGCAAAGCCGAACTTGACGTCGGCGGCCTGCGCGGCGGCGGCCATGCCGACGGCGGCGATGCTGGCGGCGACAAGCTTCAAAGTGGTGCGAAACTTCATGGGAATCCTCCGGTATGTCGGATGTGGCTTTGTTATACCTGGGCTTTTGGGCCAGGTGATCTATTTGAGTGCGATTGCCGGGTTGCCACAATCGAACTTCAGGTGCGACCGGATTTTGCTTCCAGTGCAACCTCGCTAGATATTGGAGATAACCCTTGGTTTCCCAAGGGTTACCCCTCGGTCACGTTCAACCGATGGTCATGAGGCTGGCGTTGCCGCCGGCCGCCGCCGTATTGACGCTGATGGAACGCTCCGTCAGCAGGCGCTCGGGCACATACGAGGCGCCGGCCGCCAGGGCATCCGAGGTCAATCCATGCACCGCCAGGATGGCGCCGGGGCGTTGCGCGATGCGCTGGTTCAGCGTGCGCAGCGTGTCGCCATCGCCTTCGAACAGCACCGCATGGTAATCGGCGTGGTCGACCTCGGCATCGGCCAGAATGCCCGCCTGCCCCTGCTGCTCGGCGTCCAATCCCGCCAGCAGCGCCTGCGCCGCCGGCGTATCGGCGAACCACGCGTGATTGCCGGTCAGACGCGCCGCCGCCCATTGGGCACGCGCGCCGGCCTCCGTGGCCGCCACACAATAGACCGCGCCGCGCGGCTCGACCATATAAGTGTTGGTCTCGCCAGTGGGACCCGGCAATGCAATGCGCTGCGGCAACGGCGCGGCCGCGTCCAGCGCCGGCGGCAACCCCTCGGGGCGCGTGCCCAGCAGGCGG
This sequence comes from Achromobacter sp. SIMBA_011, assembly GCF_046535435.1. Lineage (NCBI taxonomy): Bacteria > Pseudomonadati > Pseudomonadota > Betaproteobacteria > Burkholderiales > Alcaligenaceae > Achromobacter > Achromobacter sp. SIMBA_011. The sequence continues at coordinate 504,228 of NZ_JAWRWN010000002.1, read as the reverse complement.
TACATATATAGCGGGCCGCCAGCCTTGGGACCGGTGCCCGACAGGCACTCGCCGCCGAACGGCTGCACGCCGACCACCGCGCCGACGATGTTGCGGTTGACGTAGACGTTGCCGGCGTGGACCTGGCCGGTCACGTGGGCGATGGTCTCGTCGATGCGGGTATGCACGCCGAAGGTCAGGCCATAGCCGGTGCCGTTGATGGCGTCCAGCAGCCCGTCCAGCTCGTCGCGGGCGTAGCGCACCACGTGCAGCACCGGACCGAACACCTCGCGCGTCAGTTCGCTGATGTGGTCGATCTCGATGATGGTGGGCGCCACGAACGTGCCGTGGCGGCATTCGCCATTCAGTTCGACCTGGTCCACGCGGTGGCCGGCCGTGCGCATCGCATCGATGTGGCGCTGGATATTGTTGCGCGCCTCCGTATCGATGACCGGGCCGACGTCGACCGACAGGCGGTCGGGATTGCCCACGCTGAGCTCGCGCATGGCGCCGCGCAGCATGGTCAGGACGTGATCGGCATTGTCTTCCTGCACGCACAGCACGCGCAGCGCGGAACAGCGCTGGCCGGCCGAATCGAATGCGGAGCTGAGCACATCGAACACCACCTGCTCGGCCAGCGCCGACGAGTCGACCACCATGGCGTTCTGGCCGCCGGTCTCGGCGATCAGCGGGATGGTGTGGCCGTCGTCGTCCAGGCGGTCGGCCAGCGTGCGCGCGATGATGCGCGCCACGTCGGTCGAGCCGGTGAACATCACGCCGCGCACGCCGGGGCTGGCCACCAGTTGCGCGCCCACGGTTTCGCCGCGGCCCGGCAGCAGTTGCACGGCGCCCGGCGGCACGCCGGCGGCGCGCAGGATCGCCACCGCCTGCGCCGCGATCAGCGGCGTCTGCTCGGCGGGCTTGGCCAGCACGGTATTGCCGGCCGCCAGCGCGGCCGCGACCTGGCCGGTGAAAATGGCCAGCGGGAAATTCCAGGGGCTGATGCACAGCACCGTCCCGAGCGGACGATGGGTGTCGTTGCTGAATTCGCGGTCGGCCTGGTCGGCGTAGTAGCGCAGGAAGTCCACCGCTTCGCGCACCTCGGCGATGGCGTTGGGCAGCGACTTGCCGGCCTCGCGCACGATCAGGCCCAGCAGGGTCTGCATCTGCTCTTCCAGCATTTGCGCGGCGCGGCGCAGGCATTGCGCGCGCTCGGCCACCGGGGTCGACTGCCAGATGGGCGCGGCATTGGCGGCGGCGCGCAGGGCGGCCTCGGCTTCCTCGCCATTGGCTTCGATGACGTGGCCAACCACGTCGTGCAGGTTGGCGGGGTTGCGCACCTCGATGGCCCGCGCCGCGTCCCAGGCGCCATCGCCCTCGCCCAGCATGGGCGCGGCGCGCCAGGGCGTGGCGGCGCTGGTCAGCAGCGCGGCCGAGAGCGAGCCCAGGCGGTGTTCGTTGCTCAGATCCAGGCCGGCGGAGTTGGCGCGCGCGCCCTGCTGCGGATTGCCGTAGAGTTCGCGCGGCAGCGGGATCTTCTCGTGCGGCGCGCCCAGCGGCACGATGCGCGAGGCGGCCTCGACCGGATCGGCCACCAGCGTCTCGACCGGAATGCTCTCGTCGCCGATCAGGTTGACGAACGAGGTGTTGGCGCCGTTTTCCAGCAGGCGGCGCACCAGGTAGGCCAGCAGCGTTTCGTGCGTGCCGACCGGCGCGTAGATGCGGCAGGGGCGGTTCAGCTTGCCCTGCGCCAGCGGTCCGACCACTTCGTCGTACAGCGGCTCGCCCATGCCATGCAGGCACTGGAATTCATACTGGCCGGGGTAGTAGTTCTGGCCGGCCAGTTGGTAGATCGCCGACAGCGTGTAGGCGTTGTGGGTGGCGAACTGCGGATACACGGCTTCCGGCGCGCCCAGCAGCTTGCGGGCGCAGGCCAGGTAGGCCACGTCGGTGTAGACCTTGCGGGTGTAGACCGGATAGCCCTCCAGGCCGTCGACCTGGGCGCGCTTGATCTCGCTGTCCCAGTAGGCGCCCTTGACCAGGCGCACCATCACGCGATGACGGCTGCGGCGGGCCAGGTCAATGACGTAGTCGATCACGAACGGCGCGCGCTTCTGGTAGGCCTGGATGACGAAGCCGATGCCGTTCCAGCCCTCCAGCTCGGGCGTGAAGCACAGCGCCTCCAGCAGATCCAGCGAGATCTCCAGGCGGTCGGCTTCCTCCGCATCGATGTTCAGGCCGATGTCGTAGCTGCGCGCCAGGATGGTCAGCGCCTTCACGCGCGGCAGCAGCTCGGCCATGACGCGTTCGCGCTGGGCGCGCGAATAGCGCGGATGCAGCGCCGACAGCTTGATGGAGATGCCGGGGCCTTCGTAGATGCCGCGGCCGGCGGCGGCCTTGCCGATGGCGTGGATGGCCTGTTCGTACGAGGCGTAATAGCGGTCGGCGTCCTCGGCCGTGGTGGCCGCTTCGCCCAGCATGTCGTATGAATAGCGGAAGCCGCGGCTTTCCATCTTGCGGTTGTTGGCCAGCGCTTCGGAAATGGTCTGGCCCGACACGAACTGCTCGCCCATCATGCGCATGGCGATGTTCACGCCCTTGCGCACCAGCGGTTCGCCGCCCTTGCCGATCAGGCGCGTCAGCGCCTTGGACAGCGACTGCTCGCTGCTCACGGCCACCAGCTTGCCGGTGATCATCAGGCCCCAGGTGGCGGCATTGACGAACAGCGACTGCGAGCCGCCCATGTGCGACTTCCAGTCGCCGCGCGCGACCTTGTCGCGGATCAGCGCGTCGCGCGTGGCGCGGTCGGGAATGCGCAGCAGCGCCTCGGCCAGGCACATCAGCGCCACGCCCTCCTGGCTCGACAGCGAGAATTCCTGGATCAGGCCTTCGACCCCGCCGCCGGTGCGCTTGCCGCGCAGCTTCTTGACCAGGTCAGTGGCCATCGCATGCACTTTTTCCAGGTTCGGCATGCGCGCCTGGCCCAGCAGCAGCGGCACGCATTCCGGCTCGGGGCGGCGGTAGGCGGCGGTAATGGCAGCGCGCAGCACCGATTGCGGTTGCACGTCCTGGCCGAATTCGTAGAACGGCGGCGTGGCGGCGGCCTGGTGTTCGCCGCCCTCGTCATCGCCTCCCTCTTCCCCGCCCAGATGGGACATCTCGGCGGGCAGGTGGCCGCGCTCGATCTTGTCCAGGTAGGCAAGGATCGCCTGCTTGTGCAGCCAGTGTGGCGTGCAGTTGAGTTTGTGCGCGGCGGCCTTCAGGCGATCGCGTAGCGCGTCATCGACCTTGACGCCGAGGGTGGTGCTGGCCATAAGAGATTGCTTCCTGTCGCATGGCAAAGGTCACACCGGACCCGCAAGGGGGCCCGGCATCGGTAGGACCGTATGCTAGTCAGGTTGCAACCGGGTTTGTATTAAGGTTAACCCTAGGGTTAACCGATTGAGATCGCGGCGGGTTTTGGCGCCCTGCCCGTCCCTTTTTAAGGCTTGTCGGCATCGGGCAGCGGCGAGCAGCCCAGCATCCGCACCGCGCCGCCGCTGTCGGGCGTCTGCCCGCGGATGGCGGACGCCATGACGCCCGCCAGCGCCGCCACCGCGCGCTGCTGCGCGGCGACCAGCGCGGGGATGCCGGCCTCCGACACGGTTTCGGTGACAACGCTGCGGCACAGCAGGCCGTTGCCCTTGAGATTGACCGGCCGCACCCGCCAGGTGGCGTCCAGTTGCGCCATGCTGCCGGACACTAGGTCAAACCGCTGCACGTCGGTCTGCACCCGCCAGACCGGCGCGGTGGGCGCGGGCTTGACCACCTGCACGTCCAGCGCGCCCAGGTCGTGCTTGAGCGCGTCGGACAGCGCACCGCGAATCTCGTCCCCCAAGGGCGAACTCCAGCGCTCGGAATACATCGCCGCCACGCTGCCGTCGCCGGTGCGGACCATCAATTGAGGCTGATCGGCCTGGGCCGCCACATTGACGCCCTGCACTTCCAGCAGGAACGGCGCGGCGGCGCGCGGCACGGCCGGGGGCTGGGGCGCCGGCCCTTGCAGCGTGTAGTAGTGCACGGGCGGCGACGAGGCGCAGGCGGCCAGCAGCAGCGGCAGCGCCAACAGCGTCAGGCCGCGCGCAAACGGGCCGGGGCGGGAGGTCGGGAAGGGACGGAAATCGAGTCGGGTCATGGGTTCAGTTCCTGACGGGGCCGGCGCCCGGAATCGGGTCCTGGCCGCGGCCGCGCAACAGCGCTTCGGGGTTGGACTGCAGGAAGTCCGCCAACGCGCGCAGCGAGCGGGCGGCGCGGCTCAGTTCCTGCATGGCCTTCTCGGCATTGACCGGCAACGACGAATCCGACGCCACCAGCGCGTTGAGGCTGGCCATGGACTCGCGCGCCTGCTTGAGCACGCCTTGCGCCTCGGGCGCCACCTGCTTGTCCAGGCGGTTCATCAGCTTGGACGTGCTGGCCAGCGTGGTGCGCAGGTCCTCGCCGATCTTGTCGAACGGAATCTTGTCGATCTTGGCGACGATATTGCTGACCTGCTGCTGCAACTGATCGAGCTGGCCCGGCACGGTCGGGATCATCGCCGGCGTGGTCATCTTGAATTCCACCGGCTTGACGTTGGGGAACTCGTCCAGCACCACGTACAACTGGCCGGTCAACAGGTTGGCGGTGCGCAACTGGGCGCGCAGGCCGTGCTTGATCATGATGCCCAGCAGGCGTCCGCCGGCCTCGTCGCCGTCCTTGATGGCGTGCTCGCGCACTTCGTCGTACACGCGGCCCAGGCGTTCCGGATACAGCGTCGCATCCACCAGCGCGAAGAAGCGCTTGCTGACGGGATCGAAGTCCATGTTGATCTGCGTGACGTTGCCCAGCGTGATGCCCGAGAAGTCGATCGCCGCGCCCACCGCCAGGCCGCGGATCGACTGATCGAAGCGCATGCGGATCGGGAAGGCTTCGCCGTCGGGGTTGGCCTTGGCGGCCGCCTCGGTGGCGTATAGCTCGAAGTGCGAATCGGCCGCCGCCGGGGTGTTGGCGTCACGCGCGCTGTAGACCGGCTCGAACGCCACGCCGCCCACGGCCATCGACACCAGCGATTGGGTCCGCACCTTCAGGCCCTCGGCGTTGACGCTGAAATCCACGCCGCTGGCGTTCCAGAAGCGGGTGCCGTTGGTCACGAACTTGTCGTTGGGCGCGTCGACGAATACCTCGACGTTGACGGCATTGCCGGTCTTGTCCAGTGCGTAACCGATCACGCGGCCGACGTTGATGCGGCGGAAATACACCGGCGACCCGATATCCAGCGACCCCAGGTCCGCGGCCTTCAGCTTGAAGCGCTTGCCGGCGCGGTCGTGCGTCACGGCCGGCGGCGTCTCCAGGCCGACGAAATGCAGTTTGGTCGCCTTCTTGGACGAGTCCTTGCCCTCGACCGCGTCCACGCCGATGTAGGCGCCGGACAACAAGGTGCCCAGGCCGGACACGCCGCTGACGTCCAGGCGCGGGCGCACCACCCAGAAGTTGGTGCCCTCGCGCGCCAGGTCGGCGACTTCCCTGGACAGCTCGGCCTGCACCACCACCTTGCTGCGATCAGCGTTGAAACCGATCGACTTGACGGTGCCGACGTTCACGTCCTTGTAGCGCAACTGGGTCTTGCCGACCTCCAGCCCCTCGGCCGTATTGAACTCGATCGACAGATCAGGGCCGGCCTGCATCCAGGTCCGCACCACCAGCGACAGGCCCATCAACGCCGCAACGACCGGCACGAGCCAGATCCATGAAATCCGGCTCTTGCGCTTGCGCGAGATCGTGGGCGACGCATACTTCTCTTCACCAGATCCAGGTGCTTGGTCGGACATTGGTATTTCCTTTTCTTCTTTGAACGGCGCGCGGGGAGGTTTCCGTCCACCGCGATCATGCCGGCATCAGCCCGCTTGCGCGCCGGCTGCGGACGCCCCGCGCCCGCCACCGGCCGGCGCGGCTTCGTCCAACTCACTCACATCCTCGAGGTCCCAACTGCGGCGCAGGTCGAAACTCATGGCGGCCAGCATGGTCAGGATGACGACCACGCCGAACGCAGCGGCCCCCGCGCCGGCACTGATTTCCATCAGGCCCTGGAAATCGGCCAGGGCTGCCAGCAGGATCACGACAAAGACATCCAGCATCGACCATTGGCCGATGAACTCGACCATCTGGTACAGGCGGGTGCGCGGACGCAGGTTGGTGGTGCTGCGCCATTGCTCGGTCAGCAGCAGCAGGATCAGCGCCAGCAACTTGGTCAAGGGCACCGCCACACTGGCGATGAAGACGATCAGCGCGATGTCCCAGGAGCCCATGTTCCACAGTTCCACGACGCCGCCCAGGATGGTGTGGGCGCTGTCGCCCAGCACCGAACTGACCTTCATCACCGGCAAGACATTGGCGGGAATATAGAACACCATCGCAGCCAGCAACAGCGCCCAGGTGCGGGCCAGGTGGTCGGGCTTGCGGTAGTGCACCACCGCGTGACAGCGCACGCAGTGGTGCTCCGCTTCGGGGTCGTCGGCGCGCGGCACCGCCTGAACCTGGCCACACACATGACAGCCCGTCAGCACCGCGTCGGGCCCTGCCTCGGGCACATGCACGGGCACCACGCCGCCGGATTCGGCGTAGCGCCACAACACATGCGGGGTCAGCCGGCCCAGCATGGTCAGGAAAATGGTCAGGACGCCAAAGGCGAACAGGCCGACGCCGGGCGCCACCGCGGCCATGCCCGCCAGCTTCACCACGGCGACCAGCACCCCCAGCAGGAAAACCGGCACCATGCACCACGGCCGCAGAAGACCCAACAGGCGCATCGCGCCGCGAAATTCCGCCGGCTCGACGCCGCGCGACAGGGGCCCCAGCACCCACAGCAGCACGATCAACTGGAACAGCGGCAGCACGAAACCCGCCAGCCCGGTCATGACCGCCACCACGTAATGTCCCTGGCGCCAGGTGATGTCGATGGCATCCAGCAGCGAAGCCTGCTGCACCATGCCCTGCACCGACATCGACGCGACCGGATAGGCGTTGGCCACGCCGAAGACGATCAGCGCGGCGATCGCGAGCGCCAGCCAATTGGACAAAGTAAGCCCGCTGTAGCGCCATAGAATGGTGCCGCAGCGGGCGCAATTGGCGGTCTCGCCAGGTTCGAGCGGATGTCGGCGATAGATGCTTGCGCAGTGCTCGCACTCGATCAGCGGCTGGCTCTCCGCGCTACTCATGGGCCTATTCGACGAGCTCGACTTCCTGCTTGTCGGGCGCGGCCGACGGCGGCTTGCCGTGGTCGTCGAAGTCCAGCGTGACCTTGCCGGCCTCGTCCAGGTCCACGGTGACGGTGCCGCCATCGACGAGCTTGCCGAACAGCAGCTCGTCGGCCAGCGCGCGCCGGATGGTGTCCTGGATCAGGCGCTGCATCGGCCGCGCGCCCATCAGCGGGTCGAAGCCTTCCTTGGCCAGGTGCTCGCGCAGGGCCGTGGTGAACACGGCTTCGACGCGGCGCTCGTGCAGTTGGTCTTCGAGCTGCATCAGGAACTTGTCGACCACGCGCAGGATGATCTCGCGGTCCAGCGGCGCGAACGGGATGATCGCATCCAGCCGGTTGCGGAACTCGGGCGTGAACATGCGGCGGATTTCCGCCATTTCGTCGCCCACCACGCGCGAATTGGCGAAGCCGATGGACGGACGGTTCAAGGTCTCGGCGCCCGCGTTGGTCGTCATGATGAGGATGACGTTGCGGAAGTCCGCCTTGCGGCCGTTGTTGTCCGTCAGCGTGCCATGGTCCATGACCTGCAGCAGGATGTTGAAGACGTCCGGATGGGCCTTTTCGATTTCATCGAGCAGCAGCACGCAATGCGGCTGCTTGGTGATGGCCTCGGTCAAGAGACCGCCCTGGTCGAAACCGACGTATCCCGGCGGCGCGCCGATCAGGCGCGAGACGGCGTGGCGTTCCATGTACTCGGACATGTCGAAGCGCAGCAGCTCCACGCCCAGCGTGAACGCCAACTGGCGCGCGACTTCGGTCTTGCCGACGCCGGTGGGGCCGGAGAACAGGAAGGCGCCGATCGGCTTTTCCGGCTTGCCCAGGCCCGAGCGCGCCATCTTGATGGCGGCCGACAACGCCTCGATGGCGTTGTCCTGGCCGAACACCACGGTCTTGAGGTCGCGGTCGAGCGTGGCAAGCTTGCTGCGGTCGTCGTTGGAGACGGACTGCGGCGGAATGCGCGCGATCTTGGAAACGATGTTCTCGATGTCGACCTTGCCGATCACCTTCTTCTGGCGCGAACGCGGCAGCAGACGCTGGGCGGCGCCGGCCTCGTCGATCACGTCGATGGCCTTGTCCGGCAGATGGCGGTCGTTGATGAAACGCGCCGACAGCTCGGCGGCGGCCGACAGCGCCGCGGCCGAGTAGCGCACGTTGTGGTGTTCCTCGAAGCGGCTCTTCAGGCCGCGCAGGATCTGCACGGTCTGCTCGACGCTGGGCTCGGCCACGTCGATCTTCTGGAAGCGGCGCGACAGCGCGTGGTCTTTCTCGAAGACCCCGCGGTATTCCGTATACGTGGTGGCGCCGATGCACTTGAGCTGACCCGAGGACAGGGCCGGCTTGAGCAGGTTGGACGCGTCCAGCGTGCCGCCCGAAGCCGACCCGGCGCCGATCAGCGTGTGGATTTCGTCGATGAACAGGATCGCGTCGGGATTGCCGCGGATCTGCTTGAGCACGCCCTTCAGGCGTTGCTCGAAATCGCCGCGGTACTTGGTGCCCGCCAGCAGCGCGCCCATGTCCAGCGCGAACACTTGGGCCGCCTGCAGGATCTCGGGGACCTCGCCGCGCGTGATGCGCCAGGCCAGGCCCTCGGCGATCGCGGTCTTGCCCACGCCTGCCTCGCCGACCAGCAGCGGGTTGTTCTTGCGGCGGCGGCACAACACCTGGATCACGCGTTCGACTTCGTGCTCGCGCCCGATCAGCGGATCGATGCGGCCGGCCAACGCCGCGGCGTTCAGGTCGGTCGCATACTGGTCCAGCGGCGACTGGCGCGATTCGCCCTGTTCTTCACCATTGGTTTGCTGCTCTTTCTGCACGGCGGCGGACTCCACCTGTGGCTGTTTGGTAATGCCATGCGACAGGAAATTCACCACGTCCAGCCGCGTGACGCCCTGCTGTTGCAGGTAGTACACGGCGTGCGAATCCTTTTCGCCGAAAATGGCCACGAGCACGTTCGCGCCGGTGACCGGCTTCTTGCCGGTGCCGCCCGCGGACACGTGCATGATCGCGCGCTGGATGACGCGCTGGAAACCCAGCGTGGGCTGGGTGTCGACTTCCGCGCCGCTGGGGATCACCGGCGTGTTTTCCGAAACGAACTGACGCAGGTTGCGGCGCAGGTCATCCAGGTTGGCGGCGCAGGCGCGCAACACTTCAACGGCCGAAGCGTTATCGAGCAGCGCGAGCAACAGGTGCTCGACGGTAATAAATTCGTGCCGGGCCGAACGGGCCTCGACAAAAGCCATATGCAGGCTGACTTCAAGCTCTTGGGAAATCACGCTTCCTCCGTAACGCATCGAAGCGGGCAAATACACGATTCATATTCTATGCCGATCAGGGCGTAACGCCAGCGATTTCAAAAACCACGCTGTCATGACGGCCTTGCGCGTCCATGACGGTAAGCGTATACCGTCCGTCCCGCGTCAGCACCAGATTAAACGGACGACCCGACGCGGCATGACCCACCACGCGACCATCGAGCATCCACCAAACTTCGCCTTCGGCGCCCTGCACATCCACATCCACCGCCACCTGCGCACTGCCAGGCACCGGCCGCAACACCGATCCGGTGGCCACGCCCCCCAGGCGCAACGGCCCCTGCGTGGCATCGGCATAGCCGGCGAACGACGGCGGCACCGTGTCGTTCAAGGCCCACGCCGCGCGCTGCTCGGGGCATTCCCCCGACGGCACGCTGCCGAGCCGGTAACCCAGCGGCCAACACGTCACGACCGCCTGCACCGAGGCAGGCCGCACGCGCACGTGCTGGGCGCCTTCCGGCAACGCCGCCACGATATCCTGCAGTAGCGGCGCCGCCACATTCGCCCCGAAAAACCCGGGATTCGGCGTGCCGTCGGGACGGCCCACCCATACCCCGATCGTCCAACTGTCGGTCACCCCGACGGCCCAGGCGTCCCGGAATCCGAAACTCGTCCCGGTTTTCCAGGCCAGTTGCTTCGCCGGGCTGCCCGATTGGTAAAACGGCCGGTCCGGGTGGCCGCCGCCCTCCAGGATGTCGCGGACAATCCAGGCCGCGCCAGCACTCATCATACGGGACTCGACCCGCGGTTGCTCCGGCCGCAGGCGCGGACGCCCGGAGATGCCGCCACGGGCCAGGGCCCGATAAGCGCCCACCAGTTCTTCCAATGTGGTGCCGCCCCCGCCCAAAATCAAGCTCAGATTGGGCTCGGCGCCGGCCGGCAAACGTAACCAGACCCCGCCCGTCAGCATAACCGAGGCGAAACGGGTGGGCCCGACGCGGTCCAGCAGGTCCACGGCCGGCACGTTGAGCGAGCGTTGCAGCGCCTGCGCCACACTGACCGGCCCCGAGAACGACGCCTGGAAATTGCCCGGCGCGTAGCCGCCGAACGACAACGGCGCGTCGATCAGCAGGCTTTCCGAGTGGATCAGGCCGTCGTCCAGCGCCTGCGCATACAGGAATGGCTTGAGGGTCGAGCCGGGCGAACGCACGCCGCGCACCATATCCACGTGGGCGTATCGGGAATCATCGGAAAAGTCGGCCGAGCCGGCGTAGGCCTTGACTTCAAGCGTGTCGTTGTCCATCACCAGCACCGCCATCGAGACCTTGGGCGGCAGGTTGTCGACCCGATCCAGCAGCATGCGCTCGACCGCGGCCTGCATGTCCGCATCCAGGGTCGAGGTCAGCAGCGGCGGGCGGGCGCCGGGGCGGCGCGAACCGGCTGCGGGACGGCCGGCCTCCTGTAACAGCCGCTGGGCAGCCAACGGCGCCAGCCAGCGGGCGCGCAACGGCGGCGCCACCACCTGCTCGATCTTGGCGTCGGCCACCTCGGCCGGGGTCCAGCGGCCCAGTTCCACCATGCGGTCCAGCACCTTGTCGCGCGCGGTCTGCGCGGCCTGGGGATGGCGGTCCGGCCGCAGCCGCGACGGGGCCTGCGGCAAGGCGGTCAGCATGGCGGCCTCGGCCGGGCTGAGATCGCGCGCCGGCTTGCCCAGCCACAGGCGCGAGCCCATTTCGACGCCTTCGACGATGCCGCCCATGGGCGCGTGGGTCAGGTACAGCGACAGGATCTCGTCCTTGCTGTAGTGCATTTCCAACTGCACCGCGCGCCACGCCTGGCGCAGCTTGGCGCTCATCGAGCGCGACGGCTTGCCGGCCAGTTGCGGGTCGATCAGGCGCGCCACCTGCATCGTCAGGGTCGAACCGCCCGAGACGATGCGGCGGTTGGTGGCCCATTGCCAGCCGGCGCGCGCCAGCGACACCGGATTGACGCCGGGGTGCCAGTAGAACCAGCGGTCCTCGTAGGTCAGCAGCGTATCGAGGTAGTGCGGCGAGACCTGGTCAGGCTTGACCGGGTAGCGCCAGATGCCGTCGCGGCTGGGATAGTTGCGCAGCGGCGTGCCGTCCGCGGCGACCACCACGGCCGCGCCGCCGGAATCGATGGGAGGCAGGGGATAGAGGCGGTCGAACACGAATAACAACGCGGCCAGCGCGAGTAGCACGCTGGCCGCGAAGAGTCCGCGCCGCCGCCAGCGGCGGGCGCGCGAGGCGCCCGCCGGCGGGGTGGCGGCGGTGTTCAAGGACGCTGCTTGGCGCTGCGATCGCGGATTTCGACCGTGCTCCATTGCTCGCCTACGCCACGGATCTCGGGCCGGTACATGTCTTCGGCCACGGTCGACGGCACCGCATAGCGGCCCGGCGTCACGACCCGCACCAGGTAGAACACGTCCACCTTGCCGCGACCCAGCGAGACCGCCGCAACATACCGGTCATCGCGGAACTCGCGGTGCTTGATGTTGGGGTCGGCCATCGCGTCGGCCACGCGGCGCCCGCCGATGCTCCAGTCCTGCATCTCGGGGCTTTGCGACAGGTTCAGGTTCTCGACCTCGAAGCCGGCGGGCACGCGGTCCACCAGCAGGCCATCCGGGATGTTCTGGTTGGCGCTGGCCTGGACCCACACCACCAGCATGTCGCCGGTCTGCAGCGTGCCGCCATCCCACGGCTTGCCGTCGGGACGGTACCAGCCGCGCTTGAGCTGAATCACGTCGTTGCGCGGCGCCGGCACCGTGGTCGGGCTGCCCTGGATGTCGTACTCGATGAAGAGCGACTGGCTGCCGGTGTTGAGCAACTGCGTGCCGGCCAGCTCGGCCGCGCTCAGCGACACGGTGCGGTCGGACCTGCCGCCTTCCAGCTCCTTGCGCACGCCATTGACCGTCAGCGCGGCCTGCCACGGCGTCGATTTGTCGCCGCCCGCGGCGCGCGCGGCCAGCAGCAGGGCCATCTGTTCCTGGGTCGACAGGTACGAACGGTTGCCCAGGCGCGCGGCCAGTTGCGTCATCAGGTTCTCGACGCGGTCATGGCGCAGCTCGTACTGGTTGGCCAGCGCATACGCCAGCGCGTAGTCGCGCACGGCGCTGCCGTAATCGCCGAGCCAGTCATCGTAGTAGCTGTTGGCGCGGCGGGTGATGCCGTACTCGCGCGTCATGGCCAGATCGAGCGCGCTCTTCATGCGCCCTTCGTCGCCCATCAGCTTGAACGCGGCGGCCAACTGGATCAGGGGCAGCGGCGAACGCGCGCGGTCCTGGTAGTTGTCGAACAACTGGCGCACCGTCGACAGCGGCGCCTTCTTGTCGCGCGCCAGCGCCAGGGCGGCCGTAGCCAGGCCGGCAAACCGGCGGTGGTCTTCGCGCAGCACGCTCTGGCCGCCGCTGTCCAGGCGACCGGACTCGAAGTCGCGCTTCAGACTGGTCGACCAGGTGCCGAACGAGCCACTGCTCTGCTGCACCTGTTCCAACAGCCATTGGCGCGAACGATCCAGCGAGGCCTCGGGAATGGTGAAGCCCTTGTCGCGCGCGTCCTGCAGGAAGCCCACGGCGTAGGCCGTCAGCCACACGTCGCGCGAGGACGAGCTGCTCCACAGGTTGTAGGAGCCCACGGCGTTGCGCATGCCCGACAGGCGGCCGATGGCGCCCGCGACCTTGGCTTCACGCTCGGCCTGGGTGCGCGGCTTGAGGCCGAACTGCTTGGCCGCTTCCTCGTCGATCAGGACCCACGGCAGCGTCGCGCTGATGGTCTGCTCGGTGCAGCCGTAGGGGTAGTTGAGCAGCCCTTCGACCACGCGGTTGACGTTGATCGGCGGACGGTTCGAGACCGTCATGCTGACCGTGGTCGAGTCGGGGTAGTACGACGCCACCCACGATGCCTGCGGCGTGTTGGACTCGCCCGGGTTCAGGCGCAGGCGGCGCACCTGGCGCTCGGCCGCGTAGGCCGGCTGCACCTGCAGCACCGATTCACGCACGATGTGGATCGGCTTGGCGCCGCCCTGCCCGTCCACGGTCAGGCGCATCAGGCCCAGGCCGTAGGAGCCCGTGGTGGTGGCGGTAAAGCGCAGCGTGGTGCGTTGCTTGTCCTTGAGGGTCACGGTGCGGGTGCCGTCGACGATGCCGACCGGATCCAGCGCTTCCAGCTTGACCGTCACCTTCTGGTCGGCGCCGCTCAGGTTGGTCACGTCCAGCGCGATGGCTGCCTGGTCGCCCGGGGTGATGAAGCGCGGCGTGTTCAGCTCGGCCACGATCGGCGCCGCCACCACCATTTCGGTGTCGGTGCTGCCGTAGTTGTCCGCGGTGAACGCGACGGCCATCAGACGCAGCGTGCCGTTGAAGTCGGGCAGATTCAGCGGGATGTCGGCCTCGCCCTTGTCGTTGAGCTTGACCGGTCCCGAGAACAAATCGACCAGCTTGACCTTCTTGGGCAGGCTCTTGCTGTCGCCGCGCATGGCGGCGTCGCCGCCCCATTTCAGCTTGCCCTTGGTGCCGTCCATCTTCTCGATCAGCTTGCCGTACATGTCCAGCAGTTCGGCCGCGTAGCGATGCTTGCCGAAGAAAAAGTCGAGCGGATCGGGCGTGCGGTACTGGTTGATGTTGAGGATGCCGACGTCGACCGCCGACAGCGTCACCACGGCCTGCTTGCCCTGGGCGCCATCGACCTTCACGCGGACCGTGGTCTTGGTTTCGGGTTCGGTCTTGGCCGCGGCCGTCAGCTTGACGTCGAGCTTGCGGTCGGCGCTGGCGATCGGCAGGAAGGTCAGGCCCAGCGCGCGCGCGGGGGTCACGCGGTCACCCTCGCTGCCGGGACGGAACACCGCCGCGGCCACGTACAGGTCATGACGCTTCCAGCTCTTGTCGATCGGGATTTCCACTTGCGTGCCAGTCGCCTTCACGGCCACCCAGGTCGACCACAGCATGCGGTCGCCCTCGACGGTGATCAGGGCCTGGCCGTCGTGCGGCGGCGTCAGGGTCAGCTTGACGCTGTCGCCCGGCTTGGCCGGCACGCCTTCCAGCTTCATCTGCACGCGGTCGGGGCGGTTGCCCATGGCGTCGGCGTCCTGGGCGTCCCAGCCCGCATAGAAGCGGTAGCGCAGGGTTTCGCCGGTCTCCGGATCGGCGATTTCCAGGCGGTAACGGCCCCATTTGACGGGCACGGTGAACTGGCTGCGGTCCTTCAGCGCGATCTCGCGCGAATCGAGCAGTTCCTCGGTTTCGGTGTAGCCGCTGTTCCAGCCGCGCTGGTCGTCAAAGCGCCAGTAGTACTGGCGTTCCTCACGATACAGGCGCATCTGGGCCTGCGCCAGCGGCGCGATCTTGCCCTGGGCGTCCACGCGCAGCACTTCGAACGAGGCCGGCGCGCCTTCGCGCGCGACGTCGCTGTCGAACTGCGGACGCACGGCGATCAGCTTGTCGGCGGGCCAGACGCTGCGCTCGATCGAGCGCACCACCGGGCGGCCGCCCGATTCCAGCAGGCTGGCCGAGACCCGCACCTTCATCGGCGAATGGGTGCCTTCGGTGCGCGGTTCGATTTCCAGTTGCGCGGCGCCGGTCGAATCCAGCGCGGCCTCCGGCAGTTCCTCGAAATGGCGGCGCGAATCGTCGTCCACGTCGCCGAAGATGAACCCGGGCCATTGCTGCGGCAGCGCATAGCGGTCGCGCTTGACCTGGAAGCTGGACAGCAGGCGGTTGCCGGCGGCGGGCGCGCCATACAGATAGTCGCCCTGCACGTCGACGGTCAGGGTGTCGTTCGGCGCCAACACATCCTGGTCGGACGTGAGCGCCATCTTCATGCGTTCGGGCAGGAATTCCTCGACCTGGAACTTCCAGGAAGCATCCGGCGCGCGCGACGCGGGGTCGACGCGCAGTTCCAGCATCCAGGCGCCGGTCTGGGCATCGGGCGGCAGGTCGATGGCGCGCTCGACATAACCCTGCAGGTCCTTGGCGGGCTGCCACAGGTTGGTCGAGACCACGCGGCCGTCAGGGCGCTTGAGCGTGGCGGTCAGCGGCGCGGGCGGCATGACGCGGCCGTCGAGGTCGCGCGGCAGCACGGACACATGGAAGGTCTCGCCGGGGCGGTACAGGTTGCGGCCGGCATAGACAAACAGGCTGTTGGGGCGGGAAATATGGCCGCCGGTATCGAATTCGGACAGGTCCAGCGCGGGCTCGGCCAGCGCCAGCACGGTCATTTCCTTGTCACGCGAGGCCCGGATCACGCGGGCGTTGGTGAAGCTGCCGTCAAAGCGCACGTGGCCCTGGCCATCGGCCTGGGCCTTGGCCAGCGTCTTGCCGGCGCCATCCACCAGTTCGAACAGCGCGCCCGAGATCGCCTGACCGCTCTTGAGCGACACCGAGTAGGCCTCGATGCGGTCGCTGTAGCGGCGCGCGTGCAGGCCGATGTCGCTGACATAGAAGTAGGTGACCTGGTATTCGTAGCGGAAACGGCCGGGCTGGCTCATCACCGCGACGTAGATGCCGGGTTCCTGCAGTTCCTTGATGCCTTCGACCGGCAGGAAGGTGACGTGACGGCGGTTCGGCTTGTCGTCCGTCAGGAAGCGGCCCTGGTAGACACTGGTCGTCAGGGTGTTCAGGCGGTCCAGGTCCCAGTTGCTGACCGAACCCTTCAGGCTGCGGTTGCCCGAGTAGCGCCAGCCGTCTTCGTCGTCGTAGCCGCCGGATTCATCATCGTCCGACGCGGAGGTGTTGCGGCCGATGCCCAGCACCGACTCGAACAGTTCCGGCACGCGCTCGGGCGCGACACGCAGGAATTGCACGTCGACCTCGGGCATGTTGACCGTCGCCACCGGCAGGCCGCCGTTCTGGCCGGCCGGCAGCACCACGCCGCGGCTGGCGAAATAGAACGAAGGCGGCATGGCATCGGTCACCACGTCGCAATGCGAGGCGCCGGCCAGGGCGACCTTGTCGCCAGCGCCCGGCAGGCCCGCGCGCACCGCGACGGAATACGTGCGTTGCGGCTGGACGAAGGGGAAATACACCATGCGCGGATTGGAGCCGACCACCCAGTTGCCCTGGACGATCTTGCCCTTGGGCGCGGCGTCGCCAGGCTGGACGGAGCTCGGCTGCTGGCCGTTGGCGCTGCGCTCGGTGTCCTGGTCGGGTTTGCCCGAGGCGGCGCCGGTGTCGGTGACCTGCAGGAACTTGGTCAGATCGGCCTTGGCTTCGACCGGCTGGGTGAAAGTGACCGCCAGCGCGAGCGAGTCGTTGTACTGGCGCGGCTGGCAATTGAGGACCGCGAACGCGTCAGCGGTGCCGACCGTGGCCGTGGCCGGCAAGGCCTCCGGCTTGGCGGCGCCACCCGTCGCGGCGGGCGCGGTCGTGGCTGCCGCCGGCGTAACCGTCTGCGGCGTCGCCGGCGCGGACGGTTGGCCGCCCTTGCCCATCCACCAACCCACGCCGATGGCGCCGGCCACCACGATCGCGCCGGCTACCGCCAGCCAGGTCTTGCTGTTCTTTCCACTCACGGCAAACCTCCCCGCCTACTCGAATGCGATGCTCCTTTGCGGCGGAGCTGCCGACCTGATAGTGCCGCGCGCTTCTCGGTGCGCGGTTCCTGCTTTGCAACCCTGTACAGCAGAACGCCGCCTGTGGTGGCGGCGCTGTTCTTGCGAGTTCAGACCGGTTCCATCACGCACTGCAATGGATGCTGGCGCGCCCGCGCATACTGGGCCACCTGGGCAATCCGGGTGGCGGCCAGGTCGCGCGGGTAGACGCCGCAAACCCCACGGCCTTCGTGATGCACCTGAAGCATGATGCGCGTGGCTTCTTCGTGGTTCTTGTTGAAGAACTTCTGCAGCACCTTCACGACAAACTCCATCGGGGTGTAGTCGTCATTCAACAACAGCACCTGGTACATCGGAGGCGGCGCGACGCGCGCCGGCGCCTTCTCGACGGCCAAATCATGCTGGGTATCCAAGGTAGAACTCATAGGGCGGCTATTCTATTTAATCAGGGGACGGCTTGCATGTAACTTACGCAAAATTACACGTAGAAATGCGTAGTTTCCATACTTGACTCCGCAAAGAAAAGCGGCGCATTATCCACGCATTCTGGGGTTTTCAATTCACCGAAAACCTGCCAGGAGGCCGGAGGGGGGACAGGGGTCTAGGCCGCGATGCCCTTCTGTCAACATACGATTCAATGAGGCAGTCCGCATGTCTGATACGACCGCAACCGCCGTCCAAGGGGACAATCCCAAATCGACGGGTACCGTCAAATGGTTCAACGATGCAAAGGGTTTCGGCTTCATTACGCCCGACGACGGCGGTGAAGATCTGTTCGCCCACTTCTCGTCCATCCAGATGAATGGTTTTAAAACCCTGAAAGAAGGCCAGAAAGTGGCTTTCGAGATTATCCAGGGGCCCAAAGGCAAACAGGCGCTCAATATCACCGCTGCCTGAGTTACTCTTTACAGCGCAACGGTAAGGTTGCGCCATTATCAGGCGGGGCTTTCGGGCCCCGCCTTGTTATTTTCTTATTACTGCGATTACCGCGTTTGGTCATGCTGAAGAATGCTGCTTTGTTTCATGTTGGTGGTGCGTTGCTCAAAACAGCGTTCATTAAATCGGCAGCGCGCGCGGCGGTAGCCGCGCTGCTCGGCGCCGCCACCCTGGCGTTGCCCCTGGCGGCCGGGGCCCAGACGGCGACCGGCCCGCAACCGACGCTGCCGATCGCGCAACTGGCCGCCGGCATCCATATTATCCGCGCAGAAGTCGCCAACACGGAAGCCAGCCGCCGCGACGGCCTCATGTTCCGCAAGGAACTGGCCGGCAATGACGGCATGCTCTTCGTCTTCGAGCAGCCCGACGTGCAGTGCTTCTGGATGCGCAACACCCTGCTGCCGCTGTCGATCGCTTTTATCGCCGACGACGGCACGATCGTCAACATCGAAGACATGGCGCCCCAGACCGACGACACCCACTGCTCCAAGAAACCGGTGCGCTACGCACTCGAAATGGCGCAGGGTTGGTACGAAAGCCACGGCATGAAGGCCGGCAGGAAGATCGACGGACTGCCCTGAGCCAGCCGCGGTCCTGCGCACGCAACAAGGGAGCCCATGGGCTCCCTTTTCGTTTGGCCGTGCCGCCACCGCGCGGCGGCGGGCCCGGCCCCGGTCGCCCGGGGCCGTAGCGGAATCAGACACGCTCGATGATCAAGGCGATGCCCTGGCCCACGCCGATGCACATGGTGCACAGCGCATAGCGGCCGCCGGTGCGGTGCAACTGATTGATCGCGGTGGTGGCAAGACGCGCGCCGCTGGCGCCCAGCGGGTGGCCCAGGGCAATGGCGCCGCCGTTGGGGTTGACGCGCGGGTCGTTGTCGGCGATGCCAAGCTGGCGCAACACGGCCAGGCCCTGGGCGGCGAAGGCTTCATTCAGCTCGATCACATCCATCTGGTCCAGCGTCAGGCCGGTCTGGGCCAGCACCTTGCGGGTGGCGGGCGCCGGGCCGATGCCCATGATGCGCGGCGCGACACCGGCGGTGGCCATGCCGACCACGCGGGCGCGCGGCGTCAGGCCGTGGCGCGCGGCGCCTTTTTCGTCGGCCAGCAGCAGCGCGGCGGCGCCGTCGTTGACGCCCGAAGCATTGCCGGCGGTCACGGTGCCGCCTTCGCGGACCACACCCTTGAGCTTGGCCAGCGCCTCGAGGCTGGTCTCGCGCGGATGCTCGTCCTTGGACACGACGATAGGATCGCCCTTCTTCTGCGCGATCGAGACCGGCACGATCTCGGCGTCGAAGAACCCTTCCTTCTGGGCGCGGGCGGTCTTCTGCTGGCTGGCCAGCGCGAACAGGTCCTGGTCTTCGCGGTTGATCTTGAAATCGTCGGCGACGTTTTCGGCGGTTTCCGGCATCGAGTCGACGCCGTACTGGGCCTTCATCAACTTGTTGATGAAGCGCCAGCCGATGGTGGTGTCATAGATCGCGGCGTTGCGCGAGAAGGCGCTATCGGCCTTGCCCATGACGAACGGCGCGCGGCTCATGCTTTCGACGCCGCCGGCCAGCATCAGGCCGGCTTCGCCGGCGCGGATGGCGCGCGCGGCGCTGCCGATGGCGTCCAGGCCCGAACCGCACAGACGGTTGACCGTGGCGCCGGGAACTTCGACCGGCAGGCCGGCCAGCAACGTGGCCATGCGGGCGACGTTGCGGTTGTCTTCGCCGGCCTGGTTGGCGCAGCCCAGGATGGCATCGTCGATTTCTTCCCAGCGCACGCCAGGATTGCGCGCCACCAGCGCCTTGATGGCTACGGCCGCGAGGTCGTCGGGACGCACCGGGGCCAGTGCGCCGCCGTAGCGGCCGAAGGGGGTGCGAATCGCGTCACAGATATAGGCATGCACGGTCATGAGATGCTCGGATTGAAGTGGAGGAATCGAATGCGCACGATCTTAACGCAGCGGTTTCGCGCCAAGATGGTGCATCCCGAGGATGTCCGCAGAACGGACGGTGTCCAGCTACTGTTCACTCACCGTACACATGCCGGCCTGCCCTCACGGTGTCGGCGCGCTCGCCCGCGCGGCGCGCCCGGCCTCGAGGATGGCCTGGCGGCGAAAGCGTCCGGCGGCCAGATGGTAGAACGGCTGCGGGCAGAACTGGCGCGACACGCCCGAGGCCAGCAGCGAGCCGACCAGCAGCCAGAACAGCATGGGCTGGCTGCCCGTCATTTCCATGACCACCACGCTGGCCGTCAACGGCGCCTGGGTGGCCGCGGCCAGGAACGCGGCCATCGACACCAGGACCAGCACGCGCTGGTCCACGCCCTCGCCCGCCAATTGCCAGATGTGATGGCCGATGCCGGCGCCGGTGGTCAGGGCGGGCGTGAAGATGCCGCCGGGAATGCCGGCCCAGTACGAAGCCACGGTGGCGGCCAGCTTGGCCAGGCCGAAACCGGCGGGCAAGGCGTTCTGCGTCTCGCCCGACAGCAGGTCGGCGGCCGCGCCGTAGCCGGTGCCGTAGACGCTGCCGGCCGTGGCCAGGCCGATCAGCGCCAGCACCACGCCCATGGCGAAGGCGGTCCAGATGGGATGGACGCGGATCCAGGCCCGCCAGGCCGCGGGCGCCATGCCGGCCGCCCCCTTGCCCAGCAGGCGCGCGAAGAGACCGCCCAGCGCGCCGTTGAGCGCGGCGCAGATCAGTACCCACCACAGCATGCCATGCGTAAGGACCGCGCCGCCAAAGGTGCCGAAATAGGGATTGTTGCCCTGCACCGCCACCACCAGGAAACCGGCCGCCAATACGCCGATGAGCACCAGCCGCTGCCAGCGCAGCACGGTGCCGCGACCCAGTTCCTCGATGGCGAAGATGACGCCCGCCAAGGGTGCATTGAAGGCCGCGGCCAGGCCGCCGGCCGCGCCCGCGGCGATCAGCTCGTTGGCATGGAAGCCGCGCAGTTGCAGCCCGCGACGCTTCCAGAAATCGCCCCATGCCAGCATCACCGCGGCGCCGACCTGCACCGACGGCCCTTCGCGGCCGATCGAGGCGCCGGCCAGCATGCCGAAGAACGCCAGCGGAATCTTCCACAGCGCCTGCGCCAGCGACACGAGGCTGCGCTGTCCCGGGCCGGGCGGCAGCGACAGCGCGCCGATCACCTGGGGAATGCCGCTGCCCGCGGCATTGGGCGCGAACCGCAGCGTGGCCCAACGCAGGATGGCCAGTGCGCACGGCAACACCAGCAGCGCCAGCCAGCCGGCATGCCCGACCCATTCGCGGTTCCATTCCAGCGCGAGGTCGGCCAGGTAGGCAAACCCCAGCGACACCAGGGCAACCAGCGCCGCGCCTCCCAGCAACAGGGCCATCTGCAGGCTCTTGCGCGACAGGCGGTTGGTCTGTCGCAACTTGCGGCGCAGCAGGTGGCGGGAACCGGTGGCGATACGGCGCAGCGGAGTGGGCAGGAACATGGGCGGGGCCGGGCGGCAAGGCGTGGCAAAACCAGAAGTGGCTAAACCATACCATTGCCGCCTGACTGCCAGCCCACAGGCGTGCCATTCAGAACGACGACCAGTCGTCCTCGTCCGCGTCGTGCTTGATGAGGGCCGGGCGCGCCACGACCGGTTGCTGGCGCGCCTCCGCCGCCGGATGCGGCGTGGCGCGGCCGGCCTGGATCAGCCGGGCCCGGGGTTCGGCATCCATCGACACGGGACCGGCATCGATCTTGAAGCGTCGCACCTGCTGCGCCAGGCGGCCAGCCTGATCCTGCATGCTGCCGGCCGCGGCCGCGGCCTGTTCCACCAACGCGGCGTTCTGCTGAGTCACGGTGTCCATCTGCGCCACGGCCTGGTTGACCTGGCCGATGCCGGTGGATTGCTCGGCGGAGGCGCTGGCGATCTCGTGGACCAGGATCGCGGCCTGGCGCACGCTGTCGACCACCTCGCGCATGGTGTTACCGGCCTCGTCGGCCTGACGCGTGCCGCCTTCGACGCGATGGACGGATTCGTCGATCAGCGCCTTGATCTCCTTGGCCGCGACCGCGGAGCGTTGCGCCAGGGTGCGGACCTCGCCGGCCACCACCGCGAAGCCACGGCCCTGCTCGCCGGCGCGCGCAGCCTCGACCGCGGCGTTCAGCGCCAGGATGTTGGTCTGGAACGCGATGCCGTCGATCACGCTGGT
This sequence comes from Achromobacter sp. SIMBA_011, assembly GCF_046535435.1. Lineage (NCBI taxonomy): Bacteria > Pseudomonadati > Pseudomonadota > Betaproteobacteria > Burkholderiales > Alcaligenaceae > Achromobacter > Achromobacter sp. SIMBA_011. The sequence goes on along the minus strand of NZ_JAWRWN010000002.1, from coordinate 482,066 downwards.
GATATCGGAGATGCGCCGCGAGCTTTCGGAGATCGCGCTCATGGTCTGCACCACGACGTCGACCACCTCGCCGCCGCGCGCCGCCACGGTCGAGGCCTGGGTGACCAGCTTTTCGGCCTCGCCGGCGTTGCTGGCGTTCTGCTGCACGGTGCTGGTGAGCTGTTCCATCGAGGCCGCGGTCTGCTCCAGCGATGCCGCCTGTTCCTCGGTGCGCTGCGACAGGTCGGCATTGCCCTGCGCGATCTGCGAGGAAGCGGAGGCGATGCTTTCGCAGCCGTCTCGCACATCGCGCACGATGCGCGACAGGTTTTCGTTCATGGCCTTGAGCGCAGCCATCAGGTCCCCCGTCTCGTCGCGCGAGGTGACCTGGATATCCCCGCTCAGGTCGCCATTGGCGACCCGGCGCGCGGCCTCCACCGCCCGCCCCAGCGGCCGGGTGATGCCGCGCGTCACCAGCCAGCCCAGCAGCAGGCCCAGGACCACGCCGGCCAGCGACAGGCCGATCATGATGAGGCGGGTGCCGGAGTACAGGTCGGTGACTTCGCGCACCGCGCGGTCAGCCGCCTGCTCCTTGGCCTGGACCAATTCGATGATCAGCGCCTCGGCCTTGCCGGACGAGGCGGCGGCGCGTTTGGTGATGTTGACGATGGCGGCATCGGTCTGGGCCAGCGGCAGCCCTTGGGCGGCCTCGAAGAACTCGATGGCCTCGCGCTTCCAGAGCTCTTCGGCTTCGACGAATTGCGCCAGCAGGCGCTTGCCGTCCTCGCGGACGAAGCTCTGCGCCGCCTTGGCGCGCAGGCGCTCCAGGTTTGCGACATCGCGGTCGAACTCGGCGCGCAGCGCCTGCCTTTCTTCCTCGGTGGTGGCGCCCAGGAAGCTCTTGCGCGCGCGGCCGGCGGCGATCAGGCTGATGTTGGCTTCCTTGATGTCGGACAGCCCTCGGAATTCGACCTCGGCGATCTGGTCGTTCATGTCGTTGATGCGGGAGAGCCCCCACACCCCGAACGCGCCGATGCAGCCCCCCAGCAACGCTACCAGCAGGAACGCGCCCGACAGTCGCACGCCGATGCGCGCGCCGATATGCAACCCCGAAAAAAACCGCAACATGCTTCCCTTCCCGTCAAACGCCACGGTGTTGTGGCGGGCATGCCGCGATCGTTGGCCCCATGGCTCGGCCGCAGACTGCTTTCAACGATAGCGGGACCTTCGCCTCGCTTTATTCGTAAAGAGAGGGAGATTTATTCTCATTTTCTACAAAATGAATTCGACAAAATACAAAATTTGACCCCGTAATCTAGAATTTCGGTCGGCTCCCGGGGCGCGCCGAAAACAAAAAGGCCCCTCGCGATGCGAGGGGCCTTGGCCCTGCGGTGCGCGCCGGGCGCGCAGCGGAATCAGGCGAAATTCTTGGCGGCGAAGTCCCAGTTCACCAGGGCCCAGAAGTTTTCCAGGTACTTGGGACGGGCATTGCGGTAGTCGATGTAGTACGCGTGTTCCCAGACATCACAGGTCAGCAGCGGCTTGTCGGCCGTGGTCAGCGGGGTGGCGGCGTTGCTGGTGTTGACGATGTCGACGGAACCGTCGGCCTTCTTGACCAGCCAGGTCCAGCCCGAACCGAAGTTGCCGGCGGCCGACTTGTTGAAGGCTTCCTTGAAGGCGTCGAAGCTGCCCCACTTGGCATTGATGGCGTCGGCCAGCTTGCCGCTCGGCGCGCCGCCGGCCTTGGGAGCCAGGCTGTTCCAGTAGAAGGTGTGGTTCCAGATCTGCGCGGCGTTGTTGAAGATGCCACCCGAGGACTTCTTGACGATGTCTTCCAGCGACAGGTTCTCGAACTCGGTGCCCGGGATCAGGTTGTTCAGGTTCGTGACGTAGGTCTGGTGGTGCTTGCCGTAGTGGTACTCCAGCGTCTCTTTCGAGATGTGCGGAGCCAGCGCGTCCAGTTCGTAAGGCAGGGGGGGAAGAGTATGTGCCATGTGTCGGTTCCTTCTGTTGAGTGCACGATCAAGCCGTTCAATTGTATCGGCAACTCTGCGAGGATACCGCGTTAACCCCGCGGCGGCGCGGGGTTAACGGGCATGTGTTTATGCCTTGCGCGCGTAAACGCTACTCTTTCTCATAGCGCAGTTCGCGCCCGCCTTGCGCGGCCACCAGCGCGCCGTCTTCGCGCAACGCCAATGTCATGTGCAACGGTGTGCGACTAGCCGATTCCGGCAGTTCCAGGTCGATGCGCAGCGCCCGCGATGCGATATCGGACTTGCTCACATCCACGCTGTGCCAGCGCGCGCCGGAAGGCAGCGGCACGAACACCGCCAGGGCCTTGAGCTCACCCGGCGCGATCGGCGCGCTGACGCCATCGGCGCCTTCGGACTGCTTCGGCGTGCCGGCGTAATCGGCGCTGGCCGACGACATCGCCACATCGACCTTGACCGGCCGGCCTTCGTAATACACGCGCACCGTGAGCTCGTCGCCCTCGGCGGGCCGCGAGTCCGCGCCGACCTTCGCGATCGCCGAGAACGGCTGGATCGGCGGCGTGTCCAGGCGCACCTGCCTACCTTCCAGGCGCCAGGTGCCGCTGGCCTGGATGTCCACGGCGCCGTAGCTCATCAGGTAATCGAAACGGCCATCGGGCGACAGCAGCAGCTCGCTGCCGACTTCGCGCATGCCGCGCAGGTAGTAATGGCCGGCGACGCGCGCGGCCGCTTTGCCCAGGGCCTTGGCGGCGCCCGGCTTGGCGGGGCAGGCCTGCTTGAGCGGCGCGCCGGCCGCCTGCAGCGCGGCGGCAAAGCCGGGCGCGGCCTGGCACGCCAGCGTCTGGCTGAACGACTGGCCCGAGGGCGCCGCCGCGCCATCAAAGCGCGCGTGGTGCCGCGCCAGCAGCGCCAGCATGTCCGGCTGCCCGCTGGCCAGCGCCGCCCAGGCCGGACTGCGACCCTGCGCATCGGCGGCGTCCGGGCTCGCGCCGGCCGCCAGCAGGGCATCGGCCAGATCGCCGCGGCCCAGCAGGATGGCGGCGACCAGCGGCGTATCGCCGCTCTCGGTCTGGCGCGCGTCCAGATCGGCGCCCACGGCCTTCAAGCGCGTGAGCACATCGATCACCGTGTCGCGGCGCGCGATCGCCAACTGGCGGTCGCGCAACAGCGCCGACAGCAGGCGCTGCGGCAAGGCGCCGTCCTTGCCGACGCACTCGGCGCGCGCGCCGGTGTAGCCCGCCGCCTGCAATTGCGCGAAGTACCCGGGCCGGTCGAGCAGCGCGTATTCGCCCCCCGACGGCAGGCAGGCGTCGGCCAGCGGCTGCTTGGCGCCCTGCTCCACACGTTTGACCAGCGCCAGGTCGCCGGAGGCAAGCGCGGCGTTCAACAAGGCATGAGCGGCCGGCGCGCGCGGCAAGCGCGGATCGTCGAGCCGCGCGCCGGCGGCCAGCAAGCGTTCGAGCATGGCCGCGTCGCCGCCGCCGATGACCCAATACAGGGCGCTGCGGCCGTCCGGGGCCAGGCCGAGCGGATCGGCGCCCTTGGCCAGCAACGCATCGACCATGGCCGCCTGGCCCGAAGTCACCGCCACCAGCAAGGGCGGCACGCCCTTGTTGTCATAGGGATCGTCCGACGCCGCCGCGGCGGCCTGCGGATTGACCGGGACGCCCGCGTCGATCAGATACCTGGCCATCTCGCCGTCGCGGCTCTCCAGCGCCTGGCGAATGGCGCTGGCATCGAGCGTCTTCAGGTCGAGGCCGGCATCGACCAGGTGCCGCAGCATCGCGGCGCCCTGCTTGCCCGGCTGGCGCAGCGCCTGCGCCAATGGCGAGCGCGCGGGGTCGGCCAGCAGCGCCTGCAGCGCGGCCGGCGGCGTGGCCGCCAGCAGGTCGTGCAGCAATGGCGCGTCATCAGCCTCGATGGCGCGCTGCAGGGCGGACTTGCGGTCATAGCCCTCCCGCGTGGTGGTCGGATTGGCGCCGGCCGCCAGCAGCACGCGCACGGCCGCGGCCTGGCGGGCCCGCACCGCGTCCGCCAGGGGCGTGTCGCCATGCGGTTCGGTATCGTCGCCCTCAACCGTCGCGCCCAGCGCCAGCAAGCGCTGCAAAGTGACGACGTCGCCCTTGCCGGCCGCCAGATTCATGATCGGACGCTCGTCCGCTTCCATGCGCACGAAGACCGCCGCGTCGGTGCCGGTCTGCGGTCCGCGCTGATTGAACGGCATGTCGGCGCGCAACAGCGGCACGGCGATGTCGCCGTGTCCGGCCGCCACGGCGGCCTGGGCCGCGTCCAGCCATAGGTCGCGGTCGCCGCTGGCGCCGTAGCCGGTGTCGGGCGCGGTGCGCGGCCCCAGCTCCGCCAGCGCCGTCACCGCGCCCGCGTTGCCGGTGTAGGCCGCCAGCGCCAGCGGACTGGCGCCCTCGCCGTACGCGGGCCGGGTGCCGGTGGCGGCCAGCGCGCGCACGACTTCGGCGCCTTCGGTCAATTCGACCAGCGGCCCCCAGGCCAGGTAGTCCGCGGCCCGGCGCGGTTGCCCCTGCGCGTCCCTGAAGGCCTGGCGCATGGCGTCATCGGCGTGTTCGTCGATATAGGCGAAGGGACGCGCGGCGCCGGCCTTGAGCAGGGCCAGCACCATGCGCGTGGTCTGCTGGCGGTCAACCAGTCGCGGCAGGTAGGTCATGCGCACCGCGAATTCGAAATCGCGGCTGAGCAGGAATTCGAGCGGAGTCTTATTCTCGTCGCCGCGCTGGTCGGGGCGGGCGCCGGCCGCCAGCAGCATGTCCAGGATCTCGGGCGTGCCATACAGCAGCGCCAGTTGCAGCGACGGACGGCGCGATTCGTAGGTGATGTCGTCCAGCGCCGGCCTGGTCGCCAGCAGGGCCGCCAGCATGCGGGTGCGGGCCGGCAGCGCCGCGTGGCAGGCCTGGCGCAGGCGCGCCGCCTCGTCCGTCGGCATGTCCCAATACACGTGCTTGCCGCGCTTGCCCGCCGGCATCAGCAGCGCGTGCAGCAGCGGCACGCCTTCAAGCGCGTAGTCGCCCGGCTGCTTCACCTTGGCCAGCGCGGCGGCGAAGGCCGCCTCGTCGCCGGCGGCAACGGCGTTGAACAAGGCGCGGGTCTCGGCGGTCTCGGCCGCCCGATATTCGCGGTAGGGCGACGCGCAGTCGCAATCGGACGGCGGCTTGGGCTCGGCCCGGGGCGACGGCGCGGCCGGAGGCGGCGGCGCCACCGACAGCGGCGCGGCGGGCGGCGGCGGGTCGTTCTGGAATCCGGCCCGCGCTGGCGTCGTCGCGGCCAGCGTCATGGCGGCCAACAGCGCCGCCAGCATAGCGGCCTGGCGCATGCGGCGCTCAGGCTTGCGTGGTTCGTTCAACCGCATCGTTCCATCCCTGACGGCCGGCCCCGAGGGCCGCGTTGTCCCACTACCGCCTGTTCGCGGCGCTTCAGAGGTCGCGCGTCTCGCGCACCTGCGTGACCTCGACCCGGGCGCCGCCCTGCGCGAAGCTCAGGTCCAGGCCCTGCCCCGCCGCCAGGGTGGCGGCATCGCGCACGATGCGGCCGTCGGCGTCCCGCGCGATAGCATACCCGCGCGCCAGCGTGTTGCCGGGATCGAGCGCGCGCAGTTGCGCGCCGGCCGCGGCCAACTGGTCGCGGCGCCGCGCCAGCAGGCGCGCGTGTGTCTGGCCAAGCTGGCGCGTCACGGCGGCCAGGCGTTCCGCGCCGCGGCGCGTGTCGGGCGCGCGATGCGCCAGACGCTGCGCCAGCAGGTTGACGCGGGCGCCGCGCCGGGCCTGCGGACCGGCCCAGGCCGATGCCAGCCGGTAGCTCAGGCTGTTCAGGCGCTCGCGCTGGTGTTCCAGCCGCTGGGCCGGCGACACCAGTTGCGCGGCGGCGCGGTCGAGACGCTGCGCCGCGCGTTCCAGGCGGCGCTGCTGGCCGCGCACCAAGGTTTCGGCCGCGTACATGACGCGGCCCAGCAGTTCGGAGCGCGGCACGCAGGCCAATTCGGCGGCCGCGGTCGGCGTCGGCGCGCGCACGTCGGCGACGAAGTCGGCGATCGTGAAGTCGGTTTCGTGGCCAACGCCGCTGATGGTGGTGATGGCGCTTGCATCGATCTCGCGCGCCAGGGCTTCGTCGTTGAAGCTCCAGAGGTCCTCGATGCTGCCGCCGCCGCGCACCAGCAGCAGCGTATCGACCTCACCGCGGGCGTTCGCCTGGCGGACCTGCGCCGCCAGCCGGCCGGCCGCGTCGGCGCCTTGCACCGGCGCCGGGTAGATGATGACCGGCACCTGCGGCGCGCGCCGCGCCAGCGCCGACAGCACATCACGCAGCGCGGCGGCATGCAACGAGGTGATCACGCCGATGGCGCGCGGCAACGGCACGGGTTCGCGCTTGCGCGCCGGATCGAACAGGCCTTCCGCGTTCAACTGTTCCTTCAGGCGCAGGAAGGCTTCGTACAGATTGCCCAGGCCGGCGCGGCGCATGGCGTCGACCTGCAGTTGATAGTCGCCACGGGGTTCGTAAAGCGACACTCTGGCCCTGATTTCCACCTGGTCGCCGGCGCGCGGCACGAAGCCGACCGCGCTGGCGCGGCCCCGGAACATGACGGCGCGCACGGCGGCGCGGCTGTCCTTGAGCGTGAAGTACCAATGCCCGGAAGCCGCCTGCGTGAAGTTGGAAATCTCGCCGCGAACCCACAGTGCCGGGACGCTGCGCTCCAACAACTGCCCCACCGCTTGGTTCAGCTGGGCAACTGTCAGGATATCCCGCGCAAATACGTTGTTTGTGACTGCAAGTTCAATTGTCATAAGGCTTTCCGATGCGTACCTGTCCACAGGGCATACGTAGCGGGCCGCCATGATACCGCGTCCGGGCATTTTTGCCGCGGCAGGCCCGAAAGCTAGCAAATTCGACCTAAGAACATGATTTTTATGGAATTTCTGACCATGCACGGTTGCTCGAATTTGAAGCAACCAAGCGCAAGCCCTGTGCCCGCAAGCGTTCCGGCGAAGTTTTGCACAGAATTATCCACAAATTCTGTGGATAGTTTTGCCGTCCGGCCGGCCTTGCCACATCCCGGCCGCGCCGTTACAGTTCCGGCTTGAGCAGATGCCGGCGCGTGGCCCTCCCCGTCCCCCGGCGCACCTGGAGTTGACCGCTTTGCTTTCCATCTTGCGCGAGGCCGGCTGGCCGATCTGGCCCCTGCTGGCGACTTCCGTGCTGGGTCTTGCGCTGATCTTCGAGCGCTTCCTGTCGCTGCGCCGCAGCCAGGTCATGCCGCGCGGCCTGAACGAACAAGTGGCCGAGATGCTGCGCAACCGCCAGGATTCTCCCGAATCACTGAGCCGCCTGGAACGCAATTCGCCGCTCGGCCGCGTGTTGGCCGAGGTCATGCGCCACCGCCATCTGCCGCGCGAGGAATTGCGCAGCGTGGTCGAGGACACCGGCCGCGCCGTGGCCCATGACCTGAGCCGCTACATCCCCGCCATCGGCACCATCGCCGTGGTCGCGCCGCTGATGGGACTGTTCGGCACCGTGGTCGGCATGATCGAAATCTTCGGTTCGTACACGCCTGGCGGCGGCGACCCCGCCCAGTTGGCGCGGGGCATCTCGATCGCGCTTTACAACACCGGCTTCGGCATTCTCATCGCCATCCCCGCCATGATCGCGCACCGCTATCTGCGCGGCCGGGTCGACGGCTACCTGAACGCCATGGAACTGTCGGCCGCGCGGCTGGCGCGCGCGGTGTCGCCCGCCTCCGCCGCGCGCGAGGACCGTCCATGAATTTCCGGGGCTCCCGGGGCGACCGCGACGAGCTGGACATCAACCTGATTCCGCTCATCGACGTCCTGCTGGTCATCCTCATCTTCCTGGCGGCGACCACCTCGTTCGCCCGCTTCACGCAACTGAAGGTCACGCTGCCGCAGGCCTCGGCCGAGCAGGAAACGCCGCCGGCGCTGGAAGTGGCGATCAGCCAGGATGGGCGCTATGCGCTCAATGGCACGCTGATCGACGTCTCCACGCCGCCCGAGATCGCCGACGTGCTGCGCCAGGCCGCCGCCGGCAAGACCGAACCGCTGGTGGTCATCAACGCCGATGCGCAGGCCACCCACCAGTCCGTGATCAACGTCATGGAAGCGGCGCGCCTGGCCGGCATCGGCCGCGTCAACTTCGCCGCCCAGACCGCCCGGTGACTTCGTCCCGCCCCAAGGCCTCGCTGATTGCGCGCCAATGGCAGCACGGCGGCTGGCTCTCCACCCTGCTGCGCCCGCTGTCCGCGCTGACCGCAAGCGTGGTGGCGCGCAAGCGCGCGCGCTACCGCGACGGCCGCGCGACGGCCTACCGGGCGCCGGTGCCCGTGGTGGTGATCGGCAACATCTACGTGGGCGGCACCGGCAAGACGCCCATGGTCATTGCCACCGTCGACGCGCTGCGCGCCCGCGGCTATACGCCCGGCGTGGTCAGCCGCGGCTACGGCGTGAAACTCGGACCGCAGGCACGCGTCGGCCAGGGCGAACTGGAAGCCGCGCAATTCGGCGACGAGCCCGCTTTGATCGCGCGCGCCACCGGCGCGCCCGTGGCGGTGCATCCGCGCCGCGCGCTGGCCGCCCAGGCACTGCTGCGCGCCCATCCCCAGGTGGACGTGATCGTTTCCGACGACGGCCTGCAACACCTGGCATTGGCGCGCGACCTGGAAATCGTCGTGCAGGACCAGCGCGGCGTCGGCAATGGCCGCCTGCTGCCGGCAGGCCCCTTGCGCGAACCGGCCAGCCGGCTGCGCGAGGTGGACGCGGTGATCACCAATATCGGCGTGCCCGGCGGACACGCGGCGGCGCCCTCCGGCCCGGGGCCGCGCCAGGTCGCCATGTGGCTGGAACCCGATGACGCCCGCCAGATCGAAGGCGGCGCGCGCCGCCCGCTGGCCGCCTTCGCCGGCCAGCCGGACGTGGCGGCGGCCGCCGGCATCGGCAACCCGGAGCGTTTCTTCGCCACGCTGCGAACCCAGGGGATCACGCTGGCGGCCACGCTGCCCCTGCCTGACCACCACGACTACGCCACCTCGCCCTTCCAGGCGCTGGCCGCTCGGACCATCCTGGTCACGTCCAAGGACGCCATCAAATGCGCCGCCCTGCATGACGCGCGCCTGTGGGAGGTGCCGGTGCGGGCCGGCTTTTCCGATCCGCGATTGTTCGACTGGCTGGCGCAGACGCTGCGCCAGCGCGCTGTGGGACAGCCTTCCTAGAAAAAGGCCGAACGCGCAGCGACCGGTCGCCGCGCGTATTCCGCCAGCCCACGCTTGCGGGCAGTCGCCGCGCGCAACCGCAGCACCGCCAGCGGCACATGCACCGCCAGCAGCAGCAACGCCAGCGCCAGCCAGATGACCCGCGCAAGCGACGGCCATGGATCGTCCAGCGAAAGCCGCGCATCGACGTCGACGACCGTTGTGCCGGACGCCTCGCGCCCGACCGCGGTGACCACGCCGCCAGCCTGGAATGGCCGGGCTCCATCGGCCGCCAGCATCGCGGTCTGGTGGCTCCACGACTGCAGCAGATCGGGCATTTCGTCGCGCGGCGGCAATTGCGGCATATCGGCGTAGCGGCCGGGCCACACCTGCAGGACGACACCGCCGCGCTGGCGCGCCATCAGGTCGTTGCCGGCGCGCGCCAACGCCTCGCGCAACTGCGGCTCCATGCTGCTCCTGGCCAGGCCGCGCAGCCGGTTGGCGACGTGCGCGATGATGACGCCCTCGTCGGCATTGCCCTGCTGCCTGAAGGCCCCGCCCTGCGCCAGCCGCAACAGTGCCAGCCAACTGTCCGGCTCGTCGCGCGCCAGCATCAGGCCATCGACCGTCTCGGCCTTGAGGCGGTCGCACTCGGCGATGGCCTGCCCCGTGGCGGCCTCGCAGGCCAGTTCGATCGTCAGCACCAGATCGGTCACGCGATTCACGGTCACCGCGGAGACATTGCGGGCGTTGTAAGCGGCCAGCGGATTGCCGGCCACGCTGCCATACACCTGGTTGCGGACCAGCATGTCCATCATCGGATTGGGCCGGGTCTTCAGGAAACCGCCCGAATACAACGCCAGCGCGGCCGGCGTGACCCGCAGTTCGCCAGCCTGGATCGCATCGCCCTGCCAACGGATGCGCTCGCAATCGAAGCGCACCTCGCCCTGACGGTAAGCGTCCGGCTGGAACTGGCAGCGGCCCGCGCCCTTCAGGGCCACCACGTCGCCGGGCGCGGGCGGGTCCTGGGCCAACGCAGTGGCCGAGTCGTAGACCCGCGGCTGGGCGCCACGCGCCCACGCCGACGCCAGCGCGACGTCGCCGCGCAGATCGCCGTCACCGATCAGGCCGAACGCCGCGCCCGCGATCAGCCCCGCAAGCGCCAGTGTCACGTGGCGCCCCCAGGCCACCTGGGGAAACAGGCGCTGCTCTTCATCCACGGAAAACCGGTTGCCCAGGCGCAGCACGGTGTAGTCCTCCACCCGCAGGTCCACGTCGACGCGGCCGTCATCCGGCAGCTCCAGGTTGGCGCGCCAATGATCGGGCAGCGTCACCGGCAGCTTGTCGCCCAGGAACAATTGGGTCGACACCGCCTGCGCGTTGGCCGGATTGGTCAGCACGATCGCGTTCAGTTCGCCTCGCACCCGGTTCACCTTCTGCGCCGCGCCCAACGGGCGCCGGCGCCAGGTCAGCCAGACGGCCAGCAGCGCCGGCGCGGCGGCCGAGGCCAGCCAAGCCAGGCCGCCGCCCGCCGCGGCCACGCCCAGGCAGACAAACGCCGCCAGCCACCACACGGCGGGCCAGAAGGCGACGCCGGCCGGACGGCGCCAGGCGATCTCGGCGGGCGTTTCCTCGCGCTGGCTCAGGATCTCGACCCGCATGGCGTCGGCGAACTCGCGTTCGGCCTGGGCGTCGGGCGCGTTGCCAGCGTCCTGCGCGGCGGGCGCGTCGGCATCGACCACGTCCTGCATCGCCCCCAGCTTGCCGCTGGACCATTGCTGGTTCTGCTTCTGCCGGCGCGCCTCGCGCTCGCGGCCGCCGGCCAGGTCGAACCCGCCGTTCAGCGCCACCACGATGGCGAATTTCTCCGTCAGCACCACTTCGGCCTGGTTGTCCTCGCGCAGATAGTCGCGCGCGTCGTAAGGCAGCACCACGTCGACGCCGCCCAGCGTGTCGTGCAGCGTGGCGGCGCCGTGGCTCGATTCCAGCCCGTGACGCACGAAGGCGCCGCGCAGCGGAAACACGCCGTCATTGAGCAGCGCGACGCTTTGCGTGGGCTTGGCGGGCCGCACCAGGAATGGCTGCACCAGCGCCTGCTCCTCGGCGCCAAGGCGGCGCAACGGCTGGCCTTCCCGCTTGAGCTGGCGCAGTGCGTCCTTGTTGCCGCTGCGGCGCGCCATGTAGGTGATGGCGCTGATGACCGTCCAGGCCAGGATGATGAGCATCAGCCCGATGCGGATGGTGTTGGAATCCATTGTCGTGTTTCCTCTTTCCTCACGTCGCGGCGGATCATAGCCATCATCCGTCCCGAAATTTCTGGCGTGGAGCGTCAAAACATGACAACAATTAACAAAACAAGTAATTCGACCCTCCCGCGACCCTCATTTCCGGCGCGCAAGGCGGCCCGGCGCGGGCTGCGCCCGCCCAAACTGCTTTAGAATCCCGGTCATGGAATCCCGCCTTCTCGACATCCTCGTCTGCCCCCTGTGCAAGGGCCGCCTCGAACACGACCGCACCCGGGCCGAACTGGTCTGCCGCGCCGACCGCCTGGCATTCCCGCTGCGCGACGGCATTCCCGTCATGCTCGAATCGGAAGCGCGCTCGCTGGACGACGCCCCCGTTTCCTCCTGACCCGCTCGTATCGTGAGCTTCATCGCCCTGATCCCGGCGCGGACCGCCTCGACCCGCCTGCCCGACAAACCGCTCGCCGACATCGGCGGCAAGCCGATGGTGGTGCGCACGGCCGAACGCGCGGCGCAATCAGGCGCGTCGCAGGTCTACATCGCCACGGATGACGCGCGCGTCCAGGACGCCGCCCAGGCCCACGGCCTGCGCGCCCTGATGACCCGCGGCGACCATCCCACCGGCACCGACCGCCTGGCCGAGGCCGTGGAACAACTGGGCCTGCCCGACGACGCCATCGTCGTCAACGTGCAGGGCGACGAACCGCTGATCGAACCCGAACTCATCGACGCCGTGGCGGCCCGCCTGGCCGACAGCCCGCAGGCGGACATCGCCACCTGCGCCTGTCCGCTGGCGGACGCCCAGGCGCTGTTCAACCCCAATGTGGTCAAGCTGGTCTGCGCCGTCGACGGCCGCGCGCTGTATTTCTCGCGCGCGCCGATCCCGTGGGCGCGCGACGCGCTGGCCGGCGGCGAGCGCGTGCTGGCCGACGGCCTGCCCGCCTGGCATCACATCGGCCTGTACGCCTACCGCGTGTCGTTCCTGCGCCGCTACCCGACCCTGCCGCAAGGCGCGCTGGAACGGTTCGAGTCGCTGGAACAGTTGCGCGCGATGGAGCACGGCCACGTCATCGTCGTCCATCGGGCGTCGCACCCTCCGGCCGCCGGCGTAGATACGCCGGCCGACCTGGAACGCGTTCGCTTGATCTATAGCAAACGGATATAAGGGTTATTTCGCATGGCGCGGCCCCGCAGAGGCTGCTGCGTTGCGGCATAATCGCTCGGATCACAAAAATTAAACCCCATTCAGGAGCACTCATGCGTCTCATCTTGCTCGGACCTCCCGGCGCCGGCAAAGGCACCCAGGCCGCGTTTCTCACCCAGCATTTCGGCATTCCCCAGATTTCCACGGGCGACATGCTGCGCGCCGCGGTCAAGGCCGGCACGCCCCTGGGCATCGAAGCGAAGAAGGTCATGGATGCCGGCGGCCTGGTCTCGGATGAGATCATCATCGGCCTGGTCCAGGACCGCCTGAAGCAGCCCGACTGCGCCAACGGCTACCTGTTCGACGGTTTCCCGCGCACCATTCCGCAAGCCGACGCGCTCAAGAGCGCCGGCGTCAAGCTGGACTACGTGGTGGAAATCGAAGTCCCCGAAGAAGACATCATCGAACGCATGAGCGGTCGCCGCGTGCACCAGCCCAGCGGCCGCAGCTACCACGTGCGCTTCAACCCGCCCAAGGTCGAAGGCAAGGACGACGTCACCGGCGAAGACCTGATCCAGCGCGACGACGACCGCGAGGAAACGGTGCGCAATCGCCTGAACGTGTACCGCCAGCAGACCCGTCCGCTGGTCGACTACTACTCGTCGTGGGCCCAGCAGAACCCGGCCGAGGCGCCGAAGTACCGCAAGATCTCCGGCGTCGGCGCGGTCGAGGAAATCAAGTCGCGCCTGTTCGACGCCGTCAAGAGCTGATAGGCGCTTCGCAGGCCCAGGCCTTCGGCGCCGGCCGGACGCGACGCGTTCCGCCCCCGGCCCGAAGGCCTTTTCGCATCCGGCGCCTGGCGCGCCGTTTTCATCCCTTGAATTGATCTGGTGGTAGAGACATGGAAATCGCGAACAAGGTATTCATCGTTACCGGCGGCGCATCCGGCCTGGGCGCCGGCACCGTGCGCATGCTGGTGGCCAACGGCGCCAAGGTGGTCATCGCCGACCTGCAGGATGGCCCCGGCGAGGAACTGGCCAAGGAACTGGGCCAGCGCTACGTCCACTGCGACGTGACGCAAGAGGCCGACGGCCAGCGCGCCGTTGCCGCGGCCAAGGAACTGGGCACCCTGTTCGGCCTGGTCAACTGCGCCGGCGTGGCGCCGGCCGCCAAGATCGTGGGCAAGAACGGCGCGCACCCGCTGGATCTGTTCCAGAAGGTCGTGTCGATCAACCTGATCGGCAGCTTCAACATGATGCGACTGGCCGCCGAGGCCATGAGCGGCAACACGCCCGAGCCCACCGGCGAGCGCGGCGTGATGATCAACACGGCCTCGGTCGCCGCGTTCGACGGCCAGATCGGCCAGGCGGCCTACGCCGCCTCCAAGGCCGGCGTGGCCGGCATGACCCTGCCGATCGCCCGCGACCTGGCCAAGACCGGCATCCGCTGCATGACGATCGCTCCCGGCATCTTCGGCACGCCGATGATCTTCGGCATGCCGCAGGAAGTGCAGGACTCGCTGGCCGCCAGCATCCCCTTCCCCGCCCGCCTGGGCCGTCCGGAGGACTACGCCAAGCTGGTGCACGCCATCATCACCAACGACATGCTGAACGGCGAGACGATCCGCCTGGATGGCGCCATCCGGATGCCCCCCAAGTAATCGCCCGACGCCCCCTCCCCGGAGGGGGCGATGCTTTGGGCGCCGGCGAGCCGGCGCCGCTTCCTTGCAATACCCCGGGCAGGCCCGCCCGCTTTCTATCGCAGTCACCCCCATGAGCCTGTTCCGTTCCGCGGCCACCGTCAGCAGCTTCACCCTGCTGTCCCGTATTTCCGGGCTGGTACGCGACATCCTGGTGGCGCGCGCCTTCGGCGCCGGCCCCATCACCGACGCCTTCTGGGTCGCCTTCCGCATTCCCAACCTGTTGCGCCGGCTGTTCGCCGAAGGCGCCTTCGCCCAGGCCTTCGTGCCGATCCTGGGCCATGCCCGCAACAACCGCTCCGAAACCGAGGTCCGCACCCTGCTGGACCGGGTGGCGCTGCTGCTGACCGCGGCCCTGATGGCGATCACGCTGATCGGCATCATCGCCGCGCCCTGGGTGGTGTCGGCCATGGCCAGCGGCCTGCGCGGCGCCGCGCGCGACACCGAATTTGGCGCCGCCGTCTGGATGACGCGGGTGATGTTTCCCTACATCTTCTGCATGTCGCTGATTGCGTTCGCCTCCGGCGTGCTCAACACCTGGCGGCGCTTTGCCGTGCCGGCCTTCACGCCAGTGCTGCTGAACCTGTCCATGATCGCCGCCTGCCTCTGGCTGGCCCCGCGCATGGACGTGCCGGTCTATGCCCTGGCCATCGGCGTGATGATCGGCGGCGTGGCGCAACTGGCGGTGCAATGGGTGGCGCTGGCGCGGCTGGGCCTGACGCCGCGCTTCTCGCTGCGCTTTCGCGAAGCCTGGGCCGACCCCACGGTGCAGCGCATCCTCAAGCAGATGGCGCCGGCCACGCTGGGCGTGTCGGTGGCGCAGATTTCGCTGCTGATCAACACCAACATCGCCACCTGGCTCGCGCCCGGCAGCGTCACCTGGCTGTCGTTCGCCGACCGCCTGATGGAATTCCCGACCGCCCTGCTGGGCGTGGCGCTGGGCACGGTGCTGCTGCCGAGCCTGTCGGCCGCCCACGCCCGCGACGACCATGGCGGCTACAGCGCGCTGCTCGACTGGGGCCTGCGGCTGGTGCTGCTGCTGGGACTGCCGGCGGCGGTGGGCATGGCGCTGCTGTCGGACGGCCTAGTGGCGACGCTCTTCCACTATGGCGCGTTCTCGGCGCAGGATGTGCTGCAGACCCGGCTGGCCGTGATTTCCTATTCGGCCGGGTTGATCGGCCTGCTGGCGGTGAAGATCCTGGCGCCCGGCTTCTATGCCAAGCAGGACATCCGCACGCCCGTGAAAATCGCCATCGGCGTACTGATCCTGACCCAACTGATGAACCTGGCGCTGGTGCCGCTGCTGGCCCACGCCGGCCTGGCGCTCGCCATCGGCCTGGGCGCCTGCCTGAATGCGCTGGCGCTGCTGATCGGCCTGCGCCGCCGGGGCGTCTACCGGCCCGGCGACGGCTGGGGCCGCTTCTGCCTGCGCCTGGTGCCGGCCTTGGCGGCCCTGGCCGCGCTGCTGCTATACGCCGATGGTCGTATTGACTGGATCGGCCTGCAGGCCCATGCCGGCCATCGCGCGCTGTGGCTGACCGGCGTATTGGCGGCCAGCGCGGCGGTCTACTTCGGCATGTTGTTACTGTTTGGGTTCCGTCCCCGAGACTTCGGACGCCGATCCCCCCGTTAATTTCCAGGGTTCGCGCCTCAATCTCAGCAAAAAGCCGGCTACCCGCCGGCTTTTTTTGCATTTGATTCGTCAAGAATTGACAAGCGGCCGGTAATCTTTGGTAAAAAACCTTTATTATTTACAAATTGCCATCAAAAGGATTCCCGCCTGGCCCCCCAGGCGGCAGCTTGAAGTGAAGTACGCCCAAGGACAACCCATGGCGGACCAAGTCATCAATTGGTTGCTGCTGCTACGCTCCGGTAAAGCGACGGCGCAGGACTACAACGATTTCCTGGCGTGGCGCGCGGCCGACCCTCTGCATGAGAATGCCTGGCAACAATTGACGGGCACTCTGGCGGGATCGGGCTTTGGCCGGCTGGGCGACGCCTATCCTGCCGGTTACGCCACGACCGCCTCGCCGCCCTCGCCGCAGGCGGCGCCCGCGCCTGCCGTCACGCCGCCCGTCGTCGTGCCGCCGCGCCGGCGCTTCCTGGCGGGTTCGCTCGCCCTCGCCAGCGCGGGCGCCTGCGCCGCGTACGTGGGCAACGCCTTCTACCCGTTGAGCAACGTCGCGGCCGACGCCGCCACGGCCACCGGCGAACGCCGCCGCTACCTGCTTTCCGACGGCAGCCAACTGCTGCTGGACGCGCGCAGCCGCGTCAACCTGGACTTCACCCCCGCCTACCGCCAGGTGCGGCTGCTGGACGGCGCCGTCACCGTGTCGGTGGCGCCCGACGCGCGGCGGCCCTTCCTGGTGCAGACCGCCGAGGGCACCGTGCGCGCCCTGGGCACCCGCTACATGGTGCGCCAGCAAGCCCAGCGCACGGTGGTCGTGGTGCACGAGCACGAGGTGGTGGTGGAAACCATGGCGGGCGCCCACGGCATCGTGCGGGCCGGCACCGGAGCCCGCTTCGATGTCTCGCGCATCGACACCCCCCGTGCCGAACTGATGGCGGAAGCCGCCTGGGAGGCTGGCTGGATCGACGCCCGCGGTCGCCCGCTGGCCGAGGTCATCGCCGCCCTGCGCCCCTACCGCAGCGGCTCCCTGCGCGTCTCGATGGCCGCTGGCGGCCTGCCCGTTTCCGGCCATTTCCCGCTCGACGACACGGACGCGGCGCTGGCCGCCCTCGAAGACATGATGCCGATCCACGTGCGGCGTTACACACCCTGGTTCGTGTCGATCAACGTCGCGGCCTGACCACGTCCGCTGAAACGGGGCTGTAACGAAAGGCCGCTTCCGTTGTATACTCGGCACGGTGTTTTTATCCAGTAGGCGCAGCAGGGCCACCAGGCGTTGATTCCTTCGATGCCCGCGCGGTCTGAAGCCCAGGTCAAGCTACCCGGGTCCTGCAGTCCGAGGCTTTCCTCGCAGCGCCCCCCGCCCGGTTGACGGGCGCTCCATCGGCAGACACGGCATTTAAAGCTTGCAATCCCTCTGGGACTTGCTAAAATGTTCGACTTTGCCGAATTCAACTTACATAGCAACATGGCCAATACCGCCCAAGCCCGCAAGCGCGCTCGCCAATCCGTTGAGCGCAACAAGCACAATTCCAGCCTGCGCTCGATGCTGCGCACCGCCATCAAGCGCGTTCGCCAATCCATCGCCGCTGGCGATAAGGCTGCGGCTGGCGAAGTGTTCCAGAAGGCGTCGAGCGTGATCGATCGCGTGGCTGACAAGAACATCATCCACAAGAACAAGGCCGCTCGCCACAAGAGCCGCCTGGCTGCCGCCATCAAGGCGCTGGCCTAAGCCATTATGCCGCCCTGCCTTGCAGGGCGTCATGAATACGGCAAATGAAGAAGGATGCCCACGGGCATCCTTTTTTGTTGCCTGTTCCTGTTACCTGTTCCTGTTGCCAGTTGCTCGTTGCGCTATTGCCGGCTGCTGCCACCTGCCCGTTCCCACCTATTGCCGACTGCCGTCTACGGACCCCAGCCGCATGGCCCGATGGCGGCAGCGCCCGTCAGTCCTGCCGGGCCGCGAGGCGGGCGCGGATCTGCTCGGCCTCGTCGCGCAGGGTGGCGGTGAAGGCGTCCACCAGCGGGTTCTTGGGCCGGTGCTCCGGAAACACCAAGTTGACCCGGAACGGGAACGATCGCCGCAATGGCCGGATATGCAGGCCGCGGCCGATGAAATCCAGCGCCGTCAATGGATTGACGATGGCCAGGCCCAGCCCCTGGCGCACGAAGGCGCATACCGAGACCGCCGTCGGCGTCTCGATGATCGCGCGCCGCAGCACGCCTTCGGCCGCGAAGGCCTCGTCGATCTGGATGCGGTAGGGGTCACTGGACGACAGGCTGACGAACGGTTCGCCAGCGAAATCGGCCAGTTCCAGCGCCGGCCGGGCCAACAGGCGATGACCATCGGGCAGCACGCAGACCTCGTCCACCTCCAGCAATAACGCCAGCCGGGTGCCGGCCGGCTCCAGCTCGTGCTCGGTCAGGCCCAGGTCGTAGCGCTGGGCAGTGAGCCATTCCTCCAGGAACGGCGATTCCTGCGCCTCCAGCGCCAGGCTCACGCCCGGGTAGTCCTGGCTGAAGCGCCGGAAGGCCCCCGGCAGCAGCGAATGTGAAAACGCCGGCAACGCGATTACCGCCAGTTGCCCGTCCTGGAAGGCGCGCAGGCGCGCCGCGGTGGACGCCACCCGCTCCAGCCCGGCGTATGACTGCCGCACCTCGTCGTACAGCGCCAGCGCGGGCATGGTGGGCCGCAGGCGGCCGCGCACCCGCTCGAACAGGGCGAAGCCGATGGTCTGCTCCATGCGCGCCAGTTCGCGGCTGACGGTGGGCTGCGAGGTGAACAACAGGTCGGCGGCCTTGGTCACGCTGCCGGCGATCATGAGGGCGCGGAAGACTTCGACGTGACGATGGGTCAGCATGCCCTATCCATATCAGGAATGAATCGATGTGGAAAATCTAAGCATTTTACTGGATGACCTGGCGCAGGCATGATGCTGCCCTGATTCCCTACCCCATCATCGCAACAAGGTTCACCCCGCAATGGCTTTCGATCCGCGCCAACTCACCCGACTCGCCGCCGAGCACGGCACCCCGCTGTGGGTCTACGATGCCGCCGTCATCCGCGAGCGCATCGCCCAACTGCGCCGCTTCGACGTCATCCGCTACGCGCAGAAGGCCTGCTCCAACCTGCACATCCTGCGCCTGATGCGCGCCGAGGGCGTGATGGTGGACGCGGTGTCCCTGGGCGAGATCGAGCGCAGCCTGGCCGCCGGCTTCGAGCCCGCGGGCGAGCCGGCCGGCGTGGTGTTCACGGCCGACCTGATCGACCACGCCACCCTGGCCACCGTCATCAAGCACGGCATCACCGTGAACGCCGGCTCGCTCGACATGCTCGAACGCGTCGGCCAGCACGCGCCGGGCCACCGCGTGTGGCTGCGCATCAACCCGGGCTTCGGCCACGGCCACAGCAACAAGACCAACACCGGCGGCCCGCAAAGCAAGCACGGCATCTGGATCGACGACGTCGCGGCCGCCATCGGCATCGTGCGCCGCTACGGCCTGAAGCTGGTCGGCATCCACATGCACATCGGCTCGGGCGTGGACTATGGCCACCTGTCCAGCGTGTGCGACGCGATGGTCGACGTGGTCGCCTCGCTGGACCACGACATCGAGGCCATCTCGGCCGGCGGCGGTCTGTCGATTCCGTATCGCGAGGGCGAGCCGCGCATCGACTGCGACCACTACTTCGAGCAATGGGACGCGGCCCGCAAGCGCATCGAGCAGCGCCTGGGCCACGCGGTGCGCCTGGAGATCGAACCGGGCCGCTTCCTGGTGGCCGAGGCCGGCGCGCTGGTGGCCGAAGTGCACGCGATCAACCGCCGCCCCGAGCGCGATTTCGCGCTGGTGGACGCCGGCTTCAACGACCTGATGCGCCCGGCCATGTACGGCAGCTACCACCGCATCTCGGTGCACGCGCCGGACGGCGCCACGCCGCCAACGGCCGAGACCCGTGTCGCCGTGGCCGGTCCGCTGTGCGAATCGGGCGACGTGTTCACGCAGGACGCGGGCGGCGTGGTCTCGGACCAGTCGCTGCCGCGGCCGCGCATCGGCGACTTCCTGGTGTTCCACAATGCCGGCGCCTATGGCGCGTCGATGTCCTCGAACTACAACACCCGGCCGCTGGCGGCCGAAGTGCTGCTGGACCGCAATGAGGCGCGCCTGATCCGCCGCCGCCAGACGGTCGCCGACCTGCTGGCGCTGGAGCAGTAAGGCAAGGCGCGGCCGTGGCGAACGCGACGGCCGCGCGATCAGGCAGGATCAGGTGGGGAAGGCCTCGCGCAACGCGAAGGTGGCCTGCTTGAACACGCCCAGGTCGGTGCCGACCGCGACGAAGTGCATGCCCATGTCCAGGTAGCGGCGCGCATCGGCTTGCACCGGCGCCAGGATGCCCACCGCCTTGCCCTGCGCGGTGACGCGCTGGTACAGGTGGCGAATCGCTTCCTGCACTTCCGGGTGGCCCGGGTTGCCCAGATGGCCCAGGGCCGCGGCCAGGTCCGACGGGCCGATGAAGACGCCGTCCACGCCCTCGACCGCGGCGATCGCGTCGACCGCCTCGATGCCCGGCCGGCTCTCGATCTGCAGCAGCACGCAGATGTTGTCGTTGATGGTCTTCAAGTAATCCGGCACGGTGCCGTAGCGGTTGCTGCGCTGCATGCCGGCCACGCCGCGGATGCCCTGCGGCGGATAGCGGGTCGCGGCCACCGCGCGGCGCGCGTCATCCTCGGATTCGATGAAGGGAATCAGCAGGTTGTAGAAGCCGATGTCCAGCAGGCGCTTGATCTCGACCGGATCGTTCCAGGTCGGCCGGCCGATGGCGGCGCTGGCGCTGCCCTGCAGGGCCTGCAACTGCTGCAGGAACATCGGCACGGTGTTGGGCGAATGCTCGCCATCCAGCAGCAGCCAGTCGAAGTCGGCCAGGCCCGCGACTTCCGCGGTGATGTGGCTGGACATGCACATCCAGAAGCCGATCAGGCGCTCGCGCGCCAGGATGCGTTGGCGAAAGCGGTTGGGCAAGGGTGAAGTCATCGCTGCGTGTTTCCCATCGTATTGAACCCCGGGCGCCGCCCGGCGCGCGGGGAGTGTTGATACAGAACGCTAGTCCATGCGGGCGCCGGAGGCCTTGGCCGCCGCGCCCCATTTGGTGATTTCGGATTGGACAAAGGCCGAGAACGCCTTGGGGTCGTCGCCCACCACCACGAAGCCTACGCTTTCCAGCTTCTGCCGGATATCCGGTGAAGCCAGGGCTTTGACGGTGGCCTGGTTCAGCCGCTGAATGACGGCCGGCGGCGTCTTGGCCGGCGCCGACAGGCCGAACCATGATTCGGCGGCGAAGCCCGGGTAGCCGGACTCCGCGACCGTGGGCGTATCCGGATAGGCGGGATTGCGCTTGGCGCTGGCCACCGCCAGCGCGCGCAGCTTGCCGGACTTGACCTGCGGCAGCAGCGTGTCCTGGTTCAGGAACATCACCGACACGCGGCCGCCGATCATGTCGGTGATGGCGGCGGCGCCGCCCTTGTAGGGCACGTGCACCAGGTCGATCTTGGCGGCCTGCTTGAGCATCTCCATGGCCAGGTGGCCCGACGATCCATTGCCCGAGCTGGCGTGGGTGTACTTGCCCGGGTTGGCGCGCACCAGCTTGATGAAGTCGGCGAAGTTGGTGGCCGGGAAATCCATGTTGGCCACCAGCACGTTGGGCCCGGTGGCCAGCAGCGAGATGTGGGCGAAGTCGCTGTCGCGGTACGGCATGCTCTGGTAGAGCGAATAGCTGATGGCGTTCGAGCCCACCCCCGACAGCAGCAGCGTGTAGCCGTCGGGCTCGGCCTTGGCGACCACATCGGAACCGATGTTGCCGTTGGCGCCGCCCTTGTTCTCGACCACGACGCTCTGTCCCAGTTCCTTGGACAGCTCGGCGGCCAGCAGGCGTCCGACCGCGTCGGTGCTGCCGCCCGCGGGGAACGGCACGATCAGCTTGACCGGCCGTGTCGGCCAGTCCTGCGCCAGCAGCAGCCCCGGTGCGATCGCCGCGGCCGCGCCCAATGCCAGCGCGGCCAGTCCCAGCCGGCGGCGCGCCGGCGATGTCTTGTGTTGCATGGTTGTCTCCTTGTCGTGTTTTTCTAATGCTTGCCGCCCGGTGGCCGGGTCGGTGAATCAACGCGCGGGCAGGCCCGCGCGGCGGGGAAAACGTCATGCGACCGGGCGGAGGGCTCAGTCCAGCAGATACGGCACCGCGGCCCGCTGGCAGATCTCGCGCAGGCGCTTGGCGAGGGCGGGCGGGATCGGGATGCCCTGCTCGCGGCGGCGCGCGCGCTCGGCGGCCTCGGGTTCGCCGGCCACCAGCACCGGTTCGTCGGGCCGCGCCGGCGGGGTGTCGTGCAGCGTGTCGATCAGGTCGTCCATGTCCGACTCGAACGAGCCGCTGGCGCGGAAGGCGTCGGGATTGAGCGCCAGGAAGAAGTGGCCGACGTCGTCGGGTTCGCCGGGACGGCGCGTGACGTTGCGGCGCGCCGCCAGTGCGCTGCCGCTGAGCGTGCCGCCCAGGATCTGCGCCATCATCGCCAGGCCATAGCCCTTGTGGCTGCTCATGGCCGGCGTGCCGCCCAGCGGCGTCAGCCCGCCCTCGGGATGCTTGAAGATGAACTGCATGGCGCTGTCGGCCGCGGTGACAGGCTCGCCCTGCCCGTCCACCGCCCAGCCCGGCGGCAGCGGCTTGCCAAGGAAGTCATAGACCTTGACCTTGTTGGCCGCAACGGTGGTGGTGGCCATGTCGAGCACGAACGGCTCGTTATGCGCGGCCGGCGCGCCGAAGGCGATGGGGTTGGTGCCCAGCATGGGCATGGCGCCGCGCGTGGGCACCATGATGACGCCGTTGGCGCTGCTGGTGACCAGCCCGACCACGCCGCGCTCGACCGCGATGCGCGCATAGACGCCAGCCGCGCCGAAGTGATGCGAATTGCACACTGACACCGCGCCCACGCCATGCTCCAGCGCCTTGTCGACGGCCAGGTTCATGGCCTGCGCCGACACCGGGTAGCCCAGTCCGCCCATGCCGTCCAGCAGCGCGCTGGCGCCGCCGTCGCGCACCACGCGCGGGCGCGCGTCGAGCTTGAGCGTGCCCGCGCGCAGCTTTTCCTCGTATGACGGCAGCATCGAGATGCCGTGCGAATCGATGCCCAGCAGATCCGTCTCGGCCATCAGGCCGGCGGTGATGGCGGCCAGGTCGGGCGCCATGCCCCAGGCCTGCAACACGATCAGAATCTGTTCACGCACCTGCCCCGCCGATGCCGCTGTTCCTGCCGAACCATTGCCTTGCACGCGATGTCTCCTGCTGTTGTCAGTGTGAAGCTCCCGGACGGCGCGAGCGGCCGGTCAATCGCGTTCGCGGTCGACCAGCCGGTGGCGGGCCTGGCCCAGGTGGAATTGCATGGCGACCCGGGCGCGCTCGCCGTCCTGGGCGCGGATCGCGTCGAGGATGGTGGCGTGCTCGTCGAGGACGCGCTGGGCGCGCTGGCGCGACCCGGTGCGGGTCAGGTTGAGCGTCAGGCGCATGAAGCCATTGATGGACTCGTGGATGCTTTCCAGCACCCCGAGATAGAAGTCGTTGCCGGTGGCCTCGGTGATGCTGGCGTGGAACGCCAGGTCGGCCTCGGCCGACATCTGGCCGCGCGCCAGGCTGTCGGCGAAGGCGGCATGCGCGGCCTCGATCTTGTGCAACTGCTCGTCGGTGCGGCGCAGCGCCGCCAGCCTCGCGGCATCGCCCTCGAGCGCCACGCGCAACTCCTGCGCGCGCAGATAGGCGCCGACGTTGCCAACGTCGCTGAAGGCCGTCAGGCGCGGCGCCGGCTGGTGGCTGACGAAGGTGCCCAGGCCCTGGTGCGCGGTGATGAGGCCGTCGGCGCGCAGGCGCAACAGCGCTTCGCGCACCACCGGCCGCGACACGCCGAAGCGTTCGGAAATCTCGTTCTCGGAAGGCAGCTTATCGCCGACGTTGAGATTGCCGGCGACGATCTGCTCGAAGATCTGGCCGTAAAGTTGGTCGGCCAGCCGGACGCGATGGCCGCGTTCCAGCACCAGCGCGCCCATGGCGTCCGGCTCGGCGGACGCGGGCGGCGCGGAGGGAGGCGATGCTTTGGGTCGGGCCACGAAATCTCCTGGTGCGTATCGGCAGCGCTCATCGTACCGCCGTTGCCGCGCGCGCGGCCATCAGGCCGCGACGGCTTCGCGGTCCCACTCGGCCAGCGCGCGCGCCACCGGCGCGACCCGCTCGCGCTCGGCGCTGGAAATGCCGGTCAGCAGCGGCAGCATCGGGCCCATGTCGGCCACGCCCGACAGGGTCACGGCGTCGTGCAGCACACGGATCGGGCTGATCGCGTCGCGGCAGTCCTCCAGGCCCAGGTATTGGGCGCGCACCGACTCGGCCTCGTCGTAGCGGCCTTCCTTGAGCAGGCGCAGCAGGCGCATCGAGCCGCGCGGCGCCACGCAGACCGAGCCGGAGGTGAAGCTCTTCAGGCCGAAGTCGCGATAGTGGACGATGGCCGGGCGCTCGCCGATGCCGCTGACCACGCGATTGGCGTCCACGCTTTGCAGCAGCGCCGACAGGTAGGCGTCGCGCGCCGGGTCCTCGCGCACCACCGCATACTTGAACGCCACGATGCGGCCTTCCTCGACCAGCCGCGCCGCGGTGGCCGGGGCCAGGTAGTCGGCCGACTTGATGTAGACAACCGCCGGCTTGCCCAGCGCATCGGTGAAGCGGCGCACGCCGTCGGCCAGGCCGGCGTCGGTGTAGGGAAACGACATCGGCAGCAGCATGGCCGTGGGGAAGGCGCGGCCGCGCAGGATCGCCGCCTGGTCCATCATCTTGCCGAAATCGGGGCCGACCGACGGCAGGATCCAGGTGTCCGGCCCGGCCAGCGCGGCCAGCATATCGACGATGCGCGCGTATTCGCCCACGCCGACGTTGTAGAAGTTGGCATTGCCGCCGTACATCACGTTGCGCACCCCGCCCGCCTCCAGGTGCCGCAGCAGGGCCTGGTTGGCGGCTTCGTTCAGCGACAGGTCGGCATGGCGCGCCAGCGGCGGGACCGCGATGACGGAACGCTGCAGGTCCTGCACGGTGACCGGGGAGGTTTTCATGGCGGGTCTCCTGGCGGATTCCGAGGGGGAATCCAGTTGTTAGATGAGTAGCTTGGAAAAAGTATACTTGGTTGACAAGTAGACCCTCAATACCTATATTCGTTTTACAAGTCATCGGCATTCACGACGGCAAGGCGCGACAGACGCCGGCAGCATTCAGACCCGGGCCCCGGCCTGGCAGGAACACCCCACAAACGATGCGCGGCCACGCGCACACGAGGAGACGACTTCCATGCTTGCAGCCCCCTTGCGCGGCCGCCTGGCCCTTGCCGCCTGTCTGGCGGCGGCAGTCCTGTTGCCCGCCGCCGCGCGCGCCGCCGACTATCCGGCGCGCGACGTCAGGATCATCGTGCCCTTCCCCGCCGGCGGCACCGCCGACATCGCCGCGCGCGTGGTCGCGGCCGAACTGGGCAAGGCCTGGGGCAAGGCGGTGGTGGTGGACAACAAGGCGGGCGCGGGCGGCAACGTCGGCACCGCCGAAGCCGCCCGCGCCACGCCCGATGGCTACACGCTGCTGATGGGCACCGTCAGCACTCATGCGATCAACCAGTCCGTTTACGCCAAGCTGCCCTACGACCCGGTCAAGGACTTCACGCCGGTCACGCTGGTGATCCCGGTGCCCAACGTGCTGGAACTGAATCCGGCCTTTGCCGACAAGCACGGCATCCGCAGCGTGGCGGACCTGATCAAATACCTGAAGGCCAATCCCGGCAGCGTCAATATGGCCTCGACCGGCAACGGCACCTCGACCCACCTGTCGGGGGAACTATTCCAGACCATGACAGACACCCGCATGACGCACGTGCCCTACAAGGGCAGCAGCCCGGCCCTGACGGATGTGATGGCGGGGTCGGCCGACCTGATCTTCGACAACCTGCCGTCGTCGATGGGCTTCATCAAGGGCGGCAAGCTGCGGCCGCTGGCGGTCACCACCGCCACGCGCTCGCCGGCGCTGCCCGACGTGCCGACGCTGGCCGAGGCCGGCGTGCAAGGCTACGAGGCGTCCAGTTGGTTCGGCCTGCTGGCCCCGGCGGGCACGCCACAACAGATCGTCGACAAGGTCCAGCGCGATGTCGCCGCGGCGCTGCAGCAGGCGGCGGTGCGCGAACAATTGCAGGCCCAGGGCGCGACGCCCTCGGGCAACACGCCGGCGCAATTCACCCAGTTCATGGCGCGGGAAACCGTCAAATGGGCCGCGGTCGTGAAGCAATCGGGCGCCAAGGTCGACTGACCCGCGCCGATCCGGGCCCGGCCGCCACGCGTGGGCGCCGGGTTCCTCATCATCACGCGAACCAGGAGACATCATGAACAGATCGATCGGCGCGGTCGCGCTGTCCGCCGCCCTGCTTGCCGGGCCGGCGGTCCACGCCGCCGGCTATCCCACCAAGCCCGTCACGATGATCGTGCCGTTCGTGCCGGGCGGCTCGTCCGACATCACGGCGCGCAGCGTCACGCCGGGGCTGACGAAAGCGCTGGGCCAGACCTTCGTGGTCGAGAACAAGCCGGGCGCCAACAGCGCCATCGGCGCGCAGGCGCTGGCCCGCGCCACGCCCGACGGCTACACCATGATGGTCGGCTCGATCGGCACCTTCGCCATCAACGAGGCGCTGTACAAGAACCTCTCGTACAACCCGAGCAAGGACTTCGAGTACCTCACGCAGGCGGTGCGCAACCCCAACGTGCTGGTGGCCTCGCCGTCGTTCCCGGCCAGCACGGTGGCCGAGCTGGTGGACTATGCGAACAAGAATCCGGGCAAGGTTTCATACGCTTCGTCCGGCACGGGCTCGTCCGACCACCTGTCGGCGGTGATGTTCCGCCAGCGCACCCAGACCTCGGGCGTGGACGTGCCGTATCGCGGCGGCGGCGCCGCCATCGCCGACCTGATCGGCGGCCAGGTCAACGTGTCGTTCCAGAACCTGGGCGCGGTGCAGACGCACATCAAGGCCGGCAAGCTCAAGGCGCTGGCCATCACCGGCGACGCGCGCGCGGCGGACCTGCCGGACGTGCCGACGCTGGCCGAGGCCGGCATCAAGGACATGGTGGTGTATTCGTGGCAGGGCTTCGCGGTGCCCAAGGGCACCCCGCCGGCCGTAGTGCAGCAGTTGACCAAGGCCCTGCAGACCGCCCTGCGCGATCCGCAGACCGAGAAGACGCTGCAGGGCCTGGGCTTCGAGGTGGTGGCGAACACGCCGCAGCAGTTCAGCGCGTTCCAGCAGGCCGAGGTCAAGCGCTGGAAGGACGTGATCCAGAAGGCAGATATCCAGCTGGAGTAAGGCTGCTTGAAATGGGCTGCTTGGGGCAGGCAGCCTTGGGCAGCCTGATTCGAGCCCGCCGCTCAAGGGCGCGGCCCGGGAGGGTTCCCGCGGCCCGCGCCTTGTCAGCCGGATTCAAGGCCGGATCAAGTAGCATGAAGGTTTCGCCACCCACCTGTACGACAACATGACCACCAAGCATCGCATCATCCAGGTCGGCTCGCTGGCCGGCTCGCCCTCCGCCAACCAGCGCCTCGCCGAGCGCTACGACGTCATCGAGCTCTGGAAGCAGCCGGACCGCAAGGCCGCCCTGGCCGAACTCGGCAAGGGCGTCACGGCCGTCGTCACCTCGGCCAACTTCGGCGCCAACGCCGAACTCATCAACGCCCTGCCCGACCTGAAGGCCATCTGCAGTTGGGGCGTGGGCTACGAGACCATCGACGTGCAGGCCGCGCATGCGCGCGGCGTGCAGGTCAGCAACACGCCCGACGTGCTGACCGATTGCGTGGCGGACCTGGCCTGGGGCCTGATGATCGCAGGCGCCCGCCGCATGGGCCAGGGCGAACGCTTCGTGCGCGCCGGCCAGTGGGGCCAGGTGCACGGCAGCATTCCGCTGGGCCAGCGCGTCAGCGGCAAGAAGCTCGGCATCGTGGGCCTGGGCCGCATCGGCGAGGCCATCGCCCGCCGCGGCATCGGCTTCGATATGCAGGTGCGTTATCACAACCGCAGGAAGCGCGACGACGTCGATTACGGCTACGAGGCCTCGCTGACCGACCTGGCGGCCTGGGCCGACTTCCTGGTCGTGGCCACCGTGGGCGGCCCGGCCACGCGCCACCTGGTCAATCGCGAGGTGCTGGAAGCGCTCGGCCCGCGCGGCATCATCGTCAACATCGCGCGCGGCCCGGTCATCGACGAGGCCGCGCTGGTGGCCGCGCTGGAGGCCGGCAAGCTCGGCTGCGCCGCGCTCGACGTGTTCGAGCACGAGCCCAAGGTGCCCGAGGCCCTGATCAAGAGCGACCAGGCGGTGCTGCTGCCGCACATCGGCAGCGCCACGCTGGAAACGCGCCAGGCCATGGAAGACCTGATGCTGGAGAACCTGGCGGCGTATTTCGATACCGGCCGCGTGATCACGCCAGTGGATTGACACGGGCCTGCCCCGCGGCGCCGCCCGCGCCACGGGGCAGGCCGCACGCCGCGGGCGGAACACATGAAAAAAGCCTCTCGGCGCCCATACCGAGAGGCTTTCGACTTCCGGGCCCGAAGCCCGTCCGCCGTGCAAAGGAACTGCGCGGATCTCGCGATCCGGTACTGCGCGGCCGACTTACTTGGCGGGAGCCGTGGCCCCCGATTGATCCACCTTGGCGGCGCCCGATTTCTCGGTGCCCTGCTTGGCGGACGTCTTGTCGGACTTGTGATGCTTGTGCTGCGCGTGGGTCTTGGTGTCGCCTGCCTTGGTCGTGGCGTCGGCGCCCGCCGCGAACGCCGAAGGCGCGGCAGCGAGACCGAGGCACAAGGCCGACGTGGACAGGAACGCAGCGATACGGGAGTGAGTCGTCATTACATGTACTCCTAATGGTGAAGACCCGAGGGCTGCCCCTCCGGCCTTGCCAACACGGGGCGGCAACATCGCCGCAAAACCCGTACTCCGTTGGAGCCCGCACCGCCACGAAGGTTCAGCGGGACGCGCGGAATTTTCGCGCCCTTTCCGACGTTAACGCTTGGTCATGGGATCGTGACAATCGAGCGGCCCCGCCGCGCCGCTCAGCTTTCAAATACCAGCAGCGCCACGGTGGCAAACAGCATCGCCGCGAAGCAGGCTCTCAGCTTGCGTTCAGGCAGACGGTAAGCCAGGCGCACGCCCACCGGCACGAACAACAGGCTGCCCGCCGCCAGGGGCAAGCCCACCCACCAGTCGGCCTTGCCCGCCCAGGAATACGTCACCAGCGCCACGGCCGAGCCGGGAATCACCATGCACAGGGCCAGCGCCTGCGCCGTGGTCTGCGACAGGCGAAAGACCGACGTGATGATGGGCACGGCGAGCACCGCGCCGCCGACACCGAAGAAGCCGCCCAGCGTGCCGCACAGCACGCCCAGCGCGGTCGCGCGACGCGGCGTGAACGCCGGCGCTTCCCCGGCGGGTAGGCCGCCTTTCCTGGTGGCCGGCCGGGCAGCGGGCGGGACGCTTCCGGCGCGCCAGGTCTGCCATGCATAGAACAGCGCGATGAAGAACAGGAACACGGCGAAGCTCAGGCGCAGCACGCCCGGCTCGATGCCCAGCGCCAGCCGCGCGCCGACCCAGGTGAACACTACCGCCCCACCCGCGCCGGCCAGCGCCACGCGGCGGTCGATGCGGGTCTGCTGGTTGTACTTGCGCACCGCCATCATGATGGTGGGCAACACCATGATAAGCGCGGTGCCCTGCGCCAGTTGCTGCGGCATGTCCAGCAGCAGCACCAGCGCCGGAATCGCGATCAGGCCGCCGCCGATGCCCAGCACGCCGCCCATGAAGCCAATGAGGCATCCCGCGCCCAGGCACAGGGCGATCAGCAAAAGACTCACTCGGGGCTCCCGTCAGCGCAACTTGTCGAGCGCGGCGTCGAGCCGGTCCACCGCCCAGATCTCCAGCCCCTCGATGGGCTGGCGCGGGGCGTTGGCCTTGGGGATGAGCGCGATCGAGAAGCCCAGCTTGGCGGCTTCGCGCAGGCGTTCCTGGCCGCGCGGCGCGGGCCGGATCTCGCCCGCCAGCCCGACTTCGCCGAAGGCGATCAGGCCGCGCGGCAGGGGCCGGTCGCGCAGCGACGACATGATGGCCAGCAGCACCGGCAGGTCGGCCGCGGGCTCGGTGATGCGCACCCCGCCGACGGCGTTGACGAACACGTCCTGGTCGAAGGTCGACACGCCGGCATGGCGGTGCAGCACGGCCAGCAGCATCGCCAGGCGGTTGCCCTCCAGGCCGACCGTCAGGCGGCGCGGATTGGGCGCGTGGGAGCTGTCCACCAGCGCCTGGATCTCGACCAGCAGCGGGCGGGTGCCCTCCTGCGTGGCCATCACGCAGGAGCCGGCCACCTGCTGCTCGTGCTGCGACAGGAACAGCGCCGACGGGTTGGCCACGCCGCGCAGGCCGCGGTCGGTCATGGCGAACACGCCCAGCTCGTTGACCGCGCCGAAGCGGTTCTTGAAGGCGCGCACCAGCCGGAAAGACGAGTGCGTGTCGCCCTCGAAGTACAGCACCGTGTCGACGATGTGTTCGAGCACGCGTGGTCCCGCCAGCGCGCCGTCCTTGGTGACGTGGCCAATCATGACGATGGCGATGCCGGTCTGCTTGGCCAGGCGCGTCAATTGGGCGGCGCACTCGCGCACCTGCGACACCGAGCCGGGCGCCGCGGTCAGCTCGCCGCTGTAGAGGGTCTGGATCGAGTCGATCACGGCCACGCTGGGCTTCTGCTCGGACACTGCGGCCTGGATCGCCTCCAGGCGGATTTCCGCCAACAGGTTGACGTTGCCGGTCTGCAGTCCCAGCCGGCGCGCGCGCAGCGCCACCTGCTCGGCCGATTCCTCGCCGGTGACGTAGAGCACGTTGGTGCTTTCGGACAGCGAGGCCAGCGCCTGCAGCAGCAGGGTCGACTTGCCGATGCCGGGGTCGCCGCCGATCAGCACCACGGCGCCGGCCACCAGGCCGCCGCCCAGCACGCGGTCGAATTCCTCCAGCCCGGTGGGGGTGCGCGGGGTTTCACGCGCCTCGATCTCGGACAGGCTGCGCACCGGGCTGCTGGAGGCCAGCGGCGCATAGCGGTGCGAGGCCGCGGCGGCCGGCGCGGCCGACTCCACGGTTTCTTCGAGGGTGTTCCAGGCATTGCAGTGCGGACACTTGCCTTGCCATTTCGGAGTGGTGCCGCCGCATTCGGCGCATACATAGACGGTTCGGGTTTTGGCCATGGGCGCAAGTTTACCGGCACTGGACGGTGCCGGGGGGCCGCCGCCGCGTCGCCACGGCGCGCATCCACGGCAGGTTTTGCCCCGCCCTGGTGCAGCCAGCTTTCAATTGGCTTGCACAAACAGGGACGCGTCATAGTTACACCATGCAAACAGAAGAAATTCGCTGGCAGATTTCTGCAAATCGCGCATAATCACCGGGTGATGCGCAATGTTGAACCGTCGGTTATTTGGCGGCATACCCGGCGCCGCCGCCCGCCAGGACGGCACGACGGGAATCGCGGCGCATCGCAAGACGCTTGGGCCGCAAACGCGGCCACCTAAACCGGAACAAGACCCGCCCCTGGACGAGACCGCCGGACCACCGGCGCGGCACAGGCCAAGGTCAGACGCGGATACGCCTTGCCACCAGGCGTATGCGCGAGGAGTACGCGCATGAGCATTACCTATCGCCCCCCCTTCGACGAAGACGACGAACTGGATTTGCGCGCCCTGTATCGCAAGCCCAGGGCCGGCGGCAGCCCCGAACTGGATGCGGCGGTGCGCCGCACCTGGCATCCCGGCCGCAGTTGGCACCCGGGCTGGGCCGCAGCCGCCTGCGCGGCGCTGGTCGCCGGCCTGTTCGCCTGGACCGACATGCGTGAAAACGCGGAAATGGCCGACATGACGCCGCAACTGGCCGTGTCGCACGAACCGGCCATCAACATCGAACGCGGCCCGGCGCCGCGGCCGGAGGTCGCCGAAGCGCCCGCGCCGCAGCCGGCGTCCGCGCCGGTGCAGCGCGCCGCGGTGCAGACACCCGCCGACGCCCCCGCCCAGCAGGCCAGCGTCGACGCCACGCCGGCTGCCGCCACGGCCGCAGCCGAACAGCCGGCCGAGGCGGCCAGCAGCGAGCCGGTCGCCTTCAGCGAACAGGACATCGAGACTCGCGTGGCGCACATCCGCGCCTTGATGCAGGACGACCAGCAGGAAGAGGCCGTGACGGCGCTGCGCGAATTGCAGCAGGGCGCCCCCGACCTGACCCTGCCCGACGACCTGCAGGAACTGGCGCAGCAGAACCCCGCGTCCTGACCCCGTTTCCGCGTTCCGTTTTACCCGTCCAGGCCCGCCATCGTTGCGGGCCTGGACGTTGATACCCCCGAGATCTGGTCAGAAACTGATCGGCTTCTTGCTAACATGGCCAACATGAGTCCGAGCTTCCACCACCGCAACCTTCCCCACCTGCTGCTTTACGCGCGTGAAACCCTGATGGCGCATTTCCGCCCGATCCTGCACGCGGCCGGCGTCACCGAACAGCAATGGCGGGTGTTGCGCACGCTGAGCGAAGTCGGCGCGATGGAACCCAACCAGATCGCCCGCAGTTGCCAGATCCTCAGCCCCAGCCTGACCCGCATGCTGGCGGGCATGGAAGAACAGGGCCTCATCAAGCGGGTTCGCTCGAACGCGGATCAACGGCGCCAGGAGATTTCGCTGACGCCCAAGAGCAATAAACTGATCGACCGCATGCGGCCGCAGGTGGATGCCAAGTACCAGGAAATCGAGGACCGGATCGGCAAGGAATTGCTCGACCGCCTGTACGCCGACGTCGACGCGATGGTCGACCTGATCAAGCGCGACCCGACCGAATGAATCAGTCCGGCACGGGCAGGATCGCGTTGATCTGGCCCGTGCCCGAACTGGTGAAGTAGTCCGTGACGATCTCGGCCGGCCGGTCGTAGGCATCCCAGCCCAGCAGCCCCAGCAACATGGCGGTGTCGTGCATGCCGCCCTCGCCCACGCACAGCTCGGCGTATTCCGGCAGCATGGCGCAGAACGTCTTCCAGTCGCCCTGGCGCCACAGGTCCACCACCCGCAGGTCGACCTGGCGGTAAAACTCGCGGCTGATGTTATGCATGGCGGCCTCGGGGCTGCCGTTGTCGTTGAAGCGGTGCGACAGCGAACCGCTGGCCAGCACCGCGACGCGGCTGTCGCTCTGCGCGATGGCCTGGCGCAGGGCCGCGCCGAAACGACGGCTGTCGTCCAGCGAATGCCAGGCGCACCAGGCCGCCACCGACACCACCTTGAAGCGGTCGTCGCCATTCATGTAGCGCATCGGCACCAGCGTGCCGTATTCCAGTTCCAGGCTGGCGATCTCGTGCGCGCGGGTGGGCACGCCGGCGGCGCCGGCGCATTCGGCGATGCGCCGGCCCAGCGCCGGGTCGCCGCGGTAGGCGTAATCCATGTCCTGGATGAAGTGCGGCAGCTCGTTGCTGGTGTAGCGGCCGGCGAAGCGTTCATTGCAGTTGATGTGGTAGCCGGCGTTCACCAGCCAATGCACGTCCAGCACCACCAGCGTATCCACGTCCAGGTCGCGGCAGCGCTGGCCGATGATCCGATGGCCCTGGATCGCGGCTTCGCGGCAGCCGTGATGGCGGCCGGGCATTTCAGATAAGTACATCGACGGCACGTGCGTTACCTTGGCCGCCAGCGCGAGCTTGCCCATGATGCGTGTCTCCTGTTGTTTTCGGTATCCGGGCGCCTGTCAGATGCCCCACTTCGGAATGGGGTGGCTGCCCATCGAGACGCAGACGTTCTTGATCTCGGCGAACACTTCGTAGCTGTATTCCCCGCCCTCGCGGCCGGTGCCGGATTCCTTGGTGCCACCGAACGGCTGGCGCAGGTCGCGCACGTTCTGGCTGTTGATGAACACCATGCCGGCCTCGATGCCGCGCGCCAGCCGGTGGGCGCGGCCGATGTCGCGGGTCCAGATGTAGGAGGCCAGGCCATACTTGACGTCGTTGGCCAGCGCCAGGCCGTGGGCCTCGTCCTTGAACGGAATCAGGCAGGCGACGGGCCCGAAGATCTCTTCCTGGGCGCAGCGCATGCGGTTGTCGACGTCGGCCAGCACCGTGGGCCGCACGAAATTGCCGCCGGCCAGGTGCGCCGGCAGGCCCCGCGGCGCGTCGGCGCCGCCCGCCAGGATGCGCGCGCCCTCTTCCTTGGCCAGGCGGATGTAGCCGGTGACCTTTTCCCAGTGCTGGCGGGTGATCATCGCGCCCACATTGGTCTTGTCATCAGTCGGGTCGCCCACCACCAGGCGATTGGCGCGCTCGGCGAAGCGGCGCACGAAGTCATCGTAAATCGATTCCTGCACGAAGATGCGCGAGCCCGCGGTGCAGCGCTCGCCATTGAGCGAGAAGATGGTGAACAGCGCCGCGTCCAGCGCGCGCTCGACGTCGGCGTCGTCGAACACCAGCACCGGCGACTTGCCGCCCAGCTCCATCGAGAACTTCTTGATGCCGCCCGCGTTCGCCATGATCTTCTTGCCGGTGACGGTGCCGCCGGTGAACGAGATCGCGCGCACCCCGGGATGGCGCACCAGCGCGTCGCCGGCGGTGGCGCCATAACCCTGCACCACGTTGAGCACGCCGGGCGGGATGCCGGCCTCCAGCGCCAGCAGGCCGAGCTGGTCGGCGGTCAATGGCGACAGCTCCGACATCTTCAGCACGGCGGTATTGCCCAGCGCCAGGCAGGGCGCGGTCTTCCAGGTCGCGGTCATGAAGGGCACGTTCCAAGGCGACACCAGCGCGCACACCCCGACCGGCTGGTACAGCGTGTAGTTCAGCATCTGGTCGTCCACGGGATAAGTGTGGCCGTTCATGCGGGTGCAGACTTCGGCGAAGAAGGTGAAGTTCTCGGAGGCGCGCGGGATCAGTTGTTTGCGCGTCTGCGAGATGGGCAGGCCGGTATCGCGGGTTTCCAGCTCGGCCAACTGCGGCACGTTGCGGTCGATCAGTTCGCCCAGGCGGCGCATCAGCCGCGCGCGTTCCTTGGCGGGCGTGCCGGCCCACTTGGGAAAGGCCTCGGCCGCGGCGGCCACGGCGGCGTCGATCTCGGCCTGGCCGCCGGCGGCCACGTCGTCGATGGCCTCGCCCGTGGCCGGGTTGAAGGTGGTGAAGCGGTCGGCGCTGTCGACCTGCCTGCCATTGATCCAGTGCTTGATGCTCACGTGCGTCTCCTCGCCTTGGGCGGACGGCCGGCGCCAATGCGGCGGGCGGCTCGACATTTTAGTTAACTCGTTAACTTTATGCGTCGGCGATGGCGCTGTCAACGACGGAAAACCCCTGTCGCGCGGCTGCGCGGACGATTGCCGCCGACGCCCTTTTTTCGCTATGATAATTAACATGCTAACAATATGCCGGAGGGGGCTGGTCCCGCGCCTGTCATGCCACATATCTGGATCGAGTACTCCGCCAACCTGGACCTGGACACCCGCGCCCTGATGCGCGTGGTGCAGGACGCCGCCGTCGGCGACGGCAGCCTCTATCCGCTGGCCGGCGCCCGTACCCGCGCCGTGCGGATCGATGACTACCTGATCGCGGACGGCCATCCCGACAACGCCTTCGTGCACGTGCTCCTGCGCATCGGCCACGGCCGCAGCGCCGCGCAGCAGGCGGCATTGGGCGAACGCACGTTCCAGGCCCTGCGCGACGCGCTGGCGCCGGAGATGGCGCGCCGGCCGCTGGGCCTGTCGCTGCAGGTGGAAGAAGCCGACGCGGTGCTCAACTACAAGCACAGCAACTATCGCGAATACCTGGCGGCCCGCGCCGCCGCGCTGCCGCGCACGGTGGCGGGCGCCGCGCTCAATACGCGCCAGGCGCTGGCCGCGCTGGGCGAGGCGGTGAACGCGCCGCCCTACCAGGCCGCGCCGCGCGCGCCGGTGCTGTACATCAAGCCGGCCAATACCTATGCCGCCGACGGCGACGCGATCACGCTGCCCGCCGACATGCCCCAGGTGCGCATCGGCGCCACCCTGGGCATCGTGTTCGGCCGGCGCGCCAGCCGCGTCAGCGAAGCCGAGGCGCTGTCCCACGTGGCCGGCTATCGCGTGGTGGCCGATCTGTCGGCCCCGCACGACAGCTATTTCCGTCCAGCGCTCAAGCAGCAGTGCCGCGACGGCTTCTGCCCGATCGGCCGCGCGCTGGCACCGGTGTCGTCCGTGGCGGACCCGGACGCGCTCGCCATCGAGGTCTGGATCGACGGCGCACTGGCGCAGCGCGCCAGCACCGCCGACCTGGTGCGGCCGGTGGCACGCCTGATCGCCGACGTCACCGCGTTCATGAGCTTCGAACCGGGCGACATCCTGCTGGCCGGGGCCCGCGCCGACGCGCCGCTGGCGCATGCGGGCCAACGCTACGAGATCCGCATCGACCAGGTCGGCACGCTCGGCAACACGCTCATCGCCGGCGCCTGAGGCGTCCCCACGGAACCCGCCATGAAACACGCACGCATCGCCCACGAAGGCGCCATCCACGCCGCCACCGACGCCGGCCACGGCCAGATCCGCCTGGCCGACGGCCGCCTGCTGGCCGAGGACGCGGTGACCTGGCTGCCGCCGATCGAGCCGCGCACCACTTTCACGCTGGCCATCAACTATGCCGACCATGCCAAGGAACTGGCGTTCAAGGCGCCGCCCGAACCGCTCGGCTTCCTGAAGGCAGCCAATACCTTTGTCGGCCATCGCGCGCAGACGCTGCGGCCGGCGGACGTGGGCTTCATGCACTACGAATGCGAGCTGGCCGTGGTGATCGGCAAGACCGCGCGCAACGTCACGCGCGAGCAGGCCTATGACTACGTGGCCGGCTACACCGTGGCCAACGACTACGCGCTGCGCGACTACCTGGAGAACTGGTATCGCCCCAACCTGCGCGTCAAGAGCCGCGACACCTGCACCCCGCTGGGGCCATGGCTGGTGGACCGCGACGACGTGGCCGACCCGATGAACCTGGACCTGCGCACCACCGTCAACGGCGTCGAGACCCAGCGCGGCAACACCCGCGACATGGTGTTCGACATCCCCGCCCTGATCGCGTACTTCAGCGGCTTCATGACGCTGTCGCCCGGCGACCTGATCCTGACCGGCACCCCGGACGGCATCGTCAACGTCCAGCCGGGCGACGAGGTCGTGACCGAGATCGACGGCATCGGCCGTCTGGTCAACACGCTGGTGCCCTGCCCCGCCTGACCCCCCTACCTGGACACCCCGCATGCTCGATTCCACCACCGTGCGCGCGCTGGCCGCGCGCCTGCACGACGCCGAACGCACCCGCCAGCAGATCCGCCAGATCTCGCTGGAACACCCCGACATCACCATCGCCGACGCCTACGCCATCCAGCGCGCCTGGATGGACATCAAGCTGGCCGAGGGCCGCGTCAAGCGTGGCCACAAGATCGGCCTGACCTCGCGCGCCATGCAGTTGTCGTCGCAGATCGACGAACCCGATTTCGGCATGTTGCTCGATGACATGTTCTTCGAGGACGGCGGCGACATTCCCGCCGGCCGCTTCATCCTGCCCCGGCTGGAAGTGGAGCTGGCCTTCGTGCTGGGCAAGCGCCTGCAAGGGCCGAACGTGACCCTGTTCCAGGTATACGACGCGGTGGACTACGTGATCCCGGCGCTGGAGATCATCGATGCCCGCTCGCACGGCATCGACCCCGACAGCAAGCGTCCGCGCAAGGTGTTCGACACCATCGCCGACAACGCGGCCAACGCCGGCGTGGTGATGGGCGGGCGGCCGGTGAAGATCGGCGAGCTGGACCTGCGCTGGATCGGCGCGATCCTGTCGCGCAACGCGGTGATCGAGGAAACCGGCGTGGCCGCCGGCGTCTTGAACCATCCGGCCAATGGCGTAGTATGGCTGGCGAACAAGCTGGCCGCGCACGAGGTGGCGCTGGAAGCGGGCGAGATCATCCTGTCGGGTTCCTTTACCCGGCCGGTGGCCGCGCGCCCCGGCGACACCTTCAACGTCGACTACGGCGTGCTCGGCTCCGTCAACTGCCACTTCATCTGACCTCAACGCGGCCCATGGATATCCTGACCAATCAGTTCAAACGCGCGCTGCGCGCCGGCACGCCCCAGATCGGCCTGTGGGCCGGCCTGGCCAGCGCCTACACCTCCGAGATCATCGCCGGCGCCGGCTTCGACTGGCTGCTGATCGACGGCGAGCACGCCCCCAACACGCTGCAAACCACGCTGGCGCAACTGCAATCGGTGGCCGCCTATCCGGTGGCGCCGGTGGTACGCCCGGCCTGGAACGATCCCGTGCAGATCAAGCAGATCCTCGACACCGGCGCGCAGACGCTGCTGGTGCCGATGGTGCAGTCGGCCGAAGAGGCCGCCGCCGCCGTGGCCGCGGTGCGCTATCCGCCCGCCGGCATCCGTGGCGTGGGCAGCGCGCTGGCGCGTTCGTCGCGCTGGAACCGCATCCCCGACTACCTGGAGCGCGCCAACGACGAGATGTGCGTGCTGGTGCAGATCGAGACGCCGCGCGGGGTGGAGGCGCTGGAGGCCATCCTGGCGGTGGACGGCGTGGACGGCGCCTTCATCGGCCCGGCCGACCTGTCGGCCAGCATGGGCTACCTGGGCCAGCCCGAGCATCCCGAAGTCACCCGCACCATCGACGCGGCCATCGGCCGCATCGTCAAGTCGGGCAAGGCCGCCGGCATCCTGCACAGCGGCGTGGCGCAGGCCAGGCACTACCTGTCGCTGGGCGCGACCTTCGTGGCGGTGGGCGTGGACGCAGTGCTGCTGGCGCGCGCTGCCGAGAAGCTGGCCGGCGAGTTCAAGGACGTCAAGCCGGCCGCCAAGGCCGGCGGACCGTACTGAGCCGGACCGCAAACGGAAAAAACCCCACGCTCCGCCGCTACGCGGGTCGCCGCCCCTGCGGGGGCGCGCTTTTGCCTTTGAGGGCGGCCCGGCGGCAAAAAAGGCGCCCGTGGGGCGCCTTCTTTATCCCGTGCCACGGGCGGCGTGCCGGCCGTGGGGCGGGCGGGCGATCAGGAGCGGCCGCCCAGGCTGCCGCCGCCGTCCACGCCCAGCACCTGGCCGGTGATGAAGCCGGCGTCGTCCGACAGCAGGAAGGCGATGGCGGCGGCCACTTCGGCCGGCGTGCCCAGGCGCTTCATCGGCACCGAGGCCAGCGCGCGCTTTTCGCCTTCGCTGCCCGCCGGACGGGTGGCGCGGAACATTTCGGTTTCAATGGGGCCCGGCGCCACCGCGTTGGCGGTCACGCCGTATTCGGCCAGTTCCAGCGCCCACGTGCGGGTGCAGCCGACCAGCGCGCTCTTGGCGGCCGAATAGGCGGTGCGTTCCAGGCCGCCGTGGATGGCGCGGCTGCAGACGTTGACGATACGGCCGGCGCGGCGCGCTTTCATCGATTCGATGAAGGCCTGCGTCACCTGCACGGCGACGCGCACATTCAGGTCCAGCACGTTGTAGAGGGTGGCCAGATCGATCTCGCCCAGCGGCTGGGGCGAGGCGATGCCGACGTTGTTGACCACGGCATCGACCGGGAATTTCTCGCGGATCTCGCGCAGCACTTCCTCGGTGCGGCCGGCGTCGGCCAGGTCACAGGCATAGAGGTAGCCGGGAAAGTCCACATCGCCGGTATTGCGCGCGATACCGACCACATGACAACCCATGTCGGACAGCCGCTGAGTAAGGGCCCAGCCTATGCCTTTGGTGGCGCCCGTGATGAGCACGCATTTGTCCTTCATGGATCGAAACCTCGTCGTTCGTTACTGGGGCGAAAACGGGCGCTTGGGCGCCCGGTTTTCAAGTAGACACCATCCGGCGATGCCTGTCTTGTAAATTGCGTAGCAATTCTTGCATGCCGGACACCTGCCGCCGTGGGCGGAAGTACCCGGTGAAAACGGACGCCGTCAGGCTTGCGACAGGCAAGAGTCGGAAAAGTGCCCGGGGTTGGTCAAAAAGGAATCAGGCGTCCCGGGTGACCGGCACGCGCGGCGCCAAGGCGCAAAGGAGCTCGTAGCCGATGGTGCCGGCCGCCAGCGCGACTTCGTCCACCGACGGCCCCTCCTCGCCCCACAGCGACACCGGGGCGCCGACGCCGGCGGCCGGAATCGGGTCCAGGTCGACGATCAGCATGTCCATCGACACCCGCCCGACCAGCCGGGTACGGACGCCGGCCACGACCACCGGGGTGCCGGTGGCGGCATGGCGCGGATAGCCGTCGGCGTAGCCGCAGGCCACGATGCCGACGCGCATGGGGCGGTCGGCGCGGAACAGCGCGCCGTAGCCGACCGAGTCGCCGGCCTTCAATTCCTGCACCGCGATGATCTCGGAGCGCAACGACATGGCTGGGTTGAGCCCGAAGGCGGCGGCCTCGGCGTCGGCGAAGGGCGAGGCGCCATACAGGCAGATGCCGGGACGGACCCAGTGCGCCTGGCTCTCGGAACCGACGGCGACCTCGGCGAAGCGCAGGGTGGCCGCCGAATTGCAGACGCTGACAGGCCCGGTCATCTTATGCGTCACCGAATTGAACACGGCCAGTTGCTCGGTGATGCCCTGGGGGCCGTCGGCGCAGGCGAAATGGGTCATCTTGCCGATCGAGCCGATCACGCCCTGCTGTTGCAGCAGCAGCGCGCGCTCGTGGGCGGCGGGATAGGCCGCGGGCGAAAAGCCCAGCCGGTTCATG
Source organism: Achromobacter sp. SIMBA_011 (assembly GCF_046535435.1). Taxonomy (NCBI): domain Bacteria; kingdom Pseudomonadati; phylum Pseudomonadota; class Betaproteobacteria; order Burkholderiales; family Alcaligenaceae; genus Achromobacter; species Achromobacter sp. SIMBA_011. The sequence goes on along the minus strand of NZ_JAWRWN010000002.1, from coordinate 441,365 downwards.
CCGCTGTTGAGCTTGAGCATGACGTCCACGCGGCGCGACAGTCGGGCGCGCGCCAGCATGTCGAGCTGTTCGCGCTGATGCACGGTGATGCTCAGGTGGTAGCGGTCGACGATCTCGAGATCGGACGGATTGAAGAAGCCTTCGAGCAGCAGGATCGGACCGCCCCAGCCGGCCTCGCGGCAGCGCACGGCCTCGTCCAGGTCCAGCATGGCCAGCCCTTGCGCCTTGGAAAAACCGGCGACGGCCTGTTCGATGCCATGGCCGTAGGCGTTGGCCTTGATCACTGCCCAGATCGACGGCGGCACGCCGCCGGCCGCGGCGGCGGTCTGGTCGAGGTGGCTGCGCACGGCGGCCAGGTTGTGGGCCAGGGCGGAAACGGAAACGGTGGCTGAAATTGGGCGGGGCATGGTATGAGATCCTGTGGCGCTTAAGTCTAACTGATCGGCGTGTCGGCGGCGCGGGGCCGCGGCGCCGCACGTACTCTAAAATGACCGGGATCCGGCCCGCGCGGCCAGACCGCAGTCAGAAAGCAGGACCAGACCATGCCCATCGATCACTACGAGAATTTTCCCGTCGCCTCGCTGCTGCTGCCGCGCAGGCTGCGCGGCGCCGTGACCGATCTGTACCGGTTTGCCCGGGCGGCGGACGACATCGCCGACGAAGGCAGCGCCAGCGACGACGAGCGGCTGGCCCAACTGGCGGCCTTCCGCGCCGAACTGCACCGCATCGGCGCCGAACCGGGCGCCGTGCCCGCGCCCGGCGCGCCTCAACTGGCCGGCATTTTCGTGCCGCTGGCGGCCACCATCGCCCGCCACCAGTTGCCCATCACGCCGTTCTACGACCTGCTGTCGGCCTTCGAACAGGACATCAGCGTCAAGCGCTACGAGGACTACCCCACGCTGGCCGATTACTGCACCCGCTCGGCCAATCCGGTCGGGCGGCTGATGCTGCATCTGTTCGATGCCGCCGAACCCCACAACGTGGAACAGTCGGACGCCATCTGCACCGGGCTGCAACTGGTGAACTTCTGGCAGGACGTGCGGGTCGACTGGCACAAGCACCGCGTCTACCTGCCGCAGGAAGACCTGGACCGCTTCGGCGTCTCGGAAGAGGACCTGGCGGCCTGCCGCCTGACCCCGGGCTGGCGCGCGCTGATGGCATTCCAGGTGGAACGCACCCGCGCGCTGCTACACTTCGGCGCTCCGCTGGCGCGCCGCCTGCCGGGCCGAATCGGCCTGGAACTGCGCCTGGTGGTGCAAGGCGGGCTGCGCGTGCTGGAGCGGATCGAGGCGAGCGGCTACGATGTATTCATGAACCGACCCGAATTGGGCGCCAAGGACTGGGCCATCATGCTCTGGCGCTCCATCAAGTAAGCAAACGGCCCTGCCAACTATGACCCCTGACGAGTACTGCCAGGAGAAAGCCGCCAAAAGCGGTTCCAGCTTCTACTATTCCTTCCTGTTCCTGCCGCCCGAGCGGCGGCGCGCCATCACGGCGCTGTACGCCTATTGCCGCGAAGTCGACGACGTGGTCGACGAATGCACCGACCCGTCGCTGGCGCGCATCAAGCTGGCCTGGTGGCGCACGCAGGTCGACCAGATGTTCGACGGCAAGCCCGACCATCCCGTGACCCGCGCGCTGCAGCCGCACCTGCAGAGCTGTTCGATCACCCGCGAGCGCCTGCTGGCCGTGGTCGACGGCATGGAAATGGACCTGGACCAGACCCGCTACCTGGACTGGCCCGGCCTGCGCAAGTATTGCTGGCATGCCGCCGGCGTGGTCGGCGAATTGTCGGCCGGCGTCTTCGGCTACTCCGATCCGGCCACGCTGGTGTACGCCGAGAAGCTCGGCCTGGCGTTCCAGATGACCAACATCATCCGCGACGTGGGCGACGACGCCCGCCGCGGCCGCATCTACATCCCGGTCAACGACATGCAGCAGTTCGAGGTCAAGGCCTCGGACATCCTGAATGGCGAGTATTCCGAACGCTTCTCGGCCCTGATGAAGTTCCAGGCCGAGCGCGCGCGCGAGTTGTACCGCGAGGCGATGCGCAGCCTGCCCGAAGCCGACCGGCGCGCGCAGCGTCCCGGCCTGATGATGGCGGCGATCTATCACGCGCTGCTCGACGAGATCGAGCGCGACAACTGGCAGGTGCTGCATCAGCGCATCTCGCTGACGCCGCTGCGCAAGCTGTGGCTGGCGTGGAAGACCTGGGTAGGCGGCGGGCGCGGACTGGTCCGCCGGTTGGCACGGTGAAGGCGGCGGTCATCGGCGCCGGCTGGGCGGGCCTGGCGGCCAGCGTCGCCCTGCGCGAAGCCGGCGCCAAGGTCACCGTGTTCGAAGCCGGCCACACGCCCGGCGGCCGCGCCCGGCGCGTGTTCCACGATGGCTTCGAATCGCCGCTGGACAACGGCCAGCACCTGCTGTCAGGCGCCTACACGCACACGCTGGCGCTGATGCGCCGGGTTGGCCGCAACCCCGATGCCCTGTTGATGCGCCGATCGCTGCGGCTGGCGAGCCTGGACGGCCGCTTCCGGCTGTCGGCGCCGCGCCTGCCCGCGCCGCTGCACATGGCGGTGGCGATCCTGGGCGCGCGCGGCCTGTCGTGGGCCGACCGCTTTGCCACGCTGCGCCTGATGCGCGGCCTGCGAGCCATGTCCTGGACGCCGCCGCGCGACTGGACCGTGTTGCAGCTCCTGCACTATCACGCGCAGTCCGACACCCTGATCCGCCAGGTCTGGGAACCGCTGTGCCTGGCCGCGCTGAATACCCCCGTGGCCAGCGCCAGCGCCGGGTTGTTCGCCCGCGTGCTGCGCGACAGCCTGGCCGGCCGCCGCGAAGACAGCGACCTGCTGCTGCCCTGCACCGACCTGTCGGCGCTGTGGCCGGACGCCGCCGCGCGCCAGGTCACCATGCGCTACGGCAGCACGGTGCGCCAGTTGCGGCCGGCGGAGGACGGCATCGACATCAACCAGGAACGCTTCGACGCCGCCGTGCTGGCGGTGCCGCCGGCGTTCGCCGCGCGCCTGCTGGACGCGCCGCTGCGGGCGGCCGGCGCCACCGGGCTGCTGGACGCGCTGCGCGCCTTCGACTATCTGCCGATCGCCACGCTCAACCTGCGGCTGGCCGGCCCCTGGCGCCTGCCCGAGCCCATGATGATGCTGCGCGAAGAGCCGGCCCGTGGCCACGTCGGCCAATGGCTGTTCGACCGCGCGCAACTGGCCGGCGATGCCCTGGCCGGCGAACTGGCGGTGGTGGCGAGCGCCGCCACCAGCCTGGCCGACCGCAACCGCCAGCAGGCCATCGAGGCCCTGATCGACCAGGTGGCCGAACAGGCCGCCGCCCATCCGCAACGGCTGCCGCCGATGCCGGAAGTCGCGGCGGCGGAATTGTTCATCGAAAAACGCGCCACCTTCGCGGCGGTGCCGGGTCTGACGCGGCCCTTGAACAGCACGCCGTGGCCGACGCTGGCGCTGGCCGGCGACTGGACCGATACCGGCTATCCCGGCGTGCTGGAAGGCGCGGTGCGCAGCGGCCTGGAAGCGGCGCGGGTGCTGAATCCGCGGGCCGGCGACTGAAGCGTCGCCAAGGCGCCACGCAACCGCATGGCGGCCCGGCGCCGCCGCAACGCGGGCGCCTCAGCGCAACAGGCTGGCCGTTGCCAGGCCCAACCCCGTCAGCAGCAGGGATCCGAGCAAACTGAAGCCGGCGTAGCCGAGCGCGCCGCCGTACGCGCCGCGCTCGAGCATCGCCACGGTTTCGGCCGAGAATGTCGAGAAGGTGGTCAGACCGCCCATGAAGCCGGTGATGGCCCCCAGCCGCACCCAGGCCGGCCATTCGGGATGGCCCGCCACCAGCGCCAGCACCAGCCCCACCAGGTAGCCCCCGGCCAGGTTGACCGCGAGCGTGCCCCAGGGCCACGACTCGGTGTTGAGCCACAGGCTGACGAGCCAGCGGGCCCAGGCGCCGAACATGGCGCCCAGGCCCACGGCCAGGAAGTTCAGGGGAATCAGGGTCTGGTAGGCGGACATGGACTCAGGGCGCGCGGTGCTGCTTGAGGCGCAAGGAAAAGACCAGCAGCAGTATGCCAAAGAACACGGCATAGATACCGATGACCCACACCAGCGCCAGCGCGCCGGCCCCCGGCTGCATCACCAGCATCGCGCCGAACAGGACCGACACCAATCCGGACAGCCCCAGGAACCATTCGTTGCGGATTTCCTTGCGGAAACGGATCGCGGCAATGATCTGGAACACGCCGGCCACCAGCGCCCAGATGGCGATGATGTAGAGCAGGATCAGCGCCGTCAGCCCCGGCCACAGGAAAGTGACGATGCCGGCCGCCACGCCCAGCAGGCCGACGATGATCAATGCCCACAGCGGCTTGCCGTGGTCGCGGATGCGGATGCCGGCGATCAGCGCCAGCACGCCATCGGCCAGCGCGAACGCGCCCCACACCAGCACCAGCGCCGACAAGGTGATCGCCGGCATGAACACGGCCATCAGGCCGAACAGAATGGCGACGACGCCGCGCAACGCCACCCAACCCCAATGACGACCGATCTGATCCACGACTTGCGATTCAAGCATGACGACCTCCGGTAACACGTAACGGGTGACCTATCTTATTTGAATTTCCCCGCCCGTGGACCGCCTGGCCGCCGAGACCCGGCTGGCCGGAAAGACCGAGCCAGCCGGAGACGGGCGGCTCCCCACCTTACTGCAGCTTGATCTGCGCGCGCTCGATCACCGATTTCCACCGGTCGCGCTCGGCGCGGATCTGCTCACCGAACTCGGCCGGTGAATTGCCCAGCGGGAAGGCGCCCGTCTCTTCCATCTTGGCGGCGGTGGCGGGGTCGCGCACCGCCTTCGCGAAGGCCTGCGCCAGCTTGTCGCGCACGTCGGCCGGCATGCCCGCCGGCCCCACCACGCCGTACCAGGCCGTGACGTCGTAGTCCTTGTAGCCCTGCTCCGCGAAGGTCGGCACGTCCGGCAGGCGCGGATTGCGCGCGGTCCCGGTGATGGCCAGCGCGCGCAGGTGGTTGCTCTTGATGTAGGGCAGCGACGACGGGAAGTTGTCGAAGATCACGGGCACCACGCCGCCCACCGTGTCGGTCAGGGCCGGCGCCGAGCCGCGGTACGAGATGCTGTTCATCTTGCCGCCGGTGATCTGCAGGAACCAGATCATGCCCAGGTCGTTGACACCGCCGGCGCCTGCGTTGGCGTAGCCGTCCTTGCCGGGATTGGCGCGCACGTGCGACACGAATTCCGCCAGCGTCCTGGCCGGATACTGCGGGTTGACGCTGAGGATGTTGGGGCTGGTCACCAGGTTGCTGATGGGCGTGAAGTCCTTGACCGGGTCATAGGCCAGCTTGGGGAACAGGTGCGGCGCGGTGCCGTGGGTGCTGACGGTCGCCAGCCCCACCGTGTAGCCATCGGGCTTGGCGCGCGCGGTGGCGGCCATGCCGATGGTGCCGGAGGCGCCGGTGCGGTTCTCCACCACGACCTGCTGCCCCAGGATCTCGCCCGCCTTGGCCGCCGCCAGCCGGCCAACGATGTCGGTGGGGCCGCCGGCCGGGAACGGCACGATCAGGGTGATGGGGCGGTCGGGGAATTCGGCGTGGGCGGCCGGCAACAGGGCGGCCAGCGCCAGGGCGACGCAAGTATTGCGGATCATGGGGTTGTCTCCTGTGGGATCGGTTCTGCTCGTTATCGTGAAAATTCCGGCGCGCCCGCGATGCTGGCGTCGCGGCGCAGGATCCTGCCGGGGCGGTGCGACGAGGGGGCTTGCGGGAACACGGCGCAGCCGTTGACCAGCACGTGCTCGATGCCGGCCGAGGCCAGCGTCGGCGCGTCCCAGGTGGCGCGGTCGCACACCGTATCGGCGTCGAACACCACCACGTCGGCCCAGGCGCCCACGGCCAGCCGGCCGCGATCGGCCAGGCCGAACACGCGGGCCGGCAGCGCGGTCATCTTGGCCACGGCGGCCTCCAGCGTCAGCAGCTCGGCCTCGCGCACGTAGCGTCCCAGCACGCGCGTGAAACTGCCCCACAGGCGGGGGTGCGGATGGGCGTCGTTGGGCAGGCCGTCGGAGCCCACCATGCAGCATTCGTGCTGGAAGATGCGGCGCACTTCGTTTTCGTCCATGGCGAAGTAGATCGCGCCCGCCGGGCACAGGCGGCGCGCCGCCGTGACCGGATCGCAGCCCCAGCGCGCGGCGATCTCGGCCAGCGACTGGCCGCCGCATTCGGGATGCGGCGTCGACCAGGTGATGCGGATGTCGTCGATCTGGTCGGCGCGCTCCGGAATCAGGATGGTGGAGCTGCCAGGATACGGATAGATGTCCAGCGCCACATCGACGCCGGCGGCGCGGGCACGGTCGATGTTGGCCAGCGTGGCGGCGCTCTTGCCCCAGTTGGCCGGCATCATGCATTTGTGGTGCGACAGCACCGTGGCGCAGCCGGTGCGGCGACCGATGCCCAGCACCTCGTCGACGGCGGCCTCGACCGCGTCGCCCTCGTTGCGGATGTGGCTGGTGTGCAGCGCGCCGTGCGAGGCCGCGACGCGCGCCAGGCCGTCGAGTTCGGCTTCCTCGGCGACGCCGCCGGGCTGGTAGGCCAGGCCCGTGCTGAACCCCACCGCGCCAGCCTCCAACGCGTCGGCCAGCATGCGCTCCATCGCCCGCTGCTCCTCGGCGCCGGGCTGTGCCGCCGGATCAGGCATCGCGGCCAGGCGCAGGTTGGCGTGGCCCACCAGGGCGGCCACATTGATCATCGGCCGCTGCGCCTCCAGCGCGCCGAAGTACGTGGCCATGTCCGCGAACAGCGGCGAGTCGCCCAGCAGGGCCAACGCCGCGGCGGTATTGCCCGGCAGCGGCGCCGGCGCGCCGCTGATGCCGCAGTTGCCGACCACCACCGACGTGATGCCCTGGCTGGTCTTCCATTCCAGGCCCGGCTTTTCCACGAACATCAGGTCATCGTGGCCATGGGTATCGATGAAGCCGGGCGCAACGATCCTGCCCCCGGCATCCAGGCGCCGGTCCGCTGGCGCTGCCGCCAGGTCGCCGATGGCGGCGATGCGCTCGCCACGGATGCCGACGTCGGCGCGGCGGCGCGGCCCGCCCAGCCCGTCGATCACCCAGCCGCCTTCGATGACCAGATCCAGTTTTTCCTGCATGCAACTTCCGCCTTGATGGGGCCGGCGATGACGCCGGCCGCTTGTGCGGGCCGCCCGCGGACGGCCCTGGTGCTTGATGAAGCCCCTAGTATCGTCGGCCCGATCAATCTGGAAAAATTGTTTTTATTGATCCATCCATCGTGATTTGAAATGAATCGCCTGCCCAAGCACGTCACCCTCAAGCATCTGACCGCGTTCGTCGCGGTGGCGCAGGAATCCAGCTTCACGCATGCGGGCAAGCGACTGTTCCAGACCCAGTCGTCGGTGACCAGCCTGGTGCGCCAGTTGGAAGAGGCGCTGGCCACGCGCCTGTTCGCCCGCACCAGCCGGCGCGTGCTGCTCACGCCGGCGGGCGAGGAGTTCCTGCCGCGCGTGATGCGCCTGCTGGCCGATTTCGATGGCGCGATCGAGGACGTGGTGCGCTTCGGCGCGCTGGAACGCGGCCGCGTCGGCGTGGCGGCCGCGCCCTCGGCCATCACCGAGCTGATCGCGCCGGCGGCGGCGCTGTTCGCGGCGCAATATCCCGCCATCCGCCTCTATCTGAGCGACGACAACTCCGGCCGCATCCAGCGCAAGGTGGCCGCGCGCGAAGTCGATTTCGGCCTGACCAGCCGTTGGGCCGATGCGCCCGGCCTGCAATTCGACGCGCTATTGGAAGACCGCTTCGGCGTGCTGTACCGGCGCGACGACGCCAGCCTGCGCCCGGGCCGCGACGGCGCCATGCGCTGGTCCGACCTGGCGGGCCGCAAGCTGGTGGGGGTGGTGGACGAGACCGGCATCATGGCGCTGCTGCGGGCCCGCGCGGACCTGCCGATCGAAGCCGCCGCGCCCTTCTACGAGGCCTCCAGCACCACTTCCCAGGCAGCGTTGGTGAAGGCCGGCATGGGCGTGGCGCTGCTACCCGCGCTGGCGGCGCAGCGGGTGCTGGAACCGGGATTGGCGTTCGCGCTGCTGGCGCGGCCGACGGTGGTGCGCACGCTGTGCATCATCCGCCACAAGGAACATGCGCTGAGCCCGGCGGCCGAGGCGCTGATCCGCGCCATCCGCGACTACCTGCGCGGCGCGGCGCTGCCGGCCGGCTGCAAGCTGTCGGCGGGCGCGACGCGCCGGCGCGCTTGACGCGGAGCGGCGTCGCCACGGCAACGCCAGCGGGGCACGCGCCCGCCCCGCCGCGACGATACGCGCCGCTCAGGCGCGCAGCTTCGCGTCCAGGGCTGCCAGTCCCGCGGCGAACACGCCCTGGCCCACGGCGGTCGCCACCGCCTGCAGGTCGGCGTCCGCCTCGACCCGGAAATCGGCCCACCATTCCACCAGCGTCGTGCCGCTCTCGGTGATGGCGCGCAGGTTGATGCCGGCGACGTAGTCACGCATCGGCAGATCGGTCTCGATGATGGAATAGCGCAGCGCGGTGCCCGGGTCGTCCAGCATCAGCAACTGCTCGCGCACGAAGCCCGAAGGCTTGAGCGACAGGTAGCGCACCGAGCCGATGGCGTCGTGGCGGCCGCCCTCTTCCAGGCGGCTGTGCGCAATGCCGGGATGCCACTCCGCCAGGCCGTTGAAATCACGAAACAGCGGCCAGACCTTGGCCAGCGGCGCCTGGACGATGGCGCTGGTATAGACGGTATGCGGCATGCGGACTCCTGACGGGCGCGCGGCGCCCCGGCGGAAACGGAGGAAGGGGAAATTTCAGAACGTCAGTTGCTTGAACTCGCGGGTGGCGGCGGTCAGCGCCTGCTCGGTGGGCAGGCGCTCCATCGAGCTGGCGCCGTAGAAACCGTGGCAATGCTGGCAATGGCGCAGGATGTGGGCGGCGTCCTCGGGCGTGGCGATGGGGCCGCCGTGGCACAGCACGATCACGTCGGGACGCACGGCCAGGGCGGCCGCCGCGATGCGGTCGATGGCGGCGACGCAGTCATCCAGCGTCAGCGCGGTCTCGGCGCCGATCGAACCGCCGGTGGTCAGGCCCATATGCGCCACGATGATGTCGGCGCCGGCCTGCGTCATGGCCACGGCGTCGTCCTCGTTGAAGACGTACGGCGTGGTCAGCATGCCCTTTTCGTGCGCCAGGCGGATCATGTCCACCTCCAGCGCGTAGCCCATGCCGGTCTCTTCCAGGTTGGCGCGGAAGGTGCCGTCGATCAGGCCCACGGTGGGGAAGTTCTGCACGCCAGCGAAGCCCTGGCGCTTGAGGTCGTCCAGGAACACGTCGAAGTCGCAGAACGGATCGGTGCCGTTGACGCCGGCCAGCACCGGCGTGCGCTTGACCACCGGCAGCACTTCGCGGCCCATGTCGACCACGATCTCATTGGCGTTGCCGTAGGCCAGCAGGCCGGCCAGCGAGCCGCGCCCGGCCATGCGATAGCGGCCCGAGTTGTAGATCACGATCAGGTCGATGCCGCCCGCTTCCTCGCACTTGGCGGACAGTCCGGTCCCGGCGCCGCCGCCCACGATGGGGGTGCGGTCGCGCACCATGGCGCGGAACTTGTCCAGCAGTTGGTTACGGTCAAAGCGCGGCATGGCGGCAATCCTCAATGTTTGGCGATGGCTAGGAACTGCTCGACCGCGGTGCGGGCGAACAGGGGGTCGTTGATGTGGCACGGCACGCGCACCAGGCGCCGGTCTGCGGTCTGCACCAGGCGCGACTCCAGCGCCTCGAACAGCGCGGCGTCGGCCTGCGGATCCCAGAACGCCTGGCCCGGCGCGTCCAGCGCCGAGACGCCGCCTTCCGGGATCAGGAAGCGCACGGGGCCGTCGCAGCGGTTCAGCCGGTCAGCGATCCATTCGCCCTGGCGGCGGTTCTCTTCCGCCGTGGTGCGCATCAGCGTCACCTGCGGGTTGTGGGGATAGAAGGTGCGGCCGCGGTAGCGCTCGGGCACCGAATCCATGGCGCCGAAATTGACCATGTCGAGCGCGCCGCAGGAGCCCACGTAGGGCGCGCGCGTGCGGGCCACGGCGCCAAAGCGGTCCTCGGTGCAGGCCAGCACGCCGCCGAACAGGAAGTCGCAGACCTCGGTGGTGGTCAGGTCCAGCACGCCGGACAGCAGATGGCTGTCGAGCAGCTTTTCCATCGACTGGCCGCCGGTGCCGGTGGCGTGGAACACCAGGCAGTCATAGCGCGATTCGAGCAGCGGCGTGACCTGCTGCACGCAGGCGGTGGTGACGCCGAACATGGTGATGCCGACGGCGGGCCGGCTGTCATCGCCCGCGGCGCTGGCGGCCTGGCGGAAGGCGCCGCCGATGGCGCCGGCGGCATTGGCCAGCACCCGGCGCGAGATGCGGTTCAGGCCGGCCACGTCGGTCACGGAATACATCATGGCGATGTCCGACGGCCCGACATAGGGCGCGACGTTGCCCGACGCCATGGTCGAGACCATCAGCTTGGGCACGCCGATGGGCAGCGCGCGCATGGCCGGGGTGATCAATGCGGTGCCGCCGGAGCCGCCCAGGCCCAGCAAGGCGCCGATGTCGGGGTTGGCGGCGGCATAGTGTTCGAATGCCAACGCCATGGCCGCGATGGCGGTGCCCCGGTCGCCCGTGAACACGGCCTGCTCGCCCTGCGGGTGGCTGCGCGCCACTTCCCGCGCCTGCACTTGCGCCGCGCTGGCCGCGCCGGTGGTGGACACGTCCACCGAGACCACGTCCAGGCCGTCGCGCTTGAGCAGCTCGACCACGTACTCGGCCTCGTGACCCTTGGTGTCGTAGGTAGCGGCCACGAAAACCCGCCGATTCGAATGCGTCATGACTCCTCCGCGGGCGGCTACACTCGGTGCGCGCCTCGATATATGTCCGGGGCTAGAGGCCCTGTAGAATCAAGAAATGAGACGAAAGAATCATACTGAGACACCTGTCTCACGTCAAACCGCGACCACGGCGCGCAAGCCGGCCGCCGCCCCGGCGCGCCTGATCGCGCCCGCCAGCCGCCAGGCGGCCGCCAGCGGCGAACCGCCGCACGGACCGCGCGCGCGCATGCGCAAGATCCTGCTGGACGCCGCGCAGCGCCTGATGGCGCAAGGCATCACCCCGTCGGTGGCCGAGCTGGCCGAGCACGCGCAGGTGTCGCGCGCCACCGCCTACCGCTACTTCCCGAGCCAGAGCGCGCTGATCGCCGCCGTGGTCGACGAGAGCCTCGGGCCGATCCTGGCCTGGGACTCGACCGCGCCCGACGCCGCCACCCGCGTCGACGAACTGCTGCGCTTCGCCTACCCGCGCCTGGCCGCCCACGAGGCGCCGCTGCGCGCGGCCATCCAGGTGTCGCTGCAGCAGCACGCCGAAGCCAGCGCCGGTCGCGCCGGCAATGAACCGCGGCTGGTGCGCGGCCACCGGGTCGACATCCTCAAGCGCGCCATCGCGCCGCTGGCGGACCTGTTGCCGCCGGCGCAACAGGAACGCGTGGCGCAGGCGCTGTCGCTGGTCTACGGCACCGAGGTGTTCCTGGTGCTCAAGGACATATGGGGCCTGGAATTGCCGGCCGTCACCGAGGTCGCCCGCTGGACCGCGCAGGCCATCATCCGCCAGGCGCTGGCCGACGCGACGCAAGCCGCCCGCTAACAGCAAGCTGTCATTCCCACGTCACTCGCGGCCCGCATAGTGCGGGCCTTCGCGGCGCCGCGCCGGTGCGGGCCGCATGACGCTGGAGTATGGAATGCAGTTCGAAGTAACCCGCCTGCGGCGGGCCCTGATGCCGTTGTCGCTGGCTTGCGTAACCTTGCTGAGCGCCTGCGGCGGCAGCGATGACGATGACGACGCGAGCGCGCCGCCGGTCGTGACCGAACCCACGCCGCCGGTGAAGACCGGCGCCTGGAGCGCGGGCGACCTGCACGTGCACACGATCCAGTCCGACGACGCCCAGACCACGCTGGAAAGCGTGCTGGACCAGGCCTTCGACCGCTACCAACTGGACTGGGCCGCGCTTTCGAACCACCTGCGCATGTCCGCGCGCGACAACACCGGTGCCAACATTCCCGGCGGCTCGATCCCGTTCTCGGCGGGCATGGCGCGCTATGAAGTGCCGTTCATCAAGCAGGCGCAGGCGGCGGGCCGCTACGCCGGCAAGATCATCTTCTCGTCGTTCGAGTGGGACATGCCCACGCACGACCACGTCAACATCGGCATCGGCACCCACGACCCGCTGTCCGACAGGTCGCTGCGCGCCGTGGCCGAATTCGAATACCTGTACACCAACAAGGCCGCCAACCTGTTCGACGCGCAACTGGTCGCCGACCTGGCCGGCCAGACGCGCGCGTACACCACGCACGCCGACTCGCTGACGGCCCTGAAGTGGCTGCGCGACAAGCACCCCGACAGCTACATGCTGTTGAACCACCCGTCGCGCTACGCCGGCAAGTACACCATCGGCCAGTTGCGCGAGATGCACGATCTGGCGCCGTCGATCTTCTTCGCCATCGAAGGCATGGTCGGCAACCAGATGGAGCCGGACCGCGGCGGCTATGCCGAGGCCTACACGGCCGACAAGCTGCCCAACCGCACCTACGGCGGCGTCGACTACCTGGTGGCCAAGCTCGGGGGCACCTGGGACGCGCTGCTGGGCGAGGGCCGCCACATCTGGACCGTGGCCGATTCGGACTTCCATTTCCGCATCAACGCCACCGGCCAGTACAGCAGCGGCTACGCGCCGGGCGAATACGCCAAGACCTACGTCTGGAAGGATGGCAAGGACATGGCGGCGGTGGTCGCGGGCCTGAAGAGCGGCCACATGTTCGGCGTCTTCGGCGACCTGATCGACGCGCTCGAATTCCAGGCGCAGGGCGCCTCGGGCGCGGCACAGATGGGCGGCGAACTGACGGCGGCCAAGGGCGAGCAGGTGGAGGTCACCATCCGCTTTCGCAGCCCCGCCAGCAACCACTACGAGTATCCGATCGAAAGCGGCAACCCCACCTACGTCAAGCCGACCGTGCACCATGTCGACCTGATCGTGGGCGATATCGGCGCCCGCGCCGCCGCCGGCACGCCGGCGTACGACAACGCGACCAATCCCAGCACCCGCGTGCTGGGCCGCTACACCAGCAAGGACTGGACCGTGGACAAAGACGGCTACAACGTCATCAAGGTCAAGCTGACCGCCGACAAGAGCCAGTATCTGCGCCTGCGCGGCACCAACCTGGCGCCAGACGTGGCGGGCGAAACCGCCAACGGCGAGCCGTTGCCCGATGCCAAGGTCGATCTGGCCGACAACGCGGCCCGCTTCAACGCCATCAACGCGCGCAATTACAACGACCTGTGGTTCTACTCGAACCCGGTGTTCGTCACCGTCAAACAGTAAGACGGCCTGCGCCGGCGCGGCATTTCGAGCCGCGCCGGCCCGATCCGAGACGCGACCGGCACGGATTCCCTTTTATAAGTCAAAGTTATTTTGTTGACCAACCACCCCTCAATTGCTACATATGAGGGCGCAACTGCACTTGGTTCCTGATTATTCTCATCGGAGGATTTTTATGAGCAAGCGAATTGTTGTCGTGGGAGGCGGGGTCGGCGGCACCATGCTGGCCAACCAACTGGTCCACAAGCTGTACCCCGAAGTGGCGGCCGGCAAGGTCAGCATCATGCTGCTGTCCGATTCGCCGGATCATTACTACAAGCCGGCCTTCATGTACGTGGCGTTCAACCTGTTTTTCCAGGAAGAACTCAAGCGTCCCGAACGTTCCCTGCTGCGGCCCGAGATCGATTTCCGCGTCGACAAGGTGACGCGCTTCGATTTCGATGCCCAGCAACTGCACACCCGCGGCGGCAAGCGCCACGGCTACGACTATCTCGTGATCGCCACCGGCTGCGTGCCCGCGCCGGAGCGCATCGAAGGGCTGCGCGAAGCGGGCGACCATTTCTACCAGTACGAGCCGGCGCGGCAACTGGCCAGCCGCCTCTCCACGATCGAACGCGGCCGCGTGTTCGTCAGCGTCACCTTTCCCAAGACACCGAACGTGCCGCACCAGTGCGGCATCGCGCCGATCGAGACCACGCTGATGCTGGACGACTACCTGCGCCGACGCGGCGTGCGCGACCGTGTGGAGATCATCTACACCTACCCCACCACCTCGCAACTGCTGCGCAACTGCCTGTTCCTGCAAAAGCCCACCTGCGAGGTGCTGCCGGCCATCTTCGAGCAACGCGGCATCCGGTTCCAGCGCGGCTTCACGCTGGCGAAGGTGGACCCCGATCGCCGCATTGCCTACTCGGAGGAAGGCGTCGAGCAGCCGTTCGACATCCTCATGGCCACGCCGCCGATCCGCGCGGTCGACGCAGTGATGGAATCGGGCGTTTCGCAGGCGCCCGACAACGAGGGCTGGCTGCCCACCGATCACGAAACCATGCAGGTCTATGGCCTGCGCAATGTGTACGTGATCGGCGACACCGTGGACCTGCCGGTGAGCAAGGCAGGCGGCTCGTGCCACAACCAGGCGCCCGTCATCGCCAACAACATCGCCGGCGAGATCCGGCTGGGCCATCCCTGCAGCGCCTACGACGGCCGCGTCCAGGCCGTGGCGCAGATGGGCCTGAACGCGGGCATGCCGCTCTGGTACGACTACACCCACGACGTGCGGCCGACGCCGCCGACCAAGCTGGGCGGACTGCTGCGGCATGGTTTCAACCGGGGCCTGTACTGGTCCGTCGCCAGGGGAATGCTATGAACGCACCGCACGACAACAGCCTGTCCAACGCCGGCCAATGCGACGCCCTGCTCGCTGCGCCACCCGCGGCGGCCGGCAACGATGCGCTGGCGCAGCTCGCCGGCAAGCTGCAACCGCTGGCCGACAGCGGCCGGCTGGACAATCTGGTCGACCTGCTGGCGCTGGCGTCCGACCTGGTCGACCTGCTCGATGCCCCCATGGTGGAAAAGCTGGGCGCGCTGTCGGAGCAGGCCACGGGCGCGGCCTGGACCCTGTCCAACGCCTGGCGCGCGGCCCACGCGCAAGGGTTGCAAGAGGCGCGCCCGCCGGGCCTGGGCGGACTGTTCCAGCTCTCGCGCGACGAGGACACGCGGCGCGGGCTGGCGCTGGTGCTGCGGACGCTGCAAGGCCTGGGCCGTCAGGTGGGCGATCAACGGCGGGACTACGCCCCTTCCTGATGCCGTTGGCGGGGCCGCCCGCGCGGCCCCCGTTGTCCAAAACAAAGCCCCGCAAGCGATTGCCTGCGGGGCTTTTGGAGTGCGCGCCCGGGATGGGCGAGGCGACCGGGCTTACTGCAACGTGCGCGTGAACACGAACTTGCCGTCGCGCCAATCCACCGGCACCACGTCGCGCGGACCGAACTGGCCTTCCAGGATCAGCCGGGCGACCGGGTTCTCGATCTGCTGCTGGATGGTGCGCTTGAGCGGACGCGCCCCGAACACCGGATCGAAACCGTCGCGGGCCAGTTCGGCCAGCGCGGGCTCAGTCACTTCCAGCCGCATCTCCTGCTTTTCCAGGCGCTCGGCCAGGCGGCGCAACTGGATGCGGGCGATGGACTCGATGTGCTGCGCTTCCAGTGCGTGGAACACCACCACTTCGTCGATGCGATTCAGGAACTCGGGCCGCAGCGTCTGCTTGAGTTCGCCCCAGACCACTTCCTTGACCACGTCGTACGGCTGGCCGGCCAGCGTCTGGATATGCTGCGAACCGAGGTTCGACGTCATCACGATGACGGTGTTGCGGAAGTCCACCGTGCGGCCCTGGCCATCGGTCAGGCGGCCGTCGTCCAGCACCTGCAGCAGCACGTTGAAGACGTCCGGGTGCGCCTTCTCGACTTCATCGAGCAGCACCACGCTGTACGGCTTGCGGCGCACGGCCTCGGTCAGGTAGCCGCCCTCTTCGTAGCCCACGTATCCGGGCGGCGCGCCGATCAGCCGCGCCACCGAGTGCTTCTCCATGAATTCGCTCATGTCGATGCGGATCATGTGCTCTTCGGAGTCGAACAGGAACTCGGCCAGCGCGCGCGTCAGCTCGGTCTTGCCCACGCCTGTGGGGCCCAGGAACAGGAACGAACCGTACGGGCGCGAGGGATCCGCCAGGCCCGCGCGCGAACGGCGGATGGCATCGGACACCAGGCGCACGGCCTCGTCCTGCCCAACCACGCGCTTGTGCAGGTATTCCTCCATGTGCAGCAGCTTTTCGCGTTCGCCCTGCATCATCTTGGACACCGGGATGCCGGTGGCGCGCGACACGACCTCGGCGATTTCCTCGGCGCCGACACGGGTGCGCAACAGGCGCGGTCGGCCTTCGCCACCCTCGGCCTCCTCGGCTGCCTCGGCGGCGCCCACCTCGGCGGCCTTCAGGCGCGCTTCCAGGTCGGGCAGCTTGCCGTACTGCAGCTCGGCCAGCTTGTCGAACTGGCCCTTGCGTTGCAGCTCCGCCATTTCGGCGCGCACGCTGTCGATCTCTTCCTTGATGGCCTGGGTGCCCTGCACCGCGGCCTTCTCGGCCTTCCAGATTTCCTCGAAGTCGTTGTACTCGCGTTGCAGCTTCTCGAGCTCGTCCTCGATCACGCCCAGGCGGCGCTTGGAGGCGTCGTCGGTTTCCTTCTTGACGGCCTCGCGCTCGATCTTGAGCTGGATGATGCGGCGGTCGAGCTTGTCCATCACTTCCGGCTTGGAATCGATTTCCATGCGGATGCGGGCGCCGGCCTCGTCGATCAGGTCGATCGCCTTGTCGGGCAGGAAGCGGTCGGTGATGTAGCGGTGCGAGAGCTCGGCCGCGGCCACGATGGCCGGGTCGGTAATCTCGACGCCGTGGTGGATCTCATAGCGCTCCTGCAACCCGCGCAGGATGGCGATGGTGGACTCGACATCGGGTTCGTCGACCAGCACCTTCTGGAAGCGGCGCTCGAGCGCGGCGTCCTTTTCGATGTACTTGCGGTATTCGTCCAGCGTGGTGGCGCCGATGCAGTGCAGCTCGCCGCGCGCCAGCGCCGGCTTGAGCATGTTGCCGGCGTCCATCGCGCCCTCGGCCTTGCCGGCGCCGACCATGGTGTGCAGCTCGTCGATGAAGACGATGTTGCTGCCGTCGTCCTGCGACAGTTCCTTGAGCACGGCCTTCAGGCGCTCTTCGAATTCGCCGCGGAACTTGGCGCCGGCCAGCAGCGCGGCCAGGTCGAGCGACAGCACGCGCTTGCCGCGCAGGGTCTCGGGCACTTCGTCGTTGACGATGCGCTGCGCCAGGCCTTCGACGATGGCGGTCTTGCCCACGCCGGGCTCGCCGATCAGGACCGGGTTGTTCTTGGTGCGGCGCTGCAGAATCTGGATGGTGCGGCGGATTTCGTCGTCGCGGCCGATGACCGGGTCGAGCTTGCCCTGGCGGGCGCGCTCGGTCAGGTCGAGGGTGTACTTGGACAGCGCCTCACGGTTGGATTCGCCTTCGGCGCCGGAGACGTTCTCGCCGCCGCGCACGGCGTCGATGGCGGCCTCCAGGGCCTTTTTCTGCAGGCCCGCGTCGCGCAGGATGCGGCCGGCCTCGCCCTTGTCGTCGGCCAGGGCCAGCAGGAACAGTTCGCTGGCGATGTAGGTGTCGCCGCGGCGCGCGGCTTCCTTGTCGGTGCGGGTCAGCACGCCCTGCAGGTCGCGGCCGACCTGGACGTTGTCATCGCCCTGCACCTGGGGCAGCGCCTTGAGCGCGGCGTCCAGGGCCGGCTGCAGCCGGTTGACGGCCACGCCGGCGCGCGCCAGCAGGCTGCCGGCCCCGCTGTCCGGGTCGGACAGCAGCGCCGCCAGCACGTGGACGGGCTCGATGTAGGGGTGATCGTTGCGGGCGGCCAGACTCTGAGCGTCGGCCAGGGCTTGCTGGAACTTGGTGGTCAGTTTGTCGAATCGCATAATGGTCGTTGGTGGCTTGTTGGTGAGCCTGACCGATACGCGCCGGCGGGCTCGATGACCTGAATATGCGGCCGGATGCGAGAATTTCAATACCTCGTCGGCCGCATGGATTTGGTCGGTAACGCATCCGCGTACAGCAACAATCTGTCCCATGAGCATAAACGTTTTTGTCTACGGCACGCTACGCGCGGGCGAGATCAATGACCTGGCGCAAGCCGCCGCGCGCCGCGGCCTGCCGCCGGCGCGCCACGTCGGCCCGGCCACGGTGCCCGGCATGCTGGTGGATTTCGGCGACTGGCCCGGATTGCTCCCGGTGACCGATGGCCGGCGGGTGCTGGGCGATATCTACGAGGTCGACCCGGCCCTGCTCGCCCTGATGGATGAGATCGAGGAATACGTCCCCGGCCGCCCCGGCTGCTTCGTGCGCCGGCCGGTGCTGGCCCGGCCGCTGGCGCCTGGCGCCGCGCCGGTGGCCTGCGACTACTACCCCATCGACCCGGCCTGGCGCGGGGCCGCGGCGGACATCGAGGGGGACGACTGGATCGCCTATCGGCGGGCCCGCCCGGCCCGATCGCAGCCGTAGGAATGCGCTACAAAATGCCGCGTAAGACACCCGTAGTAACAACGGACTACAATGGGTACCTGTCTTCACGCTTTTAAGCCCGTCCAGGCTACCGGCCAGGTCTAGGCACTATAAAGGTCATCGTATGCAAAAACGGGTTCCCGTTGCCCCTGATGCCGCCCACTGTTCCACGTGTATGTTGGGCCACGTGTGTGTCCCGGTCGGGATGGCAGCCGCCGAAGTGGAAAAGCTGGACGAACTGGTGAAAGAACGCGTGCGCCTCGAAAAGGGCAAGACGCTGTATTCGCTGGATCATCCCCTGGACGCCGTCTACGGCGTGCGCTTCGGCAGCCTGAAAACGCAGCTCGAAGACGCCACCGGCCAGATCCAGATCACCGGTTTCCACCTGCCCGGCGAGATCGTCGGCATGGACGGCATGCTCGATGGCAAGCACGTCTCGGCCGCCGTGGCCCTGGAAGACTCCGAAGTCTGCGTGATCCGCCTGAACGAAGTCGACCGCGTGGCCACCCATCTGCCGTCGCTGCAGCAGCAGTTCCGCCGCCTGATGAGCCGCGAAATCACGCGCTCGCACCAGATGCTGGCGTCGCTGGGATCGATGCGTTCCGAACAGCGCCTGGCCGCGTTCCTGCTGAACCTGTCGCAGCGCTATGCGTCGCTGGGCTACTCCTCGACCGAGTTCGTGCTGCGCATGAGCCGCGAGGAAATCGGCAACTTCCTGGGCCTGACCCTGGAGACGGTCAGCCGGCTGTTCTCGCGCTTCGCGCGCGACGGCCTGATCCGCATCAACCAGCGCGAAGTCCGCATCCTGGACCAGCCCGCGCTCAAGCAACTGCTGGGCCACGAGGGCTGCTGACGCCCGCCCGCGCCATGCGCCGCACAGCCGCACCCGGCGCCGCGCAGCCCCATCCGGCTACGCGCGTGCCGCGCTCGCGCCGGGCGCGGGGCGTGGCGGCGCTGATCCTGGCGGCCCTGCTGCCCCTGGCGGCGCGCGCGCAGACGCCGCTGCCCGACCCCTACGATTACGACGAACCCGCGCCCGCTCCCAAGCGGGTGGTGGTGCCGCGCTGGCAGACGCTGGAACTGGGCAAGCCCGGCCATCGCTACAAGATACCGGTTTATGCTAACCGGAACCTGGCGCGCGGCGACCTGCGCGATATCAAGCAGATCGTGATCGTGTTCCATGGGGTCAAGCGCAACGCGGACGCCTATTACGAAACGGTCGCCACGGTGCTGGCCGCCAATCCGGCGCGGGCCAACGACACGCTGATCCTGGCGCCGCGCTTTGTCGGTTCGATCGACTCGGGCTTCGCCGGCATGGCCGCGTGGCGCAAGGCCGGCTGGGAGGACGGCGAGGACAGTGTGCAGGCCAACGGCCGGCCCGCGCCGGTCAGCTCGTTCCAGGTGATTGACGACCTGCTGCGCAGCCTGGACGATCGCAAGCGCCTGCCGATCCTGGCCGGCATCGTGCTGGCCGGGCATTCCGGCGGTGGCCAACTGGTGCAGCGCTACGCCGTGCTGAACCAGATCGACGGCCCGTTGCGCCGCGACGGCGTCGCGCTGCGCTACGTGATCGCCAACCCCTCGTCGTACCTGTATCTGACCCGCGAACGCCCGCGCCCCGACGGCAAGGGCTACGCGCCCTACGAGCGCGGCATCTGCCCGACCTACAACCAATACAAGTACGGCACCGACAAGCTGCCCGCGTACGCGCAGGAAACCGACGACACGCGCCTGTTCATCCGCTACGCGGCGCGCGACGTGACCTACCTGCTGGGCGGCGCCGACAACAACCCCGAGCACCGCCTGCTGGACAAGACCTGCGGCGCCGAGGCCCAGGGGGCGACGCGGCTGGCGCGCGGCACCGCCTACCTGCAGTACGAGCGCATCGTCGCCGCGCGCGGCAGCCGGCCGGTGACACTGCATCGCGCCGGCTTCGAAGTGACGGGCATCGGCCACGACAACAAGGGGATGTTCGGCTCGGTCTGCGGCGCGCGCGCCTTGCTCGGCGACGATGCCCAGGCGCCCGCCGGCGCGGCGGCCTGCACGGTGATCGAACCGCCGCGCAAGTAGACGCGCCCGGACCGCAACGCGGCGCGGAGTATCCCGCCGGCGATTATTGACACCAAGCTGAACGAATAACCCGGACGGGCGCAGGGGTGCATTTTGGCGCCAGCAGGCGCACCATAGGCGGGAACCGTCTCCGTGGAAGACAGATATGAGCCAAGCGTATCTCGACATGCCCGACGCCAAACGCCGCATCAAGGCGATCTTCGTCGGCTCCATGGGCAACCTGGTCGAATGGTATGACTTCTACGCCTATACCGCCTTCGCCCTGTACTTCGCCCCCGCCTTCTTCCCCTCGCACGATCCCGTCGTGCAGCAGTTGAACGCCGCCACGCTGTTCGCCGCCGGCTTCATCGTGCGGCCGCTGGGGGGCTGGCTGTTCGGCCACCTGGCCGACCGGCACGGGCGCCGATTGTCGCTGATGGTCTCGGTGGGCATGATGTGCATGGGATCGCTGATCATCGCGGTCACGCCCACCTATGCCTCCATCGGCCTGGCGGCGCCGGCGCTGCTGGCACTGGCGCGGGTCATCGAGGGCCTGAGCCTGGGCGGCGAATACGGCGCCAGCGCCACCTACCTCACCGAGATCGCCGATCCCGATCATCGCGGCTTCTATTCCAGCTTCCAGTACGTCACGCTGATCGGCGGCCAGCTCTGCGCGATCCTGGTGCTGCTGTTGCTGCAGAACGTATTCCTGACGCACGAGCAACTGGTGCAATGGGGCTGGCGCATTCCCTTCGTGATCGGCGCCATGCTGGCCATCATCACCGCCGTCATGCGGCGCGACATGCCGGAAACCGACTCCTACCGGCAGGCCAGCCAGACCAAGCCCAAGACCAGTTCCCTGCGCGGCCTGCTGCGCTATCCGCGCGAGGTCGCCATCGTGGTGGGCCTGACGGCCGGCGGCACGGCGGCGTTCTACACCTTCACCACCTACATGCAGACCTTCGTGCGGCAGACCGCCGGGTTCTCCGACATCGTCACCACCTACGTGATCGCCGCGTCGCTGATCTTCGCGCTGATCCTGCAGCCGCTGTATGGCGCGCTGTCCGACAGGATCGGGCGCAAGCCGCTGCTGGTGTTCTTCGGCATCGCCGGCGCGCTGCTTACCGTGCCGCTGCTGATGACGCTGTCGCAGACCCGCTCGCCGTTCATCGCCTTCCTGCTGATCTGCGCGGCCTGGATCTTCACGGCCGGCTACACCTCGATCAACGCCGTGGTGAAGGCCGAGCTGTTCCCCACCAATATCCGCGCCACCGGCGTGGCGGTGCCCTACGCCATCACCGTGTCGATCTTCGGCGGCACGGCGCCCGCCATCGCGCTGTGGTTCAAGCAGCAGGGCCACGAGCAGTGGTTCTACTACTACCTGGCGGGCGTGATCTTCATCTCGCTGCTGGTGTACGCGACCATGCGCGACACCAAGCATCAGTCGGCCATGCACCGGCACGACTGACGCCGCACGCGGGGAATGGCCGGCGCGCGCGGCCGCCCGTGCGACGACCGGCCGCGCGCGCCGGCGATGTGCGACCGTGCAAAGTCGCACGGGCCGTCAGCCCGGCTGATGCGCGCTGACGGCGTCCAGCACACGGGCCGAATACACCATCGCGGCGCCAGCGTTCAAGGCCACCGCCACGCCCAGCGCCTCGCCGATTTCCTCGCGGGTGGCGCCGTGCTTGAGCGCCTGCGCCGAATGCACCGTGATGCAGCCGTCGCAGCGGGTCGTGACCGCCACCGCCAGCGCGATCAATTCGCGCGTCTTGGCATCCAGGTGCGCGGTCCTGGCGCCGGCGGCCGACAGCGCCTGGTAGCCCTTGAGCGTGTCGGGCGTGAGCGCGCCCAGTTCGCCGATGCGGCCCATCAGTTCCTTTTGGTAGTTCACCCAATCCAGCATGTCGTGCTCCTTAAAAAAAGCGGCGTGGCTGAATGCCTGACGCCATGGAGGCAGTATGCGCGACCTGGCAGCGATTATTTAGCCGAAAAATCGCGTTTATATGCTGATTCGTATCAACCGCGCATCCGAGGGTTGCCGTGCCGGGCGGCTGGCGGCTGGCGGCTGGCAGCCGGCGGCGGGCAGCGAGCCGCGGGAAACGGGAAGCGGGCGGAGGTTGCTGGACCGCGGCCTAGCGCCGCGCGCCCGTCAGCGGCCGCGGTGGCGCCGGCGGCGCCGGTTCGAGAGGCGCGGCCTGCAACGACTGGATTTCCAGCGGTGACCGGGCCTGGGCCACGCAGGGCAGGATCCAGCCTTCTTCCTTCTCGTCGCGCGACAGGCCCGGCCATTCGATGCGGTAGGCGATCTCGCCTTCCAGCATCAGGCACATGCAGGCGCGGCAGGTGCCGTTGCGGCAGGAACTGGGCAGCTTGATGCCGGCGGCCTGCGCGGCCGCCAGCAGGGTCGAATCGGCGTCGGCCTCGAAACGCAGTCCGGACGGGTGCACCAGGACAGGAAAGGCAGGCATGGTCGGCGGGATCGTTCGTCTAGTAAGGGCGGCGGCGCGGGCCGGCCTTCAGGGCGGGCCCGGGAAGGCCGCTGTCCGCTCAGGCGGGCTGGTCCTGCCAGTCCAGTTGCCAGGCGCCGGACAGCACGTTCTGCAGCCACAGCGTGCAGGTCAGGGTCTTGGCGTCGGTGACTTCGCCCTTGGCGCAGGCCGTGTACAGGTCTTCGGGCAGGGCGCTGAAGACGTCGAGGAATTCGTCCTGGTCCAGTTGCCGGGGGCCGGCGCGCAAGCCGCGCGCGAAGTAGATGTGGATGATCTCGGTGGAATAGGCGATGGCCAGGTGCAGCGCGCCGGCGCGGGCCCACTGGCTGGCGGTGTAGCCGGTTTCCTCGAGCAGTTCGCGCTTGCCGCAGGCCAGCGGGTCTTCACCCGGATCGAGCTTGCCTGCGGGGAATTCGGTCATGACGCGGCCGATCGGATAGCGGTACTGGCGCTCGAGCAGCACGCGGCCGTCGTCGAGCAACGGGATCACCACCACCGCGCCCGGATGCACGACGTATTCGCGCGTGGAGGTGTTGCCGTTGGGCAGCCGCACGGTGTCGTTGCGGATCTTGAGGAAGCGGCCATCGTAGGCGGCCTCGGTGGAGACGCGTTCTTCGAACAGATGGGAATCGGACTTGTCGGTCATGGCGCGGCGTGGGAAGGTGCAAGCGCCGGCACGCAAGGCGGCCGGCGCGAAGAGCTTGCAGCTTACCATCGCGCCCGCCATGGCCGCGTCATGGAGCTGACGGGCGTGATGGGAATGACGGGCATCATGCCCCCCGCGCAGGACCAAGCGCCGAGGATCTCGGGGCGGCAGGCTCGCCGCCCCGTGTATCAGTCGAACTTGCGACGGGCGTCCAGCGCCAGGCCGGCGCCGATGCTGCCGAACAGGTCGCCTTCGACGCTGCGCGCCTGCGGCACCAGCGCCGAGACGCAATCGCGCAGGCGCGGCACGCGGCTGGAACCGCCGGTGAAGAACACCGTGTCCACGTCGGCGGGGGCGACGCCCGCGTCGCGCAGCAGGACGCCGACGGTCTGTTCGATCTTCTCGATCAGCCGCGCCACGCTGGCGTCAAACGACGGCCGCGTCACGTCCACGCCCAGCTCGGGCGCGATGCGCGACAGGTCGATGCGCGCGGCCGGGCCTTCCGACAGCGCGATCTTGGCCTCTTCCACCTGCACCGCCACCCAGTGGCCGGCGCGCTGCTTGACCAGGTTCAGCAACAGGTCGATCTTGTCGCGGTCGCCGGCTTCGGCGCGGATGTAGGCGAAGTGTTCGGCCGCCTTGCGGGTGTAGGCCTGGTTGATGGTGTGCCAGCAGGCCAGGTTGCCGTATTGCGTGGACGGCACATCCTTGCCGCTGCGCAACTGGCTGCCCAGCCCCAGCAGCGGCATGACGTGCGCCAGGCTGAGCTGCTTGTCGAAGTCCACCCCGCCGATGTGCACGCCGCCGTAGGCCAGGATGTCGTCGCGCCGGTCCGGCTTGGCGGCGCGGCCCGGCCCCAGGCGGATCAGCGAGAAGTCGGATGTGCCCCCGCCGATGTCGATGACCAGCACCAGTTCCTCGCGGTCGATCTGCGACTCGTAGTCGAAGGCCGCCGCCAGCGGCTCGAACTGGAATTCGATGTCGGTGAAGCCGACGCTGCGCGCGATCTCGCCCAGCGTGTCCTGGGCGGTCTGGTCGGCGGCGGGGTTGTCGTCGACGAAGAACACCGGCCGGCCCAGCACGGCGCGGGTGAAGTCGCGGCCGGCGGCGGTTTCGGCGCGGCGCTTGAGTTCGGCGATGAAGCGCGTCAGCAGCACGCGGAACGGGATCGAGCGGCCCTGCACCTCGGTGGAGCCGTCGATCAGCGAGCTGCCCAGCAGGCTTTTCATCGAGCGCATCAGGCGCCCGTCGTAGCCCGCCAGGTAGTCGGAGATGGCCGCGCGGCCGTAACTGACCTCGGCGTCTTCATCGTGGAAGAAGATGGCCGAGGGCAAGGTGGTCTTGCCGTCTTCGAGGGCCAGGAGCGCGCGCTGGTCGGGGCGGCTCCAGCCGACGGTGGAGTTGGAGGTGCCGAAGTCGACGCCGCATGCGGTGGAAATCATGGAAATTCGGGGGCTTGAAAGCAAAACGGCGCACAAGTGTAGCCGCAACCGCCCGAAACGCCATGTCACCCTCGGCGGCGCAGCGCCAACGCCACGAATGCCAGGGTGGCAACGGCCGCCAGCAGCCCGCCGCCGAAACCGGCGGCATAGCCCAACCGCGCCGCCAGCGCCGTGATCAGCGACGAGGTCAGGATCTCGCCCAGGTCGCGCGCGCTCTGCACCGCCGTCATGTCGGTGCCGGCCTGCGTGCCGCGCGCGGCGAAGCGCATCGCCAGCGTCATCAGCGCAACCGAGGCCGCGCCCGCGCCGAACGAACCCAGCGCCTGGGCCAGATAGGCCGTCGGCGTGGGCTGCGCCGCCCAACCCTGCGCCTGCGCCAGCCAGGCCGCGGCGGCCGCGCCCGACGCCGCCAGCCCCAGGGCCAGCGCGCCGCGTGCGCCCATGCGGCCCACCAGCCAGGCGCCGCCGCCGCAGCCGAGCAAGACGGTCACCGCGCCCCCCGCCATTCCGAGTCGCCCCACCGCCTCCACCGGCCAGCCCGCGTCCACCAGGAACAGCTTGGACAGCCCATAGCCCGCCACCGCCGTCATGGCCGCCAGGAACGCCGCCAGCACCAGCGCCCAGGCGCCGGGCCGGCGCGCGAAGCCCGCCAGGGTGGCGCGCCGCGGCGCGGCGGCGGGCGCGGGCAAGGCGGCTTCACGCCACCCCAGCGCCATCAGCAGGCTGAAGGCCACCACCGCCGCCAGCAGCGTCAGCGCAACGCCCTGCCCCAGCCACCCCGCCAGCACCAGGCAGCCCGGCCCGCCGGCGAAAAAGCCGACCATGGTGCCGCCGACCTGCACGGCGTTGGCGCGCGCCAGCGCCTGGCCATCGAAGCGCTCGGCGGTCAGGCCGTCGGTGGCGATGTCCTGGGTGGCGCTGGCCAGCGAGGCCAGGGCCATCAGGCCCACCACCCAGGGCGCGCTGGCGGCGGCGATGCCGGTCATGGCCACCGCCGCCAGGCAGGCCAGCACCACGGCCTGCATCGGAAGAATCCAGCTACGGCGCCGGCCGAGCGCGGCGCGCCAGCGGTTGTCGACCTGCGGCGCCCACAGGAACTTCAGCACCCAGGGCAGCCCCACCAGCGGCAGCCAGGCCAGCGCGTGCAGGGGCGCGCCGTCGCGCCGCAGCAGCGTGGGCAATGCCTCCATGGCCACGCCCAGCGGAATGCCCTGGGAGAAATACAGCGCGCCGATCATGACGAACAGGCGCGCATTCGCGGTTTGCTTCACGTCGATTTCCTTCAAGCTTGCGTCGCCGCGCCCACGCGGCGGTGTTCACTGCCCTGCCCGGGCGTGACGAACAGGATGCGGGCCGGACAGGCCACGCGCAGGCGGTGCCAGATGCCGCGCGGCACCACGGCGCCGCGCCGGGCGTCCAACAGCACATCGGTCTCGGCGCCGGCCTCGTCCATCAGCGTGAGCACCACGCTGCCTTCCAGCACACAGAGCATTTCCTCGCCGGCGGGATGGCGTTCCCAGACATCGCCGTGCACGTCGGCGTCGCTGGCCGCGGCCTTGATGCCGACCAGCCAGCCTTCGTGCGGCGCCAGGCGCCGCAGCCTGCCGATGTCGCGCATGCCGCCATCGCCAGCCAGCGCCATGAAATGATCGAGCCAGTCGAACACTGGCACGGGCGTCATTGCAGCCACGTTGTCTCTCCTTGAAAAAACGGATGGACGGCGCGCCCGCGCCGTCCATCGATCGCACACCGCTCAGTACTCGGCGCGCAGGGTCAGCATGACGTTGCGCGGCTCGCCGTAGCGGTTGTTCCAGGCCGTGCCCGACAGGCTCTGGTAGTAGCCGCGGTCGAACACGTTGTTGACGTTCAGCGCGGCGGTCAGGTGCTTGTCGACGCGGTAGGCCAGGCGCAGGTCCACCAGCGCGTAGCCGCCCTGGCGCAGCGTGACCGGGCCCGACACGGTCGAGTAGCCGGACTGCACCTGCAGGCCGCCGCCCACGCTCAGGCGCCGCTGCATCGTCGGCAGCGCATAGTTCGTCCACAGCCGGAAGATGTGCCTGGGCGTGAAGCTGGCGAAGGGCTGGCCGCCCGCCTGCGTGTCGGTCAGGTACTTGCTGGTGTTGAAGGTGTAGCCCGCGGCCACCGTCCAGTACGGCGTGATGTTGCCGCTGGCCTCGGCCTCGAAGCCGCGGCTGCGCACCTCGCCGCCCGCCACGTAGTAGCAGTTCTGGCCGACGCAGGGCCAGGCCGGATCCTGCTGCGCGCGGTTCTTCTGGCGGATCTGGAACGCGGCCAGCGATACGTTCAGCGCGCCGTCCATCAGTTCGCCCTTGATGCCGGCCTCGTAGTTGGTGCCGGTGACCGGGTCCAGCCCCTGGCCGTCGCGCGTGAGCTGGGTCTGCGGCTGGAACACCTCGGCATAGCTGCCGTACAGCGACCACTGGCGGTCCAGATCGACGATCAGCCCGCCGTAGGGCGTGAATTCGGGGTCGATGCGCTGTCGCGAACCGGGCGCGTCCTGGTTCCACCAGCTCATGCGGCCGCCCAGCACCAGCGTCAGTGGATCGGCCAGGGAGAAGCGGCCCATGCCGTAGACGCCCTGCTGGCGCGCGCGCGTCTCGCCCGGCGAGGTATAGGGGCCGACGCCCGGCTCCGGCACGCTGCGCGGATCCCAGTCGAACACGTTCACCGGCACGCGCAGCGCCGGCGTCAGCTGGCCGGTGTACTGCTCGGTCGTGGTGCGCTGCGCATTGCCGCCGACCAGCAGCTCGTGGCGCCGGCCGAACAGCTCCACGGGGCCGCTGACGTAGGCATCGACGCTGGCCTGGGTGTTGTCGAATTTGTAGGCGCCGCCCATCAGCGCCGAGCCCAGGCCAGTCTGGCGGTCGATCGCGCCATAGGCGCCGGCGTACTTCAGGTTGCTGTCGGCGGTGAGGTAGTTGGCGCTGAGCTTGGCGCTCCAGCCCTGGCCGAAACGGTGTTCCAGGTCGGCGAACACGCGCGTCGTGTTCCAGTTGAAGCGGTCCCAGGCCGCGTCCAGGTAGGTCGAGCGCTTCAGGCCGATGTCGCCGCCATCCTTGTAGCGTGGCACGCCCGCCATGTTGGTGGTGGAGCGGATGCGCTGGTATTGCAGCCCGGCCGACAGTACCGTGTCCGGGCCCAGGTCGACCTCGCCGATGCCGTAGAACAGCGCCGACTTCTGGTCCGCCACGTCGTAGAAATAGCCGCGGTCTTCAAAGGCCGTGACGAGACGGCCGCGCACGCTGCCGCTGGCGTTGAGCGGGCCGCCCAGGTCGGCCTCGGCGCGGTAGCGGTCCCAGTTGCCAGCGCTGACCGCGCCGCTGAAGGCGAACTCGCGCTGCGGACGCTTGCGCACCAGGTTGACGGTGGCGGCGGGATTGCCGGCGCCATGCAGCAGGCCGTTGGCGCCGCGCAGGATCTCGACGCGCTCGTACACCGCCATGTCCTGCGGCGACGCGGCCATGTTGCCCATCAGCACCGGCACCCCATCCTGCTCGTACGAATCGACCTTGAAGCCGCGGGAATAGTAGGCCGTGGTCAGCAACTGGTACGGCTGCACCGTGATGCCGGTGGCGTGCAGCATGACGTCATCCAGGCTCTGCAGGTTCTGCTGCCGCATCTGTTCCTGGCCGATCACGGTGATCGACTGCGGCGTCTCGCGTACCGTCAAGGGCAGCTTGCCCATCGTGGGCGCCGGCGCGGTCGCGTCGCGTTCGCCGCTGACGGTGACCGCCGGCAAGGTCGCGGCATCGTCGGACGCTTGCGCCGCCACCGGCCCCGCCGCCGTCAATGCCAGCCACACCGGCCAATGGCGCGCCGCGCCCTTGCGCGGCCGTGCCGCCCTGTTCCTGAACCTTGATCGCACCGCCGTTCCTCTTTCCTGGTTACTGAGAATTATTCTCAAACCATTCTAGAGAGCGACGTGGCGCGCCACTGGCGATTGCGGAAGTCTCGCTGGCGATTGCGGAAGTTTTTTACCGGGCGGGCCGAGGCGGCCGGCGCGCGCCACGCGACGCGCGCGGCCGCCTCATGCGATGACGACGGTCAATACTCGGCGCGCACCGTCAACATGAAATTGCGCGGCTCGCCGTAGTAGTTGGTCCAGTTGGCATCGTTCAGGCGCTGGTAGTAGACGCGGTCGAACAGGTTGTTGGCGTTGAGCGCCACCGTGACGTGCTTGTCGACGCGATAGGCCACGCGCATGTCGGCCAGCGCGTAGCCGCCCTGGCGCAGCGTGATGGTCTTGGCCACGTTGTAAAAGCCCGATTGCACCTGTACGCCCCCGCCTATGCTCAGGCGCCGCTCCAGCGCCGGCAGGGCGTACTCGGTCCACAGGCGGAAGATGTGCCTGGGCGTGAAGCTGGCATAGGGTTGGCCGCTGGCGCGCGTGTCCACCATGTACTTGGTGGTGTTGAAGGTGTAGCCCGCCGCCACCGTCCAGTAAGGCGTGATGGCGCCGGCGGCCTCGGCCTCGAAGCCGCGGCTGCGGACCTCGCCCCCGGCGACCGAGGGGCAGCGTCGGCCCGCGCACACCACCGACGGGTCGGCCTGGGCGCGGTTCTTTTGCTGGATCTGGAACAGCGCCAGGGACACGTTGAGCGCGCCGTCCATCAGTTCACCCTTGACGCCGGCCTCGGTATTGGTGCCCGTGACCGGATCGAGCGGCCGGCCGTCGCGATCGAGCTGGTCGATTTGCGGCATGAATACCTGCGCGTAACTGCCATACAGCGACCACTGCCGGTCCAGGTCGACGATCAGGCCGCCATAGGGCGTGAATCTGGCGTTGGTGCGCTGGCTCGCTTTGGGCGCTTGCAGCCGGCTCCAGTCCATGCGCGCGCCCAGCACCAGCGTCAGCGGATCGGCCAGCGAGAAGCGGCCCATGCCGTACACGCCCTGCTCCCGGTCGCGATTGATGCTCGCGGACTTGTAGGGGCCGATGTCGTAGTCGGGCACATCGCGCGGATGCCAGTGGAACACGTCCATCGGCATGTTCAACTGAGGGCTGGTGACATCGGCATTCAGGTTCTCGTACGAAGTCCGCAGTGAATTGGCGCCGAACAGCAGCTCGTGGCGCCGCCCGAACAGTTCGACCGGGCCGCTGACGTAGGCGTCGATGCTGGTCTGGCTGTTGTCGTACTTGATGCCTCCTCCCGACAGCTTGGCGCCCAGGCCCGTCGCGCGGTCGATCCCGCCGTTGACGGTGAGGTACTTCATCTCGGAATCGGAGCGAAGATGATCGACGCTGAGCCGCGCACGCCAGCCCTGGCTGAAGCGGTGGTCCAGGTCCGCGAACACGCGCGTCGTGTTCCAGTCGGAACGGCTGCCGGCGGACTCCAGGTTGACCGAGCGCCGCAGCCCGATCGGCGCGCCGTCCTTGTAGCGCGGCAGTCCGCCCATGCTGGGCGGCGGATGCGAGCGCACGCGGCTGTGCAGCAGGCCCGCCGACAGCACGGTGTCCGGGCCCAGGTCGACCTCGGCAGTGCCGTAGAACAGGCCGGTCTTCTCGTTCGCGCTTTCATAGAAGAAGCCGCGGTCGGCCATGACCCCGACGACGCGGCCGCGCACGCGGCCGCTGTCGTTCAGCGGTCCGCCCAGGTCGACTTCGGCGCGATAGTTGTCCCAACTGCCGGCGCTGAGTTCCCCGCCGAAGGCGAATTGCCGCTGCCCCCGCTTGCGCACCAGGTTGACGGTGGCCGAGGGATTGCCGGCGCCGTGCAACAGGCCGTTGGCGCCGCGCAGGATCTCGACGCGCTCGTAGATGGCCATGTCTTCCGGCGCGGCGGCGCGGTTGCCCATCATGGCCGGCACGCCGTCCTGCTCGAAGGATTCGATCTGGAAGCCGCGCGCGTAGTAGCCGGTGGTGAGGTGATGGTGCGGCTGCACCGTGATGCCGGTGGCGTGCCGCATGACGTCGTCCAGGGTGTGCAGGTTCTGCTGGCGGATCTGTTCCTGGCCGATCACGGAGATCGATTGGGGCGTCTCGCGCACGCTCAAGGGCAGCTTGCCCAGCGTCGGCTGTTGCGCGGCGCCGGCCTCGCGCTCGCCGCTGACGGTGACCGCGGGCAAGGTGGCGGCGCCCGTGGGCTCCTGGGTGCCTTCGGCCAGCGCCGGCCCCGTCGCCACCGCCAGCCAGAGCGGCCATTGGCGCGCCAACCGCACGCGCCGCGCGTTGTTCCCGAACCTAGAACGCATGGGTACTTCTCCTTCGTTAATACTGAGAATTATTCTCATACAATTTCGAGGAGAAACCGCAACGCGCAGGCGTTTGTAAGACTCTTGCCATGGAAACCGCGCGGGCGCGAACGCGCATCGGCATGCGCGCGATCCCGCGCGACGGGTGGGGCCAGAACGCCGACAACCGGCGGCGCGGTCAGCGGCCGCGGATCAGCGCGCGCGGCAGCACGCCGTAACGCCTCTGGAAGGCCTTGCTGAAATGCGAATCCGTATAACCGCAGGCATAGGCGGCCTCCGATACGCTCATCTCGCCGGCGGCGAGCAGCGCGTGCGCCTGGGCCATGCGCTGCTCGCGCACGCAGGCATAGACGCTGCATCCGAACAACTGGCGAAAGCCCGTGGTGAGCTTGTTGACGTTGACGCCGACACGGCGCGCCAGCTCGGGCAACGTGGGGGGATGCTGAAGATCGGCCAGCAGCAGATCGCGCGCGTGGTGCAGGCGTTCAACGTCGGCGCGCGACGGTCCGCCCGGGGTCGATGCGGCCGGCGCCGGTTGGAGCGCGCCCAGCGCCAGCGCGGTCAGCTCCAGCGCCTTGGCGGACAGGTACATGCGCTTGAGCGCGCCCTGCATGGGGCAGGCCAGCATCTGCCGGCCCAAGGCCTGCAGTGGCGCGGCCAGCCGCAAATTGGCGTCGGCATAGGGTGCGCCGTCGCGCGGCGCGCGCAACAGGCCCGCGATGTCGGCCGGCTCCAGGGATAAGGACTCGCGCAGGTGTTCCAGCGAGGTGCGCAGCGACACGAAGCGCAGCGACCGGCGCGCGCCGAATTCGTGTTCCATGCGCAGCGGATCGCGGCACAGGCTCAGGTGCAGCAACGGCCCGCTGACCTGGGCGGCCGGCGCGCCCGGCACGCGGTAGCGCAGCTCGCCGTCCAGCACCAGCACCAGCTTCAGGCCCGGCGCCAGGTCTTCCAGCACCCGTTCGCCGCGCTCGAAGCGCAACGTGCCGCCGGCCAGCGACATGGCGGGCGTGGCGGCCGGAACGGCCCAATCGAGTTCGGGGTGAGAAGCGGTCACGGTCGCGGGCCCGCCCGGGGCCCCATGCTTTATTGAGAGTGACTATTATTACCGTTTTCGCCCCGCTCATGCCAACGCGGCGTTGCGCGCGGCGCGGCGCAGCGCCTGGGGCGGCTGGCCGTAGACCCGCAGGAAGGCGCGCCGCATCCGTTCGCTGTCCATGAAACCGACGCGCCGCGCCACGCTGTCGATACTGTCGTCGCCAGCCTCGATGCAGGCCCGCGCCGCCTCGGCGCGGATGCGCTCGACCGCCTTGGCGGGGGTTTCGCCGGTATCGGCCTTGAAGCTGCGCAGAAACTGGCGCGGACTGACGCAGGCCACCTCGGCCAGATGCTCCACCGTCAGGGCCGCGCCCAGGTTGGCGCGGATATGTTCGAGCACCGCGCGCATGCGCTCGCTGTCGGGCGCCAGGTCCTGCAGGGCCGAGAACTGCGATTGGCCGCCCGAGCGACGGTGATACACCACCATTTCGCGCGCGGTGGTGGCCGCCAGTTCGGCGCCCAGGTCGGCCTCCACCATCGCCAGCGCCAGGTCGATGCCGGCGGTGATGCCGGCCGAGGTCCAGGTATCGCCATCGCGGATATGGATGCGGTCGGGCTCGACCCGCACGCCCGGATGCTCGCGCGCCAGCATTGCGGCATGGCGCCAATGGGTGGTGGCGCGGCGGCCGTCGAGCAGGCCCGCGCCCGCCAGCACCAGGGCGCCGGTGCAGACACTGGCCAGGCGCCGGCCCGCCTGCCGCTGCGCCAGCAGGCGGGCGCGCAGGGCGGGCGTGACGGCGGCGGCGCGCGCGCCCTCCCCGCCAGGCACCACCAGGGTATCGGCGGGCGTGCCGTGCCAGGACACCGTCTGCACGCCGATGCCACAGGAGCTGCGCACCTGGCCGCCGTGTTCGGAGACGACGTGCACCGCATACGCGGGGCCGGCGGCGGTCTGCGCGAAACGGCCGGCGGTCTGGAACACCGCGGCCGGGCCGGACATGTCCAGCAACTGAAAATCGGGCACCAGCAGGAAGGCGACGTGGTGGGTCATGGCGGATGGGAGTTCAGGGTTGGGGCTGGGGTGGGGTTGGCGGTCGGGGTTGGCGTTCAGGATTGGCGTTCGGGATTGGCGTTGGGGATTGGCGTTTTTTGAGGGAATTATGTCATTCACGCCAAAGTCTGCGTCGATACAGTGGGGTCTGTCAAACCCCCCGCTCTCTTTTTCTTCCCATGCCCTCCTCGCCCTCGCCCGCCACGGGCCGCCGCAACGCCCGCATCCTGGCCGTGTGCCAGGGCCTGTTCATCGCGGCCATCTCCATCGACCTGACCCTGACCGCGCTGACCGGCCACATGCTGGCGCCGGACAAGGCGCTGTCCACGCTGCCGTTCGCGCTGATCACCGTCGCCGGCGCCGTGGTCACCTGGTTCGCTTCGCTGCTGATGCAGCGCATCGGCCGCCGCAACGGTTTCGCGCTGGGCGCCCTGGCTGGCGCGGCGGGCGGCGGCATCTCGGTGTGGGCGGTGTTCCATGCCGATTTCTGGGCGTTCTGCGCGGGCACCGCGCTGGTCGGCGTGTTCCAGGCATTCGCGCAGTACTACCGGCTGGCGGCGGCGGACGCGGTGGAGCCGGCCGCCAAGAGCCGCGCGATCTCGGTGGTGATGACCGGCGGCGTCATCGCCGCGATCGCCGGGCCGGCGCTGGCGGCCTGGAGCCGCGACCTGTTCGCGCCGGTGACGTTTGCCGGCGCCTACCTGATGGTGGCGCTGCTGGCGCTGTTGTCCGCCGCCCTGTTGTTCGGCTTCTACCGCGATACCGAGGCGCCCGTGGCCGCGGGCGAAGTCCAGGGCGGACTGCCGGCGCGCCCGCTGCGCGCGGTGGCGCGCCAGCCGGTGTTCATCGCCGCGCTGGCCAACAACGTGGTGGGATCGGTGTCGATGATGTTCATCATGACGGCCGCGCCGCTGGCGGCGGTGGCGTGCAGCCACAGCATCGGCGACGGCGCCAACATCATGCAGTGGCATCTGGTCGGCATGTATGCGCCCGCCTTCTTCGCCGGCGCGCTGATCCAGCGCTTCGGCCTGCCCAGGGTGCTGGGCGCGGGCATGCTGCTGAACGTGGCCTGCGCGCTGATCGCGATGGCCTCGCCATCGCTGCCGGCGTTCTACGCGGCGCTGTTCTGCCTGGGCGTGGGATGGAATTTCATGTTCGTCGGCGGCACCACGCTGCTGGCGCAGTCGTACCGTCCCTCCGAGCGGGCCCGCGCCCAGGGCGCGGCCGAAATGCTGCGCTACGCGGCCACCGCGGTGGCGACGCTGGCGGCCGGTCCGGCGCTGGACGCGTTTGGCTGGGAGGCGCTGAATGCCGCCATGCTGCCGGTGGTGCTGGCCGCCGGCCTGATGACCTGGCACTGGGCGCGCGGATCGGCCAGGGCCGCCACGGCAGCCGGCCCGGCCTGACCAGGCCCTGCCTGAAGCGGGTTGGCCTGACCGAGCCCGACCTGACGCTGCCCTGCCGGATCAAGCCCGGCGGGCGCGGCGCCTACTGCTGCTGGCGACGCTGCTCCAGTTCGCGCAGGCACTGGGCGACGCCGGCCTGCATCTGGGCGTTGGAGACGGCGGCGCGGTCCGAGACCTCGCGGCAGCGCACGTATTGCGCCTGGCTCTCGGGCGTGTCGCGGATCACGGCCGGCGCCGCATTCGGGTCGGGCGTGACGGTCATGCGCAAGGTGGACGGCGGCGACAGGCTGCCGTCCTTGGAGCGCTGGCTGGGATACTGGAATTCCTGCGTGACCGGCGCCGCGTTCTGCGCCTGGGCCGCGCCGCCCAGGCAGGCCAGGGCCAGCAGGACGGCGGTGAACGGGAGTTTCTTCATGACGACCTCTCTTTGTTGGTCGCGCCCGGGCCAGATACCCCGCCCGGTGACGCGCCGGTCTATCGTAGCCCCACGCGCGCCCGAGGGGCGTGCCAAGACGCTACGCCAGCCGCGAGATTTGTTTCTTGCGGTTTCCCCGGCGCCGTTCAGCGCGCCGCCGGCGGCTGGCGCAAGGGCGCCAGCAGGGACGACAGGCCGTTGTGGTCCAGCTCGTGCATCAACGCCAGCAGGCGCCCCAGTTCGCCCGGCGGAAAACCCTTGCGCGCGAACCAGGCCAGGTACGGCCCCGGCAGGTCGGCGATGAGGCGCCCCTGGTACTTGCCGAAAGGCATGGTGCGCGTCACCAGCAACTGCAGCAGTTCGGGATCCATGGGCCGCTACCTCGCTTGGCCAAAGCCAATGTCGGCCGCCGGCACGGCGGCGATCTTCACGCCGAAGCTGGAGATCGACGACAGCGTGGCGTTGTGGTGCGCGCGGATCTGCGCGCCCGCCGCGTGCGGCTTGTCGTGGGTGGTGTGGGCGTCGGCCGCCAGCGTCACCGGATAGCCCAGCGCCGCGGCGCGGCGCACGGTGGTATCGACGCAGAACTCGCTGGCATAGCCGCACACCACCAGATGCGTGGCGCCCGCCCGCGACAAGGCATCGTCCAGGCCGGTGCGCAGGAAGGAATCGGGCGTGGTCTTGCGCACCCGCACATCGCCATCGGCGGGACGCAAACGCGTGTCGAGCTGCCAGCCGGGCTCGCCATGCGCCAGCTTGCCGCCGGGCGCTTCATGCTGCACGTAGATCACCGGCGCGCCGGCGGCGCGGGCGCGCCCGGCCAGGTCATTGATGCGCGCCAGCACGGCGCCGGCATCGGCCGGCTCGGGCGTGGTTTCGAACAGCGCGCGTTGTACGTCGATCACAATCAAAGCGGAAGTCATGGTTCTCGCGAAAGGAAATGGCGGCCCGGCCCCACCGGGCGCGCGGCGTGGGAAAGCAAGCCTAGCCGCATTCGGCGCCCACCAGCGGGGGCGGCCAGATGCGCGCGTACATCCAGAAATGGCGAGGCTCGCCGCGCACCTGCCGGTAATGATGCAGCAGCCCTTCGCGGTGGAAGCGGCAGCGCTCCAGCACGCCGGCCGACGCCGTATTGGTATCCAGCACGGTGGCCTGCACCCGCGCCAGGCCCAGCGTCTGCAAGGCCCACGTGGACACGACTTCGCAGGCCTGCGTGGCGATGCCGCGGCGCCAGTGCGAAGGCGCCAGGTCATAGGCGATTTCGGCGCGGCGCGCGCCCGGCGCGATCTCGTTCAAACCGATGGTGCCGATCAGGCGGTCGTCG
Organism: Achromobacter sp. SIMBA_011; assembly: GCF_046535435.1. Lineage (NCBI taxonomy): Bacteria > Pseudomonadati > Pseudomonadota > Betaproteobacteria > Burkholderiales > Alcaligenaceae > Achromobacter > Achromobacter sp. SIMBA_011. The sequence goes on along the minus strand of NZ_JAWRWN010000002.1, from coordinate 404,732 downwards.
GCCTCGACGATGGCCAGCCGCACGCAATGGCTGGCGGCGGGGTCGGCATAGCCCTGGATCAGCGACGCCAGCGCATCCGGGCCGTCCAGTTGCCAACTGGTGTGGCGGGTTACGTTGTCGTCGCGCAGGTAGGCATGCCAATCGGCCGCGTCGGTGTCGCGCAGCGGGCGCAGGCGCAGACCGGCGATACCCAGTTCGGGCGCGCGCCGCGGCCAGTCGGAAAGAGGCAGGAACATGAAGAGGGCTACGTGGCAAAGGATGGGCCGGTGCGCTCGCGCCGGCCAGGAACAGATTAACAGGCCCGCGCCCGTCAGAAATCCAGCCGCCCCTTCAATTCGCTGAAAGGCACCATGATGTGCTCGCGGTAGGCGGGACGCTCGCGCAGGCGGTCGTACCAGGCCCGCACGTGCGCCAGGGGCTCGCGGGCGATGTCCAGCTCGTAGTAGCGGTAGAGCGCGGTGGCGGCGGGAATGTCGGCCAGCGTCAGGGCCTGCCCGCCCAGGTAGGGTTGCGTGGCCAGCACCGCGTCGAGCTGGCGCAGGCAGGCATGGGTGGCGGCCAGGCTGCGCGCGATGGCGGGCAGGTCGCGCTGCGCCTCGGGGGTGCGGTAGTAGCCCCAGAACACGCCCGACAGGAATGCCGGCTGCAACGCCGTCTGGGCCCAGTCCATCCAGCCGTCGGCGCGCGCGCGGCGCGCCGGATCGGCCGGCCAGAAGGCCTCGGCGCCATGGCGCGCGGCCAGGTAACGCAGGATCGCGTGCGACTCCCACACCACCGTGTCGCCATCGCGCAGCAGCGGCACCCGGCCATGCGGGTTCATGCGCAGGAAATCCGGCGTATCGAGCAGGCCGAATTGTCCGCCGGCGGGAATGTGTTCGTAGGCCAGGCCCAATTCGCCCGCCAGCCAAAGCACTTTCTGCACGTTGAACGAACTGCGCCGGCCCCAGATCGTCGGCAGGGTCATGGCCTGTCCTCCCGTGTCAGCCGGCCACGACGATGCGCGGCTCGCACAGCACCGGGAAGTTCACCGAATTGGCGATGTAGCAGAAATGGTGGGCGCGGGCGTGCAGCGCTTCGGCCAGTCCGGCATCGCCGCCCGCGGCGATGGTGACCTCGGGCCGCAGCGTGACCGAGGCGAAGGCGCCGCCGCGCTCGGGGTCTTCGCGCATGACGCCGTGGGCGTCGTCGCGGTAGGCTGTGACGATGATGTTCTCGACCGCGCACAGATGCAGATACCAGAGCTTGTGGCAGGCCGACAGCGAGGCCACCAACAGGTCCTCGGGATTCCAGCGCGCCGGGTCGCCGCGGAACGCGGGATCGGCCGAACCGGCGATATCGGGCTTGCCCGGCGACTGGATCACGTGGTCGCGGGCATATGCGGTGTAACTGGCGGTGCCCTTGCCGGTATTGCCGGTCCAGGTCACGCCGACGTCGTAATGGTGTTCGCCTTTCATTGCGGCTTCCTCGCGGCGCGCCACGCCGGCGCGCAAAGATCGCTAGCGTAGCGCATGCGCCACGCGCCGGAAACGGGACGGCGGCGCGCGCTATCCCGGCATGGTGTCCGGATAGGACGGAACGCCCGGCCCATGATCGAGCCACGGCACGTCGTGCGCGGTGTGGATGTGCGCGAGCGGCCGCGCGCCGGGATCGTCGTCCAGCGTCGCCACGCGCAGGATGACCTGCGGCTGCGCCACCCAGTGCGCCATCAGGTGCGCGCCGCAGCGGGTGCAGAAGTGGCGGATCTTGCCGGGCGACGATTCATAGGCGCCCAGCGCGTCCACGCCACGGGTCCAGCGGAAATCCGCGCGCGCCACCCGGGCGGTCGAGGCGAACGCGGCCGCGTGCGCCTTGCGGCAGGTGGCGCAATGGCAATGGACGATGGGCCCGGCCAGGCGCTCCGCCTGGTAGGCCACGGCGCCGCACAGACAGCTTCCTTGCATGATGAGGCTCCTTCGCGCCCACGGCACGATGCCGCGGGCCCGCCGATGAGCGTAGCGCGTGCCTGATTGGCGCGCCGCGCCGATACGGCCAGGATGGCGGGCGGCGGCGGACATGCGCGGCCACGGCGCAAGGCCTGGCCGGCCGCCGCGGCCGCGTCAGGCGCCCTGCCCTTGCCGCGCGCCCATCAGCGAGCGCGACAGGCGACTGGCCGCGGCGAGGATCGGCTCCTTCAGTTCATGCAGCACGCTTTCGCCCAGGCGCGAAATCGGCCCCGAGATGCACACCGCCCCCTGCAGCGCCCAATTGATGCCATAGACCGGCGCGGAGATGCTGGAGACCTCGGGATCGCGTTCGCCCAGCGACACCATGTAGCCGGCGCGGCGCACCGACTCATAGGGTTCGCCCGGTTCGCCGGAGAAGGCGAGCAGCACGCGGCCGGGGCTGCCCAGCTCCAGCGGCAGGGCCGCGCCCACGCGCACGTGGTGCCGGATCGACCTGGGGCCTTCGACCCGCGCCATGCAGATGCGCTGCTTGCCTTCGCGCACGTAGAACGTCGCGCTTTCGCCGGTCGCCGCCGACAGCTCGCGCAGGATCGGCTGGACCACCTCGACGATGTTGAAGGTGGCCTGGTAACACGCGCCCAGCCAGCCGGCGGCGCGCGCCAGGCGCCAGGTGCCGTCGGGCCGCTGCGCCAGGTAGTCGTCCATGGCCAGGGTGCGCGCCAGCCGCAGCACGGTGGAGCGATGGCAGCCGGTGCGCCGGCTCAGTTCCGCCAGCGACAGATGCGGATCCTCCACGCCAAAGGCTTCAAGGATGCGCATCGCGCGGCGCACGGCCACGACGCCCTCTTCGCTCGGCGCGTCGGTGGATTCCGGAGGCAGGTCATCGTTCGTCATATGAAACATGTTCCGCTGTATGAACTCGTATTGTATTGGACGGAACATCCTCCGACAATTCCTTCAATCAAAAACAAATATCGGAGACAAAACATGAAGCCGTTCGCACGCTTGCTGTCGGGCCTGGCCCTGATGTGCATGACCAGCCTGGGCGCCGCCCAGGGCTACCCCGACAAACCCATCCGGCTGATCGTGCCATTCCCGCCCGGGGGCGGCACCGACGTGCTGGCCCGCGAAGCGGCGATCAAGGTGGCCGGCAACACCGGCTGGAACATCGTCACCGAAAACCGCCCCGGCTCGGGCGGCAACATCGGCGTGGACGCCGTCGCCAAGTCGGCGCCGGACGGGTATTCCCTGGTGCTGGGCCAGACCAGCAACCTGGCGATCAACCCGACGCTGTACGCCAAGCTGCCCTACGACCCCGAGAAGGACCTCACCGCCATCGGCCTGGTGGCCGACGCGCCGCTGGTGATCGTGGTGCCGGCCAACTCGCCGCTCAAGACCTTCGAGGACATGATCGCGGCGGCCAAGGCCAAGCCGGGGGCCTTGAACTTCGCCAGTTCCGGCAACGGCACGGTGGCCCACCTGGCGGCGGTGCAATTGCAGAACGCGGCGGGCATCCAGCTCACGCACATCCCCTACAAGGGCGCGGCGCAGGCGTCCAACGACCTGATCGGCGGACAGATCGACATGTACCTGTCTTCCGTGCCGACGCTCATCGGCCACGTGCGCAACGGCAAGATGCGCGCGCTGGCGGTGACTTCGGCGCAGCGCGTGCCCGACATGCCCGACGTGCCCACCATCGCCGAGCGCGGTTTCCCCGGCTTCGAGGCCGTGACCTGGTTCGGCCTGGCCGCGCCGGCCGGCACGCCCAAGGACATCGTGCAGCGCCTGAATGCCGAGTTCAACAAGGCGCTCCAGACGCCGGAGCTGCGCGTCAAGTACCAGGAACAGGGCGCGCGCGTGCTTACCGACACCCCGGAAGCGTTCGCCAAGCTGATCCACGACGACCGCATCCGCTGGGGCAAGATCGTCAAGGACTCGGGCGCGAAGGTGGAGTGATCCGGCCGTGGCTGCCCTTTACGCCTACTCCAGCGGCGACGCCAGGCCGGCCACCGCCGCCCCGCCCGGGGCGTGCGACTGCCACATCCACGCGTATGACGCCCGCTACCCGGCGGTGAAGGGCGCAAGGCTGCTGCCGCCGGACGCGTCCATGGCACAGTACCGCGCGATCCAGGCCCGCCTTGGCACCCAGCGCGCGGTGCTGGTCACGCCATCGACCTATGGCGCCGACAACCGCGCCATGCTCGATGCGTTGGCCCAACTGGGCGGGCAGGCGCGCGGCGTGGCCGTGATCGATGGCAGCGAAAGCGATGCGCAACTGCAAGCCTTGCATGACGCCGGCGTGCGCGGCATCCGGCTCAACCTTTCGCTGGGGGTGACGAGCACCATCGACCAGGTGCTGCCGCTGACGGCGCGGGTCGCCCCGCTCGGGTGGCATGTGCAGTTGCTGATGCCGCCCGAGCGGCTGGCGCAACTGGAGGATCTGCTGTCGGCCCTGCCCGCGCCGGTCGTGTTCGATCACATGGCCCGCATCAGCCCGGCGCAGGCCGGCGCGCATCCGGCCCATGCCCTGGTGCTGCGCCTGCTCGGCCAGGGCCGCGCCTGGCTCAAGCTGTCGGGCGGCTACCTCGTCAGCCCGCGCCACAGCGTCGAGGATCCCGCGCTGGACGCGCTGGCCCGCGGCTATCTCGACGCCAATCCCGAACGCATCGTCTGGGGCAGCGACTGGCCCCACGCCTCGGCGTCGGCCGGCATGCAGCCCATGCCCGACGACGCGCGCCAGCTCGACCGGCTGGCCGACTGGGCCGGCAGCGCCCGGCTGCGCCAGGTCCTGGTGCACAACCCGGCGGCCCTGTACGGCTTTGCGGCATGAATACCAGAACAACACGGAGACAACCCATGCAGACCTCTTATTCGCTCTCGCGCCGGCGCTTCCTCGCGCTTGGCGCGGCCGTGGCGGCGGGCGCGGCCTTCAGCGCGCGCGCCGCGCAGGATTGGCCCGCCGGCAAGACCATCACCTGGGTGGTGCCCTATCCGGCCGGCGGCAGCACCGACGTGCTGGGCCGCGCCATCGCGCAGCAACTGGATGCGCTGCTGGCCACGCGCGTGATCGTCGACAACCGTCCCGGCGCCACCGGCACCATTGGCGCGGCCCGCGTGGCGCGCGCCGAGCCGGACGGCCTGACGCTGCTGGGCACCTCGATCGGGCCCCAGGCGATCGCGCCGCACGTGCTCGGCAAGCTGACCTATGACCCGGTGGAGGACTTCGCCCCCGTCATCATGATCGGCACCATTCCCCATCTTCTGGTGGTGGGCAAGGACCAGCCGTTCCACACGGTCGCCGACCTGATCTCGGCCGCGAAAAAGGCGCCGCAAAGCCTGGCGTATGCCTCGGGCGGCACGGGCACGATCCTGCACATGCAGGGCGAACTGCTGCAGCAAAAGAGCGGCGCGCGGTTCCTGCACGTGCCCTACAAGGGCGACACGCCCGCGCTGCAGGACACGCTGGCCGGGCAGGTGCAATTCGCCTTCATTCCCGCGGCGGCCGCGTTGCCGCACGTGCAGACCGGCGCGCTGCGCGCGCTCGCCGCCACGTCGGCGCAGCGTCTGCCGGCCTTGCCGCGGGTGCCAACCATGGCCGAGGCCGGCTTCAGCGATTTCGTGGTGGAGCAATGGCAGGCCGTGTTCGCCCCCGCCGCCACGCCCGCGCCCGTCATCGCCCGACTCAACGCCGGGATCGGACGCGCCTTGCAGAGCCCGGCGCTCACGACGCTGGCCGAGCAGCTCGGCATCACGCTGGCCGGCGGCACGCCGCAGGCCCTGGACACCACCCGCAGGGCGGACTTCGACAAATGGGGCAAGGTCATCCGCGATGCCGGCATCAAGCCGGCCTGACCCGCCCTCCCGACTTTCTCCTTCTTCACAGGAACACTCATGGCAAACCAGGACATCATCAAGGACTTCCCGCGCGTCGGCGCCGACATCGTGCGCCGCGCGGCGGCACTGCAACCGGCCATCCTGGCCGACGTGGCCGGCCGCCGCGGCGCGCTCAGCGGCCGCATCCGCCCGCTGCATCCGGGCATGAAGCTGGCCGGCACGGCGCTGACGGTGGAGGTGCGCCCCGGTGACAACCTCATGATCCACGCCGCGATTTCCCTGGCCAAGCCGGGCGACGTGCTGGTGATCGACGGCAAGGGCGACCTCAGCTCGGCGCTGATGGGCACCATCATGATGAACGCCTGCCGCAAGCTCGGCATCGCCGGCGTGGTGATGGATGGCGCGGCGCGCGACAGCGTCGAGATCATCGAAATGGACTATCCGGTGTTCGCCGCCGGCACCAACCCGAACGGCCCCACCAAGAACGTGCCCGGCCGCATCGGCCATCCCGTGTCGGTCGGCGGCGTGACCGTGTACCCCGGCGACTTCGTCATCGGCGACGCCGACGGCGTGGTGGTGGTCGAACGCGAGAAAATCGAAGGCCTGCTGCCGGCCGCCGAAAAGAAGGTGCGCGACGAGGCCGCGCGCATCGCCGCGATCCAGGCCGGCGACACCGAGGCCAAGTGGCTGTCGGCGGCGCTGCGCGCCGCCGGCGTGCTCAAGGAAGGGGAATCGCTGTGAACAAGACCGCCACAGGCAAGGCCGCCATCGTCGTGACCGCGGCCGACCTGGCCCCGGAAGCCATCGCGCTGCTGCAGGATTTCAATCTGGTGTTTGCCGGCAAGACGCCCGCCGAAGAGGAAATCGTGGCCTTGTGCCGCGAGCACAACCCGGTCGCCATCATCGTGCGCTACAGCAAGGTGGGCGCCGCCGCCATGGACGCCGCGCCCGCGTTGCGCGTGATTTCCAAGCACGGCAGCGGCACCGACACCATCGACAAGGCCGCCGCCGCCCAGCGCGGCATCCAGGTCGTGGCCGCCGTGGGCGTGAACGCCGCCGCCGTGGCGGAACACGCCCTGGCGCTGCTGCTGGCCTGCGCCAAATCGGTCGTGGGCCTGGATGGGCGCATGCGCGCCGGACACTGGGACAAGTCGACGCACAAGAGCCTGGAGCTGGACGGCAAGACCATCGGCCTGGTGGGCCTGGGCGCCATCGGCCGGCGCATGGCCGCCATGGCGCACGGCATGAACATGCGCGTGATCGGCTTCGATCCCTACGCGCGCGATCTGCCCGAGTACATCGCCAGCGTGCCGCTGGACGCGATCTGGCGCGAGGCCGACGTGGTATCGCTGCATTGCCCCCTGACCGACGAGAACCGCGGCATGGTCAACGCGGCGACGCTGGCGCAGTGCAAGCCCGGCGTGGTCCTGGTCAACACCGCGCGCGGCGGCCTGGTCGACGAAGACGCGTTGCTGCAGGCGGTGCGCTCGGGCCAGGTGCGCGCCGCCGGCCTGGACAGCTTCGCCGTCGAGCCCATGACGGCCGGCCACCCCTTCCAGCAGGAGCCGCGCATTCTCCTGAGCCCGCACGTCGGCGGGGTGACCAGCGCCGCCTACGTCAACATGGGCGTGGCCGCCGCGCGCAATGCCCTGGACGTGCTGGCCCGCGCGGCCGCCCCCGCCTGAGGAGCCGCGCCATGCCGCAACGATGGAAGCACGCGCCGCCGGACAGCAACTGGGGCGAATTCGGCCCCGACGACCAGCGCGGCCGCATGAACCTGGTGGACCGCGCCAAGGTGCTGCAGGGCATCGCGGAAGTCCGCGAGGGCCTGACGTTCTGCCTGTCGCTGCCGCTGGACGTGCCGGGCGGCATGGCGCTGAACCCGCGGCGCCTGCCGCCGCAACGCTACGCCACGCTGCGCGATGGCAAGAGCGCGGGCGCCCAGGGCTTTTGCTGGTCCTATGCGTCGGAGGATCCGCTGCTCACCGATGTGGTGTGCGACGACGTGCTGCTGATGAATACGCAGTATTCCACGCAGTGGGACAGCCTGGCGCACATGGGCAGCCGGTTCGATGCCGATGGCGACGGGCGGGCCGAGGCGGTGTTCTACAACGGCTTTCGGGCCGGCGCCGAAATCGTCGCGGCCGCGGAGGATCCGCAGGCCGTGGCCGACTGGGCCCGCTTTCCCGGCCCCCGCGCCGGGGCGCTCGGCATCGAGCAACTGGCCGAACATGGCGTGCAGGGCCGCGCCGTGCTGATCGACCTGGAGGCCCATGTCGGCCGCACGCGCGCCGCCGTGGGCTACGACGCGCTGATGCGCATCCTGGAGGCCGACGGCGTGGCCATCGAGCCGGGCGACATGGTGTGCCTGCACACCGGCTTCGGCGACACGCTGATGTCGATGAACCGCCAGCCCGATGTCGCGCACCTGCACGCCACCGGCAGCGGCCTGGACGGCGACGATGCGCGCCTGCTGCGCTGGATCGTCGACGCGCGCCTGGCCTGCCTGATCGCCGACAACCCCGCCGTCGAGCTGGTGCGGCCGGTGGCCCTGGGGGGCGCGGCCACGCCGCTGCGACGCCCGCGCCTGCCGCTGCACGAGCACTGCCTGTTCAAGAACGGCATCCACCTGGGTGAACTGTGGTGGCTGACGCCGCTGGCGCGCTGGCTGCGCGCCAACGGGCGCCACCGCTTCCTGCTGACCGCGCCCCCGCTGCGCCTGCCGGGCGCGGCCGGCTCACCGGCCACGCCCATCGCCACGGTCTGAAACGCTGAAAAAAACCAACCAGGCGCAGCCGCCGGCACAGGCGGCGCGCTTTCCACAAGGAGACAATCTCGTGAAACTGTTCCGCCTTTTGCCCCTGGCGCTTGCGTTCTGCGCCAGCGTGGCCGCCGCCGACTACCCCGACCGCGCGCTCAGGCTGGTAGTGCCCTATTCCGCCGGCGGCGCCGCCGATGCCCAGGCCCGCCTGGTTGCCCAGAAGCTGGGCGCGCGCCTGGGCCAGACCGTGGTGGTCGAGAACAAGCCCGGCGCCAGCGGCACCATCGGCGCGGCCAGCGTGGCGCACGCCGCCGCCGACGGCTACACGCTGCTCTACGACGCCACGGCGTTCGCCATCAATCCCTCGCTCTACAAGAAACTCAGCTACGACAGCCGGCGGGATTTCCTGCCGATCTCGCTGATCAGCCTGACGCCCAACCTCCTGGTGGTGCCGACGCAGTCGCCCTACCAGCGCATCGAGGACCTCACGGCCGCCGCGCGCAAGGGCCACCTGACGTTCGGCACGCCTGGCCAGGGCACCGCGCAACACATCGCCGCCGCCTGGTACGCGCAGGGCAACAAGCTGGAACTCACCCACGTCCCCTACAAGGGCGGCGCGCCGGCGCTGACCGACCTGATGGGCGGCCAGATCGATATGATGTTCAGCAACATGGCGGCGTCCTACCCGCTGGTCAAGAGCGGCAAGCTGCGCGCGCTGGCGGTCACATCGCCCGAGCGCATCGCGGCGCTGCCCGACCTGCCCACCGTCGCGGAGAGCGGCGTGCCGCAGTATTCGGTGTACGAGTGGAACGGCGTGCTGGCGCCGGCCGGCGTGCCGCCCGAGGTGGCCGCGCGCATCGAGCAGGCGCTGCGCGCCACGCTGCAGGACCCGGCGCTGCGCCACAGCCTGCAGGAACTCGGCGCGCAGCCGGTGGGCTCGACCGCCACCGAATTCCGCGCCTTCATCGACGACCAGATGGAACGTTCGGCCCGTATCCTGGCCGATGCCGGCATCCACAAGGAGTGACGCGGCCTGCGAGGACTCAAGGCCGAATGACATTCCCGCATAAAAACAGAGGACGACAAATGAATCACCGTAATCGCACCCGCTTCTCCCCCCAGCGCACCGCGCTGCTCGTCGCGGCCGCCGCGACACTCCTGGCGGGCGGCGTTGCCCATGCCGCGGACGCCTGGCCCAGCCGCCCGGTGCGGATCGTGGTGCCCTACGGCCCGGGCGGCGCGGTCGACGTGGCCACGCGCAAGGTCGCGCAGATGCTGTCGACGCAGACCGGCCAGAGTTTCGTGGTGGAGAACAAGCCCGGCGCGACCGGCACCATCGGCGTCAGCCAGGTGGCCCGCGCGCCGGCCGATGGCTACACGCTGGTGGCCAACGACACCACCTATTCGCTGCTGCCGCACATCTTCAAGAAACTGCCCTTCGATCCGGCGGCGGACCTGCAGCCGGTCACGGCCTTCATCTTCGCGCCCATGGCGCTGGCGGTGGCGGCCGACAGCCCGTATCGCACGCTCGACGACCTGGTGGCGCAGGCGCGCGCCAAGCCCGACTCGGTGACGTACGGCTCGGGCGGCGCCGGCACCACGCCGCACTTCGCCGCCGAAGGGCTGGCGCGGGCGACGGGCGTGAAATTCATGCACGTGCCGTTCAAGGGCGCCGCCGAAGCCACGCAGGCGGTGCTGGGCAAGGTGATCGACTTCCAGTTCGCCTCGACCACCGGCCTGATGGGGCCGGCGCAGGGCGGACAGTTGCGCCTGCTGGCCGTGAGCGGCGCCAAGCGGCTGGCGGTGCTTCCCGACGTGCCGACATTCGCGCAGGCTGGCGTGAAGGATTTCGGCGTGGTCAACTGGACCGGCCTGTGGGCGCCCAAAGGCACGCCGCCGGAAGTCACCGAACGCCTGCAACGCGAGGTCGCCAAGGCCATGGCGTCGGAGGAAATGCAGACCTTCGCCACCAAGATGGGCGCCGAGCCGCGCGCCGCCGACGCGGCGGAATTCGGCCGCATCCTGGCCGACAGCAACGTGATGTGGGGCAACGTCGCGCGCAGCATCGGCTACGACGCCAAATAGACACCGAGGAGACGCCATGTTTTTCCTGCAACCGCCCGAGGTGGCGCCCTTCGAAGCATGGAGCGCCATGCCCGACGCTTTCCGCCGCCTCCAGCGCAGCGACTGGGCCGACGCCAACCGCGCCGGGGCGCCGGTCGATTCGTTCCTGGAAGGCCCGGTGTTCGACCGCCACGGCAATCTGTACGTCACCGACATCCCCTGGGGCCGGGTGTTCCGCATCGGGTCCGACCGCCAGTGGACCCTGGTGACCGAATACGACGGCGAACCGAACGGCATGAAGTTCCTGGACGACGGCCGACTGCTGATCACGGACTACAAGAATGGCCTGATGGTCCTGGACGTGGCCAGCGGCCAGGTCACGCCCTACCTGGCCCGGCGCAACAGCGAGCGCTTCAAGGGCGTGAACGACCTGATCTTCGATGCGCAGGGCAATATCTACTTCACCGACCAGGGCCAGAGCGGCCTGCACGATCCCAGCGGCCGACTGTACCGCTTGCGTCCCGGCGGCCAGCTCGACTGCCTGCTCGACAACATCCCCAGCCCCAATGGCGTGGCGCTGTCGCCGGATGGCAAGGTGCTGTACCTGGCGGTGACGCGCGGCAACTGCGTCTGGCGCGTGCCGCTGATGGCGGACGGCAGCGTCAGCAAGGTGAGCCAGTTCTTCACCTCTTACGGCCCCAGCGGCCCGGATGGCCTGGCGGTGGACCGCGAAGGCAACCTGCTGGTCTGCAATCCGGGGCTGGGCTACGTGTGGCTGCTCAACCATCGCGCCGAACCGCTGATCGTCTGGCGCAGCCCCAAGGGCATGTCGACCACCAACCTCGCCTTTGGCGGCGAGGATGGCCGCACGCTGTTCTGCACCGAGTCGGTGACAGGCACCATCCTGACCGCCCGCGCGCCCCATCCGGGCCTGCTGGCCGCGGCCCCGCGCTGACGCGCTCCGGGTTCCTTGCCCGGCGGGATCCCGCGCCTGCGCGCCGGGCCCGCCGCGCTTGCCTTTACATCCCGTTTCAGCAAGGATGGGCGTGCGTCCGTATCGTGGACGCACCGCAACACAGGAGCTCGCCATGATGAAAACCACCTTGACCTGCACCCTGACAGTCGCCCTGCTTGCCGGCTGCGCCCCTTCCCGACACACGGCCGCCGTGCCCGTGGACAACCACACGGCGCGCGACTCGCTGGACTGGCCCGGCAGCTACGAGGGCACCCTGCCCTGCGCCGACTGCCCCGGCATCCGCACCCGCCTGACGCTGATGAAGGACGGCCGCTACGAGCGCACCACGCAATACCTGGATCGCCAGCCGCAGCCTGAAGCGGTGGCCGGCACCTTCAGTTGGGAATCCGACGGCAGCACCATCCGGCTGGACGCCTCCGGCGACAGCCAGCGCTACTTCGTCGCCGAGAACCAGGTGATCATGCTGTACCGCGACGGCACCCGCCCCACCGGTCCGCTGGCGCCGCACTACGTGCTGCGCCGCGCGCAATAGCGCGGCGTCACCGGCCGCGCGCCGGCGGCGGGCCCCGCGCCCTGCCGTCGGCGCCGCCAGCGACACGCAAGCGCCTCGCTTGCGGCTATTCTCTGGGCTGCACATGCCGCGCCGCCGCGACACCGGCGGCGTCCCTCGAGGAAGGAAGATCCATGAAGACCGATCACGAACTGCTCGACGCGTTTGCCCCGACGGGCACGCTGCGCGCCTCCATCAACCTGGGCAACCCGATCCTGGCCAACACCCATCCCGACACCGGCGCGCCCGGCGGCGTGTCGGTCGACCTGGCCACGGAACTGGCCCGCCGGCTCGACGTGAAGCTGGAACTGGTGGTGTTCAAGTCCGCCGGCGAATCGGTCAACGCGGTCGCCGCCGAGCAGGCCGACGTGGGCTTTTTCGCGATCGATCCGCTGCGCGGCGAGCAGATCGCCTTCACCGCGCCCTATGTGGTGATCGAGGGCGCTTACCTGGTGCGCGACGATTCGCCCATCACCCGCATGGAAGAGGTGGACCGCGCCGGCCAGCGCGTGGTGGTCGGCAAGGGCAGCGCCTATGACCTGTACCTGACGCGTGAAATCAAGCACGCCGAGCTGTTCCGCGCGCCCACCTCGCCCGCGGTGGTCGACACCTTCGTCAAGGAAAACATGGAAGTGGCCGCCGGCGTCAAACAGCAACTGCAAGCCGATGCGCAGCGCCTGGGCGGCCTGCGCCTGCTGGACGGCCACTTCATGCTGATCCGCCAGGCCATGGGCGTGCCCAAAAGCCGTGGCGCCAAGGCCAGCGCCTACCTGGCCGCCTTTGTCGAAGCCATGAAGAAAAGCGGTTTCGTGGCCGAGGCGCTGGCGCGCCACAAGATCCAGGGCGCCGCCGTGGCGCCGCTGGAAGCCGCGCCGCAGTAAGAAAAAAAGCGAGGCGGCCGCCTCGCTTGATTGCGCGCAGCCGGCGTCAGTGGCTGATCATCCAGGGCCGCGCACCGGCGAAGGACTTGGCGCCGTCGGCCGTGGCGCGGGTCCTGCCGGACTTGCGTCCGCCCGCGCAACAACCGCAATTCATGCCGTGTCCCGAACGCGAGCTGCGCGGCTCGTTGGCGCTGCGTTCGTTGGCGGCATGGGCGCGGTTGACGGCCGACGACAGCGCCGAGATCGCGGGCGCGCCGCCAACGATGCGGTTCGACGCCGCGCCGCAGCGCGGACAATCGGCTGGATCGCGCCATTGCGCCAGCGGCCGCAGCGCCGCGAACTCGCCGCAGTCGGCACAAGCGTAGTCATACATGGGCATGTCGGTCTCCTTGGCGCGGGCGCTTCAGCGGTCGCGCGACAAGGGCATGTCGACGCCGCCCTTGATGTGCTTGATCGGCCCGGAGGCCGAGGGCTGGATGTCGAAATCGAAGATCTCGGTCGGCAGCCACAGCGTGGCGCAGGAGTTGGGAATGTCCACCACCCCGCTGATGTGCCCCTGCACCGGCGCCGTGCCCAGGATCGAGTACGCCTGCGCGCCCGAATAGCCGAACTTCTTCAGGTATTCGATGGCGTTCAGGCAGGCCTGGCGGTAGGCCACGTTCACGTCCAGGTAGTGCTGCTTGCCGCCCTCGTCCACCGAGATGCCCTCGAAGATCAGGAAGTCCTTGTAGGCCGGCGTGATCGGGCTGGGCTTGAAGATCGGGTTGCGGATGGCGTACTTGTCCATGCCTCCCTTGATCAGCGTGACGCGCATGTGCACCCAGCCGGCCATCTCGATGGCGCCGCAGAAGGTGATCTCGCCGTCGCCCTGCGAGAAATGCAGGTCGCCCACCGACAGGCCGCCGCCCTTGACGTAGACCGGGAAGAACACGCGCGCGCCGCGCGACAGGTCCTTGATGTCGCAATTGCCGCCATGCTCGCGCGGGGGCACGGTGCGCGCGCCCTCGGCCGCCGCGCGCTCGCGCTCGGCCCCTTGCAGCGCGCCCATGTGCGCCGTCTTGGGCGCGGGCGGATTGGCCAGCGGCGGCACGCGGTTCGGGTTGGTGTCGATCAGCGCCTGCTCGCGCTGGTTCCAGGTGTCCAGCAGCTTCTTGTCGGGCAGGCAGCCGATCAGGCCGGGATGGATCAGGCCGGCGAAGCTGACGCCCGGGATGTGTCGCGACGAGGTGAACATGCCGTGGAAATCCCAGATGGATTTCTGCGCATGGGGGAAATGGTCGGTGAGAAAACCGCCGCCGTTGTTCTTGCTGAAAAAGCCATTGAAGCCCCACAGGCTGTCGGGCTTGGCGCCGATGTCCAGCAGATCCACCACCAGCAGGTCGCCGGGCTCGGCGCCTTCGACGCCGACGGGGCCGGACAGGAAATGCACGGTGGACAGGTCGACGTCGCGCACGTCGTCGGCGCTGTCGTCGTTCTTGATGGCGCCGCCGGTCCAGTCGTAGGTCTCCAGGATGAAATCATCGCCGGGCTTGACCCAGACGGCCATCGGGATATCCGGATGCCAGCGGTTGTGGATCTTCTCGTTCTCGTAAGGGGATTGGGTCAGGTCGACATGGATGAGGGTGTTCGTCATTCTCTTTCATCTCCAACGCAACGTGTTGATAAAACAGAACTTAAGCTGGAAGGCGCGTCCAATTTCGCATGTGGGGATTGGATCTTCGATTCCTTGACGTGTGAACGATGGTAGACGCGTTTGCATTGATTGCCATACTGGTTTTCCATGCAGCATGCGGCCGCGCAGGGTGCGCGCCCGCCGCTGGCGAACTCGCTGACACGCGCGTTTCCCACTAGCGGGAAACAGGAAAAAAGAATACGGCGCGAGTGACGACTCGTCCGGCAGTTATGATCCGCCCATTGCATTTCGCGGCCCCGCCGCGCCGGAAGCCCCGTCCATGATCCCGATCCGCCCCCTGCCCATCCTGCTCCTGCTCGCCTGTGTCCTGCCGCCGGGCGCCGCCCACGCGGCCAAGGAATGCGTGGCGCGGTTCGACGCCAGCGCCGCCCGCTACCAGGAAGCGGTGAACGTGCAGAAGGGACGCGAGACCGCCAACTGGCAGGAGCTGAACGCGCCGCTGTGCCAAGGTCGGCTGGACCTGCTGGACATGGAGTTCGAGCTGGTCGATGACTATGAGCAATGCGTGCGCGACGGCGGGGAATTTCCCGAGAAGACCGTGCGCGCAATGAAGGACCGGCCCGACGACCTGGCCGCGCTCAAGACCGCGTGGATCAATACCTGCGGCCCCTACATGAAGGAATGAAGGGACGGCCGCGCAGCGGGGCCAGGCCCCCGCGATGCGTGGCCGCCAGCCGCGTCAGGCCACCGCCGAGGCGGGCCGCGGGAAGAAGATGGCGCGAGCGGGATCGAAGTCGTAGCGGTCTTCGAACTCGGTCGCATCGGCGGCCAGCGCCAGCACCGAATCGAGGATGAAGTCGGCCTTGGCGTCGGACAGCAGCACGCTGAAATTCAGGCGGACAAAGCCCGGCTTTTCGATTTCGCGGCCATCGAGGATGGCCTGGCGCATGCGCGCCGATTCGGCCTCGTCGATCTCCAGCAGGTTGTGCACGTAAGGCCCGGCGCAGGCGCAGCCGCCGCGGGCCTGGATGCCGAAGCGGTCGCTCAGCATGCGCGTGACCAGTTGCTGGTGCACGTAGCCGCCCTGGCCGTTGCGCACGCGGAAGGAGAAGATCGGCAGTCTCGGCGCGCTCAGCGACCCCAGCAGTTCCAGGCGGGGATCGCCCTGCCAGCGCGCCAGCGCGCGCCGCACGAAGGCGGCGTTGCGCCGCGCCATCAGGTCGGCGCCCAGCGCTTCCTTGACCAGCAGCACCAGCGCGGCGCGGATGTCTCCGACCACGTTGGGGGTGCCGGCCTCTTCGCGCGCTTCCAGGCTGGCGCTGTAGTCGTGGTGGCTGGGCGATACGAACTTGGCGGTGCCCCCGCCCGGGAAGGTCGGCGTGGTTGGCACGACCGCGTCGCGGCGCACGATCAGGATGCCGGACGCGCCGGGCCCGCCGATGAACTTGTGCGGCGAGAACACGATGGCGTCGATCGGGGCATCGGCCGCGGGCGTCATGCGGATGTCCAGGTACGGCGCGCCGCCGGCGTAGTCCCAGATCATCCGGGCGCCGGCGCGCTTCACGCGGCGGGTGATGGCCTCGACGTCGGCGACGATGCCGGTGACGTTGGAGGCGGCCGACAGCGCGCAGATGACCAGCGTGCCGTCCGGCGCCCGCAGCGCGGCGTCGAGTTCGCCCAGGTCCGGGCCGCCCTGCGGGCTTTCCGCCAGCACGACGATGTCGGCGCCGCATTCGCGCCACGGCAGGATGTTGGAATGATGCTCGTAGGGGCCGATGACGACCCGCACCTTGCGCCCCGCCGCCAAGGCGGCCGGCACGCCCAACAGGTGCACCAGGCGGTTAAGGCCCATGGTGGCGCCCGAGCCGGAGAAGATCACGGCGTGCTCGTCGCCCGCGCCGCAGCAGCGGCCGACCACGGCGCGCGCCTCGCGCCGCAGGCGCGTGATGAAGCCGCCGCAGAACGAGGCCTCGGTGTGCGAATTGGCGTAGTACGGCAGCACGTGTTCCAGGACGAAGCGCTCGACCTGCATCAGCGCGCGGCCCGAGGCGACGTAGTCGGCGTAGACCAGCGGCTTGAGGCCAAAGGGGCCTTCGATGACGGCGTCCTTGCCGATCAGGCCGTCGGCCAGGCTGGCGATGATGTCGGGGGATTGCAGGGATTGCTGGAACTGGCGCAACGGCCCTGTGGCGGCCGGGGTCGCTTGGGTAGACATGGTGCGGATTCGATGAAACGGCTGGCAGGAAAATTATCGGAATATCATACGATGGAAGGAATTTTGAAACCTCACCTAAATTTTCCTTAAAATCGCTGAAAATAGATCATCTGATCGAATTCATGGAAAAAATTGACAAGTTTGATCTGAATATTATTTCCTGCCTGCAACGCGAGGGCTCGCTGTCGCAGCGCGAGCTGGCCGACCGGGTCGGCCTGTCCCAGAACGCCTGCTGGCGCCGACTGCAGCGGCTGAACGCCTGCGGCATCATCCGCGGCACCCGCGCCGAGGTGAACCTGGCCGAACTCGGGCTGGACCTGACGGTGTTCGTCATGATCCGCACCAGCCATCATGCCAAGGAATGGGCCGACGGCTTCCGCAAGCACGTGGAACGCCTGCCCGAAGTGACCGGTTTCTACCGCATCGGCGGCGACTGGGACTACCTGATCCAGGTGGTCTGCCGCGGCATCGCCGGGTACGACCGCTTCTACCAGAAGCTCATCACCGACTTCGAACTGTCCACCGTGACGGGCTTTTTCAGCATGGAAGCCATCATCGAGAACCGCCCGCCCGACCTGGGGCTGTTGCAGGAATCGGCGGGCGCGGCATAGCAAGGGTCCGCGTCAGATCGCGACGGCGGCCACGACGCCGCCGCGGGAATAACTTGCGGTCATGAACCCCGGGGACCGCTTATATCCACGGGTTATCCCGGATGCCTGCATATCCACAAATCGTCAATAATTCGCCAACGTTTTGTTGTCGATCCGTCCCCATCTGCCTCCCATGCCTGTTTCCGTCCGGGACGCCATTGTTTCCTCCTCCCATCTCGCCTCTTCCGCCCCGGAGCTGTCCGAGGTGGAGTTCGGCCTGATCATCGCCTCGCACGCCTTCAATCGCTGGATGGTCCGCTGCATGGCCTGTGCCGGGCTGCCCGAGCTGACCTCGCTGGACATCCTGGTGCTGAACCACGTGTTCCATCGCGGCCGCGGCAAGAAACTGGCGGACATCTGCTTCACGCTCAATGTCGAAGACACCCACCTGGTGAACTATTCGCTCAAGAAGCTGGAGCGGCTGGGC
This sequence comes from Achromobacter sp. SIMBA_011, assembly GCF_046535435.1. Taxonomy (NCBI): domain Bacteria; kingdom Pseudomonadati; phylum Pseudomonadota; class Betaproteobacteria; order Burkholderiales; family Alcaligenaceae; genus Achromobacter; species Achromobacter sp. SIMBA_011. Next base: position 386,798 of record NZ_JAWRWN010000002.1, on the reverse strand, counting down.
GTGGTGCAAAGCGCCAAGACCGGCAAGGAAGTGATCTACACCACCACCGATGCCGGCGCCGCCGCGATCCAGCGCTACGCCGAAGTGCGCGAGCAATGCCTGGTGAAACCCTTCATCGACTCCCCCGCCGCGGACGATGCCAGCCACCAGTTGGCCAATACCCTGCGCGCCCTGTCGGGCCTGTACGACCAGGCCGCCCGCGCCGCCACCTCGCTGTGAGAATCCACGTTGTCTAGCCTTCCCGCCTCCTCCGCCCAGCCGCTGCTCTCCGTGCGCGGCGTCTCGGTGGATTTCAATACCGAAAACGGCGTGTTCCGCGCCGTCGAGAACCTGGACTTCGACGTGCGGCCGGGCAAGACGCTGGCCATCGTCGGCGAGTCCGGGTCGGGCAAGTCGGTGACGTCCATGGCCATCATGCGCCTGACGGACTACAACAACGGCCGCATCGCCACCGGCAAGATCCTGTTCCGCGACGGCGCCGACCGCGAGGTCGACCTGACCGCCGCGTCCGACGAACAGATGCGCGCGATCCGCGGCAACGACATTGCCATGATCTTCCAGGAGCCGATGACCTCGCTGAACCCGGTGTTCACCATCGGGGACCAGATCATCGAGGCCATCATGCTGCACCAGCAGTTGTCGCGCTCGGCCGCCCGCAAGGCGGCGCGCGCGCTGCTGGAGAAGGTGCGCCTGCCGGACGCCGAACAACTGCTGGACCGCTACCCGCACCAGTTGTCGGGCGGCATGCGCCAGCGCGTGATGATCGCGATGGCGCTGTCGTGCCAGCCGCGCCTGCTGATCGCCGACGAACCAACCACCGCGCTGGACGTGACCATCCAGGCGCAGATCCTGAACACCATCCGCGAACTGCAGCGCGACCTGGGCACGGCCGTGATCTTCATCACCCACGACATGGGCGTGGTGGCCGAGATGGCCGATGACGTGGTGGTGATGCTGCGCGGCAGGAAGGTCGAGCAGGGCCCGGTGGAAGAGATCTTCCGCGCGCCCAAGCATCCCTATACCCGCGCCCTGCTGGCCGCCGTGCCGCGCCTGGGCAGCCTGACCGGCCGCGACCTGCCGCTGCGCACGCCGCAGACGGTGCTGGAAGGCGAAACGCTGCGCGAAGTCGGCGAGACCCGCGAGCAGGACACGGCGCGCTACGACGAGCCGGTGCTGCGCGTCGAGAAACTGACCACGCGCTTTGACGTCGGCCACAACCTGTTCGGCCGCGTCACCCACCGCGTGCACGCGGTCGAGGAAGTGAGCTTCGACGTCTACCCCGGCGAAACGCTGGCGCTGGTGGGCGAATCGGGCAGCGGCAAATCGACCATCGGCAAGACCCTGCAGCAATTGGTGGCGCCGACCTCGGGCGCGGTGCGCTACAACGGCCAGGACATCTTCTCGATGGACGCCGCCGGCCGCCAGCGCCTGCGCCAGGAGATCCAATACATCTTCCAGGATCCGTATGCCTCGCTGGACCCGCGCAAGACCGTGGCCTTCAGCATCGCCGAGCCGATCCGCACCCACCGCCTGCTGACCGACGAGGCCGCCATCGCGCGCCGCGTCGGCGAGCTGCTGGAACAGGTGGGCCTCAAGCCCGAGCACGCGCGCCGCTATCCGCATGAATTCTCCGGCGGCCAGCGCCAGCGCGTCTGCATCGCGCGCGCCCTGGCCAGCGACCCCAAGCTGATCATCGCCGACGAATCGGTGTCGGCGCTGGACGTGTCGATCCAGGCGCAGATCCTGAACCTGCTGATGGACCTGCAGAAAGACCGCGGCCTGTCGTACCTGTTCATCACCCACGACATGGCGGTGGTGGAGAAGGTCAGCCACCGCGTGGCGGTGCTTTACCTGGGCCAGATCGTGGAACTGGGCACGCGCCGCCAGATCTTCGAATCTCCGCAGCACGCCTACACCCGCAAGCTGCTGGCCGCCGTGCCGGTGGCCGAGCCCGGCCGCCACATCGACACTTCGCTGATCGAGGGCGAGATCCCCAGCCCGGTGCGGCGCGTGGGCGACGAGCCGGCGATCATTCCCCTGGTTGAATTCGCGCCCGGCCACCGCGTGGCCCGCGCCGCTTGAACCTTCCGTTTTCTACACGTCGGCCCGGCCGATTTCCCGTCCCTGGAGTTGAACATGCTCTCCCTACGCAAAACCTTCACCGCCACCGCCCTGGCCCTGGCGCTGGGCGGCGCGCTGCCCGCGGTCCTGTCGACCGCCCAGGCCGCCGGCACGCTCAACGTCGCCATCAACCAGGATCCGGGCAGTTGGGATCCGATCGACACCTTCGTGACCTTCTGGGGTTCGGTCGGCAGCAACCTGTACGACGGGCTGACCATGCGCGGCGCCGACCTGAAGCTGCAGCCGGGCCTGGCCACCAAGTGGGAATACCTGGACGACAACAAACGCCTGCGCTTCACGCTGCGCCAGGGCGTCAAGTTCCACAACGGCGAGCCGTTCAACGCCGAGGCCGTCAAGTTCACGTTCGAGCGCCTGCTGGGCGCGGAAGGCGCCAAGGGCCCGCAGAAGTCGAACTACGACTCGATCGGCGAGGTCAAGGTGGTGGACGAGTACACCGTCGACTTCATCCTCAAGCAGCCCGACCCCGTGCTGCTGACCAAGCTGGCCGGCTACGGCGCCATGATCGTGCCGCCCAAGTACATCCAGGAAAAGGGCGAGGAGAACTTCAACACCCACCCGGTCGGCACCGGCCCGTTCAAGTTCGAGAGCTACCAGCCCAAGGTCAACGTGACCCTGGCGCGCAATGACGACTACTGGGGCGGCAAGCCCAAGCTGGACAAGGTGGTCTACCGCTTCATCAGCGAACCCGGCACCCAGGTCGCCGAACTGCAGGCCGGGCGCGTGGACATCGCCACGCTGATCCCGCTGGGCCTGATCGAGACGGTCAAGAAGTCGGGCAACGCCGACGTCATCTCGACCGGCGGCCCGGTGGCCTTCGCGCTGCGCTACAACACCAAGAACGGCATCACCCAGAACCGCGACGTGCGCCGCGCGCTGATCATGGCGGTGGACCGCGACACCATCGTCAAGCAGTTGCTGCTGGGCCAGGCCAAGACCATCGCCAGCTTCCAGGGTCCGCAGTCGTTCGGCTACAACCCCGAGCAAAAGCCCCTGCCCTTCAACCCCGCCGAAGCCAAGAAGCTGCTGGCCGGCGCCGGCATCAAGCCGGGCGCGACGGTGCAGATCGACGTGCGCGGCAGCGATTCGAACTTCCGCGAAGTGGCCCAGGCGGTGTCGGGCTATCTGCAGGCGGTCGGCGTGCGCGCCACCATCAAGCCGTATGAGACCGGCGTGCTGCTCAACGACATCATCCCCGGCGGCAAGACCGGCGAGATGTGGCAGAACCAGTGGGGCGGCTGGACCTACGACTACGACAACACGGCCTACCTGATGTACCACTCGGGCCAGAAGTGGAATCCGTACGACAACGATCCCAAGCTGAACGCCATGCTGGAAGCGCAGCGCACCGTCTATGACGTGAAGAAGCGCGAAGCCATGCTGCAGGAGATCGCCGGCTACGTGGCCGACCAGGCGCTGGAACTGCCGCTGTACAGCCTGAACACCATCGTCGGCGTGAACAAGCGCGTGAAGAACCTGGAAGTGCCGGGCGACATCCGCTTCCGGTTCGTCGATACGACCGTGGAGTAGAGCCCCCCCGAGGCGCTGCGCGCCTTCCCCCAGGGGCATGCCTGCGGACCGGCGGAGCCGGATCCGCGGCATCCCGCCAGGGGGGCGATGCCTGATTGGGCGTCGCGATGTCTGTGAAGTATTTGACGCATTAACCCTACTGATTCGCCGGGGCGAAAGCCCTGGCGGAGCCTCATGACCGGATTTCTGATTAAACGCGTGTTGCAGGCGGTCTTCGTGATCGTGGCCGTGACGCTGCTCGTCTCCTACGCCGTGCGCCTGACCGGCGACCCCGCGCTGATGCTCAGCCAGGGCTCGGGCAGCGTCACCGAGCAGGACCTGGCCAACATCCGCCAGGCGCTGGGCCTGAACCGGCCGTTCCACGAGCAATACCTGAGCTACATGCAGGGCCTGCTGCACGGCGACTTCGGCCGCAGCTTCATGGGCGGCACCTCGGTCGCCAAGCTGATCGGCGACGCGCTGCCGGCCACGCTGATGCTGGCGTTCACCTCGCTGATCGCGTCGATCCTGATTTCGCTGCCGCTGGGCATCCAGGCCGCCATCAAGCGCGGCAAGCCCACCGACCAGGCGATCCGCATCCTGTCGCTGGTGGGACTGTCGTTCCCCAACTTCTGGCTGGCGCTGATGCTGGTGCTGCTGCTGTCGATCACCTTCCCGCTGCTGCCGCCGTCGGGCTGGAGCGGTCCGGCCAGCCTGGTGCTGCCGTCGCTGACCATGGCGATCATCCTGTCGGCCACCAACATCCGCCTGGTGCGCACCACCATGCTGGAGACGCTGTCGGCCCAGTACATCATGGTGGCGCGCAGCAAGGGCCTGAAAGAGCGCATCGTGCTGTACAAGCACGCGCTGCGCAATTGCGCCATTCCCCTCATCACCTACCTGGGGCTGCAGTTCGGCGGCCTGATCGGCGGCATCGTCGTCATCGAGATGGTGTTCAACTGGCCCGGCCTGGGCACGCTGGCGTTCGACGCCATCTCCGGCCGCGACTACCCGGTGCTGCAAGGCACGGTCACCGTGCTGGCCGCCGTCATCGTCCTGGTCAACCTGATCGTCGACATCGCCTACGGCATCGTCGATCCCCGTATCCGCACGCGGTGAGCCCCATGCAGACCACTACTTCCCCCGCCGCTCCCAAGGCCGTCAAGCCGCGCAGCCGCTACCGCTCGCTGGAATTCGTGCTGGGCGCCGTGCTGACCGGCGTCATGATCGTCCTGGTGCTGGCCTCGGGCTGGCTGTTTCCCGATGGCGGCGAGTCCATGGACCTGACCGCCCGCCTGATGGCGCCCTTCAACAGCGCGGCCCACCTGTTCGGCACCGACCCGCTGGGCCGCGACGTGCTGGCGCGCGTCATCGTCGGCGGCAAGATCTCGCTGCTGGTGGGCTTCGCGTCGGTGCTGGGCGGCGCCCTGCTCGGCATCATCATGGGCCTGATCGCCGGCTACTACCGCGGCTTCTGGGACATGATCGTGATGCGCTTCGCCGACGTGCAACTGGCGCTGCCGTTCATCCTGGTGGCCATCACCTTCATCGCCATCCTCGGCGGCGGCCTGTTCAACGTGATCTTCTTCATGATCATCTCGCAGTGGGTGCAGTACGCGCGCCTGGTGCGGGCCCAGGTGCTGGCGCTGCGCGAGCGCGAGTTCGTGCTGGCGGCGCGTGCCTTCGGCGTGCGCGACCTGGCCATGATCCGCCACCACATCGTGCCCAACCTGCTGGGCCCGCTGGTGATCCTGATGACGCTGAACGTCGCCAACAACATCCTGCTGGAAAGCAGCCTGACCTTCCTGGGCCTGGGCGTGGATCCCATGATCCCGAGCTGGGGCGGTATGCTGGCCGATGGCCGCACCTACATGCAGACGGCGTGGTGGGTGAGCGTGTTCCCCGGCCTGGCGATCATGCTGACCGTGCTGGGCCTGAACCTGCTGGGCGACTGGCTGCGCGATCGCCTGGATCCCACCGGCAAGGTGTAAATGAATGCCCCCGCCCTGGGGCGGCCTGCTCCGGCAGGCACTTGAGGACTACTGACGATGGCATTGCTGGAAAAGACATTCGACCGCACGCTGGACGCCTGGATCCATGCCTACAAGGCCCCGGCCTGGCGTGGCGCGGCGGTGGAAGGCTGGCTGTTCGAAGGCGTCGACGCGCGCCGCGAGGCCGAGGCGCGGCTGGCGCAGGCCGGCGTGACGGCGCGCTTTCGCAGCGCCTACAAGCCCCTGCTGCACTACTTCCTGGAAGAGGTCGAGCGCGACGGCCTGGTGGCGGTCGAGCTGCGCTACCCGCGGCATGAGCACGCGCTGCCCAAGCGCTTCACGCTCGAAGCCTATCCGCTGGTGGCGCTGCTGCAAGGCGTGCGCGTGACGATGAAGCCGGGCGCGTCCGACCTGCACTACGACGTCACGCTCGTCTACGCCGACGGCCGACGCCGTGAAGATCGCGTGTTCGCGCCCAACCAGCTTGGCCAGGCGCAGGACGGCACGCCCGAACTGTCGCCCACCGGCTGGCTGCGCGTGCGCGACGCCGACGGCGCCATGCAGACCGACGCGGCCCAGGCCACCGAATACCAGCAGGCCTTTCGCAGCATCGTCGACACGGTGCGCAACCATCCCTGGGGCGCGCACGAGCCGTATTTCGACCGGCTGGAGATCCGCGTCGACCTGCCCGGCATGGACTTCGCGCTGCCGGTCGACGAGGAAATCGTCAGCACCTTCGAGGCGCTGCACGAAGACCTGTACTTCACGCTGCTGGAACACTTCCAGCACCACTCCGGCCGTCCCTCCGGCGACCGCGGCCTGCAGCCCGGCCAGATCATTCCCGACATCCGCCGCCACGACGGCGCGGCGCGCGTGCTGGTGACGCTGGAACCCTTCGCGCCGCCGGCGCCGGTGGCGCCCGTGGCGCTGGACGCGCCGCTGGCCGAGCTGCGCCAGCCGCTGGCGGCCGGGCAGATCGCCGGCTGCATGGCCGCGCTGGGCGGCGACGCCTTCCAGGCCGTGTCGCGCCAGGGCCGCCCGGTGCTGGGCACCTATCTGCGCGGCCCGGGCCCGGCGGTCTTCATCTCGGGCGCGCAGCATGCCAACGAGACCTCCGGCGTGGTCGGCGCGCTGCGCGCGGCGCAAGCGCTCAAGGCGCGCGGCGACGCCCACTTCGCGCTGATCGCCGCCGAGAATCCAGACGGCTACGCGCTCTTTAACCGCCTGCGCGAACAGCATCCGCGCCACATGCTGCACGCCTCGCGCTACAGCGCGCTGGGCGACGACATCGCCTACCGCGAACACGCGCCGTTCTTCGAACGCGAGGGCCGCCACCAGGCCCACGCCATCAGCGGCGCGCAGTTGCACATCAACCTGCACGGCTACCCAGCCCATGAGTGGACCCGCCCCCTGTCGGGCTACCTGCCGCGCAATTTCGAGCTGTGGACCATTCCCAAGGGCTTCTTCCTGGTGCTGCGCCACCACCCCGGCTGGCGCGAGCGCGCCCGCCGCCTGATCGAGGGCGTGACGGCGCGGCTGGCCCGCAACGTGCCCGGCCTGGTGGAATTCAATGCGCGCCAGCTTGAACTATTCCACGCGCACGCGCTCGAAACCGGATTCGATGTGCTGAACGGCATTCCCGTGCAGGTCACGGAGACCGACCGGGAAGCGCTGCCGATGGCGCTGATCTCCGAGTTTCCGGATGAAACCGTGTACGGGGACCGCTTCGTTTTCGCGCATACTGTGCAAATGGAAACCGTCCTGGCGGCGACCGACATCCACCGCGCCGGACACTGACGCCCCTTCCTGACATGAACATCCGAGAACGCAACCACGGCGACGACCTCGCCCTGGTGGACATCTGGCTTCGTTCGGTGCGCGCCACCCATACGTTCCTGTCCGAAAAGGAAATCCAGGCCATGTACCCGCAGGTGCTCAACACCTACCTGCCGTCGGTGCGCGTCTGGGTCTGCGAGGACGATGCCGGCGAGGTCGCCGGTTTCATGGGCCTGAACGGCAACAAGGTCGAGATGCTGTTCGTCGACGCCAACAAGCGCGGCAAGGGCGCCGGGCGGCGCCTGCTGAATTTCGCGCTGTCGCTGCACGGCAGCCTGCGGGTCGACGTCAATGAACAGAATCCGCAGGCGCACGGTTTCTACAAGCACTATGGCTTCGAGGACGTAGGCCGTTCGGAAACCGACGCCGCGGGGCGGCCGCGGCCGATCATTCATATGAAGCTGGCGGGCTGAGGCGGACGGGAGGAGGCAGCCACGCTGCCTGCACGGGCGCCGGTTCGATATGCGTGCTCGATATATCACCCAATTGATGGCGTCCCCTGTTGCTTTCCCCGCCGGGGTGGCGAATGATCGCAGCAAGCGCCACGGGACGGGCGTGTTACGCTGCACTTATCGTGTAACACATGAGAACCGCACCATGAGCGACGCTACCTTTACCTTTCGGGTGGATGAAGCCTTGAAAAACGAGTTCGCCATGGCCGCCAAGGCCCGAGACCGCACCGGCGCACAGCTTCTGCGTGACTTCATGCGGGAGTACGTGCAGCAACAACAGGAAGCCGCCCAGCATGACGCCTGGTTCCGCCGCCAGGTGCAAGCGGGCCTGGATTCCGCTAACGCCGGCCGCCTGGTGCCGGCCGCCGAGGTCGAAACCAAATTCGCGGCCCGTCGCGCCGCGACCCGTCGCCGGATTGCAACATCCAAGTGAGGGCATTGCGCTGGACGCCCGAAGCGATCCGGGACCGGGAAGCGATCTACGATTTCATCGAGGCGGACAACCCCGTTGCGGCGCTGACGCTTGATGAACAGCTTGAAGAGCAGGCGGGACGCCTGATCGATCATCCCGGCCTGGGTCGCCCGGGCCGTGTCGCTGGCACCCGGGAGCTGGTGGCGCACCCGAACTATCTATTGATCTACGACGTGACGAACGATCTGGTGCGCATGCTGCGTGTGCTGCATGCGGCTCGGCAGTGGCCAACGCCGGATTCATCGCCGGGCAATCGTTGAATCTCGCGGTACGGCAAAGCCGCGCCCAAACGGCGGTTGCCCGCCCCCTACCCCGCCACGCCATGCCGAGCCCGCCACGCCTTGAGCGCGGCGCGGTATTCGTCCATGGCTTCGTTGTAGGTGTCGTAGACGCAGGGGATACAGCCGCTGTTGCAGCATTCCTCGGGCGCGGGGGCCTCGGGCGGCACGGGCGGCGGATCGTCGTCGGCGGGCGGAGTGGTATTCGGGGTATCGGGGGTATTCGCGGGACTCATGGCCGCATGTTAGCGCCGATCGGCGCCGCTTCGTCCGCCAGCGCCCGCCATTGCTGGCGCCGGATCTCGTAGCGCAGCTTGCGCGCCTCGCCTTCGCCGGTGGTCTCGATCCAGCGCATCCCGCATTTTTCCATCACGCGCAGCGACGCGGCGTTGGCCTGTATCGCCACGGCGCTCAGCGCGTCCACCGGCAGGCGTTCGAATCCCATCGCCAGCAAGGCGCGGGTGATTTCCGAGGCGTGGCCGCGGCCCCAACAGGTGGGCATGAACGCGTAGGCGATCTCGACCCGCTCGATCTTGCCCGACAGCGCCAGCTTGAGGCCGGCTCGGCCGGCCAGCGCGCCGCTGTCGCGCTCGCTCAGCACGTACATGCCGTAGCCATGTTCGGCCCAATGCAGCATGTTGTGCTCGACGTAGCGCCGGCTGGCCGTGGCGTCTCGGGTGCCGCCCATGGTTGCCATCAGGGCGGCATCGGCGTGCATGGCCGCGATGAAGGGCAGATGGGTCGACGACATGCGCTCGGCGCGCAAGCGCTGGGTGACGAAGGATTCGGGTAGCAGGGCGGACGGCATGATATCGAAACATGGACACACACGGTGCCTTGCATCATATCCATGCCCGCCCCTGCATGCCATCGCACTTTCGCACCGTGGACACACCCTGCTAGCCGCGCCGCAGGCCCAGGAAGCTCCAGTGCACGTCGGCGCGGTCCAGCATGTCTTCGCGCCTGACGAGGTGATGCGCCGACAGGCCATGCCCGGCCGCCAGCGCGATGGTCTCCTCGGCCGACACGTCGAACATACGGCGGCCGGGCGGCACCGGGCCGTGGCGCAGCGACATCAGGATCTGGCCGCCGGGCGCCAGCAATGCCGCCAGCGCCGCCATGCCACGGGCGCGCTCGTCCGCGTCCAGGTGCATCCAGACGGCGGTCAGCATGATCACGTCGAATTCGCGCCCTTGCAGGCCCGCAAGGGCGGGCAAGGCGTCATCGACCCATTCCAGGTTGGGCAGCGCGTGGCGCCGCTGGCCCTCGCGCCGCAGCTCGGGCGTGGGCTCGGCCGCCACCACCTGGTGGCCCATGCGGGCCAGCGCGGCGGCGTCGCGGCCCGAACCGGCGCCGATGTCGGCGATGCGAGACGGCGTTGCCGGGATCAGGTGCGCCACGTCGCGATGCACATCCGCGAAAGCGATGCTCTCGTACTGCTCGGCCAGGGCCGCGGCGTTTTCGCCGTAACCCTGGGTGCCCGAGACCACGGCCCCGCTGCCGTCGACGGTTTGCGCGGGATCGGCGGCGCTCATTTGGCCTTGAGCGCGTCGTAGATGCGCTTGCCGACGCGGCCGTCCTGCGGCAGGTTGCGCTTTTCCTGTTCGGCGCGCACCGCGTCGCGGGTCTTGGCGCCGGGGATGCCATCGGCGGTGCCGACGTCATAGCCGCGGGCGTTGAGCATCTCCTGCACTTCCTTGATCTGCGCGCGCGACAGGCCGGGGTCGTCCGTCGGCCAGGCCGTGGCCAGCGCCGGGCCGCCCTGCAGGCGGTTCAGCAGCAACGCCACCGCCAGCCCGTAACGGCGCGACTGGTTGTAGTGCAGGATCGCATCGAAATTGACGGTGGCCAGGAACACCGGGCCCTTGGCGCCGGTGGGCGCGAACAGGTAGGCCTGCTGGTCGTTGCCGCTGGCCAGCTTGAGCGCGGAACCGTCGCCCTGCTTGAGGCCCGCCTGGGCCCACTGCGCGATGCTGCGGCGGTCCTGCGAGCCGACGTATTCGGCGTCGGGCGCGGGCGGAATGGCGGCGGCCACGTCGGCCGGCACGCGCACCTCCACCACCGCCGGCAGGCCGTGGGTCCACTTGGCGCGGCGCTTGCGCAGGTGGTTGGCGGTCGAGGCCAGGGCGTCGGGCAGCGAGTTGTACAGATCGATCTTGCCGTCGCCGTCGCCGTCCGCCGCCAGCTCGTAGAACGAGGTGGGGATGAACTGCGTCATGCCGAAGGCGCCGCTCCAGGAGCCGACGAAGTTGTCGGCCGGCACCACGCCGTCGCGCAGCAGGCGCACGGAGGCGTAGGCGTTCTTTTCCCACAGCGTCTTGTTCTCGGTGCAGGCGCGGGTCAGCCAGGCGTTGAGCACGTCGGTCTTGCCGACCTGGCGGCCGTAGTTGGTTTCGATGCCGAAAATGGCGACCAGCGTGGCCGGGTCCACCTGGTACTGCTGGCTGATGTCGCCCAGTTGCTTGCCGTACTTGGCGAGCACCGCGCGGCCATCGGCCACGCGCTCGTCGTCAACCGTCTTGGCGATGTAGTCCCACCAGGTTTCGCGGCCCTCGGGCTGGCCCTGGGCGGACGCCACGGTGGTGGGCAGCAGCTTGGCCTTGGCGGTGTACTTATCCCAGTCGGCCAGGGTCAGGCCGTTGGCGGTGGCGCCCTTGCGCAGCTTGGCGATACACGCCTTGGTGTCGAGCTCGGTCGGGATGATGACCGTGGGCGCGGCGGGGGTGGCGGGGGTGGCGGTCGCGGCGGGCGCGGCGGGCGCGGCGGGCGCGGCGGTGGCGGCTGGCGCGGCAGGCGCATGGGCCGGCGCCGCCGCGGGCGTGGCGGCCGGCGTGGCGACAGGCGTACGCATGTTTGTCGGCGGAGCGGCCGCCGAATCGTCCGGCGTGGCGGCGGGCGCGGCGGCAGGGGCCGCGGCCGGCGTGGCCGGATCGTCGAAGCTGCGCTTGGGCGTCAGCACCGGTCCGGACGAGGAAGGCTGGGCCCCGGGACTGCGCGTACCGGTGGCCGAAGAAGGCGACTGGGCCTGGGCGGCGCCCAAGGCGGCGACGCTCAGCGTGGCGGCCAGGACGGCGCGCGCCAGGGGATCGATTCGGGTGCGAAGCGCATTCTGTCGCATGGTTATCCTGAAAAATCGAAGTCAGCCCGGATCGTACCGCGAGCGGGCGACGAAATCGAACCGGAAAGCGCGCGTGGATACGGGCGGTTACCCGAGGGGCTACCGGCCCGCGGCCGACGGCCCGAACCAATACTGCGACCGCACCTCATCCGACGAATACCACGGCAGCAGGCCGATGCTGTGCGACTCGCGCTGCACGCTCACCAGCAATCCGCCCGCCTGTGGCCGCAGCAGCGCCACGGTGCGGAACACGCCCTTGGATTCATACTGGCGCCAGTCGCGCCGGGCGCTGATCCAGTAGCGGCCCTGGGTGCAGCCGCCGAAGTGCTGGATGTCGGTCCGGGCCAGCGGCGGGCCATCCGCCGGACCGGGGAAGCCCGCCGTGCCGTCGCGCAGCGGCAGCAGGCCGGTGAAGCGGCCGCCCTGGCCGTCATCGGCCAGGATCCGCCAGCCTTCCGGCGCCGCCGCGAAGGCGACGCTGGCGGCCGCTGTGGGGCGCCAGGCATGTTCCGAGGTATCCGGCAGGCCCGCCAGGTCCAGGGTGTAGGCCAGGAAGTGGCGCAGGTCGGCCATGCCGGCGGCGCCCTCGCCCGAGCCCGGTTCACCCCGCGGTTCACCCGCCACCCGGTAGGTGCCGGACAGGTCGGGACACTGCGCCGGATCGGACGGCAGCGTCAGCGCCGTGCCTTCCTTGAACGGCGGCCAGGTCACGCGCACGGCGTCCACGGTCGACACGCCGCAGCCGGCCAGCATGGCCAGCGCCAGCCCCGCCACCAGCCATCGTGGCGCGGCCTGGGGCCGCCCGGATTTCCACCTTGTCGTCATGCGCATCGCGCGTCCGCCTCCCTGGCGACGAACTATACCGAAACGCCAGGGCCGCGTTGCCAAGGGCCCGGCGCGGGTCAATAATCGGCGCATCGCCACTGCCCCGCCCGCCATGACGCCCTTCAAAGGAAAACTCCGCACCCGGCACCTGGAAATCGTGCTGACGGTCGCCGAGCTGGGCAATCTGTCCAAGGCGGCGGCGCAGTTGCACAGCACGCAGTCCGGCCTGTCGCGCGCCATCGCCGAGATCGAGGAACTGGTGGGCGCGCGGCTGTTCGAGCGCACCGCGCGCGGCACCAGCTGTACGCCGCTGGGCGAGGCCATGTGCCGCCACGCGCGCCAGCTGCTGACGGGATTCCGCAAGGCCGAGATCGACCTGGCGGCGCTCTCGCGCGGCGACGAGGGCAGCCTGACGGTGGGCTGCTTTTCGATGTTTGCCGGCTGGCCGGTGGCGCAGGCGGCGACGCGCTTTCGCGAGACCTATCCGCGCATCACCCTGACGCTGGAGATCGGCACCCATGAACGCCTGATCGAAGACCTGGACGCGGGCGCGCTGGATGTGCTGATCAGCCGCTTCTCGTCCACGGTGGACCCGCGCATCTACCGCTCGGCCAACCTGCTGGACGATCCGGTGGTGCTGGTGTGCGCCCCCGGCCATCCGCTGGCGGAGCGCGCCGATGCCACGCTGGCCGAGTGCGTGGCCTATCCCTGGATCACCGCCCTGCCCGGCAGCCGTATCCGCGGTGAACTGGAAATGGTGCTGCATCGCGAGGGGCTGCCGATTCCGGATATGATCGGCGCCCTGTCGCTGGAATTCGGCCGCGAGATGCTGACGGTCGGTCCCTACCTGTGGATGCTGCCGGGCAGCGTCGCGGCGGTGCGCGCGGCACGCGGCGAAGTGGTGGTGCTGGCGGCCCGGCCGGCGCTGCGCAAATCGCCGCTGGCCGCCATCTGGCGCCGCGACCGCCCCAGCACGCGCCAGGCGCGCGCATTCGCCGACACCGTGGCGCAGGCCATCAATACCTCGACTTAGGAGCACCCATGTACGACTGGCTCAACTCTCTGCCCAAGGCGGAACTGCACCTGCACCTGGAAGGCACGCTCGAACCCGAGCTGCTGTTCCGGCTGGCCCGCCGCAACGGCGTGGCGCTGCCGTGGCCCGATATGGATGCCCTGCGCGCGGCCTACAACTACGGCAACCTGCAGGAATTCCTCGACCTGTATTACCGCGGCGCCGACGTGCTGCGCACCGAGCAGGATTTCTACGACCTGACCTGGGACTACCTGGTCAAGTGCCACGAGCAGAACGTGGTGCACACCGAGCCCTTTTTCGATCCGCAGACCCACACCGACCGCGGCGTGCCGTTCAAGGTGGTGCTGGACGGCATCAGCCAGGCGCTGGAAGACGGCCGCAGGAAGCTCGGCATCAGCAGCGGCCTGATCCTCAGCTTCCTGCGCCACCTGCCCGAAGAACAGGCCATGCGCACGCTGGAAGAAGCGCTGCCCTACCGCGACGCTTTCATCGCCGTGGGCCTGGACAGCAGCGAAAAGGGCTTTCCGCCGCGCCTGTTCCAGCGCGTCTTCGACCGCGCCCGCGCCGAGGGCCTGCCGGCCGTGGCCCACGCCGGCGAGGAAGGCCCGCCCGAATACATCTGGGAGGCGCTCGATCTGCTGAAGGTGCTGCGCATCGACCACGGCGTGCGCGCCGCCGAGGACCCGCGCCTGATGGCGCGTCTGATCGACGAGCAGATCCCGCTGACCGTGTGTCCGCTGTCGAACACCCGCCTGCGCGTGTTCGACCACATGTCGCAGCACAACATCCTGTCGCTGCTGGACGCCGGCGTGAAGGTCACGGTCAACTCCGACGACCCGGCCTACTTCGGCGGCTACGTCACCGAGAACTTCCACGCGCTCTACGAGCACCTGGGCATGAGCCAGGCGCAGGCCCAGGCGCTGGCCGACAACAGCATGGATGCGCGCATCCTGAAGTAGGCGCGGCAGGCCCGGCCGCGCCCACGGCGCAGGTATGCGGGTTGCGCATGACCCGGTTCGAAACCGGCATGCCTGCCCGCCCCCGTCAGTCCCTACCATAGTCCCGAGCGGATGGCGGCCCTGCACGCCGTCCGCCGAAAACCAGGACGACAAGGGACCAGACCATGACTGACACCGTTCAGGCCAACCTGCGCGCCGGCAGGTTGGCCGGTGTGCGCGAGGGCGGCGCCTGCCGCTTCAGCGCCATTCCATATGCCGAACCGCCCTTGGGTGCGCTGCGCTTCGCGCCGCCCCAGCCGGCCCGCTGGCGCGGCCCGCGCGATGCCTCCCGCCCCGGCAGCGTGGCGCCGCAACTGCCCTCGCGCCTGCGCGGCGCCATGGGCGACTTCGTGGCGCCGCAGGCGGAAGACTGCCTGCACCTGACGGTGTGGACGCCCGCCGCCGACGCGCGCCGCCGGCCGGTGGTGGTGTGGCTGCACGGCGGCGCCTGGCAAAGCGGCGGCGGCGCGCTCGACTGGTATGACGGCGCGTCCCTGGCGGCGCGCGGCGACCTGGTGGTGGTGGCGGTGAACTACCGGCTGGCCGCGCTGGGCTGGCTGCACCTGCCGGGCGAGACCGCCAACGTCGGCCTGCTGGACCAGGAATGCGCCATCGACTGGGTGCTCGACAACATCCAGGACCTGGGCGGCGACCCGGCCCGCGTCACGTTGATGGGCCAATCGGCTGGCGCCTCGTCGATCTGCGCCATGCTGGCGCGGCGGCCGCGCTTTGGCCGCGCCATCCTGCAAAGCGCGGCGCTCGGCCGCGGCTTTCGCAGCAGCGCGCAGGCCGCGGCGCTGGGCCAGACATTCCTCGCCGCCGCCGGCGCCGATACGCTGGAACAGGCCCGCGCCCTGCCCGTCGAGCGGCTGCTGGCGGCGCAACAGGCGCCCGAAGTGGCGACGGCCCTGCAGGCCGAAGGCAGCCGCCGCAGCCTGTTCGGTCCGGTGCTCGATGGCCAGGTGCTGCCCGTCGACATCGAGCCTGCCTTACGGCGGGCGGCGGGCCGCGCCGATGTGCTGGTCAGCTACACCCGTGACGAAATGGCGGCATTTCCCGGCGGCGACGGCCCCGACTGCGCGCTGACCAGCGAGGCCGTGTTCGGCGCGCCTTCGCGGCAGTGGGCCGCGGACGCCACGGCCCAGGGTCGGCAGGCGTGGCTGGCGCGCTTCGACGTGGCGCCCACGGCGCGCTTTCAGGCCTGCCATTGCATCGAACTGCCGTTCGTCTTCGACACGCTCGCGGCCTTTGCCGACGCGCCGATGCTGCGGGGCCTGGCGCCGACGCAGGCCGCCTCCCTGGCGCGGACCACGCAACGCGCCTGGATTGCCTTCATCCGCGGCGAGACGCCCGCGTGGCCGGCCGCGCCGCACCTGGAACGGCTGGCCTGAAGTCCCGCGCCGGGCGCATGACCCGGCGCGTCCAACATCGACAAGGGGAATACCAATGCTCAAGCAATTTGCCATCGCGCTCGCGCTGCTGCTGCCCGCCGCCGCCGGCGCGGCCTATCCGGACAAACCGGTCAAAATCATCGTCTCCAATCCGCCGGGCGGTCCGGTCGACGTGATGCTGCGCGTGCTCGCCAGCAAGCTGTCCACCGCCTGGGGCCAGGCGGTGGTGGTCGAAAACAAGCCCGGCGCGTCCGGCATCATCAGCACCGGGGCGCTGGTCAAGTCGGCGCCGGACGGCTACACGCTGGGCATGGTGGTGGCGTCGTCCGTGACCATCGTGCCGTTCGCGGTCGACCACCTGCCGTTCGATCCGCAGAAGGACCTGCAGCCGGTGGCGCTGGTGGCGCGCACGCCGTTCCTTTTCATCGTGCCCAGCGACAGCCCCATCAGGACCTGGCAGGACTTCGTGCGCGAGAGCAGGGCCCGCAGCCTGACGGTGGGTTCGTTCTCGATCGGCACCGCCTTCCACCTGGTGTGGGAACAGACGGCGCGACGCGCCGGCATCAAGGCGCTGTACATCCCCTCCTCCTCGTCGGGCAAGACGCAGAACGATCTGATCGGCGGCCAGCTCGACGTCGGCCTGGACGCCCCTTCCAGTTCGAAGGGCCTGATCGACAGCGGCCGCCTGCGGGCGCTGGCCATCACCAGCCCCGAACGTTTTCCCGGCCTGCCGGACACGCCCACGCTGCGCGAATCGGGCATGGGCGACTACGCGCCGCAGCCGTGGATCGGGCTGATGGCGCCGGCCGGGGTGCCGGCCGACCGCGTGGCGCGGATCCAGCAATCGGTCGCGGACATCCTCAAGGAACCAGCGATGAAGGCGCAGATGGAGGCGCTGGGCATGATACCCATCGGCGGCAGCGCGCAGGAACTGGCCGACACCATCGCCGCCGATCGCGCGCAGATGGCCCCGCTGATCAAGGAACTGGGCATCAAGCTGCAGTAGCCGCGCCCACCAGCCGCAGGAACGAGGGAATCAGGCTGGCGGCCAGCGCCTCGGCGTCGGCCGCGCCGCGCGCGATGCTGTCGTCCACCGCGCCATGCATGCCGTGATACAGCAGGATCGCTGTCAGCCCGGGCTGCGCCAGTTGCCAGCAGCCGGCGGCCTGGCCGGCGCGCAGCATGCCCTCGGCCTGCGCCAGCACCGCCGCGCGTTCAGCGGCGCCGCGATGCGGGTGGTTGACGTCGTGGAACACGACGTCGTGCAGCGCATAGCCGTCGAAATAGGCGTGCACGCCGGCGCGCGTCCAGGCCTGCAGGCGCGCCACGCCATCGTCCGGCGCGCAGGCCGCCATGGCCGCGTCGATGCGGTCCAGGAAGCCTTGCGAGAACTTCACGCGCAGCGCCGCCAGCACGTCCGCCTTGGATGAAAAGTAATGATAGAAGGTGCCCTTGGCCACGCCGGCCTGCGCCACGATCTGGTCGATGGTGGTGGTCTCGACGCCCTGGCGCACGAACAGATCTTCGGCGGCCGCCATCAGTTCGTCCAGGCGCACCGACGCGGGCTTGGTGCGCGGCGTTGCGGCGCTGGCATTGGCGCCGCGCCGGGTGTCCGGCTTGCCGGCGGGCCGGGTATCCGGCCTGGCGCCAGGCTCGGCGTCGGGCTTGGCGTCGGGCTTGCCGGGGGACTTGGCGGAACGGACCATCGCGAGCGGGAATCCTTTCATTTTCAACGATCCGCAGTGTAGAGGACGCGCCCCGCCTGCCGCCCGCAAAACATCCGGGAATGCGTCTTTTTATTTATTGACCGACGGTCAGTCGATTACTAGAATACGCTTTCCATCCCCTTCACGGCCCTTCCGCATGCTTGCCTCCCGCCGCCGCGCCCTGGTGTTTGCCGTCAACCTAGGCAGCTTCATCACCATCCTGGACATCAGCATCGTCAATGTCGCCCTGCCCACCATGCAGGCGGCGCTGCGCATCGACATGGCCGGCCTGCAATGGGTGGTGGACGCCTACGCGCTGTTCCTGTCTGCCTTCATGCTGTCGGCCGGGCCGCTGGGCGACCGCTATGGCCGCAAGCGCTCGTGGCTGGCGGGCGTGGCGCTGTTCACGCTGGGTTCGGCCTTGTGCGGGCTGGCCGACAACCTGCCGCTGCTGCTGGCGGGCCGCGCGGTGCAAGGCGTGGCGGGCGCGCTGCTGATCCCGGGCGCGATGTCGCTGCTGACCCAGGCCTTTCCCGACCCCGCCGAGCGCGCCCGCGCCATCGGCCTGTGGGCCTCGTGCAATGCCATCTCGCTGATCGTGGGGCCCATGCTGGGCGGCCTGCTGGTGGCGCACTTCAGTTGGCAGAGCATCTTCCTGATCAACCTGCCGGTGGGCGCGCTGGCGATCGCGCTGGGCGCCTGGGGCATCCAGGAAAGCGCGCATCCCGAGCATGCCGCCTTCGATCCGCTCGGGCAGGCCCTGAGCGTGGTCTGGCTGGGCGCGCTGACCTATGGCCTGATCACTGCCGGCGAACACGGCTGGCAGGCGCCGGCCACCCTCGCCGCACTGGCCGTTGCCGCGCTCGGACTGATCGCCTTCCTCTGGGTCGAGCACACCGTGGCGCGCCCCATCCTGCCGCTGGGCCTGTTCCGCGACGCCGGCTTCGCCAGCACCAACTTCGCCTCGTTCGTGATGGGATTCGGCGCCTACAGCAGCCTGTTCTTCTTCTCGCTCTACCTGCAGCACGTGCGCGGCCTGACGCCGCTGGAGACGGGCTGGCAACTGGCGCCGCAGTTCGTGGCCACCGGCATCGTGTCGACGGTGTTCGGCCGGTTGAACCAGCGCTTCGGCCTGCCCCGGCTGATGATCGCGGGCTATGCCATGGTCGGCGCGGCCATGCTGGGCATGATGAGCTTCGACGCCCACACGCCTTATGCACTGTCGGGTTCGCTGATGGTGCTGCTGGGCCTGGGCATGGGACTGTCGGTGCCGGCCACCAGCATGGCGGTGATGGCGACCGTGCCGCGCGAGCGCTCGGGCATGGCCTCGGCCACCATGAATGCGCTGCGCCAGACCGGCATGACCATCGGCATCGCGCTGCTCGGCGCGCTGATGAGCAGCCGCGCGGTCGAGCACCTGGCCGCGGCGCTGGCGCGGCTGGGCCAACCGGATGCGCAGGCGGTGGCGCGCGTGGCGGTCACCCGGCACGCGCTGCCGGCGCAACCCGATGGCGTGGCGGCGTTGTTCGCCGACGCATTGGCCAGCGGTTTCCATGCCGCCATGGCCGGCGCCGGCGTGGCCTCGCTGCTGGCGGCGCTGGTGCTGCTGCGGGTCACGCGCGGCGCGCGGCCGGTGTTGCGGGCCGCGTAGGCGACAGGCGCGCGCATCGTCGCGGCGACGCCGGACGCTACCGCGTGGGTCCGACGACGCTGCGCGGGCCTCGCGGCGAGTCGGCGAAACCCAGGCGGGGCGCGCAATTCCAAGGCGCGGAATTCCAGCGCCCGGAATCAAACAGCGGCGTTTTTAAGCAGGCGTAACAAGCGCGCCGCCGCGCATGCGCTCCGGTAATATCTCCGCCCAATAACAGGTTAACAACCAAGAGGAGACATGCCATGCAACACCGCAAGATCCTGTTTCGCCTGGCCCCGCTGGCGCTGGCCGCGCACCTGGCGTTGAGCGGCGCCGCCGCCGCGCAAAGCGCGCCCGGCACGCAGGGGCCGCTGGCGCCGGCGCCCATGCCGGAACTGGCCGCGCAGATCGACCAGCGCGCCAAGGCCATCGAAGACAAGCTCATCGCCTGGCGCCGTGACATCCACCAGCATCCCGAACTGGGCAACCAGGAAACGCGCACGTCCAAGCTGGTGGCCGACCATCTGCGCGCGCTCGGCATGGAAGTGAAGACCGGCGTGGCCGGCACCGGCGTGGTGGCGCTGCTCAAGGGCGGCAAGCCCGGCCCGGTGGTGGCGCTGCGCGCCGACATGGACGCGCTGCCGGTCAAGGAGCAGGTGGACGTGCCGTTCGCCTCCCAGGCCAAGGGCACCTACCTGGGCAAGGAAGTGGACGTGATGCACGCCTGCGGCCACGATGCCCACACCGCCATCCTGATGGCCACCGCCGAAGTGCTGGCCGGCATGAAGGACCAGTTGCCCGGCAGCGTCAAGTTCATCTTCCAGCCGGCCGAGGAGAGTCCCGCCGACTTCGAGCCGGACGGCAAGAAGATCTGGGGCGCCAAGATGATGGTGCAGGAAGGCGTGCTGGACAATCCCAAGGTCGACGCGATCTTCGGCCTGCATGTCTCCAGCAGCTATCCGGTGGGCAAGCTGTCGTGGCGCAGCGGCCCGGCGATGGCCGCGGCCGACCAGTTCTGGATCGACGTCACCGGCAAGCAGACGCACGGCGCGCGGCCGTGGTCGGGCATCGACCCGATCGTGGTCAGCTCGCAGATCATCCTGGGCCTGCAGACCATTCCCAGCCGCCAGATCAACAGCATGCTGGAGCCGGCCGTCATCACCGTGGGCGCGATCCACGGCGGCAACCGCATGAACATCGTGCCGGACAGCGTCGCCATGACGGGCACCATCCGCACGTATGACGAGGGCATGAAGAAGGACATCCACCAGCGCATCGAGCGCACGGCCACGCAGATCGCGCAGAGCGCCGGCGCCAAGGCCGACGTGCGGGTGGTGGAGCTGTACAACGCCACCGTCAACAATCCCGGCCTGACCGAGGAGATGGGTGGCACGCTGCGGCGCGTGGCGGGTGAAGGCAACTACGGCCTGCAGCCCAAGTCGACGGCGTCCGAGGACTTCTCGTTCTACCAGGAGAAGGTGCCGGGCATGTTCTTCTACCTTGGCGTCACGCCCAAGGACGTCAATCCCGACACCGCCGCTCCCAACCATTCGCCGCGCTTCTATGTGGACGAGTCGGGCCTGATCAACGGCGTGCGCGCATTGTCCAACCTGACGGTCGACTACATGGCCAAGGCCAGGCAAGGCGGCTGACCACGGGCCCCGCCGCCCGCGCTCTGCCGGCGGCGCGACGGGCGGCGCAAGCGCAAGGCGCGCGCCCCGTCCGCCGCGATACGCGGCGGGCATAAGCAAACCGCCATAAAGTCTTTGTGGCGGACGGCATGGTTTCCTACAGTACGGCCCTTTGCCGCCAAAGCGCCGACCCGCCATGCCGATCTCCCGCCGCCGATTCCTGCTCGCCAGCACGCTGGCCCTGCCGCTTGCGCGTCCGCGCCGGGCGCGCGCCGCCGCCTGGCCCGAGCGCCCCATCCGCCTGGTGGTGACGTTCCCGCCGGGCGGCGCCAGCGACATTGCCGCGCGCGTCATCGCGCCCGCGCTGGGCGAACTGCTCGGCCAGTCCATCGTGATCGACAACCGTCCCGGCGCCGGCTCCACCATCGGCGCGACGCAGGTGGCGCAGGCCCCGGCCGACGGCTACACCCTGCTGATGTCGAACTCGGCGCCGCTGTCGATCTCGCCGGCGCTGATGCCCCAGCACCACTACGATCCGCTGGCCAGCTTCCGCCACGTGGCCTACCTGGGCGCGGTGCCGACCGCGTTCGTGGTGCATCCGTCGGTGCCGGTCGAGACCTTCGCGCAACTGACCGAGTGGATCAAGGCGCAGCCGGCGCCGGTGCAGTACGGCAGCGGCGGCCTGGCGTCGGTCGGCCAGATCGTCGGCGAACTGTACGCGCGCCAGACCGGCGCGCGGCTCGAACACATTCCGTACAAGGGCTCGGGCGCGATGCGCAACGACCTGCTGGGCGGACAGATCCGCTTCGCGGTCGACGCGCTGCCGCAGAACCTGCCGTTCCTGCGCACCGGCCAATTGCGCCTGCTGGCCGTGACCACCGCGCAACGCGTGCCGCAGGCGCCGGAGATTCCGGCGGTGGGCGAGCTGGGCTATCCCGGCCTGGTGGCCGAGAATTTCGTCGGCCTGTCTGGCCCGGCGGGCCTGCCCGACGCCGTCAGCGAACGCCTGTACGACGCCTTGACGCAGGTGCTGCGCATCCCCGATATCCGCGCCAAACTGGAAGGGCAGGGCTTCGTGCTGGCGCAGAAGTCGCCCGCCGAATTCGCCGACTTCGTGCGCCGCCAGGCCGATACCTGGGGCCCGGTGGTGCGGGCGACCGGAGCCAGCCTGTGAGCGTGCGCCGGTTGCTGGTGCTGTTCGGCCAGGCCGGCCGGGGCGGGTTCAACGAAGCCGCCGTGCAGGGCGCGGCGCGCGCCGCGCGCGCGGGCCACGCCCTGCAGGTGGAATGGATCGCGGACAACGACCCCGATGCGCGCGCCGAGCGCCTGGCGGCGCTGTGCGCGGACGCCCCCGACCTCGTCATCGTGCATGGCGGCCAGGGCGATGTGCCGGTGGCGCGGGTGGCGCCGCGCTTTGCGCGCACGCAGTTCGCCATCACCCAGGGCAGCCACCATGCGGCCAATGTCGCGTCCTATGAAATCCTGCAGGAGCACACGGCCTTCCTGGCCGGCGTGCTGGCGGGCCTGCGCGGCGGCGCCGCGCATCTGTCGGGGGAACGCGTGCGGCCCGGGCTGAAGGGTCGCGCCGCCTATGCCGACGGTGTGCGCCGCGTAGTCGGCCAGGATCCGCTGACCGGCTTCTGCGGCAACCAGCACGACCCGGCGCTGGCCGAGGCCTGGACCGACGCGCTGGCCGCCGACGGCGCGCGCGTGGTGTTCGCGATGATGGATGGCGGCCGCGACGGCATCACCCGCGCCTGCCGCCGCCGCGGCCTGTGGCAGATCGGCAATGTGCTGGACTGGGTGGCGCGCGATCCCGCCGTGTATCTGGCGTCGGCGCTGGCCGATTCTGGCTTGTGCGTGGAACGCGCCGCGGCCGATCACGCCGCCGGCGCGCTGCGGGTCGGCGCGGTCACGCACTTCGGCCTGGAAGCGGGCGCATCGCTGCGGCTGGCGCTGGGCGCGGACGTCGGCGCGGAGGAACGCCGCGTGCTGGACGACTGGTCTGCGCGGCTGGCTCGCGGCGAGATCGCGGTCGCGTCCGACTACACGGGACGGGAATTCGCCCCGCCGGCCCGCTAGCCGCATGCCCCTGCCCCCTGGCGATGAACGAACGGAACGGACAGCGCATGGCGTCCGCGATGATTGACGCACGCCCGCCCCCTCGCTACAGTGACCGCCGACCCTGGCCGGCGATGCTGCCGCCGGCCGGCCCGCGAATCTGACGGCGCCCTGCGCCCCTTCCCCGGAATCTTCCATGAACAGCTACCGCGTCGGCATCGCCGGCTTCGGCGCCATCGGCCAGGCCGTGGCGCAATCCCTGGATGCCGGCCTGCCCGGCCTGACGCTGGCCGCCGTGGCCGTGCGCGATCCCCAGGCCGCGCCCGCGGTGGCGTGGCAGAACGCCAGGCCGGTGTTCACCACCATCGGCGCGCTGGCCGAACATTGCGACGTGGTGGTCGAATGCGCCCCGGCCGCCGTGTTCCGCGAACTGGCCGAGCCGGTGCTCACGGCCGGCAAGAAGCTGGTGGTGCTGAGCTCCGGCGCGCTGCTGCGCCACGACGACCTGATCGAGCTGGCGCGCCGCCACCACGGCCAGATCCTGGTGCCGTCCGGCGCCATCCTGGGCCTGGATGCGATCACCGCCGCCGCCGAGGGCGAGATCCATTCGGTCACGATGATCACGCGCAAACCGGTGCGCGGCCTGCTGGGCGCGCCCTACCTGACCGACAACAACATCGATATCGACGGCATCACCGAGCCGCGCCTGATCTTCCGCGGTTCGCCGCGCGAGGCGGCGGTGGGCTTCCCGGCCAACCTGAACGTGGCGGTGAGCGTCTCGCTGGCCGGCATCGGTCCGGACCGCACCACGCTGGAGATCTGGGCCGACCCGTCGCTGGAACGCAATGTGCATCGCGTCGAGGTGGTGTCGGATTCCGCCTCGTTCTCGATGGAAATCCAGAACATCCCGTCGGCCAATCCCAAGACCGGCCGCATCACCGCGCAAAGCGTGATCGCGGCGCTGCGCAAGCTGACCGGCCCGCTGCGGGTCGGCACCTGACCGGCGCCCGGGCACGCCGGGCGCCGCCCGTGCTCGTGCCAGCGGCCGGCCGCTGGGACCCGGCCGCACGGCAGAACGCCTCGCACCGGCCTCAGGCCGCCGCCCGCGTCAGCACCGGCCCCGGCGCCGCGGCCAGCGGTCCGGCGCGCCAGCCCCCCTCTCCGTCCAGGTCCAGCCGATGGGAGTGGAACGCGTCCAGCGTGCTGCGGTGGCCGACGCTGACCAGCATGGCGTCTGGCAACTGTTCGCGCAGCAGGCCGTAGAGCATGTGTTCCAGCCCTTCGTCGGTGGCCGATGTGGCCTCGTCCAGGAACACGATCGCCGGCCGGTTGAACAGCACGCGGGCGAACGCCACGCGCTGCTGCTCGCCGATCGACAGGATGCGCGACCAATCGGCCTCGTGGTCCAGCCGCGCGGCCAGGTGCCCCAGATTCACCGCCCGCAGCGCGGACGCCAGGCGCGCATCATCGCCGGCCTGCGCATGCCCGGGATAAGCCACGGCATCGCGCAGCTTGCCCAGCGGCAGATAGGGGCGCTGCGACAGGAACAGCGCGGCCGCGCCTTGCGGCCGCCGCACCGTGCCCTGCGCGTAGGGCCACAGGCCCGCCAGGGCGCGCAACAGGGTGGTCTTGCCGCTGCCCGAAGGCCCCTTGATCAGCAGGGCCTGGCCCGGATGCAGCGCCAGGTCCAACCGCCGCAGCAGCGCGCGGCCATCGGGACGCGACACGTCCAGTCCGCTGATTTCCATGGCGTGCGGCAAGGGCAGCGCCGCGATCGCCGGCAGATCGCGCGCCGCCGCGTTGACGTCGAGGAAGCCGGCCAGGCGGTTGAGCGTGGCGCGGTACTGCGCGAAGGCATCGTATGAGGTGCGGAAGAACGACAGCGAGTCCTGCACCTGGCCGAAGGCCTGAGAGGTCTGCATGACGTCGCCCAGCTTGATCGCGCCGCTGAAGAAGCGCTGCGCCTGCAACAGGAACGGGAACACCACGGCCACCTGGCTCACCACCAGGTTGAAGCCGTCGAATTTCAGGCCCCGGTATACCCGCTCCCACAGGTTGGCGATATAGGCCGAAAAGCGCGCCCACAGCGTCGCCCGTTCGACCTCCTCGCCCTGGTAGAAGGCCACGTTCTCGGCATTCTCGCGCAGCCGCAGCAAGGCGTAGCGGAAGTTGGCGGTGAGCCGCTCGGACAGGAAGTTCAGCAGGATCAGGGGCCGGCCGATGCGGAACGCGAACAAGGTGGCGATGAGCACGTACACGTACACCATGAATACCATGGCGCGCGGGATCTCCACGCCAGCCACCTCGAGCGCGCCGGACAGGTTCCACAGGATGCCGGTGAACGCCACCAGCGACACCACCGCGCTCAAGGCGCCGATCGCCAGCGAGCGCGAGCCGCTCACGAACAGGGCGATGTCCTGCTCGATGCGCTGGTCGGGGTTGTCCACCGGTTCGCCCACGAAGTGGCCGCGGTAGTAGGCGCGCGCGCCAAGCCAGTCGCGCGTCAGGCGGTCGTTGAGCCAGACCCGCCAGTGGATGTCGAAGGCCTGGCCGGCGTAGCTGTCGACCAGGGTACGAATCACGTGCACCGTGGCCAGCACCGCGAAGATGCCCAGCAAGCGCCAGAATGCGTTCGGATCGAGCGCCTGCAGCGCGCTGTAGAAGCCGTTGTACCAGAACGAAAACAGCACGGTCATGCGGACCGCGAACATCGCCAGGAACAACAGCGCGGCCAGCGTCAGCAGCGGGCGCCAACTGCGCCGCGGCGTCAGGTAGGGCCAGGCCAGGCGCCAGAACTTGCGCCCCCAGTCGGTCCAGCGCGCCAGCGCCAGCGTCGCCACTGCCAGCGCGACCACGCTGATGCCAAACGCGCGCGCCATCCAGAGCGCGCTTTCCCACAACTGCTGCTGCCAGTTCAGGTCCATGAAGAGCCCCTCTAACGTCGTTTCTGTTTAGAGCGGCCGGGGCGTCGCGGTTCCGGGGGAAACGGCTTCTTAAGCGTGGCTTAAGCGTTCGCCGGCGCAACTGAATGCGCAGTGAAAGGTCAATGCCCGCCCAGGTCCAGGTTGGCGAACAAATCAGCCAGGGTCGGCACCGAGCGGGCCGGCCAGATCGCGCTCAGGTCGAAGCTGGGCAGGCGCTCGCCGTCGCGCACTTCGCAAAAGCGCACGCCGCGGAAATCCATCGAGCGGATCCAACTGGGCAAGAGCGCCACGCCGCAACCGCCGGCCACGCACGCCAGCACGGTCAGGGTGCGGTTGGCCTCCTGCGCCACGTGGGCGTCATGGCCGCCCTTGCGCATGGCATCGAGAATGTCGGCGTAGAACGCCGGCAGTTGTGACTGCGGGTACATCACCAGGCCGGCCTGCGCGATCTGCGCCATCGAGACCCGGCCATCGGCGGCGACGTCGAACTCGTCCGGCACCGCCGCCACCAGCCGGTCGCGCAGCAGTTGCCGCTCGCGCATGCGCCCGCCCACCGCCACCGGCGTATGCATCAGGCCGATGTCGATCTCGCCGGTCTGCAGGGCGTCGGCCTGCTCGGCATTGCTCATCTCGCGCAGGATCACGCGCACGCCGGGCGCCTGCCGACGCATCTCGCGCAAGGCGCGCGGCAGCGTATCGAACAGCGCCGACGACACCAGCCCCACCGTCAACTGGCCGGCGCTGCCGCGGCCGATCTCGCGGGCGCGGCGCGCGGCGGCGTCGATGCGCGCGACGCTGGCGCGCACGTCCTCCAGGATGGCCTGGGCCGCGGGCGTGGGCGTGGTGCCCTGGCGCGAGCGTTCGAACAGGCGCACGCCCAGGTCCTTTTCCATGCGTCCCAGGGCCTGGCTCAACGCCGGCTGGGCGATGCCCAGCCATTCGGAGGCGCGGCTGACGCTGCCGTGGTCCACCACCGCCAGGAAGTAGCGCAGATGCCGGGTTTCCATATCAATCCAATATAAATAAAGCAATTTTCCAGAATGGAAAACTATACCCTGCCTCCCTAGAATGCCGCTTACAGAACCTTACAGAACGCGCGGGGCATGGACCCCGCCCAGGAGACTGCCTTGCCCCCCTCCGTCACCGGCCTCGCCGTCGACAGCCACGCCCACGTCTTCCTGCAGGGCCTGGCGTTGGCGGACACCCGCCGCCACACCCCGGACTACGACGCCCCGCTGGCCCAATACCTGGGCCTGCTGGACGCGCACGGGCTGTCGCATGGCGTGCTGGTGCAGCCCAGTTTCCTGGGCACTGACAACAGCCACCTGCTGGAGGCGCTGCGCGCCGCGCCGGCGCGGCTGCGCGGCGTGGCGGTGGTGGACACGGCCATCGACGAGGCCGCGCTGCGGGCGCTGGCCGCGGCCGGCGTGGTCGGCATCCGGCTCAACCTGATCGGCCTGGCCGTGCCCGACCTGCGCACGCAACCGTGGCAGTCATTGCTGGCTCGCGTCAACGCGCTCGGCTGGCACGTCGAGATCCACCTGCAGGCCGCGCGCCTGGCCGATATCATGCCGGCGCTGCTGCAGGCCGGCTGCCGCGTGGTGGTGGACCACTTCGGCCGTCCCGACCCGGCGCTCGGCGTGGCCGACCCCGGCTTCGGCTACCTGCTGCGGCAGGCCGACAGCGGCCGGGTATGGG
Organism: Achromobacter sp. SIMBA_011; assembly: GCF_046535435.1. Lineage (NCBI taxonomy): Bacteria > Pseudomonadati > Pseudomonadota > Betaproteobacteria > Burkholderiales > Alcaligenaceae > Achromobacter > Achromobacter sp. SIMBA_011. Next base: position 359,106 of record NZ_JAWRWN010000002.1, on the reverse strand, counting down.
TCAAGCTGTCCGCCCCTTACCGCAACTGGACCGGCGAGGCCTGTGCCAGCGCTGGCCGCGAGGCCGCGCGCCAACTGCTGGACGCCTACACGCCCGCCCGCCTCATGTGGGGCAGCGACTGGCCCCACACCGAGCATCGCCACCTGGCGTCTTACCCCGCGTCCATGCGGTGGCTGGACGACTGGATCGACGACCCCACGCAACGGCGCGCCGTACTCGCCGAGACACCGTTGCGGCTGTTCCAATTCCAAGGAGAATTCTGATGACCCCTCTGATCCAACGCCTCGCGCGCCGCGCCAGCCTGCTGGCTGCCGCCGGCCTGCTGGCCGGCGCCGCCGGCACGGCAACCGCCGCCTACCCCGAGCGCGCCGTTACGCTGGTGGTGACCTACCCGCCCGGCGGCACGGTCGACGTGGTGGCCCGCCTGATCGGCCCCAAGCTGGCGGCCGAACTGGGTCAACCGGTGGTCATCGAAAACCGCGGCGGCGCCGGCGGCATGATCGGCGGCGCCGTGGTCGCCAAGGCCCAGCCCGACGGCTACACGCTGATGCTGGACGCCTCCAACCACGCGCAGAACCCGGCGCTGCACTCCAAGATGCAGTTCGACACGCTGACCGCGTTCGCACCGGTATCGCTGCTGTTGCGCGTGCCCAACGTGCTGGTGGTGACGCCTTCGTACGAGGTCAAGACCGTGGCCGACCTGATCCGCCTGGGCCAGCCCGACAGCAAGGAACACGTCTATTTCGCCTCGGCCGGCCCCGGCTCGGCCCAGCATCTGGCCGGCGAACTGTTCAACCTGCTGGCCAAGACCCAACTGCAGCACGTCGCCTACAAGGGCGGCGGCCCGGCCATGATCGACGTCATGTCGGGCCAGGTGCCGGTGATGTTCGCCAGCATGGGCTCGGCCTGGCAGCACGTGAAGAACGGCAAGCTGCGCGCGGTCGCCGTGGGCGGCTCGGAGCGTTCCAAAGCGGCGCCGGACCTGCCCACCATCGCCGAATCCGGCGTGCCCGGCTACGAGACGTATGAGTGGAACGCCGTGTTCGCCCCGGCCGGCACGCCGCCGGAAATCGTCAACCAGGTGTCGCAGGCCCTGGCCAAGGTGCTGAAGGACCCGCAGATCGCCGAACAGCTCGAAGGCATCGGCGCCGAGCCCATCGGCTCCACCCCCGCCGAACTGGACACGTTCCGCCGCGCCGAGATCGCCAAGTGGCAGCGCGTGGTCAAGGAAGCCGACCTGAAACTGGATTGAGTACCGCCGGGCGACCTGCCGCCCGACAACCGGAATGCCGGTCTTGGACGCCCCTCGGGGCGTCTTTTTTTGGTTTTACGGCGGCTCCCCGATGCGATACAACAGCACTTCAAGCGCGCTCAGGGAAATCCGCGACGAGATGAACCACGACAGCCACGAGCCCTCATCCTTTCCCCCGCCCGCCGACGCCCGCCTCGCGGCCGGCGCCGACGGCGCCACGCTCGACAGTCTGGCCGACGGCTTCCTGTCGCTCGATCGCGAATGGCGTGTGCGCTACCTGAACCCGGCCGCCGAACGCCTGTTGCGGCGCAACAGGCTGGACCTGGTGGGGCGCGGCCTGTGGGACAGTTGTCCGGACCTGGTCGGCACCGGCTACTACGATGCCTGCCGCGGCGCCATGCAGACCGGCCGCCCGGCCCAACACATCGGCTACTACGCGCCGCTGGCGAGCTGGTTCGAGGTGCGCGCCTTTGCGCATGAGGACGGCCTGGCGGTCCTGTTGCGCGACGTCTCGCGCGAACGCGAGGAAACCGCCCAGCTCAGATACCAGGCCACCCATGACTACCTGACCGGCCTGCCGAACCGGCGCCAATGCATGGACACGCTGTCCGCCGCCATCGCCGAGGCCGAGCGGACGCTGGCCGCGCAGGGCCCGACCCTGGCGGTGCTGTTCCTGGACCTGGACCGCTTCAAGGAAGTCAACGACGCCTTCGGCCACGCCGAGGGCGACCTGCTGCTGTGCGATGTGGCCGAGCGGCTGCGCAAGTTCCTCACGCCCGCGATTTTCTGCGCCCGGGTCGGCGGCGACGAGTTCCTGCTGGTGCTGCGCGGCACCAATGAGCGTGCGGCCGAGGCCCTGGCCAATTCGATCCTGAACGCGCTGTCGATCCCGAGCGACATCCATGGCCGCTCGGTCTCGCTGGGCGCCAGCATCGGCATCGCGCTGATGAACTCGCCCGGCGAATCGGCCGAGATGCTGCTGAACTATGCCGACGCGGCGATGTACGCGGCCAAGTCGGCCGGCCGTTTCCAGGTGCGGGTGTATCACCGCGAACTGATGCAGGGGCTGGGCGCGCGCCTGTCGCTGCGCGGCGACATCCAGGGCGCGCTGGCCAACAACCAGTTCGAGCTGCACTTCCAGCCGCAGATCAGCATGCACGACGGCTCGCTGTGCGGCGCCGAGGCGTTGCTGCGCTGGCGCCATCCCACCCGCGGCCTGCTGGCGCCGGCGGCGTTCCTGGACGTGATCCTGGATTCGCCGATGGAGTCGGCGCTGACCGAATGGGTGGCCAACGCCACCTGCCTGCACATCAGCGAATGGCTGGGCGAGGGCCTGCCGGTGCCGCGCATCTCGTTCAACCTGTCGGCGCGCCAGTTGGTGGCGCCCGACCTGGCCAACACCATCGTGCGCCTGGCGCAGGTGCATGGCGTGCCGCCGACACTGCTCGACGTGGAAGTCACCGAGAATTCGCTGATGAGCGACGTCGAGAAGGCCTCCGGCATTCTCGCGGCGCTGCGCGAGGCCGGCATATCGGCGTCGCTGGATGACTTCGGCTCGGGTTATTCGAGCCTGGCGTACCTGGCGCGGCTGCCGATCGACACGCTCAAGATCGACCAGTCGTTCGTCTGGGCGCTGGGCAAGGTGCCGACCGCCACCGCCGTGATCCGCGGCGTGGTGCGGCTGGCGCATTCGCTGGGCATGCGCACGCTGGCCGAGGGCGTCGAGACCGAGGCGCAGCGCCAGATGCTGATCGAGGAAGGCTGCGACGCGATGCAGGGCTTCCTGTTCAGCCGCGCGCTGCCGGCCAGCGCCTTCGCCGCGCTGCTGCGCGAAGTGCCGCGCTGAGGCGAACCGCTATCATGTCCGCCTGACGACCCGATTGATGACGGCAATGACGATGGACAGAATACGGCTCGACAAATGGCTCTGGGCGGCGCGCTTCTACAAGACGCGCAGCCTGGCGGTGGACGAAATCGGCAAGGGCCGGGTGCAGGTCAACGGCCAGCCCGCCAAACCGGCGCGCGAGGTCGGCCCCGGCGACGTGATCAGCATCCGCAAGGAAGACCCGCCCATCCAGGTGCGCGTGGTCGCCGTCAGCGGCGCGCGCGGCCCGGCGCCGGTGGCGCGCCAGCTATATGAGGAAACCCCGGAAAGCGCCGCCGCGCGCGAACGCGCGGCCGAGATGCGGCGGCTGGCGCCCGAGCCGGCGCTGGACATCGCCGCCGGCCGACCGACCAAGCGCGACCGGCGCCTGATCGACCAGATGCGGGGCAAGTGAGACGCGACCGCGACAGGGCCCGGACCGGCCCGGCGGACCGGCCACGAAAAAGCGACAGCGCTACAGCGCCCGTCCCACGATCAACGGATCCAGCGCCAGTTCCGGCGCGCCGCTCTTGCCTTCGTACGGCAGGCGGCTGAGCACATAGCGCATGGCGTTCAGGCGCGCGCGCTTCTTGCAATCCGACTTCACCACGATCCACGGCGCGTCGGCCGTGTCGGTGTGCGCGAACATCGCTTCCTTGGCGCGGGTGTAGTCGTCCCACTTGTCGAGCGAGGCCAGGTCCACGGGGCTCAGCTTCCATTGCTTGAGCGGATGCACCTTGCGCTGCAGGAAGCGGCGGCGCTGCTCTTCCTGGCTGACCGAGAACCAGAACTTGACCAGGTGGATGCCGCTGGTGACCAGGTGGCGCTCGAAGTCGGGCACCTGGCGCAGGAACTGCAGGTATTCCTCCTGCGAGCAGAAGCCCATCACGCGCTCGACGCCGGCGCGGTTGTACCAGGAGCGGTCGAACATCACGATTTCGCCGGCGGTGGGCAGATGCTGCACATAGCGCTGGAAATACCACTGGCCGCGTTCGGTGTCGGACGGCTTCTCCAGCGCCACCACGCGCGCGCCGCGCGGATTCAGGTGCTCCATCATGCGCTTGATGGTGCCACCCTTGCCCGCCGCGTCGCGGCCCTCGAACAGGATCACCACGCGCTGTCCGGTGGCCTTGACCCAGGCCTGCAGCTTGAGCAGCTCGACCTGCAGCGCGTATTTCTGCTTTTCGTAATTGCGCCGCAGCATGCGGTGGCGGTACGGATAGATGCCCTCGCGCCAGTCGGTCGCCAGCTCCTCGTCGGGATTGCGGCGCGCGGCCGGCGCCTGCGCGTTGGCTTCGAGCAGCGCGCGGTGCACCGCCACCGCGTCGTCCGGCGACAGTTCCTCGATCACCGAGCGCAGCGCCGCGTGGGCTTCGCCCGATTCGCCGATCTGGTAGCGGCGGGCGATATCGGCCAACACCGACGAGGTCTCCTGGCGCGCGGCGACTTCCCGCGCATTGACGCGCTTGCGCGCCTGGATCGCCGGTTCGATGGCGGGCAGCCCGGCCGGGGCTGCCGGCGCGGACGCCGACGGCTGGGCGACCTTGGACGGCTTGTCGGCGCGGACGGCGCGCGTGGACTTGGGCGTCGCGGCGCCGCGGGCGGACCGCGCCGGGGCCGGCGTGCGCTTGCCGGCCGCGGCGGAGCGGGTGGCCTTGCGCGGCGCGGCGGTGCGCTTGGCGGCGCGCGGGGCCGTGGCGCCGTCGTCGTTCTCGGCGGGCGATCCGGAAGCTTGCGGGGTCTTGTCAGTCATCGTTGCAATCCTTGCTGCGCGTGAGGTCAGAGCCGCGGCGGCCGGCCAGTCGCCGGCGACCCGTCAGGAAAAAACATCTACCCTAACCGGCGTGCCGAGGCGGGGCGTTGACGTGGATCAATGCTTGTAACATTGCGGCAGCAATCCGCGCCGCTACACTGCCCGCTGCCCTCTTTCGACTGCCCCCCTGCCGCCATGTGGTCCCTGCTCAAACGGCTGTTCGCCGGCCCGCCCGCGCCGCCCGACCCCTACGCCGAAACCGTCCGCTTCGACGACAGCGGCTTCACCCGCGCCATGGGCACCGAAGCGACGGGCGGCCGGCGCCAGTTCTGGCCGTGGGAGGCCATCGACGAATTCGGTTTCCGCTTCACCGAGGCGCTGTTTCCCGATCCGTGGGCCGGCGCTTACATGGAAGGCCTATGGTACGTCCGCGTGCGCGACGACGGCTCGCCGATGGCGGTCGAGTTCGGCCAGGAACACCTCGACCTGGCCGCCCTGCCGCCGGCGCTGCTGCGGCACATGCCGGGACTGAACATGCAGGCGCTGCGCGAGGGATTGGCCGTGGCCAAACGCGGTATCCATCACTTCGAGGGCGAAGGCAACTGGGTCGGCTGGCGGCGCGATCCGCATTGCACCTGAAAAGCCCTCACGGTAACATCTGCGGCTAAATATTTCGTGGCTGCCGCCCGCCGTGGAAACACGTAGAGAACCCACCCTGAGCCCGGAAGGCGCCAACACGCCGCTGCCGTCCGCGACATCGGCGGCGCGCGGTTCCCCACGACCCAGCCGCGCCCTGCGGGCATGGACCTGGGGCCTGTACATCGGGTTGTGGCTGCTCCTGTTGATCTTCAAGTCCGACGGCGCGGACGGCGTCGCGGACCCCGCCGAGTCGCTGGGCTACCGCGTCGGCAGCGCGGTCGGCAGCGCCATCGCGCTGGTGCTGCCCGCCGCCCTGGTGATCCTGGCCCTGTCGCCGTTCAAGCGCTTTCGCACGCCGTTGCACCGCATGCGCGCGGCCTTCGCCACCGGCCTGCTGCTGGCGGCCGCGGCCGCCGTCCTGGCCGGCCTCGCGGCCTATCGCGAAACGCAGAAGGCCACCGCGCTGGCCGAGATCCGCCGCACCGGCGAATGGATGCGCGCCGCGCTCAACGCGCCCGACCATCCGCCCGGCGACGTGCCGGACATCGACGCCACCCCCAAGGCGCATGGCGTGTATGGCGAGATCGAGCGCGGCGTCAAGATCATCCTGGGACAGCGGGTGGCGCAGTACCGCGCCTACATGAAGGAACTGGACGAGGTGCGGCTGTCGGACCTCTTCATCCCCAACCGTCTGGCGCGCGACCGCGGCATGGTGGAAAGCCGGCTGATCCTGGAACAATCGCAGCGCGTGGTGCGGAAATACAGCCAGCAGAACCAGCGGCTGCTGGCCGACGTGCCCGTCACCATCCGCTCGCTCGACCTGAGCGAGCAGCAGAAGGACCGCATGGTCGAAGGCGCGATCAAGGCGCGGCCGCAGCAGAAGGCAACGCTGGCGCGCAACTGGGAGCTGGAGCGCCAGACGCTGGACGAGTTCGAGAAGATGATCAATCTGCTCGACGACAACCGCCGCGCGTGGCGCGTGGAGCACAACGAGATCGTGTTCGACCGCGACAGCCTGTTGAACCGGTTCCGCGCGCATCAACTGGCGGTGCGCCAACTGACCGAGGAACGCGCGCGGCTGGAATCGCAGCAGTTCGACAGCCTGACCTCGGTGCTGCGCTGACGCGGGTCGTCGGCGCCCGGGCGCGAAGGCGGGCCGGGCGCGATCGAGCGTCAGCTCCCCGCCTGATCCAGCCCCTGCTTCAGATCGGCCAGGATGTCGGCGGCGGTTTCCAGCCCGACCGACAAGCGCAGCAGGCCTTCCGACAGGCCATACTTTTCGCGGTCTTCGGCCGTATAGCTGGCGTGCGTCATGGTGGCCGGATGCTGGATCAGCGTTTCCGGATCGCCCAGGCTGACAGCGATGCGCGCCAGCTTCAGGCTGTTCAGCAGGCGCCGGCCCGCGGCCAGCCCCCCCTTCAACTCGAACGCCACCAGCCCGCCGCCGGCCGCCTGCTGGCGCTGCGCGATCTCGGCGCCGGCCGTGCCCGCCAGGCCCGGATAGAACACGTCGGCCACCGCCGCGTGTTCGCGCAGGAACTTCGCCACCTTCAATGCCGATTCGCTGTGACGCTCGACCCGCAATTCCAGCGTCTTCAGGCCGCGCAGCACCAGGAAGGCGGTGAACGGCGACAGCGTCGCGCCGGTGAAGTAACGCAGGCCCTGCAGGCGGATCGCGTCGATGTGCTGCTTGCGGCCAACCACCGCCCCGGCCAGCAGGTCGCCATGGCCGCCCAGGTACTTGGTGGCCGAGTGCAGCACGATGTCGGCGCCGTGTTGCAGCGGCCGTTGCAGCACGGGCGTGGCGAAGGTGTTGTCGACGATGGTCAAGAGCCCCTTGCCGCGCGCGATGGCCGAGATGGCGGCGATGTCGACCAGCCGCAGGTTGGGGTTGGCCGGCGTCTCGAAATAGACCGCGCGGGTCTTGGGGCCGATGGCGGCGGCCACGGTTTCCGGGCGCGTGAAATCGGCGAACACGGCGTTGATGCCCAGGCGCGGCAGCCCCTGCGCGAACAGCGTGAAGGCGGTGCCGTAGACGATCTGGTCGACCACGATCTCGTCGCCGCTTTGCAGCAGCGACAGCAGCGTGGCCGAGATCGCCGCCATGCCCGACGCGGTGACCACGCCGGCCTCGGCCCCTTCGAGCGAGGCCAGCCGCTCTTCCAGCAGGGCCTGGGTCGGGTTGCGGGTGCGGCCGTAGACGTAGCCCGATTGTTCACCCAGGCGGATGCGGTCGAAGGCCTCGATGCTGTCCTGGGTGTAGGTGGAGGTCAGGTAGAGCGGCGGCGACAGCGCGCCCTGCTCGTCCAGCGGGTCGTAGCCCAGGTGGATGGCGCGGGTGGCGAAGCCGTGGTGTTGCGAGTCGGACATGGATACCTCCGGGAATCAGCTCGGGGATGCGGACGGCGCGGCGCCGTCAGCGCTTGTGGTCGGCGCGGCGCGACAGCCATTCGCCGGTGAATTGCACGATCGAGACCAGCGCGATCAGGATCACGATCACTTCGAACATCACGCGGGTCTCGTAGCGTTCGTAGCCATAGCGGATGGCTAGGTCGCCCAGGCCGCCGGCGCCCACCGCGCCGGCCATGGCCGAGGCGTTGATCATGGCGATGACGCTGACGGTCATGCCGCCGATGATGCCGGGCAACGCCTCGGGCAGCAGCACGTGGCGCACGATGTGCCAGCGGCGGCAGCCCATGGCGCGCGCGGCCTCCACCAGGCCGTGGTCGACATCGTTCAGGCTGACCTGGGCGATGCGCGCGAAGAACGGCACCAGATTGGCGGACAGCGGCACGATCGCGGCCCAGGTGCCGAGCGTGGTGCCGACCAGCATGCGCGTGAACGGCAGCATCGCCACCAGCAGGATGATGAAGGGGATGGCGCGGAACGTGTTCACGGTGATCGACAGCGCTTTGTTCAGGCGCGGACGCGGATACAGGTTGCCCGGCGCGGTGACGGTCAGCACCACCGCCAGCGTCAGGCCGGCGGCGATCGCGATGAGCGCGGACACGCCCACCATGGTCAGCGTCTGCAGGAAGGCCTGCAGGTATTTATCCAGCATCGGCAGCGACATAGCCCAGTACCTCGATCTGATCGGCCACCAGCGCGGCGCGCGCGGCCTCTTCCTGTAGAACGGCGGCCGGCACCGACACCAGCAGGCTGCCCTGGGCGTGGCCGCGCAGGCGGTCCAGCCCGCCATGCAACAGCGTCGCGCCCGGCCCCAGCGCCGCCAACGCCTGCAGCGACACGCCCTCGGGACGGCCCTGCCCGGTGAAGCGCAGCCGCAGCACTGCCAGGCCCGCGCCGCCTTGCAGGTCCGGCACCAGCCGCGCGGCCAGGTCGGCCGGCAGGTCATGCTGCAACGGCCGCAGCAACGCACGGGTGGCATCGGCCTGGGGATTGCCGAACACGCGCCAGACCTCGCCGTGCTCGACCTTGCGGCCGCCGTCCAGCACCAGCACCTTGTGGCAGACCTCGCGGATCACCGCCATATCGTGCGTGATCAGCACCACCGTCAGGCCCAGCTTGCGGTTGATGTCGCGCAGCAGCGCCAGGATCGACTGCGTGGTTTCGGGGTCGAGCGCCGAGGTGGCCTCGTCGCACAGCAGGATCTCCGGGTCATGCACCAGGGCGCGGGCGATGCCCACGCGCTGCTTCTGGCCGCCGGACAGCTTGGACGGATAGGTGTCGGCCTTGTCGCGCAACCCGACCAGGTCCAGCAGCGCGTCGACCTTGGCGCGCGCCTCGGCCGGCTTGACGCCCGCCACGCGCAAGGGCAGCGCCACGTTCTGCGCCACGGTCTTGGCCGACAGCAGGTTGAAGTGCTGGAAGATCATGCCGATGCGGCGCCGCAGGCCGACAAGCGCATTTTCGTCCAGGCCGCCGACGTCCACGCCGTCGACCCACACCTGGCCGGCGCTGGGCCGCTCCAGCATGTTGATCGAGCGCAGCAGCGTCGACTTGCCGGCGCCGCTGCGGCCGATGATGCCGAACACCTCGCCGCGCCCGATGGAAAAGGAGATATCGGCCAGCGCCGTTACCGTGCCCTGCGGGCCCTGGTAGCGTTTCTGCAGGCCGTCGAAAACGATGTGGGCGTCTTGCGCCGCGTCGGCGGCGGGCCGCAGGGCCGGATCCGCCAGGGGGATGTCGTGTTGCATCATGCTGTGTTCCCGAGCCGCCCGCGCGCCCGGCTCATGCCATGGCGCGGACGGGATTGGCGGCGGCGCCGGATGGAGCCGCCGCGCCCTCTGGATCAAAAGACCGGGATCACCGAGCCTTCGTACTTGCTCAGGATGAACTGGCGCACTTCCTCGGAGTGATAGGCCTTGACCAGCTCAAGCACCCAGGGCGCGTTCCTGTCTTTCTCGCGCACGGCGATGATGTTGACGTAGGGGTTGTTCTCTTTCTTCTCGACCGCGATGCCGTCGCGGGTGGCGATCAGCCCGGCCTGGTAGGCGAAGCTGTTGACGATGGCGGCGGTGTCGACGTCGGGCAGCGAACGCGCCAGGACCACCGAGGCGCTTTCGACGAAGTCGAGCTTGCGCGGGTTGGAGGTCACGTCGGCCAGCGTGGCGGTGCCCGTGGCCGGATCGAAGCCGTCCTTGAGCGTGATCAGGCCCTGGTCGCGCAGGATCACCAGCGCGCGGGTCTGGTTGCTGGGGTCGTTGGGGATGCCGACCTTGGCGCCCTCGGGCAAGGCCTGCAGCGACTTGTATTTCTTCGAATAGAAGGCGATGGGCGAGATCAGCGTATTGGCCACCGACACCAGCTTGTAGCCGCGCTGCTTGATCTGATCGTTCAGGAACGGGATGTGCTGGAACGCGTTGGCGTCCAGGTCGCCGTTGTTGAGCGCCTCGTTGGGGCTGGCGGTGCCGGTGATGACCACCGGCTCGACGGCCAGGCCGTTCTTCTTGGCGACCTGCGCCACCACTTCCCAGATCTGCTCGTCGACGCCGCCGCGCACGCCGACCTTGAGCGGCTTGGGATCGGCCGAGAAAGCCGGCCCGTGGAACATGGCGGCCGCGGCCAGCACGGCGCCCAGCAGGGCCTTGGCCAGCGTGCCCGCGCGGGCGGTGTAAGTGCGGGGAGTCATATGGAAATCGCCTCTCAGTCGATACGGTTATGAGCAGACGATTCTAGGGATGGCCCCTGCGCGCGCGAACGAATAGTTGGTTGAGTCGTTATTACAGGGGCGTTTGGATATGGCGCCGGCGCATAAGTGGCGCCTCAGAACGGCTTGACCACCACCAGCGTCACGATGACCGCAGCGGCGACCACCGTGAGCGGCGCGTACAGGTCAACCAGCGGCGCGCGCTTCGCGCTGCCCTGGGCCTGGCGGCGCAAGGCCGCGCTCTGCACGCCCAGCAGGCCCGACAGGACCAGCGCCAGCGCGATCTTGATCCAGATCCAGGTCATGGCGAACCAGCCGAAGGTCACGGCCAGGTGCAGGCCGACCAGCCAGGCCAGCACCATCGCCGGCGTGGTCACGAACAGCGTCCAGCGGCGCAGCGCGCCCAGCATCCTGCGTTCCTTGGGCGCCTCGTCGCTGTCGGGCGGCTGCGACGACAGCAGGAACAGCGACACGAACAGGGAGCCGCCCAGCCATGCGACCACGGCGGCGACATGCAGCATTTTGAGTAATTGGTAGGTCATGCGCGCGATTATCGCCGCAGCGGCGCGCGCCAGGGTGGAATCGGGTCCGACGGGTTTGCGCTACGGCAAAGACCGACGCCGGCGTTCACGGCGCCAGCGCCTTGAGCACCCGCAACGCCAGCCGCACCCGCGCCTCATTCGGATAGTTGCGGTTGGCCAGGATCACGATGCCGAGCTTGCGCGACGGCACGAACGCCACGTAGGCGCCGAAGCCATTGGTGGCGCCGGTCTTGTTGATCCACACTGCCTGCTGCGGCGCCAGCGGCGGTTGCAGGGCCTTGACCGGCAGGGTCTCGAACGCGACCTGGGCGGAATTGCCGTGCACCAGGTCTTCCACCGACACCGGGTAACGGTACTGTTCCCAGATCAGGTCCTGCGTCATCGCGCCCAACTGGTAATAGCCGGTATGGGTCTCGGCGATGGCGCGCTGCAGCGTGGCATCGACCGGCGCGGTGCCCAGGTTGATCTCGACGAAGCGCAGCATGTCGCGGGCGCTGGACTTCACGCCATAGGCCTCGTCCGCCAGCACGCCCGGGTTCACGCGCACCGGCGCATCCTGCTTGTCGTAGCCCTGGGCGTAGTCGGGCATCTTGCCCGGCGGCACTTCCAGGTAGGTATCGCGCAGGCCCAGCTTGGGAAACAGCCGCTGCTCCATCGCCACCACGTAGGGCTCGCCCAGCGCGCGCGCCGCCACCACGCCCAGCATGCCGATGCTGGGGTTGGCGTAGGTGCGGCGCGTGCCAGGCGCGTACCGCGGGGTCCAGGCCTTCAGGTAGTCCATCAGTTGCGCCATGCTCTGCACCGCGTCCGGCACCTGCAAGGGGAAGCCGCCGGCGGTGTGCGTGGCCAGGTTCACCAGCGTCAGCCTGGCGAATTCGCTGCCTTGCAGCTCGGGCACCCACTTGGCCGGGCTGCCGGTGAGCGAGAGGCGGCCCGTGGCCTGGGCGTAGGCGGCCAGCGTGACGGTGAAGGTCTTGCTGATCGACCCCAGTTCGAACAGGGTGTCGCTGGAGACCGCGCGGCGCGGCGCGCGCGAGGCGTCGCCGTAGTTGAAGAAGCGTTGCTCGCCATCGCGGCTGACGCCGATGGCCATGCCGGCGATGCCGTACTCGCGCATGACCTCGGCCACGGCGGCGTCGACGGCGGCGGTGGCGCGATCGGCCTCGGCGGACGCGGGTGCCGGCGTCGCGGATGCCTTGGCGGTGGATGCCGGCGAGGATGCGGGCGTGGATGCGGGCGTGGATACGGAGGTCGATGCCGTGGTCGCCTTGGCGGCGGGCGCTTGCGCGACGGCCGGGCCGGCCGAGGCGGCGCCGGCCAGGGCCAGCGTCAACGTCATGGACAGCAGGGAAATACGGAACATTGCCGGAGCGCGCATGCGGGGTCGTCCTTTCGTTTTCCGGCCGGCGCGTGCCGGCGGTTCGGCGCCCAGTGTAGAGCCAATCCGGCGCCCCCTTGGTATTAACCCTGAGTCCCGCCCGCGCCGAATTTTGGCTATTCTCGGTGCGTCGATTCAAAACCCCGCAGAAGAGTCCCGCCCCCGTGGCGGGCGCCGACGGAGCAACCGCCCCGGAAACTCTCAGGCAACAGGACTGCGCGGTCTAGACAATCTGGAGAGAGGCGCCTGGCGCCCACCGAAGGGGAACCCGCGCCGCCGCGCCCGGGTGAAGCTCTCAGGTACAGAGACAGATGGGGTGCCACGATCATTGGGTCGTGGCCACGCCATCTGGAGCCATCATGCCCCGCATCGCCATCATCGGCGCCGGCATCACCGGCGTCACGTCCGCCTACGCCTTGAGCAAACTGGGCTACGACGTCACCGTCTACGACCGCCAGCGCTATCCCGCCATGGAGACGTCCTTTGCCAACGGCGGCCAACTGTCCGCCAGCAATGCCGAAGTGTGGAACAGCGCCGCCACCATCATGAAGGGCCTGCGCTGGCTGGGCCGCCACGACGCGCCGCTGCTGCTCAATCCGCGCCCGAGCTGGCACAAGTATTCGTGGCTGGCCCAGTTCATGGGGCAGATCCGCAACTACCGCCAGAACACCATCGCCACCACCCGCATGGCGATCGAAGCGCGCGAGCACCTGTACGCCATGGCGGTGGACGAAGGCATCGACTTCGACCTGCAGCGCCGCGGCATCCTGCACATCTACCATGACGCCGCCAGCTTCGAGACCGCGCGCCGCGCCAACGCGCTGCTGCGCGAAGGCGGGCTGGAGCGGCACGCCGTCACGCCCGAGGAAATCCGCGGCATCGAGCCGACGCTGCAAACGCCCTGCCACGGCGGCTTCTACACGCCGTCCGACGCCACCGGCGACATCCACAAGTTCACCAGCGGCCTGGCGCAGGCGTGCCTGCGGCGCGGGGTGCGTTTCGAACAGGATGCCGACATCCGCGCCATCAGCCGCGACGGCCTGCCCTACGTGCTGGATATCGCGCGTGCAGAGGGCGCGCCGCGCGAACAGCACGAAGCCGACGCCATCGTGGTCTGCGCCGGCGCCGCCAGCCGCCAGTTCGCGCGGCAACTGGGCGACCGCCTGAACATCTACCCGGTCAAGGGCTACTCGATCAGCGTGCATCTGGACGACGCCGCGAGCCAGGCCGCCGCGCCCACCGTGAGCCTGCTGGACGAGGCCGCCAAGATCGTCACCAGCCGCCTGGGCGACCGCTTCCGCGTGGCCGGCACCGCCGAGTTCAATGGCTTCAACCTGGACATCCGCGCCGAACGCATCCAGCCGCTGGTGGACTGGACCCGCCGCCATTTCCCCGGCGTGCGCACCGCCCGCGTGGTGCCGTGGTGCGGCCTGCGGCCGATGATGCCCGACATGATGCCGCGCGTCGGCCCTGGTAAGCGGCCGGGCGTTTTCTACAACACCGGGCACGGGCATCTGGGATGGACGCTGTCGGCGGCGACGGCGCAGATGCTGGCGGCGAGCGTCAGGCAGGCGGTGGCGTTGCCTTAAGTCCATGCCAGGAGATGGCACGCCGGGAGATCATGACCGCGATGGACAAACGCACCAAAAAAAGACCATTGTTCTCCCGGGACAATAAGACCCACCCCAATTCATGGTCGGACTAAATAAAGACTACAGTCAGTCCAGACCCTAACCACAGGGAGTCCGCGCCATGAAGTATTCGACCCAAGTCAAACCCATCTCCTACCTCAAGAGCCACGCCGCCGAGATCGTCACGACGTTGACCGAAACACGCGAACCCCTGCTCATCACGCAGAACGGCGAAGCCAAGCTCGTCGTCATGGACGTCAAGAGTTTCGAGGAGCAGGAGCAAGCGATGGCCCTGCTACAACTGCTTGCCCACGGACGGCGGGAAATCGAGGAAGGCCGGGTCTCGCCTGCCGCAGACGTGTTCGCCCGCATAGATGCGTTGGATGAGGAAGACGAAGAGTGAACCATCAAGTTCTTTTGCTTGATGGCGCCGAAGAAGACCTGCAGCTTGAGCGCCCTGCGGGTCGGACGACGGCAAGATGCCCCGCCTCTTCCCGCAGCCCTGCCCGCAATGCCGCCACACGCCGGTCATCGGCATCGCTAGCGCGCCAGCAGTTGCGGCACCGACGACGCCAGCAGCGTCAGGCCCGAGCACGTCAGCAGCCCCAGCACCACGCGACGGAACGTCACGTCGGAAATGCCGATATACAAACGCGTGCCCAGCAGCGTGGGGATCAGCATCGCCGGCGCCACCACCGCGAACATCGGCGCCATGTCGCGCGTAACGATGCCGGTGGCCAGGTAGATCGCCATGGTCACCGACAGCATCGACAGATTGAAGTTCTGGATCACGGCGCGCTGCGTGTCCTTGTTGAAGCCGCGTAGCGTGCACCACAGCGTCGGCACGCTGCCGGCGAAACCGCCGATGCCGCCCAGCACGCCTCCCGCCAGGCCGACCGCGCCATCGCCCCAGCGGTTGCCGCCAATGCGGGGCAGGCGCTGCGCCACCAGCATCACCGGGCACCATAGCGCCAGCAACGCGCCCAGCACCGCCTTGAACCAGTCCATGTCCAGGTGCGGCAGGACCAGCACGCCCAGCGGAATGCCGGCCAGCCCGCCCAGCAGGAACGGCCACAGCAGCGGCCAATTGAAGCCTCGGCGCACCGAGAACACCGCCAGCAGTTGTCCGGTCAGCGCGCCGAACACCGCCAGCGCCGCCGCCAGCCGCGGGTCCAGCACCCAGGCCCAGAACGACATGGCCACCATGCCGAAGGCAAAGCCCGACAGCCCCTGCACGAAGCCTGCCGCGGCCGCGCCGATCGCCACTATCCACACCGCATCCATGCCCTGCCTCTCCTCGTTGTCGTGAACGGCGACGCGTGTCGGCCGGTCCGTGTCTTGTGACGGCAGATTCTAGGCGCGCCCCGGCGCGGCGCGTATTTGAAGTGCTGATGAGGCGATAGGTTTTCGGTAATGGCGCCCGCGGCCCCGCGCAATCAGAGGAAGATCGCGCCGCGCAGGTACAGCGCCGCCTGACCGCTGATGATGACGCGGCCGTTGTCGCGCACCTCGCAGCGCAGTTGCCCCTTGCGCGCCCCGCCCTGCTCGGCGCTCAGGACCGTCTTGCCCAGGCGCTGCGCCCAGTACGGCGCCAGCGAGGTGTGCGCGGAACCGGTCACCGGGTCTTCGTTCACGCCCACCCGCGGGCCGAACCAGCGCGACACGAAATCGTGGCGCGCGGACGGCGCGGTCACCGCCACGCCGCGCACGTCGAAGGCCGCCAGCGCGGCGAAGTCCGGCTTGAGGCCGTCGATCAGCGCTTCGTCGTCGATCACGACGAGGTAGTCGTCGGTGCGGTACAGCGCCCGCGCCTCGGCCAGCCCCAGGGCCTGCAACAGGCCGGGCGGCACGGCCTCGGCCACCGGCTGCTTGGCCGGGAAGTCCATCGCCAGGCCGTCGCCGGCGCGACGCACCTGCAGTTCGCCGCTGCGGGTGGCGAACCGCAGCACCTCGTCCCTGGCCCCGAGTTGCTCGAACAGCACCCAGGCTGTCGCCAGCGTGGCATGGCCGCACAGGTCGACCTCGACCGCGGGCGTGAACCAGCGCAGGTCGTACAGGTCGCCGCGCCGCACGACATAGGCGGTTTCGGACAGGTTGTTTTCCTCGGCGATGCGTTGCAGCGTGGCGTCCGGGAGCCAGGCGTCCAGCGGCACCACCGCGGCGGGATTGCCGCCGAAGGGCGCGGCGGAGAAGGCGTCTACCTGGTAGAGATCGAGTTGCGGCATGGAAGATCCTCGGATGCGATGAAGTCGGCGGCGCGCGCGGGCACGCCATGCGGCATTTTGCTACGAAAACGGCGAGCGCCTGGCCGCCAGGCGCCCGCCCGCGCAGGCCAGCCCCGAATTGAAGGGCGCTAGCGAGGCATGGCCTCGCGCAGCAGCGCTTCCAGCCGGTCCAGGTCGGCGTCCTGCCGCGCGCTGTAGCCGATGACCACGCCTTGCGGCCAGGACACCCGCCGGCAGAAGTCCGCGACCGGCTGGATGCCCACGCCCCATTCACGGGCGCGGGTCAGCAGGGCCGCGACGTCGAAGCCGGACGGCGGCCACCACACCAGGTGAAAGCCGGTCTGCTCGCCGCTGACGCGCAGCGGCGCCGCGCCTGACGTCTCGCGCAGCATGGCCATGACGCGGTCGCGGCGGCCGGCGTAGACCGAGCGCGCCTTGCGCACGTGGCGCGCGAAGCCGCCGTCCTCCAGGAACGTGGCCAGCGTCATCTGCTCGATCACGCTGCACGAACGCCCGGTGACGTAGAGCGCGCGGGCGAAGGCCGGCGCCAGCGACCGCGGCACCACCGCGTAGCCGATGCGCAAGGCATTGAAGAGCGTCTTGTTGAAGCTGCCGAAGTGAATCACGCGGTCGGCGCTGTCCAGGCTTTTCAGCGCCGCCAGCGGCGCGCCGTCGTAGCTGAACTCGCTGTCGTAGTCGTCGTCGAGGATCCAGCAGCCGGTCTGCGCGGCCCAATCCAGCAGTTCCAGGCGACGCGACACGGGCATGGTGACGCCGGTGGGCGATTGATGCGCCGGCGTCACGTGCGCCAGCCGGGCGCCGCGCTGGCGCCGGGCGCGCGCGACCGAGAAGCCGTGCTCGTCGATGGCGATGGGCACGATGCGCCGCGTGTACTGGCTGAACAGCGGCTCGGCGTTGAGGTAGCCGGGGTCTTCGACCAGCACCTTGTCCCGCGGCGTCAGCAGCAGGCGCGCGCTCAGGTCCAGGCCGTCGCGGATGCCGGTCAGCACCACCACCTGGCCGGCGTCGCAGGCGATGCCGCGCGCGGCGCCCAGGTAGCGGGCGATCTGCTCGCGCAGCGGATACCAGCCCAACGGATCCTCGTGCGCCAGTTGCGCCGGCGTGACGCGCCGGGCACTGGCCATCAGGCCCTTGCGCCAGGTTTCCATGGGGAACAGCGAGGCGTCGGCGCTGCGCGCCATGAAGGAGGACGCGTCACGGCGCGGGACCGGGGCCGACGGATCGGCGGCCCCGGCGGCCTGCCCGCCCGCCGCGGCGCGCGCGCGGTCAGGCGCCGCGGCCGCGCCCGGTCCGCTGGCCGCGCCGTCATCGCCAGGCAGGCCGCGCCGGAAGAAATTGTCCGGGATGACCGCCGCCACGTAGGTGCCGGAACCGACCGCGCCTGCGGTATAGCCCTCGCCGCGCAACTGGTCGTAGGCGGCCTCGACCGTGGAGCGGGCCACGTGCCAGCGCGCCGCCAGGTCGCGGGTGGACGGCAGCCGCCCGCCCGAGGGCAGCACGCCGCGCAGGATCCGTTCGCGGATCTGGCGGTAGACCCAGGCCTGCTTGGATTCTCCCGCGCGCGGCGGGTCGACCGGCAGGTCGAGGCTGGATTCCAGCCGGGCATCGCGCATCAGTGGCTTGCTCATGTAAGTGGCTTGCTCATATTCATGGAAATGGCCCTATTTCACCCAGCCATTCTATCCCTACATTACGCCCATCGCCCCGTCTTTCGGAACCGTGCCATGTCCACCTACACCATCACGCTCGCCAGCGGCCAATTCACCTGCGATGACGCCACCTCGATCCTGGACGCCGCGCTGGCCCAGGGCGCGGCCGTGCCCTTCTCCTGTCAGCGCGGCGAATGCGGCGCCTGCCGGGCGGTGGTCACCGCCGGCCGCCACGAACGCATCGCGCCGCCCAATGAACGTTCCTACGTCACCGCCGACGACGAACTGCTGATGTGCCAGTGCCGCGCCGCCAGCGACCTGACGCTGCGGTTTCCGCATTGGCAGGCCCCGCCCCGGCCGCTGCAGCGGCGCGAGGCCACCGTGCTGTCGCGCGCGCCGCTGACGGCCGACGTCACCCGGCTGGTCATCGCGGTGCGCGGCGAAGCCGCCTTCACCTGGCAGGCCGGCCAGCACGTGCGTTTCCTGCTGGAAGACGGCAGCCAGCGCCCCTTCTCGATCGCCAACGTGCCCGCCGCCGCCGGCCCCGCGCAACTCGAATTCCACATCCGCCGCATGCCCGGCGGCGGCTTCACCGAACGCGTCCTGCCGCGCCTGATGCCCGGCGATACGCTGTCCCTGGAAGGCCCGCAGGGCGCCTGCGTCTGGCCGGCCGACGGCTGGCCCGCGGACATCGAGCACCTGGTGCTGCTGGCCACCGGCACCGGCTACGCCGGCATCCATCCGATCCTGATGCAAGCGCTGCGGGACCCGCGCTTCAAGCGCGTCACGCTCTACTGGGGCGGCCGGACGGAGGACGATTGCTACGCGGGGCCGCTGCTCAATGCGCTGCAGGGCAAGGGCGCCGGCTTCGCCTGGCACGCCGTGCTGTCGGAGCCCCCCGCCGCGCAGGCCGCCGCCCCCTGGCATGTGCAGGACGCCGCCCTCGCCGCCGACCATGACTGGACCCGCACCGTGGTCTACGCCTGCGGCAACCCGGCGATGGTGCGGGCGGCCCGCGAGCGGCTGGGCGCCGCCGGGCTGGCGCGCGACCGCTTCCACGCGGAAGCGTTCCTGCCCTCGCAGGACGCGGCCGCCGCCGGCGCGCCGGCCGCCCCCGCCCATCCCTGGGAACGGGTCGGCAGCCACTTCACCCTGGCCGGCATCCTCGAGGCGCGCCGCCGCTCGCGCGACGCGGTGCGCGAGATCGCCGCGCTGATGCGGCCCGGCATGACCACGCGCGAGGCGGTCAACGCGGCCGACGCGCACCTGCGCCAGATGGGCTCGTCGCACAACTGGCACCCCACCTACATCCGCTTCGGCCCCGACTCGCAGTCGCCCGCGGTGCAGCCCACCGACTTCCAGCGCCGCCTGCGGGAAGAGGACGTGTTCGTGGTCGACATCGGCCCGGTCTGGGACGGCTACGAGGGCGACTACGGCGACACCTTCGTGCTGGGCGCCGACGCCGACCGCGAGCGCTGCGCCGAGGCCGCGCGCCAGGTGTTCGAGCGCACCCGCGAGGACTGGCTCCAGGGCCTGACCGGCGCCGCCCTGTACGACCGCGCCGAGGCGCACGCCCGCCAGCACGGCTGCGACTTGGTGCGCGAGATCCCGGGCCACCGCGTGGCGGATTTTCCGCACGCGCTCTACGGCAAGCACCAACTGGCGCAGGCGGATTTCGTGCCCGCCGACGGCATCTGGGTGCTGGAGATCCAGGTGCGCGACCGCGCGCTGCCGATCGGCGCCTTCTATGAGGATGTGCTGCTGCGGGAAACGACGGCGCAAGCCGACTGGGCGACGACCTAGGGTTTGTCCCCATGCCAGTCATGTCGATCCGCGGGATGCTCGAACGTCGAACCAGTACGCTCAACTTCCCTTCAAAGGCGGATTCATCATGACGACTGGCACCGTGACCCTGCATCGCGTCCTGCGCACCACTCCCGAACGCGTCTACCGCGCCTTCCTCGAACCCGACGCGGTCGTGCGCTGGCTGCCGCCCTACGGCTTCACCTGCGAGGTCCATGAACTGGACGCGCGGGTGGGCGGGCGGCATCGCATGTCGTTCCGCAATTTCGGCACCGGCCACGCCCACGATTTCGGCGGCGAGTACCTGGAACTGGTGCCGGGCGAGAAGATCCGCTACACGGACCAGTTCGACGATCCGAACCTGCCGGGACAGATGCAGACCACCATCACCCTGCGCAAGGTCTCCTGCGGCACGGAGATGACCGTGGTGCAGGAGAACATCCCCGCGGTGATTCCGCCGGAGATGTGCTACCTGGGCTGGCAGGAATCGCTGGCGCAGTTGATGCGGCTGGTGGAGCCGCAGATTCCCGACTGATACCGATCAGCCTTCGCGTCCGGCCAGCTCGTCCAGCAGCTCGGCCGACGGCACGAAGAACAGGCTGCCGGTGACGGCGCGGCTGTAGTCCAGCAGGCGGTCGTAGTTGCCGGCCGGACGGCCGACGAACATGTTCTCGAGCATCTGTTCGATCGGCTTGGGCGAACGCGCGTAGCCGATGAAGTAGGTGCCGAATTCGCCGGCGCCGGCGCGGCCGAACGGCATGTTGTCGCGCAGGATCTTGATCTCCTGGCCATCCTCTTCCAGGGTGGTCAGGGCGCTGTGCGAGTACGACGGCTTGACGTCGTCGGGCAGTTCGACGTTGGTGAGCTTGCGGCGGCCGATGATGAGTTCCTGCTGTTCGGTCGACAGCTTTTCCCAGGCGGCCATGTCGTGCAGGTACTTCTGCACCAGCACGTAGCTGCCGCCGGCGAAGGCTTCGTCCTCGTCGCCGATCAGGGTGTAGCCGGGCAGCTCGAAGCCCTGCGGGTTCTCGGTGCCGTCGACGAAGCCGATGATGGCGCGCCGGTCGAAGTAGCGGAAGCCATGCACTTCATCGACCACGGTGGCCGCCGAGCCCAGCGCGGCCACCAGCAAGGTGGCCAGCTCGAAACAGGCGTCCATGGCTTCGGCGCGAATGTGCAGCAGGATGTCGCCGGGCGTCGAGACGGCGACGCGCTCGCCCGCGCCGATCTCGCGGAACGGATGCAGGCCGGCGGGCCGCGGCGCGCCGAACAGCGTGTCCCAGGCCGCCGAGCCGAAACCACAGACACAGGACAGGTCGGCCGCCACCGCGCGCGTGCCGACGGTGCGCACCAGGTTGCCGACGTCTTCGCACCAGGCGCGCACGGCGGCGGCGTTGTCGGCGCCGGGGTTCAGCGTGGCGACGATGAAGATCGCGTAGCGGGCGTTGGGGCTGAGGACGGCTTGCGGTTCGACGGGTTTTTCGGACATGGGATTCAGTGGGGCCGGCAACGGCCCGCGAGAGACAGGAGGCGCTGGAAATATAGCCGATGCGCCGCCTTAATTGCCGTCATGCCCCAGGCAGTGGCGCAGCGCCGCCACGAATGCCTCGGGCCGCTCCAGCATCATCAGGTGGCCGCAGCCGTCCAGCGCCTGCCGCCCCGCGCAGGCGCGCCAGGCCCAGTCTGGCACGTTCCAGCCGGCGTGCGAACGCCCGCCCGACAGCAGGTACACAGGATGGCGCGCGAACACCTGCCGCAAGGTGTCCTGGTAACCTGCCGCGCCCGTCACCGCCACCACCGACGCCGCCATGGCACGCAGCGTCGAGGCCGGCTGCTGGGCGAGCCAGCGGGCGGCGGTGTCGCGCCAATGCGGCCGGGGCTCGGCCACCGCGCCGCCCAGCCAGCCGAGCGGATCGGCGCGAAAGCCGTCCAGCATGGCCTCGGCCTCGCCCGCGCTCATGCGCGCCACGGACGCCGACCAGAACGCGTCGGCCAGCGTGAAATTGCCCTCGACATTGACAATGCGGCGCACCCGCTGCGGATAGGCCTGCGCCAGCAGCATCGCCACCGCGCCGCCGACCGAATGCCCCACCAGGTCGACCGCGACGCCATCGAAATGTGTGTCGATGAACGCGCGCAGGTGCTCAACCTGCGCCGGCAGCGAGATGCGCGCCGGCGGCGTCGCCTGGTGTTCGCCGTAGCCCAGCAGCGGCGGCGCGGCGTGCGGTGGCAGGCCCGCGTCGACATCGAAAGCGCCGATGAGGCCGTGGATCAGCAGCATCGGCGGCGCGGCGGACGCGCGGCTCATGCGGCGCCGCCTTTGCCGCGGGCGGCCGGCGGCGCCAGCTCGGCGAGCAGTTCCTCCAATTCCTGGCAGTGGGTGCGGTCGTGGCCGAGCAGCTCGCGCGCGATCTGCTCCAGCGTCATGCGGTGCAGGCCGTCGCGCAGGCCGCAGCGCGCCAGCGCCGCCACGTCCAGCTTGCGCAGCGAGGCGCACAACTGCGCCCGGCCGCGGCGGAACGACGCCAGCGCGGCATCCGGGTCCTGTTCCTGGTAGTCGCGCTCGGCCGCCATGGCCGTGCCGTCGACGGAATCGATGCGCGGCAGCGGCGCGGCCAGGATGGCCGCGATGCGCTGGGTGAACACGGCGTCCAGGTCGCGCAGGTGGCAGACGTGTTCGGTGGCCGAAAAGCCGGTGCCTTCGGGCCGGCGGGTGCGCCACGCCGCGGGCACCCGCCCCATCAGGCCGGCCAGCGCGTCCGCCATGCGCGCCAGCTCGTCGATGACGCCGGCGAACGGCAGCGCCACGGGCCGCGGGCTGAACACCGCGCCATAGCTGAAGACCGGGCCCGCCACCCGGCCGCGCGCCTGCACCACGTCGTGCCCCTGGCGCCGCATCAGGTCGGCCACCAGCGCGCCGCAGAACTGCCGCGCGGTGGTGTCCGCCGCGACTTCGGGAAACAACCTCTCGATGTCATCGCTGATGGCGGCGACGGCGGCCACGCCGACCCGCGACAGCGCCGCGTACTCGAGGTAGCGGCCGGGCTCATCGATCAGGGCCTCGAGCTGCTGCCCGAGCGGGGTGGCGCGGAATCGGTCGAAACGGGAGTGCATGGCGACGCTCGGATAGTAACTGCGCAAAACGATACGTTACTAGCCGGCCGCCGTCAACACGCGCGTATCAGTCTGCCTGTGTCAGCAGCTCCGCCGTCAGCCGCGCAATCACCGCGTTCGACAGCATCACCGGCAGGCCGGACGCCGCCGCGGCCGCCGTCCGATGGCGTTCGACGAACCCCATGCAGTCGAGCACCAGCAGGTCGGCGCCCTGCCGCTTGAGTTCTCGGGCCGCCTCGGCCAGGGACTCACTGCCGTCGGCATAGGGCGAGGCCACGGCGCACAGCGGCGCGTGTTGCAGCGCGCGCCACTTGTGCGCCTCGGACGCCACCTGCGACGCCAGCGGCACGATCACGCCCACCTGCCGCGCGCCCGCCAGGGCGGCGACGGTGGGCGAGACGATCAGGTCCGGCTCGATGAGCCACGCGCTGGCGGCGCGCAGGTCGTCGAACGCGCCGGTGCACAGCACCAGCACGAAGGCGCAGCCCTGCGCCTCCAGCGCCGCGATCTTCTGCGTGAGCAGCGCCAGCATGGCGGCCTTGTCCACCACCACCGACGAGCCGTCCAGCAGCCGCGTGATGAGCGTGGCCTGGCCGGCCCGCGGCGCGTAGCGCCGTTCGATCTCATCGCGCGCCAGGCCGTCGAGCAGGCCCGCGTGCAGGCAGGGGGTGCCGGGCGGCAGGTGCCGTTCGAGAATCGGCGTGATGTCGGGCCGGGGGGCCTGGCCGATGGTGATGGTGCCGAGCTTGGCCGTGGCGGACATGATGGCGCTCCCGTGCGTTCAGTGTTTGGCGACCTGCTCGCCCTGCAGATGGGCCAGCGAACCGTAGAGCTTGAGCAGCAGCGCGTACTCGTCGCGGTCGAAGAACTGGCACTTGCCCTGGGTGAATTCCTTGGCCACTTCGACCGCGAACTTGGCGGCGGACGCGATGTCGACCTCGTGGCTGGCGCCCGTGCCGCAGCCCGGCACCACGCTCTCGGTGGTGATGGCCACGCCGACCACCGGCGCCGCGGTGGCGACCGACGGCTGCATGATGCTGTTCACGTGGTACACGCCGTTGTCGTAGGGCGTGATGTCCTGCAGCGAGATCGGGAAGGTGGCGGCGGGACGGCCGGTGGTCGTCTCCATGATGCGCAGCAGGTCTTCCGACATGCGCAGGATGTAGCCCTGCTTGACCGTCGGCGACAGCGCGAAGCCCTTGTGGTTGATGATGCGGTTGCCCTTGGTGGTGTCGATCGACAGCACCGCGTCCATCTCGGCGCTGAGTTCCTGCTCGTTCATGGCCTTCATGTCGACCGGCGAATCCATGAAATCCACCGGTTCGTGCGGACGGGTCGGCGCATCGGGGCAGATGTGCGTGCCGATGATCACGTCGCCGGCCAGCACGTCGCCCTGCGCCTGCATGTGCGCCAGCTTGAGCGCGGCGGCCACGGCCGCGACCGCGCCGTCGCCGTCGGACACCAGGCCAATGCGGCCCGGCCGCGCGCCGATGCCGCCCAGGCGACCGACGATGCCGAGCGTGGGCGCCGGCCCGCCGGCGCGTTTGCCCTGGGCGCCGGGAATGACGATGCGCACGAAATCGGTGGAACCGTTGGCGCCGGTGATCTTGGTGACGGTGACGCTGACGCCGGGATGGCCTTCGAGCAGCGTGGCCACGGTGTGGCCCGACGCGTGCGCGCTGTCCAGCGCTTCGAAGGCCTGCAATGTCTGGGAAAGACTCATGATGGATTTCCTTTCGGGCAAAGACGGCAAGAAGGGGGAATCACTTCTTGCCAAAATGAGAGGTGATGGCGGCGCTGAAGAAGCTGAAGATGGCGTCGCCCGCGATGATCCCGCCGGCAAACACTTCCATGTGGTTGCGGTGCTTTTCGCCGCCGACCTTCTCGATCAACAGGCGCAGCGCGATACCCGCCGCCACGGCCCAGCCCGCCAGCGGGTTGGCGATCAGCAGGCCGGTGGCCAGCAACACGCCGAGCTGGCGCTTGGGGCCGCCGATCAACTGGATGATGGCGCCGGGAATGGCCCATACCAGCAGCATCTGCGCGATGCCCGGCGTGGCGCCGGCGTTGATGGTGGCCACGTAGACCTTGGCCACCGGCGGCAGTTGGCCGCCCGCGAACAGCGCGCCATAGCTGAAGTACACCACCGGGATCGCGATCAGGAAGGCCAGCATGGCGGCAATCAACTGCTGCTTGCGGCCTTCCAGTTCGAGAGCCATGTCGGCGCCGTTGCCGCGCAGCATGAAGCCGGCCTTGAGGTCGTAGCCCATGTCCGCGAAGGCCGGGCCGGTCGCCACCGAGAAACCGCACAGGATCGCCAGCGCATGCGGCGGAAAGCCGATCAACAGGCCCAGCAGCAAGGTGATGAGCGCCACCGCGAACGCCGGGAACCAGCCCGAGTGCATGGCGGCGATGCCGACGATGAGCTCGTGCACCAGCGCGGCGAAGGCGGCATAGAGGATGAAGCCCAGCAGCATCGGCAGCGGCATGTCGGCATACAGCCCGGCCAGCAGCGAAATGCCGGCGGACAGCAGGATGTACCCCACCCCGCCCAGGCGCAGGCTGCTGCCGACGCTGGGACCGGCCGGGCCGCTGGCCTTGGGGCCGGCCTTGCCGCGCATGACCATCGCCACCTGGATCAGCGCCACCAGGCCGGCGCCGATCATCACGCCGTGCGGGATGTACTGCTTGTTGATGTCCATGCCGAACAGCGGCTCGGAATAGCCGCGCAGCAGCAGGCCCAGGCCGAACATGCCGAGCGCCCAGATGTTGCCGATGAAGGCCACGCCGAACGCCGACATCGGGATCTTGAACCACGAGCCCACCGCGCCCACCACGATGCCCAGGCCCAGCAGCTTGGCCTGCGTGCCGCCCTGGTCGCCGGCCTTGATGGCTTCGGCCGCGGCCACCCCGGGCGGCCAGGCGCCGGTGGCCGGGAACACCGAACTGCCGAACAGGCGGTACAGCATGTAGGCGTCCAGCAGCATCGCCAGCCCCACGCCCAGGAACATCGGCAGCACCATGTCGGGGCGGCCCAGCAGATAGGGAATGGCCAGCGGCAGCAGCAGGCTGTTGGCCGCGCCGAAGGTGGCCGAGGAGATGGCGGTCTGCGCCAGGTTCTGCGTGTGGACCGAGCGGTAGGAGCGCAGCAGGCGCATCGGCACGCGGGCCAGGATCATCGCCACCAGCGCGCCGATGATGGAGGTGTTGGGCGTCACGCCCAGGGTCACGATCAACTGGATGCCGATCACCGCGCCAAACACGCTCAGTGCGGCCAACAGGACCAGGTTGGACAGCGAGAGCGCTCTTGGATGCGGGTCTTCCTGCGCGGTGGCGCCGCCTTGGGCGGCGTGACGGGGGGTGGAATCAATCATGGTGCTGACTCGTGGAGGGCATGAACGGGGGATCCCCAGGCCGGATCGCACACGATGCGGCCGAGGCTTCTGGCTTCCGTCAGCAGGTCCGCGGCCAGCGCTTGCACGCTGGCGGCATCGGCCTGGGCCGCCGGAAAGGAAAGGCACATGGCGAAGCGCTCCATCGACACCGGGTCGCTCACGGCGCAACTGACCGAGGCCACCCCCGGGATGGCCTCGTTGATCGCCACGGCGAAGCCGGACTCGCGCACATCGCGCAGACGGGCCAGCACGTCAGGCACGGTGCGCGGCGCTTCGTCGGAAATGAACGGCAGTTGCTTGCCCAGCCGCTTGGCCACCTTGTCGTCGCTGTCGCGCGCCAGCAGCACGCGGCCGGTCGAGGTGGCCCAACTGGGCGAACGGTGTCCGGGATAGGTCGTGACGCGCAGTGGATGCGAGCCCTGCTGCACGTGCAGCACCATCACGTCGCGCCCCTCGAGCACCGAGATGTAGCCGGTGTGGCCGCTCTGGGCGCTCAGGCGCTTGAGCGCGTCCTGCATCTGCGCGGACAGCGAGGTGGTCTCGCGCACCATCCGCGACAGCTCCAGGATCATCACCCCCGGGCCATAGGCGCGGGTGCTCTCCTCACGGTCCAGCAGCCCCAGTTCCTTCATCTGCGCCAACAGGCGCGACGCCGAGCTTTTCGGCATCCCCAGGTGCTCGACCAGGTCCGTCACCGTGACCTTGCGATTGAGCTTGTTGATCAGGCGAAGAATGATGGCTGCGTTTTCGAGTGAGGCCATAAAGTTCCAAAAAATGAGACTTGGTTCCAATGAATGAGTCAATGTAGTCCTTCCGAAAACGGCCGGATACGCGAACTAACCCTAGGTTTGGAGGGCGTTTGAAAGGTGATTTACGGAACGCTGAATGCGAAGCCGGGGCGCGCGCTGGCCGGCATGCCCTGGCGGCCGCGCCTGTGCGTGTCCGCGATGTGCCAGCGACGCGGACCGCGGTGGCCGCGCCCGTTACGGCTGCGCTCGGCGCGTACCGCCGGCGTTGCGCCGGCCGCGCATCATTCCTCGCTCGGGCGCGGGCGGCGGTTGCGAGCGCGCTGGGCGGGATCGCCGGCCAGCGCATCGTCGATGGCATTGCGCAAGGCCGCGGCCTGCGCCACCGGCCCCACCGTGATGGGCGCGGGGCCGGGCGCGGCCACGATCTGCGACGGCAGGATCGCCGGCAGCCCCGCCACGAAGCGATATGGCAGTTGCGGCAGCAGGCCCTGAATCGTGCCCAGGTCATTGGCGGCCTCGGCGCGCGCCTGCAACGCCGCCTGGGCATCGCGTTCGGCCCGGTTGGTCGCGACGGTGCGCGCCTGCAGCCGAGCCTGTTCATCACGGAACGCCTGGATCGCGAGCTTCAGGCAATGCGCCGTGTATTGGTCGCGCAAGGGTTCGAGCGCGATGCCGGGCGCGTCCATTTTCGGGGCCGCGGCGCGCGGCGCGGATGACGCTGTCGAGGCAGGCGCGCCCGGCGGCGTTGGTTGAGACGCCGCTACCGCCGCCGTTGCCGACACCGCCTGCGTCTGCGCGGCGTGGATGCGCGAAAACGCCGCCGCCCGCGCGCGCATCGCGCGGTCGGTCCGCAGTTGCGCGTGCAGGCGTTCGAGACGGTACGGGTCGCGCACCGCGTCGATGCGCAGCGGATCGATCGGGTCAATGGCGTTGGCGCTCATGGCAAGTCCCCTGGCCGCGCGCCGGCGCGCGCGGCATCACCTGGCTAGCGGGACGGCGCGCGGCGACGCTGCGAACGGATCCACCATTGCTGCGTGATGGCGCCCAGCACGAAGACCGCGAACCACGTCGCCAGCGCGCCGCGCACCAGCGGCGACTGCGGCCCGTCGGCCAACGGATGCGACACCGGCAGCCGGGTCAGCGTCTCCGCGATCCCCGGCACCCACATCAGGAAGAAGCTGAACGCGAACCCCAGTTGCGACAGATGAGCCCGCGCCGCCGATTGGGGCGGCAGGCGCGACAGCAGCAGCGCCCCCGCGACCGACAGCAACGCCAGGATGCCCAGCGCATGCCCGGGGTTGAATCCACCCGTGCTGGACAGGCCGAACGACGTCAGCACCGCCACCACCAGGCCGCCCAGATAGATCTTGCCGACCGGCGTCGCGCTGTCGATGCCGCGGTAGCGGACGAAGCTGTACAGGCCCGCGAAGGCGGGGACCAGGCTGATGAGGGTGTGTGCGGCCCCGAGAGGCGAAATGGGATGCGGCATGGGCAGGGCTCCTTGAAAGCGCAGGCGCGGCCAGGGATTGGCGACAGCGCCGACAACGTGGACAGACATGGGCAATGACGCCCGGTAAATTCATAAAACAACCAACTAGTTGGTTGGTTAAGTCATTCAAAAAAACGCGCACCCGAAGGCGCGCGCGGGCCGGCCATCACGCCGGCGTCGACAACTGCCTGATGGCCGCGTGCGAGATCGTCGTGAATGCCTCGGGCGCGCCCAGCGCCCGGGCCGTCAGCATCGCTCCGTGGATCGTGGACATGAAGGCCTGCGCCTCGACCAGAACACCGTTGCGCAACTGGAACTGCCCCGTGGCGACACCCGCGCCCAGCACCGACCCGATCCACGCGGTCAGCTCGCCGAAATAGGCGCGCACCTCGTCCGCCACCGCCTGCGGGATCATCGGCAATTCGGCTGCCAGCATCGCGCAGATGCACATGGGCATCGAACCATCGCGGATGCACTTGGCCCAGTAGTCCGCATACGCCATCAAGCGCGCCTGCGGATCCGTCACATGCTGGTCCAGCGCCGCCAGCCCCGAGCGGGCCTGCTCGCGATGCCGCGTGACCACGGTCAGCACCAGGTCCGCCTTGGTCGGGAAATGGTGGTGGATGCTGGCCTTGCCGATGCGCACCCGCTCGGAGATGTCGGCATAGCTGAAGCCGTGATAGCCGCCGCTCGCCAGCAACTGCCGGGTCTGGTCGACGATTTCGAGGGCGCGGGAGGAAAGTTCCAGGTTCATGGCAACCAATCTACTAGTTGGTTGGTCGGCTGTCAAGAGATCGACCCGGGGCAGTGGCGCAGGATGCGGACGGATCGGCCCGGCCGCCGGGCTCCATCCGCGCCCCGCCGCGTCAGGATTCACACGTCCAGCCCACCGGCAGATGTCCGGCCGAGTAGCGCAGCGCCGGCCAATACCCCGCCATGAACCAGGCGGCGTCGTGCGGCGCGAAGTGCACGACATAGCTGCCGTCAGCGGCGACCACCAGGTCGGAGGGCGTGAAACCTTGCAGGAAGGCTGCCGGCGGATGCTCGGGATCGTCGGGCGTGCGGCCGGCGTCCCAGAGGAAACGCAAGCCGGCGTCCGATCGGGCGGCCAGGTCGCTGGCGATCTCGCGGGCCCGATCGCGCAACGGGGCGGCGGATGCCGGGTCGGGCGCCAGCAGCACCACCCGCAGGCGGCCGTCCTGCGCCGCGGGATTGGCCAGCCCGGTCTCCTGGGCGGGGATGCCGTCGTGGGTATAGGGCAGCAGGTCCGCCTGCGCGGGACCGCCGGGGTCGGTTTCAGCCATCGGATTCTCCGTCACGAATCAGGGATTGTGCCGGATTGCCGCGCGCGGACAGAAATTCACACACCATCACAACTCCCTGGTATCCAGGCGCCCGGCGCCGTCACACAATAGCGGCAACGGTTTCCCAGGCGCCCGCCGATGTCCGCGGGGCGCTGATGATCGAACCGCCCCGCCTTTTGGAGCCTGTTCCCCATGCCCTGCCTTCGCCGCCTTCCCCTGCTTGCCGCCACGCTGCTGACCAGCGCCGCCGCCCTGGCCCAACCGCCGGCCGCGCCCGCCAGCGCCACGTCGGCCCCGGCGCAAAGCGCTCTCTCCGCCAGCGCCGACGCCGCCCCCGCCGCCCCCCAGGAACGCCTGCGCGTCGGCCTGTCCGACCCCGACACCAAGCTGGTGCTGCCGTGGTTCGTGACGACGCTGACCGATGCCGTCAACCAGGGCAAGTCGGCGAACGAGACCGGCAAGGCGCTGCTGGACGGCCTCTGAACGCCGGCCCGCCGGCACGCCGGCACGCGCCACGCCCTGGCGGGTCATAGCTCGTTGAGCGATTTTTCCCGCAGTTTTTCCACCAGGAACTCCACCAGCGAGCGGACCTTGCCGGCCATCAGCCGCTGGTGCGTCATCAACGCGAACACGGGCCGGGGCGGGGTCTCCGACGCCACCATCAAGGGTTGCAGGCGGCCCGCCGCGACGTGGTCGGCGATGGCCCAGGCCGGCGCGTAGACGATGCCGGCGCCGGCCGCGGCGGCGGTGACCACGCCATCCACGGTGTTCGAGCGCATGCGGGTCGGCACCCGCACGACGGTGGGCTTGCCCTTGTCCATCAGCGTCCACATGTCCTCGGTCGCCAGGTGGCTGTACACCAGGCCGTCGTGTTGGGTCAGGTCCTGCAGGCTGCGGGGCGTGCCGCGCCGCGCCAGGTAATCGGGCGAGGCGCTCAGCACCCAGCGGATGGATCCCAGGCGCCGGGCGACGAGGCTGGAGCTGGGCTGCTCGCCCACCAGCACCGCGAGGTCGATGCCCTCTTCCAGCAGGTTGACGGGGCGGTCCAGCAGGTGCAGGTCGAGCGTGACCTTGGGATGCAGCACCAGGAACTTGGCCAGCAGCGGCTGCAGATGCACGCGGCCGTAGAGCGTCGGCGCCGTGACGCGTAGCCGGCCGGAGGGCTCGGCGGCATCGATCCGCATACTGCTCTCCAGTTCGTCCATGTCCGCCAGCAGGCGCTTGGCCTCGGCGTAATAGCGCTGACCGGCCTCGGTCAAACGCAGCGCCCGGGTCGAACGCACCAGCAGCCGGGTGCCAATGCGCTCTTCCAACGCGCTGATGTGGCGGCTGACCGAGGCCAAAGACACCCCGCTGACGCGCGACGCGCCGCTGAGACTGCCCTGGTCCACGGCCGCCACCAGCAACGCCATGCCTTCCGATCGGTTCACCCTGCCCTCGCTTCGCGGCCCTTGCCGCCGGGATGCCATGCGGCTCCAGTATTTCATATCTGCAAGGCTGGTTTACGGATTTTGCTATTCACCGCAAGGATCGCGGCTTTCATACTGGGAGCCGTTTCTCTGCCCCCCGTATACCGCAATGTCCACGCCCGCTGCTTCTCTCCCCGCTCCCCTGACACCCGCCGCGCGCCGCTACGCGATGCTGGCCGTGTCCCTGTCGATCTCGATGGCGACGCTCGATACCTCCATGACGAACACGGCGCTGCCGTCGATGGCCGCGCAGCTCGGCGTTGGCGCCGCCGACGTGATCGGCGTGGTCACGATCTATCAGCTCGTCATGGTGGCGACGATGCTGCCGCTGGCCGCCCTGGCCGGAAAGCTCGGCCACCGGCGGGTGTTCCTGCCGGCGCTGTGGCTGTTCCTGGCCGCCTCCGTCTGGTGCGGCGCGGCGCAGTCGCTGTGGTCGCTGGAGGCGGCCCGGGCCGCGCAGGGCCTGGCCGCCGCGGCGCTGATGGGCTGCAACATGGCGCTGGTGAGCGCCATCTACCGCAAGGAGGAACTGGGCCGGGGCATGGGCCTGAACGCCATGATCGCGGCCGCCTCACTGGCGGGCGGGCCGGTGCTGGCGTCGGCGATGCTGACGGTGCTGAGCTGGCACTGGCTGTTCTATGTGAACGTGCCCTTCTGCCTGGTGGCGCTGGCGCTGGCCGGGCGGCACCTGCCCAGGTTGCCTGGCGACGGCAAGGCGCTCGATGCCGGCGCGGCCGTGTTGTGTGCGCTGGCGTTCGGGCTCGCGGTGCTGGGCCTGGAACGCGTGGCGCAGCCCGACGGGAACACCGCCCTGATCTGGGTGCTCGCGGCGCTGAGCTGGGCGTTGCTGTGGCGCCGCGAACGCCTGAGCGCGCACGCCATCGTGCCGCTGGACCTGCTGCGCCTGGCGCCCTTCTCGCTGGCGGTGCTGGTGTGCGTGCTGGCTTTCGCGGCGCAGGGCGCGGCCATGGTGGCGCTGCCGTTCCTGCTGAACCAGACGCTGGGGCGCGACATCGCCGAGGTCGGGATGCTGATCGCGCCCTGGCCGGTGATGGGGGCCTGCCTGGCGCCGTTCTCGGGCAAGTGGTCGGACCGGATGTCCGCCAGCCTGCTGGGCATGGTCGGCCTGGCCCTGCTGGCCGCCGGCCTGCTGGCCGTGAGCGCGCTGCCGGCCGGCGCGCCGATGTGGGCGGTGATGCTGCCAATGGCGTTGTGCGGCACGGGGTTCGGGTTGTTCCTGTCGCCCAACCAGCGCTTCATCATGTTCAGCGTGCCGGCGCACCGCGCCAGCGTAGCCAGCGGCCTGTCCGGCCTGGCGCGGCTGCTGGGCCAGACGATGGGCGCGGCCTTCGTGGCGGCGTGCTTTGTGTTCAACGCCCGCGCCGGCGCCACCTGGGCCTTGTGGGTGGCGGTCGGGTTCGCGCTGGCGGGAAGCCTGGCCAGCGCCCTGCTCGAACGCCTTGCGCGGCGCTCGCGGCAGGCGCTGGCGGCCTCATAGCGGCCCGGCGACGCTCACCGCCCGGCGTCGCGTACCGTCCAGCGCCGCTGACAGTCCCGCGGCGCTCAGGCCGGGTGCCGCGCCAGGAAGTCCTGGATGGCGTCGAGATAGCGCCGCGGCTGCGTCTTCCACGCTTCCACCAGGGTGGCCGCGGGCGCCAGTTGCGCCAGCTCCAGCGAGACGGCGCGCGGATGCAACGGGTCGTTGCCGCCCAGGATCAGCAGCGGAATCGGGTTGCGCCGCACGAAGTCGCGGCTGACGCTGAAGACGAAATCGCCGCCGAACAGGTTGTGCCGCAGGCCCTCCAGGGCCCGTTCGTCGATGGCGGGATCGCGCTGGCGCACGGTATCGGCCCATTGGTCGAAAGACTCGCCGCGCTTGCCCTCCTGCCCGGCGATGCCGATGGGTTGCTGCAGGATCGCCGACGCCACGCGTTCGGGCGCCAGCTCGCACAGCTTGAGCGCGAACGACGAACCGATGCAGGAGCCGATCACGTGGAAGCGCTGCACGCCCAGCGCGTCCAGCAGGCCCAGGTGATCCCGCGCATAGGTGGTCCAGCCGTCGCTGGCCAGCACCGGCGCGCGCGAGCGGCCGGCGTTGCGCTGGTCCGGGGCGATCACGCGGTAGCGGCTGGCGAGCGCGGCGACCGGATCCGGATACTCGCGCGGCCGGCCGTCGCGCGTCACGCGCCACAGTTCGCGGTGCGACAGCATGCCGCCGGGGGCCAGCGCCAGCACGGCGTCGCCCTGGCCCTCGATGTCGAAATGCAGCTCGGCGTTGCCGATGGTCAGGATGGGCATGGCGGCCTCTTGCGCGTCGGTGAAGCGTTATTGCAGCGCCACGCCGCTGTCACGCAGCAGCGCCGGGAATTTGAGGGCGTCGCTGACGATGCGGTCGGCGAACGCGCGCGGCTGGTCGGCGATCGGCTCGAAGCCGATGGCCAGCAGGCGCGCGCGGAAATCCGGCTCGGTGACGGCCTGGCGCACCGCGCGCCAGACGTCGTCGACCACCTGCGGCGGGGTGCCGGCCGGCGCCAGCAGGCCGAACCAGCCGGTGTCGCCATCCATCGCCAGCCCGACCTGCGCCGCCGTCGGCACCTGCGGCACGGTGGCGCTGCGGTTGTCCTGCAGCACGGCGAGCGCGCGCACCTGGCCGTTGGCGATCAGGGTGGAGACGGCGGGCAACGCCACGATGGCGGCGTCGATCTCGCCGCCCAGCAGCGCCACCACCGCCGGCCCCGCCCCCTTGTACGGCACGTGCTGGACGGTGCCCTGCACTTGCTGCTGCAGGCGGGTGAGCGCGCGGTGGTTGCTGTTGCCGTAGCCCGGGGTGCCGACGTTCAGGACGTGCCGGCTGGCCGCGTCGCGCAGGCCGGCGATATCGCGGACGGGCGAATCGGCGCGCACCACGATCACCGGCGGCGTCGCCGCCACGATGCTGATGGGCGCGAAGCTCTTGACCGGGTCGTAGTTGATGGCGCCCTTGAACAGGGTCTGGTTGGCCACCAGCATGTCGCCGGTCAGCAGCAGCGTATAGCCGTCGGGAGCCGCGCGCGCCACCTGATCGGCGGCAATGTTGCCACCGGCGCCGGCGCGGTTCTCGACGATGACAGGCACCTTCCATAGCGCCCCGAGCCGCTCGGCCAGGCCGCGCCCGAGCACGTCCATGGCGCCGCCCGGGGCCAGCGGCAGCACCAGCCGCACGGGTTTATCGGGATAGGCGGCGCCGGCCGGCGCCATCGCGCCCAACAGGAACACCACCGCCAGGCCTTGCACCCGGGTCCAGAAACGAGAGAACTTCAAACCGCACGCTCCACAAAGCCCGCGGGCGTCCGGCGCCGCGCGGCGCCGGCCTCGGTCACCCCTTCGGTGTCGAACGCCCGCTTTACACAGCAAACAGGCTAAGAGGCGCGCCAGCCGGCGCCAACGAAGGATTCCAACTATGGATATGCGGGCGTCGCCGCCCATCCGCCGCCCGGGCGTCCCGATCCTGCCGCCTATCGCTCCGGTGTCTATCAATCTTTAGGCAGGCTTCATAACACCGCGTTATCGCAGGCGTCGCGCCATTCGCCGAAAACCCGAAAAAAACCCTTTCATTTCAATTGGTTGAGAAGGGAATACGAAATCTCGCCGCGGTCTTCCCATAGTGGATTTCCCTGGGTCCCCGGCGCCAGGACGCGCTGGCATTCTTTGGCCACCGCAGCACCTGGACGCCCACAGAGACGAGGTCGTGTCATGCCGAGACCAGTTCACCTTTCCCCCCCACGGCCCGCCGCGGGCGCGCCTAGCACCGGGCCAGTCCCCGAGCCAGCCCGTATGACTTGCGCGGGCCTCGCATGATCCGCCAGATCCTCAATCGCTTCACGATCTCGCTGCCAGTCCTGCTGGGCGTGGTGGTGGTGTGCTTCGTGCTCCTGCAGGTCGCGCCGGCGGACCCCGCCGCCGTGATTGCCGGCCCCACCGCGACCGCCGAGGAACTGGCGCAGGTGCGCCAGGAGCTCGGCCTGGACAAATCGATCGTCCAGCAGTTGTCCCTGTACGTGTGGCGCCTGCTGCATCTGGACCTGGGCCGCTCGATGATCTCCAACGTGCCGGTCATCGACGAGATCGGCGCCACGATCGGCGCGACGGCCGAGCTGATGCTGGCCAGCGTGGTCTGGTCCATCCCGCTGGCGATCCTGCTGGGCACGCTGGCCGCCTACCGCCGCGGCAAGCTGACCGACCGCTTCGTCATGACGCTGTCGGTGGTGGGCGTGTCGCTGCCGGTGTTCTGGGTCGGCCTGCTGCTGGTGCAGCACGTCGGCGGCGCCGGCATCCTGCCGTACATCGGCCGCAACGGCCCGATCTGGACCCTGGCCGGCCTGCAATCGCTGGCGCTGCCCGCGCTCACGCTGGGGTCGGTGCTGATCGGACCGGTGGCGCGCATCACCCGCACCGCCGTGATCGAGACGCTCAGCGGCGACTACGTACGCACCGCGCGCGCCAAGGGCGCCGGCGAACGCCGCGTCCTGCTGCGCCACGCGCTGCGCAACGCGCTGCTGCCGATCGTGACACTGGTGGGCCTGCAGGTGGGCAACCTGCTGGGCGGCGCCGTGGTCACAGAACAGATCTATTCCTGGCCGGGCGTGGGCCGCATGGCGGTCGGCGCCATCTTCGCCGGCGATTTCCCGCTGGCCCAGGGCGCGATCCTGGTGACCGCGCTGGGCTTCATCCTCATCAACCTGATCGTGGATCTGCTCTACGGCTACCTGGATCCACGGGGCAACAAATCATGAGCGCAGGCACCACTTCCTCGATGGGCGGACTGCCGCCCCAGGCCATCGCCACGCCGCTGACGCGCATCGCGTCGCGCCTGCGCCGCGATCCCATCCTGCTGCTGTCGCTGCTGGCGGTGATCGCGATCGTGCTGGTGGCGCTGTTCGCCCCCTGGCTGGCGCCGCACGATCCGTATTCGACCAACATGGCCATCGCCCGCAAGGCGCCGGGCTGGACCTCGGCCGATGGCGTCCACTATCTGCTGGGCACCGACGTGCAGGGCCGCGACATCCTGTCGCGCGTGATCTACGGCATCCGCGCCACGCTGATGCTGAGCGTGCTGGCGGTGATCGGCGGCTCCGGCCTGGGCGCCCTGCTCGGCATCCTGGCCGCCTATTACCGACCGTTGGAAGGCGTCATCATGCGCGTGGTCGACGTGCTGCTGTCGTTCCCGGCGATCCTGTTCGGCCTTAGCCTGTCGGCGCTGATGGGCCCCGGCACCACCAGCATGGTGCTGGCGCTGGGGATCTCGGCGATTCCCGGCATGGCGCGCATCGCGCGCGGCTCGGCCATGGTGGTGATGAAGCAGGAATACATGGAAGCCGGCCACGCCATGGGCTTCGGCAACTTTTACCTGATCACCCGTTATCTGCTGCCGAACTGCTCGTCGATGCTGATGATCTACGCCACGCTGCAACTGGGCCACACCATCCTGCTGGGCTCCGTGCTGTCGTTCCTGGGGCTGGGGCCGCAGCCGCCGTTCGCGGAACTGGGCAGCATGGCCGCCGACGGCCGCAAGTTCCTGCAGATCTTCCCGCACATCTCGACCATTCCCACGATGACCATCTTCTTCATCGTGCTTGCCTTCAACCTGCTGGGCGACAGCCTGCGCGACGCGCTCGATCCCAAGCTGCGGTTCTGAACCGCGGCAGGCCCGGCCTAATCACAAACCATACAGGGGAAACCGCATCATGAAGACCATCCAGGGACTGGCCCTCGCGCCGCTGGCCTTGACCTGCCTGCTGGCCGCGCCCGCGCCGGCGCTGGCGCAGGCCGAAAAGACCGTCCTGATCCTGCGCGAGCTGGACACCGACAAGTACGACCCGCACCGCACCACCGCGCGCGGCGCGGCCGAGGTGCTGTTCATGGCCGCCGACACCATGGTGGGCCTGGACTACGACATGAAGACGCCGGTGCCGGCGCTGGCCAAGAGCTGGACCATCTCGCCGGACGGCCTGACCTACACCTTCAGCCTGCGCGACGACGTGACGTTCTGCAGCGGCCGCAAGATGACGGCCAAGGACGTGGTCGCCAGCTACACCCGCTGGCTGGACCCGGAAACCAAGGGCCTGGAGCGCTGGCGCGCCGGTCCGGTCGACAGCATCACCGCGCCCGACGACGTCACCGTGGTCTACAAGCTGAAGAAGCCCTACAACGAGCTGCTGCAGCAGATGGCGCACTACATGCACTCGGTCATCAACATCGACCAGGTCAAGGCGCTGGGCCAGGACTACGGCGTCAAGGCCTTCGACGGCACCGGTCCGTACTGCTTCCAGAGCTGGTCGCCGCGCAATGAAGTGGTGCTGACCCGCCATGCCGGCTACAAGTGGGGCCCGGCGATCTACAAGGACCCGACGCCCAAGGTCGACAAGATCGTCTGGAAGATCGTGCCCGAGGAAAGCACCCGCCTGACCGCGCTGCAAAGCGGCCAGGCCGACCTGTCGCGCTACCTGCCGCAGTGGGCCATCAAGGACCTGAAGGCCGACAAGCGCCTGTTCGTCAGCAAGGCCGACCCGTTCTACTGGACCTTCTTCCTCGGCTTCAAGATCGACAAGCCGATGCTGACGGACGTGAACGTGCGCCGCGCCCTCAACCTGGCGATCAACCGCAAGGCGCTGACCGAGGCCATCACCTTCGGCGAGGCGGTGCCCGCCACCAGCATGCTGGCCACCAACACCCCCGCCGGCTCCAACGACGCCTACCGCTACGACCCGGCCGCCGCCAACAAGCTGCTGGACGACGCCGGCTGGAAGATGGGCAAGGACGGCTACCGCTACAAGGACGGCCAGAAGCTGTCGCTGCTGCACTACGGCATCACCGGCTACTGGAAAGACATCATGGAAGCCGTGCAGGGCGACATGAAGAAGGTCGGCGCCGACCTGCGCGTGCAACTGTTCGACTCGACCTCGGCCTGGGGCAAGCTGGCCACGCAGGAGTTCGATGAATTCAGCATGAGCTTCGGCTACATGAGCACGGGCGAGGCGCTCAACAGCTACTTCCTGTCCAGCAGCATCCCGACCCCGAACCGCATGAACTGGAAGGACGCCGACACCGACCGCTGGCTGGCCGAGGGCAGCGAGGCGCTGGACGCCAGGAGCGGCGATGCGATCCTGTCCAAGGCGCTGACCAAGATCTCCGACGGCGTGGCGTGGATTCCGCTGTACCACGACTCGCTGTACCTGGTGGGCGGGCCGCGCTTGAAGCCGATGCGCGCGCACGGCATCTTCGGCGCCGCCGCCTACAAGGGCCTGGACATCGAGTTGAAGTAAACCGCACCGGGCGGCGTCCCCCCCGCGCCGCCCTTCTCCTGATTCCGCCGCACAGAGAGTCTCCCGTGAGCGACACCAATCCAACCCGCATCACCCATTTCAAGCAGCTTGCCACCCTGGTGGCCTGGGACGAGGCGCTGGGCTCGCACGTCTATATCGAAAACGCCGACCTGGTCATGCGCGGCAACACCGTCATCCATGCCGGCAAGGACTACGCCGGCCCGGCCGACCAGGTCGTGGCCGGCAACGGCCTGATGGCGATGCCAGGCCTGGTGAACGTCCACAGCCATCCCTCTTCCGAGCCGGGCAACCGCGGGCTGCTGGAAGAACTGGGCAGCGACAAGCTGGGCCAGAGCTCGCTGTACGAATACATGCCGGTGTTCCGCACCGGCATCGAGACGGCGCAGTACTCCAACCAGGTGGCGATGGCCGAGATGCTGCTGAGCGGCGTGACCACCTTCGTGGACATGTCGCTGCCGCGCCCCGGCTGGGCCGACGTGGTGGCGGCGGCCGGCATCCGTGGGGTGCTGGGCCCGATGTTCCGCTCGGCCGCCTGGCGCACCAACGACGGCCATTCGGTCGAATACACCTGGGATGAAGCGGCGGCGCTCAAGTCGTTCGAGGCCGCCCTGGCGGTGGCCGACAGCGCCATCAACCACCCCAGCGGCCGCCTGGGCGCCATGCTGTGCCCCTCGCAGGTCGACACCTGCTCGCCCGAACTGCTCAAGGCGGCACGGGACGCCGCGCGCCGCCTGGGCGTCCCGATGCAGATCCACGCCGCGCAGAGCGTGGTCGAATTCTCGGAGATGACGCGCCGCCACGGCCGCACGCCGATCGAATGGCTCGATGACCAGGGCCTGCTCGATGGCGGCCTCATCATCGGCCACGGCATCTTCCTGAACGACCACCGCGCGCTGTATTGGCCGCACGCCGATGACTTCGGCCTGCTGCAACGCTCCGGCGCGCACGTCGCGCACTGTCCGACGGTGTTCGCGCGGCGCGGCATCGCGCTGAGCTTTCTGGGCCGCTACCTGCGCGCCGGCATCAACGTCGGCATCGGCACCGACACCTTCCCGCACAACATGCTCGATGAAATGCGGCTGGCCTGCTACGTGGCCCGGCTGCAGGCCGGCCATTTCCGCGCCGCGTCCACCGAGGAAGTGTTCAACGCCGCCACGATCAACGGCGCGCGCATGCTGGGCCGCGACGACATCGGCCGCATCGCAGTCGGCGGCAAGGCCGACTTCTCGCTGGTCGACCTGTCGCATCCGTACATGCGGCCTGGCCGCGAGCCGCTGCGCAGCCTGATCTATTCGGCCGGCGACCGCGCCATCCGCGACGTATACGTGGACGGCGAGCAGGTGGTCAGGGACGGCAAGCTGCTGACCATCGACATCGAACGCGCCATGCAGGAAGTGGAGCGCGCCCAGGCGCGGACCATCGCCACCGTGGCGCAGCGCGACTACGCCGGCCGCGACATCGACGCCATGTCGCCGCGCGTCTTTCCCAGCCGCGCCTGACGGAGCATCCCCATGAGCGAGACCTTACTGGCGGTGCGGGGCCTGAGCGTCGAATTCGGCGCCCGCGCCCGACCGTATCGGGCGGTGAAGTCGCTGGACTTCACCATCGGCCGCGGCGAAACGGTGGCGCTGGTGGGCGAGTCCGGCTCCGGCAAATCGGTGACGGCGCTGTCGATCCTGCGCCTGATCGAGCGCGCCGGCGGCCGCATCGCCGCCGGCAGCGCCCGCTTCGTGCCGCGCGACGGCCGCGAGGTGGACCTGTTCGGGCTGGAGGAACCGGCATTGCGGCGCATCCGCGGCAACGAGATCTCGATGATCTTCCAGGAGCCGATGACCTCGCTCAACCCGGTGATGACGGTGGGCGACCAACTGGCCGAAGTCTATCTGCTGCACCAGGACATCTCGCGCCAGGAGGCCTGGCGGCGCGCCCAGGAGATGCTGGTGGCGGTGAAGATGTCCGAACCCGAACGCCGCATGACGCAGTATCCCGGCGACCTGTCCGGCGGCATGCGCCAGCGCGTGATGATCGCGATGGCGCTGGCCTGCCGGCCGCAGCTCCTGATCGCCGACGAACCGACCACCGCGCTCGACGTCACGGTGCAGGCCGAGATCATCGACCTGATCCGCGACCTGCAGCGCGAGGTCGGCATGGCGGTGCTGTTCATCACGCACGACATGGGCGTGGTGGCCGAGATCGCCGATCGCGTGGTGGTGATGCGGCACGGCGACAGGATCGAGGAAAGCGCCACCGCGACGCTGTTCGAGGCGCCCACGCAGCCCTACACGCGCGACCTGCTGGCCGCGGTGCCGCGGCTGGGCGACGGTTCGCCCGACGCAGCCATGGTGCGGGAGCGCCCGGCGGTGCTGGAAGTGTCGGGCCTGGCCAAGCGCTTTCCGGTCAAGGCCGGCGCCTTCGGCAAGGTGGTGGCCAACGTGCACGCCGTCGAGGGCGTGTCGTTCGACTTGCGCGCCGGCGAGACGCTGGCGCTGGTGGGCGAGTCCGGCTCGGGCAAGTCGACCACCGGGCGCCTGCTGATGAAGCTGGTGCAGCCGAGCGCCGGCTCGATCCGCCTGGCCGGCCAGGACGTCACCCACATGACGCCCGAGCAGATGCGCGCGATGCGGCGCCACATCCAGATGATCTTCCAGGACCCGTATGCGTCGCTCAATCCGCGCCTGCACGCCTGGGACCTGGTCAGCGAACCGCTCAAGGTGCATGGCGGCCACAGCCGCGAGCAGCGCCGCGAGCGCGCCGCCCAGTTGCTGGAACGGGTCAGCCTGCCGCGCGACTTCCTGGACCGTTACGCCCACCAGTTCTCGGGCGGCCAGCGCCAGCGCCTGTGCATCGCCCGCGCGCTGAGCGTGAATCCCAGGATCATCGTGGCCGACGAGCCGGTGTCGGCGCTGGACGTGTCGGTGCAGGCGCGCGTGATCGAGCTGATGAAGGAGCTGCAGGGCGAGATGGGCCTGTCGTACCTGTTCATCTCGCACGACATCGCGGTGGTGGAAAAGGTCAGCCACCGCGTGGCGGTCATGTACATGGGCCAGATCGTCGAGATCGGCCCGACCCAGGAGGTGCTGCACCGGCCGCGCCATCCCTATACGCAGCGGCTGCTGTCGGCGGTGCCGGTGCCGGATCCGGCGCGGCGCCACCAGCGCAGCGCGCGCGCGGCCCGCGAGATTCCGAGCCCGATCCGCAAGGTGGGCGACAACCCGGTCGTGGCCCAACTGGTGCAGGTGGCCGCCGGCCACTACGTGCAGCAGGCGGCGTAACGCCGCATCGGCCATGCGCGCGCCACGGCGCCGGCATGGCCGATGCGCTGCCGCCCCCGCGGCCGTTCAAGCGCCGCCGAAGATCCGCCCGACCGCCATGGCCACGGCGGCCTGGGTCGGCTCCACCACCGGCAGGCCGCAGGCCTCCTGCAGCCGCGCGCGCAGGTCCGCCATGCCCGCGCACCCCATGATGAGCACGTCGGCGCCGTGGGCGTCGCGCAGGGTCCTGCCCACTGTCGCCATGCGCTGGAACGCCAGTTCGGCGTCGGCCAGGTCGCTCACGCGCAGGTCCAGCGCCAGTTCGCCGCAGATGCGGTCGGCCACGCCCATGGCGCGGAAGTAGCGCAGGTGGCGCGGGATGGCGGCCCCGGCGATGGCGATGACGCCGACGCGGGCGCCGATGCTCATTGCCGTCAGCACCGAACATTCGCCGATGCCCAGCACGGGCACCGGCGCCAGGTCCCGCAGGCCATGCAGCCCCGGATCGCTGAAGCAGGCCACGATCACGGCGTCGGCGCCGGCCGCCTCGCGCCGCACCAGCTCGGTCATGGGCGCGATGCTGGCGTCGGCCTC
The DNA here is from genome assembly GCF_046535435.1 of Achromobacter sp. SIMBA_011. Lineage (NCBI taxonomy): Bacteria > Pseudomonadati > Pseudomonadota > Betaproteobacteria > Burkholderiales > Alcaligenaceae > Achromobacter > Achromobacter sp. SIMBA_011. The sequence continues at coordinate 316,552 of NZ_JAWRWN010000002.1, read as the reverse complement.
GGCCTGGTTCTGGATGCCGGCCGGCCCGCCGGCGGACGTCAGCCAGCGGAAATCCAGCGGCAGGTGGCGGAACGGCTCGACCGCGCGGCCGATGGCCTCGGTCACCTTGTCCAGGGAATTCGGGTTTACGAGGAGGATGCGGGCGTTGGGCACGATTGAGTAGAATCCTTGCAATAGAGGCGGGCCGGCAAGCGCCGGCGCACCGCCCGGGTCAAGAGGAAAGCACGCAGCATGTCTGAGTTACCCGGAAAGGTCCGGTCTTCCGCGCCGTTGAATCTGCGCCAGATCGAGGTATTCCACGCCATCATGATCACGGGCTCGTTGAGCGCGGCCGGGCGGCTGCTGCACGTGACCCAGCCGGCCATCAGCCGGGTGCTGGCATCGATCGAACTGCGCCTCGGCTATGCGCTGTTCGAGCGCTTCAAGGGCCGCCTGCATCCCACCAAGGAAGCGCGCAAGCTGTTCCAGGAAGTGGAATCGATCCAGGCCGGCGTCAACCGCCTGAACGACATGGCCGCGGGCCTGGCCGGCCACGGCGGCGGCCTGGTCAGCGTGGTGTCCAGCCCCAGCTTCGGCGAGTGGCTGATCCCGGCGGCAACCGCGAAGTTCTGCGCCCGCAACCCCGGCGTGCGCATCCGCTACCGGCCACTGGGCATGGACGCGCTGCTGCCGCAACTGCTGCTGGGCTACGCCGACATCGCCATCTCCATCTTCAAGCCGGAGCATCCCAACCTGATCACCACCGAGCTGGCGCAGGGCGAAATCGTCTGCGTGCTGCCGGCGGGCCACCGCCTGGCGCGCGAGCGCGTGATCCTGCCGGACATGCTGGCCGGCGAGATGCTGGTGGGCTACAGCCGCGACACGCCGCTGGGCGAGACGCTGTACGCGCATCTCGATCCGCAGGGCCGCGACATCCTGGCCCCGGCGATCGAAGTGCGCTCGTCGCAGACCGCGTGCTCGTTCGTGCGCCAGGGCGTCGGCGTGGCGCTGGTGGACTCGTATGGCCTGACCGACGCCCTGATGCACGGGCTGGCGGTGCGCCGCGTCGAGCCGGCGATCCCGCTGTTCGTGTACGTGTCTCATTCCCGGATCGAGCCGCCCCCGTCCATCGCCAAGGCCTTCCTGACGCAGTTTTCCCAGATCGTCAAAAAGGAGTTGCCCGCGATGACGCAGGCAATCCTCAAGCGGACCTAATCGATTTGCGCCACCGGCAGCGGCTCGCCGGCGCCGGTGCGCTCGACGATCAGCTTGTAGTGCTGCGGGCTGCGGTGCTTGGCGAAGTTGAAGACGTGGTCGCGGAAGGTCTGGCCCATGCCCAGGTCGATGCGGGCGGTGATGACTTCGTCTTCCTCGCCGCTCGAGCGGGCCACGATCTCGCCCGACGGCGCCACGATCATGGAGCTGCCGATCATGTGGTGGCCATCCTCGTGGCCGCACTTGGCGGCGGCGGCGACCCACACCGCGTTCTGGTAGGCGCTGGCCTGCAGCACGATCTCGTGCGTGGTGGTGCGCAGGTGCGCCGGCTCGTTCCAGTGGATGTTCAGCGACGGCGTGTTGTAGCCCAGCACGATCAGCTCGGCGCTCTGCAGCGACATCACGCGGTAGGTCTCGGGCCAGCGGCGGTCATTGCACAGGCACATGCCGATCTTGACGTCGTTGGTCTCCCAGACGCCGAAGCCCAGGTCGCCGACCTCGAAGAACTTCTTCTCCAGGTGCTGGAACGGCGCCTCCGGCTTGTGGTCGGAATGGCCCGGCAGGTGGATCTTGCGGTACTTGCCGATGATTTTGGCCTGGCGGTCGACCAGGATGGCGGTGTTGAACTGGCGCCCTTCCGGGGTCAGTTCGGCGTAGCCCAGGTAGAAGCCGATGCCGAGCTCGCGCGCGGTGTCGAACAGCGGCTGCACGTCGGCGTTGGGCATGCGCTTTTCGAAGAAGCGATCGACCGCCTCGGCGTCGTCCATCCAGTAGCGCGGAAAGAAGGTGGTCAGCGCCAGTTCGGGAAAGACCACGAACTCGGCCTTGCGGGCCGCGGCTTCGCGCATCATCTCGACGAGGCGGCGGACCACCACCGCGCGGGTGTCGGCCAGGTTGACGGCGCCCATCTGGGCGACCGCGAGGTCCATTTTGCGCGCATGGGTTGCGTTGCTCACGATGTCAGTCTCCGGGGTTCTATCGCTATGCGTTGAGGGCCGTGTCGCTCAGGACGCGATCACGGCCGGGAAAATCTTGCGCAGCAAGGCGGCGCGCGGGCTGATCTCGCGCGCCTTCTGCAGCGGGGCGGGCAGGCCGCGGGCGATGAACTGGCCGCGGCCGCGCTCGGCGCGCAGCACGCCGTCGTCCACGATCACGTCGCCGCGGCTGATCACCGTGGTGGGCCAGCCGGTGACCTGGCGGCCTTCATAGGGCGTGTAGCCGACCGCGTCGTGCAGGTCGGCGGCGCGCAGGGTCACGGTCTTCTCCGGATCCCAGATCGCGATGTCGGCGTCCGCGCCCACCGCCAGCGTGCCCTTCTTCGGGTACAGGCCGTACATGCGGGCGTGATTGGTCGAGGTCAGCGCCACGAACTGCTGCAGCGTCAGGCGGCCGCTGCGCACGCCTTCGGAAAACAGCAGCGGCATGCGCACTTCCAGGCCCGGCAGGCCGTTGGCGATCTGCTTGAACGTGGTCGCGTCGCCGGCCGGCAGCTTGCCGGATTCGTCATAGCGGTACGGCGCGTGATCGGACGACAGCAGCGCCAGCGTGCCGCTGTCCAGGCTCTGCCACAGCGCCTGCTGCGACACCGGGTCGCGCGGCGGCGGGCTGCAGCAGAACTTGGCGCCCTCGACGCCGGGGATGTCGATATCCTCGGCGGTCAGCAGCAGGTAGTGCGGGCAGGTCTCGCCGTACACCGGCGCGCCCAGCGTCTGCGCGGCGTGGATCGCCTGCGCGCCGCCCTGGGTCGAGACGTGCACGATCAGCACCGGCACTTCCAGCACCGCGGCCAGGCTGATGGCGCGCTGCGTGGCCTCGTTCTCCGCGATCGGATCGTGGCTGACGGCGTGGTACTTGGGCGCGGTGTGGCCCGCCGCCAGCAGGTGGCGCGCGATCCAACTGATGACGTCGTTGTTCTCGGCGTGCACCATCGGCAGCGCGCCCTCGCGCGCGGCGATGGCGAACACGTCCAGCAACTGGCGGTCGTCCAGCTTGAGCTTGTCGTAGGTCATGAAGACCTTGAACGAGGTGATGCCGGCGCGGATCAGCTCGGGCAGGTCGCGGTTCAAGGTATCGGGCGTGGGGTCCGAGATGATCAGGTGGTAGCTGTAGTCGATCACCGATTTCTCGGCGGCCGAGGCGGCGTAGGCCTCGGCGACCTGGCGCAGCGACTGGCCGCGATGCTGCGCCGCGAACGGCACGATGGTGGTGTTGCCCCCGTGGGCCGCCGAGATCGAGGCGGTGTGCCAGTCGTCGGCGCACAGCACGCCCATGCTGGAAAGCTGTTCCACGTGGCAGTGGCTGTCGATGCCGCCCGGCATGACCAGCCGGCCGGCCGCGTCGATGGCGCGGCGGCCCGCCGGCAGCGAGGTCGCGATCGCGGCAATGGCGCCGTCCACAATGCCGATGTCGCCGACGAAGTCGGCATCGGCCGTGACGATGCGGCCGTTGTGCAAGGTCAGATCGAAGTCTGTCATCAAGAAAAGTCCCAACGCATGGCCCGGCGCGCCGTGGCGGCGCCTGGCAGGAGGCACCATCATGCATGGCCGCGGGCAATTGGGAAACGGCGCGAAGCCGCCGCGCCGGGCCACGGACGGGCGCCAGACCGAGACGCTAACGCCCTGATTCCATGGACTATTTCTCCACGACGGGGCAAACAGCCGGCCGCCACGCATAACGCTGGATCATGGAGGCTGTGCAAAGTTTTATATCGGGTTTCCCCGTGGCGCGCCGGCGCGCGGGCTGACGCGGGCCGACTACTGGTAGCGTTCGCGGTAGCCCACCGGCGACATGCCGCAGTATTTATTGAAGATGTCGCGAAAGGCCTTGGTGTCGTTGTAGCCGACCTCGTACATCACTTCCGACACGCTCTTGCGCGAGCTTTCCAGGCGCCGCTTGGCGGCTTCGACGCGCACGCGCTGCACGTACTCGACGATGCTGTTGCCGGTGGCCTGGCGAAAGCGCCGTTCGAGCGTGCGGCGGCCGAGCGCGTGGCGGTCGGCCAGGTCCTCGACGGTGATCTTTTCGGTGTAGCGGCTTTCGATGAAGTCCTGCACCGCGCGCACCACCTGGTCGGCGTGCGCCTTCTGGCCCATGAACACCGAGAACGGCAATTGGCTCTGGCGGCTCCAGTCGAGCTGGAAGTACTTGGCGCACCAGATGGCGGTGTCGCGGTCGGTGTATTTCTCGATCAGGTGCAGCACCAGGTGCGCGGCCGAGAATGCGCCGCCGCTGGTGTAGATGCCGTTGCCGGAATGGACCACGCGGTCGATGCTCCAATCCACCGCCGGAAACAGGCTGGCGTACAGGTTGCGCGCGGCCCAGTGCACCACCGCCTGCTGGCCGTCGAGCAGGCCGCCGGCGGCCAGCAGCGCCGCCCCCAGGCACAGGCTGGCGACCTCGCCGCCGCCGCGATAGTGCCGGGCGATCCAATCGACCAGTTCGCGGTTGGACAGCACCACGTCCGACACCGCGCCCAGCAGCGGCGGCGCGATGCAGATGTCGATATCGCGGGCCTCGTCCAGCACCAGGTCGGCCTGCACCGTGATGCGGCCGTCGTCCAGGCTGACCTGGCGCGTGGCGGCCAGCGTGCGCACCTGGAATTGCGGCGCGCGCCCCTGCGCGGCCAGGTACTCATTGGCCACCAGAAAGCCGTGCCGGGCTGTTTCCAGCGACGCGATATTGGCGCCGGCCGGCAGCAGGAAGGCGATGTTTTTCATGCCCACCAGCATACGCCGGAGACCTGTCGCAATCCACCCTCAAGAATGTCGCAATCGCCTATCTGAAAGCGCTGCCGATCCCGATACAGTGACAACTACCGGCATGGCTGCCGGCGCGGCCGCCGCGGCGATGCGGGCCTGCGGGGGGCGCGTACAACGACACGGAATCAAGGAGCATCGGATGGAACAGTACATAGATGGTTACCTGCTGAGCGTGCCCAAGGCCAACATCGAGACTTATCGCAAGATGGCCGAGCTGGCCGGCTCGATCTGGCTGGAATGCGGCGCGCTGGAATTCCGCGAGTGCGTGGCCGACGACATCGACGGCGAGGGCTTCGGCTCGTTCAGCGCCGCCGCCGGCGCGCGCGAGGGCGAGACGGTGGTGTTCTCCTGGATCGCGTTCGCCAGCAAGGCCGAACGCGACCGCATCAACGCCAAGGTCATGGCCGACCCGCGCCTGACGGGCATGTCCTGCGAGGGCGTGTTCGATTTCAAGCGCATGTGCTGGGGCGGCTTCACCACCCTGGTGGGCAAGTCGGCCCGCGGTTGAAAAAAAATCGCGGCGGCCTGTCGATCCCGGCGCCGCCCATTCGTCGTGGGAACAGGACGGGCCGGAATGCGCAGTCGCCGGCGCCCGTCCCCCAAGTACCCCTCTCTTTCACGGTTATCGGAGACACATCATGGCCACCCCCGCAAAGCAAGCGATTCCCGACGGCATGCACACCCTGACCCCGCACATCGTGTGCGAAGGCGCCTCGGATGCCATTGCCTTCTACCGCAAGGCGTTCGATGCCAAGGAACTGACGCGCCTGCCGGCCCCCGGCGGCAAGGTGATGCATGCCGCCATCCGCATCGGCGATTCGGTGGTGATGCTGATGGATGACTTCCCCGAATGGGGCAGCCTGGGCCCAAAGGCGCTCAAGGGTTCGCCGGTAACGTTGCACCTGTACGTGCAGGATGTGGATGCCGCGATCAAGCAGGCGGTGGCGGCGGGCGCGCAGGTCACCATGCCGGCGGCCGACATGTTCTGGGGCGACCGCTACGGCCAGGTGGTGGATCCGTTCGGCCACCGCTGGTCGATCGCCACCCACAAGGAAGACCTGACGCCGGAGGAAATCCAGCGCAACATGGCCCGGATGGGCGAGATGGAAGGCTGCGGCGATCGCTCGAAGCAGCCGGGCTGACCCGCCGCTTCAAGCGCCCGCCCGGCCCGCGTCCGCAAGGGCGCGGGCATACCGGCGAGGGCGTACCGGCGAGGGCGTGCGGGACGCCCCGACGCGGCGTCAGGCCGTGTACGGCCCCAGGAAGTCCAGCTTGCCGATCGGCACGCCGGCGTGGCGCAGGATGTCGTAGGCGGTGGTGACGTGGAAATAGAAGTTCGGCAGCGCGAACGTCAGCAGGTAGGCATCGCCCTGGAATTCGGGCTTGAACTCGCCGAAGCTGAGCGTGATCTTACGGCCCTCGGCGCCCTCGAGCGCCTCGGCCGGCACCGAACGCAGGTAGGCGATGGTGTCGGCGATGCGCTTCTGCAATTGCTCGAATGTGGTTTCCTCATCGGGAAACCTGGGCGATTCGACCTGCGACAGGCGCTGCGTGGCGAACTTGGAGGCGTCGCTGGCGCGTTGCACCTGCCCCGACAGCGGGTACATGTCGGGGGCCAGGCGGGCATTGACCAGCTCGGCCGGATCGATGCCGTTGGCGGCCGCGTGGGCGGCGCCCTTTTCCAGCAGCGCGGCCAGCACGCTCAAACCGCGGATGAAGACAGGCACCGAGGCCTGGTAGATGGACAGGGACATGATGATGAGTTCCGAATAGGCTTGCCCGGCCGGGCGCGGGAACGGCGCCGGGTCCGCGGGCGTGGCGCGATGTTAGCGCCGCGCCGCGACGGCCGGCCGGCGCCGGGGACGACATGTCTGTTTCCGTTTCCTGAACAATAACGCGCTGGCCGCCGTCAGGCCACCCCGCCGCCCTTGCCCGCAGGCGCGCTACGCGACCACGCGCCGCTGCCCCTGGAAGAACCGCCAGATCAGCGCCGAGGCATCCGGGCCGCTGCGCGCGTGATAGCGCACCGAGGCATCGCCGCCGCTCCAGCCGTGCTCGACGCGGGTGATTTCGCACAACCGCAGCACGATCTTGCGGCCCCGCAACAGATCGACGCGGCGATAGGCCTTCTCGGTGCCAAGGCCCAGCACCCGCTCGACCGGCGGCTCGTCCGCCGCCAGCCCGTTCAGGGCGCGGAACTGCTCGAACAATTGCCTGGCATTGCGCGGCGCCACCGCCGGATCCATCTGCCCCTGCAGGATCATGGCCGGCATGCCGAGCGCGAACGCGGCGGGATCCGCCACGCCCTGCAATAGCGGCAGCAACGGCTTGACCGAGCCGCGGCGCATCGTGTTCAGGCCGGCCGCGGCACTGTGCGCGTCGCCCAGCACCGGCCCGGAATGCATCGCCAGCGCGGCGATCAGCGCGGGATGGCGCAGCGCCACCAGCCCGGCCATGCCGGCGCCGGCCGACAGGCCGGCGATGTAGACGCGTTCAGGGTCCAGCCCGTGGCGCGCCACCTCGGCCTGGATCAAGGCGGCGATCAGGTCGGCCTCGGCGCCGCCGTGCTGCGCGTCGGGCTGGAACCAGCGCCAGCAGCGCTGCACCTGCCGCGTCATCGATTGCTGCGGGTACAGCACCATGAATCCGCCGGCGTCGGCCCACTGGTTCATGCGCGACCCGCGCGCGAACGCCAGCGCGGTCTGGCGACAGCCATGCAGCATCACCACCAGCGGCATACCCTGGCGCGGCACGGCCGGCGGCGTGTAGCGGGCGAAAGACAGGCTGCGGCCGTGCGCGTCGGTGAATTGTCGCGAGGCTTCCCAGCGACCGCTGCCCAGGCTGGGGGCCGCGGCGCCGGTGGCGCTGTGCGCGGCCGGCCGGGCGGCGGCCGGACGCGCCGGCGCGGCGCGCTTGCGCGCCCGCTTGGGCGCCGCGATGCGCATGGCCGCGCGCTGCATGCGGCTCAGCTTCTTCGCGGCGGTGAAAAACAGATGGGTGAGACTGCGCGCCATTGATCGGGCCTGTGAACGCTGTGTGACTCCACGACGACGTTTGAAAACCGCCTGGCCGCAACGCGCGGCCCGCCGACTGCCGCATCCGCCGCGGGCGGACGCCCATGCTCCGGGACCGGCCCGGCTCAGAACCGACCGGACTGGATTGCCGCGCCGCTCGTCAGCAATTCCAGACAGGAGACCAGCGCCACCGCGATCGTGATGATGGAAAGCACCTTGACGACCTTGCTGGTGCCTGGCCGGGTCAGCGTCGCGGTCATGCGCGTGACGATGTATGCCCCAACCATCAGGCCGATTGCCGGAATCATAGAAGAGCCTCCCCTTGAAGAGTCTGTGCGGGCCCGCCGGATGCGCAGCCCCTCGATAACGCGGTACGCAGCCAAAGCGCCGCCTCTGCGGGCGGCTGATTTAGCGAGAGAAATGTATCACACAGTAACTTGCCCTCGCAGCTTTTCGAGCGCCCCCGCAGCGGCCGGGTTTGCAGAAAATCAAGGCGGGCCGCCCTGCGCCTCCGGCCGACTTGAGGCGGCGACGCAAAACCCTTATGGTGAAAACCCTGACTACAATTCTCGCTCGCTCCGCACACCATGTTCCCGAATGACCGCCGCCAGACCCTTGGAGAGGAAATCGCCAACACCGTCAGCCACGGTCTGGGCGCGGCTGGCGCGCTGACCGCCGCCCCGATCCTGATCGTCGCGGCCACGCGCCAGGGCGATGCCGCGTTTATCGCCGGCGCGGCGATCTTTGCCGCCAGCATGTGCCTGCTTTACCTGGCGTCGGCCATTTACCACGCGCTGCCGGACAACCGCGCCAAGCGCCTGTTCAATGTGCTCGACCACTCGGCCATCTACCTGCTGATCGCGGGCACCTATACTCCGTTCGCGCTGGGCGCGCTGCGCGGTCCCTGGGGCTGGACGCTGTTCGGCCTGGTGTGGGGCATGGCGCTGCTGGGCGTGGGGCTGAAGGCGAGCAAGCGGCTCGACCGCCCCGCCCTGTCCACCGGGCTGTACCTGGCGATGGGCTGGCTGGTGGTCATCGCCGTCAAGCCGATGCTCGAGCTGGTGCCCAGCGGCGGCCTGTGGTGGCTGCTGGCCGGCGGGCTGGCCTACACCGGCGGCGTGGTGTTCTTCGTGTTCGACAACCGCTGGCGCTATGGCCACTTCGTCTGGCACCTGTTCGTGCTGGCCGGCACCGTTTGTCATTTCTTCGCCGTGCTGTGGTACGGCGCGGGCGCTGCCTGAACGCGTTCAGGCCACGCCCTGTCGACGCGCCGCGCTAGCGCGCGGGCACCTGCGCGGCTGGCCGCACGTAGCCGTCGACCAACTGGCGGCCGTGATGGATGGCGGCATCCACCGCCATGACTGGCGACGACACGAAGCCGCCGGCCGCGAACAACGGCACCAGGTGCGGGTCGTGCAGGCGGTGCCAATCGGCGGCCAGCTCGACCCCCACGGTCGCGGTGAAGGCGGGACGGGGGCTGCCCGCCACGGAAATGCGGGATACGCTGGCGATCAGCCGGTAGCCCTTGTAGACCATGTTGTTATGGAACATGTGTCCTCCTGTCTGAACCGATGGCCCCGCACTGCGGGGCCGTCGTTCACATTGCGCGAATCTGCGTCGCGTGCGGGCCTTTGGCGCCTTGCGCCGTGACGTAGCTGACGCGCTGGTTCTCGACCAGCGCCTTGTGGCCGTCACCGACGATCTCGGAGAAATGCGCGAACAGGTCCTTGCCGCCGTTCTCGGGCATGATGAAGCCAAAGCCCTTGGCGTCGTTGAACCACTTCACAATTCCGGTTTCCATCATTTCACTCCTTGCATGGCGGGCAGCGCCCGGGAAGGGAGCCAATCAAGGAAAGGGATGGCGAACAATGAGGCGCCAGAAGGGGCGCGATACCGGACGTTGATCACGATGCTCGAATAGCTGCAAGTCCACTATGGGTGCCCGACAGGCGAAAGTCAACGGCTGTTTCCAATTAACATCCAGGCCGATACAGGCCGATACGTGATTCTATTGATCACTTTTGTGATATATCGGACCCGAGGGAGGCGGCATTCGGGCCAATTACGTAACTCTCTGCGCAAATGCCCGCTGCGGTAGATAAAGCGCGTATGCTGCAACGGTGGTGCTTGAACGCGCGTCTCCTCGCCGTATCGCCATCCCGGAGGAAGACGACCGTGAGTCGCATCGGAAGGTCCATTGCCAGATTCGCCAACGCCTGCGTGAAACTGCTGCCGCCCGCCACACCCGCGCCGGCCGACGCGCCGGCTCGATCCGAGCGCCCGCGCGAACATGCCGCGGTGTCCTCGCCGTGGCGCATCTACCGCATCTACGCCCGCCCCGGCCACCTGCTGCTGCGCGACGAGCATGGCCGCATTCTCGACCTGGGCGTCATGAAGGGCGCCGAACCCAACCTGACCTACCGCCTGTTCGCACGCGGTTTGCAAGGGCGCGGATTCGCGACCCGCACGCTGCTGCTCGATGACATCGCGCAGCGCATCGAATCGGGCGAGGTCGGCAACGAATTGCTCAAGCTGCCGCTGTGGACGCAACCGCTGGGCGCGGACCTGGATCGCGGCACGCATACCGATGTGTCGATGAAACTGCGGCGCTGAATCCCCCAGGGCCGTGCCGGCACGCCCGCAGCCGTCCCTAGTCGGCCGGGTGCAGATAACTCGTGGGCGGACGGCCCAGCACGCGCCGGAACATGGTCGAGAACGCCGCCGGGCTCTGGTAGCCGAAGTCCAGCGCGATCGCCGTCACCGGCGCGCCGGCGGCCAGCCGCGCCAGCGCCAGCACCACGCAGGCGCGCTGGCGCCAGGCCGAGAACGCCATGCCGGTCTGCTGGCGGAAGTGGCGGCTGAAGGTGCGCGGGCTCATGTGCAGGCGCTCGGCCCAGGCCTCGGGCGACTGGCGCACGTCGGGCGCGGCGACGAAGGCGCGGCACAGCGGCGCCAGGCGCTTGTCGCGCGGCAGCGGGATGTGCAGGGGCAGCACCGGCGCGCGCGTCACCTCGTGCAGCAGCAGCGCCGCCAGCGCCCCGTCGCGGCCGGCCGGGTCGTAGTCGGCAGGCATGTCGACCGCCGCCAGCAGCAACTGACGCAGCAGCGGCGACACCTCGACCACCTCGCAGGCGGCGCTGCCGGCGCGGGCCGCGCCCGGCTCGATATAGGCGCTGCGCGTACTGACGTCCTGCATGCGCACCTGGTGCGCCACGCCCGCGGGGATCCACACGGCGCGCTGCGGCGGCACCACCCAGTTGCCGTCGCGGGTGACGACGTGCATGACGCCGGTGGCCCCGTACAGCAGTTGCGCGCGGCGGTGCGTGTGCGCCGGCAGCAGGTGGCCGGGCGGGTAGTCGTTGCCGATGGCAACCACCGCGCGGTCGAGGCGATCGTGCTGATCAATGTGGCTGTTTCGCATGATGGGACGTGGCCGGAACGCAAACATTATTGTCCAATCCTCGAAAGCAAGCCAGCGCCAGCCGCCCTATCGTGGCGGTTTCACGGAAAGGACGCATGAAATGCTGTACGTGACATTGGCGCTGTTCGGCGCGTTGAGCGGCGTGACCACGGTGTTGTTCGGTTTTGGCGGCGGCTTCGTGGTGGTGCCGGTGCTGTATGGCGTGCTGACCGCCACCCATGGCGCGCAGGACGCCATCGGCCAGGCGGCCATGCACATCGCGGTGGCGACCTCGACCTGCGTGATGATCGTCAACTCGGTGGCCGCGACCCGCAGGCACCAGCGCGCCGGCAACATCGTGCGCAGCTACGTCTGGCCGCTGGCCGCCTTCATCGGGGCGGGCGCGCTGCTGGGCGCCTGGGCCGCCACCCGCGCCAGCGGCGACCTGGTGCGCCATGCCTTCATCGCCTATCTGGCCGTGACCATTCTCGACTGCGTGCTGCGCCAGGGCTTCATGGCGCAGCGGGAGTCGCGCGCGGCGCGGCCCCTGGGCCACGGCGTGACGGTCGGAGGCGGCGTGGCGATCGGCGTCATCGCCACGTTTCTGGGCGTCGGCGGCAGCGTGATGACGGTGCCGCTGCTGCGCCGCCGCGGTTTGCCGATGGCCAAGGCCGCGGCCATGGCCAATCCGCTGACGCTGCCGGTGGCGATTGTCGGCACGCTGGCCTACATGGCGGCGGCGCGGGCGCTGCCGGCGCCGCTGGCGCCTTGGATCATCGGCTATGTCGACCTGCTGGCCTTCGCAGCGCTGGCGCTGGGGTCGCTGGCCGGCATCCGGCTGGCCGCGCCGCTGATCCCGCGCATTCCGGACCAATGGCACGCCCGCGTCTACGTCGCGCTGCTGGCGCTGGTGCTGCTGAGCATGGCGCTGGCCTGAGCGCAGCGGCGCGGCGATGGCCTATGATCGGAGCATCCCACCCGATGGCGCCCTGCCTTGACTCCGCTGCCCGCCCCCTACGCGCCTTTTGTCCTGACCGGCCGCATTGCCCAACGCGTGCAACCCCTGCCGGCCGATGACGCGCCGGACCCCGCCGCGCGCCGCCAGGCCGAATACCAGGCGGGACGCGAACTGGCCGCAACGCTGCTGGCGGGGCTGGGCGCGCGCACCGTGCAGGTCGGCGCGGACGTGGACCGCGCGCCGCGCTGGCCCGAGGGCTTCGTCGGCTCCATCAGCCACAGCCGGCGCTTGCTGGGCGTGGCCGTGGGCCGCCTCGCCGACACGCGCGGCCTGGGCATCGACCTGGAAGCGATCGCCGGCGCCGATGCGCTGGAAGCGATCGAAGCCGTCTGCATGCTGCCCGATGAGCACGGCCTGGTGGCCGGCGCCCTGCCCCGCGCCGTCTGGGCCACGCTGGTGTTCTCGGCCAAGGAAGCGCTTTACAAGTGCCAGTTCCCGCTGACGCGCTGCCCGCTGGAATTCAGCGACCTGGCCGTGGTGCATGCGGACGTGACGGCGCAGCGGCTGGTGCTGCGGCTGCAGCGCGATGCCGGCGCGGATTTCCGGCGCGGCCAGTCGTTCCATTGCGGTTACCGGCAGGGCCAGGGACACGTGTACACGGCGGTGCAGTTGGCGCCCTGACGGCTCCGGCGCGGCAGCGGCGCCCCCCGCCGCCGACACCCGGCCTGCGATCCGCTTGCGCAATGTCACGAAGTTGCGGGCAAAACATTTCCGCCGCCCGCCCGGGGCGCCCCTCCCGCGCAGGCCCGGCGCCATCGTGGTCCGCCGACACAGGAAAACACATTGCGAAACTTGAACCGCCCCGGGGCCGGTTGTCATCATGGTCGGACATTCACCCGGAATTAGGAGGTTTCCATGCAGCGTTCCAAAACCGCAATCCTGTCGGCCGTGCTAGCCGCGGCCGTCTTGTCCGGTGCTCCCGTCCTGGCGCAGAACGCGCCCGCCAGCCAGACGCCGACGGCGCCCGCCGCCGCGCAACCCACCGACCAGCAGTTGCAGCGCTTTGCCTCGGCCTCGCAGAAGGTGTCGGGCGTGGTGGACGAATATCGGCCCAAGGTCGACGCCGCCAAGACCGACGCGGCCAAGCAGAAGGTGATCCAGGAAGCGGACGCCAAGATGGTCAAGCTGGTGCAGGCGGACGGCCTGTCCGTCGAGGAATTCAACGGCATCGGCCGCGCCGTGCAGCAGGATCCGCAGCTCAAGCAGCGCCTCATGAACATGGGCAAGGCCGGCGCGACCGTGCAGTAGGCCCCCCTCCCCGCTCAGCGCGCCTTGGGGGTATCCTGCCGGGGAACCCTTCAAGGAGCGCGGCATCTTGACCCCCGATCTCACCCTGTACGACCTGGCCGGCGCCGATCCGACGCTGCGCTTCAGCCCGCATTGCTGGAAAACGCACATGGCGCTGGCCCACAAGGGCCTGGCCGCCAACACCGTGCCGTGGCGCTTCACCGACAAGGAAGCGATCGAATTCTCGGGCCAGAAGCTGGTGCCGGTGCTGGTGCACGGCGACCACGTGATCAGCGATTCGTGGCAGATCGCCTGCTACCTGGAAGACACGTTCCCCGAACGCCCCTCGCTGTTCGGCGGCGACACCGGCCGCGCGCTCAGCCTGTTCGCCAACAGTTGGGCCGACACCACCCTGGTGCCGACGCTGGCGCGGCTGCTGCTGCCGGAGATCCACGCCCTGATCGACGCCAAGGACAAGGACTACTTCCGCCATACCCGCGAAAAGCGCTTCGGACCGCTCGAAGACCTGCCCGCGTTGCGGGAGGAACAACTGGCGGCCCTGCGCGCCTCGCTGCTGCCGTTGCGCCAGACGCTGGCGCGGCAGCCGTACCTGGCCGGCCAGCAGCCGGCCTATGCGGATTACGCGGTGTTCGGTTTCTTCATGTGGGCGCGCTGCACCAGCGCGCTGGAACTGCTGGCGGCCGACGATCCGGTGGCCGCGTGGCGCGAGCGGCTGCTCGATGCCCATGGCGGGCTGGCGCGCCAGGCGCCCGTGGCGGCGGCGTAGCCGGTCCGGCGCTGGCGCCTAGCGCACACGCGGGCGCCTGGCTCGGGCCGCCCCCCTTGCTCCGGCGGGCGGCCGACGGACAGGCTCAGGTCTTCAGGCGATAGCCGGTCTTGAAGATCCAGCGCACCACCACCAGGCAGACGGCCAGGAATACCAGCGTCATGGCGACGCTGACCGTGACGTTGACGTCGGCCACGCCATAGAACGCCCAGCGAAAGCCGCTGACCAGGTACACCACCGGATTGAACAGCGTCACGCCCTGCCAGAACGGCGGCAGCATCTTGATGGAATAGAAGGTGCCGCCCAGGAAGGTCAGCGGCGTGATGATCATCAGCGGAATGATCTGCAGTTTCTCGAAGCCGTCGGCCCACACGCCGATGATGAAGCCGAACAGGCTGAAGGTGACGGCGGTGAGCAGCAGGAACCCCAGCATCCAGAACGGATGCGCGATCTCGAACGGCACGAACAGGCGCGCCGTGGCCAGCATGATCAGCCCCAGGATGATGGACTTGCTGGCCGCCGCCCCGACGTAGCCGGCGACGATCTCCAGGTACGAGATGGGCGCCGAGTGGATCTCGTAGATGGTGCCCGAGAAGCGCGGCATGTAGATGCCGAACGAAGCATTGGCCACGCTCTGGGTCAACAGCGACAGCATGATCAGGCCCGGCACGATGAAGGCGCCGTAGCTGACGCCGTCGATCTGCACCATGTGCGAACCGATGGCCGAGCCGAACACCACGAAGTACAGCGAGGTGGAAATGACCGGCGACAGCACGCTCTGCATCAGCGTGCGCCAGGCGCGGGCCATTTCGAAGCGGTAGATGGCGCGGATTGCGTAGAAATTCATGATTGTCCGTGCACCAGGCTGACGAAGATTTCCTCGAGCGAGCTTTCCGAGGAGTTGAGGTCGGTGAATTCGATGTCCAGCTCGGTCAGGCGCCGCAGCAGGCCGGAGATCTGGCCGCCGCCCTGGTTGTCGTAGGTGTAGACCAGTTGGCGGCCGTCGGCAGACATTTCCAGGTGGAACGGCTCCAGCGCGGTCGGGATGCCCGGCAGCGGCGCCTTCAGCGTCAGCGTCAGGCGGCGCTTGCCCAGCTTGGTCATGAGCGCGTTCTTTTCCTCGACCAGGATGATCTCGCCCTTGCGGATCACGCCGACGCGGTCGGCCATTTCCTGGGCTTCCTCGATGTAGTGGGTGGTCAGGATGATGGTGACGCCGTTCTCGCGCAGGCGCCGCACCATGTCCCACATGCCGCGCCGCAATTCGACGTCGACGCCGGCGGTGGGTTCATCCAGGAACAGGATCTTGGGTTCGTGCGACAGCGCCTTGGCGATCATCACGCGCCGCTTCATGCCGCCGGACAGGGCCATGATGCGGCTGTCCTTCTTGTCCCACAGCGACAGGTCGCGCAGCACCTTCTCGATGTATTCGGGATTGGCCGGCTTGCCGAACAGGCCGCGGCTGAAGGTGACCGTGTTCCACACGCTTTCGAAGGCGTCGGTGGAGATCTCCTGCGGCACCAGGCCGATGGCGCTGCGGGCGGCGCGGTAGTCGGTGAGGATGTCGTGGCCGTCGGCCAGCACCCGGCCCTCGGTCGGGTTGACGATGCCGCAGATGATGCTGATGAGCGTGGTCTTGCCCGCGCCGTTGGGGCCGAGCAAGGCGAAGATCTCGCCGCGTTGGATCTCCAGGTCGACGCTCTTGAGCGCCTGGAATCCCGAGGCGTATCGCTTGGATAGGCCTTGAACTGAAATGACCGGCTGCACTCTGGCTCCCAGCGTGGTGGACAACCGCTGATTTTACCCGCCTGCCGCGGGCGGCTTGTTCGGCCTGGTGGAACGGTGTGTTTGATAAATGCGATAACCGCGCCGGCCTGCCGTACACTGCCCGGAAAGGAAAAACAGGGCGGAAATCGCCCGAACCAGGGGAATCGGGCCGGCCAGGCCCGTCGAAAGGCTATGTTCGCGGATCTGAAACATCTGTCGCACCACGCGGCCTGGCGCCGCCAGTTGGAAATGTTGCTGGAATCGGCCGGCGAGGGCATCTACGGCATCGACCTGCGCGGCCGCTGCATCTTCATCAACGGCGCCGGCGCCGCCATGCTGGGCTACACCCCCGACGAGGTGGTGGGCCGCAACATGCATTACCTGATCCATCATTCCCACGCCGACCGCAGCCTGATGCCGGTGCACGATTGCCGCATCTTCAAGGCCTTTCGCGACGGCCGCGGCGAACGGGTCGACGACGAGGTGCTGTGGCGCCGCGACGGCTCCTGCTTCGACGCGCAGTATGCCTCGTACCCGATCCGCAACGACCAGGAGGTGGTGGGCGCGGTGGTGACGTTTTCGGACATCAGCGCGCGCAAGCGCATCGAGCGCGAGCTGCAAGGCACCCGGGCGCAACTGGAAGCGCGGGTGCAGGTGCGCACCGCCGAACTCAGCGCCGCCCATGAATCGCTGCGGCGGCTGGCCTCGCACCTGAGCACGCTGCGCGAGCAGGAACGCGCCCACATCGCCCGCAATATCCACGACGACCTGGGCGCCTCGTTCACCGCGCTGCAACTGGACCTGAACTGGCTGCGCCGGCAACTGGCGGGCGAGCCGCCCCTGCAGGCCCACCTGGACCGCATGCTGGAGGTGACGCAGACGGCCATGGACGCCACCCGCCGCATCCTCAACGACCTGCGGCCGGTGGTGCTGGACCACCTGGGCCTGTGGGCGGCGCTGGAAACGCTGCTGCAGGACCTGCAGGCGCGCAGCGGGCTGCGCTGCCGCTACCTGTGCCCGCCCGACACCGAAAGCCGCCGCCTGGCGCCCGAGGCGGAAATCGCCGTCTACCGCATCGTGCAGGAACTGCTGACCAATGTGCAGCGCCACGCGCGGGCCCGCAGCGTCAGCGTCAGCGCGGTCTGGGGCGAGGATGGCCTGCTGCTGGAAGTGGAAGACGACGGCGTGGGCATGCGGTTGCCCGAGACGCGCCAGACCTTCGGCATCCTGGGCATGCGCGAACGGGCCCGCGCCATCGGCGGCGACCTGGAGCTGGACAGCGCGCCCGGCGCCGGCCTGTGCGCCCGCCTGCGCCTGAACCCGCAAGCGGCCTGAGGAGACGACGCCATGCCCCTGAACCTGCTGATCGTCGACGACCACCTCATCATCCGCCGCGGCCTGGCCCGCATCCTGCAGGAAGACCCGCGCGTGGGCCTGGTGCGGGAGGCCGCCGACGCCCCCGCCGCCCTGCGCGCGCTGCGCCAGGAGCTCTTCGACGCGATGGTGCTGGACGTGGCGCTGGGCGAGCGCGACGGCCTGGACGTGCTCAAGACGGTGCGCGCCGACCATCCGGCGCTGGGCGTGGTGATGCTGTCGGTCTATCCGGAATCGCAGTTCGCGGTGCGGGCCCTGCGCGCCGGCGCCCATGCCTATCTGAACAAAGGCTGCGATCCAGACGAGCTGCTGGCGGCGCTGGTCAACGCCGCCGCCGGCCGGATGTACGTCACGCCGACCGTTGCCGAACTGCTGGCGCACACCGTGCGCCAGGACAGCACCCGGCCGCCGCACGAGCTGCTGTCCAACCGCGAATTCCAGGTGCTGCAGTTGCTGGCGGCCGGCAAATCGGTGTCGGCCATCGGCGAGCAACTGGCGCTGTCGGTGAACACCATTTCCACCTACCGCGCCCGCATCTTCGAGAAGCTGGGCGTGCGCACGCTGGTCGAGCTGGTGGACTACGCCCGCGCGCACCACCTGGGTGCGCGCTGAGCGCCACGCGCACCGGCCCGGCGCGGCCGCGCACCGTGTAGTGCGCCCCCTACATGGATATCGTCGAACCGGCGATACCGGGCGCCGGCGGCGCGCCCCAAGATGGAGGCATTCCGAACCCTGGAGGCCTCCATGTCCCTGTTCAGCAATCCGTTCGATCCCGCCAGCCGCCTGGCCTGCGCCTGCGGCCGCCATGCCTCCCAGGCCGAGCACGCGCGCGCGGCGGCGGACGGCCAGGAGGCCCGCGCTGGCGCGGCGTCCGGCGACGCCGCCTTTGACCGCGCGGTGGAAGGCGCCGTCATGCGCGCCCTGTTCCCGCAGGACGCGCTGCGCCGCCGCTTCCTGCGCGCGGTCGGCGGGGGCACGGCCATGGCCGCCGTCGCCGCGCTGTTCCCGCTGGCGGCCGCCAAGGAGGCCTTTGCCCAATCCGGCGGCCCGCTGGAGAAGCAGAAGCTGAAGGTGGGCTTCATCCCCATCACCTGCGCCACGCCCATCATCATGGCGCACCCGATGGGGTTCTATGGCAAGCAGGGGCTGGACGTGGAAGTGGTCAAGACCGCCGGCTGGGCGCTGATCCGCGACAAGGCCATGTCCGGCGAGTACGACGCCGCGCACATGCTGTCGCCCATGCCGCTGGCCATCTCGATGGGCGTGGGCGCCAGCCGCGCCGTGCCATGGACCATGCCCGCCGTGGAGAACATCAACGGCCAGGCCATCACCCTGTCCATGAAGCACAAGGACCGGCGCGATCCGAAGGACTGGAAGGGCTTCAAGTTCGCGGTGCCGTTCGACTATTCCATGCACAACTACCTGTTGCGCTACTACCTGGCCGAACATGGCCTGGATCCGGATACCGATGTGCAGATCCGCTCGGTGCCGCCGCCCGAAATGGTGGCCAACCTGCGCGCCGACAACATCGACGGCTTCCTGGCGCCGGACCCGGTCAACCAGCGCGCGGTCTATGACGGCGTGGGCTTCATCCACACCCTGTCCAAGGCCATCTGGGACGGCCATCCGTGCTGCGCGTTCTCGGCCAGCCGCGAATTCGTGACCGCCCAGCCCAATACCTACCAGGCCCTGCTCAAGGCCATCATCGAGGCCACCGCCTACGCCCGCGACCCGGCCCACCGCAAGGAGATTGCCGCAGCCATCGCCGCGCCCAACTACCTGAACCAGCCGGTCACGGTGGTGGAACAGGTGCTGACCGGCACCTACGCCGACGGCCTGGGCAACGTGCTCAAAGACCCGCAGCGCATCGACTTCGATCCCATGCCGTGGGGTTCGTTCGCGGTGTGGATCCTGACGCAGATGAAGCGTTGGGGCCAGATAAAAGGCGATGTCGACTATCAGAAAGTCGCCAATGAGGTGTTCCTGGCGACCGACGCGCTGCGCCTGATGCGCGAGGCCGGCCTGACCCCGCCCACCGACGCCGCCAAGACCTTCAGCGTGATGGGCAAGCCCTTCGACCCCGCCCAGCCCGAAGCCTACCTGGCCAGCTTCAAGATCCGGAGGAGCTGATGCGGGCCGTGCAACCCTGGCGGGCGACCTTCCTGTCCGTCATCCTGTTCCTGCTGTTCCTGCTGCTGTGGCACGTCGCCACCCGCCCCGCCGCGGGCGCGGCGACGGTCGATCCGGCCTATGCGGCGCTGGTTGGCAACGCCGCCGCCAGCGGTTCGCAGACGCCCTTCCCCGGCCCGGCCGAGGTCGGCGCCCGGCTGTGGCAGCACCTGCGCGATCCGTTCTACGACCGCGGCCCCAACGACAAGGGCATCGGCATCCAACTGGCGTATTCGGTGGCGCGGGTGCTGACCGGCTTCCTGCTGGCGGCGCTGGTGGCGATTCCGCTGGGCTTCCTGATCGGCATGTCCAGGACCGTCTACCGCGCCTTCGACCCGTTCATCCAGGTGCTCAAGCCGATCTCGCCGCTGGCCTGGATGCCGCTGGCGCTGTACACCATCAAGGACGCCGACACCTCGGCCATCTTCGTGATCTTCATCTGCTCGCTCTGGCCGATGCTGGTGAACACGGCGTTCGGCGTGGGCGCCGTGCGGCAGGACTGGCTGAACGTGGCGCGCACGCTGGAAGTGTCGCGGCTGCGCACCGCCCTGCTGGTGATCCTGCCGGCGGCCGCGCCCACCATCATGACCGGCATGCGCATCTCGGTCGGCATTGCCTGGCTGGTGATCGTGGCGGCCGAAATGCTGATCGGCGGCACCGGCATCGGCTACTTCGTCTGGAACGAATGGAACAACCTGTCCATCGCCAACATCATCTGCGCCATCCTCTTCATCGGGTTGATCGGCATGCTGCTGGACACCGTGCTGGCGCGCGCCGCGCGGCTGGTCAGCTACCGGGAGTGAACGCCATGAGCCCACCCTTTCTGCAAGTGCAGGCGCTGGCCAAGCGCTACCCGGGCCGCGACGGCCGGCCGGCGGCGCCGGTGTTCGAGAACATCGACTTCGGCATCGAACAAGGCCAGTTCGTCTGCGTGATCGGCCATTCGGGCTGCGGCAAGACCACCATCCTGAACATCCTGGCCGGCATCGACGAGGCCAGCGAAGGCGTCGTCATCATGGACGGCCGCGAGATCGCCGGCCCGTCGCTGGCGCGCGGCGTGGTGTTCCAGGCGCACGCCCTGCTGCCCTGGCTGAGCGCGCTGCAGAACGTCGAATTCGGCGTGCGTTCGCGCTGGCCGGCCTATTCCCGCGCCCAGGTGCGCGAGCACAGCCTGCGCTACCTGGACATGGTCGGCCTGGCCCGCGCCGCCGACAAGAAGCCGTGCGAGCTGTCGGGCGGCATGAAGCAGCGCGTGGGCATCGCCCGCGCCTTCGCCATCCAGCCGCGCATGCTGCTGCTGGACGAGCCTTTCGGCGCGCTCGACGCGCTGACGCGCGGCACCATCCAGGACGAACTGCGCGCCATCGTGCAGGAAACCCGCCAGACCGTCTTCATGATCACGCACGACGTGGACGAGGCCATCCTGCTGTCGGACCGCATCCTGCTGATGAGCGCGGGCCCCCATGCCCGCATCGCCGAGTCGGTCGAGGTGGACCTGCCGCGCGGCCGCACCCGCGCCAGCCTGCACCACGAGCCGCGCTACTACGAAATCCGCAACCATCTCGTCGACTTCCTGGTCGACAAGGCTTCCCATAAGGAGTGAACCCCCATGATGTCCCGCGCCGAAGTCACCGAACTGATCGTCACCCGCCGCCTGGAAAAGAAGCTGTCCTGGGCCGCCATCGCCGAGGCCGTCGGCCAGAGCAAGGAATGGACCACCGCGGCGCTGCTGGGCCAGATGACCCTGACCGAGCAACAGGCCCAGGCCGCCGCCCGCCTGCTGGACCTGCCCGCCGACGCGGTGGTGCAGCTACAGGTGGTGCCCTACAAGGGCTCGCTGCCCACCACGGTGCCCACCGACCCGCTGATCTACCGCTTCTATGAGCTGATCAACGTCTACGGCACCACGTTCAAGGCGCTCATCAACGAAGAGTTCGGCGACGGCATCATGAGCGCCATCGACTTCAAGATGGACCTGACGCGCGAGGCCGATCCCAAGGGCGACCGCGTGCAGATCGTGATGAGCGGCAAGTTCCTGCCCTACAAGACGTATTGAGCAAGACACGGCGGGCGCGGCGGCCCGCCCGCGTCAACCTTCCACCGCCAGTTCTTCCCAGCCGAGATCGCGGGTGCGCGCCAGCGCTCCGGTCACGGCGGCGGCCGCGTCGCGCGCCGCGTTTTCCAGGGAATCACCGGCCAGCAGCCGCGCGGTGATGGCCGCCATGAACACGTCGCCCGTGCCATGCACCGAGGGCGGGATGGCGATCTCGGGGTGGCCCAGCACCACGCAGTCGGCAGCCGTCACCACCGCCAGCCGCAGGGTGCCGGGCGCCGCCGTCTGCGGCGCGGCGCTGGTGACCACGATCCATTCCGGCCCCTCGGCGATCAGTTCGCGCGCGGCCGCCGCCACTTCGTCGATCGAGGCGAGCGGCCGGCCCACCATCTGCTCCAGCTCGAAATGGTTGGGCGTCATGCCGTGGGCATGCGGCACCAGCCTGCGGCGGTATTGCGCCACCAGCCCGGCATCCACGTACAGGCCGTCGTTGCGGTCGCCCATGACCGGGTCGATATGCACCCGCACCTCGGGCCGCGCCGCCCGCAGCCCGCGCAGCCAGTCCGCCAGCAGGTCGGCCTGGCCAGGCTGGCCCAGGTAGCCGCAGACCACGGCGCGCGCCACCGCGGTCACGCCGCGCTCGTCCAATCCGCGCAGCAGGCCCTCGAACCAGTCCAGCGGCACCGCGCTGCCGTGCAGCGTCGGATAGTGCGGGGTATTGCTCAGGATGACGGTGGGCAGCGCGATGGCGCGCAGCCCGGCCTGGCGGAACACGGGCATGGCGGCATTGTTGCCGACGCAGCCATAGACCACCTGCGATTGGATGGAAACGACGTCGACCCGCGCGGTCACGGCGGGCAGCGCTGCGCCGGACGTGGCGGCAGCGGGAATGGCGGTCATACGCGGGCTCCTGCGAATAGGGACGGATGCGGCATATTCTATGCCCAGCCGGGGCCGTCCCGGGCGGCAGGCCCCGCCGCCGGCAGGGCCGCCGCCCTCCGCGTCAGTCGTGCGCACAGGCCAGCCAGCCCGCTCCATCCAGCACGGCGCCCTCGATGCCCGCCAGATGAGGCGCGAACGGATAGGCGAGCGACGACACGATCTGGCATTGCGCCAGCAGGGGGTGGTCGGCATTCAGCAGGTATTGGCAGCCGCCGGCCGCCGAGGGCACCTTCAACAGCAAGGTATCGCCCCGCGCCAGCCAGGCGTTGCCGAAGGCGCGCGAGGCCTGCAGATCGCTCTGCCAGCCGGCCGGCGGGCGCGGTTCGGCCACGGCCGCCGCGGGCACCCGCAGCTCCAGCAGGAAATAGCTGCGCGGCAGGGCGCGCGGATGCGCCACCTCGGCCTGGGCCAGGCGCGCGAAGACGGCGGCAGCGGGGGTGGCGTCCAGCACCACAACCGCCGCGCCGGCGGCATGCCAGCGGCCCGCGGGGCGGGCGCGCGGCATGAGGTCCTGGCAGTTGCTCAAGCGCCAGAGCGCGGTCATGGCCCGTTTCCTTCGTCGATATTTATCAGCCACTGCTCGATCAGCGCGGCGTAGCGGCCGTGCTGGCACAGCAGCAATGGCACCCGGCCATGCAGGCGCCGCTTGGGGCTGCGGAGCCAGCGTCGCGCGCCGTCCGCGCCGCCGAACACCAGCTCGGCCAGCCACGCCACCCGCAACGCCCGGTACAGCACGCGCAGGTCGGCCAAATCCAGGCCGGGATCGCGCAGCGCGTCGCGCGACCGGCCCGGCTCGACCTGCGGCACCAGCGCCAGCCAATGCAGGTCGCCGGCAAAGGCGGCACGCACCGCTTGCAGCAACGCGGCCGCGCACTGCAGGCTGGCGGGCGGCCCGGCCCGCCCCAGGGCCTGGCCGAGCCGAGCCTCCAGCGCCACGGCGATGCCGCCGGATTCAGGGCGCGCGAGCGGCGACGGCGGGTTGGGCGGACGCGGCGGCCGCGCTCTGGTCGAACGCGGCATTGAGTGCCGCGCCATCAATGCTGACGGTTCCTGCATTCAGCAGCCCCTCCAGGTAAGCCCTCGCCGCCAGTTCCTGGCGTTGGGTCCGCAACGCGGCACGCAACTCGTCCTTGACCTGCTCGTAGGGCGTCACGCTGGCCGGGCGCAGGTCCACCAGCTTCAGGATATGGAAGCCCGCCGCCGACTGCACCGGCGCCGCCACCTCGCCGGGCTTGAGCGGCTCGACCACGGGCCGCATTTCGGGCGTCAACTGCGCCAACGGCACGTAGCCGATGTCGCCGCCCTGGGCGCGGGTCGAAGCGTCCTGCGAATGGCTCTTGGCCAGCGCCGCGAAATCCGCCTTGGGCGCCTGGGCGCGCCTGGCCAGGTCCTGCGCCTGCCTGCGCGCGGCGGCCACGGCCTCGTTGTCGCCCAGGGGCGCCGCCACGAAGATCTGGCTGACGCGGTACAGCGCCGGCTGCGCCAGTTGCGGCCTGGCGCGCTCGTAGGCGGCGCGCAGGTCGGCCTCGGCCGGATAGTCGTCAGGCGCGCGGCTGACCGAATCCAGGTAGGTCTGCAGCACGATGCGCTCCTGCGCCGCCTGGAAGGCGCGCTTGAGCTCGGGTCGCTCCTGCCAGCCCTGGGCGCGGGCCTGCTCGACCAGCGCCTTTTCGGCCAGGCGCGCGCGCAGCCACTGGTCCAGTCCGGCGCGATTGCCCTTGAGCTGGGCCCGGGCCTCGGGCGGCAGCGATTCGAGCTGGCGCGCCAGTTCGTCGCGGTCCACCTGCACCGCGCCCAGGGTGGCCACGGCTGGCGCCTTTGCCGGGGCCGGCTGGGCGGCGGCGGCAGCGGCCGGCGCCGCGCCCTTTTCCGGCGCGGCCGCCGCCTTGGCGGGCACGGGACTGGATTCGCTGCTCTGCGCCGGGCTGCCGCGCATCAGCGCCACCGCGCCGGCCAGCAACGCGATCAGCAGCACCGCGGCGGTCACGCGCAGCCGCGCGGGCTGATTGGGGAGAATGTTCATGGTCGGAACCTCGCTTGCCTGGATGCGCCATTCGCCGCCACGGCGGCCTGGGGGGTTGGGGACGTTGCCGTCCCGAACGCCAGGCGTCGGGCCGGGCGGATGGATCAGTTCAGCGCCTCGGTGGCGGCGTCCTGCCGCGGTTCAACGGCGTCGGTATCGGCGCCGGCTTCGGCGGAGGCGTTGGCGCGCAGGAACAGCAGGAACTCCTGCAACAGGCGGTCCCACAGCTCGACGGTGGCGCGCAGGTAGTTCTCGGACACGCCGCCGGCCAGGATCACGTCCAGTTCCAGCACCAGGAACACCCCCTGCAGCGTCAGGCGGGCGAAGCGCTTTTCAACGTTCCAGCGCTCGGCCAGTCCGGGCGGCAGTTCGCCCTGCACGCGCAGCGCGCAGCTCAGCGTGTAGTCCAGGTAGCAGCCGGATTCGACGGCGGGGTTGCCCATGCGCGCGGCGAAGCCCACGCCCTGGCTGGCGCTCAGCAATTGCACCATGCCGTTCTGCTCGGACACGGTGACGCGATAGCCGGCGGATTGCAGCAGTTCCTGCAGGCGTTCGACATTCACGTCGAGAATCAGGCTGGAGTCGGTCATTGCAGTCATTCCTAGGTAAAAGAGATCAATTCAGAGAGATCGGTCCGCAGGCAAAGCCGTTCATTACAGTCTCCCTGCATGAAAGAGATAAGACAGCGCCCTGGCGCTCAGGGTTGGGCCGGCGGCGCCGGCGGCGCGGCGGCGCCGACCTGCGCGTCGTACAGCCTGTCGCCATATGCCTGCGCCTGCTCCTCGAACTTGACGCGCGCGCTGCCGGCGAAAGGCTGCTTCATGGCCAGGATGCCGCCGGCGCCGATGCGCTCGTAGGCATTGAGGATCTCCTTGCCCGCCTCGTACATCTCGCGGTTCTTGGCGACGCAGGCCTTGGCCTCGGTGTCGCGCTGCGCCAGGGCGCGCGCCAGGGTCTGGCGTTCGGTCTCCTTGGCGCGCGACAGCGTCAGCAGTTCGTCATAGGCGCCCTTGAACTTGCCCAACTGCGCGTGGCTGGCGGCCACCTGCGCCTGGGCGCTTTCCATGACCGCGCCCTGCTGCTCGGCCAGCTTCTCGGCCTGGCCCTTGGCCTTGGCCAATTGGCCGCGCAGCGCCTCCAGCTCTTTCTGGGCGGCGTCGCGCTGGGCCTCGGCGGCGGCCTTGGCCGCATTGACCTGGGCCTGCTCGCTCTGCAGTTGCTGCAGTTGCTGGGTGGTGCTGCGCAATTGGGCGCGCAGGCGCTCTTCCATGGTTTCGGCGTGCGCCGGCAGCGCCACGCTCAGGCCGGCGGCGCACAGGGCCGCGGCGGCGGCCAGCCGCCGGCCGCGCCCCAATGCCCGGGGCGGGCTCGATTCATCCCATAAGCTATGCATGTCCATGGCCTCAGAACCTGGCGTTGATCTCGAACTGCATGGTGTCGATGGACAGCGGCGCGCCGTAGATCTCGCGCGTGCTCATCCAGCGCAGGACGCCGTACACGTTCTTGTCGAAGGCATAGCCGCCGCCGATGTAGTAGCCGCGCGCGTTGGTGCCGCCCTGGTGGAACGACGAATCGTTGAAGGCATCGGGCAGCGCGTCCGGCTGGATGTACTTGTAGCCGACGAAGGCCAGCCAGTCGCCCTTCTCCTTCAGGTCGTACGAACGGCCCAGCGTGGCCTGCAGCATCCAGGCGTTGGGGCCGCTTTCGATGTCGCCGTTCTCGCCGACGTTGTTGACGAGCTGGCCTTGCGAGCGGCTCGCCATCTTGCTCTTGCTGTAGGCCAGGTTGCGCAGGTAATTGGCGTTCAGGCGCAGGCCCAGGCCGTCGAACACGCGCGTGTCCCAGCGCAGGTTCAGGTCAAGCAGGTCGAACTTGGACGCCAGGCCGACGTATTGCGGCTGCGGCGTGTTGGCGGGGTCGAGCGGGTTGGACGTGATGTTGCGCAGCAGGAACAGGGTGTTGCCCTTCTGCATGAAGGCCGGACGCGACCAGTCGGTGTCGCAGTTCTCCTGGCCGGCCCAGGGCGAGCAGGCGCTGGAGCGCTTGCCGGCGATGTTGTCGAAATGGTAGTAGGCCAGCGCGCCGCGCAGGCTGTTGCGGCTGTCGATCTTCCAGTCGGCGCCGGCCTGGGCGGCCAGCAGCCACTTGTCCTCGCTCTTGCCCTCGGAGAACGACGACGAGTTCCAGCCGTTCGAGCCGTACTCGGTCGAGAAGGCGCCCAGGGTGCCGAACAGCGTCACGTCGCGGCCTTCCAGCGGCTGCTTGAAGATCGCGGCAATGCCGTCGAAGTTCAGGTCGTTCGAGAACAGCATGTCGGTCGACTCGAACGGGTTGGCGATGCGGCCGCCCGTGACCGTGGCCCACTTGGCGGGGCGGTAGGTCAGGTAGGCCTGGTCCAGCCAGATGTCCTTCTTGCCCATGCCGCCGCCCAGCGTCTGCGAGGTCGACACCGGGCTGTCGTCGCTGCCGGTGGCCAGGCGGATGCCCGCGGTCCAGGATTCCGAGATGTCGGCGCGCACGCCCAGGCGGGCGCGGATGCGCAACTGGTTGCGGCGGTCCTCGCGCGTGTTCAGCATCGGCGGGTAGTTGCCGTTGGTGTTGCGGTTCAGGTCGTACGGGCCCTTGGCATTGAGCTTGGCGAAGTCGACGATTTCGTTGCTGTTGTTGCCCGAGTACAGGCGCGACTCGTCGCGCACGCGCACGTCGCCGTCGATGGTGATGCGCGACACCCAATCGGGGAAGGTATTCGGCTGGGCCCAGTTTTCCGCCTTGGCCTGCACCATCACTTCCGCCTTGACCTCGTCGCGGATCTGGTCGCGCACGGTCTGCGGGATATAGGGCACGCGCACGTCCCCCGCCTGGGCCACGGCGGCGCCGCGGTCCTGCGGCGCGGCGCGGGCGGCCTTGGCCTCGGCTTCGGCCTGGGCCACCAGGGCCTCGGCCTGCTCCGGCTTGAGCACGCCCTGCTGCACCAGCAGGCGGATCAGGTTGATGGTGGCGTTCTCGGACGGGGCGGGCGCGGCGTTGCCCGTGGCCGGCAACGCCACGGCGGCGCCCGCCGCGGCCAGGGCCAGCGATGCCGCCAACCGGTTCAATTGGAACTTCATTCTCTTGGCACTCCAGGATCGGTTCAATTCAGCACTTCAGGAGGGGCGGCGGCCGGTCAGCGATGCCCGGATCGGCATGCTGGCCGAGGCCGGCGGACGTTCATCCAGGCCCGGCACCGCGCGCAACGCCGCCACCACGCGGGCGTCGACGTCGGCATCGCCGCTGGAACGGGTCAGTTCGACACGCGTGATCTGGCCGCTGGCCGTGAGCCAGATGTTGGCTTGCAGGCGGAAGGTCAGATTGCGCGTGCGCTCGTCTTCGCGCAGGATCTTCTGCAGCGCGTAGGCGAGGTACTGGCTGTAGGTGGCGTTGCCGGCGCGGCCGCCGCCGCCGCCGGCCATGCCCTTGCCCTGGCCGGCGCCGATGTTGAAGGCGTCGCTGCCCGCCTGGGCATCGCCGTCGATCTGCATCGGGTTGGCCAGGTCGTCGGCCGGACGCGGCGGCGCCTCGTCCTGCGGCTTGGGCGGTTCGGGCGTGGGCTGCGGCTCGGGTTCGGGCGTGGCCACCGGCTCTTCCTTGGGCGGCTCGGGCTCCGGCGGCTTTTCCGGCTCGGGCGGCGGCGGCGGAGGCGGCGGCAGCGGGATGATCGCGGTGACCTTGGGCGCGTCGCGGCGCACCCCGGCCATGTCGTTGGCCCAGCGCCAGAGCGCGTAGGCGGCGGCGATCAACACCACCGCCACCGCCGCCAGCTTGAGCCAGCGGCGCGCGGGATGGGGGGCGCGCGGGGAATCGGATGCGTGGTGCGGCATGACGGTTGCCTCGGCCCCTTATTTCGGCTTGCCGGTGACCAGCCCGACCTGGGCCAGTTCCAGCCGGCGCAGCAGGTCCAGCACTTCCACCACCTTCTGGTACTGCACAGCGGCGTCGCCGCGCACGATCACCGGAAAGTCGGGATTCAGCGCCTTCTCTGTGCGCAGCCGGTCTTCCAGCTCAGGCAGGGTCACCGGGTAGGCGTCCAGAAACACCTGGCCCGCGTCGTTGACGGAAATCGCCTTCGTCTTGGGCTGCGACAGGGCGATGGACGAGCTGGCCTTGGGCAGGTTGACCTTGATGCCGGCAATCTGCGCCGTGGCGGTCAGGATGAACATGACCAGCACGACCATCAGCACGTCGACCAGCGGCGTGATGTTGATGCCGTCCACGGGCGCGTCGTCGTCATCGTCCTGGGAAGCGGATACGGAAGCCATGGGGTCGTCTCCTTATGCTTCGGCGGCGGCCGGCTGCGCATCGCGCACGGCCGGACGGCTGGCGACGGGCGCGCGCGCGCCGCCGTGGTGGGCGGCTTCCTGGGCCTGGCTTTCGCCATGCACTTCGGCCAGGCGCGTCACGAACTCGTCGACGAACACGCGCATGTCGGCGCCGATTTCCTTGTTGCGCGAGACCAGGCGGTTGTAGCCAAACAGCGCCGGGATGGCGACGAACAGGCCCATGGCGGTGGCCAGCAGCGCGGCGGCCATGCCCGGGGCGATGGCGTTGATGTTCACGTCGCCGGCCATGGCGGTGCCCAGGAACACCACCATGATCCCCAGCACCGTGCCCAGCAGGCCGATGTACGGGCCGCCGGCAATGGCGTTCGAGAGCGAGCCGAGCCTGGCGCCCAGCAACTGGTTTTCCTTGGTGCGGACGGCGTCCATCGAGGCGCGGATGGCTTCGATGGTGGCGGCCGAGATAGAACTGGTGTCGGCGCCCTGCTCGCGGCGGGTGCGGATTTCATTGACCGCCACGCGATACAGGCGCCACAGCGAGGCGTGCTCCAGGCGCTGGGCCAGGGCCTTGTCGTCGGCCAGCAGTTCCAGGCGCTGGCCGACCTTGGCGAAGGACTCGCGGAAGACCTCGTTGGCGCGCGCCACGCGGGCCACGTTGCGGCTCTTCTTGATCATGATGATCCACGACTGCACCATCATCAGCGCCAGGATGGCGATGATGACCCAGGCGTCGATCGGCACCGCCTTGAGCAAAAAGCCCAGGCCGCCGAAGCCGAAGCCCGACTGTTCCTCGTCGTTGCCGTAGGCCACCAGGCGCGATTCGGCGCCCTGCGAGATCGCGTCGGCCAGGATCAGCGCGGCGGGACGGGCAACGCGCGACAGGCGCACTTCGTCGATGGCGCCGACGAACGGCGCGTACACGCGCGGCGCCGGCGCGGCGGCGGCCTCGGCCGGCGCGGCGTCGGCGTTGGCGGGCGCGGTGGCCGCCGCCGGCGCGGGCACGTCACCGCCCAGCGCGGCGGGCGTGTTCAGCGGCGGCAGGCTGACGGCCAGCGATGAGGTGGCGCGGCCGTTCACATACAGCGTGACCTGGCTGCCATCGGCGGTCACGGCCAGGTGCTGCCAGGCCGCGGGCGTGAGCGACTGGCCGGGCTGGCTGCGCTGGCCGTTCACTTCGACGAAGGGCACGCCCTGGTTGATGCCGATCAGCAGCGCGTTGCCGCCGTCGCGGCGCGCGTACACCAGTTGCTCGCCGGCCGGCTGGTCGGCGCGCACCCAGGCGCTGAAGGTGAAGGCGCCCGCGGCGGGCACGGCCAGCGAGGGGCTGACGGGCAGCATCAGCGGCGCGCCGCCAGCGAATTGGGCGGCGCGGCCGATCACGCCGTCTACCGCGGCGGCCATGGGCGTCTGGGCGTTGTTGCTGTTGCCGGTGGTGTCGCGCGGCGGCGCGCCGGCCGCGCCGTCGAAGTGGTAGACCAGCGTGTAGTTCGGGTCGAAGGTCAACTGGCCGTTGGCCGAAGCCGGCGCCTTCTGGTTGCCGTAGTACATCCAGATGTCCTGGCGCTGGCCGTCGGCCAGCGCCGGCAGGTCCACCCAGATCAGCGCCATGCCCAGCAGCGGATCGAACGCTTCCAACTGGTGGTTCAGCACGGTCTGGTCATCGCCGGCCACGAAGCGGATGTCCGCGCCCTTCTCGTTGATGCCGTCGAAGGTGAAGTTGCCGGTGTGCAGCCGCACCAGCAACGGCGCGCGGCCGGCGGCGGCGCCCAGCGGCGCGCCCTGCGGCGTGCTGTCGACGGTGATCTGCTTGCGGTACTGCCAGTCGGGCTGCCACCAGGCGTTGGCGGCGGACGGCAGCACGCCGGCCAGCACGGTCAGTAGGAGCATCAATAAGCGTTGCATGGTCAGGACTCCGGGATAAATACGGTTTCGCGCGCGCTCAGAAACTGGCGCGGACGCTGAAGTTCAGTCGGGGATCGTGTTTCTTGGTGTTGGGGCCGTCCTTGAGCGGATAGCCCCAGTCCAGCGAGCCGGACAGCCAGTCCAGCACCTGCAGGCGCGTGCCCAGGCCGACGCTGGCCAGCGAGTAGCTGGCGTCCTGTTCGGGTAGCGGGTCGCGCAGGCGCAGCGTGGCCGCATCGGCGAAGGCATAGAAGCGCCACTCGTTGACATTGCTGCCGAGCCAGCGCGCCAGCGACGGCGTGCGCCACTCGACCGAACCCAGGAAGCCATCGTCGCCGGTGCGCTCGGCGGCCAGGTAGCCGCGCACGCTGGTGCTGCCGCCGGCGGAGAATTGCTCGTTCGAGACCAGCGCGCCCGAGGCCAGTTGGAAGCCGGCGCGCAGGCCCAGTTGCCAGTCGCCGAACAGGTTCTGCGTGTGAGTGCCGTCGCCGCGCAGCAGCGCGAAGCTGGGGCTGGCGCGGTAGCGCTTGTCGTCGAATTCCTTCCAGTCGCTGCCCAGGCCGAAGAACGAGCGGCTGGCGCCCACGATCGACAGGCCGACGCTGCTCTGCGACGACTCGGAATAGCGGTAGCCGTTGTACGAGAAAGTGAACGGCACGTACTTGAGCGGGATCAGGTCTTCGTTGCCGCCAAAGCGCGTGGTCTCGTCGAACTTCTTGTAGTCCAGGCCGACCGACAGCGAGTTGTACCAATCGCCCTGCGGCGCCAGGGTGTAGATGGCGCTCATGCCGAACGAGTAGCCCTTGCCCAGCACATTGGTGCCGCCGATGGTGGCCACGTTGCTGTCGCTCTTGTAGCCGGTGAACTGCAGGCTCCATTGCTTGTCCAGCGGCATCGCGTAGGAGCCGGACCAGACCTTGGCGTTGTCGGTTTCCTGCGGCGCGGTGAAGAACGTCAGGCTGACCGAATGGCCCAGTTGCCACAGGTTGTCGTAGCCCAGCGACGCCGTGCTGCGCAGGCGCGTGGTGTCGGCGCTGTAGTCGTTGTTCAGGCCCAGGCTTGCGTGCCACGGGTTCTTGTCCTCGACCTTGAGGTCCACATCCATGGTGCCGGGGATGCGGCCTTCCTTGACCAGCGGCACCACCTGGCGGCTGGCGCCCTTGTTCAGACCGGTCAGCTCGGCCTGCGCCTGGTTGAAGTTGGGCACCTCGCCTTCCCGCAGCGCCGGCACCTCGTCGCGGATGGCCAGCGGCGAATAGTGCTTGGCCCCCACCACGCGCACGCGGCCGACCTTGGTCTCGGCGACCTGCAGGAACACGATGCCGTCGGCCACCTGCTGCTCGGGCAGGTCAACGTACACGGACTGGTAGCCGCGTTCCTGGTAGACGGCCTGCAAGGCTTCGCGCGCGGCCTCGATGTCGGCCAGCGTGCGGTCCGGTCCCAGGTAGGGATAGACGGCCTTCTCGATGTCGCGGGCATCCAGCACGGTGTTGCCGCGCGCGATGTATTCGTTGACGTTGACGCGGCGCGCCTCCTGCGTGGCCGGCGCCGGCTGCGCCCCGGCCACGCTCGCGGCCAGCGCCAGCGCCGCCGCCACCGGCGCGCCGCGCATCA
Source organism: Achromobacter sp. SIMBA_011 (assembly GCF_046535435.1). NCBI lineage: Bacteria > Pseudomonadati > Pseudomonadota > Betaproteobacteria > Burkholderiales > Alcaligenaceae > Achromobacter > Achromobacter sp. SIMBA_011. The sequence continues at coordinate 283,997 of NZ_JAWRWN010000002.1, read as the reverse complement.
TGGCGCGCAGCGCGCCGCCCCTGCTCTCGAAATCATGCATAGCGATGCACTCAGTTCCTTGTGTGATAGCCGGTCTGGCACCGGCCGCTACCGTGCAGCGCGTTTGCGACAATCCCGTTACGGTTTTCTGCCCGCATACCCGCGTCTACAGCTTCTGCTTGTTACTAGACGTTCCCGGGCGGCGCGGACTGCGCGTTGTAAGAAAAATTTCATGAAACAGCGCGGGCCGGGGAGAAGCCGCGCGGAAAAGCATCAGGGCCCGGTTTTCGCCGGGCCCTGAGCCGCTTTTCACGCGCCATCTTCATGACGATGGCGTGACTGGCAGCCGGCTTTTTGCCGACCGCCCGCCCCCCGGCGTCAACCGCCGCTATCCACGCCCTGCACCTGCACCACGCCGTCGGGACGGTAGGACGGCGTGGCCGCGCGCGGTTGCGGCGCGGCGCCGGCGCCGGCCAGCGGTTCCTCGCCATAGCCCAGGATCTGCACGCTGATGACGGACGGCTGGTTTTGCCGCGCCTGCTGGCGGGCGCGCTGCGCCGAGTCCTCGGCCGCGCCGGACGCGGCCGAGGACGCCGCGCTGGCCGAGGCCAGCGCGCCGGTGTTGACCACCGCCGTCACCGGAATGCCCTTGCTGTCGCCCTGCACCTGGATGTTGGCCGCGTTGACCACATGCAGCGCCGCGACGTTGACGTTGCCCGACACGCGGATGCCGGCCTCGCCCGCGTCGATGGTGCCCAGCGGCGCGATCAGGTCGACGTCGCCGGCCGGCACCTCGGCGATCGGCGCCAACGTGGCGATGCCGGCGCCGGTCGACGGCGCCGTGGGCGCCAGGGTGACGTTGCCCAGGGCGTCGTAGACGCGCTTGGGCGGCGTGTAGAGCACGGTGGTCTTGGCGCCGCGGCCGGCGTTGATGTCGCCCTCGGCCGACCAGGCCTGGATGTGGCCGCCGAAGGTGGTCATGATGCGGCTCTGGCCCAGCAGCACGCTGCCCAGCGCATAGAGCTGGATGTCGCCCTGGCCCTGCGTCACCACGCCCGCCGTCGCCGGCGGCGCCGCGCCTTCGATGCCCAGCACCTGCTGGCCGCCCGGCGTCAGCACCTGGATGTTGCCGCCGAACTGCGTGCGCAGGCCGGCGCCGCCATACATGGTGAAGTCGCCCTGGTACAGGCGCTGCGCGCCTTCGGCGTCGGTCTGCGGGAACAGCGCCGCGATGGCGCGGCGGCCGCGCAGGTAGCTGCCGGTGCGCGGGCCGCCCTGCTCGTTGTACTCGCGGCCGCCCTTGCGCAATTCGGCGAAGTACAACTGGCGCGCGTAGAGGCCCTGCTGCGCGGGCGCCAGCGCGTCCAGCGCGGCGCGCGCGCCGTCCTCGCCGCCGGCGTAGCCATGATGCAGGCGCAGCCAGTTGACCAGGTGCAGCTCGCTTTCCTGGCGATAGTCCTGCATCAGGTCGCGGCGCTTGCGCGCCGGATCGGCCGCCGCCTCGGCATCCAGCATGCCCTGGCGGCGCGCCAGTTCGGCCGCCGCGCCCGACTCGTCGCCCTGGTAGCCGTACGCCTGGCGCAGCCAGCCGGCCAGCGACAGCTCGCCGGCATAGGACTGCGCCACGCGATCGGGATAGGCCCCCAGGGTCTGGCCCGCGGCCAGCGCGCGTGCCGGATCCAGGTAGCGCGCCAGCAGGCCGGCGTAGTCCGGGCCCTGCGGCCCGACGCCCGCCAGCACCGCGATATCGGCGCCGGGACGCGCATCGCCGCGCACGACGGCGCCCAGGCTGACCACGCTGGCCACATCGTCCTGGCGGATGTTGCGGCCGGCCTGCACCAGCAGCGCGCCAGGACCGGCCACCTTCAGGTCGGCCCGCACGATGTCGCGCCCGGCGCTCACCTGCGACAGGTCGTTGGCATTGCTGTGCAGGCCCAGGGCGCTCATCCCGAGGATGTCGCGCCCCGCCCGCACCGAGACCGGCAGCGCGGCCTCGTACCAGGTCAGCACGGTACGCGGCCGCCCCTGCAAGGTATCCGTCATGATCCGCGTCTCGGCGCCGGCGCGCAGGCCGACGATATCGCCATCCACGGCATGGAAGCGCGCCACTGCCATTCCGCCTTCGCGCGGCGACGCATCCAATGGCGTATTGGGACCGAACGTGAAAAGCGGCTTGGGCGAGTTCTGCCAGACCTTGTTGCCCTCGACCGAGACATTGAAGATGGTCTGGTCGTTGTTCTCGCCCGCATTGATGGCCATGAAGCCGGGACGCCACGGTGTCGGCAGTGGCGTATCCGTGCCCGACATCGACACCGCATGCGCGCCCGCGGCGAAGATCGAGCCGCCGGCCAGCATCGACAATTCACCGCTGGACGACGGCGCCAGCAATAGCACGTGATTGACGTTTTCCGCCTCGCGCGTGGTGGCGGCCAGGATGATATTGCCGCCGGCCGCCGTCACGCCCAGCTTGGACGGATAGAGGTAGTTCACCTGCCGCTGCGCGCCGACGCGGGTCGTGTCATCGGTCAGCAGGTCGGTGCCCGGCTTGAAGGTATTGTTGGTGGTCAGCGGCGTCAGGTTGCCGCCCGCCGAGAACAGGTCGATGGCCGTGGCCGGCGTCCACAACGTGAACCAGCTTTCGGCGCCGCCGCCCTTGGACAGGCTGCCCTGGGTGTAGGGGCTGGTGTTGATCTGGCGCACGCGGCCGGGGTCCGGCGCGTCGGCCAGCACCAGGTCGCCACGAGTATCCAGCGAGGCCACCGCATCGCCCAGCAGCAGGCGCGGCCCGCCCATGGGCTTGCCGCCGCCCACCGCGGACATATCGGGCGCGCGTAGCTGAGCGCCGTCGCCATAGAACAGCGAGATGCCGCCGACGCGGCCCGCCGTCAGCGCCAGTTGCCCGCGCAGATTGACCAGCAGCCCGTTCAGATCGACATCCTCGAAGTTGCCGGCATGGCCGGTGCCGGTGCCAGCGCTGCCGTCGGTCTGCTGCATCGCGCGCAGATTGGGGTTGTACGCGCCGCCGATGCGCAGATCCATGTCGCCGCCGCCGGTCAACACCAGGTCGCCGTCGACCACCCGGCCGGTGCCGGCCACCACAGCCACCAGGGCCTGCGAACGGCCGGATGCCAGATTGTTGTTGAGCAGCGCGTCGCCGCGCGCATCGCGCACGCCGGCATCGCGTCCGGCGCTGATGCTGAGATTGCCGCCGCCCAGGGTGCCGAAGCCGGTGAAACCCACGACCCGCGGCTGCTGGCTGTTGGTCGAGGCATTGGCCGCGTACGTGCCGAAATTGATCCACCAGCTCGACGCGATGTCGTTCACGCCCGGCATGCCCACGCTGCCCTGGCGCCACAGCCAGTTGCTGAGCGCGGCGCTGGGGTATTTGGTGTATTCGACATCCTGAGTGCCATAGCGCTGGGCGTTCATGGAATTCGCGCTCCATGCATCGCCGTAGATGTCACGCCCCGCCGCCACGGTCAGGTTGCCGCCCTGGTCCGGGTACCAGGCGCGATAGGCGGCCAGCGCCGCGTCGTACTTGCCGTCGTGCTGGATGGTGCCCAGCACGGCGTCATCGTCGGTGGTGCCGCGCGGCAGGTTGAAGCGCGCGTCCAGCGGCGCCCCCAGCGACGAGGGCGCGCCGGCCGTGTACACGCCGTAGACCGACGCCATGCCGACATCGCGCCCGGCCAGCAGCGACAGGTCGCCGGTGCCGGTGCGCAGCACGCTGAACAGCGGCGCGCGGTCGCCGTAGCGGTAGTCGCGCTTCACCGTGGTCTCGGTGCGGCCGCCGCCTGCGCAATAGCTGACGTCGAAGCACACCTCGTTCTCATCCATGAACCATTCCTGCGCCAGCTTCCTGACCGAATAGCCGACGTAGGCCGGGTCGCCGAAGTACAGCAGCGCCCCCTCCAGCGTCAGCGTGCGCGAAGCCGCCTCGCAGTAGCCCGTGCCGTTGCAGAAGTCGTCCTCGCTCATGAAGAAGCTTTCGGCAATGGGCTTGGGCGAGGTTCCCAGCAGGGACTGGTCCAATCCCAACTCGTCGATGGCGGTCTGTGTCAGCCCCCGGTCGCCGATGAATACGCTGGTGATGGTCTTGGTGCCAAAGCCCAGCCGGCCGTAATGCGTGTCGGCCAGGATGATGTCGCCCTGCCCGTCCGGCCGGCGCGCCGCCATGTCGGCCGCCGTCAGGTCCGCGCCCGCCACCGCCATCAGGCTCCAGGCGCTGGCGCCTTCGCCCAGCATCGGCGCCAGCGCCCAGTTGCGGCCCTGGCGGCCATCCGGCCCGACCGGCCGCAGGTTGATGGGTTGATGGCCCGGCAGTTCGATGAAAGTCTGCGACGGGATCAGCGAGCCGCGCGCCAGGTCCAGGCGCGCGCTGGCCTTGAGCGCCGCCGGCAGGGGCACGCCCTTGGGCCAGGTGAAGGCCTGCAGCGCCGCTTCGTTGCGCAGCGTGAAGCCCGCGCCCAGGCGGGCGCCCGCGCCCAGCGCCAGCGCCTCCTGCAGCACCGTGCCGGCGCGCAGCACGCGGCCGTCGGCCAGCGTCAGGTCGCCGGTCAGCACCAGGCCGGCGGGCAGCGCCAGCGGGCCGTTCAGCGTCGCCGCCATCGGCAGCACGGTGCCGGCCGGCAGCGTGGCGGCCTGCGCCGGCAGGTCGTAGTTCAGCGCCCGGCCGGCCGGGAAGATGGTGCCGGTTTCCAGTTGGACGCCATCGATGGGCACCACCAGATCCTCGCCGAACGGCGTCTGGCCATTGTCCAGGAAACGCCCTTCGACCAGCTTCCAGCCGCTGTCGTCGATGGTCTCGGGCGGCGGCGCGAACCCGTCGTTGATGCTGCCGTGGATGGCCAGGTCGCCGCCGGCGCGCAGCACCAGCTTGCCGGGCTCGCCGTAGCCGCGCAGCGCGGCCACCGCGCGGTTGGCGTTGGGGCCGTAGCGGTAGTTCGACAGGTCGATGTCGCCCGACACCGTCAGGTTGCCATCGGGCGTGGCGCTGACGATCTCGACGCCGGGCCGCAGGTGATACGGGCCCAGCGCCGCCAGCCGGGCGGTCAGCGCGCCATTGCCGAGCGCGGCGTTCATGTAGGCCACGCTCTCGCCATCGATGCCGTCCAGGTAGGCCTGCGTGATCAGTTGCGGCGTCTTGCCGCTGACGTCGGGCCTGGGCGCCAGCGGCGCGTCATCGTAGCGGCGGAAGGCGTTCACGGCGACGGTCTTGGCGCCCAGGATCTGCGGCGTGCCCGTGATGCGGATGGCCACGTCATTGGCGCCATCGCCCGATCCGGCAATCGCGCCGCGTTCCGCGCCGCCGCCCAGGCGGCGCGCATTCAGGTCGAGCGTGCCGAGTTGGCGGCCGCCCAGGCGGCTCGGGTCGTCGGAGCCGGCGCGCAGGTCGAAGCGCGCGCCGGCGTCCAGCGCCAGCGTGCCGTCGCGCGAGGTCAGTTCGATGATGGCGCGGTTGGCGGCGTCGATGACCTTGCCATAGCTGTCCAGGCGCAGGCGTTCGCCATGCGTGTCCAGCAGGCCGTTGATGCGCAGGTCGTCGCGCGCCGCCAGGCGGATGCTGCCGACCTGCCGCCCGCTGGCGTCGATGCGTCCATTGACCGTCAGGCTGCCGCCGTCGACGCTGATTTCGACCACGCGCGCGCGCACCTCGTCGCCCACCACCAGGTCGCCCTGCTTGACCTGAAAGCGGCGGGCGCCGGTGACGCCGCCCTGATTCAGACGTTGATTCAGGCCAGCGAAATCCGCCAGCGTCTGCGCGCGCAGGGTGATCTCGGCGCCGTCATAGGGTACGCGCGTGCCGCCGGCATCGCGCTCGCCGCTGGCCCCGCCCAGCACGGCGCCGTCCAGCGCCACGCGGCCGCCCGCCGCGCCCAGCGCCACGGCCTGCATGCGGCCGCCGCGCTGGTTGCGCGCCGACAGGTCGATGACCGAGCCGGCGGCCTGGACGATGTTGCCGGCCACGCTGTTCAGTTCGAGGTCGCCGCCCCAGCTATAGCGCACCGCGTCGTAGGCCGTGAAAGCGCGGCCCGACAGGTCGATGCGCGCGCCGCCCGCCAGCGTGATGTCCTCGTCGGCCTTGACGCTCAGCTTGCCCGACGGCAGCGCCACGGTCGAATCGAGCGTCACGCGCCGCGCCTTCAGGTCGAGCGTGGCGCCCAGCACATCGCGGGCCGGCGCCACGGCGCCGGTGCCCGTCAGCGCCAGCGTGCCGCCGGCGCGCAACGCCAGCGTCGCGCCCGCCTCGCCTGTCAACAGCGGCGTGCGCAGCGTCAGATCGCCGCCCTGGTAGCGCCAGCCTTCGCCCGTCACGTAGCCGTTCTGCTTGTGGTAGACCTGCAGGTTGCCGGTCGACCCGCCCGTGATCATCCGGGCCGCCTCCAGGTTGACCGCGGCAAAGCCCAGCGCCAGGCGGTTGGCCGGCACCAGCGAGGCCGGCAGGGTGTAGGGCGAATAGTCGAAGCGGATGACGTCGGCCGCGATGGTCAGGCTGCCGTCGCCCAGGCGGTCCAGCACCGCGCCGCCCGGCGCGGCGGGCGTGTCGTAGCCCAGCGGCACATTGCCGGCCGGCGTGGCCTGGACGGAACCCGCCCAGACGACTTCCGGCGCGCTGATGCGCGCCGTGTCGCCGGCCGCGCCGTAGCCATACACGGCCGGCGCGCCCAGCACCAGCCGCCGCAAGGCGGAGGGTCCGGCCGCGGCGCGCGTGTCCAGCGTCACCGCGCCATAGACGTTGATGGACTCTCCCGCATTGAGGATCAGGCTTTCCAGCGCGGGCGCGCCCAGCGCCGTATTGCCGCGCAGCAGCCGCGCCAGGGCATCCTGGTCCAGCGCCAGGCCGGGCGGCAGTTGTCCTGCCGCCGCAGCCTGGGCCAGCGCCTGCGGCGAACCCAGGTTCAGGCCGGACACGCTCAGCATCAGGTTGCGCGTGCCGTACTCGACGTTGTCGCGCAAGGTGAAGGCGCCGTTGGTGGCCGCGCCAATCGTGCCTTCCGACACCAGGCGCGTGGTTCCGGCGCAGACGCCCGCGCAGGCGCCGATGTCGATGGCCACGCGGCCATCCTGCGCCGGGGGCCGCAGGTTGACCTGCCCATTGGACAGGACCAGCGCGCCGTTGGACTGGAGCGAGTAGTAATAGCCGCCACGCGCGTCCTGCGGCGCCGCACCCAGCCCGACGGTGGACAGGACGGCCCCCTGCTCAACGGTGATATTGCCGTTGGAGGGCGCCAGCAGCACGAGCTCCGGCGCGTACAGGCGGGCGCCGCCCCGCACCAGCACGCGCTGGGAGTCGCCGCCCAGGCTGATCGCGCCGAGCGAATCGGCTTGGGTGGAGGCGCCTATCACGCCGCCCAGCACCATGCGGGCCGGACGCAAGGCATTGAGCGCGTCGGCCGAGACCGCCACGCCAGGGCCGGCCAGGGCCGGCGCCTGCCCCGGGCCCAGGATTTCCAGGCCGCCGCCGCGCACGTCCACGGCCAGCGTGCCGCCCGCGCCGCTGCTGCCCGGCGCCGCGGCGAAGCGCGCCTCGCCGCCGAACGCCAGGGCCGGCGTGCCCTCGCGGCCCGCCCCCGGCGTCAGCTTCAGGCGCAGCATGCCCGCGTCAGCCGGCAGCATCGGCAACGGCGTGCCGGTGCGGGCCGCGTTCGCCACCAGGAAAGCGTTGTACGAGGTCTCGTTGTATTGCGCATGGCGGCGCACCACGGCGCCCGGCGTCACCAGCAGTTGGCTGGCGGGCACCGCGCCCGGATCGACGCCCGGCGCCGTCATGCGGCCCGTGGTCACCCAGGAACCGCCACGGGTCGGCGCGGCCCGCGCCGCGTCGAACACACCCGGCGCGCCGGCCTCGACGCGGAACGCGCCCGGCAGCATGGCGAAATTGGCGGGCAACAGCGTGTAGGTGCCGGGCGGCAACCCCGGCACGCCGGCGCCGATGGTGACGCGCTGGCCGTACGCGGGCATGGCGGCGTCCTTGGTGGCCGGCGCATAGTCGCCGCCGAAGCCGGGCACGATGGCATAGACGGCGCTGCCGGACTTGCTGAAACCGAAGCCGGGATTGGCGTCGGCCATGGCGTACTTGAGCACGTCCACCGAACCGCCGCGTCCGCGCACGAACGCGGCGCCGGTCAGTTCGCCGCCGCCGGACAGGTCCAGCAGCGAGCCGGCGTCGGCCGCGATGGACTTCATGTTGATCTGGATCATGCGGGACGGCGCGCCGTTCAGGTCATTGCCGCCCACGCCCGCGACCCGGATCTCCTGTCCGCCGTACAGGTACTTGATGCCGTCGGTGGTGCCGCCATAGGGCATTACCAGCCCCTGGCCGCTGATCGAGGTTACGCTGCCGGCCAGGAAACGCACGCTGGACGGCGCGCCCTCGGGCCCCATGAAGACAATCGAGCCGAGCGGCGCGCGCACCACGCCGCCCTGGACGATATTGGGCCCCGACAACGTCACCGAACCGAAGGCGGAATACGGCACCTCGGGCATTGCATCCGTGGCGCGCCGGATGGTCAGCACCGCCTCCGGATTCTTCAGCGCATTGCCGCCCCCTTGCCCGTAGTATTCGCCCGCCGCAATCCCGCCGCCGCTGCCGGTGGCGGGATAGATCTGGGCCGCGGTGATGGTCAGGCGGTTGGGCGCGGCCAGCAACGTGTTGCCATTGAAGTCCTGGCCCACGGACACGCCCGTCAGGCGCAGGTCGCCGGCCAGGTTGACCTGGACGTCATCGAAGCTGCGCAAGTCGCGCATGCCGCGCAGATCCATCATGCCGGCGTCCAGCACCAGGCGATGCCCGCGCTTGAGCCAGTCCGGCGCCACCATGCCGACCTGCACCACGCTGTCGGATCCCAGCGGCGGCGCATAGGCCGCGTGATTCAGGAACAGGTAGGGGGCCGACAGGGCCACCACGCTGCCCTCGGGCGCGCTCTGGCTCAACATCAGCGGACCCGACAGGCGCAGGCTCTGGGGCATGGCCAGCGTCAGGCCGCTGTCGGCCCTTACCGACGCGAACAACGCCAGGTTGCCGAAGCCGCCGGCCTGGACCTGGTCCACGCCCAGGCCGCCGGCGCCATAGCGCAGGTCGGCGCCAGACTCGCCCGGACGCAGGCCGGCGGGCAGCAGCGAGGCCCCCTTCTGCCGCGACAGCGTCAGGACGCGCGGCGTCAACACCGCGGCCTCGGCCAGGTTCCTCTGGTAGAAGGCCGGCGCCAGCGCCACGCCCAGCGTTCCGCCCACCGCGCCCGGCCCGCCCGCCATGGCGCGCAGGTCGCCGTCCAGGTACAGGCTGTTGGCCGACGCCAGCACGATGCTGCCGCCGTTGTAGGCCAGCAGCGTGGCGCCGCGCCCGGGCAGGTCCACCAGCGCCTGCGCGCCCGACGCGTCCAGCAGCGAGCCGGGGCGCAGGATCAGGTGCCGGTCCATCGGCCGGCGCGGGGCGTAGGCATCGGCCTCCCAGTCCAGCGCGCCGCCGATCTCGATGCTGCCGCCCGCGCGCGCCACGCCATAGCGGCGGCCGTCGGTGGCCAGCGCGACGTGGCTGTCGCCCGCCACGTCCAGCACGCCTTTCTCGCCGATCCACACCGAGCGGCCGTTGGCCTTGGGCGTGTAGTTCTGCTGCGAGTCCACCCGAGTGTCCAGGATAGCGATCAGGCCGCCGGGCGCCACCAGGCGGCCCAGCACCGTGATCTGGTCGCCGCCGGCAAGGCGGATCGACTGGCCCGGATCCACCGCCACCCGCGCGCCCGCGCCGATCTCCAGCACGCCGCCAAGGGCGTCGCGGTCCGAGCGCAGCGCCAGGCTGGCGCCGCCACGCTGGGTCAGCCTGCCGCGCTTGGGATCTTCCGTGTACAGCGGCGGGGTCCACAGCAACAGGGCCTCGGCCGGATCGGTGCCCGTGAGCGGCAGCGCGCCGCCTTCCCGGCGCATGCGCCATACCGGCATGGCGACGGCGATATCCGCGCCATCGGCGACCCGCAGGCCGCCATGGCCGTTGAGGTCATAGCTGGCAAAGCCGGCCTGGAACAAGGACGGATCCAGCCGCACCGCATCGGCCGCCTGGCCATCGGCGGGGCCGCCCAGCACGAGGGCGCCGCCGCTGGCCAGGCTGAACGCGCCGCCGCCGCTCACGCCGTAACCCCGCACCGCGCCGGCCAGCGCCACCTTGCCGCCGGAGGCCGGCTGCGTGCTGACGGCGTTGGCTTCCAGCGTCACGCTGCCGCCGCGCCCGCCCTGCAACGCGCCACTGGTCAGCAGCGCCGCGCCCGACGACACATCGATCAGGCTGCCCGCCGCCAGCGCCACGTCGCCCGTGCCGCGCAGCGACACGCGGCCGCCGTCGATGACGGCCAGGCCGCGCTGCGCGGCCGGATCCTCCTTCAGGTTGCTCCACACGCCGCGCGCATCCAGCACGACGCCGCCGGCCACGCGCAGCGCGGCCTTGGCATTATTGGTCGGCAGCAGCGAAACTTCTTCGAGCCGGCCGGCCGTGCCCGGCTGGCGCAGCGTGTTGCCCGCCTGGATCAGGCCGCCGCGGCTGACCAGATCCGCATTGATGTCGACAGTGGGCGCGTAGAGCGTGATCTCGCCGCCGTCGGCGCTGCGCAAGCCGGCGTCCACGCGCACGGCCCGGGTCGCCGCCAGACGGATGGCGCCCAGGCTGAACCCGTTCAGGTGGTCGGCGTCCAGGAACACCTTGCCCTTCATCTCGGCGGGCAGCGCATCGGCCAGTTCGAGGCCCGCGGAGCGGCCCGCCAGATCCCGGCCCACCACCACCTCGGCGGCCGCGCCGCCGGCGCCGAGCTGGTAGCGCAGGAAGTTGCCGGCGTTGTCGTAATAGGGCTTGTAGGTGCCCACCACGAACTGCGCCGCGCGCGCCGCGTTGCGGTGCGACTGGCTGTAGCCGTCCTGGCCGGCCACCGGCGCGCGCGTCTGGCGGTCGCCCTGGTAAGTGTCGCTGATGACGTCGCCATCGAGCAGCGCGTTGCGGGTCGAGACCACCAGCGCGCCGGCGTCGCGGCCCACGGTGTAGCCCGATTCGTAGCGCGTCGGCGGCGCGATCAGCGGGTTGTAGAAGCGCCGCGTGGCGTTCTCGCCCCAGCGCCGCGACACCGCCTCGTAGCCCCGGTACAGGCCGCTGTAGAGCAGATCGCCCGGCGCGCGGTCGGCCAGGTACAGGCGGCCGTCCTCGCCGCGCAGCCAGCTCTGGCGGATCTCGCCGCTCTGCACGTCGAGCGTGCCGCCCGACAGGTTGATGGCCGAGCCGGCCTGCGTCACCACCTCGGCGCCATCGAAGCGCACCACGCCGCCCTGCGCCAGCCAGTGGCTCACCGGCACGCCCAGCGTGCCCAGGTAGCCGCCCACTTCCAGCAGCCCGCCGGCCGTGTACCAGCGGTCGGCATCGTTGCCGCCGCTGCCCGCCGCCAGGCGCACCAGGTCGCGGCGATCGAGCCACACCTCGCTGTTGTTCAGCAGCTTGCTGTCGCGGTTGATCGGGGCGTCGCGCTGTTCGTTGCCCTGCAGGTTGATCTTGAGGTTGTTGGACTCCATCGACACGATCACGCCGACCGCGCCGCCCACGTCGATGCGCGCGCCGTCGCGCACCAGCGCGCGGCCATCGGCCTTGACCGCCACCTGCCCGCCGGTGGCCAGCGACAGCGAACCGCCCTGGAAGTCCACCGTGCCCTGGCTGCTGATGCGCAGCAGCGACAGGTCGCGGCGGAATTCGTCGCCGGGGATCAGCGCGGTGTTGCCGCCCACGGCCGGCTGCAGCAGGCTCGCGCGCTGGCCGTCCAGCGCGGTTGTCAGGCTGGCGTCCACCAGGATGGCGCTGACCGCGCCATCGGCCAGCGTCACCGCCGCGCCGTTGCCGCGCGCGTCCAGATGAATGGAGCCGCGCGCATCCACCGAGGTGGTCGACACCAGCACGCCGGCCTGCTCCACGCGCTGCGCGGTCAGGGTCACATCGCCCTGCGGCGCCTGGATCAGCCCGGTGTTGCGCACCAGGCCGGCGCCGGCCGCCTGCGCCTCGTTGCCGCGCGTGGTGGAGGCGATGTTGCTGTCCGAGCCCTGGCCGCGGCGGATGATGAAGCTGTCGCCGGCCGCCAGCAGCGCCTGGCCCTGCGGCGTGCTGATCTCGCCGGCGTTGCGGACTTCCTTGCCGGCCAGCAGCACGTAGCCGCCGCCGCGCGTGGCGCTGCCGGGCGTGGCCGTGGCCAGGCGCGCGCCGGCCTGCACCTCGATCTTGCCGAGCGCGTCCTTGAAAGTGGGAATGGTGCCGTCGGCGTCGGCGTAGATGCCGCGCTCGCGGAACTGCGCGTCGCTCATTGTGGCGGCGGCCACCACCAGGTTGCGCGCGTTGACCTGGCTGGTGCCGCTGAAGATCACGCCGTTCTGGTTCACCACCAACACCGTGCCGTCGGCCTGGATCGCACCCTGGATCTGGCTGGGCCGCGCCGATGCGCCCACCACCCGGTTCAGCACCGCGTCGTCGGCCTTCTGCTGGAACCGCAGCGTGGTGTTGCGGCCCACGTTGAAGGTGTCCCAGTTCAGGATGGCGCGCGATTGGGTCTGCTCGATGGTCACCAACTGGCGCCCGCCCTCGGTGCCGGTGCGCGGCTTGTTGGCGCCCTCCCATTTGGCCTGCGCGCCCTCGGCGATCCACAGGCCGCCCGGCGCGAGCCCGTCCGGCACGGCCGAGCCATTGGCCGCCGCGGCAGCGCGCGCCGCCGCCTGCGCCGCCTGCTGCGCGGCCACCGCCGCCGCCGTGCGATTCAGGTTGTCCAGCGAACGCTGCAACTGCTGGCGCGATTGCGCCTGCTGGCGGGCGCTGTTGCCGATGCCAGCCAGACTGCCGTCGGGCATGCGGCCGGTGCGCTGCGCGGTCGATTGCACCGCGCCCTTGTCGGCGAACCAACCCGGACTGAAGGCGCGCGGCTGGGCCTGCGCCGCCCCGCCCCAACCGCCCGCCACCAGCAGCACCGCCAGTGCCTGCGTCACCGGCGTCAGGCGCCAGGCGGGACGGCGCGAACGCCGCGGGGATCGGCAGGGGACAAGGGTGTGACGACGGCTGGGCATGACGGCTTTTCCTTCGTGGAATCGGATCTGGCATCTGCAGCGCCGGGACCGGTGCGCCTGGAAGAAGGCGACGCGGGCCGGGCGATTCTGCGCATGGGTGCCTAGACCGCTTAAAGCGTCATCGACTGCGCCTTTTCATAAAAAATTCATATTTCACGTTTGGGACAACGCGCGCCACGGCGCTCAGCTCAGCAGCACGATGCCGCCGGGCAGCGACGTAACCTGGGCGCCATACACGTCGCGAATCAGCAGCGCGGCGTCGGCCAACTGGTCCAGCGAGAAGCGCGCCTGCACCAGGCTGCCCGCCAGCCGGTCGCCCACCAGCACGATGCGGCCGGGGCGATAGCGGTTGATCTCGTCGACCACCTGCGCCAGGGGCACATTGTTGAATTCCAGCACGCCCCGGCGCCACGCCGTGACCGCGTCCAGGTCCACCCGCCGCGGTCTGCTGGCGCCGCCCGGGCCCAACACGACCTGCTGCGCGGCGGCCAGTTCCAATGACTCCTGCCGCGACGTGACGCGGGCGCTGCCCTCCAGGCAGGTCACCCGCACCTGGCCGTCGGTATAGCGCACGTTGACGCATCCCGACGAGGCGTCGATCCGACCCGCGCCCGCCGTCAGGCTGACAGGCTGGCCGGCCGTCGCCAGCTCGACCTCGCCGGCCAGCAGGTCGATCTGCGGCGCCAGGCCGCTGCGCGACAGGTTGATGCGGGTCTGCGTATTCAACTGCACGCTGGCGTCGCCGGCCAGCGCCACGCGGCGCTGCTCGCCGGTGCCGCTGCGCACATCGGCGGTCAGCTCGTCAACGGCGGGCCACAAGCCCAATGGCGGCTTGAATGCCAGCCAGGCGCCGCAGGCCGCCACCGCGCCGCCCAGGAAGGCGCGACGCGCCGGCCGCGCGCTGCGGGCGCGGCGTACCAGCGCGGCGTGGGCCTGGCGCGCCGCCGGCGCCAATTGCTGCCAGGCGCTACGCGTTTCCTTGAAGATGCGCGCGTGCTCGGCGCTCTGCCCGCACCAGCGGCGAAAGGCTTCGCCATCGGCCACGCTGGCCTGGCCCGAGTCCAGCCGCACGACCCACGCCTGGGCCTCGCGCTTGAGCGCGGCCGCGGGGTCGCCACCAAGGCGGGAGCGTCTGAACAGGGTCGTCATATAGCTAAGACGTTTCGCGGGCCTGGGGACCGTAGCGCTGGACATACTTTTTTTCCAATTTCCCGCAACAGTGCTCCAGCCCCGCGCGCAATTCCTTTTCCACGGTCCGCACCGAAATGCCGAAACGCTCGGCGATCTCGCGGTGCGGCACCTCATCGACCCGCGCCGCGATCACGATCGCCTGGCGCCGCCGTGGCAACTCGGCCAGCGCCGCCTCCAGCGCCTCGATCTGCTGGCGCCCCTCCGCCACCTGCGCCGGGCCCGCCGCCTCGTCGGCCATGTCGTACAGTTCCTCGATCTCGGCCATCGACAGGATGCGGGCATTGGCGCGGCGCTGGTCCTCGGCGACGTTCGCGGCGATCTTGAACAGATAGGCGGCCGGATACTCCACCGGCGCGCTCTCGGCCAGGCTGTCGACCCGCAGCCAGGCTTCCTGCATGGCGTCGTTGGCCAGGTCTTCCGACCCCAGCCGGATGCGCAGGCGCTTGCGGAATTCCTGGTACTTGGACAGGAACAGGTTGCGCAGGGCGTCGCCGGTCATGGACATGCGCGTCAGCCCGCCGCGCCGGCCAGGCGGCAATCGGCATCCGGATCCGGGCGTGGCGCCAGCACGATGGTCACGGGCTGCGGCAGGTCGGCCGGCGGCGGCGTGTCCATGATCAATCCCGACAACACGCCGGCCAGCGCCGCGTCGCGGCGCGCGTCGCCGGTGCCCGACAGCACCCGCGCCTGGCGCACCACGCCATTGCGGCCGATCCACAGTTGCAGCGACGCCCGATAGCGGCCGAACCGCGCGCCGGTCCACTGGCACAGTGCGCGCGTCACGGTGTTCTGCAATATGCCGGCATAGCGCGTCAGCGCGGCCGACGGCGTCGTGGCCGACGCGCGCGGCGCGGGCGCGCTCGCGGGCGCCTCCACCAGCGTAAACGCCGACGCGCTGCTATAGCGGGCCTGCAGTCCGGTGCCCGCCAGCAACAGGCCCAGCGCCTCGCGCGGCGCCAGCCGGCCGCGCACCGCGTTGCCTTGGCGGCCGGCCGTCAGGCGGCTGGTCACCAGCACCGCCATGCCGGTCGCCTGGGTATAGGCGGCCAGGGCGGCATCCAGCGGCTGCGCGGCAATGTCGAACGCGATCGGCGCGCCATCCGCCACGCGCTGCTGCGCCAGCGCTGCCGGCGGCAGCACCGACAGGCCAAAGGCGAACCAGCAGGCGAACGCCCAAGCGGCCCCAGGCGCCTGCGTGACTGTCATAACACCCCGATGTCTCTTAGATGGCGTGGCGACTGCGTGCCGGCGACGGGCCGGACGCAGGGCGGAAGCGGCATGGTAGCGGCGCCGTGTGAAACAGACGTGACACGCGCCCCGCCGCGCGCCCGCCTGCGCAACAAACCCGTCACCCACGCGGAGCGGCGCGTCCCTATACTGGATTCATCGGTGGCGGCCGCGCGCCGCCCGGCCTTTATGCCAAGGAACCCGCATGCGCATCCCGTGCCTCGTTTCGCGCCGCGCCAGCCTGCTGTTGGCGGCGCTGGCAATGGCGCCCCTGCCCGCGGGCGCCCAGACTCCGCCTACGGCCCAGACACCGCCTACGCCCCGGGCCACGCCCGTCGCGCCGCCATCGCCCACCGGCAGGTCCGCCCCGGCCGGCGCCTGCATCGACACCGAGGTCAACGGCTACCGCGCCCTGTCGTATGACTGCCTGAACCAGAAGATGGCGCCCGACGCCGCGCCCAAGCCGCCGCCCGCGCTCGGCTCGGAAGCCATCACGCAACGGCCGCCCAACCAGATGGGCCTGCCCACGCCCGCCACCATCGGCAACCGCATGGGCAACACCTTCGGCACCTCGGCCTACTCGCAGCGGCCGACGCCGTAACGGACGCGCGCCGTCGCGCGGGCTGCCGTCAATCGTTCATGCCCCGGCCCTGTTCGAACCGTGGCGGGCGAGCGTCGCGCCGGTCTCAGGCGGTGCGGCTGATGAAATAGATCTTCTTGACGAACTGGTCCACTTCCCAGCGGCCGGTATAGCCCTCCGGCATCACGAAGGCCTCGCCCACGGTCAGTTCGTGCACGGTGCCGTCCGGATCGACCAGGCGCGCCGCGCCTTCGACGATGTAGCCGAACTCGATGTAGCCGGTGGTGTTGGACTGGAAACTGCCGGCGGTGCTTTCCCAGACGCCGGCCTCGGCGCGGCCGCCATTGCCTTCGAAGGCGGTCACGGTGCGGAATGCCGCGTCGCCTGAAATGGGACGCTTGGGCTTGCCCGGCACCGGGTTCTTCATGGGGCCGGCATCGATGCGGACCAGCCGCGATTGATCATGCTTCACTGCATTTTCCTTGGAATCAATGCGCCGCCACCACCAGCACCTCGGCCGCGCCGCGGCTGACCGTGCGCATGCGATGCGGCAGTTCGGAATCGAAATAGAGGGAATCGCCGGCGTCCAGGCGGAACGCGCGTTCGCCCACCTGGACCTCGATGGCGCCCTTGAGCACCAGCAGGAATTCCTCGCCCGGATGCGGAAAGACCGCGGCGGCGTCGGGAAATTCACGCGGCGGGTGCACGATGAAGGGTTCCATGGCCTTGACCTTGCGGCGCCCGGCCAGCGACTCGTAGTGGTATTCGTTGCCCAGGTCGCGACGTTGCAGCGCTTCGCGATCGGCCACGCGCACCAGGCTGACGACCTCGTCCTGCGCCGCGCCGTCGCCGCCCACCAGTTGCGACACGCCCACGCCATAGGCTTCGGCCAGGCGCAGCACAGTGGAGATCGACGGCTCGCTCAGGCCGCGTTCCAGCTTGGACAGATAGCTTTTGGTCAGGCCCGTGCGCTCGCCCAGTTGTTCCAGGGACAGGGATTGCTGGCGGCGCAGCGCGCGCAGGCGGTGAGGCAGGTCGATCATGGGCGGGAAAATGGCGGACACGACCGATAAGAATGCCCGAAAGCCGCCGTTGCGTCGAGCCGGCCCGCCCGACACGCCCTTGGCCGCGCCCATGCGGCGGGCCCGCGCAGCAAGCCCGGCCGCCCTCGGCGGCCCCGGCAGACGCTAGCCCAGCACGTCCGGGTGCTGGCGCAGCGCCCGCCGCGCGTAATACGAAAAGCCCACCTGCGAGCGCTTGGGCGTCAGGATCCAGTCGTGCGCTTCGCGCCCCAGCGCCGGCGGAATCGGCTGGATCGTGCCGGCCGCCATCGCCAGCAACTGCATGCGGGCGGCGCGCTCGAACTGCAGCGCCAGCACGCAGGCCTCTTCCACCGTGCCCGCGGCCACCAGCATGCCGTGGTGCGACAGCAGGATGGCGCGCTTGTCGCCCAGCGCCGCCGAGATGATCTCGCCTTCCTCGTTGCCCACCGGCACGCCCGGCCAGTCCTTCAGGAAAGCCACGTCGCCATACAGCGGACAGTTGTCCATGTGCGAGACCTCCAGTGGCACCTCCAGCATCGACAGCGAAGCCGCGTGCAGCGGGTGCGTATGGATGATGCAGTTGACGTCCGGCCGCGCCCGGTAGATCCAGGAATGGAAACGGTTGGCCGGATTAGGCATGCCGCCGCCCTCCTGCACCCGCAGGTCCTCGTCCACCAGCAGCAGATTGCCGGCCGTGATCTCGTCGAACCCCAGCCCCAGCCGCTGCGTGTAGTAGCGGTTGGGTTCCGGCGCCCGCGCCGTGATCTGGCCGGCCAGGCCCGAATCGTGCCCGCCGTCGAACAGGATGCGGCAGGTCAGCGCCAGGCGCTCGCGCAGCGTCCAGTCGGGCGTGTCGAACTGGCGCTGCATCTCGGCCTTGGCGCGCGCGATCAGTTCATCCTTGCCCAAGTGCATCGTATCGGCCATCTTTGACTCCTCGCTATGCCGTTTCCAACAACGGCGTAAAGCCCGGCAGGGCGCGCATGCGCGCCAGCCAGGCGTTGATGTGGGTAAAGGCGGACAGGTCGTAGCCGCCCTGCTCCGCCATGCTGGTGTAGGGATAGAGCGCGATGTCGGCGATGGTCGGCGCCTCGCCCACCAGGAAATCGCGGCCCGCCAGATGCGCCTCCATCCAGGCCGCCGCGCGCATGCCGATGCGGCGCCACTCGACCATCGCCGGGTCATCCACCCGCGCCGTGCCGCGCAGGTGGATCAGCAGGCGCGGCTGCGCGAAGGCGTGCATGTGCTGGGTCTGCTCGAAGCTCAGCCAACTGGCCACCTGCGCCTGCGCCAGCCGCCCCTCGGGCAGCCACGGCGTGCCCCGGCCCAGATACCACAGGATCGCCTGAGATTCCGCCAGCCACACGCCTTCGGGCGTGCGCAGCGCCGGCACCTGGCGCCACGGATTGATGCGGCCGAAGGCCTCGGTCTCCAGGTCGCCCTGCACGATGTCGAAGGTGCGGCGCGTCAGTGCCAGCCCCATGTAGCCGCAGGCCAGCCGGATCTTCCAGGCATTGCCCGAACGCAGCGTGTCGGCCAGTTCCAGCGGCTGTCCCGCCAGGGGATGCGTCGTCATGCTCAATCCATCCTGATGTCGGCGCGCTTGACGATCTCGGCCCACTTCTTCTTTTCGGCCGCGATGAAGCGCTGGTATTCGTCCGGCGCGCCGGTATGGAGCTGCGTGCCCTGCGCCGCCAGCCGCGTCTTAAGTTCGGGCGAGGCCAGCGTCTGGCGCAGCGCCGCGTTGAGTTTTTCCAGCACCGCCGGCGGCGTGCCGGCCGGCGCGAAGAACGCATTCCACGAACTGATCTGCAGCCCGGCGTCGCCGGCCTCGGCCGCGGCCGGCACCTGCGGCGCCGACGGCAGGCGCTGGTCCGCCGCCACCGCCAGCGCGCGCAGCTTGCCCGAGGCCACGTGCGGCAAGATCACCGGACTGGCGTCCATCACCACGTCCACCTGGCCGCCGATGGCCGCGTTGACCGCCTCGCTGCCGCTCTTGAACGGCACGTGCACGATGTCCACGCCCGCCGTCAGCTTCAGCAGCTCCAGCCCCAGGTGCGGCGAACTGGCCGTGCCCGCCGAACCGAAATTCAGCTTGGCCGGATGCGCCTTGGCATACGTCACGAAATCCGCGAAGTTCGCCGCCGGCAGGTCGCCGCGCACCGCCAGCAGATAGGGCGAGCCGGACACCAGCCCGACCGGCGCGAACTTGTCGGGGTCATAACTGAGCTTGGCGTAGATCAGCGGGTTCACCACCTGCGTGCCCACCGTGCCCATGAAGATCGTGTAACCGTCGGCCGGCGCCGTGGCCGCCACCTGCGCCGCGATCACGCCGCCCGCGCCGGGACGGTTCTCCACCACCACGCTCTGGCCGAGCGCATCGCCCATGCCCTTGCCGACCTGGCGCGCCACGATATCGGTGATGCCGCCGGCGCCGAACGGCACCACCAGCCGGATCGGATGATCCGGAAACGCGGCCTGCGCGCCGCTGCCCGCCCCCGCGGCCAGCGCCAGGGCGGCGGCCATGATGATGCGCTTCATAGAATTCCCCTTGTGTCCGCCGCTTGATTGCGGCTATGACACAAAGTGTCCTATAGAGCATTGATTTTCCGCAAGGGAAATGTGATTGGGGGAATCCCTGAGCAGCAGGAATAAAGTTCGCCTTTTTTGTTGAAGTTCGCCTTTTGGCTTTGGTGGTCAACGCCAGCCATTGGGCGGACATCTTCTTCTATTCCTCGCCGATAAACAGTCTGCAGGTCAAGAAAGGCGAACTTCGCAATAAACGCAATTGAATTGGTTCGACGGTCTAAGCCCCAGATATGGGAGATGCCAGTACGGGCTTTGCGGAGGAGACACGGACGTCTCGAGACACTCGGCTGTGAGTTGGGAATTGTCAGAGTTGGAAGCGCCGTGCTTTGTATTGACACACCGGGCGCTTGTTGCCAGTGGCGGTTTTCGGCTGTGGATTCAGGCGGACAGTCACCAACGCCGCTTTTTTGACATACTCGCCGCACCACTTGTATATCGGCGGCTCATTCACACAGCCGGAGTACTTAGCAACTGCGCCGCGAGATCCAAGGCCTAACGGAGGTGTTCCAACTTGGTGTCGATAAGATCGTCACTGTTTGGCCAGCCTCAAATCATGTCAGCCAACAGGGCGAATGCTCGGGTGCACGTTGGTCGCAGCGGATCAGAGAGCTACCGACGCTTGCTTCGGCCTGGCCACGACAGCTCTCCAGTAAGTTCCGCTAGGCCGCCATCGTCTTCGACTCGCGCGCCGAAACGATTCACTTCAACTTCAGGCAAGTCTTCACCGTCAAACCATAGTAGTGAAATGGTTGTGTCAGTGCGGGCGTAGTGCCTCGATAGCTCCCAGAGATCAAGGCCCTTTTCCCAGTTGTCGAACCATACGTCCTGGGAGACTTCCCCGGTATCAGTGGCGCTGACTCCAGAAGACCTGATTTGATGTGCGACTGAGCCTGCTGGGATCGTCGATCTAGGAGGTATCCAAGCCCCGGCTTGTCGCAAAGAGGTAGAGCGTGCTGCATACCGTACTGCGCCGCGTTCCATGGTGACAAAAGCGCAGGGGGCATCGCTGAGAGTGGCAAATCTGGACGCAGCAGCAGGAAACGATGCACCAAACAAATCGGCCATGTGCTGAATCAGCTCGAAAGAAGGCTCTTCCTTCGAGGTGGCAGCAAGCCATGACTGATAGGGCATTAGCAATTCGGCCGCAAACGCGTCGCAGGCTACCTCATTAGGATGTCGCTTGGCGTACGACCACGACGGGACTTCTTCATGACTCGACTCTAGGCCGAGCACGATATGAGCTATTTCGTGGCAAATGGTGAATCGCTGGCGCTCCTCCGTTTCCAGGGAGTTCACAGTGATGATGTGCTTCCCACTTGGCTTGGTAAGGGTGTAGCCGGATTCCCCCTGGCCAAGCTCATCCTTCTTGACCTTGGCATTGGCTGCCACTACGTAGGCAGAAAGATCCTCTCGAATGTTTGCAATATCGACTTGCGCAACAAACGAGCGCGCTTTCTGCCTGACAGCCGCCTCATCCATATTCAATCGTCCTCGTCGTCATCCTCAAGAGCCTTCTTGATTCGGGCAATCAATGTGGCGGGATCAGGCCTTGCATTGCCGCGATGCCTGACGCCCGCCGCCATCGTAAATACGTCGATACCGATAGATGGATCTTGTAACACGAATTCGACAAGGCTCGTATCCGCATCGGCGTGGTCAGCGAGCCAAGTCACCAGAGCCGCATCCCTCTCCGAGGGTTTCAGAACTTTCAATAGCTTCTCGACTAGGTCTTGGGAAGGGTTGGTTTTTTCGCCTGTTTCGAGGCGATAGACATATGCATGGTCCACGGACGATAGCTGGCCAATCTCACGCAGCGAGAGAGTTCTACGTTCGCGTAGCGTCTTGATAGCGACGCCCAAGCCTGTTTGCGGCATGAATTCTTATCCTTGCGGTTGCGGGAGACGGCACGGCCATCTGTTGCTCTATCCCCACATCCATTTGTGTCCAAAGATGCATGTTGCACGACAGTTGCGCCGTCGCACATGCTCTGATACATTGTTGTCCAGCCAGACAACAGATGCGGGTTCTAAGCCCGCCTCAGGTTGAATTGGCTTGGCCTTCCTGTTGTCTGCCTAAGCAACGAATTGTGCTACAGCAGGCGGCCGTTGACAACCTGGCCTACTGCCAGGACTTCGTTGCTTTCACTGTAGGAGAGCCACCATGGCCGGTAAGAATCAGCATGTTGTTCCTCACCAAGACGGTTGGGCTGTCAAGGGCGCAGGCAATCAGAGGGCGACCTCTGTGCATGACACGCAGCAACAAGCGATAGATGCGGGGCGTGACATTGCCCGCAACCAGAAGTCCGAACTCGTCATCCATCGCCCGGATGGCCGTATCCGCGACAAGGACAGTCACGGCAACGACTCCTTCCCCCCGAAGGGTTGAGGCGCCATGACCGACATCCCCACCTACCATGTGCTTGCCCTTTCGGGCGGCGGTTATCGCGGTTTGTATACGGCCACGGTGCTCGCCGAACTCGAAATCGTGTTGGGCCGTCCTATTGCTTCGCATTTCGACCTGATCTGCGGCACTTCGGCGGGTGGGATGCTGGCTTTGGGACTGGCTGCGGAGATACCGGCCCAGGAGCTCAAAACGCTGTTTGAAGACCAAGGCAGCCGCATCTTTGGCTGCCGCAGTCTTGCAAGGCGGCTCTTAGGATTCTGGCTGCGCGCGAAGCATGACGCCGTGGGATTGAGAGATGTGCTAACTGAGCGCTTCCAAGACACCACTATCGGTAATCTCAAGCATCGAGTTCTCGTGCCCGCAGTCAACTACTCGACGGGGCGTGGGCAGTTTTTCAAGACGCCTCACCATCCTTCCTTCGAGGTGGATCACCCGATGAAGATCGTCGACGTTGCGTTGGCCACTGCTGCGGCACCCGTCTACTTTCCACTGGCTCGCAATGACCGAGGCGTTTTCGCAGACGGGGGATTGGTCGGCAATGCCCCTGGCCTCTTCGGGTTGCACGAGGTCAGAACATTCCTAGCGCCAAACCCGGACGCGCTGATTCGGGTTCTCGCCATCGGTACGATGACGATCGGCGCCACGGTCCGTGGCGGTGCCAGTCTTGACCGAGGGTTTGGAAAATGGCGCGGAGGGCTGTTCGACTTGGTGATCTCTGCTCAAGAATCGTCCGTGGACTACATGTTGCGGCAGTCGTTAGGGAATAACTACTTTCAGATCGACGACAAGGCAACACCAGATCAAAGCAGAGACGTCAAGGCGCTGGATCGGGTTTCAGTTGGTGCCACGAATACGCTCAAGGACCGTGGAAAGCATGCGGCGCAACGGGCGCTTGGTGATCCACTTTTTAAACCATTTCGTGCGCATCGGGCCGGCGCCCCCATCTTCTATCACGGCCCCAACAAGAATGTTCCGGAGGCCACGTGCTGAACCTTAGTCCGCTCTTTTTTACTACAGTAGAAGACGAGTCGTGCATGCACGACAAGTTGGATTTGACGCCTGAGCAGCGTGAATGGATCGCTAGCGCACGTACGGACGTAAGGGACTGCTTGCGTACAGGCATCCCTCGCGTCTTGAAGGCGCGTGGCTACACCGAAGGAGCGCCACAGCCTCGGTTCTTCACGCAAGGTTCGTGGGCCTATAAAACGTTGAACTCGCCGGCACAGCGCCCACAGCAAGCGGATGTAGATGACGGCTGCTATCTGCCATTGAGTTTCGTGTCGCAGACAAAGCGCCCTAGCACAGCCACAACCGTATTCTTCGCCGCTGCGGAAGAGGCTTTGAAGCCGCTGGTCGAGGAGAAGGGCTGGAAGCTTGTCACAGACAAACCGACGTGCATTCGCATCATCATCGCTTCATACGCCCACATTGATATTCCGTTGTATGCCATACCCGATGAAGAATTTGTCACTCTCGCAAAGGCCTCGATGGAACGGTATGGCTTCGACTCACTGACGGAGGCGATGAGCAGGGCAGAGCGGGATGCGTGGACGGCGCTGCCCGCTGACAAGGTGCTCCTTGCCCATAGGCAATGCAACTGGACGGCATCCGATCCCAGGCCCGTGAAAGAATGGTTCTTGGGCGAAGTGGAGGTTAAGGGCGAGCAGTTCCGACGCGTCGTTCGTTACTTGAAAGCGTTCCGTGACTGGAGGTGGCCAAGCGGTGGGCCTGCTTCAATCTTGCTAATGGCCGCAGCGGCACCTCTCTTCGAAAGGCGCGATCGGCGCGATGACTTGGCCTTGCTCGATGTCGTTGCTGCATTGCCGACCCGGTTGCGTGCGGGCGTGAACAATCCCGTGGAGGAGTCGGAGTCCCTGACCAAGCGGCTCGGCCCGGACGGCGTCGAAGATGCCGCAAAGGCGTTCGAGGCATTTGAGAAGGTGCTTCGCGGCGCGACTGACGCCAGCAGCCCCTCACAGGCATGCATTTGGATGCAGCGTGAGTTCGGGCCACGTTTTCCGAATCAGCCTGACCGGGTCAAGGTGGTGTCCATCGCTGCCACCATTGCGGCAGCTCCTGCCGCCGCTGGCCCGAGCGAACTCGTTGGGCGAACGAAAGCAGGATGAGCAACACCGTAACGGTCGCAGATGTAGTCGAGGCGTTCAAGCAGCGAGGCTTCGACTTTGTTGGCAAGAGGAAGGACGGCTGGGTCAAGTTGCACGGGCACTTGATTTCTCCTGGCTCGGGCGAGTGTTGCCAGTGCGAGGTCCAGCTGGATCCCACATTCTTCGAGCTTCCTCGCATTCGACTGCTCGAGATTCCCCCTCAGCTGCCCAAAGCCGTTCCCCATCTTGGGGGAGATGGTTTCCTTTGCTATCTCGCCAAGGGGACGGTTGTTCTGGATATCTACGATCCAGTCGGCCAATACCTAGCCTGCCTAGAACGTGCGGCTTTGGTGTTTGGCCAGATATTGAAGGGCGAGATGGTCGAAGACCTTACAGAGGAGTTTTTCGCCTACTGGAATGGCTGGCTCTGTTTCGTGGATATGCAGGGGAAGGATTTGGGGCGGCAAAGTTGTATTGTCGCGCAGGCTAGCGGAAATCCCTTATGGTTCATCACCGACAACGAGGAGCGAACACGAAACAAGCTGCACTCGCTCGGCTACAAAGTTACCGATAGAACAGTACTGACCTACAGAGTCAAGACTGCGGCTCAACCGCGCCCCCTAACCAAGCACTGGCCACCAGAAACAGTTGGGGATGTCTTGACGTGGCAAAGCACTCTCGATTCGCGGTGTCGTCGCAAGATTCACGAGCGTATCAAGGAAGGTGAAAGAACGCGGGCCAATGGTGTTTTGATTGTCATTGAATCGCCCTTGATGACATATGGCTTTGTGGTTCTCTATGATCGCCAGAAGGCATCCCGGAAGAGCAAACTTGCAGATGGTAGGGATACAAGTTACGGACTAAAAGTGATGCCTGTCTCCGTGATCCGAATAGATGATCGCTATCTTGCGCAGCGAAATGTTCCAAAATTAAACATCCTAGCAGGCAAGAGCATCGCCGTCGTCGGGTGTGGAACGATTGGCGGCTATCTGGCCGATATGCTTGTCAAAGCTGGTGCGGGTACATCTGGCGGAAAAATCACACTGGTTGATTTTGACTGCCTTCTCCCACAGAACATTGGGCGCCACCGCTTAGGATTTCCGGACCTTCTATCGAACAAGGCCGAGGCTATGGCGAAGGAACTCAAGCGCTTAGCGCCGGGCGCCGATATTCGAGCCCTACCAGTCGATGTAAGGAAGGCACATCTGGGGAAAATTGATTTTCTCATCGATGCTACTGGCGAAGAGTCATTAGGGCATTGGTTGTGTGGCCGCTATCCCTCCCCGCTGCCTATGCTTTCCGTATGGATAGAGGGGCCAGGAACGACTGTCCGTGGGCTTCTGAGAACGAACGTAGCTGGCGCGTGCTATCGATGCCTTTGGCACAGCAGTAGAAAGGGCGAGCTCCACTCCACCCTGGAGCCTCTTCCTGTCATCCTGGCAGGGCATGGGTGCGAAGGTTTGTATGTGCCATTCCCCGCTTCAGTATCGGTGCAAGCAGCAAGTCTAGGCGCCGAGATGGCTCTTGATTGGGTAAACGATATCTATTCTCCTGCGCTGCGAACGAGATTGATCGATCGCTCCCATCAACTTGCAACGCCCGATTGCGATCCGCTTGCGGATCGGGACTGCCCCTTATGCCATTCATAAGCTCCTGGGCCACCCACGACAAAAGAATGCTGTTGCATTTTTCAGAGCCCACGCTGGAGACTTTCTCTCAGCATGTCCAGGCCAGTGATGCCGACTGCGAAGCCGGCGGACTTCTGCTTGGCTCGGTGCACGGTGCCCATTTGCTTCTCCACCAAGCGACGGTTCCCACGGCGTGGGACAAGCGATTTCGCTACCTATTCGAGAGAATGCCGTATGGTCATGACGTCATCGCGCTCTCTCGATGGACTGCGAGTCAGGGAACGGTCCGTTATCTGGGGGAATGGCACACGCACCCGGAAGACTATCCACGTCCTTCTGGTCTTGATAGATCGGAATGGACCCGCCTAGCCGCGAAGCGGCGGGACAAGCGCCCTATGCTGGCCGTCATCGTCGGGCGAAAATCGCTTTATGTCGAGCTAGTCCCAGCTTGGGGGCGTGGCTCGGAGTTCCTGCCAGAGGAATGAAGTTGGAGACTCAAATCTGTGCGCAGGGCCTCAGCCTTGATCTCTTAGTTTGTTCCGCTGAGCGGCCTGTCACATATGCAAGGTCAATGGCCGCAATGAAGCGCAAGCGGAACTCGTTTACAGAGGAAAGACTGGAAACTCTGCGTGCAAAATACAGATCATCGTCCACGCAAAATCAGATCTATGCGGCTAACCCACCGTGGTCAGCCCGCGCGTCAAGCAATTGACCATGGACTGTAGGCCGGTGGCCTTGCAGGCATCGCGTCACATGAATCTAGCAGTAGCAACGCAGTGCCGGGAAGGTCGCTCATGCGCAACCTTCCCCGCTGAGATGTCGAAGCATCACTCAACGCGGGAAAATGTTGTCGCACCCACTGAGCTGGTACAGACCGCAGCAATTTTTCTAAGGCTTCGAGCGGCAACAGTTCCTCGTTTAAGGCAGGCAGTTCCCTCTCCGCTTTTCTCCTCTTGGGAAGAGAGAGAGAAAGGACCTCGGAACCGCAAGTCGCGCGAAGAACGTCAACTGCCCGAGCAAGATACCTCTGAACGGCAGGGCAATCACGGACCTCTTCCAAGTCGGGCGTCTCATCTTCGACTAAATCATGACCTCGGCCTGGAGCATCCACGAACGCCGTGGCGCGATATTCTTGCTTGACCACGAGAAGAGTAAGCTCATGCTCGGAGCACAGGTCAGCCCCTGGGATAAAGTGTTCTCGACGCCAGTAGGCAAAACCCAACGTCTTCTTTTGCCCGTCCACGCACGCCGGACAGTAGCGAACCACCTCTGCGCGGGTGAATCCAAAGCCCTCCCCCAACTTTTTCTTAGACACGGCCCAATCAGCTACCGCTCCCTCGCTCGACAGACGCGTGAAGAAATACAAGGGCTGTAGCGTATGCGACCTCCAGTAGGTCTCGGCCTGCAGGCCAAGCGAACTGGCAAAGTCCTCAATCGGATAGGGAAGAAAGGTATTGATGAAATGGGACAGCCTTCCATGCGGAACGCGGGCCATGGCAGGCGTCATACGAGAACCTTGATTGTTGATGCACCAGGCTCGCCCATAGTGCCCGAGATAGAACTCCCCGGGTGCCGGCTTGACTACTATCACTACGTCCAACCCTTCTAAACAACGACAACTTATGGCGAAGCTATACGAGGCCAAGCCTTCGTAAACCAGTCGACGAGTGCCTTAGCCGTCAGCGTACTCGCCCAGGCCAGCGCGCAACCAATGTGCAACGCTCAGCAAAATCAAAGGATGCAAGCGTTGCCAAGCACCGAATCTCATGGTCCACAGCCAGGTCGTCGCTAGGCGTGATTCCGAAGGCAGTGCACGCATGTCTGGCGCGAGGCGGAACGGCGCCACGTGTGCGACATACGCCCTTCCCGCGTCCTCGAGGCGCTTTCGAGGCCGCCATTCCGGGCTCAATCGCAACGTGTCGATTGCCAGTCGAATTTCTTGCGCGCGAAGCTCCGCCGACAGCTGAGGGCGGCTCATAGCCTCGACGCAGAACGCTGAGAAATCGGCCAGCGCCGCCAAATCCGCCTCTTTGATGTTCTGCCCTACCGGCACCGCCGTCTCCAACGTCGGCAAGGCCCAAGACAACCCACCTGCGCGCTCCCTAACCCGTCGTTGAATCCAAAGCAGCCTGCCATGCACACTACACACCCAAACGCCCGGATACTGGTGGGGCAACTTCCAATAGGAAACGCCAAACCGCCGCCGCTCATCTGCAACGCAATGGGGGCAGAGCTTCAGTGCATGGTCTGATGCGAAGCCACAGATTGCAGTGCGTATGCGGAACCGCCACACGTCGCCTCCAACCCCATCGCAAATGCGCGACATCAGATCTTCGGCGACCGCTCGCGGCTTCCAAGCCAAGAAATAGGGAAAAAGCGTGCGCGACAGGAGTCGCGGAGCATCGCCAAAACAGCCATCTGTCACATGCGCAAAATGACCAAGCTTGGCGGGGAAATCGTGCTGACGGCCCAGCTGAGGGTGGCCAAACAGCATGCTACAGGTGACTTCACTGCGCCCATGACCTGAAGCTCGATGCATACGACTACAAAGGCTGAAGAAGGATTCGTCGCCTGCTAGCCAACCTTGCACCGGAGATTGGAAGCCCATAGGCCAGCGCTCTCATTAGCAACAAATTTGGAACAATCAAACGCCTGAAATTTGACTTCCATCAGTCCGTTGCCACGCGAGCATACCAGAAAAAAAGGTCAATACAAACCCTAAGTCTTTGATATAAAGACTCTATTATAATTCACGGCCTTTATGGGGACGGATTATATCAAGAAAAGAGGGCCTGCTTTTTGCCGCCGGCAATTTTTTCATTAGTTCGACAAGCTGAACAAAATGGCTCAAAATCACCCCAGCCGGCCGTCACCAATTTTGGCCGGCTGACCGTCCAAAGGCCTTGCCCAGACAAGACGCCCTGACACTTATCCATCAAGGAGACACCTCACAAGCCTAGCCCCCACTTTGCTTGAGACCAAATAGCACAAGGCCGAAAAGCTCCTGCAAGAGCTTTTCGGCCTTCGAGATGTGCGTCGGGTGGTATCCCTATGCCCATCTTGCCTCGGTGGGCTGCGCAAGTCAAGCGCAGTTCCGGACGCGTTCGCCCCGAGGAAATGCCTAGTTCTTAAGCCTTGAAACCCAAGATTTTCAAGG
This sequence comes from Achromobacter sp. SIMBA_011, assembly GCF_046535435.1. Classification (NCBI taxonomy): domain Bacteria; kingdom Pseudomonadati; phylum Pseudomonadota; class Betaproteobacteria; order Burkholderiales; family Alcaligenaceae; genus Achromobacter; species Achromobacter sp. SIMBA_011. Next base: position 255,024 of record NZ_JAWRWN010000002.1, on the reverse strand, counting down.
AATTAATCCCATGGCCAAGAAGGCGCTTATCAGCGAAGCGAGACTTCGCACTATTTCTGCTCGTCAGAAAATCCCTCTCTGGGGACCTGACTATATCCCCGCACAGCTCGCGACTCGTGAGGAAGCCCCCAGCATAAGCAGGGCCTCCATCGTCTATTCGAGCCGCCTGGGTCGAGACGTACACTTCCTGTCGTTTCCGGAACGAGCTGCCGGCTGTCTTGCCCTGCTCCATCCTCGACTTGTCGACATGCACGAGCAGAAAGTCCTGTCGCCCATACCCGCCCCTCACCCCTTGACGACACACCCCCGTGCTCAGGGACAAGTTTTTCCTCGGCTGCCTGGCACGGTCGCGATTGCGGAACGCCTTGGCATGACGAGTCGGCACCCTCACGTATGGATTGATGACCCTCAATCGATTCACGGCGAAAAAGCCGCTGTTCCATTCCCTTATCTGGGCGACCTTTTGCTCGTTATGGAAGATCGCGATGGTCTTTACTGCATCAACTGGTCCGTGAAAAAGACCGTTGCAGCATTCTCATCGCCCATTGGGAACCGTGTGCGCGCCAGAGCTTCTCGAGAACGTGCAGCTGAGCGCGTCGCCCAGCGTCAGACTCTCGAAGCTGAGTACTATGCAGCCGCTGGCATTCGGACAGTGCAGGTGAGCGAAGATGCCATGAACTGCACGCTCGTCACAAACCTGAAGTGGCTCATCACTTGGAGCGCGCGCCCAGGACCAACGGATCCGGACAAACGGCATGCCGTTTGGGACGCTTTTCGCGCTCTCCGCCAAAACGCGGCCTCTCCAAATTCTGTGTTCCCTGAATTGCAGACAAGGCTGAAACTGTCTCAACATGAATGCAAGCGGCTCTTCTACGAAGGAATTTACCTCCGCGACATCCGGGTGGATCTGTACTCACCGATCCTGATTGATAGAGCCTTGCGCCCCGAACGTAAGGACCCCCTTGTCGAATTCTCTCATTGGTTCGCGAGGTAGCCATGCAAATCGGAACCAAACTTATCGCCCCAAATGGATACCTGGATCTGCCGACGGATCGCGATTTCTACTTTCTACTGAACAGCACAGCCGCGCGCCGAGCACTTTTGGCCATATTTGAGCGCGGCAAAAAGGAATGGGATGCGCACCTCGTCGTCCTCGAGCAACAAGACTTCGAACGTGGAATCCTCAGCGGAGAGCTCCGCGCCGCAGCGTCCCAACCTTCGATGCCTCCGCACCTCGAAGGACTGGAGGGAATCGATCTATGGGAGGTCGACACGCGCCGCGTTGGAAGCAAGAAGAGCAACATCTTTCGAGCGCAAGAGCGGTTGCTTGCCATCGTCGACTATGTGGATGCTTGGCCTGCCATCGTCCAAGCGGACGCTCCCGAATTCGCCCTCAATCAGATGGCAAGAGAACGAGGGCAAACACCTCGGCGAGTTCGGCATTGGCTTTTGACGTACTTATGCTTCGGAAGGTCAGAGCTGTCCCTCTACCCAGCATTCGGCAGGATTGGCCATTACGATCGTGCGTCCACACCTGGCTCCAAGCCATACGGCCGGCTTACCCGCAATCCCGACTTGGCACCGCCTCGGCGCCTGACCCAAAGGGACATCGACCTGATTGAAAAGTCATACACAAATCTAGCCAGAAACGGGCAATCACTATCCAAAATCTATGCCGAGGCAATGCTCAAACACTTCGGCGCCTCCACAAAGGAGCTGGCCGATGGCAATCGCAGACTCATTGCCGGCGACGGGACGCCAGTCCCCACCCTCGCGGCCTATCGGTACCACGTAAATAAGCTGTTTGGCGCATCGCAGGTCCGCATAGCGAAGTACGGAAAGAACCGTGCAAGACGCCAGAGACAGAACTATGGCAGCTTCCGGGAAACTACGACTGACCACATGCAGATCGTGGAATGCGACGGCTTTTACAGCCTAGAGAAGCCCTGCAGCTACATCAGCGGCAAGGAGCTTGACCGGCTCTGCGTTGTTCGAGGCGTGTGCGTTGCTACATCTCAGCTCGTGGGCATCGGCTTTTCCCTTGGGGGAGAACACTCCGATGCGTATCGAATGATGTTGTTTTCGATGGCGATTGATAAAAGAGTCTTCTGCTCTCTCTTCGGGATAGACATTCAAGAAGGGGAATGGGTGGGGCACGGACTCCCCCTTCAAATTGTGAATGACCGAGGACCAGGCTCTACGTTTCACCATCGGCGAGAAATGCTCAGTCCAAACCGAAAAACAAGCTACCTTCCGCTGTGTGAGATCACCCCTACGGGTTCGGGACAGTCAAAGGCGCTCATCGAGAGTAAGCACCCGAAGGACCTTCGGATGGAAGAGCCGAACGTCTACGTCAAAAGCGAGAAAACGGTCACAGAGCTGGTGTTCAGTGAAATCCAGCGCTGTCTCACGCAAAACGAGAGTCAGCTACAAGACACCGGCTACAACGCGACGTTCGCCCGGAGGAATGTCCGCCCCACGCCAGCCGCTCTCGCAGCAGACCTGGTCAAGGTAGGCAGGACGGCGGCTCAACCCGTCCCCTTCGCAGAGGCAGTTCGCCAATTCCTGCCTTCCGACACTATCTCGCTCACGCGCTCAGGAGCCAAGTTCCGGAGCATTACGTATCGGTCCCATCAGTTGGCAGAGGCTGTGTCCACATATCCTGACAAGCGCGTCAGGAAGCTAAAGGCCTACTACTTGCCACTTTGCCTTCGTCATATCTGGGTAGAGCTAGACGGGCGGCTATTGCAACTCGACAACGAGAGTATTCTCAATGGCGGCCCCGAGGACTCCAACCTTAGCGAGAAGGAAGCAATCGAACTGGAAGAAAGAAGGGGCAGGAACCGTCAAAGGCAGGACCTGAACCGTAGTGCAGTCATCGCACAGGGCATGAAAAATGAGCAGGATCGATTCGGACGCCCCTATCAAGCACCTCGCCTGACCACGCGACGAAGTGAGAAAACGCCGAAGGCGTCGCCTGCCGAACGCTCGCAGCACCGAAATTTGTACCACGGAGAACGCTGATGCCCAGCTCACCTCTTCCTTGGATCGCACGATTCGAAGCGCTGCGCACCGAATCGGCGATCCGACAACGTTGCTACCGGATGCCGCGTCCTCTGGAACTGGCATCAACCGCCAGCCCCACCGACGTTGAAGTCAGGGTCGGTAGCACGCTAGCTGAGATCTACTACCCCACGAAGCAGGACGTGGCGATCCTAGGTCGCTTGCGAGACCTTGCCAAGGTGTATTGCGAGAGCGCTTATGAGAGCGAGCAGCGCTATGCATCCAAGCTGCATGCGCCAATGAAGACTACGACCGGGACGTTTAGCAATCCCATCTGTCTAACCGGCCTTGCCGGCGTGGGCAAAAGTCAGGTCATTGATGCGTTCTGCCGCTTGTTCACTGACACGCGCATTCAGGTTCTGGATGGCCTTTTAGCGTCCCCCATGAAAGGCCCCATCAAGGTGACTCTCCAACGAGATTTGGGCCTCAAGGCCTATCTCAACGACTACATCAATCTGGGCGTCAAGAATCCGAAGATCCATTCTCTCAAGGACGCTATCGATTGCTTTCCACATCGCGCTTATGCCCGCGGAGCCCCCTTCGTCCTAATCGATGAAACGCAGTTCAAAGTAGGTGGAAGCAGCACCAGCAGCATTCGAAACATCTTGCTCCAGTTCACGCAATTCGGCATACCACTGCTGTTCGTTGCAAACCTAAGCCTGGTCAGAACGCTCAGTCGTTCTCCTGAACAGCTGCGCCAACGTTTGCTCACTAGGCCAATAGAAGTCGGACGTGATGAAGCGGGCTCGGACGATTGGATTGCCTTCTTGCGTTGCTGCCACACGAGTCTTGACGAGACCATTAATCTCGACGTCCATTCTGAGCAAGAGGTCATTCACCAATTAACAGGTGGCATCAAGCGCTTAGTCGTGGATCTGTTGAAGATCTCCTACCGGCATTCCCGAGGCTCCAAGAAAATCCGCCAAGTCACAATGGACCACGTTCAGGAGGCGTACCGATCTTCAGACTATGCCGTTTCCCGCCACCAACTCAAGGCACTCAGTGACTACGTCATTAGCGGAAACCCAAAGAGCGAGTACCACAACCCTCTCGGCCCGTCCCGATTGGAAAGAGGCTTTGATACCAGTAACACAGAGAATCCCACACTGAAGGAAATTGCCCGCAGGGCATCCCTGATGCAGGTGCCCGTGAATTCGAAGGACAACAATCCAGACGGCGAAAGGCGGATAGCTGCTGTCCCGTCAGCGCCAAGAAGCCGAAAAAAACGCCCTACCGCCGGCGATCTATTGAGCAATGCCATTCGCCTTGGAAAGGGGTTATATGGATCGCAAAACTAGGCCATGCTTAGTTGCCCCGGTCATCATGATGAATACCCCCTCACGGATGGCGCACAGGGACGCAGAGCCTCAACGCCACGACGATCGGGGCGCGGTGTTCACATACGCCTCTAAAAAAGCGAAAGCCCCAACGAGTTGGGGCTCCGTAGTCTGGGTCTCATTACCCGCTCCGGGCGGAACCACCTGCGTGGGGGCAACGCTATTGTCCGTACCTGGACGCACCAGCTATTGCGCTGTTGACATGTTTGCACACTCTAATGTCCCTGTGCAACACCTCGAACATGCAGCTACTCATGATGATGCGGCTGCCATATGCCCAGTCCCCAGAGCGATGCGTGCAATGCAATTGATCGCAATTTCGGCGGACTAACGCTCGCCACATCGCCGAGGTACGACGGACCGTCCCATCGGTCCCCAATACAATCTGCGGAGCCACATTCACCGACGCAACTCCTTTGACCTAAGCTACTGTCGCCGCCCTAGAGAAATCTCTCCCGGATAGAATGCAGGTGACATGACTAGGTCTGAATAGTCCCAAACCATTCGGGGCGTCTTCTTTTCCCGCCCAAGAAAGTGGCCGGAGGGATCCCCCCACGATGACTGTCTTCGGCCAGAAGCAGCCGTTCGCCGTGAGATCACGAACGGAAGGTACAGGCTGTGGGCTGACGCTCGCGAGCAGTCAGCGACAGATCGCAACCGCCCCGTTGCAGTCGTGGGCTTCGAAGGATTCGGTGCCCGTTTCGAGTCGTTCAGGATGGCCTCGTGGTGACAGAGGACCGACCTACGTAGTGCGTCGGCTACCATCCTATTTGGCCGTGCGCTCAACCGTTCTTGAACTGAAGACACAGCTCGTAGAAGCTCGTGAAACTCTGGATGTGAAGCTGTTTTAGGTACATGTTTGACCAACACTCGACCACTAAGCCCTGTGATGCTCACCGGAAAGCCGACAGTGCACCGGACGATCCAACCAGATAGAGCAACGTTTTTGCCCGCGTCACGCCAACGTAGAAGTACTCCAGCAGCCCTTCGTTGACGAGCTCCTCCCCGACCCACAAGATGACAACCGACGCTTCGAGCCCTTTGAAGCGCCCCACCGTGTCGATAAGCACGGCACGACGCTGACCCGGGACCTCGACGGACCAGGTCGCTGCTGGAAGTTTTTGCTTTTGAAGCAGGTCGTAAAGGTGCACCTTTGGACGCTTCGCTAAGAGAACCGCGATGTCCTCCGGCGACACAGCTTCGGTAAGAAGCTGTCGAACGATGTTGGCGATGGCAACAGCCTGTTGAGAATCGCCTTCGACCGCCGCCCGTAGGACATCGTCACCGGGCAAGTCAGGATCATCGATGGCCTCGCCTTTGTAGAAGGCGTAGCCCATCCGATGGATTGGGACGGTGTTTCGGCAGTTCGCAAGCAGCGGAAAGGGCTCATCTGCAACGGGAAGGTTGGCGTGCTTGCGATAAAGCGCCTGGTTCTCGTCCAGGAAGAGGTAAAGCGCGCCTTCCTCTTCGTCATTGAGCAGCTCTTCCAGAGCGAACCAGTAGTCATCGCTGAAGTCTTGAGCCTCGTCAATGACGATCGCGTCGAACGCCCCACCCAGCAATTCATTCGCCAAGGCGAGCGCGTAGGGCATCTGGACTTCAAAGGCGTACTTTTGAGATGACCCCGGAAAGGCCTCAATGGCTTCAGCCATCACATCCCTTCCTGCCCGGCGCGCTTCACCTATGCGCCTGTCGCACAACTGGTGGAAGTTCAAGACTGTGACTCGGGGCTGATCGGCCAGCCCCTGGGCCAACGCAACGGCCAGCGGCCGGTTGTAGCAAAGCAGTAGTACGTTCTCCACCGTCTCGGCAAGCAGACGAGCCTTGTGCACAGCGATTAGTGTCTTGCCGGTGCCTGCGCCGCCCGAGATGACAGCTCGCTTGCGTCCGCCCAAGACCCGAAGCACCTTCGCCTGGTTGGTTGTAAGGCGGATACGGGTCTGCTCAGCCGCGTCTAGAACAGCTCGAAGGGCCGGCCGCACCTCTACCGAACTGGAGTAGATCTCCTCGACAAGCTGGACACCTTGCCTCCCAAGCGGGTCATCGTTGGGTTGCGTCCAAAAAGCCAGCAACTGGTCGAGCCAGGGTTCCAGAGCAAGGACGTCAGCGGTCACGGCGATGGTTGGGCGCTGGCGATCCGGGGCTAATAAAGGGCGCACATCATGAATATCAGGGAGCACGACCGCATGCCCGAGCGTCAGCCGCGTCCCTCTCCAACGCCGCCAAAGGACGTGCCCAAGAAGCTGGTCTTTAATCGCATGGCGCTCACCGCTGGCTTGGCGAAACGGGTCTTTGATGTCGTGCCTATCCCCGTGGCGGTCGATAGACTGCCACCGTCCCGTCGGGGCGTCGAAGGAAACCCCGCCGCCCTTTACTTCGATTGCGAATACGCCTGACTGCGGCACAGCAATCACGAAATCAGCTTCGCCTTCAAGGAGCCAGTCCTTGCCGTTGCGGAACACCCAGTTTGCCGAGTAGATGACCAGAACGTCTTCAGGCAACTGCCTGCGACATTCCTCATAGAACCGTGCCTCGGCCTGCGACTTCAAGCCCCGCAGTTGCTCCTCGGTCAGGGTTGGAATCATTCGTGCCATGGCTACTCGTAGCTCAACGTCATCGTTGCTGGATTGAAGATCTTGCTGAAGGACTGGCGACCGTCCTCGAACTCAACGTGCAACTTGCAGAACTGCCCGCTACCCTTGACCTTGGCAATACGTGCCCGTCCGTCGCCGGGGAGGTCTACAAACATGCCCGCTTCCGGACGCTGAGGCCTTGCGGCGATAGTCTTCGCCATCGCCTTCCAACCGCTGTCGAAGCGGAACTGCGTTGTCAGGCCGAACGGGTTCTGGACGAGCGACAGCCGCCGACGGTTCTGATCGGTAGCAAACTCAACCACGCAAAGCCAGTAGCGATCCTTCGCAGCATGCGCCTTTGCCAACTCCGTGGGTGTCAGTGCGACACCTTCCTCCGTCCAGGCTCCGCCCTGCCCTTTGACTTCAATGAACTCCTCACGGCCATCCATCGCAATGGCGCTGATGTCGTAGCCGGGGTTGTTAGGCGGCATGATCTCCGCCGATCTCCACTGCGAAGCGGCCTGGTCCATGAAGAGCTTCACGGCAGCCAGTTCGACCGCACGATTTCTAGCGGCAGCGTCTGGGTCTACCGCCTCAAGTGGAGCTGCTGGCGGGACAGTCTGGTCCGGCCTCTCCGCGTAGCTCAGAAGACGCCCGCGCCCGCTTCTCCCGGATCCAGAGCCTCGCGAGCTACGACGTGCACGCGGCAATCCAACATGCAGTCCCCAACCGATACGAGCCGGCGCGAACACGCCAGGGACGGCACCGGCGCTTGCATCTCCTGGAGCTTCGGTTTGCTGCGGCCCTGCTGGCCGAAAGTCGCCGAGTGTTGGAGGCGATGCCGGCGGAACGCCAGAGGGCCTGCTCCACTCGGTCTCCCCTTGAAGACCACCTCCCATTGGCAGCGGCGCACCCGACCAGGCCGGCCAGGGAGTCGGACCACGCACAGTCGTCGCAGCCTCCTCAAGCTCCGGCGGCGGCACGAGAGTCGGAGTGGGCGACGTAGGCTGCACCTCAGCAGTCAGTGGAACGAACACAGGGAAAGTCGCTACGGTCGGGCTTGGTCCTGGCTCCACGACGTGTTCAGCCTGCGCCGCCATAGGAGCCGGCGGCGCCGATGATTCGCTCGCCCGCACGTGCACAGCTTCCTGCTCCAAGTCAGGTGCTGGCTCCGGTTCAGGTTCTGCGAGGCCAAGCGCCCGCGAAAGGGCTAGAGCCTCTTCTGGCGGAAGCGAACTTATCTGCCGCAGCTGAAGGTAGGCTTCGGCTTCTCGAACCGTCGGTGAGATGAGGAGGCGGCTGATGATGTCCACTGAAGCCGCCGGGAGGCGTAGCAGTTTTCGGACCTCAATGGCGACATGGTCCAAGCGCGATGGGGCCTCGGCATCGAGCAAGAGCTCCGTCCCGCGTCTGGCAACCGCGCCGACGGTTTCGCGAGAAGCCGTACCAAGCGTCAAATCCAATACCAGCCCCGGCACGATAAGGATCTCAAGGTCCCGCAGGGTCTCAAAGAGCTTGGCTTTTATGGCGGTGTGAAATCGCTCAATGCTCTGCCCATAGACGACTCGAACGATGCACATGAACATGCTTCGAACCTTGAGCATCAGCTGCTCGTCGCGCACGCCCTGGACGTCATCCGAGACTTCGACCTTCAGCGCCGCGGTAAGCGTACGGATACCGGCCTTGCCGAGCAACTGCGATATGGCTGGGAGCTGCTCGGGAACCACCGCTAGGAACTGCACCTCAGGGGCGTCCTGAAAAAGCGCCGCGTACTGCGGCGCGTCGTTGAAGTACAGCGTCGGCGAGCTCTCGACCAGGTCTCCTGCCTGGGTAAGGTAGATCTCTTCATCCTTGAGACGAGAAATCCACAAAGGCGGGAAGACCGGAGGGTTCGCAACGGCTAGGGTAGCGAGGGCTTGGTGCAAGCGACGGTAGATCGCCACCACCGTGGCCTGCCGATCGCTCGCGGACTCGATGGATTCGAGGTCCCCGATGGCGTCCAGCCATTTCTCAATGGCCAGCTCGGACGGGACGTTGAGAAGCTTGGTGAAGAAGTTCGAGAAGTCGACGTACTGGCCGCTTAGCGGTGGATGTCGCCTGTCCAGCAGTCGGATATTGCTGGGCCTCCAGCAGGCTTCGCTCGGAAGCACCCAGGTCGTGTCTTCGCCGCGCCCCACAGCGATCAAGCGCTCTGCTCTGAAGGCTGCTTCGATAGTGGAATGGTCAGAGCTCCACAGCCGCTCAAGTTGTCGGTAGATCGCTCGGACAGCCTCCCGGTTCGAACCGCCCTCTTCACGTATCTGACGCAGTCGCTTCAGGCAAGCCTCAGCATTGACCTTGTACGTGATGCCGCATGCGTCTAGGAACCGATCGTCCGTGAAGGTTGCATCCACAAACACCACGTTGCCGGTGAGAACCTCTCGAATGTCTGGCCTGTCATGGTAGGTTTGCTCCAATGGAGCAGAAACGCGCCGCTTGGTCGGAGCGATCGTCGCCCGCAGCGCTCGGACGACCTGAGTCTTCTGCAAGCCCCGTCCGTTCCTCGTCGCATAAGAAGTCGGGATGCCGTACACGCCCCAGTTCTTGCTCAAGCACTCAAGCGTGAGCCGCCGAACGCCCTGATTACCGGATCGAAGAAGCGCACTGAGCTCCACGCTGCAGGAAACTTCGCCAGACTGCTCACGAACGACCTTTGGCACCTGGTGTACGCCGAGGCGCGCAAAGAAGGTGCGCCAACGTTCTATGTCCTTGAGCTCAGCTTCAGCGTCTGCAGCATCGGTTGGTTTGACGACATACACGTCAGAAATCAGCAGTGCCGGGGCAATACTCTCACCAAGCAGAGTCTCGATGTCGAAGCTCGGCCTGTATGTCTTGCTGATGTATAGACCGCCTGGTCTGTCGAAGTACAGCGTGCCGCTTTCCTCTCGCTTGCTCGCGAGGTACAACCCTTCTCGAAGCTCCTGCAAGGCGTCTGTCTCCAGGCCTCGCTCACGCCATTTGGCTAGGTAAAGGTCGAGCTTGTCTCTGATGTACCTGATGTGCCCGATCAGAGACACTCTATCCGCCACCTTAAATCCGTCCACAGTGTGGTGCGGGATGACGTGCTCTTGGATCATTTCATACGGTTCATCGTGCTTGACGCCAAGGTCGCGAAGAAGCGTCAAGACATCCGGAGCCACCTCCCTGGCCCGCGCATAGAACGCCTGGTCAACGACGGTCAGCATGTGCTCGAAGCCGTAGTTCGAATCAGCGTTAAGCGGGAAGAAGACGACGCCGTCTTCCGGGTTTGCCATGCCACCACCTGACACTGGCACGCAGGGCAGCTTGAGCATGCCCGCGAGGTAGTCCTTCCGCGAGCCAGACTTGGCCAAGTATTCGTAAAAGCGAACCTTCCACTCCAGATCCTTGGCGGCCAGCCATTCACCTCTCGTTTCGAAGAGTCCAAGGACGTCCTCAACCAAAAGACTGCGACAGGATAGGCGCGCCAGTCCGCCGTCCGGAACCGCGACTTCTGGCAATGGGTAGGCACCGCCGAACAGCGCTGCGGCATCAGCGGAGGTGAACAGCTTCCTGAAGGGCCCTGGGACAAGCAAAACCTCCCCAGGCTTCCTCCACTCACCACCTTCAACGGGGATGCAATGGATGCCCTTCAATGCCCGAATCGTCTGCTCGACCACCGGCGCAAAGAAGGGGTCAACGACATCACGATCCCCAGGAAGGAATCGTAGGAAGGTCTTTGCCAGGCCTGGGTGCGTTTTGAACATCTTGACCGCTGCGACAAAGGCACGGGAAATCTCGTCTCGCAGCCGGACATTCCAGGCCAGCTCCTCGTGTATGCCCTCGCGGCTCGATATGAGGACGAAGTCGGCCTGGATGTAGAACTTGAAGCCGAACTCACGAATCGGGAGAAAGGCGTAGGTCTGGCAGCCCTCGGCCGGTTGCGCCGCACCATCCTCGTCCATCGGAAATGCGAGGACGATTTCCGTTTGCGCGACGTTCTCGCGCTTCGGCTCGACGATTTTCGACATATCAAGACCGAACCTGGTGCGCAAATACGTCGTGACTTCTGAGCTTTCGTGACCGCCCCGGGTATTAGTCGTCACCGTCAGCGTGCTTACGGAGTCAACGTCATCTCTGGTGAATCGGGAGCTTCCGCCGCTCCGTTCAATCTGCACATCACGAAGTTTTGTCAGAAACAACAGCAGGGTTGGGCTGATATCGCTCAACAGGGTAGGAGCGAATAGGTGGCCCGGTCTCGCGGGAAGAACGACGGTTGTCCCCCCTTGATTGGCATCTGCGCGGTCTGACACCCAATGAGGAACGACGTAGCCCAGCGAGTCCTCAGGGTTGGTGATGTCGAACTTGAAGTGGTACCCGTTGGAGTGGATTTCCGGACTGTCAGTGACCTTGAAGACCGACTTGAAGCCGATACCCTTTTCGCCTATGTAGCCGATCTTGTTTTTCTTCGAGCTTTCCCCTGCGCTGCACAGCGCCCGGACGTTCTTCTCCAAGAACCCAAGCTCATTGTTGAAGGCAACCAGTTCCTCTGGCGTCAGCCGAAACGCCAGCGTCGGAGCGACGCCTTCCGCGTACTCGTTGTCATCAGCGTTCTGGACCAACTCGAGGAGGAAGTGTGATTCCTTCGAATTAAGGTCCTGCGCGACGGTCTCCAGCAGGCTGCGGTACTTGCGAACAAGAGCTTCGACGACAACCTCACCGTCACCTTGCAAGTCTGCACCGATGCCGAACTCGACTCGACGAATCTTCTCGATGATCTCTCGAGGGCTCGCTGAGGTCTCCACATCCTTCGCCATGGTCATCACTTATCTGATTGTTTCTGATGCTGTGCCTGTGGCACTCCTTCCTGCAATCATGTCACTGCACGACGAACCTGCAACCGGGGCAGCCCGAGGGCCAAGGAGCGTTCAAAGGCCAGATAGGTCAGGAAGGCTCCACCTCCGAACCGCCCACCTCGGCGGGATCGCGCCGCGAATGCCAGCTTCCGGGGATGCGCTATTCTGAATATCCATCCAGTTACCGTAGTTGAGCCGGAGCCAAATATACATCTCTTGTAAAAATACAGAAAAGGAGAGCAAATGAAAGTGCAGCAGCAGCTTAAGTGGCCTTGGCTGGGCCAAGTTATGTCAGCGTAGCATTTGCACTGTCCGGCGCCCCACCGATTGACGCCTGCTTTCGGGTACCGGCCCAGCGACCTCCAGGCCGACACCGGCGTATCGGTGGCCAAGGGAGATGCCCGAGAACTACCGGTGGCCAGTGACTTCAAGTGGCAGGGACTTCCAGTTCGCTGACGGCGCATGAACGGCAGCTCCCGCTGCGAAGCAGCCTTTGGCTTTTGTCGGCCGAACTTCCGCTTCGGGTTGGAAGCGGGCCGCAACTAGAGTTCGCCTTCGGCCAGAAGGAGACCGTCGTTCTGCTCGTGCCTGGGGCGGTTAAATGACCGTTATCCTTCGGACAGCGGCCAATTCAGCGTGGTGGACGGGTGATCCCTTGCTCTCTCTCGCCCTGGGGGCAGTCCACAAGAGCCACGAGCGACCGCGGACGCAAGGCGCATTGGAGCGTAGTGTACTTCGTCAAGTTGGCGGAAGGCCGCTTGGCACAGGTGTCTCCAATATCCGAAAGTGGCCCAGTGAAGGTGCACGGATCAGGCTGGCCCCAACGCATCGCGTCACTCCCACTCGATTATCTTTCTGCATTAAATAGTGATTTAACTCAATCACTTGTTCCAATCGATCCTGTCGATACCACGCAAAATACCATGGAGAAAGAGGGGTCTCATTTTGATTCGATGGCCTGTCAAGGCCACGCTTATGCTCCGCTCCCTTACCTCCGCGCAAGTGCTGCGCAGTGCCAGAAGCGGTCTTTGGGACTAAGCCGCTAACCGGACATTCGCGCCATTCGAGCCCGCGACTAGGGCCGCACAATGTGTGTGGTCGTTATCCCGATCTCAGCGCAGTGTGATGAACGATAATCGTCTACTGCAGCAGCTCTGGAAGCCGATAGAAGAGCCGACGGATTGACGGCCAGCCGGCCGCAGTGAACACTTCCAGCGTGTCAACGAGCGCGGTTCGGCGTTGCGGATCGTCGAAGATTTCCATGTGGTCGGCGAGGTAGCGCCCGACCAGCTTCACCATGAGGTCGGCCGCCAAGCTCTCGAATTGGTAGCCGGTTTGCTGTCCGCCCTTGAGAACAGCGAAGGCGATGAGATCGAACACGCCGGCGGGATCGGCTTCGACCAGGTGCTCCAACAACTGGATCAGATAGTAGACCGTGTGCGGCCCGCCGTGCTCGCCGAGCTGGCGCAGGATGGGCGCCGTCTCGTGAAGGAAAACAGCGGAGCCTTCCACTGTCATCGGTGGAAGGTTCCGGCCCCCATGTTGGAACGCGCCCGAGCTGAAGTAGAGCTGCTGGCAGACGGTATCGATGATCTGCATTGCGCTCCGGGCGCGCGCAATCTCCGCCTCTGTGGGAGCTGAGAGCGTGGCATAGTGGGTCAGAACGCCGCCCGCCTGAGAAACCGCGTGGATGGTCAACTCGATGGCCGTCGCTCGATCTCGAGCCGGGTCTGGATCCTCCGGGCCCCGCAAGCCGGCCGTGTAGGCCGCCCGCATCCACTGGATCGCATCGCGGACCTCTTCGACGTTGTCGACCGTCCGTGCAAACCAGCCTCGGACATGCTCCTCGGCGTCCGTGAAGCCGAACCGCAGCCAAAACTGCAGTGTCATCTGAACCAAATGTCCGCGGATCGTCGCGTTGCGCTGGTCGCTTGCCGGGCACCGCTCAATCAAAATCATGATGAGGTCGGCAACTGGTCGCGCTGCGTCATACCATTGGATGTTGCTCAAGCAGTTGCAGACGTAGCTATCCAGAACGCTCCGATTTTCCTCGACCTTGACCAGACGGGTCGCTCGCGCCCAGAATCCCGCGCGATCCATCTCCCAGATACGGATCAAATGAAGGGCGGCGTTCAAGCGAACGGCGGGATGGGGATCGGCCAAGACGCGGTCGATCAACGGCTCCAGCGCTGGGTAAACCTCAGGCCGTTTCAGGCAAAGGTCGAGCGCCGCTTCCGCCGCCTCAAGCCTCGCCGACGGCGAACCCCAACTCGGGAACTCCTCGAACTTGGCCTCGGTATCGTCCTCGGCCTCCGGATTTTTGAGGTGGCTGGCATACTCGATCCAGCTCAGGAGTTGGTCGATCAACTCCGCCGACGTGTCAGCCGGCACGTGGCTGGAGTTGACCACCTTATGAACGCCTTCCGCGAACGTGCCCTCCGCTCGGTCCACTAGGGAGTCGTCCGGGATGGCGCCGCTGTCCAAGCGGGCCTTGAGCGCCGTCAGCGCTGCGAGTGCTTCGGTCACGGACTCGACGGGACCTTTGCGGTCGCCTTCCAAGCCCAGTGCGCGGCGAGCCCGGTCAAGCTCTGCGCCGGTCTCGCGTACGATTGGGTTCGCCTTGTTCTCCTGGCTGAGCCAGTAGAAATCGTCGTCGGCCTTGCCCCAGCTCACCTCGACGTTGTAGAGCCGGTTGTTGGTAATCTCGGTCTCAGGAGCCGCGGCCAGGATGTCGCGGGCTGCTTGAGTCGCCAGGCGCTCAGCGCCGATGGTGGCGAAGAGACGCCGGAGAAACTCCTCTTTCGCGGCCTTCGGGTGGAGAAAATCGTCGAAGGGGTGATCGATGAGTTCGCCTTCAAGCGCTTCGCGCGCTTCGACCGATTGCCCATCATATTGAGCCGCCAAGAGGTCGATGGAGTCCTTGCGCGTGTCGGGTGTGATCAAGAACTCGGGTCGCGCTGCATACGGAAGTAGCAGTTCAGCCAGGGCGCCGCCCCTGGCCGCAGCCGCCATGAAGAGTCGCGACCACATGACGGCGAGACTGCCTTCGCGCACAGCATGTTCGACCGACGCCAAAATCACCGCCTCGTCGCCGGTCTCGAGCCAGGTCTCGAATTGCGACAACAGGGCGTCGGCGTCGTGGGCGTGTTGAGGGTGGACCTCATGGGCCCAGATGTAACTGAGGTCCTGCTGGAGATGCACCACATCACCAGCGACAGTGACTTGGAGCGGGTTCACCCCTTCTGAACGGGAATGTTCGCGCGCAACGTAACCAGCGAGCGCTACCAGCAAAGCTTGGGTCGCCGCGACCGGCGATGCGTCTAGGAACCGAGGGAAGTATTCCTTAAGTGACCACCGCGATGACTCGAAGTCCTGCCGGGCGTTGGAGGTCAGGTTGAGAATTCGACCACTGACCATGGAGGTTTTACGGTCGTCGCTCACCTGGCGCGCGAAGGCGCTCTCGTAGATTTCCGCCGCGAATGCCGGTGAGGCCTTGGCGATGGCGTCGATCTTCCACGCTAGCGCGGGCAGTTCCTGGGGCGCAAATCTGTCGAAGCGATCATCGGTCAGCGCCGCACGCAGCAAGGCCACGGATGCGTCCACGTCTGTCGCGATGGTATCAGCCACGAAGCCGATCGCGGGGGTGGCCAAGCTTTGCGTGTCGTCCAAGGTGTAGCCGTGGGCTAGGAGCGCCCTGACCGCCGATCCCATATCGGCGCGCAAGGCCGGATCTTGAACGCGCTCGGTCAGCATGTACGCCGTCATTCGCAGCACGCCGGCGTTTGACCCTGGCCTCCTTGACAGCTGAAGCTGGAGATGAACCCACGGCGCCAGGGGAATCCCGGGTTCATCCTCAAGCCGAACCGCCATGGCGCCGGCGACGTGGGGAAGGGCGGCGACGGCGGGGGGCACCTCCGCGCCGATCGCTTTTGCGAAGGCATCGATGTCGTCGGTGGTCGTTGGCAGTTCGGCCGCCATTCGAGCGGCGATGCTGCGGATCACCGGATCGCAGTCCGCGCGGCCCAAGAGGTTGCCGACCGCGGTCCAGAACCGATTGTGATCGGCGTCTTCAGCCCAGAGTGACTGAACCAGAAAGCCCATGGCCGGGGCGAGGACGAGACCAAGCCCTTCCGCCTTGGGGAAGGCCGCGCTGCCGTCAACGATGCCATCGGGGTCGAGGAACACGCGACTGGCGACGTAGTCAAACAGAAGATGGTGCCGGAATTGGACGGATCGCTCGCCGTTGGTGACGACCAGCACGCCCTCGCCGGTCAAGGTGTCCAGGATGGCGGGGTTGGCGGCGGCCACCTTAACCCGCTGAGCCCGCAAGGCGCGGTTGGCGACCATGTCTTCGACGACCGAACGCAGGCAAACCTCGGCTGCGACCCCGTGGTCCCGCACGCGGCGGTCCCAATAGAGGTTCAGCAGCGCGATCTGGGAGTCGATGGCCCAGAAGTCCTGGCTGACGGCGCCGGTCGCGACCAGATCGGCGAGAAGGCGGGTGTTGAACGGCACCATGGCCAGCTCCCGCAGCTTGGCGGTGCTGTTCTGGAGCATGTCCGCCAGCCGCGGTGCTCTGGCGAGCAATTCCGCGAATTCGCTCTCCGACCAGGGCGGCACCTGAACGTGCCGCACGTTGGCGAACCCGTCACCTTGGAGGGCTCTGTCAGGGGGGTTTCCCCTGAAGAGGCTTCGGAAATTCTGTCCCAGCCGCAGATCGAATGTCCGAATGGAGGCGATCACGGTCCATCGCCCGCCCAGTTCCACGACGGACTCGACGAGCCGTTTGAACGCCGCCTCGCCCGATCCGCCGCGACTCGCGTCCAGCGCGTCGATCAAGAGGAAGGCGGGTTCCGGCCCGTCCCACGCACCCAGCACCGCCGGCAGATCATGGTCCAGACCGAGGGCGCGAGACAGGCCTTCCAGCGACTCGACCGAGAACCGGTCGACCGCCATCTGGACTACGTCGTTGCCCTTCGCACGAAGGGCACGCCCGAGGGCGTTGATCACCGCGCTTTTGCCAGCGCCGGGCTCGCCGATCAGCAGCAGGTCGCCGCTGAGTGCCGCCGCATTGATCGCAGCCTGGCAGTGGCGAGCAATGCCGACGGGCATACCCGTCTCGGCTTCAACGACCTCCAAACCGGCTAAGGTCTGTTCGGTTTGCAGCGAGTAGGCCGTAAGCGCTGCGATATCTTTGCGATAGTCGGGCCGAGCCGCGAGCTGGGCGCCGCGGGCCATCAAGTCGGTGCGGAGTGCGTGAAGGGTTCGGCCGCCGCGCGCAGCCATCAGGTCTCCTGCGACCCGCTCCAGCAAGTTGATAACCGCCGGGGCGTCTGCCGGCACCTTCAGGACTGACCCCAAGGCGGCGGCCCAAGCGGTTCGGTCGGAACCTTCAGGGTCGATCGTATAGACGTAGGTGAGGCGCGAAATCGAAAGCAGGACATCTTCAGTCAGCGGTTCGCCCGGCGCGGCGATGGCCCAGGCGAGGCGGACGCAGGTGTCGAACTGCGCGACCGCCTTGGTCTCGCCAGCCGTGAGCACCGGTGCGCCGGGCTGCCGTCGGGCCTCCAGGCCCTTCGCCAAGTTGACGCGGGTGGTCGCCGGCGAGCCGGGTCCGACAGCGATCAGCAATCGGTCCTTGGACGGGTCGAGCGGCCGGTTCCATCCGAGGTCGCCTGTACCGTCATGGCAGAGCCGGAACTGACGCACGATCTGATCGACCGTCTTTCCGAACTCGCTTTCGAGGATCTCGGACAGAGAGAGGGTGTTCTTGGCTTGGCCACAAATGATACCGCCGTCGCTCGTCGCGGCGAAGGTGTCGTCCAGCGGCGCCTCGGTTTCCATGCGAATGCTGGTGACGATGGCGCTGCCGAGTTGAAGGCGCGGGTCGATCGGCGTCTCAGTCAGCATCCAGAGCCCGAACAGCCCACCAAGGCTCTGCTGGAAGTTCACGCCGGACGCAGTCGCATTGCCGCCGCCAGTCGCAAGCATTCGCGGCGCTTTCACCTTGGGCGTGGAGGGTCTGGTTTTCGACATTGGCGATGAATGTAGGGAGAGATCGTCGGTAACGGAACAGCCAAGGTCCACAAGCCCGCGCTTTCTACCGTTCGCCAACGGCACCCCGTCTTTGTCGAACTCAGTCTTTCCTTACGGAAGCGAAGATTCAGGTTAGAGCGGCGTTCGACTCCCCTAGGGAGTGACACCCCGCCCGACAACGGACGTTCCCAACTAGCGAGATGAGTCAGGTCTGCACGCCTTTCACCGGCCACACGCGACATCGCGGATTACTGAGGACGCTTATAACATTGTCTCATGTTCGACATTCGGACTGAGATCGCAATTTCCGCGTTCATACGCCGGGAAGGACCTGAGCCGTTTTTTTTACCGGAACAGGGATTTGAGCATACCGATCACTGGCCGTTTCGGATTACGTTCTGGTCCCGATGCGGGGCACGGACGAGCCTTAAGAATTGCATCGACATAGGATTGTTCAGCTTCCTCCGCGCCTTGACGGGCGACGGCAATCAGCTCGAAGTTTGCGGTCTCCGCCCTCGCGGCACTTGCCTTATCAAGTACGAAGCCATGTGTCCGCGTCAACCAGCTATAGTCGCTCTTTCATTTATGTCGTGAGCGCTCCTCCCACTGCGTCATTACCTCGTCTGTGGCGTGTTCGACCTGAGCCAGGGTCCAGCCGGTAATCGCCATGAGGTGCCGGATTTCTCTAATTTAGATCGGTACTAAAAACTGGGTTAGGGTCACAGGCTGTTGCATCTTTTTGAAGCACGAAGTCTCGCCTACGCCCCCCGGCTTTGGACCTGACTAAGCTCCGCAGGTTCGGCACGACATTTGCATCCAGATAGTCCTGCATCCGCTAGCTCAGAAGATGGTCGTTGGGAAAATCAATGCCGACCTGGCCCGCCCACTTCCGTAGGACGCCCAGAAACACCATGGATACGCGCTGGCCGTCATCCATGTACTGCAGCAAGAAAGCTTTCAGCCTTCCTCGGCCTTCATCGGAATGCAGATCCAAACCGCCTGGTACGTCATGTAGCCGATGCGTGATGACGTTGCGGCATTGAAGGAAACGATCCAACTGGTCGCCGAAGGTGGGGGGAAGATCCACCCGCTGCCGCAACGCTTTGAGCAGTTGACCCAAGGTTGCTTTCGAATGACGCTCTAGCAAAGCTTGAAGCTGTTCGACTGTCCGCAACGGCTCGCCATTCAATGGAAACGTCAGGCAGATACTCATCAGGTGTTCGATGCCCTGCCCCGCAATTACCGCTAAGCCCAACGTCTACAGCACATCATCCTGTACAGGCTTATAGCCTGATTGCGCTTCGTCTTTCAAAACATCTCCTCGTCCAGAGCAACTCGAGCCGAATGACTACGCCGCTGCGCAGGAAGCCAACGCCTGGTCTCGGCCGCAAGCGTCGTTTCAGCCAATCATCGCAATCCCGGCACGCGACTTCTGCGGCCGCTTGGCCGAATATGGACCCGCCATAGCTGGAGGCCACGTGCTTGAAGCCCTCCAAGTACGTGGCCACGAGCAGCGGGTTTGCGGCGTTCACCTGGGTTGCTTCAAGCCCGTCAGGTTGAACATCTTGCTGGCCGAAATCAGCGTGACTGAATTCATCAGCGCTTCTTCGGAGACGCTCGGACAGAGCGTATAGGTCGCGCCTTCGTGAAGCAATTCCCCATCTTTCGCGATTGTGGATTCAGACGGTCAGTTAGATTCATTGCGACAATCGTGCCGCTGCATCTTGATATTTTTTTACGGAGACACCGGTTGCCTCGCCGATCAACGTTGTATAGGCCTGCGCCGCCGGTGTTCCTAAGAGCAATTCTGGTAACGCATCCACTTCAACGTCTAGCGTGCGCGTTGCCCACGTTGCCATTGCCTCAGGGTACTTCTCTCCATACATCAAGCGCTCGTTAAGCACTTTCCGCGCGACACGCTGCAAGTCGGCGAATGCCCTCCGCGCCTCAACAAGGCTCTCTTTGTCCTTCGACGAAGCGACACTATCCCAATTGAATCGCCCTGCAACTTCCGACGGAATGTTGAGGAGACCCTGTTGATAGCTTTTATGATTTTTCAGCACTGTTGCGTGGGGCAATAATCCAAGCATGTACTTTTCGAGGATCTCCGAGGAATGACTGTGGGCTGCAGCCGCTGCCTCGGCATAGAGTCGCGCTACCTGCACCTTTTTGGCAGAGTTTGTTGAATCCACTGCGGCCCAGAACGCAAGAGCCACGAGGACTGCCTGCCCGACGTGGTGCAACCAAACTGCATGTTTGATGAATGGGCTATTCGGTGACGTTTTCTGCTCTTTGTACAAGGAGAGCCCGACGACGAGAATTGAAGCCACAGCGACGATGTAGGGAAGCATTTTGATGAAGTCTAGTGAGTTATAGAGCTGGGAACTTATGTGTTTGAGGGGGCGATAGTGGCCTGTATAGCCCTACGAATTCTCTGACTATTTGTATTAGCTTTTCCTGTAGTGGCCGTACAACGCGCTTTCGCATCACAGGCGCCACAAAAGGCGAACTTTGACATAAATCTCATCTACCCGAAGATTTGGCTTCCCAGAAAAGGCGAACTTTTAGCTCTCAACAAATCGCCGCGCCTCCTGCGATCGAAAAGGCGAACTTTATTCCTGCTGCTCAATCCCTGAGGGGCGGGAGTAACGTTCGCGGCCTGATCCTTCGCTCAAGCCCGCAAAAAAGCGAAACCCGCCAGCAAAGCGGCGGGTTCATTGGATAGGCGCACCATGGTCATCTCTTCCTTGTCCTCGGGGCGGACAAGACGCGCGGCCATCACACGCCGGGCGATTCAGCCAGCGTGGGCATTCAGGCGGTCAGGAAGCGCACGACTTCGGCCCAATCGTTGGTCGACAGGGCGACGTCGTCGAAGTCGCCCTCTTCCTCGTCGTAGCGCGAAACACAGAAGCGCTGGCTCCGGCCGGATTCGCGGTCGGCGTAGTTGGCGTAGTCGACATACACTTTCAGGCCGCGTTCCCGGTTCTCGAATGACGGCGCGGCATCGATGTAGCTCGACGCATCGACGTACCCTTCGGGCAGCGGCGGCAAGGTTGTAATGTCGAAGTCGGGAAATTCGCGGCGCAGTCGGTCAAGGTTCATAAGGCAGGCATATTGAGGCTAGAGACCTGACATTTTACGTTGCTCCGCGTTAGCGGCCACGATGCCTCCCGAAACAGCGGTTCAAGGAACGCCGCGGCGGGATCGCCGCGTACGCCGTTACGCCAGTAGCGCCGCCATGGCGCGCCCCGCGATCATGTCTTCGAACAGGGCCGCGATGCTCGGGGCGACTTCGCGCGTGTCCTCGAATTCCGGCTCGATGCCGTGCACGATGCGGCCCGAGTCGCGTTCTATCGCCAGGAATTCGTAGTCGCCGGCAACGCTCATGTAGATCGGCGTGTGCTGGCTCCAGAAGTCCAGGACCGCCTGCCGGCCGCCATCGTCCAGCGCCGCCTCCAGGCTGATATCGCGCAGGGCGTGCCAAGGAAAAGCGCTGTCCGCCGTGCAGTCATGGTCGGCCGCGCTCAGGAACCAGCGTGTCTGGGTCGCGTTGTGCAATTCGATGAAGGTCGCCAGGAATGCGCCATAACCGTGCGCGTCGCCCGGCGCGGCCGCGGGCGTCGGGCTGGGCGTCGTCCGCCGCACCGTCCAGCCGAGAGCGGCAAGATGATCCAGGAAGCGTTGTGGCAGCGATGTCATGTCGGTTTCCTCGATCGGTTATCCAAGGCGCGTCTGCTGGCCCCGTGTCACGCCATCGGTCAGTTATGGCGAACATTATTGCTGCCACGCAATCCCTGGGCAAGGAGATAAAGTTTGGCCACGGCGATGAAAGACGCGCCAGGCCCCCAGTCACCTCGCGTGCGGTGCGGCGCGCCGCGCCGGCGCCCCGGGCATGCCATTTGCTGAACAAGCAATCCCGTCCTCGCGAACCGCCCCATGTCCCGCAGTGCACCCTTGCCCTCGTTCAGCCTCGATCGCCTGCACGCCGTGCTGGCCGAATCCAACGCCGCGCACGGCTCCGAAGCCATCATGCGCAGATTGGTGGATGCGGGCTGTGACGGCCTGCCCTTGCCCGGCAGCGGGGAGACGCTGACGCGCTGGCGGGCGCTGGCCGCCGTGGCCGCGGTTGACCTGTCCCTGGCCAAGCGCTTCGAGGGCCACACCGATGCGCTGGCGATCCTGGCGGAGCTCGCCGCCCCCGCGCCTGCGCCGCCAGGGAGCATCTGGGGCGTGTGGTGCGCGGAATCCGCGCGGCAGCGGCTGGTATTGACCCCGGACGCCGCCGGGCGGGTGGTGCTCAATGGCATCAAGACCTGGTGTTCCGGCGCGGCCGGCGCGAGCCACGCCGTGGTCAGTGGGTGGACTCCCGCCGGCGCGCCGTGGCTGGCGACGGTCGCCTTGGCGCAGCCCGGCGTCACCCGACTGCCGGACACCTGGCTTGCGCCGGCGATGCGCGATAGCGCGACGCTCGATGTTTCCTTCCAGGATGCGCTAGGAACCGCGCTCGGCGCGCCGGGCGCGTACGTGAACCGGCCGGGTTTCCTGCATGGCGGCGCGGGCGTCGCCGCCTGCTGGTACGGGGGCCTGACCCGCATCTTCCAGCACCTGCGAGCCGGCGCCTCGGACGGCCGGGCCGATCCCTTCCGCCTGGCGCATCTCGGCGCCGCCGATGTGGCGCTGTCCCAGGCGCGCGGGGCCCTGCATGCGGCGGCCGCCGCCATCGACGCGAATCCGCGCGACGGCTGCGCGCTGGCCACGGCGCGCGCCCGGCTTGCGGTCGAGACGGCGGCCGAGGATATCGTGGGCCGCGCAGCCCGCGCGCTCGGCGCCGGCCCGCTATGCAAGGATCCGGCGCTGGCGCAGGTGATGGCCGATCTGCCGCTCTACATTCGCCAGAGCCACGCGGAACGCGACCAGGCCTCCCACGGCGCCCAGGTGCTTGCCGCGCAGGAGTCGACGTGGACGCTCTAGCCCGCCATTTCGAAACGCTGTATCGCTCCTTCGACGACCCCTGGAACGTGCGCGTCGCCTGGTACGAGCGCCGCAAGCGCGCACTGCTGCTGGCCAGCCTGGGACGGCCCCGCTACGAGCATGCCTTGGAAGTCGGCTGCGGCAACGGCGACATGACACTGGCGCTGGCCGGGCGCTGCCGGCGGGTCACGGCCGTCGACGTGGCCAAGACCGCCGTACGCCGCTGCCGCGAGCATATGCTGGCGAATCATGCCGACGGCGTGCAGGTGGTCGCCCTGCGCCTGCCCGGGGCGTGGCCGCGCATCCCGCCCGGCGGCTTCGATCTGATGGTGATCTCGGAGATGGCCTACTACCTGGAGGACGCCGCGCTGGCTCGCTTTCTGGCCCGCACCCGGGCCAGCCTGCGGCCGGGCGCGGAACTGATTGCCTGCCACTGGCGCGGCGGGTTCGACGACCGGCGGCAGCAGACGGACGCCCTGCATGCCAGCCTGGGCGCGCTGCCCGGCGCCAGGCCGCTGTTCACGCACCAGGAACCCGAGTTCCAGCTCGATGCCTGGAGCATGGATATCGCCCGCAAGGAAGACGGCCGATGATCGGCGTCTGCATCCCCGCCCACGACGAGGAACACCACATCGCGGCGTGCCTGCGTGCGGTCACGCGGGCGGCGCGCCACCCTCTGCTGCTGGCCGAGCCGGTCCGGATCGTGGTGGTGCTGGACCATTGCCGCGATGCCACGGCGCGGCTCGCCGCCGCCTGGCCGGTCCACTGCCTCGCGATCCAGGCCCGCAATGTCGGCGCCGCCCGCGCGGCCGGCTCGCAACTACTGCTGGACGCGGGCGCGCGCTGGTTGTCGCACACCGATGCCGACACCGTCGTGTCGCCCCGCTGGCTGGTGGACCAACTGTCCCTGGGCGCCGAGGTGGTGTGCGGCACGGTAGGCGTGGCCGGCTGGGCGGCGCACGGCGTGCACGCCGAGGCCGCCAGAAGCGACTTTGCCGCCCATTACCAGGACCGCGATGGGCATCGCCACGTACATGGCGCCAACCTGGGCATCGCGGCGCAGGCCTATCGCCGCATCGGCGGCTTTGCGCCGCTGGCCTGCAGCGAGGACCAGACGCTGGTGGACAGGATGGCGCAGGCGGGCTGCTCCATCGCGTGGACCGCGCTGCCGCGCGTCACCACCAGCGCCCGCCCCTACTCGCGCGTGGAAGGCGGCTTTGCCACGGCCTTGCGCGCGGGGGCCAGGGGGGCCGGGGCGGCCCCGCCTCCGGCCGCCCCGGTCAGACGCGCGGAGGACTGGTCTCGCGCTCCGGATGGCGGTGCCGCGCCAGGGATTCGATGAATGCCGCGACGGCGGACTCCGGCGCGTCGCCGATGACGAGGCCTGCGTCCCCAGCCGCCAGGTCCAGGCCCGCCGTCTCCAGCAAGCCGCCGCCCTCGCCCAGCGCCAGCAGCGTCTTGCCGTGGCGGTAGCTGTCGCGGATGAATTCCAGCGCCCGCCCGTCCTGGCGCCAACGCGCCAGCGCATCCCCACCCGTCGGCACCACGGCGCCGTCGAACAGGACTGACGGCTGGTTGTCCAGCGAGGCATCCGCGTCCAGCCGGGCGCCATCGGCCGTCTCAACGGGGCCGATACGCTGCCCCACCAGGCGCACCACCACGCCGGCCTGTATCAGGGCCTGCGCCACCGCCGACACGGCGGCGCCGTCCACCCCTTGCGCCACCAGGATGGCGACCTTGCGCGTGACAACGCCGGCCTGGCCCGGACGCGCCGTCAGCGACAGGGAGGGTGACTGCGCCACTTCCGGGGGCGGGGCCTGGCGCAGGGCGCGGGGCATGGGGTCGGGCAGCGCCATGCCCAGCTTGTCGGCCACGATCCGCGCCAGTTCATCCGAGACGTTGCGCAGCGAGGCGACCATGCGTTGGCGGATGGCGGCAACCGTGACCTTGCTCAGCTCGAAGGCGAAGGCATCGGCCAGATGGCGCCGCTCCCAGTCCGCCTGGCTGTCGTAGAACAGGGTCGCCTGGTTGTAGTGTTCCGCGAAGCGCTCGGGGTGGCCGCGCAACTCGTCGCCCGCCACCGGCTCGGGGAAGGACACGTAGCCCTCCATGCCGGCCTGGAACGGACAGCCGCCGCCCAGCGAATTGGGTTCGTAGGCTACCCGGCCGCGATGCACCGCCTGCCGATGCATGCCGTCGCGCTGGTTGTTGTAGACCGGCGCCAGCGGCGCATTGATCGGGATCTCGTGGAAGTTGGGTCCGCCCAGCCGCGAGATCTGCGTATCCACATAGGAGTGGATGCGTCCGGCCAGCAACGGGTCGTTGGTGAAATCGATGCCCGGCACCACGTGCGCCGCGCAGAACGCCACCTGCTCGGTCTCGGCGAAGAAGTTGTCCGGATTGCGGTCCAGCACCATGCGGCCGATGGGGCGCACGGGCACCAGCTCCTCGGGCACGATCTTGGTGGCATCCAGCACATCGAAGCTGAAGCGCTCGGCCTCTTCCTCGGTGAAGACCTGCACGCCCAGCTCCCACGCGGGGCCGTGGCCGGCGTCGATGGCCTCCCACAGGTCGCGGCGGTGGAAATCGGGGTCCGCGCCCGACACTTTCACGGCTTCGTCCCAGACCTGCGAATGCGTGCCCGCCACCGGATTCCAATGGAATTTCACCAGCTTGGCGTCGCCCTGGTCGTTGACGAAGCGGAAAGTGTGCACGCCAAACCCCTGCATCATGCGATAGCTGCGCGGAATCGCCCGGTCCGACATCAGCCACATCAGCATATGGGTCGACTCCGGCATCAGCGACACGAAGTCCCAGAACGTATCGTGCGCCGATGCCGCCTGCGGCATGCCGTGATGCGGCTCGGGCTTGACCGCGTGCACCAGGTCCGGGAACTTCATGGCATCCTGGATGAAGAAGACGGGCATGTTGTTGCCGACCAGATCCCAGTTGCCTTCGTCGGTGTAGAACTTGACCGCGAAGCCGCGCACGTCGCGCGCCGTGTCCTTCGATCCGCGCTCGCCGGCCACGGTGGAAAAGCGCACGAACACGGGCGTGCGCTTGCCCTTCGTCGCGAACAGCGAGGCCCGCGTCAGGCCGGCCAGCGATTCGTAGCATTCGAAGTAGCCGTGCGCCGCGGATCCCCGCGCATGCACGATGCGTTCCGGAATGCGTTCATGATCGAAGTGGGTAATTTTTTCACGCAGGATGAAATCCTTGAGCAGCGCGGGGCCGCGCAGGCCCGCTTTCAGCGAATGCTGGTTGTCGCTCACGGCGACGCCCTGGTTCGTCGTCAGCGCCTGTCCCTGCGCATCCACGCGCACCCGCGCAAGACCGCCGTCGACCGCGTTGGCGCCGGCCTCGGGCGGCTCGCCCGTCTTGTCGGTGTACTGGCTCTCGGACAACGAGCTGGCGCTCGCCGACGCATCGGCCGTCGCCACGGCGACGCCGCGGTACGGGCAGCGGGCGCCCGCGTCCCCGTATTCTTTCTCTTTGTCGGGATGATGGGGCAGCGCCCGGGCAGTCGCCGCCACCGCAGCCGCCCGCTGCATCGCCGCGGAGCCGACGCCCTCCGCGGGCGCTTCGGCGGGGCCGCTGTCCGTATTGTTGAAAGCCGTGTCGACGGCTCCCGGCTTCCTGGCCTTGCTTGCTTTCCTGGCTGGCATGGATATCTCCCTGTACGTGTCGATGGCATCGGTGTGAGCCGACGATGATCCGATCGGGAGATTCAGCAAGCGCCATGCCTGCTCCGGGGGCCGCTAGCCTCTCGGCCCCGCCCTGTCCCACTGCGGCGCGCTATCTCATTCGGCCGCGGGCAATCCATACCTGGCCCGCGCTTCAC
Organism: Achromobacter sp. SIMBA_011; assembly: GCF_046535435.1. Lineage (NCBI taxonomy): Bacteria > Pseudomonadati > Pseudomonadota > Betaproteobacteria > Burkholderiales > Alcaligenaceae > Achromobacter > Achromobacter sp. SIMBA_011. The sequence goes on along the minus strand of NZ_JAWRWN010000002.1, from coordinate 228,350 downwards.
GCTGGTACTTTTCCCGGATCGCGGCCAGGCGCTCCAGTTCGGCGGGATCATTGACCGTGGCCGTCATCCGTACCCACTTGCCGCTTTCCTGTGAGTATTGATAGGTGTTCAAGCCGTATTCCTTCAGGATGGCCTGTGGATCCTTGCCCGCCTGCACGCCCGCGCTCATGTCCGCCTGCAGGCGCGCGTAATCGTCATAGGTGGCCAGCTTGCCCTCCACCCTGGGTTGTTCGCCGGCGTTGGCGAAACGTCCCACGGCCGGGTTGGCAAACACTTCGCCGTAACGCATGAATGTGGGCGAGCCCGGATCGCGCCGCTTCAGCTCCTCGATGAAGGCGGCGTCGGCCTGTTTCCACTGACCTTCGTTCACCTTCAGTATCTTCAGCACGCCGTCCAGGGGCTGATTGTTGGCCAGGCGGGCATTGCCCGCGGCCCATTCCTCGAAGGTGATGCCGTTGACGGGCGCGGGAAGCCCCTCCTGGGCCTGCGCGTGCATCGCCAGCAACAGCAAGGCCGCGGCGACGGCGTGACGGATCGGGTGTGCGTGCATGGCGGGAGAACCTCATGGGGAAGCGGGCGAACAGGTCTTCGGCGCGCCGGGACCAGGCCGCCGCGAAGCCAGGGCAGTGTTGACCAATCGCGCGATGGCAGTCAACAGAATGCCCCATGACAAAGGGCAACAGGCCTCACAAGAAGCAACCGCCGTCGATGTCACGCACCAGTCGCTCGGCCATGAAGCGCGCCGGCGAGGTGCCGATGACCTTCCTGAACATCGTCACGAAGCTGCCCGCGCTTCGTAGCCCAGTTCGAGGGCGACGGCCTGGACGGTAGCGCCTTGCGCCAGGCGCAGGATCGACAATGCGACCTGGATACGCTGGCGCCAGCGGCCGAAGCGACCGAAGCTCATGCCGGTCTCGGCCCGAAGCATGACCCGCGCCGACCGCGCGCCGCTGGCAGCGCCGGCCCTCGCCCGGGCCCTTGCCCGTCAAGGCAGGTTCTCGCGCAGAATCACCTGGCTGCGGTTCATCTCCACCCCGCTCATGGGGCTGCGCTTGTCGCGCACGTTGCAGAAGATGCGCACGCAGCTCATCAGCGCCTCCACCGGGCTCTGCGTGATGACGGCGTCCATGGTGCCGTCGATCAGCAGCGCGCGCGTGTCCGGCGTCAGGCCGTGGCCGATGAACACCACCCGGTGCTGCAGCCCGGCCTCCTTGAGCGCCCTCGCCACGCCGTCGGAAGCGCCGCCGATGTTGTAGATGCCGGCAAGCTGCGGGTATTGCTCCAGCAACTGGCGCGTCTGCTCGTAGTTGCGCTGGGCGTCGTCGTAGCCTTCGCGCAGGTCCACCACCTGCATGGCCTGGAACTGCTCGGCGTAGAGCTGCAGGAAGCCGCCCTCGCGCTCCTCGTGGGCGCGGTAGTGGCGCGAGCCGGCGATCAGCGCCACGTGCGCGGTGCGCGGGCCGATGAAGCGCGCGAGCAGGTAGCCGGCGGTGCGGCCGGCGGCGCGATTGTCCAGGCCCACATAGGCCACGCGCGCGCTGTTGGCCAGATCGGAGATCAGCGTCACCGTGGGCACGCCCTGTTCGGCCAGCGCGTTGACGGCCTCGCGCACCACCGGATGCTCCAGCGCCATGAAGGCGATGCCGTCGGCGCGCCTGCCGTGATGCAGCAGCGCCTGCGCCAGGGCCTCGGGGTTGAAGCTCTCGACGTAATCCACCTGGCAGCGCGCGTTGAGCGGCGCGAAGTGCTCGTGCGCGTAGCTCACGCTGTCGCCCAGCATGCGCAGGAAACGGTTGCTGCCGCGCGGCAGCAGGATCACCAGTCGCATGGGCTCGGGCGCCATCGCGGCGAACAGGTCCGCCTCGGGCAGGTAGTCGAGCTCGGCGGCGGCCTTGAGCACGCGCTGCGCGGTGCTGTTGCGCACGCCGGGGCGCCGGTTCAGCACGCGGTCGGCCGTGGCGGTGGACACGCCGGCCAGCGCCGCGACCTCGGCCAGGGTCGCCAGCTTGCGTTCGCGAGTGGGCTTGTTCACATCAAAAACCATCATTGTTGGGGTTTGACGATGCGGGCGCCGGTTCACTATTGTCCATCATGCCTCAGCGCGATGGACTTCTGCGGCACCTCAAAAAACATCATAACCAAGATTCTGGAGACAACCATGAAGCTGCTCACCCGCCGCAGTGCCTTGCGCCGCTTGTGCGCCCTTCCCGCCGCGGCCGCCCTGGGCGGCGGGTTCCCGTTGATCGCCCGGGCCGCCGACTATTCCCTCAAGTACGGCAACAACCTGCCCGTCTCGCACCCGCTGAACATCCGCGCCCAGGAAGCCGCCGACCGCATCCTCAAGGAAAGCAACGGCCGCGTCGACATCAAGATCTTCCCCAACAACCAGCTCGGCGGCGACACCGACATGCTGGCCCAGGTGCGGTCGGGTGGCATCGACTTCTTCACGCCCTCCGCGCTGGTGATCGCCACGCTGGTGCCGGTGGCCGCCATCAACGCCGTCGGCTTCGCCTTCAAGGACTATGGCCAGGTCTGGGGCGCCATGGATGGCGCGCTCGGCGCCCACGTGCGCGCCGCCATCGCGCAGCGCCGCCTGTATGCCTTCGAGAAGATGTGGGACAACGGCTTTCGCCAGACCACCAGCAGCAAGGCGCCGGTGACCCGCGCCGCCGACATGGACGGCCTGAAGATCCGCGTGCCGGTCAGCCCGCTGCCCATCTCGATGTTCAAGGGCCTGGGCGCGGCGCCGGCCAGCCTGCAGTTCAGCGAGGTCTATTCCTCGCTGCAGACCAAGGTGGTGGACGCGCAGGAAAACCCGCTGCCCATCATCCAGGTGGCCAAGCTGTACGAGGTGCAGAAGTACTGCTCGCTGACCAACCACATCTGGGACGGCTACTGGTTCATCGCCAACGGCCGCATGTGGGAAGGCCTGCCGCAGGACCTGAAGACGGTGGTGGCGCGCGGCATCAACGAGGCCGGGCTGGCGCAGCGCGAGGACATCAAGAAACTCAACGCCTCGGTGCAGGCCGACCTGGAAGCCAAGGGCCTGACGTTCAACCAGCCCGCCGCCGACAGCTTCCGCGACCAGTTGCGCAAGGCCGGTTTCTACAGCGAATGGCGGCAACGCTTCGGCCAGGAGGCCTGGGGCCTGCTGGAGCAGGCCGTCGGCAAGCTCGCCTGAGGCCGCGCCCATGTCCTCGCTCTCCTCTTCCCACGCCGCCGCGCCCGCGCTGCCGGCCCATCCGCTGCGGCGCGCGGGCGATGCGCTGGACGCGGCGCTGGGCGGCCTGGTCGAACTGGCGGCCGCCGCCATCGTGCTGGTCGAGATCCTGGTGCTGTTCGCCGGCGTGGTGGCGCGCTACGTGTTCCACAGCCCGCTGGTGTGGTCCGATGAGCTGGCCTCCATCCTGTTCCTGTGGCTGTCGATGCTGGGCGCCGTGGTGGCGCTGCGCCGCGGCGAGCACATGCGCATGACGGCGCTGGTCAACCATATCGGTCCGGCGCGCCGCGCGCGGCTGGAGGCCGGCGCGCTGGCCGCCTCGCTCGCCTTCCTGTTCCTGATCCTGGCGCCGGCCATCGAATACGCGCACGAAGAACACTTCATCATCACGCCCGCGCTGGAGCTGAGCAACGCCTGGCGCGCCGCCGCCATTCCGGTCGGCATGGGCCTGATGGCGGTGGTGGCGCTGCTGCGGCTGCTGCGCACCCAGACCGTGCCGCACCTGCTGCTGGCGCTGGCCGGCGCGGCGGCGATGGTCGCGGCGTTCTGGCTGGCGCAGCCGCTGTTCACGGGACTGGGAAAGCTCAACCTGGTGATCTTCTTCGTCGGCATCGTCGCGGCCACCGTGTTCGCGGGCGTGCCGATCGCGTTCTCGTTCGCGCTGGCGACGTTCTCCTACCTGGCGCTGACCACCAACACGCCGATGCTGGTGATGGTGGGCCGCCTGGACGAAGGGATGTCGCACCTGATGCTGCTGGCGGTGCCGCTGTTCATTTTCCTGGGTTCGCTGATCGAGATGACCGGCATGGCGCGCGCCATGATCCAGTTCCTGGCCAGCCTGCTGGGCCACGTGCGCGGCGGCCTGTCGTACGTGCTGATCGGGGCGATGTACCTGGTGTCGGGCATCTCCGGCTCGAAGATCGCCGACATGGCGGCGATCGCGCCAGTGCTGTTTCCCGAGATGCGCAAGCGCGGCGCCAGGCCCGGCGACCTGGTGGCGCTGCTGTCGGCCACCGGCGCGCAGACCGAGACCATCCCGCCGTCGATCGTGCTGATCACCATCGGCTCGGTCACCGGCGTGTCCATCGCCGCCCTCTTCACCGGCGGCCTGCTGCCGGCCGTGGTGCTGGGGCTGGCGCTGTGCTCGGTGGTGTGGTGGCGCTACCGCAAGGAAGACCTGAGCCTGGCGCAGCGCTTCGCGCCGCGCGAGATCGGCCGCTTCTTCGTCATCGCCCTGCCGGCCGTGGCGCTGCCCTTCGTGATCCGCGCCGCGGTGGTCGAGGGCGTGGCCACCGCCACCGAGGTCTCGACCATCGGCATCGTCTATGCGGCGGTGGTGGGCGCGCTGATCTACCGGCGCTTCGACCTGGCGCGGCTCAAGCCCATGCTGATCGAGACCGCCTCGCTGTCCGGCGCCATCATGCTGATCGTCGGCTGCGCCACCGCCATGGCCTGGGCCCTGACGCAATCGGGCTTCTCGGGCGACCTGGCGCGGCTGATGGCCGGCATGCCGGGCGGCAGCTACGGTTTCCTGGCCGTGTCGATCGTGGCTTTCATCATCCTGGGCAGCGTGCTGGAAGGGATTCCCGCCATCGTGCTGTTCGGGCCGCTGCTGTTCCCGGTGGCGGCGCAGGCGGGCGTGCACGAGGTGCATTACGCCATGGTGGTCATCTTCGCCATGGGCATCGGCCTGTTCGCGCCGCCCTTCGGCGTCGGCTACTACGGCGCCTGCGCCATCAGCCGGGTCGATCCCGACGAGGGCATCCGCCCGATCTGGGGCTACATCGCCGCGCTGCTGGTCGGGCTGGTCATCGTTGCCGCCTTCCCCTGGATTTCCATCGGTTTTCTCAAATCCGCGTCCTGAATGCCGCGCGGCCCATCGCGGGCCGCGCCCCCGCCACTTCCTACACAAGAATCCATCATGAGTCGTTTCCTGGGCGAGATCCGCCAACTCGGTTATGTGGTGCCCGACATCGAGGCCGCCATGGACTACTGGAGCCGCACGCTAGGCGTGGGCCCCTGGTTCTACAACCCCAAGGTGCCCATCGTGAACTACCGCTATGACGGCGCGCCGTACGAGCCGCACAACTCGGTGGCGCTGGCCAATTCGGGCTTCGTGCAGGTCGAGCTGATCCAGACCCGCAACGACGTGCCGTCGATGTACCGCGACTTCCTGCAGGCCGGCCGCACCGGGCTGCAGCACGTGGCCTACTGGACCCAGGACTACGACGCCGACCTGGCGCGCCTGCTGGCGCAAGGCTTCGTGCCGAAGATGCAGGGCGAGGTCGGCGAGAACGGCCGCTTCATCTACTTCGACACCGAATACCATCCCGGCACCGTCATCGAGCTGTCCGAGGTGGCTGGCCCCAAGGGCCGCCTGTTCGACCTGATCCGCGACAGCGCGCGCGACTGGGACGGCCGCGATCCGGTGCGCCCCTTTCCCGATCTGGCACGGCTTTGAAACCGGGCCCCGGAACCCATCCATGAACACCCAAGTCATCCGCGCCACCTACCTGATCGAAACCCCGCTGGACCCGGCGCGCGTCGCCGAGGTGATGGCGGGCGAGCAGTCCTGCGGCACCTTCACCCGCGTCGAGGGCGAGACCGACGAGCTGCGGGCGCGCGCCCGCGCCCAGGTCGAATCGGTGCGGGAGCTCGAATCCACCGGCCACGCCAGCCTGCCCAACGCCTGGCTGGCGCGCCAGCCGGGCGGCCTGCCGGCCACGCTGCGCCGCGCCCGCGTGCGCATCGCCTTTCCGGTGGCCAATATCGGCCCCAACCTGCCGACCCTGGCCGCCACGGTCGGCGGCAACCTGTACGACCTGGGCGAAGTGACCGGCCTGCGGCTGGAACGGCTGGAGCTGCCCGCCGACTACCGCGCCCAGTTCGACATGCCCCGCGTCGGCGTGGCCGGCACGCGCGCGCTGACCGGCGTGGACCGCGGCGCGCTGGTGGGCACCATCATCAAGCCCAACGTCGGGCTCTCGCCCGAGCAGACCGCGCACCTCGTGGCGCGGCTGTGCGCGGCGGGCGTGGATTTCATCAAGGACGACGAAGTCTGCGCCAACCCCGCCCATGCGCCGCTGGCGCAGCGCGTGGCTGCCGTCATGGCGGTGGTGCGGGCGCACCGCGAACGCACGGGGCGCCAGGTCATGGTGGCCTTCAACATCACCGACGAAACCGACGCCATGCGGCGCCACGCCGACCTGATCGAGCGCGAGCAAGGCAGTTGCGTGATGGCCAGCCTGAACTGGTGCGGCTATTCCGCCATCCAGACCCTGCGCCGCCACACGCCGCTGGCGCTGCACGGCCATCGCAACGGCTACGGCGCGCTGTCGCGCCACCCCTTGCTCGGCATCGGCTTCCAGGCCTACCAGACGCTGTGGCGGCTGGCCGGCGTGGACCACATGCACGTGCACGGCCTGCAGGGCAAGTTCTCGCAGCCCGACGCCGAGGTAGTGGAGAGCGCCCGCGACTGCCTGGCGCCGCTCACCCCCGGCATCGACGACGCGGTGATGCCGGCGTTCTCGTCCGGCCAGTGGGCCGGCACGGTGCCCGCCACCTGGGCCGCGGTGCGCACCGACGACCTGTTGTTCATGTCCGGCGGCGGCATCCTGGCGCATCCGGACGGCCCGGCGGCCGGCGTGCGGAGCATCCGCCAGGCCTGGCAGGCGGCGCGCGCCGGCCAGGACCTGGCCAGCTTCGCCGCTGACGCCCCCGAGTTGCGGCGCGCGCTGGCACACTTCGGGTCGCGCGCATGACGGACGGTCCCGCCCGCGCCGCCGCGCCGCGCGTCGCCTGGTACGGCGACGACTTCACCGGCGCCACCGACACGCTGGCGCACGTGGCGCTGGCCGGCTGGCGCAGCCTGCTGTTCCTGGGCGTGCCGACGCCCCGACAACTGGAACGCGCCGGCCCGCTGGACGCCCTCGGCATCGCCGGCGCGGCGCGCGGCATGGCGCCCGAGGCGATGACGGCGGAGCTGCGCATGGCCGGGCGCTTCCTGGCCGCCACCGGCACCCGCATCCTGCACTACAAGTGCTGCTCCACCTTCGACAGCGCCCCGCACGTGGGAAGCATCGGCGCGGCCGTGGCCGAACTGCGGCGCCACATGCTCAATCCGCTCGTGCCCATCGTCGGCGGCCAGCCCGGCATCGGGCGTTATTGCAGCTTCGCCACCCTGTTCGCGCGCGCCGGCGCCGACCCCGAGGTCCACCGCATCGACCGGCACCCGGTGATGCGCGCGCATCCCGTCACGCCCATGCACGAGGCCGACCTGCGCCGCCATCTGGCGCGGCAGGGGCTGACCGGCATCGGATCCCTGCCCCATACCGCCTACCCCCCGCTGCGCGGCCCAGCCGACCTGCGCGCGGCCGACGACTGGATCGACGACATCGTGGACACGGTCGACGGCCCGCTGCTGCTGGATCTGGTGGACGACGAACAACTGGCGCTGATCGGCCGGCTGCTGTGGCGCGCAGCCGCGGCGCTGCCGTTACTGGCGGTGGGTCCCAGCAGCGTGCAGCAGGCGCTGACGCGCGCCGCCGGGCTCGCCCCCGCTTCCGCCCCGCCCACGCTGGCGCCCGCCGAGGGGCCGGTGCTGGTGGTGGCCGGCAGCCTGTCGCCGGTCACGGCCCGCCAGATCGCCGCCTGTCAGCGTTATGCGCGGCACCCCTTGCGGGTCGAACGCCTGCTGGGCGACCCGGCCTATGCCCGGGCGCGCATCGAGGAGGCGGCCGGCGCGCTGGCCTCGGGGCACAACGTGCTGCTGCATACCGATGCGCCCGACCAGACCCTGACGGCGGACCGGACCGCCGCCACCGCGCGCGCCACCGGGCAGTTGGCGGCCGGCATCGTGCGCGCCAGCGCCGCCGCCGGCCACCGGCTCACGCGCCTGGGCATCGCCGGCGGCGACACCTCCAGCCACGCCGCGTTGGCGCTGGGGTTATGGGGCCTGGGATTTCACGGCACGCTCGCACCCGGCGTCACCGTCAGCGTGGCGCGCAGCGACGATCCGCTGACCGACGGGCTGGAACTGATGCTCAAGGGCGGGCAGATGGGCGGAACGACGCTGTTCGACGACCTGGTGCTCGGCGCCGGGCGGGCCTGAGGCGATCCGCCGCCCGGCGCCGGCATCCGCGTCAGCCCGCCAGCGTGGCGTTGTCGATCACGAAGCGGTACTTGACGTCGCCCTTGAGCATGCGCTCGTAGGCGGCGTTGATCTCGTCGGCGCGCACCATCTCGATGTCGGCAACGATGCCGTGCCGCGCGCAGAAGTCCAGCATCTCCTGCGTTTCGGGAATGCCGCCGATCATCGAGCCTGCCAGCGAGCGGCGCTTCATGATGAAGTTGAAGACGTTCGGCGACGGATGCGGCGTGGCCGGGGCGCCCACCAGGGTCATGGCCCCGTCGCGCTTGAGCAGCGCCAGGAAGGCGTCCAGGTCATGCGGCGCCGCCACGGTGTCGAGAATGAAGTCGAAGCTCTGCAGATGCGCGGCCATCTCATCCGGGTTGCGCGACACCACCACGTCGTCGGCGCCCAGCTCGCGGGCCGCGTCACGCTTGGATTCCGAGGTGGTGAAGGCCACCACGTGCGCCCCCATCGCATGGGCCAGCTTGATGCCCATGTGGCCGAGCCCGCCGATGCCCACCACGCCGACCTTCTTGCCGGGCCCGGCGTTCCAGTGGCGCAGCGGCGAATAGGTGGTGATACCGGCGCACAGCAGCGGCGCCACCGCGGCCAACTGCTCGGCGGGATGGCTGACGCGCAGCACGTAGCGTTCGTGCACCACGATCTTCTGGGTGTAGCCGCCCAGCGTCCAGCCCGGCTCGTCGGCAGTCGCCCCGTTGTAGGTCCCGACCATGCCATCGCAGTAGTTCTCGAAGCCATCCGCGCACTCGGCGCAGTGCTTGCAACTGTCGACGATGCAGCCGACGCCGACCAGGTCGCCCGGCTTGAATCCCTGCACGTGGTCGCCAACGGCGGCGACGCGCCCGACGATCTCATGGCCCGGCACACAGGGATATTGCGTGCCTTCCCATTCGGACCGCACCTGGTGCAGGTCGGAGTGGCAGATGCCGCAGTAGGCGATGTCGATCTGGACGTCATGGGCGCCGGTGGCCCGGCGGCGGATCTCGAGCGATTCGAGCGGTTTGTCGGCGGCGTAGGCGCCATAGGCTTTCACAAGCATTGAAGACTCCCTGGTGCTTGTCCAAAAGGGACATTGTCCGGAATCGTCTGCGCCGCCGGTAGCGCAATCCGCCGAGATTCCTGCCCAATCCTGCACGGCCGCGGTGGCTCGGCCGGGAGCGGCGCTTGCTGGCGACGGGAAATTCCCCCCCGCCCAAGGAGCCGCCATGTCCAGCCCGTCAACGCCTTCGCCCCCGCCGCCGCGCCCGCAACACCCGGCCGTGCCCGACGACGCCCGCCACGACGCGCGCAAGGAGGGCAACGACCAGATTCCGGACGAGGACATCGAACCGGCGGATTCGACCGCCGACGATCCGCGTCCGGATGACGGCCCCGTGACCGCCGCCCGCCCGCCGCGGCGCCTGCGCGAACTCGACGCCGCCCGTCCCGATCTGCCAGGCGAGCACCTGGTGGTGCTGGTCCTGGGCGCATGGATGATGCTGCGCGGCATGCGCGGCGCGACGCCGCTGCGCCGCGTGCTGTGGACGCTGGCCGGCACCACCCTGGTCGGCCGCGCCGCCAGCGGCACCGGCGGCATCGCCCGCGTCGCGCGCCTGGTCCGGCGACTGGGCTGACGCCGGCCCTCCCTCCCCTCAATTTCAGGAGTTACGCCATGTCATCGAATCCCGACCCCGTCACCTCGCCCCCCGCCGGCCCCAGCGACTCCTCGGATTCGCCCAGCGACCTGCCATCGTCCTCGCGCGGCAGCGACAGCGATGCGCAGGGCACCGGCGCCCGCCCCGCTGCCAATCCGCGCATCCCCGATGAAGACCCCGGCGCCGACATCCGCCCCGATGACGTCGTCGATGAAGCCGAGGCAGGCGTGTCGCATTCCCCTCCCGACGCGGTGCGCAATGGCGGCGAGGCCGACACGCCGGAGCCGTCGAGCCGCCGCCGCGGCCCGTAACGCTGTAACAGTGTGTCGTTCGGTAATAACCATCGACGCCTGCCCTCATCGCGCGCAAGCTGGGCACTCCTACCCATCCTTTTGGAGAGATTCAATGTATGAAGACATCCGAAGGCTAGGGGCGGCCGCCGCGATGCAGGGCGCCTGGAAGCTGGATTGCCCCTATTTCAAACTGGAGTCACTGCCTTCGCGTACCCGCGAGCCGATAGGCCAGTGGCTGGAAAAAGTGCGCGCCTGGGAAGGCGGCTGGCAGGACCAACAGCGCTTGCGGCCGCGCCTGTAGCGATCCGGCGGAGGTCGGTAAAAAGTACCGTTCCTCCCGCACCCCTGCCGGTCGATCGTGCACGGCATGGCCCTTCCCGGCCCGGGAACATGGATTGCTGTATGGCAGCACGGCCATATCCGATGCGCCGCGCACGCCAACCCAACGGGAGTACGCCATGACCATCCGCCATCTCACCACCCTTTCCCTGCTGCTTCTCGCGCTGGGCGGCCCGCAGGCCAGCATGGCGCAAGCCGCGCCCGCCGCCCCGGCAACCACCAAGCTGGACAGCGGCGACCGCGATTTCCTGGAAAGCGCGGCGCAGTCCGGCCACCTGGAGGTCGAGGGCAGCAAGATGGCGCTGGAAAAAGGCCACAGCGCCGACGTGAAGACGTTCGCGCAGAAGATGATCGACGACCACGGCAAGGCCGGGCAGCAGTTGGCGACCCTGGCCAAGGGCAAGGGCTATGAGGTGCCCACCGAGCCGTCCCTGGTGCAGAAGGCGCGGCTGAAGGCGCTGGGCCTGCGCGACGAAGGCTTCGACAAGGCCTATGCCGAGGAAATCGGCGTGGATGCGCACGAGGATGCCGTCAAGCTGTTCGAAAAGGCCTCCAACGAGGTCAAGGATCCGGATGTGAAGCAGTTCGCCATCCAGACGCTGCCGACGCTGCAACAGCATCTGCAGATGGCCAAGACCCTGAAGCAGGCAACCGAGAAGCAATGAGCGTGACGGACCCATGGCTAACGTATGGACCGCGATGAGTTGTTGGCGCGCATGCTGGCCGCCTCCGTTTCCGACCGGCCGCTCAGCGATTGGCCCGAAGTGCTTTCCGACTATGCGGGATGCCTGGCCGCGCTGAACGACAAGCTGTCGCCGCGTGAAATGGAGGCGCTGGTCCGCGCCGGCGCCGATTTCTACCGGACGCTGGCGCGGGCCGAGCAGTACCGCCAGGCATCGGTCTGGAGCGCCCCGCCCTGATCGAATGGTCCGCGTTGCGAACGACAGGAGCTGCTGCGATGATCACTCCCAAACCGGCGGAGCCCTCGACAATGATCGGCAACGCGGCGGTGTCGCTGACGCCGCCGCAATCTCCTTGCTGTTGCCCTTCGGCAGCGGCCAACGCGGATCTCGCGCGGCCCGCGCCGGCCGCGCCTGGCGACGCGCTTGCCGCGCTGCGGCGCCGACCCCGGCTGTCGGTCGGCCTGTGGCTGGCCCTGCTGTTGTGGGCCATGGGCTCGATGCTGCTGGTGACGCTCAACCTGGCCGCGCGCCTGACGTCCTGAGGGGCGCGGCGCTTGGCCTCTCGCGAGGTCTACGCCCCGCAAGTCGGTCGGGCGAGCGGGTCAGCGTCCGAACTCGTTGCTCTTGCTGCCGCCCGAGCCGGTTCGGCCGCCCGGGATCTGGCCATCGGCCGCGGGATTGGCGCGCGAGCCCTTGACCGTTCCCTGGCCCTGCGTGGGCGCCGGCGGCTTGTCTGGCGGCGCGGTACGGGGAATGGTGGGCGGCGGCGCCGTCGGATCGCCCTTGGACGGGCCGGCCGCGCCTTCGCCAGGCATGGCCGGCGACGGGGCCGGGGCGACCGGCGCCTGCGAGCCCGGCGCCGCGCCCGCGGCGGGCTCTCGCGCCGGCTGGGCCGGGCACACAGCGGTGGCGCCCAGCGCCATGGCCAGGCCGGCCAGCGCGGCGGCCCACGGATGTGAGGGGTGGGAATGTCTCATGGTGTTCTCCAGCGGGGGCCTGTTGCCTTGCACGGCCGGCCGGCGGCCCCTGCCTGCCGGCGCCGGCTCGGGATGGCGCGGGTCAGGGTTTGCTGCGGGCGCCAGCGCCACGATTGCGCGAGCTCTGCTGGTCCTGCCCCGTGCCGATACGGGTGACGTGCCCCGCTTTCTTGCTGCGGTGCTGGCTGTCGCCGTGACTCGCCTGCGCCTGGCGCGGCGTATCGTCCTGCGAGGGATGCGGTTGGGTGTCTTTGGTTTTCATGACGGTTCTCCCTGTCGGGTGATATCGAAAAAATGCCTCAGTGACCTGGCGCCAGCTCGACCTTGATCCAGCCGGGTTGCCGGCGGTCAAAGGCGCGATAGGCCTCGATCGCGCCCGTCAGCGGCTCCTGCCGCGTCAGGATGGCCGCCGGATCGATCGCCCCGGTGCGCACCAGTTCCATCAGCCGCGGCACATACTTGCGGTGATTGCAATTGCCCATCCGCACCGTCAGGTTCTTGTTCATGGCCTCGCCGATCGGAAAGGTGCGATCATTGGGCGGGTAGACGCCGATGATTGCAAGACTGCCTGCCTTGGCCAGCGCCCGCACCGCCCACTGCAACGCCTGCGACGGCGCATCGCCCGGCACCCAGTCGCCATGATCCGGCCGCGCATGCGGCGCGATCTGGCGGGATTCGTGTTCCATGGCCGCGATGTCGCCGCCGTCCGCCGCCGGGCCGTCATGGGCATGCACGGCATCCACGCCCACCGCGTCTATCGCGCAGTCGGTGCCGATGCCGCCCGTCAAGCCCCGGATGCAGGCCACCGGGTCCTCGGCGTTGAAGTCGACCACTTCGGCGCCCTGGGCGCGCGCCATCGCCAGGCGGTCCGGCACGGCATCGACGGCGAAGATCCTGCCCGCGCCCATCAGCCGCGCCGACGCGATCGCGAACTGGCCGACCGGCCCGCAGCCGAAGACCGTCACGGTATGGCCCGGCTTGATGTCCGCCAGGTCGGCGCCGAAATAGCCGGTGGGAAAGATGTCGGACAGCATCAGCGCCTGTTCGTCCGTGACCTCATCGGGAATCTTCACCAGGTTCACATTGGCGAAAGGCACCCGCGCGAGCTCGGCCTGCAGCCCGTGGAAAGGGCCGGTGCCCTGCGGACCGCCATAGAAGGCCGTGCCGGCGTCGCGGCCATTGGGATTGGCGTTGTCGCACTGCGCGTAGTAGCCCGCGCGACAATAGGAGCAGTAGCCGCAGGCAATGGTGGAAGGAATCACCACCCGGTCGCCCAGGTTGAGGTTTCGGACGCCCGGACCGAGGCGCTCGACCACCCCGACCCCTTCGTGGCCGAGGATGGTGCCCGGCGTGACCTCCTCCATGGTGCCCCGCACGAAGTGCAGGTCCGTGCCGCAGATGGCGCTGGCGGTCAGGCGCACGATGGCGTCCGTGTCCTCCAACAATTCAGGATCGGGCACGGTCTCCAGGCGGATATCGCCGATGGCGTGGAATACGACAGCTTTCATGACAGGCTCCTTAGCGTGATCGGGCCTTGCGCCGACGCGGCGAAAGACCGGCGCGGCCGGGGTAGCCGCCGCGCCATGCCGGCTTCAGTGGAAAAGTAGGCCACGGTGCGTTCCATCCCCTCCAGGGGGTCGATGCGCGGCGACCAGCCCAGCCGGTCGCGCGCCAGAGAGATGTCCGGGCAGCGATGCGCCGGATCGTCGACCGGCAGGCCGTGATGCTCCAGCGGCACGTCGGCGCCGGTCAGGGTCCTGACCATGTCCGCGATTTCCAGCATCGTGAGCTCGGCGGGATTGCCCAGGTTCACTGGCCGCAGGTCCGGTGGCGCGCTCTCCATCAGCCGCACCAGACCGTCTATGAGATCGTCCACATAGCAGAAAGAACGGGTCTGGGTGCCGTCGCCATAAATGGTCAGGGGCTGGCCAGCCAGGGCCTGCACGATGAAATTCGACACCACGCGGCCGTCATCCGGCGCCATGCGCGGCCCATAAGTGTTGAAGATGCGCGCGATCCTGACGTCGACGCCCTCGCGCGCGGCGTACTCCATGAAAATGGTCTCCGCGCAACGCTTGCCTTCGTCGTAGCAGGAGCGCGGCCCGACCGGATTGACGTGGCCCCAGTACCCTTCGCGCTGCGGGTGCTCCAGCGGATCGCCGTACACCTCGCTGGTGGAGGCCTGCAGCACCCGCGCGCCGCAACGCCGGCCCAGCTCCAGCAACTGCATCGAGCCCAGCACGCAGGTACGCAGCGTTTTCAATGGATCGGCCTGGTAATGCACCGGAGACGCCGGACAGGCCAGGTTGTAGATGCGATCGACCCGGGTCAGGTTCCGCAACGGGTCGACGATGTCGTGGCGCACGATGGCCAGGCGCGGATGCGCGGCCAGCGATGCCAGGTTGCGCGACCGCCCGGTCTGGAAATTGTCCACGCAGACCACCTCCCAGCCATCGGCCAGCAGCCGCGCGCACAGGTTCGATCCGAGGAATCCCGCGCCGCCGGCGACCAGCGCGCGGCCCTTGGGCAATGTTGTCGTAGTCATGCGGCCTCCGTAAGTTGTTCGAATACCGCCAGCCAGTCGGCCACGAAGCGATCCATGCCGAAACGCCGCAAGGCGGTTTCGCGTCCGGCGGCCCCCCAGGCCCTGGCCAGGTCGGGCTCGGCCAGCAGTTGCCGCGCCACCTGCGCCAGGCGTTCGATGCGCGTGTCCACAAAGCCGTTTTCGCCGTTGACGATCAGCGCCGGCAACTCGGTCGTGCCGAACCCGACCACGGGAACGCCGCAGAGCATCGCCTCCACCAGCGACAGGCCGAGACTGGCATAGCGCACCGGACTGAAGAAATAGCGGTAGCGCGCCAGACAGGCGGCCACCTCCATGTTCGGCACCTCGCCGAGCCCTCCCAGGGTCTCCGACTCCATGCCGATCAGGTCGAGCGGGGTGCGGGCGCGCATGCGCTCGAACAGGTCCAGGCCGATGCGCCGGCCGCGGCGGGCGAGGTGGTTGACCACCACGATGCCGCGCGCCAGGCTGCCGTCGTAGGCCACGCCGGGCGGCGGCACGCCATGCTCGACCACGCGCACCGGCATGCCGCCGTTGTCCCACATCTCCGCATTGAAAGGCGTCACGTGCACCAGCACGCCGCGATCATGGCGGAACGGATGCACCGTATCGGTGGGGTGCGGGGCCGGCGGGTTGTGTTCCAGGTAGGCGCAGGGCAAGGCGCGCTGCGCATCGCTCAACAGCAGGCGGGCGTCTTCCAGGTTCTGGCGTGACTGGTACAGCACGCAGTCGAACCGTTGCGCGCGCAGCTCGCCCGCCGGCAGTTGCGTCAGGTTGTCGCCCCAGGGGATGCGCGGGCCCAGCGCGCCGTATCCGGCAGGGTCGCCAGGCAAGCCGGGCACCACGAAGTCATGCGGCACGTGGCCGAGGGCATGCAGGTAGTTGCCATGGACGTGCCAGGTCAGGATGCGCAGGCGGCGGGCCGGCGCGACGGCCGAAGCGATCGGATTCATGCGCGCGCCTCCGTCAATTGCCGCCCGGCCTGCTCCAGCACGTCGGCCACGGTCACGCGCCACGCGCAGGGATGGCCGATCGGGCAGGTTTCGTATGCGCAGGGCCGGCAGGGCACGGGCGCCGCCAGCACGCGGTGACGGCGACGGTCGCGCGGCGCCCAGCGGCGCGCATCGCTGCCGCAGGCGATCACCACGCTGGCCGCGCCCATCGCGGCGGCCATGTGCGAAACGCCGGTGTCGTTGCACACCAGCAGGCGGCTCGCGCGCAGCAATGCCGCCAATCCGCCCAGGCTCGTCGCGCCGCACAGGTCCGGCAGGGGCAGTCCCGCCCGTTGCCTCAGCTCGCGGGTCAACGACTGTTCGGCGGTGGTGCCGGTCAGCGCCACCTGCCAGCCCGCGCCCTGCAGGGCGCGGGCGACCTCGGCATAGCGCGCCAGCGGCCAGCGCCGTGAAGCCAGCCTCGCGCCCGGATGCAGCAGCACGAGCCGCGCGGGATCCAGCGCATGCTTGCGCAGCACGGCGTGCGCCTCGGCCTCGTCCTGTTCGTCACACGGAAATTCCAGGCGGTCGTCGGCAGCCGGCAGTCCCAGGAAGCGCAGGAGCGCAAGATAGCGCTGCGGCTCCGGCAGCTCGTCGGGCCAGTACAGGCGCCGGCCGGGAACCTGGGCGCCGGGTTCGGCCACGAACCCTCCCCAACTGGCCGCTCCGAGCTGGCCCACGATGCGGTTCGACTGCGCGCCGCTGCCATGCATCTGCAAGGCCACATCCAGCCGAGCCGCGCGGATGCGGCGAAAGAAAGCCGGCAACTCATGCGGTCGACAGGCCTGTTCCGGAAATTCGGGAATGCCGGGAAAGGCGATCAGTTCATCGACATAGGCGTGGAAGCGGCGCGCGAATTCGCCCATGCCCGCCAGTCCGATCAGCGCAATGCGGGCATGGGGAAACGCCTGGCGCAAGGCGCGCAGCGCCGGCACCGCGCACAGCATGTCGCCCAACTGCAGCGCCCGGAATACGGCGATGCGGTCGGGAGGGCGGGCGGCGAGCAACGGCGCGTTCATGGCTTGACGCTCGCGAAGCGCAGCAGACCGACGGCGCGCCAGCCGATCGACAGCACGGGAATGCATGCCGACGTGAGGGCCAGATCCAACACATTGCGCAGGGTTCGCCGCGTCCCGCGCAGCCGGCGCAGGAAAAATCCCACACTCAGCGCCAGCCACAGCCCCGCCGCGGCCCACGCGCCCTGGCGCTGCCCCAACGCTGTCAACGCCAGGGCGCAGACGGCACTGGCGGTGATCGCGAGGTAAAGGCGCGGCGCGCGCGGATGGACGCGGCTGCGGTACAGCAACGGATATTTCTTGCGCAGCAGCATGTCGAACATCACCTTCTTCTGCATGCCCAGCCCGGCGCCGAAAGCCACTGGCCGCATCGGATGCGTGACCCGCGCCTGGTGCGCGCGGCGCACCGCCAGGCCATGATCGAGCAAGGCGAAATGCAGATCGGAGTCCTCCCGCCAGGCCATGGTGTAGCGCGGGTCGAAGCCTCCCACGGCCACCAGCGCGGCGCGCCGCACGAAGCAGTTGGCGGTGATGAACTCCGAGCGGGTCAGCCCGGCCGCGTCGCGTTCGTAATCGCTGGGCGGTTGCGGCAATGGCATGTCCGTCACGCCGGCCACCGCGGCCGTGTCCGCGTCCGTCTCCAACGCCTGCACCCCCTGCCACAGCCAGTCGGGGTGGACGATGGTGTCGTCATCGGTGAACGCGATGATCTCGGCCTTGGCGCTGCGCCACCCCAGGTTGCGGGCGCCCGCCGGGCCGCGGGTGCCGCTGACCGCCAGGTAGCGCAAGGCGGGACGGCCACCCCATTCACGCCGCAGCGCCTCGACCTGCCGGCGCGTGGCCGCGCTGGCGGCATCGTCGCATACCAGCACTTCATAGCCATCGCGCGCGAACTCCTGGCGCGCCAGCGCCGACAGGCAACGGGCCAGCAGCGCCGGTCGCCTGAAGGTCGGCACCACCACCGACACGGCGGGAACAGGGCCGGGCGTCATCGCGGCTTCTCGACAAGGTAGGAACCGATGACCAGCGCGTCCAGCGGCGATGTCCAGAAGCACTCCAGGGCGTCACGCGGCGTGCAGACCACGGGCTCGCCGCGTGTGTTGAAAGACGTGTTGACCAGGACCGGCACGCCCGTCTGTCGCTCGAAAGCGGCCAGCAGGTCGTAGTAGCGCGGATTCTGGTCGCGGCGCACGGTCTGCACTCGCGCCGTGCCGTCGATGTGCCGAACGGCCGGGATGCGGCCGGCGCATTGCGGCAGCACGTCGTAGACGAACAGCATGAACGGCGCGCAGATCGGATCGGCCCCATGGCCATCGAACCATTGCGTGGCGCGCTCTTCCATGACGACTGGCGCCACCGGCCGGAAATCCTCCCGGTCCTTCAGGCCGTTCAGGCGCGCCTGCATGGCGCTGTCCAGCGGCGATGCCAGGATCGAGCGGGCCCCCAGCGCGCGCGGCCCGAACTCCATGCGCCCCTGGAACCAGCCGATGATCTTCTCCCGCGCCAGCAGCGCGGCGGCCTCGCCGGCGACGTCGTCCAGCCGCCGGAAGTCCTGCCGGCTCGCGTACAGAAAGCGCTCGATCTCCTCGTCGCCATAGGCGGGGCCAAGGTAGGCATGATCCATGGTCCAGGCCCGCTTGCCGCCGCGCCGGTGATAGTCGACGTAGAGCGCGGCGCCCAGCGAGGTGCCGGCATCGCCGGCGGCGGGCTGCACCCACACGGTGTCGAACGGGCCGTCGCGCGCGATGCGGGCGTTCATCACGCAATTCAACGCCACCCCGCCCGCCATGCTGAGGTTGCGGGCGCCGGTCCTGGCGTGCAGCCATTGCGCCATGTGCAGCGCGGTTTCCTCCAGCACGTATTGCAGCGAACTGGCGATGTGCTTGTGCTTGTCTTCGAACGGCGCCCCGCGGCGCCGGGGCGGACCGAAGCGCTCGGCCAGCCGCGCCGGCTGCACCGAGTAGCCGCCCTCTTCCTCCAGCCTCAGGATGTCGCGGAATGCGGCGCGGAATTCAGGTTTTCCGAACGAGGCCAGCGCCATCACCTTGTATTCGTCGGACGAATGCAGGAAGCCCAGATAACGCGTCACCTCCTCGTACAGCAGGCCCAGCGAATGCGGCAGGTCGATCTGCTTGAGGCGGCCATACTCGCCCTCGGAGAAGTGGCCGTAGCTGGTGGTGGTGCGCTCGCCGCGCCCATCCATGGTGAGCACCGCGCATTCCTCGCAGGGCGCGGCCAGGAAGGCGCTGGCCTCGTGGCACAGATGGTGGTCCAGGAAAACCCAGCGCTCCAGGATGTGATCCAGCGTGAGATCGTCGAAGCGCGGTGATTTGAGGTGGTGCGGGGCGCCGTCCAGCAGTTGGCGCGGCGCGTTGACCAGATAGGACAGGAACAGCGGATCCCACGGCGATTCACCCTCGGCGCCGACGCCGGCGCGCGACGGTTCCAGCGGCAAGGTGATGTCCGTGGCCAGCGGGCGACTGCCGGCCAGCAGGGCGGGATCGTAGGAATAGACGATATGGTCCACGTCCCGCAGACGGATGTCGCCGGCCGACAGGCAATAGTCGATGGCGTGATACGGCAGTTGCCAGGTGGTGAAGGGGACGGGCCGCTTGCCATGCTTGACTCGGGTGAAACGCTCTTCCTCGGCGGCGGCCAGCACCACGCCGTCGCGCACCAGGGTGGCGGAACAATCGTGGTAGGCGGCATTGATTCCTAGGGTGTACATGACAGTTCCTCCTTGGCGAAATGACGGTCGGCGCGCGCTCCCGGGCTGGCCAGCAATTCCCGGGCCGCCGCCACCACGCTTTCCGGCGGCACCTCGGCCAGGCAGGCGTGATGGCCCTGCGGGCAGACGCTGCGATAGCAGTACTTGCACGGCACGTCGTGACTGAGCACGCGCGCGGGCGTCATCCACGGCGTGTGCTGCGGGTTGGTCAACGCATACAGGTCCACCACCGGCACTCCCAGCGCGGCCGCGACATGCGCCGGCCCGCTGTTGTTGCATATCAGGACCGCCGCCGCTTCCAGCGCCGCTCCCATTTCGCCCAGGTCGAGTTCCCCCGACAGGTCCACCAGGCCGGGCAGCAGCGGCCGCGCCGCCGCCAGCGCGGGGGCCAGCGCCGGATCTTCGTGGCCGCCCAGCAGCAGAATGCGTCGGCCTTCGCCGCGCAGGCCGGTCAAGGCGCGCACCATCAGCGCCGCCGGATAGCGTCGCGAAGCGGCGGTGGCGCCAGCGTGCGCGCAGATCCACCCGCCGGCCTCCGTAACGCCCTGACGATGCAGCTTCGACGCCAGCGAACGGCGGTCCTCGTCGCGCACCTGGAAGGACAAGCCGGGCTGGTCGGTGCGCGCGCCAACCTGCGCCACCAGGTCCAGTTGCCGCCGCACTTCGTGGCGGATGCCGGCCGCCGGCTCGGTCTCGCGCACCCAGTGGCTGATGAGGCGGTAGGGGTTCTCGCGGCTATAGGCCAGCACCCGCGGCACCCCGGCAAGGTGGCAGAGCAACGCGGCAGGCAGGGCGCTCTGGCTGTAGGCGGTGAACACCACGGCGGCATCCGGCCGCAGGGCGCGCAGGCGCGCCACCGCCTCCAGATCATCGGCATTGCCGGCCGACGCGTTCTTGATCCAGGCGGCGTCGTAGGCCATGACGGTGTCCACCTCCGGCAGGAACGGCGCCAGCCGCGCGCCCGCGCGGGATGTCAGCAGCGACAGCCGCTTCGCGCCCGATTGACGCAGCGCGCGCAGCGCCGGCGTGCACATCAGCACATCCCCCATGTTGTCCAGGCGGATGCCGAGCACATGCGGGCAATCGTTCCAATCAGGATGCATCATTGCCTCCCCGGGGCGGGCCAGTCCGCCAGCACCAGCCGCGCGGCGGCATCCAGGTCGGCGGCGCGCGCATCAGGCACCCGGTGGGGCCCCTCGCGCCACTCGGTTTCATGCCCGACGTCCAGCAGCAGGCTGCGGCAACCGGCGCGATTGGCGGCCTCGACATCATCGAGGATGTCGCCGATGAACCAGGAGCGGGCCAGGTCCAGGCCGAGTTCGCCCGCGGCCCGCAGCAGCAGCCCGGGGCGCGGCTTGCGGCAATCGCAATCGACGGCGAAGCCGGCGACCCTGCCGGCCGGATGGTGCGGACACCAGTAGAAGCCCTCGAGCCAGGCCCCGGCCGCCATGAACATGGCGGCCAGCTTCACCTGCACGGCATCCAGCGCGGCCAGCGGAAACAGGCCGCGCGCGACGCCCGACTGATTGCTCACCACCACCAGCGTCACCCCGGCCGCGCCGAGGCGGTTGAGCGCGGCAAAGGCCATGGGCGCGTAGACCATCTTCGCGGGGTCGACGTTGTACGGCACGTCGGCCAGGACGGTGCCGTCCTTGTCGAGGAACACCGCGGGCCTCATGGCCATGACGTCTCCTTCATGGGCAGCACCATGACCTCGGGCACGACCGTCTCCTGCGGCTGCGTCAGCACGAAGCACACCGCGCGAGCGACATTGGCGGGGTCCTGCAGCGTATCCACATCGATATCGGGAAACCGATCCAGCAGGAACGGCGTGCGCATGCCGCCGGCGATGACGGCGCTCACCTTCAGGCCCGCGGGCCGCAACTCGGCGTGCAGCGCATGCGACAGGCCCATCAAGCCCCACTTGCTCGCGTGGTAGGCGCTGGCGTTGGGCCAGGCCCGCCGCGCGGCGGTCGAGGCCACGTTGACGATGTGCCCTCCCGGGCTGAGCCTGTCCTTGGCCAGCTTGGCCATCAGGAACGGCCCCGTCAGATTGGTGCGCAGGACGCGCTCCCAGACATCGGCGTCGAGCGCGCCGATCGGCGCGGTGACGTCGATGCCCGCGCTGTTGACGATGGCATCGAGCCGGCCGAACCGCCGCGCCACGGCGTCCAGGCATTCCTCCACATCCCGCGCCACGCCCACGTCCATGACGCAGCCCATCACGTCGGCGCCGCCGGCCTTGAGCCGTCCGGCCAGGTCCTGCGCGCGCCGCTCGTCGATGTCGGCCACCGCGACGCGCGCGCCTTCGGCCGCCAGCATGACGCACAAGGCCTCGCCCAGTCCGCTGCCGCCGCCGGTCACCAACACCACTCGTTCCTTCAAGCTGTCACACCGCATGTCGCGCTCCTTGTCTCAAGCCGCGATCCGCGCGGCATGCCGATCCACCCGGGCGGCCTGCGCCGCCATCTGGCGATAGACCGACAACAGATCCAGTCCCACCCGCTTCCAGGTGAACAGGCGTCGTGCCCGCAGCCGGCCGGCCTCGCCCAACCGGGCGCACAGCGCGGGATCGGCGGCCAGCAGCGCCAGCCGCTCGGCCAGCCGCTGCGGATCGCGCGGCGGCACCAGGAAGCCGGTCTTGCCGTCCACCACGGTGCTGCGGATGCCGCCGGTATCCGCCCCCACCACGGGCCGTCCGCAGGCCATCGCCTCCACCGGCGTGATACCGAAAGGCTCATACCAGGGCGTGGTCACGAACACATCGCTGGCGCTGTAGTAGGCCGCCAACTGGTCCCGATGACGGCGGCCGGTGAACTGCACCCAGGGCGCCACCCCCTCCTCACGCGCAATCCGGCGCAGGCGGCCGATTTCGGGCGTGGCCGTTTCGTCGGCATCGTCCGTATTGCCGCCCACCACGCACAGGCGCGCGTTGACGCCATGCTGATGGCGCAGCCTCGCCAGGCCGCGGATGACGTTGTCCACGCCTTTGCGCGGCACCATGCGCCCCAGTTGCAGCAACGTGAAATCGTCGTGATCCCAACCCAGCAGGGCGCGCGCGCGGGCCCTGGGCTGCGGCGCCATCTCGGCGGCGTCGTAGCCGCACGGCACGACTTCGATGCAGCGCGGGTCGGCCCCATACAGCGCCATCAGGTCGCGGCGGTCCTGCGGGCATTCGGCGATGATGCGGTCGGCGCGCCGGACGATCTCGGTCTCGATGTCGAAGCGGCTGTCGGGAAACAGGTCCGCTTCCTGCTGGTGCTGGCGGCGGACCTTGCCCAATGCGTGGAACGTCACGGCCAGCGGAATGCCGTGGCGCTGCGCAACCGGCAGCGCGGCCCAGGCCGACATGAAGAAATTGGCGTGGATGACGTCGTAGGCCCTGTCCTGCCGGCTGACATAGCGCAGCAGATAGCGCGAGAAGTCGTCCATGTAGGCAAGCATCTGCTCCTTGGCCAGGTAGATTTCGGGCCCGGCGGGCACGTGCACCACCTTGATGCCGGGCATCCAGGCGTGCTCGGGCTGCAGCGCCGGATTGTCCTTGCGGGTGAAGATGTCGACCTGCATGCCGGCCCGCGCGAGCTCTCGCGCCACTTGCGCCACGTAGACATTCTGCCCGCCGCTGTCGATGCTGCCGGCCAGGGCCAGCGGCGACGCGTGTTCACTGATGATGGCGATCTTTTTCATTGTCCTGCTCCCAGACGGAGGGGCGCGGGCCCGGCCAGCCCTGGCCCGCCCCGGCGATGCGGATACGGTTGTCGACGGCCTGAACACCGGCGCGGCTGTCGGCGCGGTCCTCGCGGCCGGCGGCGGTCGTATCTTTCTCGATGGTTCATGTCGGTACTCCTGTCGCGGTTCGTGAAACACCGCGTGGCGCCTGCCCTGCGCGGATGTGGCCAACATCGCAAGTGCTGTGCCGATATGCGGCCGCGGCAATGGAGCGACGCGAAACGGATCGAGAAGCGGACCTTGTTGCCCGCGGTTCGCGAAGGGCCGCGGCGCCGTGTGCCGGCGCCATCCGGTACTTCTTACTGTTGCGTGTAAGAAGTGCGGAGGCCGCGAAAACAGTGACATTCAAGCGATATTCAGGTGGCGCCCCCGGCGCGCCCGCGCTGCGGCAGCAGGGTGCCGACCGTCGCCAGCAACTCGTTCGGGTCGACCGGCTTGGCGAGATGGACCTGGAATCCGGCAAGCAGGCTGCGCAACCGGTAATCCGGACCCGCATGCCCCGACAGCGCGATCGCTGGCAGGCGGTGCGCCAGGGCCGCGCCGCGCTCGGCCTCGAGCGCGCGGATTCGGTCGATGACTTCGTAGCCGTCGATGTCCCCCAGAGACAGGTCGCAGATCAGCACCTGCGGCCATTGCGGTGCCTGTGCCGTCTCGAGCGCGGCCAGCAACTGCCGCCCGTCGGGATATTGCGCCACGCTCGCGCCCTGCGTCGCCAGGATGTCGGCGACCAGCTCGCGCGCCTCCGCCTGGTCATCGACCAATGCGACGGTCACGGCGCGCAGATCGGGCAGGTTCATATCGGTGCGCAGCGCGGCGGGCTCCACCGCGCGCACCGGGAAGTCCACCGCATAGGCCTGCCCGCCGGCGGCCGAAGGGATGCTATGGAAAATGCCGCCCTGGCGTTGTGCCTGCGCCGCCAGTTGCGCGGGGTCCGTCGCCACCGCCGCCCGCAAGGCGTCGGTGGGGTTGAGATGAAAGTCCGCCGCGGCCGGATCGGCGCCCGCCTCGGCCCGCCCGTCCGTCACCGTCAGGCGCGTCATGGGCCCCTCGCGCTGCAACCGTATGCCGACGCGCCCGCCCGCCGGCGTGACCGCGATCGCATGCAGGAACAGACTCCACACCAGTTGTTGCAGGTCGCTGGGATCGCCGGTGATGCGCGCCGCCTCGCCACCGATCTGGGTGTACAGGTTGACGCCCTTCTCCTGGGCCGCCTCGCGGGATGCGTCAAGCACCCCCGCGACCACCGCGACCAGGTTGACCGGCTGGCGCGTCGACCGGCCCTGGGTCTCCTCAAGCGCCGACTGCTGGCGCTGCAACGCCCACATCTGTGCATAGATGCCCTGCCTCTGGAGCAACGCCTCATGGCGTCCCTGCTCGACAATGCGGCCGTGGTCGAGCACCAGGATATTGTGGGCGTGCACGATGGTGGACAGCCGATGCGCGATGATCAAGGTGGTGCGGCCCGTGGAGATGCGCTGCAGTTCGGCCTGGATCGCGCGCTCGGTGCGCGTGTCCAGCGCCGAGGTCGCTTCGTCAAACACCATGATGGCCGGGTTCTTCAGGATGGCGCGGGCGATCGCGATGCGCTGGCGCTCGCCCCCCGACAGCTTGACGCCCCGTTCACCCACCGGCGTGTCATAGCCTGCCGGCAGGCTTTCGATGAATTCGTGCACGCGCGCCCCGCGCGCGGCAAGCGTCACCTGGTCGGGCGTCGCATCGGGCCGACTATAGGCAATGTTGTAGGCAATGGTCTCGTTAAACAGCAGCGTATCCTGCGGCACGATCCCCACCGCGCGACGGATGCTGCGCACGTTCACGGCCCGCAGATCCTGGCCGTTGATCAGCACGCGGCCGCTGTCCGCGTCATAAAAGCGGAACAACAGCCGCGCCAGCGTCGACTTGCCCGAGCCGCTGCCGCCCACCACCGCCAGCGTGGTCCCCGCGGGCACGGTGAAATCGATATTCCACAGGATCTGCCGGCCCGGCTCATAGCCGAAACCGACATCTTCGAAACGGATGTCGCCGCCGCCAGGCTCCAGTGACGGCAGTTGGGGATCATCCCCCGTTTCGACCGGATGCCGCAGCAGATCGCAGACCCGCTCGGCGTTGACGAACGCCTCCTTGGCCTGTCGGAAGATCAGGCCGAGCGTGTTCAGTGGCAGGCAGATCTGGATGATGTAGGCGTTGACCAGCACCAGGTCGCCCACCGTCATCCGGCCCCCGACCACTTGCTGCCCCGCCAGTATCATCACCGCCGCCACGCCACAGGCGATGATGCCGCTCTGCCCCACGTGCAACCGCGACAGCGAGCGCTGATTGCGCACTCCCACGCCGGCCCATTCGTCCAGCACCCGGGTCAGGCGGTCCGCCTCCAGGCCTTCGTTGGCGTTCAGTTTGACCGCCTCGTAGTTCAGCAGGCTGTCGACCATGCGTCCGCTGGCCTTCGAATCCAGTTCATTCAAGCGTCGCTGGTAGGCCATGCGCTTGCGCACCAGCACGCTGGTATAGATGGAGTAGGCGCTGAACGTGACCATGACGATGAGCGCATACCAGGCGCTGTAGCCCATCACCAGGATCAGCACGACCGACACGATCTCCACCAGCGTCGGCAGCAACGTGAACAGCCCGGTCCCCAGCAGGAAGCCAACGCCCGCGGTGCCGCGCTCGACGTCACGGGCCAGGGCGCCGGTCTGGCGCGCCCCATGGAAGCGTGCCCCGAGCCGCTGCAGCCGGGCAAAGACCGACACCGTGAATTCGGCCACGGTCCGTTGCACCACCTGCGAGAACACCACGTCGCGCAGTTCCGTGAACACACTGCCGCCAAAACGCGTCACCGCGTAGCCCAGCAGCAGGAAGGCGGGCAGCACCAGCCCGCCCGGCGCGCTCAGGGTATCGACGATGTTCTTGAGAATGACCGGCACCAGCACCATGAGCAGCTTGGCGGCAAGCAACAGCGCCAGGGCGGCGGCCGTACGGCCCCGGTACTTCCAGAGGGCGCGCAGGATGGTGCGCGTCACCTCGTTGCGCGCCTGGCGCGCCTCGTGGATGTCGGGTCCGTTCATGGTCATGTCTCCGGGTCAGTGGCCCGGCCCGACCAGCAACCCGCGTTCCGCGGCCTGCGCCAGCGCGGCGCGGCCGCGGCCCCTTCAGGAATCCGCCGCTTCGCGGCGTCCGCGCACCACCGCCTTGAAAAGGTGCGCGACGGCGGCGGCAAAAGCCTCATCGAACCATGGGTTGGCGCCGCTCACCGCCACCACGATGCCATCCACGGACACGCTGCCCCAGACCGGCGTGTCCTTGGCCTGGAGCAAATGGGGCCGCGCCACGACCACCTCGTGGCTCGACAGGCCGGTGCGCCAGCTCAGCCGGGCCTTGCCGCGCGCGAAAGCGCCATAGTCCGCGTCCCAGCGATTGGGATCGCCGACGCTCTGCTCGTACAGGATGGCCTGCGAAAAATCGCACTCCCCGGGCCTGGCCAGCGGATTCATGACCACCACGTGCAGGAAGCCGCTCTCGCCGACCCGCTTGTCGGCGCGCGCGGCCTCCAGCATCGGCAGCGCCAGTTGCACCGCCCGGGCGGCCGCGTCGCGTTCCCAATAAGCGGCCAGCGGAAGGGATTTCATGGTTCTCTCCTTATGTTGATTGGGGCAAAGCGTTCAGTCGCCCGCCCCGCTGCGCCAGACTTGCCGCAGTTCGCGGCATACGGCCGGCGCCACGGGCCGGCGCCAACGGCGGATCAATCGCCATCCAGACCAGGCGTCGACGCACGCGCGAGCGCGTGCCCGCCAGTCCGGCAAGCCGCGCAGCACCGTCCAACTGCGCGCCAGCGCCATGCCCGCTGGCAGGCGCAGCCACGCGGTCCACAGCGCATTGCGGGCAAGCAGCCGCCGACGCAACGGCGCATCGCGCTGGGCGGAAGGCCAGTGGTGCGTGCGCAGCGCCGGGGCGTAGACGATGAGGCCGCCCTGCGCGCGGATGTTCAAGGCAAGCAAGGCCTCCTCGCCGCCGATAAAGAAAGGGGGCCAATAGCCGCCCGCGCGCTCAAAGGCCTCGGCCCGCATCACGCAGGCCCCCGCCATGAAGCCGACCAGCGCCGGGCCCACGCCGGCGATGTCGGGCAGCGGGCTGCGCGCCATCGCCTCGCTGGCCGGATCGAGCCGCTCGCGCGGGCCGACCCGCACCTGCGCGTTGAGGACGGCGATCGCGGGATGCCGGTCGAGGATGTCGGCCGCCCGCGCCAACGCATCCGGCGCCCACCAGGTGTCGTCATCGCAAAAGGCCACGTAGGGCGTCGTCACGCGCGCCACGCCCAGGTTGCGTCCCGCCGCCCCCAGGTTGGCGCCCGCCCGCAGCAGCGTCACGTCGGGGAATGCCTGTTCAATGAGCTCGGCGCTGCCATCCTCGCTGCCGTTGTCGACCACGATGATGCGATGGCGCTGCGGCAGCGCCAGCAAGCGCTCCAGCGTTCGGCGCACTTCATCGCGCCGGTTGCGCGTCAGCACCACGATGGAGGTGCGGGAATCGTTCGACATCACGGCGGCTCACCCATCGACCAGGCGCCAATAGCGCTCTTCGCGACCCAGCTCGTCCGCGCGGCGCCCCAGGCCCTTGAGCTGGGAGGCATAGGCGGCAACGGCCGCGGCCTTGCCGCGCGTCTCCACGGTCAGCTCCGCGGGCGCGGCCACCACGCCGCGCGCATGCAGGCGGGCCAGCCGTTCCTGCAACACGCCGGGCAGGCTACGGTAGGGCACATCTTCGTAGGCGAACCAGGCCGGGCCCTTCCAGGCTTCGCGCACCATCAGCCCCGCGTCGCTGACACGGATGTGGTCGCCATGCAGCAACCCCAGCGGGATGGCCACGCCATCGGGCCGCAGCGCGGCAAGCGTGCGCATCAGGCGCTCCGTCAGGGCCGGCATGCCGGCATCGGCACACGCCACGTATTGGCTATCGAGGAAATCGAGCGCCACGCGTTGCCCCTTGAGCAGGCCGATCGCACGCCGGTCCTCGTCGACGCGCGCGCGCATGGCCTGGCCGGCGCTGTCGAACCCGCACCGCCGATCCCAGTCCGTCAGCATGGCGGCGGCGCCGGGAACCCCGGTGTACACCGTCACCACCACGCAGCCCGGTCGCGCCGCCAGCAGGCCGGCGCAACTCAACACGGCATCGTCCAGGTGCGGCGAAACGACGACGAGGCAGGAAAGGCCGTCGGTGTCTGCGGGAGACGTGTCTTCGGGAGACGCAGGGACGTGGGCGTGGTCGGCCGGCATGGTTGGGGGACTCCGGGGCGGGACGTGGCCTGTCCAGCAACTGCCGTGCCGAGACCTCGCAAGCGCCGCCGCCCGGCACGGCGGTTGCTGCACGCCGGCATTGCCCTCATCGGAGACGACATGCTCACCCACTGGTTTTCCGACCCCGCCGCTCTCGCCGGCCATCCCGTCGCGCTGTGGCTGGCGGCGCTGGCGGTCGGCGCGGCCCTCTGCTTCCTGTTGATGCTGGCCCTGCGCCTGGCCCGTTCACGGCTCGACCGCCTCGCGCGACCGGCCGGCCAGGGCGCCGCCGGCGCCGCGTCGCGCGTACTGTTGCGCACCAGTTGGATGATCCTGGCACTGGCGTCGCTGCTGCTGGCGGCCGACCTGGTGGGCGCGCCGCTGCCCGGGCGCGCCGGCCCCGGCCACCTGTGGTTCGTGCTGATCGCCCTGCAATTGGCGCTGTGGCTCGATCGCGGCATCGAGGTCGGCCTGACGCATGCCGTCGCGGCGCGGGGACGCGCCGGCTCCATTACCGCCACGCTGCTATCGTTTCTGTTGCGGGCGCTGGTATGGGTGATCGTGCTGCTGGCGATGCTCGACAACGTTGGCGTCAACATCACCGCGCTGGTGGCCAGCCTCGGCATCGGCGGCGTGGCGGTGGCCCTGGCGGTGCAGACCATCCTGAGCGACCTGTTCGCCTCGATCTCCATCGGCCTGGACAAGCCATTCGAGGCCGGCGACTTCATCGTCTTCGGGGCGGTGGCCGGCAGCATCGAGCATGTCGGCCTCAAGACTACCCGCATCCGCAGCCTGGGCGGCGAGCAGATCGTGTGCTCGAACACGGAACTGCTCAAGCAGACGATCCAGAACTACAAGCGCATGCAACAACGGCGCATCGTGTTCTCGATCCGGGTCACCTACCAGACCCCGGTCGAGCAGGTGGCCGCCGTTCCCGGGATCATCCGCGCCCAGATCGAGCAGCAACCCGACACCCGCTTCGACCGCGCGCACCTGGCGCGCCTGGCCGAGAGTTCGCTGGAATTCGAGGCGGTCTACTACGTGATGAGCGCGGACTACAACCGCTACATGGACCTGCAACAGGCGATCTACCTGGGCGTGATGCGCGACTTGCAGGCCGCCGGAATCGCCCTGGCGCTGCCGGAGCGCATCCTGCACGTGGCCCGGCAACCCGCGCGCAACAGCGGCGCGGCCTGAGCCGCGCCTGCGCCCTCACCGGGTCTCGGTCGTGCCGCCGGAGCCGGCCGACGCGCCCGAGCCGGGCATGCCGCCCTGGCCGGTCGAGCCGGTGCCGCCTCGCCCGCCGGACGCACCCCGGCTGTCGGTGCCGCCCTCGCTGTCCAGGCGCTTGGCGGGGCGGTCTTCCTTGGCGGGACGCGGCTCGCCCTGGGGCGGCTCCGATTTCGGCACGGCGTGGGGCGCGCCCTGATTCGGCTGCGCCTTGGGTTGAGGGCGCGCTGGGTGCTGCCCCGGCTGCGCCTTGGGCATGGGCCGGGCGTCGGGCGCGGGCGTGGCGGGCGGATTGGTGGCGCCGGCCGGCGGCTGCGCCTGGGCCCAGGAGGCCGCGCCGGCCAACATATTGAGGGCGAACGCGGCAGCGAGTATCGGGGTTTGTTTCATGGCAGGACTCCAGAAAGGGGGGACCGTCGCGCGTCGGGTGTGGCGGGTAGAGGGTTGATGCAATCGGTGGCCGCGCCGACCGCGGACAGCCCCGCGCGCGCCGCGGCGGGCGTCAGCGCCTGCCGCAGCAGCCGCTCGAGCTGCGCGAGGCCGGCCGCGAGATCCCCCGAGACATGCACCCGCAGGCAAGGCCGGCCGCGGGCCATCAGTTCCTCCATGTCGCCCAAGGCCTGCGCCGCCTGGGTCGCGCCGAAGCTGGCCGCGTAGCCCGGCGCCTCGAGCACCCGCGGCGCGTCCGCGGTGATAAACAGGAACCGCCCGCCCGGCGTGCCGCCTTTGTGCAATTGCCCGCTGGAATGCAGGTAGCGCGGCCCGAAGCCGCCCACCGTGGCCGCGCCGGTGCCGCGCCGCACGCAGTCGCGCGCGCCCGCCAGCCAGGCTTCGCAGGCCGCGCCTTGCGGCAGATACGCCAGCAGGGCCACGTAGCCGCCGGGGGCTCCCTGCGTCATGTGCGACGCCAGCAGCGCCAGCGCCGAATCGGCCGACGCCGCTTTGCCATGGAAGGCCAGCGGCCCCTCCACCCGCAGCAGCTCGGCGCCGCCCGGCGCGGCCCCGCCCGGGCTGGCGGACAGACTGCGGGTGCGCGCCTTGCTGGCCTCCACATCGGGCTGGTTGAAGGGATGGACGCCCAGCACGGCGGCGGCCACCGCGGTGGCGAATTCCCAGCGGAAGAACTCCTGACCCACAGTCAGGGCGGCCCCATTACGGCAGGTCAGCACCGGGTGGCCGGCGGCGGCCAGGTCGCGCGCCAACGCGGCCATGCGCGCGTCGGGCGACCGCGCGTCGGCAAGGTGCACGAACAGGCGGTCGCGCCCATACTCCCCCGGCCCGGCCAGGCACTCCTGCGCCACCGGGATCAACCCCTTGCCGTCCTTGCCGGTCGACTCGGCCAGCAACTGTTCCAGCCACCCGGCCAGCGCGTCCAGGCCGGGGTCGGCCAGCAGCGTGACCTTGTCATGGCCCGCCAGCGCCGCTTCACCCAGTGCGCAGCCCAGCAGCAGGCCGGGATTGCGCCGCGCGGCGGCGCGCGGCGAGCAGGCGCGCCGCATGGGTCGGGCGGCCCGCAGCAGGCGGGCCGGATCGTGTCCCAGCAGCGCCGCCGCCACCAGCCCGAAGGACGAAAGCACCGAGTAGCGTCCGCCCACCGCCGGATTGCCGGGGAAAACCGCCGCGTAGCCTTCGCGCAGGGCATGCGCATGCAGGGGCGTGCCCGGATCGGTGATGGCGACGAAGCGACGGGCCGCTTCCTGGCGGCCCAGCCGGGCCGCCACGCATTGCTGGAAATAGGCGGCGAGCATGCCGGATTCCAGTGTGGTCCCCGATTTGCTGGCGACCACGAACAGCGTCCGGCCAAGGTCCAGCCGCGCCTGCAGCGCCAGGATCTGGGCCGTGTCGGTGGAATCGAGCACATGCATGCGCAGCCCGCCGACGGCCGCGCCAAGCAGGCGCGCCAAGGCCTCGGCGCCCAATGTGGCGCCGCCCATTCCCAGCATCACGGCGTCGGTGAATCCCGCCACGCACAGACGCCGGCAGATGGCGCAGAAGCGGCCGAGCCGGCCCGGCGCCACGCCCGGTTGCAGCCAGCCCAGCCAGCGGTCCTCATCGGCGCCGGTCCAGAGCGTGGCGTCGGCGGCCCACAGCCGCTGCATCCAGGCATCGCGGTCCGCCACGGCCAGGCGCCGCTCGACCCGGTCCGCCAAGGCGGCCGGCAGGACCTGGGAATAGCCGTTCAACGCGATCGGGCCGCGCTCCGGATAGGCGTCGGCGCGCGCGGCCGGCGCGGATGGCCGCAAGCGGCGCGCGGCGCTGTCGCGCGACGGCGCGACGGGCACATATATGTCCATGGTGGATTCCTAAAGTGCGCGCCAGCCGCGCAGCCAGGCGCGTTGCTCGGGGCCGGCATCGCCGAGCCGGTCGATGCCGGGAGTCTGTTGCGGGTCGACGTCCGGCATGGGATTGGGCAGGCCGCCCGGCGGCCAGCGTCCATGGCGGTCGGCGTCCTGTTCGCGGACCGGCGGATCCGGTGATTCCGCGGGCGACTGGTCCGGCCGCGCCGGCTGCCGGCGTCGTCCGGATTCGCCGGTGTCTGGATGCTTGGTGGCGTTCGCCATGGCGGTCTCCTTGTCGGACGGGTCGGCCGGCCTATGCGGCTTTGCCGGCGCGCGCGGCCTTGGCGTTTGCCTGCTCCAGGGCCAGCGTGTTGAGTTTTTCGTCGGCGGCCTTTTCCTCGGCCAGCGTCTCTTTCAGCAAGGCGAGCGCATCGTCGTGACCCAGTTGTTTGGCGAAGGTGCACAAGGTGCCGTAGCTGGCGATCTCGTAGTGCTCCACCTTCTGCGCGGCCGCGATCAGCGCGGCGTCCAGCACCGGGCCCTTCTCGACGTCCTCGATGACGTCGCGGCCCTCTTCCACCAGGCCCTCCATCGCCGCGCATTTGACGCGCTTGAGCCTGAAGTCGGCGGCCTCGACGATCTTGTCGATGCGTTCGACCTGTCCGCGCGTCTCCTCCAGGTGCGACGTGAACGCCTCGGCGAGCTTGGCGTCGCTGGCGGCGCGCGCCATTTTGGGCAGCGCCCGGGTCAGTTGTTTCTCGGCGCTGTAGATGTCCGAAAGTTCATGGATGAATAGATCCTGCAAGGTCTTCTGCGTCATTGCTGACTCCTGTCGGGTTGGCGGGCGGGCCGCGATCGCGGCCGCCGGGACCTGTCCAGCAATCGCCGTGCCGACCCGTGCCGGCCGGCTTCGTCGGGATCGCGGGCGCGCTGGCGCCGTTGCGATCGGGCGCGAGCGGTGCAGGCCGCGGCCAGCGCCAACAATTTGTCTTCATCCAGGCGCTCGGCATCGACCAGTCCCTCGTCGGCGCCGTGCAGCGCGATCAACAGCTCGTCAAGCTTCAGATGCAGTGCCTCGCTGTCCTTGTTCTGGCTCTGCTGGATCAGGAACACCATCAGGAAAGTGACGATCGTGGTGCCCGTGTTGATCACCAGTTGCCAGGTTTCGGAATAACCGAACGCCGGACCGGAAAGCCCCCAGACCAGCACCGCGAGCAGCGCCGTTCCGAACGCCACGGGCGACCCGGTCCACTTCGTGACCCGGGCGGCAAAATGATCGAAGAAGCGGGAAACGGCATTGCCACGGTCGCCCCCGCGCGGGCGGGGCGCTCGTTTCGACGACGGCTTGCGCCGAGGCACGCGATTGCTGGTCATGGGACTCCTTCCTGTCGGACGCGGCGCTTCTTTCCAGCAAGCCGCGTGCCCATCTGCCCGCCCCGACGCGGCCCGACGCGTGCTAGCCTCGCACTGTTGCGGTCCGCCGAAACCCGATGAAATCCATTCTGCAGTCCGAGAAATTCCTGCTGCTGGCCTGCGCCATCGCGATGGCGGGGTTCGCGGCGGATGCCCGCCTGGCCGACTACGGACGGGCGGCCGGCCTGCTCGAAACGGCCATACTGGTGGCGGCGATCCTGGCGGCTTCCCTGAGCGTGGCGCGCCATGCCGAACGCATCGCGCAAAAGCTGGGCGATCCCTACGGCAGCATGATCCTGACGCTGTCGGCGGTGCTGGTCGAGGTCATCGTGCTGGCCATCGTCTCGTCCAAGGCCGGCTCGCCCACCCTGGTGCGCGACAGCATCTACTCGGCGGTCATGCTGGACATCAACGGCATCCTCGGCGTGGCCGCCCTGATCGGCGGCTTCAAGCACGGCGAGCAGGCCTACAACGACGATTCCGCGCGCACCTACAGCGTCATGATCCTGACCGCCGTCACGGTGTCGATGATCATCCCGGAATTCGTCCCCGGGGAAAGCTGGCGCGCCTACAGCGCCTTCACCATCGTGGTGATGCTGCTGCTGTACGGGGTTTTCCTGCGCATGCAGACCGGCCCGCACAGCTATTTCTTCAGCTACAGCTATCCCGACAAGAAGACCCGCCGGCCGCCGCCCGCCTCCGGCTATCCGACCCGGCGCCAGTCCATCGGCGTCATGGCGGCCGGCATCATCGCGGTGGGCGCCCTGGCCGAACTGATGTCGCACTCGTTGAACCGCAGCCTGGCTGGCGTCGACGTGCCCGCCGGCCTGGTGGCGCTGATCGTGGCCGGCATCTCGGCCGCCCCGGAAATGCTGACGGCGCTGCGCGCGGCGCTGGCCAATCGCATGCAATCGGTGGTCAACATCGCCCTGGGCGCTTCGCTCTCGACGGTCATCCTGACCGTGCCCGCGATGGAGGCGCTGGCGCTGATATCGGGCCAGCGCATCGATATCGCCATGACGCCGCTGCAGACCCTGATGATGCTGTTGACGCTGCTGGTGGCCGCCATCAACCTCAACGACGGCCAGACCAACGCGATCGAAGGGATGACCCATTTTGTCCTGTTCGGCGCGTTCCTGATGCTGCTGGCACTGGGGCTGTAGGGCGAAGCGCGCCGGGCACGGGACTTGCTCCCCGGCCAGGATCCCGTTTCGCCGGAGAGGCCATTGCCCGCACCGATCGTCCCGATGACGCTCCTGACCGTCAATATCCACAAGGGCTACACCAGTTTCAACCGCCGCTTCATGCTGCATGAGCTGCGCGACGCCCTGCGCATGGCCGCTCCAGACCTGGTCTTCCTGCAGGAAGTGGTGGGCGAACACCAGGCCATGGCCGCGCGCGCCGCGCCGCGCTGGCCGGCGGCGTCGCAGTATGAATTCCTGGCCGATACGCTGTGGCGCGACTTCGCCTACGGCCGCAATGCCGTCTATCCGGCGGGCCACCACGGCAATGCGGTGCTGTCGCGCTACCCGATCACGCGCTTCGAGAACCATGACGTGACGGTCGGCGGACACGAAAGCCGCGGCCTGCTGCACTGCGTGCTGGAACTGCCGGGGCGCGCCGGCGCGGTCCATGCGATCTGCGTCCACCTGGGCTTGCGCGCCCGCCATCGCGCCCGCCAGATCGCCAGCCTGTGCCGCCTGGTGGCGCGCGACGTGCCGGCCGGCGATCCGCTGTTGATCGCCGGCGATTTCAACGACTGGCGGCAGCAGGCCGATGGCCTGCTGCGCGACTGCCAGGTGCGGGAAGTCTTCACTTCGCGGCTGGGCCGGCCCGCCCGCACGTTCCCGGCGCGCTGGCCCCTGCTGCGGCTCGACCGCATCTACGTGCGCAATGTGCGCGACTGGCGGCCCGTGCCGCTGGCCTCGCGGGTGTGGGCGGGGCTGTCCGACCACGTGCCGATCGCCGCGGAAGTCGCGCTATGACGCTGCCCCCGAATGGCTGGCGCAGCGGCAACCGTTACACGCTGCTGGAAAACGGCGAGGCCTACTTTCCCGCGGTGCGCGCCGCCGTCGAGGCCGCCACCCGCGAAGTGCTGATCGAGACTTTCATCCTCTTCGACGACGCGGTGGGCCGCGATCTGCGGGATACCCTGATCGCCGCCGCGCGCCGGGGCGTCAGCGTCGACGTGCTGGTCGACGGCTACGGCTCGGACCTTCTGTCAGAGGAATTCCTGGCGCCGCTGACCGGCGCCGGCGCGCGCGTGCACCTGTTCGACCCGCGCCCGCGGCTGCTG
Source organism: Achromobacter sp. SIMBA_011 (assembly GCF_046535435.1). Classification (NCBI taxonomy): domain Bacteria; kingdom Pseudomonadati; phylum Pseudomonadota; class Betaproteobacteria; order Burkholderiales; family Alcaligenaceae; genus Achromobacter; species Achromobacter sp. SIMBA_011. The sequence continues at coordinate 192,539 of NZ_JAWRWN010000002.1, read as the reverse complement.
GGCGTGCGCACCAATCTGTTCCGCCGCATGCATCGCAAGGTCGTGGCGGTGGACGGCGCCTGCGCCTTCGTGGGCGGCATCAACTTCTCGGCCGACCATCTGCCGGACTACGGCCCCGAAGCCAAGCAGGACTATGCGGTGCGGGTGGACGGTCCGCTGGCCGCCGATATCGCCGACCATGCCCGGGCCGCGCTCGGCGCGGACCCGCCCCGCCGACGTCGGCCCGCGCCCCTGGAAGCGATGCCCGCGGGCGACGGCGGCGGCCGGCTGGTGGTGCGCGACAACCACGCCCACCGCACCGACATCGAACGCTATTACCGCGCCGGCCTGCGTTCGGCGCGCCATGACGTGCTGATCGCCAACGCCTACTTCTTTCCAGGCTATCGCCTGCTGCGCGACCTGGCCAACGCCGCCCGCCGTGGCGTGCGCGTGCGGCTGCTGCTGCAAGGCGAACCCGACATGCTGGTGGCGCAGTTGGCCGCCAGCATGCTGTACGACTACCTGATCGACGCCGGCGTCGAGATCTTCGAATACTGCCGGCGCCCGCTGCACGCCAAGGTCGCCTGCGTCGACGACGACTGGTCGACCATCGGCTCGAGCAACCTCGACCCGCTCAGCCTCGCCCTGAACCTGGAAGCCAATGTGGTGGCGCGCGACAGCGCCCTGAACGCCGCCTTGCGCGACAGCCTGGAGCGCCTCATCGCCCAGGACTGCAAACGGGTACGGATGCGGCCCGACTCGCGGCGGCGCCTGCGCCGGCTCTGGGTCGGGGTCGTGGTGTTCCACTTCCTGCGCCGCTTCCCGGCCTGGGCCGGCGCGCTGCCCGCGCACAAGCCGCGCCTGCGGACCGTCAACGGCGCGGGCCATCACCAGAGCGACGCGCGATGAACCTGCGCCGCGCCCCTCTAGTGCGCGCGGCCCGGCGCCGCTGGCCACGCGTCAAGCGGGTGCTGCCATGGATCGTGCTGGCGCTGGCGCTGGGCCTGCTGGGGTATTTCGGCGGCTCGGTCGACTGGCCCGGCGTGTGGCAGGCCGTGCGCCGCATCCCCCGCGAGACGCTGCTCCTCGCGGCCGCCCTGGTGGTGCCGGCGTACCTCGCCTACGCCGCCCTGGACCTGCTGGGCCGCCGCTACACCGGCCATCGCCTGCCCTGGCCCAAGGTGCTGGGCGTGGCGTTGCTGAGCTATGCGCTGAACCTGAACCTGGGGGTGCTGCTGGGCGGCCTGGGCACGCGTCTGCGCCTGTATGCCCGGCTGGGCTGCCGCAAGGCCACCGCCACCCGCGTGGCGGTGTTCTCGGCGGTGTCCAACTGGATCGGCTATGCCTGGGTGGCCGGCGCGGTGTTCGCCAGCGGGGCGATCGTGTTGCCGGCCGGCTGGGACATCGGCGGCGGCGTGCTGCGCCTGATGGGATTGGGGTTGCTCGCCATGGCCGCCCTCTATGTCTGGATCTGCGCCCGCGCCACCCGCCGCGTGGCGCGCTGGCTGAGGCAGCGCGTGACGCTGCCGGGCGGCCGCATGGCGGTCCTGCAGAGCGTGACGGCGGCGCTGTCGTGGCTGCTGATGGGGGCCATCATGTACGTGCTGCTACAGGCCAAAGTCAGCTATCCGGTGGTGCTGGGCGTGCTCCTGTGCACCAGCTTCGCGGCGGTGGTCACCCGCGTGCCGGGCGGACTCGGCACCACCGAGGCGATCTTCGTGGCGGCCCTGTCATCGCGGCTGCCGGCGGCGGAAATCCTGGGCGCGGCGTTGAGCTACCGGGCGCTGTATGCGCTGGCGCCGCTATGCCTGGCGCTGCTGGCGTTCGCCGCGGTCGAGGCGCGCCTCGGTTGGCGCAGGCGCCATCCGCCTGCGGATACCAGCCAGCCGCGCGCGCCATGATTACAAACCAGCGGCAACAACGACGCACGACCGTCCACATAGACCCGCGCGCCCGCCGCGGCGCCCGCGGGCATGGCACTTGCTTGGCGATGAGTCTTGCGGATGTGGCCCCGGCTCCCGGGACCGTCCGCCGACTCCGGAGCGAGCATGACGACACCAAGAATCCTCATCGTGGCGGCGGAAGCCTTCCCCCTGGCGAAGACCGGCGGCCTGGGCGATGCCATCACCGGCATGGCGCGCGCGCTGGTCCAGGCGCACGCCCAACCGACGCTGCTGTTGCCCGCCTATCGCGGCGTTGCGCGGCGGCTGCAATCGACGCGCCCGGTGGCCCATCTGGCCGGCTTGCCCGGCGGCGACGCCCGGCTGCTGGCCGGCGAATGTCCCCAATCCGGGTTGTCGTTCCTGCTGCTGGAAAACGACGCGCTCTATGACCGCGACGGCCTGTACCTGGACGAGGGCGGCCAACCCTACGCCGACAATGCCTTGCGCTACGCCGCCCTGGCCCACGCGGCGGTGCGCGTCGCCCAGGGGCTGCCCGGCCTGCCGCGCCCCAACGTGGTGCATGCCCATGACTGGCACGCGGCCCTGACGCCGCTGCTGCTGCGGGCGGCGCGGGTGCAGGACGTGAAAAGCGTGCTGACCATCCACAACCTGGCCTTCCAGGGCCAGGCGCCGATCGAGGCGGCGCCGGCGCTGGGAATTCCGGCGCCCTTCTGCGGCGAGCAAGGGGCGCAGGCCTGGGGCCAACTGAATTTCATGAAGGCGGGCATCCGCCACGCCGATCGCATCACCACCGTCAGCCAACGCTACGCCCGCGAGATCCTGACCCCCGAATTCGGCTGCGGGCTGGATGGCCTCTTGCGCGAGCGCGTGGCCGACGTGCTGGCCATTCCCAACGGCATCGACACCCAACTGTGGAACCCCACGCGCGATCCGCATCTCGGCGCGCTGCGCTACGGCGCCGCCAACCTGGCCAACAAGCGCTTGTGCAAGGCCGCCACGCAGCACGAATACGGTCTGCAGGAAGACCCCCAGGCGGTGCTGCTGATCATGTGCAGCCGCTTGACCGGCCAGAAGATGGCAGACGTCGCCGCCCAATCCCTGCCGCAGGCCCTGGACGCGCATCCGCAACTGCAGGTGGCGGTGCTGGGGCAGGGGGAACGACACCTGGAAAACGCGCTGCGCGAACTGGGCCAGCGCTATCCCCGACGCTGCGCGGTGCGCATCGGCTATGACGAGGCCGGCGCACACCGCTTGCACGCCGCCGGCGACTTGCTGCTGCATGGCAGCCGTTTCGAGCCGTTCGGCCTGGCGCCGCTCTATGCCATGCGCTACGGCACATTGCCGATCGGCTCGCGGGTCGGCGGCATGGCCGATACGATCGAAGACCCCGGTCCGCAACAGCCGCTGACCGCCATGACCCGCGCCACCGGGGTGCTGTTCGACGGCAGCACGCCCGCCGAGATGACCGCCGCCATCGCCCGCGCGGTCCATTTGCGGAGCCACGCGACCGTCTGGCGCGCGATGCAGCGCAACGCCATGACCGCGGACTTCAGTTGGCGGCCGGCGGTGGCGCAATACCTGGCGCTGTTCCACGCGCTCAGCGGCACCCAGGCGCAAGCGTCCGCCCCGGCGCGCCAGCCCGCGCAAGCCGCCGCGCGCCCGGTGCGCCGCGCGCATCAGGGCGCTTCCCTCACGGCCCCGCTGCCGCAGTAGGAATCCGCCATGGCCAAGCCGCACGCCCTGCCTGACAACGCCGGCCTGCCTCGCATCCACTACGCGCGCGCCGGCCTGCCGCCGGCGTCGGACGACGGGGCGCGCGAGCAGTGGCTGGCGAGCGTGCGCCGCGCCGGTTTCACCGCGGTGCTGGCGCCCGTGCCCTGGCTCTGCCCGCCGGGCGCGCGGACGCTGGCGCCGGTCGATGCCGACCACGCCGCCGCCGACGGCGGCGTCGAGCCGCTCGCAACGCGGCTGGCGCGCGACGCGCGCAGCGCCGCCGACCACGGCCTGACGTTGCTGCTGCGCCTGGAGCTGCAGCGCGTGGCGCGCGAGGCCCGCGACACCACGGCCCCGGCCGCCTGGTATCGCGACCCCGTCGACGCCCCCGCGCGCGACCCGCGCCTGCCAGTCACCGAGCATGGCGTGAGGCAACTGCGCGACGGCCCGCCGGCGGGCTTCGTGGCCGCCTGGGCCGAGCGCCTGCGGCGCTGGACGCGCGCCGGGGTGGGCGGCTATGTGGTGCACGTGCCCCCGGTCCTGGACGCGCAGGCCTGGCGGGCATTGTTCGCGCCCTCGCGCGAGGCCGACGGCGAACTGCGCGCCCTGGCCTGGACCCCGGGGTTGGCGCCCGCGGCGTTGGCGGGCTTGCACGACGCTGGCTTTGACGGCGTGTTCTCATCGCTGCCCTGGTGGGACTACCGGGCGCCCTGGCTGGCCGAGGAGTACGATCGCCTGCGCGCCATCGCGCCGATCATCGCCCCCGCGTGCGCGCTGGACGCCCCGCCCGCGGGCGCCGCGGCGCCCCGGGCGGATCCGCGGCGCGCCTGGACCGCGGCCCTGAGCGGCTGCGGCTGGCTCGCCGACGACATCGGCGAGGCCGGCGGCGCCCCCCAGGTCAATGCCTGGTTGCGGCAGGCCCATGCCACCGCCCCGCCCCGGATCGTCGTGGGCCGCGACGGCGGCGCCACCCTGGTGCTGCGCGAGACGGCCGCCGAGGGCGCGGATCTGCTCGCGCTCAATCCCGACGACCAGGCCCCCGCGCGCCTGGACCGGGACCTGGCCGCCGGCCTGCTGCCGCCCGGCGAGCTCTCCCCCCGGGACGGCGCGCCAGCCGACGGCATCCTGGCGCCCGCAGGCCATGCCCGTTATCTGCTGTCCCCCGCCCCGCCGATATGCGCGGCGCCACGGATGGCGGCCCCGGCGCGCGCCGAAGGCGCCCCCCAGGCGCGCATCGCCATCGAGCAGGTCGCGCCCGCCGTCGACGGCGGCGGCTTTCCGGTCAAATGCAGCGTCCACGAACAGGTCGAGGTGCGGGCGGACATCTTCATGGACGGCCACGACCAGCTCGCCGCCGAACTTCGCTGGCGCGCCGACGACGAACCCGGCTGGCGCAGCGTGCCGATGGTTCCTGCCGGCAACGACCGCTGGCAGGCCGCCTTCCGCCCGAGCCGGATCGGCCCGCACACCTTCCAGATCGTCGCCTGGTACGACAGTTGGGCCACCTTCCAGCACGAGTTCGAGGTCAAGCACGCCGCCGGCGCCAGCCTGCGGCTCGAGCGCGAGGAAGGGCTGCAATTACTGCGCGAGGCGGACCAGCGCGCCAGCATGGGCGGCGCGTCCGGCGCCGGCGCCGGCCTGCTCAAGCGCGCCATCAAGACCCGCGCCGCGCGGCGCGAGGGCGACGAGCCCGACGCCGAGCAGATTGCGCTGCTGCTCAGCCCGGCGCTGGCGCAGGCCATGCGCGGCCTGGACAGCCATCCGTTCGAGTCGCTGTCCGCCCCCCATCCCGTCTGGGCCGACCGGCCGCGCGCGGTCCACGCCGCCTGGTATGAATTGTTTCCGCGCTCCCAGGCAACCGAGGCGGGCCGCCACGGCACGTTCGACGACGTGATCGCACGCCTGCCCGACATCCGCGAAATGGGCTTCGACGTGCTGTACCTGCCGCCGATCCACCCCATCGGCCGGTCCAACCGCAAGGGCCGCAACAACAGTTTGCAGGCCGGGCCGGACGACGTGGGCAGCCCCTACGCGATCGGATCGGCGGCAGGCGGCCACGACGCCATCGAACCGCAACTGGGCACGCTGGAGGATTTCCTGCGGCTGGTGCACGCGGCGCGCGCCCACGGCATGGAAATGGCCCTGGACTTCGCCATTCAGTGCTCGCCCGATCACCCCTGGCTGGCGCAGCACCCGGACTGGTTTTCGTGGCGGCCCGACGGATCGCTGCGCTACGCCGAGAATCCGCCCAAGAAATACCAGGACATCGTCAACGTGTCGTTCTACGGCCCCGCGCCCAAGCGCGCGCGCAAGCTCGGGCTGTGGCGCGCCCTGCGCGACATCGTGCTGTTCTGGGCGGAACAGGGCGTGCGCACGTTCCGCGTCGACAACCCGCACACCAAGCCGCTGCCGTTCTGGCAGTGGCTGATCGCCGAAATCCACGCGCGCCATCCCGACGTGCTGTTCCTGTCCGAAGCCTTCACCCGCCCCAAGATGATGTACCGGCTGGCGAAGGTGGGATTCACGCAGTCATACACCTACTTCACCTGGCGCAACGACAAGGCCGAGCTGGAAGACTACCTGCGCGAGATCTCGCAGCCGCCGGCGGCGGATTTCTTCCGGCCGCATTTCTTCGTCAACACGCCCGATATCAACCCCCTGTTCCTGCAGACCTCGGGCCGTCCCGGCTTCCTGATCCGCGCGGCGCTGGCCGCGCTGGGCTCGGGGCTGTGGGGCGTCTACAGCGGCTTCGAACTGTGCGAGGCCGCGCCGGTGCCGGGCAAGGAGGAATACCTGGACTCCGAGAAGTACGAACTGCGCCCGCGCGACTGGCGCCAACCCGGCAACATCCGCGCCGACATCGCCCGCCTGAACCAGCTTCGCCGCGCCAACCCCGCCCTGCAGAGCCACCGCGGCCTGACGCTGGCCGCCAGCGGCAATGCGCGCGTCATCGCGTTCGCCAAGGCCACGCCCGGACAGGGCAACGTGATCCTGGCGGCGATCAGCCTGGACCCGTTCCACGCCCAGACGGCCCGCATCGAACCGCCCTACGCGCTCTTCTGCCCGCCGTGGGCCGCCGAGATGGTGGCCGAGGATCTGCTGGCCGAACGGCGCGAAACCTGGCGGGGCGGCGCCCGCGAAGTGGCGCTGTCTCCCGAACAACCCTATCGCATCTGGCGGCTGTCGCGTCATGGTTGACGCCGCCATGGAGCCCGCAACCATGAACAGCGATACCCCGCCCCAGGACGACGGCCTCTGGTACAAGGACGCGGTCGTCTACCAACTGCACGTGAAGTCGTTCTTCGACTCCAACGACGATGGCGTCGGCGACCTGCCGGGGCTGATCTCCAAGCTGGACTACATCGCCAACCTCGGCGTGGACACGATCTGGCTGCTGCCGTTCTACCCCTCGCCGCGGCGCGACGACGGCTATGACATCGCCGACTATCGCGGCGTGCACCCGGACTACGGCACCGTGGCCGACGTGCGCCGGCTGATCCGGGCGGCGCACGCGCGCGGCTTGCGGGTGATCACGGAACTGGTGGTCAACCACACGTCCGACCAGCATCCGTGGTTCCAGCGCGCCCGCAGTTCGCGGCCCGGTTCGGCCGCGCGCAACTTCTACGTGTGGTCGGACAACGACAAGGCCTATGCCGGCACCCGCGTCATCTTCTGCGACACCGAAAAATCCAACTGGACCTGGGACCCGGTGGCCAACGCCTACTTCTGGCACCGCTTCTACTCGCACCAGCCCGACCTGAACTACGACAACCCGCAGGTGCTCAAGGAAGTGCTGGCGGTGATGCGCCATTGGCTGGACATGGGCGTGGACGGCCTGCGGCTGGACGCGGTGCCCTACCTGGTCGAGCGCGAGGGCACCAACAACGAGAACCTGCCCGAGACCCACCAGGTGCTCAAGCGCATCCGCGCCGTGATCGATAGCGAATATCCCGGGCGCCTGCTGCTGGCCGAGGCCAACCAGTGGCCCGAGGACGCGCAGGAATACTTCGGCAATGGCGACGAATGCCATATGTCGTTCCACTTCCCGCTGATGCCGCGCATGTACATGGCCATCGCGCAGGAAGACCGCTTTCCCATCACCGACATCATCCGCCAGACGCCGGACATCCCCGCCACCTGCCAGTGGGCCATTTTCCTGCGCAACCACGACGAACTGACGCTGGAGATGGTCACCAGCCGCGAGCGCGACTATCTCTGGAGCGTCTACGCGGCCGATCCGCGCGCGCGCATCAACCTGGGCATCCGCCGCCGCCTGGCGCCGCTGCTGGAACGCGACCGGCGCCGGGTCGAACTGATGAACAGCCTGCTCTTGTCGATGCCCGGCACGCCGGTGCTGTACTACGGCGACGAACTCGGCATGGGCGACAACGTGCACCTGGGCGACCGCGACGGCGTGCGCACGCCAATGCAGTGGTCGCCCGACCGCAACGGCGGCTTCTCGCGCGCCGACCCCGAACGGCTGCCGCTGCCGGTGCTGATGGGTCCGCTGTACGGCTATGAAGCCGTGAATGTCGAGGCCCAGCAGCGCGATCCGCATTCGCTGCTGAACTGGACCCGCCGCATGCTGGCGCAGCGCCGCCAGACCCACGCCTTCGGGCGCGGCACGCTGCGTTTCATCCAGGCCGGCAACCGCAAGATCCTGGCCTACCTGCGGCAGTGGCGCGACACCACCATCCTGTGCGTGGCCAACCTGTCCAACGCCGCCCAGCCGGTGGAGCTGCCGCTGCAGGCCTTCAATGGCCGGGTGCCGGTCGAAATGCTGGGCGGCACGCCGTTTCCCGCGATCGGCGAACTGCCGTACCTGTTGACGCTGCCGCCTTACGGCTTTTACTGGATGGACCTGAGCGCCAACGCGGCGCCGCCGGGCTGGCATGCCAGTCCGCCTGAGCGCATGCCGGAACTGGTTACGCTGGTCCTGCGCGGCCACGCCAACGCGGTGCTGACCGACGCCTCGCGTCTCGCGCTCGAAACCGAAGTCCTGCCCGAATACCTGGCGCGCCAGCGCTGGTTCCCCGGCAGCGCCGCGCCGCCGCGCGCACAGTTGGCCTATGCCACGCCGTTCGGCGCCGATGGCGCGGAGTACTACTGGGCCGAGGCCGAGCCGGCCGATGCCCCCGCCACGCAACGGGTGCAGGTGCCCTTCGCACTGGTATGGGACGAAACCGCGCAGATCCAGTATCCGATCGCGCGGGTGCGGCGCGGACCGGAGGTCGGCATCCTTGCCGACGCGTTCCTGCAGCCCGGCTTCGTGCTGGGGATCGTCGCGGCCCTGCGCGCCGCCCGGGAATGGGACGGCCGCCAGGGCGGCAAGCCGGGCGAGCGCCCCGGCGTCATCCGCTGCCTGCCCGAGCCCGGCCTGGCGACGCTCGACCTCGGCGGCGAACCGGCGCTGCAATGGATCAGCGGCGAACAATCCAACAGTTCGGTGGTGATCGGCGGGCAGGCCATCCTGAAACTGCTGCGCAATGTCCAGCCCGGCCTGTCGGCCGAAGTGGAAATGAGCCGCCACCTGACGCGCGCCGGCTACGCCAACATGCCCGCCCTGCTGGGCGAAGTCCGGCGGATCGATGCCGAGGACACGCCGTGCACGCTGGCCGTGCTGTATGCCTACATTCCCAACGAAGGCGACGCCTGGACCTGGACACTCGATTTCCTCAAGCGCGCCCTCGGCACCGCGCTGCTGGGGGGCGACAGCCCCGAGGAATTCGAGGCCAGCCTGGAAGGCTATGCCACCCTGGCTAACACCATGGGCCGGCGCGTGGCGCAATTGCACCAGGCCCTGTCGCGGCCCAGCGACGATCCGGCCTTCGCGCCCGCGGTGGCGTCGCGCGAGGCGGGCGACGCGCTCGCGGCCCAGGTCAACGCGCAACTGGACCGCGCCGCGCAGGCGCTGCGCGCGCGCCTGGACGCGCTGGAGCCCCCCTCACGCGCTTGCGCCCAATGGCTGTTCGAACACCACGAACGCCTGGCGGCGCGGGTCGAAAGCATGGCCCAGGCGCTCGCCGGCAGCCCGCTGATCCGCGTCCACGGCGACCTGCACCTGGGCCAGATCCTGGTGGCGCAGACCGACGCCTACCTGATCGATTTCGAGGGCGAACCCGATCAACCGCTGGCGTTGCGCCGGCAATTGGCTTCGCCCGCCAAGGATGTGGCCGGCATGCTGCGCTCGTTCGACTATGCCGCGGCCGCCGTGGCGCGCCAGGATCCCCTGGGCGGCGCGCCGGCCGACGCCAATGCCGCGCCAGTGGAGAATGCGGCCGCGTCGAACTCGCCGGGGCAATTGCGCGATGCGCTGCTGGCGCGCTTTCGCGCCCGCGCCACCGAAGCCTTCCTGCAGGGCTACGAGGAAGCCGCCGCGGCCAACGCCCCGCGATGGCGCACCCTGCTGCAATTGGCGCAGCTCGAAAAGGCCGCCTACGAAATCGCCTACGAGGCCGGCCACCGGCCCGATTGGCTGTCCATTCCCCTGTGCGCGCTGGGCGCCCTGGCGCACACCCTGCTGCAGAACGCGGCCATCGATGCCGAGGATCCGACCTCATGAACCGACGCCACGCCTCTTCCCGCGGCGCCGCCGGCGCGAACGGCCGTCCGCCGCCTGCCGCGCCTTCCCTGACGCCCCCTCTGGACGCGGCGCAGCGCACCGCCCTGGTCGCCGGCCTGCATGGCGACCCCTTCGCCGTGCTGGGCCCGCATGACGGCCACGTGCGGGTGCTGGCGCCCGGCGCGCGGTCGGTCACCGTGATCGGCGCCGATGAGGCGCGCCACCCGCTGGCCGATGACGGCGACGGCCTGTTCAGCGGCCCCGCGGACTGCGCCCGCGCCGGCGAGCCTGCCTCGTACCGGCTGGAGATCGAATGGCCGCAGGCGTTGCAGCGCACCGCCGACCCATATGCCTTCGGCCCATTGCTGCCGGCCGACGCCTTGCGCGGGTTGGCGGCCGGCGACTGGCGGGCCGCCCTGGACTGGCTCGGCGCGCGGCCCGCCACGGTCGATGGCGTCGCCGGGCTGCGCTGCGCCGTCTGGGCGCCGAACGCGCGCCGCGTGGCGCTGGTCGGCGACTTCAATAGCTGGGATCCCCGCCGCCACGGCATGCGGCTGCGGCACGAGGCCGGCGTCTGGGAGCTGTTCGTGCCCGACGTCGCGGCGGGCTCGGCCTACAAGTTCGCCGTCACCGACGCGACCGGCGCGATCCGTTTCAAGGCCGACCCGCACGCGCGCCGCGCCGAACTGCCGCCGGCAACCGCCTCGGTGGTGGACGACGCGGCGCCCTATCCGTGGACGGACGGCGACTGGATGCGCGGCCGCGGGAACCGCCATGGCGCGGACGCGCCCATCGCGATCTATGAAGTCCACGCGGGCTCATGGCTGGCCACCGGCGACGATGCCTGCGCCTGGCGGCAACTGGCCGACAAGCTGCCGGCCTACGCCGCGTCGATGGGGTTTTCACATATCGAACTGATGCCGATCATGGAACATCCGTTCGGCGGCTCGTGGGGCTACCAGCCGCTGGGCTTGTTCGCGCCCAGCGCGCGCTTCGGTCCGCCGGCGGACTTCGCGCACTTCGTCGACCGCTGCCACGCCGCCGGCGTTGGCGTCATCCTGGACTGGGTGCCCGCGCACTTTCCCGACGACGCCCATGGCCTGGCGCGCTTTGACGGCACGGCGCTTTACGAATACGACGACCCGCGCGAGGGCTACCACCCCGACTGGCACACGCTGGTCTACAACCTGGGACGCACCGAAGTGCGGGGATTCATGATCGCCAGCGCCCTGCACTGGCTGCAACGCTTCCACGTCGATGGCCTGCGCGTGGACGCGGTGGCGTCCATGCTGTACCGCGACTACAGCCGGCGGCCCGGCGAATGGATTCCCAACCGCCACGGCGGCCGCGAGAACCTGGAGGCCGTCGATTTCCTGCGCGCGCTGAACCAGGCGGTGCGCCACGAGGTGCCCGACGCGATCATGGTCGCCGAGGAGTCCACCGCCTGGCCCGGCGTGACCGCCCCGGTGGCCGAGGGCGGCCTGGGCTTTCACTACAAGTGGAACATGGGCTGGATGCATGACACCCTGCGCTACCTGCGCGAAGACCCGGTGCACCGCAAGCACCACCACGGCGAGCTGACTTTCAGCATGGTCTACGCCTATGCCGAACGCTACGTCCTGCCGCTGTCGCACGACGAGGTGGTGCACGGCAAGGGCTCGCTGCTGAACAAGATGCCCGGCGACGCCGCCGCGCGCCTGGCCAACCTGCGCGCCTACCTGGGCTACATGTGGGCCCATCCGGGCAAGAAGCTGCTGTTCATGGGCGGCGAGATCGCCCAGCCCGACGAATGGAACCACGATGCGCCGCTGGATTGGAACCTCCTGGACGATCCGCCTCGCAGGGGCGTGCAGCGGCTGGTCGGCGACCTGAACCGGCTGTACCGCGACCAGCCCGCGCTGCACGCGCTTGACGCCGACCCCGCCGGATTCGCCTGGGTGGTGCTGGATGACGCCGACAACAGCGTGGTCGCCTTCCTGCGCACCGATGGCGCGGCGCAAATGCTGGCGATCAGCAACTTCACGCCGGTGGCCCGGGACGGCTACCGCGTCGGCGTGCCGCTGCCCGGCCGCTGGGCCGAAGTCCTCAATACCGATGCCGGCGCCTATGGCGGCGCCGGCGGCGGCAACCTTGGGCTGGCGCGCACCGCGCCGGAGCCGGCGCACGGCCATGCCCAATCGCTGGCCCTGGCGCTGCCGGCCCTGTCCACCCTCTACTTCAGGCATGAAGGCGAATGACCATGGATCCCTCCCTGTTGACCCGCATGACCGCCGGCCACCCCTATCCGCTGGGGGCCGTCAGCGACGGCCTGGGCGTGAACTTCGCCGTGTTCTCGGCCAACGCCACCCGCATCGAGGTCTGCCTGTTCGATGCCCGCGGCCGCAAGGAACTGCGCCGTTTCGATCTGCCGGAATGCACCGACGAGATCTGGCACGGCTACCTGCCCGATGCGCAGCCGGGCCTGGTCTACGGCTTGCGCGCCCATGGCCCGTACGACCCGCGCAACGGCCACCGCTTCAACCCGCACAAGCTGCTGCTGGACCCCTACGCGCGCCAGCTCACCGGCCCGGTCAACTGGAGCGATGCGCTGTTCGGATACCGCCTCAACCACGCCCGCGCCGACCTGGCGATGGACCGGCGCGACAGCGCCCCCGCCATGCCCAAGGCGATCGTGGTGGAGGATATGCCGTTCAACTGGGGCAACAGCAAGCCGCCGCGCACCGCCTGGGCCGACAGCGTCATCTACGAGATGCACCTGCGCGGCGCCTCGATGCAGCGCGAAGACCTGCGTCAACCGCTGCGGGGCACCAGCGCGGCGCTGGCCGATCCGCGCTTCATCGAGCACCTGCAGCGGCTGGGCGTGACCGCGATCGAACTGCTGCCGGTGCACGCCTTCCTGCAGGACCGCTTCCTGCTCGAGCGCGGGCTGCGCAACTACTGGGGCTACAACACGCTGTCGTTCTTCGCGCCCGAACCGTCGTACCTGCAGCACGGCCCCAACGACCTGCGCCAGGCCATTCGCCGCCTGCACGCTGCCGGCCTGGAGGTCATCCTCGACGTGGTCTACAACCACACCTGCGAAGGCAACGAACTGGGGCCGACGCTGTCCTGGCGCGGGCTGGACAATGCCAGCTACTACCGCCTGGTGCCGGGCGAGGAACGCCACTACATCAACGACACCGGCTGCGGCAACACGGTCAACCTGTCCCATCCGCGAGTGCTGCAGATGGTGACCGATTCACTGCGCCACTGGGTGCGGTCCTATGGCGTGGATGGCTTCCGCTTCGACCTGGGGGTCACGCTGGGGCGGGAAGGCACCGGCTTCGATCCGGGGTCGGGCTTTTTCGACGCCGTGCTGCAGGACCCGGAACTGGCGGGCATCAAGCTCATTTCCGAACCGTGGGACATCGGCCCGGACGGCTACCAGCTCGGCAACCACCCGCCCGGCTTCGCCGAGTGGAACGACCGCTACCGCGACACGACGCGGCGCTACTGGCGCGGCGACGAGGGGCAGCGCGGCGACATGGCGGCGCGGCTGACCGGCTCGCGCGACGTCTTCGACCGCCGCCACCGGCGCCCCTGGGCCAGCGTCAACTTCGTCGCCTCGCACGATGGCTTCACCGTGCGCGACGTCGTCAGCTACGACGGCCGCCACAACGAGGCCAATGGCGAGAACGGCGACGACGGCCATCCCGAGAACTACAGCAGCAATTGGGGCGAGGAAGGTCCCAGCCAGGACGAGGCGGTGCTGGAACGGCGCGACCGGGTGCAGCGGGCGCTGCTGGCCACGCTGTGCCTGTCGGATGGCACGCCCATGCTGCTGGCCGGGGATGAATTCGGCAACACCCAGGACGGCAATAACAACGCCTACTGCCAGGACAATCCCCTGTCCTGGCTCGACTGGACCCAGGCCCAGAGCGATGAAGGCCGCGCGTTGAGCCAGGCGGTGGCGCGCGCGCTGGCCTTGCGGCGCGGTCATCCTTCCCTGCGGGCCGCGCGCTATGGCGACGCCGCCCGCGAAGTCTGCCCCGGCGTGGCCGCCATCGCCTGGTTCAACCCCGACGGCCGCCCCATCGAACCGGCCTCCTGGGAAGATGTCACCGCCAAGTCCCTCGCCCTGCGCCGCGCCGCGCTGCGTGACGACGGCAGCGCCGACATCACGCTGCTGCTGCTCAATCCCGGCGCCGAGCCGGCCGCCTTCACGCTGCCAGCGCCGGCGCTGGCCTGGATCCGCGAGCTGGATTCCTCCGCACCGACCGCCGCGGCGCCCGTCAATCAGGGAGAACTCGTGGTGCCGGCGCAGAGCCTGGTGCTGCTGGCGGCCGCCCACATTCCGGAGCAGGCGCAATGACCGCATGGCCCGAACCATTTTCCTTCGGCGCCCTGCCGCTGCCCGATGGCCGCACGCGCTTTCGCCTGTGGGCGCCTTCCGCGCCCCCCGGGCTGGCCCTGCTGATCGAGGGCCGCGATCCCATCGCGCTGCGGCGCGACGCGCAGGGGTATGCGCAGGTGGATGTGGATTGCGGCCCGGGCACCCGCTACCGCTACCGCATCGGCGACGCGCTGGTGGTGCCCGATCCCGCCTCGCGCCTGCAGGCCGGCGACGTGCGTGACGCCAGCGTGGTCACCGGCCTCGACACCTACCCATGGCGGCATCCGGGATGGCGCGGCCGGCCATGGGAGGAGACCGTGCTGTACGAAGTGCACGTGGGCCTGGCAGGCGGCTATGCCGGCCTGCGGCAACGCCTGCCCGCCCTCGCCGACCTTGGCGTCACGATGCTCGAACTGATGCCGCTGGCCGATTTCCCCGGGCCGCGCAACTGGGGCTACGACGGCGTGCTGCCGTACGCGCCCGACACCGCCTACGGCACGCCCGAGGAACTGAAGGACCTCATCGATACCGCCCACGGCCTGGGCATGGGCGTGATGCTGGACGTGGTCTACAACCATTTCGGCCCTGATGGCAATTTCCTGTCGCAATACGCCGCGCCGTTCTTCCGCGACGACGTGCCC
Source organism: Achromobacter sp. SIMBA_011 (assembly GCF_046535435.1). Lineage (NCBI taxonomy): Bacteria > Pseudomonadati > Pseudomonadota > Betaproteobacteria > Burkholderiales > Alcaligenaceae > Achromobacter > Achromobacter sp. SIMBA_011. The sequence goes on along the minus strand of NZ_JAWRWN010000002.1, from coordinate 177,368 downwards.
ACGCCGTGGGGCGCGGCCATCGATCTGCGCCAGGCCGCCGTGCGCCGCTATTTCGAGGAAAGCGCGCTTCATTGGCTCACCGAATACCGTTTCGACGGTCTGCGGCTTGACGCCGTGCATGCCATCATCGACCAGGACTGGCTGGAGGAATTGGCGCGCCACCTGCGCGGCCAGTTGCCGCAACGCCACCTGCACCTGGTGCTGGAGAACGACGACAACCGCGCGTCGCTGCTCGGCGCCGGTTACGACGCGCAATGGAACGACGACGCGCACCACGTGCTGCACCACCTGCTGACCGGCGAATCGCATGGCTACTACGCCGATTACACGCGCTATCCGGCCCAGGCGCTGGCCCAATGCCTGGAGCAAGGCTGGCTGTACCAGGGCCAGCCCTCCGCCCATCGCGGCGGCCGCCCGCGTGGCGAACCCAGCGCCCACCTGCCGCCCACGGCCTTCGTGCTGTTCCTGCAGAACCACGACCAGACCGGCAACCGCGCCCAGGGCGAACGCCTGACCACCCTGACGCCATCGCCGGACCGCCTGCGCGCGGCGGTCGCCCTGCAACTGCTGGCCCCGCAGATCCCCCTGATCTTCATGGGCGAGGAATGCGGCAGCACCGCGCCCTTCCTCTACTTCACCAGCCATGCCGATCCGGCGCTGGCGCGGGCGGTGCGCGAGGGCAGGCGCCGCGAGTTCCCGGCCCTCGCGCTCGACGCGGCCGCGGTGCCCGACCCCGGCGCCATCGACACCTATGCCCGCAGCCAGCCATGGACCGCCGAACACAGCGACGAGGGCAAGGCCTGGCGCACCTATTACCGGGCGCTGCTGCACCTGCGGCGGCAGCTCATCGCGCCGCGCCTGCGCGGCGCGGTCAGCCTGGGCGCCCTGGCGCTGGGCGCCGCCACCGCGCTCGCCCGCTGGCGGCTGGACGATGGCGCGGTGCTCTCGCTGTACGTCAACCTGGGCGATGCGCCCGAGTCCCTGCCGCCCGATCTGTCGCCGCCCCCGGCGGACTGCGACCTGTTGTTCGAGTCGCTGCCCGGCGCGTTCAACGCGCTGCGCACCGGCAGCGTGTGCGGCAACAGCGCGACCTACCTGCTGGAGAACACGCCATGACCGCCTCGCTGTCCGCGCTGGCCAAGGCCGCCGGCCTGGCGGAACATTGGACCGACGCCCACCAGCGGGCCCGCGTCGTCGCGCCCGACACGCTGCGCGCCCTGCTGCGCGCGATGGACCTGCCCGCCGACAGCGACGCGGACATCCGCGACAGCCACGAACGGCTGGCCAGCGCCCGCGGCGCGGCGCAACTGCCGGCCATGCTGGTCGGCATCGCCGGCGGCATGCTGAAGGTGCCGCCTTCGTGCGCGGGGCGCTACGAGATCAGCGCCGCGCACGCCAGGCCGCTGGCCGGGGAAACCACCCCGGACGCCGCCGGCCAGCCGGAGATCGCCCTCCCCACCGTTCCCGGCTACTACACCCTGGCGCTGCGCGCCGGCGCCACCCTCCTGGCGGTGGCGCCGGCCAGCGCGCCCACGCCGTCCCAATTGCTGGGCGAGCCCCGGCCGCGCGCCTGGGGCCTGGCGGTACAGGTCTACAGCCTGCGACGCGCCAGCGACGATCCGGTTCACGCGACCCAGGGCCATGGCGATTTCGGCGCGCTGCGCGAGCTGGCCGCGAGCGCGGGCGCAGCGGGCGCGGACGCGCTGGCGATCAGTCCGGTCCACGCGATGTTCGCCGCGGATCCCGAGCAGTACAGTCCCTATTCGCCTTCGAGCCGGCTGTTCCTCAACACGCTCTATGCCGATCCCGCCGCCGTGCTCGGCGACAGGCCGGTGCGCGCGGCGCTGGCGCGGATGGGGCCGTTGGCGCAACAGGCGCTGCATGCCCTGGACAAGCAGGACCTGATCGACTGGCCGCAGACCGCCCGCGCCCGCCAGCGGCTGCTGCGCGAACTGCATCGCGATTTCGAGCGCACGGCGACGCCGCAGCAGCGCCAGGCGCTGCAGGCATTCCGCGCGGCCGGCGGACAGTCCCTGCACGACCATGCGCTGTTCGAAGCGCTGCACGAACACCTGGGCCGCATGCCCGGCGCGCCTCGCGCCTGGACCGCGTGGGCGGACGGCCTGCGCGATCCCCGTTCCGCCGAGGTCCGCGACTTCGCCCAGGCGCAGGCGGCCGAACTGGACTTCCACATCTTCGCGCAATGGCTGGCCGCGGTCAGCCTGTCTCAGGCGCAGCAGACGGCCAGGCGCGCCGGCATGCGCGTGGGCCTGATCGCCGACCTGGCCATCGGCGCCAGCCCCGCCGGCAGCCATGCCTGGAGCCACCAGGCCGACCTGGTGCGGCACGCCGGCGTGGGTGCGCCGCCCGATATCTACAATCCGCAGGGGCAGGCCTGGGGCCTGACGGCGCTGTCGCCGCAGGCCCTGCGCCAATCCGGCTATGCCGCCTTCCTCGCGTTGCTGCGCGCAGGCCTGGCCCACGCCGGCGGACTGCGCATCGACCACATCCTGGGCATGGCGCGCCTGTGGCTGATCCCGAAGGGCGCGCCGGCCAGCGACGGCGCCTACCTGCGCTATCCGCTGCGCACGCTGCTGCGGCTGACGGCGCTGGAGGCGTGGCGCCACCAGGCGCTGGTGATCGGCGAAAACCTGGGCACCGTGCCCGAGGGCTTTGACGACGCGCTGCGCGACCACGGACTGCTGGGCATGGACGTGTTGTGGTTCATGCGGGATGCGGCCGGCCCGCGTCGCGCGGCCGGCTTCGTCGCGCCCGAGGCCTGGCCGGCCCCGGCCGCCGCCATGACGACCACCCATGACCTGCCCACGCTCGCGGGCTGGTGGCGCGGCCGCGATCTCGACTGGCGCAGCGGGCTTGGCCTGCTCGGCGCCGACGAGCGCGAAGCCGACCTGCGCGCGCAGCGCCAAGCGGACCGCGAATGCCTGTGGCAGGCGGTGCGCGACCATGCGCGCCTGCCGCCCGACACGCCCGCGCCTGCGCAAGCGCCCAGCGCCTCGTTGCTGGCCTTCGTCGCGGCCACGCCGTGCCCCCTGGCCCTGGTGCCCCTGGAGGATGCCACCGGCGCGATCGACCAACCCAACCTGCCGGGCGCCGACAGCCGCCATCCCAACTGGCGGCAGCGCCAGCCCCTGGCGGCGGCGGATTGCCTGAAGGACCCGGCGGTGCGCGAACGCCTCGCCCCGCTGCGGTCCCTGCGCGGACGCAAACCATGAACAGCCACGCACCTGTCCTGCCGGCGGGGGCCGGCCGCCCCCGGGCCACGCTGCGCCTGCAACTGCACGCGGGCTTCACCCTCGACGACGCCCGCGCGCAACTGCCCTACTTCGCGGGCCTCGGCATCAGCCATCTGTACCTGTCGCCCATCACCCAGGCACGCGCCGGGTCCACCCATGGCTACGACGTGATCGACCACGGACGGGTCAGCGTCGACCTGGGCGGCGAGGCGGCGCTGCGCCGCCTGGCGGCGCAGGCGCGCGCGCGCGGCATGGGGCTGATCGCCGACATCGTGCCCAACCACATGGCGACCGACGTCGCCAACGCCTGGTGGGCGGACGTATTGCGCCATGGCGAGCGCAGTCCGCATTCGCGCTGCTTCGACATCGACTGGCGCGCGCCCGATCCGGCCCTGCGCGGCAAGGTGCTGCTGCCGGTGCTGCCGGAACCCTACGGCGTCTGCCTCGAGAACGGCGACATTACGTTGGCATACGCCCCCGGACAAGGCTATGCCATCGCCATCGGCGACCAGCGCTACCCGCTGGAGCAGGCCCCGCAATCCGAACAATCCCCCGCGCGGACCTGCGCCGCGCATGCGCCCGCCACGCCCCAGGGCCGGCGCCGGCTGCATCAGTTGCTGGAGCGCCAGCATTACCGCCTGGCCTGGTGGCGCACCGCGCCCGATCAGATCAACTGGCGGCGCTTCTTCGAGATCACCGAGCTGGTCGGCGTGCGGGTCGAGGACGACATCGTGTTCGACGCCGTGCATGCCCTGCCCCTGCGGCTGGTGCAGGAGGGCGTGCTGGACGGCCTGCGCATCGACCATGTCGACGGCCTGGCCATGCCGGGTGCGTACCTGCGGCGGCTGCGCGCGGCCCTGTCCCGGGCCGCGCCGGCGCGCGCGCAGGCCGGCCTGTCAGGCGCGCCTTACCTGATCGTGGAGAAAATCCTCGCCCAGGACGAACCCCTCGACCCGCGCTGGCCCGTCGATGGCACCACCGGCTACGATTTCATGGACCAGGTCGGCGCGCTGCTGCACGTGGCCGACGCCCGGGAGCCGCTGGAGGCCTTCTGGCAAACGCTCACCGGCGACCGCCGGCCGCCATCGACGCAACTGCTGCGGGCGCGCGAGCTGATGCTGGCGCGCCACTTCGCCGCCGAGCGGCTGGTTCTGGTGCGCGCGCTCACCCGGATCGCCCGGCTCGACCTGCGCACCCGCGACTGGACCGCGCCCGCCATCGACCGCGTGCTGAGCGCGTTGCTGGCGGCGTTTCCCGCGTATCGCAGTTATGCGGAGGATGGCGGTCGCGGCGCCACCGATCGCCACCATTGGCGGATCGCCCTGGCCGGCGCGCGCGCCAGCCTGCCCGCCCCGGCCGACAGCGCCGACGGCCGCCTCCTGGCGCTGCTGGATCAATGGCTGGATGGCTCGGCCGGCGAGCCCCAGGAGGAAAGCGCCGCCACCGCCCTGCGCAGCGCGCGGGCGCGGGCGCTGCGCCACTTCCAGCAACTCACCCCGCCCCTGGCCGCCAAGGCCCTGGAAGACACGCTGTTCTATCGCCATGGCCCCTTGCTCTCGCGCAATGAGGTCGGTTCATCGCCCACCCGGTTCGCCCTGGCGCCGAAGGCGTTTTTCGACGCCTGCGCCGCGCGCGCCAGCAGTCATCCCGACGCCATGCTGGCCACCGCCACCCACGACCACAAGCGCGGCGAAGACAGCCGCTGCCGACTGGCCGCGCTGAGCGAAATCCCGCAGGCCTGGATCGCCGCCGCGAGCGACTGGATCGAACGCCTGGCCCCGCGCGACGGCATGCCGTCGCGCGCCGACCGCTACCTGCTGCTGCAGACGCTGGTCGGAGCCTGGCCGCTGGAGCTGGCGCCCGAGGACATTGGCGACCGCCCCGACGCCGTCGTCGCCCTTATCGAGCGCGTGGCGCAATGGCAGCAGAAGGCGCTGCGCGAAGCCAAGCTGCACACGCGCTGGACCGCGCCCGACATCCCCTACGAAGACGCGGCCCGGCAGGCGCTGGACGCGCTGGCGCACACCGCCGGCGGCCGCGGCCTGCTGCGGGAGATCGCGGATTTCGCCGAACGGCTGGCGCCCGCCGGCCTGGTCAACAGCCTGACCCAGACGCTGCTGCGCTATACCCTGCCGGGCATGCCCGATCTGTACCAGGGCGCCGAACTGTGGGACTTCAGCCTGGTCGATCCCGACAACCGCCGTCCCGTGGACTACGCACACCGCGCGGCCTTGCTGGCCGAGGCGGCCGGCGACGGCGCCCTCGACACCAGCGCCGCCGCGTGGCGCAGCGGCGCGATCAAGCAGGCACTGATCCAGCGGTCGCTGGCGCTGCGCGCCCGTCACCCCGAACTGCTGCGCGACGGCGCGTTGCTGCCCCTCGAGATACGCGGACCGCGCGCGTCGCGCCTGCTGGCGTTCCTGCGCCGCCATGCGGGCCAGGCTCTGCTGGTCCTCGCGCCCCATCATTGCGCCACCGCCATTGCCGGCTATGCGCGCGGCGATGGCGCGACCGCCCGCGCCTATTGGGCGGACACGCATGTGATCCTGCCGGCCGGCGTGGGAGGCGAGCTGCATGACGTGCTGTCCGACCGCCGGCATCCGGCCGCGGCGCTGAACGTTGCCGACCTGTTGCGTGACGCGCCAGTGGCGTTGTGCCTGCTATCAGTCTGATTATCTCGCTCGCGCGCAACAAAACCTGGCACTTGCAACAGGACATGGCACGCGCGCCAGCCCTCGCGGCATGGGGCGTATGCTCCTACGCTTAATAGCAAAAAGCGATAAACCGGCAGGGGACATGCCTCTTTTCCATTCCGATGGCGAACACGCCATGGCCCCCGCGCATCTGGAGAGGAGAAGAAGTTGGAGAACACCCCCAATACCGAGCTCAAGGGCGGCCTGAAGTCCCGCCACCTCACGATGATGTCCATCGCCGGCGTCATCGGCGCCGCGCTGTTCGTGGGGTCCGGCAAGCAGATCGCCCTGGCCGGCCCCGCCGTCATCCTGGCCTACATCGGCGGCGGCATCCTGGTCATCCTGGCCATGCGCATGCTGGGCGAGATGGCGGTCGCGCAGCCGGACACCGGCTCGTTCTCGACCTACGCCGACCGCGCCATCGGGCGCTGGGCGGGCTTTACCATCGGCTGGCTCTACTGGTACTTCTGGGCCCTGCTGATGGGCTGGGAAGCCTACGTCGCCGGGCAGATCCTGCACGGCTGGTTCCCGATGGTCCCGGCCTGGGGTTATGCGCTGCTGGTGACGGTGTCGCTGCTGATCGTCAACTTCCTGAACGTGCGCAACTACGGCGAATTCGAATTCTGGTTCGCGCTCATCAAGGTGGTGGCCATCGTGCTGTTCCTGGTGATGGGCAGCCTGGCGCTGGCGCACCTGTGGCCATGGGGCGCCGCCAACGGCTGGGATCACCTGACCAGCCAGGGCTTCATGCCCAACGGCCCCAAGTCCGTGGTGGTGGCGCTGCTGGGCGTGATGTTCGCCTTCATCGGCGCCGAGATCGTCACCGTGGCCGCCGCCGAATCGGCCGACCCGGGACGCGAGATCATCAAGACCACGCGCTCGGTGGTGTGGCGCATCTGCCTGTTCTACGTGGGGTCGATCTTCATCGTGGTCTGCCTGGTGCCGTACAACGCGCCCGGGCTGACGCAGCCGACCCAGGGCACCTACAACGTCGCGCTCGACGCGCTCGGCATTCCGCACGCGCAGTTGATCGTCAACTTCATCGTGCTCACTTCGGTATGCAGTTGCTTCAATTCAGCGCTGTACACCGCCTCGCGCATGCTCTATTCGCTCGCCCGGCGCGGCGACGCCCACCGCGTCATGCAGATCACCGGGCGCAAGACCGGCACGCCCTATGTCGGCGTCATCGTCTCCAGCCTGTTCGCCTTCGCCGCCGTGTGGATGATGGCGACCTCGAAAATGGACGTCTATGACGTGCTGATGCAGGCCACCGGCACCATCGCGCTGTTCGTCTACCTGGCCATCGCCTTCTCGCAATTGCGCATGCGCCAGCGCCTGCAGGCGCGCGGGGTGCGGCTGGAATTCAGGATGTGGCTGTTCCCGTGGCTGACGTATGCGGTGATCGTCTGCATCATCGCCGCCCTGGTCACCATGGTGATCGAAGGCACCTATCGCAACGAAGTGGTCTACACCTCGATCCTGGCCGGCGTCATCGTCGCCATGGGCATCGTGGCGCAGGTGTTCGGCATCGGCACGCGCGCCCGGGCCGAAGCGGAACTGGCGCCGGCGGGCGCCGAGTAGGCCGCCGGCCCCAAGCCCCCGCCTGTTGACCGGCCCCGGCGCCGGTCAACGGCTGGATCGGGGCGCCGAGGCGTCCTACCCGCCCGAATCCGGCTTGAAGTCCATCGCCTTCATGGCCGCGCCCAGCGCTTGCGGGGTGTAGTCGTCCCACGGCGAGTCGCCGACATCCAGGCGCTCATGGATGTTGGCGATGGTCCACTGGTCGCTGGCCCGGACCTCGTCCAGCTCGTCCCACGCCAGCGGCACCGACACCCCCATCCCCGGCCGCGCACGCGCCGACCAGGCCGCCACCGTGGTGGCGCCGAAGCCGTTGCGCAGGTAATCGGCGAAGATCCGGCCGACGCGGTTCTTCGGACCGCTCTTGGCCACGAACACCTGCGGCAGCGTGCGCGCCAGATGCTGGACGATGGCCTGCGAGAACGCCTTGACCGTGTCCCAGTCGTATTGCCGACGCAGCGGCACCACCACGTGCAGGCCCTTGCCGCCGCTGGTCTTGAGCCAGCTTCGCAAACCGATTTCGCGCAGCATCACGTGGACCAGCCGCGCCGCCTGCTGCATCGACGGCCAAGCCACGCCTTCGCCCGGGTCCAGGTCGAACAACATGCGGTCGGGCTTGTCGATCGCGCTTTTCACCGCGTTCCAGGTGTGGAACTCGACCACGTTCATCTGCGCCGCCGACATGATCGCCTGCGGCGTCGGCACCTCCATCAAGGGCGGATGATCCGGGTCCAGTTCCTGCGGCAGCGGCCGCACGCCCGGCATCGGCGCCTCCAGGTGCTTCTGGAAAAAGAACTCGCCCTTCAGGCCGGACGGGGCGCGCAGAAAGGAAACGGGCCGGTCCTTCAGATGCCGCAGCAGCAGCGGCGCCACCAGCCCGTCGTAGCGCGCCAGGTCCAGCTTGGTCAGCCCCGTGGACGGATCGATGATGCGTTCAGGGTGGGTCAGCTTGCCGGCGCCTGGCTGGGCCTTGCCCGCCTTGGCCTTGCCAGTCTGGGCGCTGCCCGCCTTGGCCTTGCCGGTCTTGGCTTTGCCGGTCTTGCCGGCCGTATCGTCGGACTGCATCGTATCGGCCCCCATCGCCGCCTCCCTGGTGATCGCCCGCGCCGGCTTGTCGGTGCGCAAGCCGCGGAACACGGGGTGGCGCACATGCCCCGCAGCGGTCCATTCGCCGAACGACACTTCCGCCACCAGCTCGGGCCGCACCCAATGGACGCCGCGGCCAACGCCGGCCGCCTTGACGGCGGGCCGCTCCGTTTCCAGGGCGCTCAGGCGGCGTTGCAGCGCCGCCAGGCCCATGTCGTCAAAGCCGGTGCCGACCTTGCCGGCGTAGACCAGCCCGCCGTCCTCGTCGTGGTACGCCAGCAGCAGCGCGCCCAGCCCCACCCGCGCGCCCTTGGGATCGGTATAGCCGGCAATGACGAATTCCTGCCGGCGGGCGCACTTGAGCTTGACCCAGCTATCGCTGCGGCGCGATACGTAGGGCGCCGACAGGCGCTTGGCGATGATGCCCTCCAGCCCCATCTTGCAGGCCGAGGCCACCAGGTCCGCCGGCGCCGCGTCGAAGGCCTCGCTGAAGCGCAGCGGATCGCCGCCGGCGGCCTCCATCACCCGCGCCAGCACCGAGCGGCGCACGCGCAGCGGCTCCTGGCGCAGGTCGCGGCCGGTGACGTAGGGCAGGTCGAACGCGTAGAACAGGATGCCGTCGGTGCGTTCGCCGTCGAAGGCATTCTGCAGCGCCTGGAAGCTGGGCGCGCCGTTGTCGGCCAGCATCACGATCTCGCCGTCGATCCAGGCGTCGGGCAGCGGCAGGCGCTGCAACGCCCGCACCAGGTGCGGCAGCTTCGGCCCCCAGTCGTGGCCGTTGCGCGTGTACAGGCGCACCTGGCCCTCCCGCAGCCGCGCCAGCAGACGGTAACCGTCGAACTTCATCTCGTAGATCCAGTCATCGCCTGCCTGGCGCGGCACGCCTTCCACCAGCGTGGCCAATTGCGGCTTGAGCAACTCCGGCAAGGGCGCCGCCTCGCCCGGCAGGTCCGATGCCCCGGCGCCCGACGCCGGCGGCGACGACGGCGACGCGGCCGCATCCGGCCGCGCCCCGGGCGCCGCGGCGGGCACGGCCCGCGCGCCCGTCCGCGGCGGCGTGGCCACGCTGTCGGGCTGCTCGTCCACCACGCTGAATTCGCTTTCGGCGCGGGCGTGTTCGTCGCGGTCCTTGACCAGCAGCCAGGGCGGCTGCTTTTCCGACTCGCGGCCCTTCATGCGGATCAGCGCCCAGCGTCCACGCATCTTGACGCCATGCAGGTCGAACTTGAGATGGCCGCGCCTGTAGCCAGCGGCCGGATCGCCCACCGGCGACCAGGTGCCGCGATCCCATATGATCACCTTGCCGGCGCCGTACTGGCCCTTGGGGATCTCGCCCTCGAAGCGGTTGTAGGCGATGGGATGGTCTTCCACCTGCACGGCCATGCGCTTGACCGACGGGTCATAGCTGGGTCCCTTGGGCACGGCCCAGCTCTTCATGGCGCCATCCAGTTCCAGCCGGAAGTCGTAGTGCAGGCGGCTGGCCCAGTGCTTCTGGATCACGAAGGCGCGCGCCGCCTCGTTGGCCTGGCCGCCTTCGGCCGGCTCCGACGTCACATTGAAATTGCGCTTGGCGCGGTATTTCGCCAGGGTATCGGCCATGGTCACGCCGCCTTGCGGGTCTTGGCCGCCTTGGCGCCCGCCGCTTTCTTCTTCGCCGGCCGGGCGGCTGCCTTCTTCGCGGTCTTCTTCGCCGCGGCCTTGCCCTTGGCCGTCGCATTGCCCGTTCCATTCCCCGCCCCGTTCGTGGCCTTCCCGGACGAGCGTCCCTTCAGGCTGCGTTGCAGCAGTTCGGTCAGGTCGATGACGTTATCGGCATAGGCGGGCGTTTCCTCCTGCGGCTCGATCACCGTCTCGGTCTTGCCGGCCTTGACCTTGCGGGCCACCAGGTCCATGACCGCGGCCTTGAATTCGTCCTTGTACTGTTCCGGATCCCACTGGCCCGACATGTCGTCCACCAGCATGCGCGCCATCTTCAGCTCGCTGGCGCTGGGCGCGGAGGCCTTGGCGCCCGCCTTTGGCAGGTCCAGGTCCTCGGTGGACTTGACCTCGTCGCCCCAGCGCATCAGGTTCAGCACCAGCGCATCGCCCGACGGAATGAGCGCGGCCAGGTGCTGCTTGGTCTGGATCACCACCTTGGCGATGCCGATCTTGCCGGCCTTGGCCAGCGTGTCGCGCAGCAAGGCATACACCTTCTGGCCCTTGTTGATCGGCGCGACGTAATAGGGCCGCTCCAGGTACACGAACGACACCTCGCCGGCATCCACGAACTGCTGGATCTCGATGGTCTGCGTGGTGCGCGGGTAGGCCTCGGCGATCTCGTCCGGGGAAATGATGACGTACTGGCCGTCCTCATACTCCACGCCCTTGACGATATTGTCCTTGTCGATCTCCTTGCCGGTGCGCTTGTTGATGCGCTTGTAGCCGACCGGGTCCATCGAACGCTTGTCGAGCCAGTCGAAATCCACGCCCGATTCAGTCGTCGCCGTGTGCAGCCCCACCGGGATATGCACCAGCCCGAATGAAATCGCCCCTTTCCAGATGGTTCGCGTCGCCATGATGCCGCTCTCCTTCGGGGCGCCGCTGCCGCCCCGTCCAGTGGTTGGATTGACCGCCTGACGCTATTGTCGCAGCGCTTGGCGCGCGCGCCAACGCCGGCATGATCGTGCCGGCCAGCAATTGCCGTGCCTGGCGTCGCGGTAGCCGATGCGCGAAATGCCAAGCCGAAATGCCAAGCCATTTGGCGGCGCGGCCCAGGCGCCCGCCGGATTCGGCGATGGCCCGCGGGATCGCGCTGTTCGGCAGGGCGCGCCGGGTCGCCAGGCCCGGCGCGCCAAAAGTGGCCATATCAAATAACCCGGATTGGCTATTTTTCACCGATCCAATTTTCCCTAGCATGACCGGGTTCCCTGTCAACCTCGAGCACATCCATGCCAGAACTGACCCCGGCGCTGCGCCAGCGCGTCCTCCAAGCCGTGGACGCGGGCTTCGCGGCCCAGACCGAATTGACCGCGCAACTGGTGCGCCTGCCGTCGCAGCGCGGCGAGGAAGCCACCGCGCAGGATTTCATGGCGGCGCGCTACGCCGAGCGCGGCTACGCCGTGGACCGCTGGCGCATCGACGTCGACGCCATCCGCCACCTGCCCGGCTTTTCGCCGGTGGCGGTGTCCTATGACAACGCCTACAACGTGGTCGGCGCGCACCGTGCCCGCAGCCTGAAAGGCCGCTCGCTGATTCTCAACGGCCACATCGACGTGGTGCCGGTCGGCCCGCTGGCGCAATGGAGCCGCGACCCGTACGACCCCGCCATCGTCGACGGCTGGATGCACGGCCGCGGCGCGGGCGACATGAAGTCCGGCCTGGTCGCCTGCCTGTCGGCCATGGACGCGCTCGCCGCGATCGGCCTGGCGCCGGCCGGCGACGTGTTCCTGCAGTCGGTGGTGGAAGAAGAATGCACCGGCAACGGCGCCCTGGCCTGCCTGGCGCGCGGCTACCGCGCCGACGCCGCCTTCATCCCGGAACCGCTGCTGCCCATGCTGATGCGCGCCCAGGTCGGGCCGATGTGGTTCCAGGTGCAGGTCGAAGGCGACCCCCAGCACGCCTCGGCCGCCTTCACCGGCGCCGGCGCCAACGCCATCCAGAAGGCGATCTTCCTGATCCAGGCGCTGGACGAACTGGAAACGCGCTGGAACGCCAACAAGTGCGACCACCGCCACTTCTGCGACCACCCTCACCCCATCCGTTTCAACCTCGGCAAGATCGCCGGCGGCGACTGGCCGTCCAGCGTGCCGGCCTGGTGCACCTTCGACATGCGCGTGGCGGTCTATCCGGGCCAGAGCCTGGAGGCCGCGCGCGCCGAGATCGAGGCCTTCGTGGCCCAGGCCGCGGCGCGCGATCCGTTCCTGGCCAAGCATCCGCCCAAGGTGGTCTACCACGGCTTCATGGCCGAAGGCTACGAACTGCGGAACGCCGACGAGGCCGAGGCCGCGCTGCGCGCCGCGCACGAGCAGGTGTTCGGCGAACCGCTGCGCGAATACGCCACGTCGGCCGCCACCGACGCCCGCTTCTACGGCCTGTACGCCGACACCCCGGCCATCGTCTACGGCCCGGAATGCCGCATGCCGCACGGCTACGACGAAGCGGTCAACCTGGAATCGGTGCGCAAGGTCACCCAGACCATCGCCCTGTTCATCGCCGAGTGGTGCGGCCTGGAAGAGCGTCAGGCATGAGCGGCGGCAACCTTCCCAGCGCCGGCCAGGCGCTGTTCGCGGCCGAGCCGCCCAAGCTGTCCCTGTCACAGGCCGAGGCCCTGGCGCAACACCACTACGGCCTGCTGGCCCAGGCCACGCTGCTGTCGAGCGAGCGCGACCAGAACTTCCTGCTGCGCGACGCCGCCGGCGGCGCCTACGTGCTCAAGGCCACCCACCCGGCCGAGGACCCGGCGGTCACCGACTTCCACACCCAGGCGCAACTGCGCCTCATGCTGGCCGGCGGCGAGCCGCCGGTGCCGCGCCTGATCCCGGGCCTGCACGGCGACTACGTGCACTGGCACGATGCCGGCGACGGCGCGCGCCGGGCATTGCGGCTGATGACCTTCGTGCAGGGCGTGCCGCTGCACCAGGTGGCCCGCAGTCCGGCGCAGTACCGCGCGCTGGGCCGGGCCCTGGCGCAGTTCGACCTGGCCCTGGCCGGCTTCGACCATGCCATGGCCGACCACGAACTGCTGTGGGACCTGCAGCACGCCGACCGCATCGCCGACCTGCTGCCGAAGATTCCCGAGGCGGACCGCCGCCGGCTGGCCGAGCGCCAGCTCGAACGCTTCGCCCATGACCTGCGGCCGCGCCTGGGCGGGTTGCGGCGCCAGGTCATCCACAACGATCTCAACCCCTACAACGTGATGGTGGCGCGCGACGACCCCGAACAGATCGCGGCGCTGCTCGACTTCGGCGACATGGTGCGCGCGCCGCTGGCGCAGGACCTGGCCGTGGCCGCCGCCTATCTGCTCGACGACGCGCCCGACCCGCTGTCGGCCGGCCTGCGCCAGTGCCTGGCCAGCTACCACCAGACGCTGCCGCTGACCGAAACCGAGATCGCGCTGCTGCCCGACCTGATCGCCACGCGCCTGTTGATCACCGTGGCCATCACCGGCTGGCGCGCGCAGCAGCATCCCGAGAACCGCCAGTACATCCTGCGCAACAACGGCCTGGCCTGGACCGGCCTGGCGCGCCTGGACGCCCTGCCCCGGCAGCAGGCCAGCGACATCCTGCTGGCCGCCAGCCAGACCCCGATGGAGACTCTTGTATGAGCCGAGACCAAGCCATGCTCAACGCCTTCGACCCCGCCGCGGCCGACGCGCTGCCGCCGGCCGAACGCGAGCTTATCGCCCGCCGCCAGCGCGTGCTGGGGCCGGCCTACCGCCTCTTCTACGACCAGCCGCTGCACATCGTGCGCGGCGAAGGCGTGTGGCTCTACGGCGCCGACGGCGAGCGCTACCTGGACGCCTACAACAACGTCGCCTCTGTGGGCCACAGCCATCCGCGCGTGGTGCGCGCCATCGCCGAGCAGGCGGCGGTGCTGAACACCCACACCCGCTATCTGCACGACGGCGTGCTGGACTACGCCGAGCGCCTGCTGGCGACGTTCCCGCAGCCGCTGTCGCAGGTCATCTTCACCTGCACCGGCAGTGAGGCCAACGACCTCGCGCTGCGCGTGGCGCGCAGCCACACCGGCGGCACCGGCGTCATCGTCACGCAACTGGCGTACCACGGCGTCACCGCCGCGGTGGCCGCCGTGTCGCCCTCGCTCGGCCAGGCCGTGCCGCTGGGCGTGGACACCCGCGCCGTGGCCGCGCCCGACAGCTACCGCCACGACCCGGCCACCCTCGGGCAATGGTTTGGCCAGCAGGTGCAGGCCGCCATCGACGACCTGCGGCGCCACGGCATCAAGCCGGCCGCGCTGCTGGTGGACACGATCCTGTCCAGCGACGGCGTCTACAGCGACCCGGCCGGCTTCCTGGCCCCGGCGGCGCAGGCCATCCGCGACGCGGGCGGCCTGTTCATCGCCGACGAAGTGCAGGCCGGCTTCGCCCGCACCGGCTCGTGCATGTGGGGCTTCCAGCGCCACGCTCTCGTGCCGGACATCGTCACCATGGGCAAGCCGATGGGCAACGGCCATCCCATCGCCGCCATGGTGTCGCGTCCCGACATCATGGAGCGCTTTGGCCGCGAGGCGCGCTACTTCAATACCTTCGGCGGCAATCCGGTGGCCTGCGCGGCTGCCCAGGCCACGCTCTCGGTCATCGAGGAAGAAGGCCTGCAGGCCAACGCCGCGCGCACCGGCCAATACCTGCGCGACGGTTTCCGCGCGCTGGCCGAGCGCCACGCGCTGATCGGCGACGTGCGCGGCGACGGCCTCTTCATCGGCGTCGAACTGGTGCGCGACCGCGCCGCGAAAACGCCGGCCAAGGAAGAGACGCACCGCTTCGTCAACCTGATGCGCCAGCGCCGCGTGCTGCTCAGCGCCACCGGCCTGCACGGCAACGTGCTCAAGCTGCGGCCGCAACTGCCGTTCGCGCGGGAACACGCCGACCTGCTGCTGGCGGCGGCGGATGAGACCCTGGCGCAACTGTAGGCGGCAAAGCGGCGCGGCGCGCGCGTCCTCTCCGCTGGCTCCCACGGGCAAGACGGCGCCGCCGGAGGCGGCGGGCCATCCCCGTGATTCGCCGCCGCGTTGCATCACCGGGCGTCACCGCGGCGACCTGCCGCCGCGGCGCAACGACGGGGCTCAACGACGCGCCCGGCGCGCGGGCCGGTTCTCCCCGGCCCGCCCCAGCGCCCGCGCAAAGCGCGCCACCCCGTCGTCGATGCGCTCGCATGGCACGCCGCCATACCCCAGCACCACCGCGGGCGACGCCGCGCTGGCGGCATCGGGCAGGTAATGCGGCTGCCCCAGCACGATGCCCTCGTCGCGGGCGGCCTCGGCCAGGCGCGGCGCCGACACCTTGCGGTCGAGCCGCGCATACACATGCAGGCCGGCCCGCGCCTGCGACAACCGCACCTGGTCGCCGACCCGCGCCGCCAGCGCATCGCGCAGCACGATCTGGCGCTGCGCGTACTCGGTGCGCATGCGCTTGATGTTGTGCGAGAAATGGCCGTCCGCCATGAAATCCGCCAGCGCCGCCTGCAGATGCAACTGTCCCGGCCGATAGATGCTGGCGCAGGCCCGCGAGAACGACTCGGCCACCTGCGGCGGCACCACCATGTAGCTCATGCGCAGGCCGGCGAACATGGTCTTGCTGAAGGTGCCCAGGTAGATCACGCGGCCGTCGGCGTCCAGGCCCTGCAGCGACGGGATCGGCGCGCCGTCGTAGCGGAACTCGCTGTCGTAGTCGTCCTCCAGCACCCACAGGCCGCGCGCCCGCGCCGCCTGCAGCAGCTCCAGGCGCCGCGCCAGCGGCATCACCACGCCGGTCGGGTACTGATGCGACGGGCTGGTGATCAACAGCCGCGCCCGGCGCGGCAGCTTGCTGGCCGCCAGGTCCAGGCCCTGATCATCGAGCACGGCGGCATGCGCGCGCACGCCGGCCGCCGCCAGCACCGGCGGAAAGGCCCAGTGGCAGGGGCTTTCCACCAGCGCGGCGTCGCCCCACTCGGTCAGCATACGGGCGCACAGATCAACCGACTGGTGCGTGCCCGCCGTGACGATGACCTGCTCCGGCTCACACACCACGGCCCGCGCCAGCCGCAGATAGCTGGCGATGGCCTCGCGCAGCGGCAGAAAGCCCGCGCCGTCCTTGGCGTAGCCCGACAGCGCCAGGTTCGACTTGCCCAGGTGGCGCGACACCAGCCGGCGCCACAGGTGGAACGGAAACAGGCTGGCG
This sequence comes from Achromobacter sp. SIMBA_011, assembly GCF_046535435.1. Taxonomy (NCBI): domain Bacteria; kingdom Pseudomonadati; phylum Pseudomonadota; class Betaproteobacteria; order Burkholderiales; family Alcaligenaceae; genus Achromobacter; species Achromobacter sp. SIMBA_011. The sequence goes on along the minus strand of NZ_JAWRWN010000002.1, from coordinate 160,881 downwards.
TCGGCCACGCCCGGCACGAACGCGCCGGTGTGCTGGCCCAGCCCCGCCGCGCCGCCGGCGATGCCCTCGCCGCGCGTGGACAGGCCCGGCACGTGGCGCTGCACGTGTTCGGGCGAGGCCGGCGGCAGCAGCGGCCGGTCCACGGTCTTCTCTACGAAGGTGCCGCTGCCGCCGCGCGCGCTCAGGTAGTTCTCGGCGATGAGCCGCTCGTAGGCCAGCGTCACCGTGATGCGTGAAATGCCCAGCTCCTGCGCCAGCACGCGCGACGACGGCAGGCGCTGCCCCGCCACCAGCGTGTGGTCCAGCACGCCGCGCCGCACGATGTCGTAGATCTGCTTTTGCAGCGGGTCGGCCGACTCGCGCGACAGCGCGCCGGAAAGCAGGTCGGCGAGCAGGACTTCCTTCATGAAGTGGACCTATATCTGATTGGATTGTGGCTATACAAGATATAGCCAGTAGTTGCTATCGTCAACGCCGTATCCAATGCGGCGCCACCGTGGAAAGCCGCGACAAACAAGGGGAATTCCATGCAAGACCAGAATGGCCGCAGACAGCCGGTCAGGGCGGCGGCCGCCGCTTTCTTCGGCACCATGATCGAGTGGTACGACTTCTACTGTTATGCCACGGCGGCCGCCCTGGTGTTCGGCGACGTGTTCTTCGCCACCAACGATCCCTTCATGGGCACGCTGGCCTCGCTCGGCACCTTCGCCATCGGCTTTTTCGCGCGGCCGGTGGGCGCGGTGCTGTTCGGCCATCTGGGCGACCGCGTCGGCCGCAAGCAGAGCCTGGTCATCACGCTGCTGCTGATGGGCGTGGCCACCACGCTGATCGGCCTGCTGCCGTCATACCATTCGATCGGCCTGGCCGCCGTGGTGCTGCTGGTCGCGCTGCGGCTGGTGCAGGGCATCGCGGTGGGCGGCGAATGGGGCGGCGCGGTGCTGATCGCGGCCGAACACGCGCCGCCCAAGTGGCGCACCTTCCTGGCCTCGGCGCCGCAATACGGCAGCCCCATCGGCCTGATCCTGGCCACCGGCGTGTTCCGCCTGGTGTCGGACCTGCCCAAAGAGGACTTCCTGTCGTGGGGCTGGCGCCTGCCCTTCATCATCAGCGGCGTGCTGGTGCTGGTGGCCTTCGTCATCCGCCGCGGCGTCAACGAAAGCCCCGAACTGGAAGCGCGCCTGAAGGAAAAGAAAAGGGAAAGCACCGCCCCCATCAGCATGGTGCTGCGCGAACGCAAGCGCGCGCTGCTGCTGGGCATCGGCCTGTGCCTGCTGGGCATCTCGGGGTTCTACTTCGTCACCACCCTGATGATCACCTACACCACCACCTACCTGAAGATCACGCGCAGCCAGATCCTGGACGTGGTGACCTGGGCCGGCGTGGTCGAGCTGATCAGCTTCCCGATCGCCTCGTACATCGCCACCCGCGTCGGCGAGCGCCGCTTCCTGATCTGGGTCACCGCGTTGTCGACGCTGTGGGCGGTGCCGATGATGATGCTGATCCTGACCGGCGACATCCAGAACATCGCCATCGGCATCCTCACTGCGATCTTCCTGATCGGCGCCTACTACGCGGTGCTGGCGCCCTACCTGCCGCTGGCCTTCCCGGTGGAGATGCGCTACACCGGCATCTCGCTCAGCTTCCAACTGTGCGGCGCGATCTTCGGCGGCACCACGCCACTGGTGGGCCTGTGGGTGGCGCACACCTTCGGCCTGACCTGGCAGCCGATGGCGCTGATGTTCGCCATCATTGCCGGCGCCAACCTGCTGTGCGCCATCTACCTGCCCACGCCGGAGCGCGAGGCCGCCCGCCAGCGCGGCGGCGCGCTGGGCGCCGGTCAGCATAGCCGCGCGCTGTAGCGGCGGCGCCCGCCGGGGCGGCAGCCCGCGCGCCCCGGCGGGCTTTACAAGAATTATTCTTATTTGCAATAATCGGCGGCTTCGTCCCTTCCACGTTGCCCCCGCATGCGCCGGAACCGCCCCGCCGAACACGGTTGGCTCGCCTACTATCGCGAGCTGCTGGGCACATGGAAGCGCAAGGGCCACGCCAGCGGCGACGTCGAGGACACCGCCCACGACGCCATCGCCAACATGCTGGAAGGCGACGTCTCGGCCATCCGCAATCCGCGCGCCTACCTGCACCGCAGCATCTACCACGGCCTGGCCAACCAGTATCACCAACAGGTGCGCAGCGCCGCCGTGCCGCTGCACGACCTGGACGAAGACGAACACCCCGCGCAGGACAGCCCCGAGGCCGGCGCGCGCACCGCGCAACTGTCGCGCGCGCTGCGGCAGGCGCTGGACGAACTGCCCGAGCCCTGCGCCGCGGTCTTCGCCTGGCACCGCCTGGAAGGCTGGACAGTGCCGGAAATCGCCAGCCACATGGGCCTGTCGGTCAGCAGCGTGGAAAAATACCTGACCCGTACCATGCGCCACCTGCACACCCGGCTGCACGCCTATTCGCCATGACATCCGTTCCCAACCTGCCGAGGGATCCCCTGGACGCCGCCGCGTACTGGTTCGCGCGCGACCGCGGCGGCCTGATGACGGCCGGCGAACGGCGCCAGTTTGAGGCCTGGCGCCAGGCCGACGCCGCGCACGAACGCGCCTACCAGGAGATGCTGCAGGTGTGGGGCTTGACCCAGGCCGTGCCCGACCGCGACCTGCGCGCCCTGCTCTCGCGCCGGCCGGCGCCGCCCCCGCCATCGCCGCAACGCCGCCGGCTGACCTGGGGCCTGGCCGCCACCGCCTGCGCCGCCGCCGGCGCCGGTCTGGCCTGGCCGCTCTGGGGGCCGGCGCCGACGCTGTTCGAACAGGCCTACGCCACCGCCCGCGGCGAGCGCCGCCGGGTGGCCTTGCAGGACGACTCGGTCCTGACGCTGAACACCGCCACCCAGGCCGACGTGCGCTACACCCGCGACGAACGGCACGTGGCGCTGCACGCCGGCGAGATCCTGTTCGAGGTGTCGCCGGACAAGGCGCGGCCCTTCGTCGTCGACACCGACCTGGGCCGCGTGCGCGTCACCGGCACCCGCTTCAACGTGCGCTATGACCGCCAGCGGCTGGCGGTGGCGGTCGAATCCGGCTCGGTCGAGGTTGCCACCGGCGCCTGGTGGCGGCGCGAGCGGGTGCTGCTGGCCGCCGGCCAGGGCGTCAGCCTGACCCATGCGGGCGACGCCTTGCGGGCCGAAGCCGTGGACGTGACCACGCTCACCGCCTGGCGGCAGGGCAAGGCGGTCTTCGACAATGTGCCGTTGGCGCAGGTGGTGGACGAGATCAACCGCTACCGCGAACAGCCCATCCGGGTCGCCGCCGCGCTGCGCGGCATCCGCATCGCCGGCGTATTCGACATCGACGACACCCGCGGCTTCCTGGCCGCCCTGCCCGCCCTGATCCCCGTGCGCGTGACGCCGCGCGCCGACGGCGGCAGCGACATCATCGCCCGCTGACCCGGCGCCGCGTCTTCAGTCCAGGCCGCCCTCCGCGCCCCACCCCCGCATTCACGTTTTCCGCCCTCGCCAGCGCCGCGCGGCGACCGCCACCGCGCCGGTTGCAACGCCGCCGCCTCGCGCCCCCTCGCGCCGCCCGGCCGAAGATACATCTTGTTTCCATTTTGAGTTGAGAATCATTACGGGGTTCGGCGTCCGATCCGCTCTTAGCAGGTAAGCGGAGGCTGTCGCCCCGCATGAACCCGCCGGCCGGTTCCCTCGCGGAAACCGCCGCCCCGATCGAGCGCCATCGTGACCCAGATTTCCGCCAGGCCCACCCGCCTCCCGCGCCCCCGCGCCACGCCGCTGCATGCCGCCCTCGGCACCCTGACCCTTGCCCTCGCCGTCGCCCTGGGCGCCGCGCCGTCCGCCGCCCACGCGCAAGCCGCCGCCGTCAAGATCAACCTGCCCGCCCAGTCACTGGCGCAGGCGCTGCTGCACCTGGGCCGCCAGACCAATCTACAGGTCTACTACCTGCCCGAAGCGGTGCAGGACCGGCGCGCGCCCGCCATCAGCGGCACCCTGACACCGCAACAGGCGCTGGACCGCCTGCTGGCCGGCACGGGCCTGGTCGCGCGCATCACCGGCAACACCGCGGTGGTGCAGCCGCCCGCCGCCGACACCGCCACGCTGCCCACCGTCTCGGTCTATGGCGACACCCGGGGCGACGCGATCGAAGGCTTGGTGGCGCGCCGCAGCCGCACCGGCACCAAGACCGACACCGCGCTCAACGAGATCCCGCAGACCATCAACGTGGTCACCGCGCAGCAGCTGGAGATGACCGGCGCCACCGACATCAACCAGGCGCTGCACTACGTGCCCGGCTTCTCCAGCTATGGCTCGGACAACCGTTCCGACTGGTATTCGGCCCTGCGCGGCTTCACCCCCACGGCCTACGTCGACGGCCTGCAGGTGCCCAACACGCTCAACCTGGCGAGCTGGCGCGTCGATCCCTACCTGATCGACAGCATCACCGTGCTGCGCGGCCCGACCTCGGTGCTGTACGGCCAGGGCGACCCCGGCGCCATCGTCGACGTGCAGAGCAAGCTGGCCAACGGCGAGCGCATCCGCGAGATCGAGACCCAGGTCGGCAACTACGCCCGCAAGCAGCTCAGTTTCGACCTCGGCGACAGCCTCAACGAGGACGGCACGCTGTCGTACCGCATCCTGGGCGTGGGCCGCGACGGCAACGCCCAGACCGGCCCCAACAAGGACCAGCGCGTGGTGTTCGCGCCGTCGCTGCGCTGGCAGCCCAGCGCCGCCACCAGCCTGACGCTGTCGGCCACCTACCTGGAAGACTGGGGCGACATCAACACCAACTTCCTGCCCGCCCAGGGCACGGTGCTGTCCAATCCCAATGGCCGCATTTCGCGCGACGTCTATACCGGCGAACCGGACTTCAACGACTATCACAAGAAGCAATGGTCGGTCGGCTACGCGCTGGAACACAAACTGGATTCGGTCTGGACCCTGCGCCAGAACACGCGCCTGATGCACCTGCAGCTGAATAACCGTTCGGTCTGGGGCGGCGGCCTGGATGACAGCGACCCGACCCAGGCCACGATCACGCGCTATGCCGGCCGTTTCCAATTCAACTACAGCCGTTTCGACATCGACAACCAGGCGGAGGCCAGATTCCGCACCGGCGCGCTCGAACACACGCTGCTGACCGGCCTGGAATACAGCCGCCAGTCCACCATCGACAGCGAATGGATGGCGCTGGCGCCGTCGCTCAACGTCTACCACCCGGTCTACACGCCGATCAACCGCTCGATCTTCTACGGCCCCAACGCCTTCCCGCGCACCGACACCTATACCGTCATGAACACGGTGGGCCTGTACGCGCAGGACCAGATCAAGTGGGACCGCTGGGTGCTGACGCTGGGCGGCCGCAAGGACTGGGCCCGCACCCGCCAGAACGACCGCGAGGCCGACACCCGCGCCGAGCAACTAGACCAGGCCTTCACCGGCCGCGTCGGCCTGACCTATCTTGGCGATTACGGCTTGTCGCCCTACGTCAGCTATTCGACCTCGTTCAACCCGGTCTCGAACACGCGCCTGGCCGACGGCAACTGGGCCAAGCCGACCCAGGGCAAACAGATCGAAGCCGGCCTGCGCTGGCAGCCCGACGGCAAGAACGTGACGCTGAACGCCGCCATTTACCAGATCAAGCAGACCGACGTCGTCACCAACAACCCGAACGACCCGACCAACAGCAGCTACGTGCAGACCGGCGCGGTGCGCTCGCAGGGCGTCGAGCTGAGCGCCGTGGGCAAGATCACGCCCGAACTGTCCATCGTCGGCGCCTACGTGTTCCAGAACGTCAAGATCACCAAGGCCAACGACGAGACCCAGGGCAAGTGGCCGGTGGACATCCCGCGTCCGCGCCAGATGGCCTCGCTGTGGGCCGACTGGACCTGGCGCACCGGGCCGCTGGAAGGCTTCGGCGCCGGCGCGGGCGTGCGCTACCAGAGCTCGGCCGCGGGCGCGGCCGACAACTCGCTGAAGATCCCCAGCTACACCGTCTACGACGCCGGCCTGCACTACGAAATGCCGAACTGGCGTTTCGCCCTGAACGCCGCCAACCTGTTCGACAAGCGTTATGTCAGCGGCTGCCAGTCGTACGGCGTGTGCATGTACGGCAACGGCCGCACGGTCGTGGCGTCGGTGAAGTACTACTGGTAAAAAACGGGCGTCCCGAGGCCGGGACGCCCGCCTGCCTGCCAGCGCGGCGCCTAGACCAGCAACAACGCGCCGCCGCTTCCCGCGACGATGCCCAGCCCCGCCAGGGCATAACTGTCGCGGCACTCACACCCGGCGCGATGCGTGCCGATCGCCGCGTGCAAGCACACGGCGCCAAGAATGGCCAGGGCGATTCCAATTCCGAACATGAGGTCTTCCTTGATATATCAAGCGGACTGGCCGGCGGCCGATCCGTTGGCTATGGACCGGCGCGGCGGGGTTCGGTTCCCGCGACCGAAAAACCTCAAAACCGCGTCCGCAGCGTCAGGTTGAAACTGCGCCCCGGCTGCAGCAATGGATTCTGGTCCGTCATGGCGTAATTCACGTTCGAGGCCGTGGCCGCGCTACGGTAGGCGCGGTTGAACAGATTGCTGACGCCCAGCACGGCCTGGGTATTGCCGGCCCGTGGCAATCCGAGCTTATCCAACTGGAGTTGCGCGTACAGGTTGACCACGCCAAAGCCGGCGGCGGGATATTCCTTGCGCTCGTCGTAGCGGTTCTGCCCCTTGGCCCACTGCAGTTCCCCGCTCAGGGCGTAGGCCTCGTTCGGCCCCACATACTGCACGCCCATCAGGCCGCTGAGCGCGGCGATGGAAGGCAGCGGCCGATGGGTGACCAGGTCGGTGGCGTGCAGATAGCTGGCGCTGCCATACAGGTTGAGCGCGCGCGTCACTTGCCAGCGCCAGTCGCTTTCGAATCCCTGCACGCGCGCCTTGCCCACGTTCGCGCGCTGCGTCGCCGGCAGCCCCAGATACATCGTGTCGACGCTCTCGATGAAATCGCGGAAGTCGCTGCGGAACGCCGTCAGGCCGACCGTGGCGTCGGCAAAATGCAGACGGGTGCCGACATCCACATTGGTGCCGCGCTCGGGCTTGAGCCGGGGATTCGGAAAGGTGTAGCCGGTTCCGGTGAAGCCGGCGTCGAACATGTCGAAGATCCACGGCATGCGGAACGAATTGCCCACGCTGCCCAGCAGTTCCACCACCTCGGTGGCGCGGTACGACAACCCCAGGCTGCCGGTGATGGCGGTCTGCTGGTTGTTCCGGGCGGCGCGGAAGGCCGGCAGCAGATCGGGCGACGGCAGCGGACTGAGACCAACGTCGGAACGGTACCAGTCGTAGCGGCCGCCCGCGCTCACCGTCCATTTGGGCGCGGGGTTCCATTCGTTGCTCAGGAACAGGCCGATGTTGGTCTGGTAACGGGTCGGTCCGCCGCGGATCCAATCGCCACGGTTCCGGGTGGTGGCGCCATCGGGCTGGCGCACCGTCGTCCGGGTGCGCAGTTTCTGGCCCGGCCAGGTTTCGTGCATGAAATCCATGCCGACCGTGGTGGCGACGCTGGCCCACGGAAGGGTCGCGGCGAGGTTGCCGCCATAGACCAGCGGCCCGATCACATGGCGGCGCACGTCGACCACCCGGGCCGGGTTTACCTCGTTGTGCGCGGCCAGGGTGGTATCGAATTCGTTGACGTACAGGCTGGCCCGCAACTCGCTGACCAGGCCGTCGAATTCACCGGCATAGCCGAGCTTTCCCTGCTTGACGGCCAGCGGATCTCGATGGCTGCTGGCCAGCGGATACGGCGGCACCGCGCCCGCGGCATCGTCGTTCACGTGCGCCATGCGGCCACTGATCTCGATGCGTTGGCGCGCGTCGGGCATGTAGCCCAGCACGATGCCGCCGCCCGCGCCGCGAAAACCGCTGTTGGGCACCTCTTCGGTGGCGCTGCGGAAATTGCTGGCGCGCCGGCCGGTGGCATACACGCGCAGGTCGAAGCCGTCGCCGGCGGCTTCGAGCGCGGCGTTGGCCTGCAGCGCGTTGGCGTTGCTGCGCCACGACGCCGACACCTCGCCGCCATTGAGCTGGAATGCATGATCCAGATTGCCGTGGGCGCGCCGGGTGACGAAGTTGATCAGGCCGCCCAGCCCATCGCTGCCGAAGCGCGCCGAATCCGGCCCCCGCACCACCTCGACCTGCTCCAGCTCGGTCGGGCTGATCAGCATGAATTGCAGGGTATTGCGGCCACGGAAGCGATTGCCGTCGATGAAGACAGGCACCCGCATGTCATTGGTGTTCATGCCGCGCAGGAATACCGTGCCGGCAATGCCGCCCGTGTGGTTGATGGTGGCGTTCGGAATCCGGCTCAATAGCTCCAGGGTGCTGATGGGGCTGAGCCGGTCGATGTCCTGGCGATCGACCACCGACACCGATTGCGTCACCGCATGGTCCAGCGTCGCCGGCGGCGGGGCGGCGCCGATGGCGTGCAGGCGGCCGTCGTCCGCGCCGTCGCCGGCCGTGACGCGGATGGCCGGCAGTTGCGCGGGTTCGGCAGCCACGGCGGGCGCGCCAAGGGTGGTGGCCGCGAGCAGGAAAGCGCGGACCAGGGGCAAATGCGGAAAGGGATGAGTCATACAGGAACGCAGAGGCAAAGCCCGAAGGCCGGAGAAACGCCGCCTTGCGCGGCGGCGATGAAAGCCGGCGCGCGGGGCAACAGGGCCCCGCGCGACAGGCTCAGAACCGTGTCCGCAACGTCACATTGACGCTGCGCCCCGGCTGCAGCAACGGGTTCAGGCCCGTCATGGGGTAATTGACATTCGACGCCGTGGCGGCGGTGCGATACGCGCGGTCGAACAGGTTGTTGATGCTGAACACCGCCTGGGTATTGCCCACCTTCGGCAAGCCCAGCCGGTCCAACTGCAATTGCGCGGACAGGTTGACCACGCCAAAGCCGGCCGCCGGGTATTCCTTGCGGTCGTCATAACGGCCCTGCCCCTTGGCCCACTGCAATTCGGCGCCGAAGGCATAGGCGTCATTCGGCCCGACGTACTGCACCCCCATCAGACCGCTGAGCGTGGCGATGGAGGGCAGCGGCCGGTGGGTGATGCGGTTGGTGGCATGCAGGTAGCCGGCGCTGCCATACAGGTTGAGCGCGCGCGTCACCTGCCAGCGCCAGTCGCTTTCCACCCCCTGCACCCGGACCTTGCCCACATTCGCCTTTTGGGTGGCGGGCAGGCCGTTGTACTGGGTGTTGACGTTCTCGATGAAGTCGCGGAAATCGCTGCGGAACGCGGTCAGGCCAACGCTGGCATCCTCGAAATGCAGGCGGGTGCCGATGTCCACGTTGGTGCCGCGCTCGGGCTTGAGCCGGGGGTTGGGGAAGGAATAGCTGGCGCCCGTGAAGCCGGCGTCGAACATGTCGAAGATCCACGGCATGCGGAACGAATTGCCTACGCTGCCCAGCAGTTCGACCACCTGCGTAGCGCGATACGACACCCCCAGGCTGCCGGTCGTGGCGGTCTGCTGGTTGTTGCGCGCCGCGCGGAACGCCGGCAGCAGATCGGGCGACGGCAGGGGGGAAAGGTCGACATCGGAACGGTACCAATCCAGGCGGCCGCCGGCGGTCAGCGTCCACTTTGGCGAAATCGTCCACTCATTGCTCAGGAAGGCGCCGATATTGGTCTGGTAGCGGGACGGTCCGCTGGGCACCCAGTCGCCGCGAGCGATGCGGGTGGCGCCGTCCGGTTGGCGCAGCGTCACCTGTGTGCGCCGTTCCTGGCCGGGCCAGTTTTCATGCATGAAATCCATGCCGACCGTGGTGGCGACACTGGCCCACGGAAGGGTTGCAGCCAGGCTGCCCCCATACGCCAGCGGCCCCGGCACGTGGCGCTGCACGTCCAGCACGCGATCCGGGTTGGCCTGGTTGTGCACCACCAGCGTGGTGTCGAATTCGTTGACGTAGACGCTGGCGCGCAATTCGCTGATCGCGCCGTCGAACTCGCCCCGATAGGCCAGCCTTCCCTGCTTGACGTTCAGGGGATTGCTGCGCGTTCTGGCCAGCGGATAGGGCGGCACGGTGCCCGCCCAGCCTTCGTTGACGTGCGCCATGCGGCCGCTGATCTCGATACGTTGGCGCGCATCCGGCATGTAGCCCAGCACGATGCCGCCGCCCGCGCTGCGGAAATCACTGTTCGGCACTGCGCCCTCGGCGCTGCGGAAGTTGCCGGCGCGCCGTCCGGTGGCATAGACGCGCAGGTCGAAGCCATCGCCGGCCGCCTCCAGCGCCGCGTTGGCCTGCCTGCCAATGCCATTGCTCTGCCAGGTGGTCGACACCTCGCCGCCGTTCACGGTGAACCCGTGATCCAGGTTGCCACGGGCGCGCTTGGTGACGAAGGTGATCAAGCCCCCCAGCCCATCGCTGCCAAAGCGTGCCGAATCAGGCCCCCGCACCACCTCGACCGCTTCCAGCTCGGTGGGGCTGATGAGCATGAACTGCAATTTGTTGCGGCCGCGAAAGCGATCGCCGTCGATGAACACGGGTACCCGCATATCGAGCGTGTCCATGCCGCGCAGGAACAAAGTGCCGCCAATGCCGCCGCCCAGATTGATGGTGGCGTTCGGAATTCTGCCCAACAGTTCGAGCGTGCTGATGGCGCTGAGCCGGTCGAGGTCCTGGCGATCCACCACCGACACCGATTGCGTGACCGTATGGTCGAGCGTCGCCGGCGGCGGCGCGGCGCCAATGGCACGCAGGCGGCCATCGTCGACGGCGGCGTCTTCGGCCGTGACGCGAATGGCGGGAAGCTGCGCGGCGGTCTCGGCGGCCATGGCGGGCGCGCCGAGGCTGGCGGCTGCCAGCAGGATGGCGCGGACGAAGGGCGAGGACGGGAAGGAATGAGTCATACGAACAAAGCGCAATAGCCCGGAGGCCGGAAGGAAGCCGCCTCAGGCGGCGGGCGTGGAATCTTTCAGCCACGGCAGGAAGCCGCGCAGGAAGCGGCTGGTGGCCGGCATGAAATAACTGCCGTGGTGGTACATCGGATCGAGCGAGGTGACGATCAGCCGGCCCGCCGTGCTGCAGCGGTCCTCGTACAGCACCGATCCGGCGCCGACCTTGTCGACCAGCGAGACCGCGCCCGGCGGCGGCGCATAGGTGCCATGCTGGTGCCAGGTGACATCGGCCAGCGTCAGATACCGGAACAGCGAATGGTCGGGCGCCGCCAGCCGCAGGCCGGGATCGGCCCCCGGCGTCTTCCACCACCAGAAATTCACTTCGCAATCGGTCCAGCACACGCCATCCAGCCAGCGGTGCGAGCCGGTCTCGCCCATCGCCACCAGCGTCTTGCCGGCGGCCAGGAAGCGGGCCAAGCGCGCCCGCTGCGCCACCAGCAGCTCGGGATTGATGCGGCACGACACGATCAAGGCGTCGCAGCCCTCCAGGGCGGCGTCATCCAGTTCCGGCAGGTAGATCACCCGGTCGATGTACGCCGCCAGTTCCGGCGTGTGGAAGGTGCGATGGTGGTAGTAGGTGCCGGCGTCCAGCGCGGCGATCACCGGCGCGCGCCGGTTCGAAACGGAAGGGGCGTCGTGGATCATGCCGCCTCCCCGCGCAGCCAGTCGATCAGTTGCGGCACGATGCGGCGGGTGCTGTCCGCGCTGCCCGCATACATCCACATGTCGTTGCCGGAATGCGTGAACAGGCGGCCGCCGCCGGGCAAGGACAGCACCCAGTCCACCGGCACCGCGTCCGGCCCCAGCGTATGCAGCACGCTGGCGCCGGCCGGCGGCGGGTTGCCGCCGCGCGCGTAGAAGCCGGCCACGCCGCGGCGGAAGGTCAGGTGTTCCGGATCGACGCCATCGAACACGGGATGCGCCTGGGCGCGGTGCAGCCGCAGTCCCTCGATGCCGCGCGCCGGGCCGGGCGCGAACGGCGCCAGCCAGCGCAGGAAGGGATAGGCCACGTGGCCGTTGAACACCATGGTGCCGCCCGCCAGCAGCCACGCCTCCAGCCGGGCCTGCTGCGACAGCAGATAGCGCTGATCGGTATTGGCCGGCACCAGCAGGGCCCGTACCGCCGCCAGTTCCAAACGATGCAGGGCGTACAGGGGTTCGGCGATGGCCGGCGGCGCATCGCCGCCGGTCAACACGGCGGGACCGTCGCCGGTCCAGTGATTCAAATAGACGATGGTGTTCATCGGAGTCAATGGAAAAGAGGAATCACGCCCGGCACCTCGCGGCGGTCGGCGGTGACGGTGGTCACCCGTACCGGCAAGCCGTACAGCCGGCTCAGGCGTTCGTCGGTGCACATCTGTCCGGTGGGCCCGGCCTCGCAGGCGTCGGGATGCATCAACAGGGTCTGGTCGGCGATGTGCTGCGCGTGCTGCGGCTGGTGGGTCGAGAACACCACCGTCATGCCCTCGCCCGCCAGCCGCCGCAGCAGCGTCAGGATCACGTCCTGGTTGCGCAGGTCGAGCGCCGCGCTGGGCTCGTCCAGCACGATGATGGGGCTGGCGCTGGCCATGGCCCGCGCGATGCAGGCCAACTGCTGTTCGCCGCCGCTGAGCGCGTGGAACGGCCGCGCCGCCAGATGCTCCAGCCGCACGGCGCGCAGGCACTCGCGGGCGATGTCGCGGTCGCCCGGGCCAGGCGAGGCCCACCAGCGCAGGTGCCGCACGCGGCCCATGGTCACCATGGCCAGCACGTCGTAGGCGAACAGCGAATCGGTGCGCTGCGGCACATAGGCGGCGTGGCCGCGCAGGCGCACCGCGCCAGCGGCCGGCGGCTGCACCCCCAGCAGCGTCCTGAGCAAAGTGGTCTTGCCCCGGCCGTTCGGCCCCAGCACGGCCAGCACGCCGCCGGCCGGCACGCGCAGCGTCAGGTCGGACAGCAGCAGGCGGCCGCCGGCCTGCACGGCAAGGCGGTCCAGTTCAAGCATGGCCCGCCTCCCTGCCCTGCGTGCGGCGCAACAGCCATGCGAACAGCGGCGCGCCGACCAGCGCGGTGATCACGCCCAGCGGAATCTCGGCGCTGGTGGCGCTGCGGGCCACGGTATCGACCCACACCATGTAGGTGCCGCCAAGCAAGGCGCTGGCGGGCAGCAGCACGCGGTGATCGGGGCCGACCAGCATGCGCGCGATGTGCGGCACCACCAGCCCGACCCAGCCCACCGTGCCCGACACCGCCACGCTGGCCGACACCACCAGCGTGGCGCAGCCCAGCAGCATCCAGCGCAGCGGCTCGACCGCCAGCCCCATGGCGCTGGCCTGCTCGTCCCCCAGCGACAGCACGTTGATGCGGAACCGCAGCGCGAACAACAGCCCCATGCCCGCCGCGATGGGCGCCACCGCCGCCCCCAGCTTGACGTAGGACGCCGTGGCGAAGCTGCCCATCAGCCAGAACACGATCGCCGGCAGGCTGTCGTAGGGATCGGCGAAATAGGTGGCCAGCGAGATCAGCGCGGAAAAGAACGCGCTGGTGACCACGCCCGCCAGCACCAGCATCAGGATGGTGGTGCGCCCCCGCGAGCGGCCCAGCAGGTAGACGATGGCCACCGCCAGCAGGCCGCCCGCGAAAGCGAACCCCAACGTCGCCCACAGCGACGAGAACAGCAGGATCGCGGCGCAACCGCCGAATGCGGCGCCCGAGGAAATGCCGAGGATCTGCGGCCCGACCAGGGGGTTGCGGAAGGCGCCCTGCAAGGCCGCGCCGCACAGCGCCAGGCTGGAGCCGGCCAGCAGCGCCAGCAGCACCCGCGGCAGGCGCACCAGCAATACCACCCGGCGCTCGGCGTCGGCGACGGCCGGCAGCCAGGATGCCAGGCCGTCGGGCAGCGCCCATCCGGCCAGCGCGGCGCCTACATGAGAGGCCGGCAAGGCATAACGCCCCACGCACAACGCGGCCAGGGCCGACAGCGGCGCCGCGGCGATCATCAGCCACCAGGGCCAGGCGCGCCGCCGATCGTCGCCCCGCGCGGGATTCCGTTCAGCGCAGGCGGTCATAGCCGGCGGCTCCGTGGTTCAAGCGCATGCGCAGCACCTTGTCGATATCGGCCGCGTCGATGTCATAGCCGTACAGCCAGGCGTACGCCTGCGCGATGCGCTCGCGCAGCGGCCAGTCGAATCGCTTCGGATGCAGCAACTGGCTCAGCCACTGCCAGTACAACGGCGATTCCTGGCTGGGGGGATCCCAGATATAGCCGCCGGCCGGAATCATGTAGACGCGATGGCTGCGCACGGCCGGAATATCCGCGAACAGCGGATCGGCATAGATCATGGCGGGTGTCAGGCCCGACTCGAAGTTGTTCAGCAGGATCACATCGGGCGCCCAGGCCATGATCTGCTCGATGCCGACCGATTGGCCGGTGCCGACCACCGCCGCGGCCACGTTGCGCCCGCCAGTCAATTGGATGTCGTCATCGAAACTGCTGCCCGCGCCCGAGGTGCGCAATTGCGGCCGGTAGCGCGACAGGTACAGCACGCCCGGCCGCTCGTCGGCGCGCAGGCCGCCGGTGACGCGAAGGATCTGCGCGCGCACCTCGTCGCGCCACGCCAGCAGCCGGGCGGCTTGGGCATCCCGCCCGAGCGAATGCCCCATCAGCCGGATCCATTCGCGGGTGCGCACGTCGGTGCCGTAGAGCAGCGCGGCCACCGGCAGGCCGGCATTGCGCAGCGGCGCGATCAGGTCGTCTCCCATGTGACCCCACTGCCACACCATGTCGGGACGGATCTGCAGCAGGGTTTCCACGTTCGGCACGAAGCCCGACCGGGTGATGTCCGAGCGCACGCTTTCCATGTGCGGGAACAGGCGCGACGGCACCGGGTCGGCCATGCGCGCATAGGAGTCGGGATGCATGCCCGCCAGGTGGCGCGACGAGCCGCCGTCCAATGACATCAACAGCGTGCCGCCCGGCATCGGCAGCGAGACCGCGCGCGTCGAAGGCGCGGCCTGCGTGACCGGGTTGCCTAGCATGTCGGTGAAGCGCACGGGGCCCTGCGCCGCCGCGCCAGACGACCATGACAACGCCGCCGACAAGGCGCTCAAGGCAATGGGAGAACTTATAAGACGGCGCGGATGCGGCGCGGTCCTGGCCTTGTATTTTTTCACGGGGAGGGCATCTTGAACAGGAATCATTTTCGATTCGAATTCTAGGTAGCCACCTCCGCCGATCAAATGACTATTGTCAATTCGTCCCAGTCGCTTCTGCTCGCCGCGTTGCGGCGCCATCCCTGGTTCGAGGGCATCGCCGACGCCGCGCTCGGCGCGCTGGCGGCGCGCGCCCATTGGCTGCGCTTCGAGGCGGGTGACACGCTGTTTTCCGAAGGCCAGCCGGCAACCGCGTGCCTGCTGGTGTGCGAGGGGCTGGTCCAGGGCCTGCGCTACACCGCCGATGGCGATGACAAGGTATTTGGCGAAGTCGGCCCGGGCGGCTGGCTGTCGGTGCTGGCCATGTTCGAGCCGACGCCGCGCCACCTGCATCATGTCCGCGCCCGCCGCGACGGCAATGGTTGCCTGCTGCATCAAGGCGCCTTCCTGCAGCTATGTCGCGACGACGGCCGCTTCGCCTGCCGCGTCGCCGCCCACGGCGCCGCGCTGGTGCGGCATCACACCGACCGGATCGACTGGCTCACATCCAGTTCGGCGCAGGAACGCCTGGCCGAATACGTGCTGCGCGCCGGCAAGCCTCAGGCCGGCCAGCCATTGACCCTGCCGCTCAGCCACTCGCAGATCGCCGTCAAGCTCGGCATGCGGGCAGAGACCCTCAGCCGCATCTTCTCCAAGTGGCGCCGCGAAGGCATCATCGCCAGCCGCGCCGGCACGCTCTACGTGCTGCGGCTCGCGGCGCTCGAACAACTGGCGTCCGGATGCTGAAACGCCGCGTGTCCCGACGGACGCGCGGCGTTCATGCATGACCGCCCGGCGTCATGTCGCCGGGCGGTCACAGCCCTCACTTCACGCTGGCAACCGCGTCCAGGATCACCCGCGCCACGGCGTCCGGCTGCGATTGCTGCGGCACGTGGCTGGTCTGCAGGTCGGTGACCTTGGCGCCGATGCGCTTGGCCATCTGGTGTTGCAGCGCCGGCAGGATCATGCGGTCGTGGTTGCTGACGACGAACCACGACGGCTTGGTCTTCCACGCGGCGGTCGACACCGCTTCGCCAAAGGCGCTGGCCTTGATCGGGCCCTGCGTGGCCGCCATCACCCGGGCCTGCGCGGCCGGCACATCCTGCGCGAAATCGCGCGCCAGGCCGGCGGGCGACAGGCTCAGCCAGCCGTGGCTGTCGGCGCCGATGCTGTCCGAACCCGGCGCCTTGGGCGTGCCCTCGGTCAGCGTCGCCACCGACTGGCCGGCATCGGGCGCGAACGCGGCCACGTAGACCAGGCTGGCGACCTTGGGATGGTTGCCGGCCTCGGTGATCACCGTGCCGCCCCACGAATGGCCGACCAGCACCACCTTGCCGGGCTGGTTGTCGATGGCGCGGTTGGCCGCAGCCACGTCGCCGGCCAGCGATTCCAGCGGGTTCTGCACCGCCTGCACCTGCACGCCCTTGGCCTGCAGCAGGGCGACCACCTTGGCCCAGTCCGAGCCGTCGGCGAAGGCGCCGTGCACAATGACGACGGATGGCCGCGCGGCGGCCGGCTCGGCGGCGAACGATTGCGAGACGGGCGCGGCGAACAGGCCGGCTACCAGGAGGGAGGCTGCGATAATATGGCGCTTCATGACGGTTCCTTTTTTTCGGGATCAAACGCCGACATGGCGCTTGCTTGACGCCAGTGTCGTTTTCCCGCCCGTCGCGCGGTATCGGATGATTGACCGATGCGCCGGTTCTCGCTTTCCCGCCCTCTCCTGCCGCCCCCATTCATCGCCCCGCCTGCCCCCATGATCGCCGATAGCGCCATAGAACTGACCGACGCCGTGCTGGCCATGGCCTTCATCGGCGACCTCAGCATGGGCCGCGCCACCGACCATTCGCGCCGCACCGCCTGCCTGGCGGGCCTGCTGGCCGCCGCGCACGGCCTGGATGCGGCCGGCCAGGACCACGCCCGCGCGGTGGCGCTGCTGCGCTGGTCAGGCTGCACCGCCAACGCCGGCGGCTTCGCCGAGCTCCTGGGCGACGACATCGCCTCGCGCGAGGCCATGATGGCGCAGACCCTGCCCCCCCTGGACGCGCGCACGCAGTCGCTGATCGTGCCGCTGGCGCTGATCCATTGCGAGATCTCCGGCGACGTCGCCGTCAGCCTGGGCATGCCCGACGCGGTCGTGACCGGTCTGCGCCACGCCTTCGAGCGCCACGATGGCAAGGGCATGCCCCAGGCGCTGGACGGCGGCGCCGTCTCGCCGCTGGCGTTCATCGTCAACGCCGCCAGCGACCTGGAGATCCTCAGCCGCGCCCATGGCCGCGACAGCGCGCTGGACTTCCTGCGCCAGCAGGCCGGCGCCAAGTATCCCGCCGACATCGCCGCGCTGACCGCGCGCCACGGCCCGGCCTGGCTCGACCAGATCGACGCCGATCCGCCCGACGGCGCCGACTGGAACCTGGCCGGCGGCCGCCCCGGCGCGCCGGCCGCGCTGACGCTGCTGGCCGACGTGGCCGAACTCAAGCTGCCCTGGCTGGCCGGCTATTCGCGCCGGGTGGCGGCGCTGGCGGTGGCCACCGCCGCGCGGCTCGACCTGGACGCGGCGACGCAGGCGCAATTGCAGGCCGCCGCACTGGTCCACGGCATCGGCCGCGCCGCGCTGCCGAACCGCCTGTGGAACACCGCCGGCAAGCTGTCGCCGGACCAGTGGGAGCAGGTGCGCCTGATGCCCTACTGGACCGCGCGCGCGGCGCGCCAGATCAAGGGCCTGAGCGAGGCCGCCGAACTGGCCTCGTATGCCTACGAACGGCTTGATGGCAGCGGCTATTTCCGCGGCGCGGCGGGCGCGGCATTGGGCCTGCCGCAACGCGTGCTGGCCGCCTGCGTGACCTTGCAGGCGCTGCTCGAGGACCGCCCCTGGCGTCCCGCGCTTGCGCTGGCGGACGCGGCGCGGCAACTGCGCCAGGAGGCCGCCGCCGGCCGCTACGACGCCGACGCGGCCGAGGCCGCCATCGCCGCGGCGGGCGGCGAAACCGCCGCCCCGCGCCGCGCCGTCTCGCCGCTGTCGCAGCGCGAACTGGAAGTGCTGCGGCAGATCAGCCTGGGGGCCAGCAACAAGGAAGCGGCGCGCGCGCTGAACATCAGCCCCAGCACGGTGCGCACCCACGTCGAAAGCGTGTTCCGCAAGCTGGAATGCTCGACCCGCGCGGCCGCCACGCTCAAGGCGCTGACCTCGGGCCTGCTGTAGCCAGGGCCGCGCGCCGCATCAACGATCGGCGATCGCCCGCAGCGCCCGATAGGTCTCGCGCTCGTCCTGGTTCTCGCCATAGTCGCTGAGCTTGACGATCACCACGCGCCGGCCGGGATGCACGTACAGGTACTGGCCATGGATGCCGACGGCCGCGAAGTCCGGCCCGCCCGTGGGCTCCAGTTGCCACCATTGCGCGGCGTAGCCCCAGCCGTCGACCGGATGCGGGGCGGGACGCGCGATGCGCGCCACCCACGCGGCCGGGACCAGGCCTGCGCCCTGCCCGGACTCAAGCACGCGCTGCCCGACCCGCGCGAAGTCGCGCGCCGTGGCATTCAGGCAGCAGAACGCCTTCTCGATGCCGCCGGGCCGGTCCAGATTCCAGGTGGCGGCGGACTCCGCGCCCATCGGCCCCCACAGCCGTTCGGCGAGCAGGTCGGCCAGCGGCTTGCCGGTCACCCGCGTCAGCGCCATGCCCAGTAGCTGGGTGTCGACGCTGCGGTAGTCGCCCGCGCTGCCCGGCGTGAAATGCATGCGCCGGTGGTCGTGCACAAACCCGGCCAGATCGCGCGTCAGATACATGCGCGCGGCGCCGGTGAAGGGCCAGTAGGCCCGGTAGTTCTCCGACACGTCGATGCCCGAGGCCATGTCCAGCAGATGCCCGAGCGTGACGCGGTCGTAATCGCCGGCACCCGCCAGCTCGGGCAGCAGCGCGGTCAGGCGGTCGTCCTCGCGCAGCTCGCCGCGCGCGATCGCCTGGCCCACCAGCAGCGACACCACCGACTTGGCCATCGACCACGACGACTGCGGGTCGCTGGCGCGCACGCCCGGCCGGTACCACTCGTACTCCAATTGGCCGTCGCGCAGCACCACCAGCGCGTTGGTGGCGGTGCTTTGCAGGAACCGCTCGAACGGAATTTCGGCGCCTTTCCACGGCACCGTGGCGGGCGGCGGCCAGGCGCTGGCCGCCAGCACGGACGGCGTGGCCGAGGCCGGCACGACCCGCGCCGGCAACAGGTCGCCGCGGCGCGACGGCGCCGACGCCTCCAGCCGCCACAGCGTGTGCGGCGGCGGGATCTCCATCACGGCCGTGGCCGCATAGGCGGCGGCCGTCAGCGCGGCCAGCCCCAGGGCCAGCCGCACGGCGGCGCGGCCCGCGCGGCGGGCGCGCGGGCGCGTGATGCGGGAGGTCGGGTCCGTTGCCATGGCGCGGATCATGCCAAGTCCGCGCCGAATGCACAACAGGCATCGCGCGCTCGTCATCCGCGCACGACGCCGGCGGCGCGGACAAGGAGATTCAAGTCGCAATGTATCCGCCCGCCCGCGCCGTACATTGCGACACCCCCCACCCCGCCGGGCTGGCTACAACGGCGCCACACCCTGTCACTTCCCTTTCCCGGAGACCCGCCATGCCCGATCCCATCGACACCCGACGCCGCCGCCTGCTCGGCACCACCTCGGCCCTGGCCGGCGCCAGCCTCCTGAACCTGGCCCTGGGCGCCAGCGCGCGCGCCCAGGGCGCCGCGCCAGTCGCCCCTCGCGCCACCGGCACGGCCAGCTTCAGCGCCATCCGCCAGATCCGCGCCGGCGACCTGGACATCGGCTACGTCGACGCCGGCCCGGCCAACGGCCCGGTCGCCATCCTGCTGCACGGCTGGCCCTACGACATCCACAGCTTCATCGACGTGGCGCCGCGCCTGACCGCCGCCGGCTACCGCGTCATCGTGCCGTACCTGCGCGGCTACGGCTCGACCCGCTTCCTGTCGGCCGATACCGCGCGCAACGGCGAACAGGCGGTGGTGGCGGTCGACATCATCGCCCTGATGGACGCCCTGAATATCGGCAAGGCCGTCATCGCCGGCTTCGACTGGGGCGCGCGCACCGCCAACATCATGGCCGCGCTCTGGCCCGAACGCTGCCAGGCGCTGGTGTCGGTCAGCGGCTACCTGATCGGCAGCCAGGAAGGCAACCGCAAGCCGCTGCCGCCGCAGGCCGAGTTCCAGTGGTGGTACCAGTTCTACTTCGCCACCGAACGCGGCGCGGCCGGCTACGCCGCCAATGTCGACGCCTTCAACAAACTGATCTGGCAACTGGCCTCGCCGCAATGGCGCTTCGACGACGCCACCTACGCGCGCAGCGCCCGCGCCTTCGCCAACCCCGACCACGTCGCCATCGTCATCCACAACTACCGCTGGCGCCTCGGGCTGGCGCAGGGCGAGGCGCGCTACGACGACCTGGAGCGGCGCCTGGCCGTGGCGCCGAAGATCGCGGTGCCCACCATCACGCTGGAAAGCGACGCCAACGGCGCGCCGCACCCCGCGCCCGCCGCCTATGCCGGCCAGTTCAGCGGCAAGTACCGTCACATCGACGTGACCGGCGGCATCGGCCACAACCTGCCGCAGGAAGCGCCCGAGGCCTTCGCCGACGCGGTGCTGCAGGTGACGCGGCTGTGAATTTCAAAATCACTATCGTGATTTGAATGTGATAGCGCCGTGATACCGCGATACCGCCCGGCGCGCCCCCCGTGCCGGACGCAACCCCGCGTGTCCGCCGGACAACAACCGGCGGACGCGGCGTTGACAGCCTCATCATCGTTGCCTTAGGATGCGCCCTTGCTTTTCAACAACCCCTTTTCTTCCGGGTGCCAACGTGTCTGCCATTCGTCAATTCGCCTAAACGCCGACGACTACCTTCCGGTAATCGCGGTCAGCCTGTCCATTCACGCGGCTCGACCTTCCCGGTCTTGAGCGCGACCCGCGGCAGGCGCGGTTCCGGAACGCGCAACACATCCCCCCTCGCTTCCCTTCCCCGCAAGACCGCGTCGTCGGCTTCCCCACTTTTCCTGGAGAAGACCCATGACGCCGGATTTCCGCGCCTGCGCGCAATCCCTTGAACTGTTCCGCTATCCCCGCACCCCGCACCTGGAAGGCTCGCGGCTGCAGGAGGGCGACCACGGCCACGACCACGTGCCTTACCGCGACCTGCGCGGCCTGCGCCTGGTCGTGGAAGAGAAACTGGATGGCGCCAACACCGGCATCAGTTTCAGCCCCGCGGGCGACCTGCTGCTGCAATCGCGCGGCCACTACCTGGTGGGCGGCGGACGCGAACGCCAATTCAACTTCATCAAGGCCTGGGCCCAGGCCCACGCCGGCTGGCTGCTGCAACGGCTGGAAGACCGCTACGTGATGTACGGCGAAACGCTATCGAAAAAGCACTCGGTGTTCTACGACGCGCTGCCGCACCACTTCTTCGAGTTCGACGTGCTCGACCGCCGCACCGGCGCCTTCCTGTCCACCGAGGCGCGGCGCGAACTGCTGGCCGGCGGCCCGGTGCTGTCGGTGCCTGTCCTGTACGACGGCCTGGCGCCCGCGCGCCTGGCCGACCTGAAGGCCCTGCTGCGGCCCTCGCTGGCCAAGACGGCGCGGTGGCGCGACGCGTTCGAGGCCACCGTGCGGCGCGAGGGCCTGGACCTGGCGCTGGCCTGGCGGCAATGCGACAAGTCGGACCTGTCGGAAGGCCTGTACATCAAGGT
Source organism: Achromobacter sp. SIMBA_011 (assembly GCF_046535435.1). Taxonomy (NCBI): domain Bacteria; kingdom Pseudomonadati; phylum Pseudomonadota; class Betaproteobacteria; order Burkholderiales; family Alcaligenaceae; genus Achromobacter; species Achromobacter sp. SIMBA_011. The sequence continues at coordinate 139,024 of NZ_JAWRWN010000002.1, read as the reverse complement.
GGAGGCCGACGGCAGGACGCTGGGCCGATACAAATGGGTGCGCGCCGACTTCGTCCAGGCCATCCTGGCCGCCGACAAGCACCATTCCGAGCAGCCCTACGTCCCCAACCAGCTCGCGCCCGGCGTCGACCTGTACGCCCCGCGTCCGCGGGTCGATTGGGACACGCTGCGCGGCGACAAGGAGGCATCATGAACTACGAGCAACTGCGGGCCCTGGCGCCCGCCGCCGGCCAGGCGCCGGACTTCGCGGCCTGTCTGGCGGCCTTTCCGGCACTGGAGCTGGCCAAGGCCACGCCGCAGGACCCGCGCTACCACGGCGAAGGCGACGTCTGGACCCACACGCGCATGGTGGTCGAGGCCCTGCTGGCGCTGCCCGATTACCAGGCCGCCAGCCGCGCCGACCAGGAAATCGTGTTCCTGGCGGCGCTGCTGCACGACATCGCCAAGCACGCCACCACGGTGATCGACCCGGCCAGCGGCGCGATTTCGCAACCCGGCCATTCCGCCCGGGGCGCGATCGACGCGCGCATCGCGCTGTGGGACGTCGGCGTGCCCTTCGCCGTGCGCGAGGCCATCTGCCGCCTGATCGCCGTGCACCAGGTGCCGTTCTTCGCCCTGTCCGGTTCGCGCCGCGGCAAATCGGTGGAATTCATCGTGCGCGAGCTGTCGTGGCAACTGAGCATTCCGCTGCTGGCGATGCTGGCCGAGGCCGACATGCGCGGCCGCATCTGCCGCGACCAGCAGCAGGTGCTGGACAACATCGCGCTGTTCCGCGAGGCCGCGCGCGAGGAAGACTGCTACGGCCAGCCGCGGCGCTTCGCCGACGCGCACACCGCCGTCAGCTACTTTCGCGGCGCCGACGTGCATCCGGACTACGCCCTGTTCCAGGAGCCCGGCTCGCGCGTCATCGTCATGTCGGGCCTGCCGGCCAGCGGCAAGAACAGTTGGGTGGCGGCGCATCACCCCGACCTGCCGGTCGTGTCGTTCGACGACGCGCGCGAGGCGCTCGGCCTGGCGCACGGCAAGAACGAAGGCAAGGTGGCGCACCTGGCGATCGACCGGGCCAAGGCCTTGCTGCGCGCGCGCCGCCCGTTCGTCTGGAACGCCACCAACCTCAGCCAGTTGATGCGCAAGAAAACGCTGGACCTGCTGTACGCCTACCACGCCGAGGTCGAGCTGGTGTACCTGGAGCAGCCGCGCGCCGAACTGCTGCGGCGCAACGCCCGGCGCGACACGTCGCTGCCCAACAAGACCCTGCTGGGCATGCTGCACCGCTGGGACCTGCCGCTGCCGACGGAGGCGCACCGGGTGGTGTACGCGGTGTAGGCGCGGCGGCGCGGGGACCAACCGGCTCAGTGCTCGCGGATCAGCGTCGTCGAAAACTCGTAGCGTCCGGCAGGATGGTACGAGCACGACGCTTCCACGATCTGCCCGGCCTGGTCCTTGTAGTGGCGCAGGATCAGCAAGCCGGGCGACTCCGGCGCCACCTGCAATTCGCCGGCCACCGCCGCCGGCATGGCGCAGGCCGAGATGGTCTGCTCGACCGAGGCGATGCGGCGGCCGTAGTGTTCCTCGATCAGTTCCGACACCAGCCGGTCGGGATGCTGGCGCGCCAGCTTGCGCACGCCCTTGTAGTGGGCGTCCACATACAGCTCGGTCCACACCACCGGCGGCTGCGCCGGCGTGCCTCGGGTCGAGACAAAACGCAGCCAGCGCGTGCCCGGCCCGACGCCCAGGCGCGCGGCCAGTTCCAGGTCGGCCACGATCTCCTGCACCTGCAGGATGGTGCGCGGCGTGCGCGCGGCCAATTGCACCAAGTCTTCCAGCGACCGCAGCGACTGGCTGAAACCGGCCTTGGGCCGGGCCGCCGTGACCACGGTGCCGCTGCCGCGCCGACGCGCGATCAACCCCAGGTCCTGCAACTGGCGCAACGCCGCCCGCAGGGTGTGACGACTGGCGTCGAACTCTTCGGCCAGGGCGTTCTCGGACGGCAGCACGGCCCCCACGGCATACACGCCGCCGGCGATCCGTCGTGCCAGTTCTTCGGAGATGCGGGTGTACAGCGAGATGGACATGGAACCGGGGGTGTTTGCGACAGGCTCCATTCTATCTGCTGCCCGGGCGCGGGTATTCCCCGGCATTGACGCCCGCCGAAGGCCCTGCTTAAATGTACGTACAACTTTTTAAGAGCGTACATTTATGCCAGTCTCGGTTCTCGAATCCACCCTCTTCAAAGATATGTTCGGCACCGCCGCGATGCGGGCCGTGTTCGACGATGCCGCCACCGTGCGACGCTATGTGGAAACCGAAGTCGCGCTGGCGCGGGTGCAGGGCCGGCTGGGCGTGATCCCGGCCGAGGCCGCCCGCGCCATCGAGGCCCGCGCCGACGCCGCCGCCCTCGACATGACGCTGCTGCGCGAGGAAACCGAGATCGTCGGCTATCCGATCCTGCCGCTGGTGCACCAGCTGTCGCGCCAATGCGGTCCGGAAGGCGAATACCTGCATTGGGGCGCGACCACGCAGGACATCATGGACACCGCCACCGTGCTGCAGGTGCGCGAGGCGCTGGAACTGGTGGATGCCGACCTGGCGGCGCTGGACGCCATCCTCGACAACCTGGCGCGCGAATACCGCGACACCCCCATGGCAGGCCGCACCCATTTGCAGCACGCCCTGCCGATCACGTTCGGCTACAAGGCCGCCATCTGGCTGCTGATGCTGCGGCGCCATCGCGAACGCCTGGCGCAGTTGCGGCCGCGGGTGCTGATCGGGCAATTCGGCGGCGCGGCCGGCACGCTGGCCTCGCTCGGCGAGCAGGGCCTGACGGTGCATGGCGCCCTGATGGACGAACTGGGATTGGGCGCCGCGCCGGTGACCTGGCACGTGGCGCGCGACGGCCTGGCGGAAACGGTGCAGTTCCTGGCGCTGGTATGCGGCTCGCTGGGCAAGATCGCGGTCGACATCATGCTGATGATGACCAACGAGCTGGGCGAGGCGTTCGAGCCGTTCGTGAAGGGCCGCGGCGCCTCCAGCACCATGCCGCAGAAGCGCAATCCGATCTCGTGCGAATTGATGTGGGCGGCGTCCAAGACCGTGCGCCAGCACGCCGGGCTGGCGCTGGACGCCATGCTGCAGGACTTCGAGCGCGCCACCGGCCCCTGGCACATCGAATGGTCGGCCGTGCCCGAGGCCTTCGTGCTGACGGCCGGCTCGCTGCGCCAGGCCCGCTTCATGCTCGGCGGACTGGAAGTGGACACCGCGCGCATGGCGCGCAACCTGGATCTGTCCGGCGGCCTGATCGTGGCCGAGGCCGTGATGATGGGCCTGGCGCCGCACATCGGCCGCCAGACCGCGCATGACGTGGTCTACGACGCCTGCCGCGAGGCGGCCACGTCCCGCCGCCGGCTGGCTGACGTGCTGCGCGAGGATGCGCGGGTCGCGCAGCGGCTCGGCGCGGACCAGATCGAACGGCTGTGCGATCCGGCCCACTACCTCGGGGCCGCGCCCCGGATGGTGGACCGCATGCGCGCGCATCTCAACCCCGGCGCCGCCTGAACCGCGGCGCCGGCTTTCCCCCGATAAAAAACACCCACGGAGACAAACCATGAAGAACTGGCTGGCGGCGATCACCGCCACGGCGGCATTCGCCCTGACCCCGGGCGCGCACGCGCAGGACACCTACCCCAACCGCGCCATCACCTGGATCGTGCCGTTCGCGGCCGGCGGCCCCACCGACGCGATGGCGCGCAACATCGCCAACCGCGTCGCGCAGGAACTCAAGCAGACCATCCTGATCGAGAACGTGGGCGGCGCGGGCGGCACCATCGGCGCGGCCAAGGCGGCCAAGTCGACGCCCGACGGCTACACCTTCCTGGTGGGCCACATCGGCTACATGGCGGCCGCGCCGTCGCTGTACCAACGGCTGCCGTACGACCCGACCAGGGACTTCCAGGCGGTGTTCCGCTTCCCCGACACGCCGCTGGTGCTGCTGGTGGGCGAAAGCTCGCCCTACAAGTCGGTGTCCGAACTGATCGCCTTCGGCAAGCAGCATCCGGGCAAGCTCAACTTCAGTAACGCCGGGGTCGGCTCGACCTCGCACCTGGTGGCCGCCATGTTCGCCAGCCAGGCCGGCATGGACATCACGCCCATCGCCTACAAGGGCGCCGGCCCGGCGCTGAACGACCTGATGGGCAACCAGGTCGACGCCATGTTCGACCAGACCAACACCGCCCTGCCTCAGACCCGCGGCGGCAAGGTGCGCGCGCTGGGGCTGACCTCCGCCACCGCCATGGCGCAGTTCCCCAACGTGGCGCCGATGGGCGCGCAAGCCCTGCCGGGCTTCCAGGTGTCCACGTGGTACGGCCTATATGCCCCAAAGGGCACGCCGGACGCGGTGGTGCAGACGATGTACGGCGCCTGGCAGAAGGCGCTGGCCGACAGTGACTTCACCGGCAAGATGGTGGAACAGGGCATCCAGTTGCTGCCGGAGGGCCAGTACGCGCCCGCCGCCTTCCAGCAATTCACCGCCGATGAAGGCAAGCGCTGGGCCGGCGTCATCAAGCAGGCCGGCATCACGCTGCAATAGGCCCGCCACATCATGCGCGTCCTGCTCGCTTCCGATATCGAGACCAGCATCGCCCAGGCCCTGCAGGCGGTCAGCCACACGCATCCGCCCGATTTCGTGCGGGCGCTGAAGGCCGCCCACGACCGCGAAACCGCGCCGGCCGCGCGCCACGCGCTGCTGCAATTGCTGGTCAACAGCAAGATGAGCGCGCGGGCGCGGCGCCCGGTCTGCCAGGACACCGGCGTGGCGCACGTCTATGCCCGGCTCGGCATGGACGCGCGCATCCGCGCCGACGGCTCCGGCCCCACGCCCAGCCTGCAAAGCCTGGCCGACCGGGCCGTGGCGCGCGCCTATGGCTGTGCCGCCAATCCGCTGCGGGCATCGATGGTGCGCGACCCGCTGGGCCTGCGCCGCAACACCCGCGACAACACGCCCGCCGTGCTGCACGTGGAACTGGTGGAAGGCGACGGACTGGAGTTGACCGTAGTCGCCAAGGGCGGCGGCGGCGACGTCAAGGCGCGCTATGCCATGCTCAATCCCAGCGACTCGGTCGCCGACTGGGTGGTGGCGCAACTTCCCGGCATGGGCGCCGGCTGGTGCCCGCCGGGCGTGCTGGGGCTGGGCGTGGGCGGTTCTCCGGAACAGGCCATGGCCCTGGCCAAGCGCGCCCTCTTCACGCCGATCGACATGCCCGAGCTGCTGGCACGCGGCGCGCAAGACCCGGTCGAGCGCTTGCGGATCGAGGTCCACCAGCGCGTCAACGCGCTGCGCATCGGCGCCCAGGGCCTGGGCGGCGACACCACCGTGCTCGACGTCAAGGTCGCCACCGCCGCCTCGCACGCGGCGCTGCTGCCGGTGGCGCTGCTGCCCAACTGCGCCGCCACCCGCTTCGTGACGTTCACGATGCCCGACAGCGGGCCGGCGGTACTGCCGCCGCCCGATCCCGCGGCCTGGGACGGCATTCCGGACGCCCTGCCGGACAGCGCCGGCCGCCGGGTCGACCTGGACTCACTGACGCACGCCGAGGTCGCCTCGTGGCAAGCCGGCGAAACGCTGCTGCTGTCCGGCAGGTTGCTGACCGGCCGCGACGCCGCGCACAAGCGCATGGATGAATTGCTGGCGCGGGGCGAACCGCTGCCGGTGCCGCTGCAAGGGCGCGCGCTGTACTACGTCGGCCCGGTCGATCCGGTGGCCGGCGAAGCGGTGGGCCCGGCCGGCCCCACCACCGCGGCCCGCATGGACAAGTTCATGCCGCGCCTGCTGGCCGACAGCGGCCTGCTGGTGACCATCGGCAAGGCCGAGCGCGGACCGCTGGCGGTGCAGGCGATCCAGGCCCACGGCGGCGCCTACCTCAGCGCGGTGGGCGGCGCGGCCTACCTGGTGTCGCAGGCCGTGCGCGCGGCGCGCGTGGTGGCCTTCGCCGACCTGGGCATGGAGGCGATCTATGAATTCGAGGTGCGCGACATGCCGGTGACGGTGGCGATTGATGCGCGCGGTCGCCCGGTGCATGCGGTGATCCCGATCCAGGCGGCGTGAGCGCGCCCTCCCCTACGCCTGCTCCGGCAGATAACCGCTATACCCCATCAGCGTCGACAACCGCTGGGCGACGTTGGCGACGATCTCCTGCACCTGGGCGATGCTGGGCGATTCCTTGCGGTCGATGCGCTCGATGTGGGGCACGTTGATGGCGGCGATGACCTGGTTGCCCACGCCCATCACCGGATAGGCGACGTTGGTGATGCCGCGGATCTGGCGGCTGGCCATGCAGGCGCAGCCGTTCTTGCGCACGTCCGCCAGGATCGGGAACAGTTCGCCCGGGTCGGACTCCAGCTCGCCTTCCACCTTGATGTGGGCGGCCAGCATGCGGGTGCGCTCGACCTCGTCGCGGAATGCCAGCAACACGTGGCCCGAGGACGTGTCGGTCAGGCCCATCATCACGCCCACCTTCAGGCCGAACGACCAGCGCTCGGGGCTGTCGACCTGCGCGATCACCACCACCCGGCCGGCCTGGTAGACCGCCAGGTGGCACGACTGGCGCGCGCGGTTGGCCAGTTCGCGCAGCAGCGGCAGCGCCACGCTCACCAGCGATTTCAGCGGCTGCTGGCGGTGCGCCAGCTCGAACATCTTCAGCGTCAGCGTGTAGCGGTCGTTGTCGTCGACCTGCACGAAGCCGCGCCGCTGCAGCGTCACCGCCATGCGGAAGATCTCGCTGACGCTGCGGCCGATCTTCTGCGCCAGCTCGGCCAGCGTGTAGCCGGCCGGGCTGGCGGCCAGCGCCTCCAGGATGTCCAGCCCCTTTTCCAGGGCGGGCGCGGCGTAGCGTTGCGCGCCCGGCGCGTCGGCGGCGTCGGCCTCGGTCGGCGTGGAATCGGCGGGGGAAATCTTGGAAGCGGTCATGGCGTCGGCGTTGGAGTGAAACCCGATTTTATTCGGCCCGGCTCCAGGCCCGCAGGGCCTGCCGCTGTTCGCCCAGGCCGGCGATGCCCAGGCGCATCTCGTCGCCCGCCTTCAGGTACACCGGCGGCTTCTGGCCCAGGCCCACGCCCGGCGGCGTGCCGGTGCTGATGATATCGCCCGGCATCAGCGACATGAAGCGGCTGATGTAGCTGACCAGCGTCTTGACGCCGAACACCATGGTGCGGGTGCTGCCGTTCTGGAAGCGATGGCCGTTCACTTCCAGCCACATGTCCAGGTTCTGCGGATCGGCGACCTCGTCGCGCGTCACCAGCCACGGGCCGACCGGCGCGAAGGTGTCGCAGCCCTTGCCCTTGTCCCACTGGCCGCCGCGCTCGATCTGGTATTCGCGCTCGGACACGTCGTTGACCACGGTGTAGCCGGCCACGTAGTCCATGGCCTCGCTTTCCTCCACGTACGAGGCCTTCTTGCCGATGACCACGCCCAGCTCCACTTCCCAGTCGGTCTTGACCGAGCCGCGCGGGATGATCACCGGGTCGTTCGGGCCGCTCAGCGACGAGCTGGGCTTGAGGAACAGCACCGGCTCGGCCGGCACCGGCAGGCCGGACTCGGCGGCGTGGTCGGCGTAGTTCAGGCCGACGCAGACGATCTTGCCGACGCCGTTGACCGGGCAGCCGTAGCGCACCGCGCCGTCCACGCGCGGCAGGCTGGCGGGGTCGAGCTGGGCCAATCTGGCCAGCATCGCCGGGGCGATGGCGGCGGTGTCGATGTCGGCCACCACGCCCGACAGGTCGCGCAGCGCGCCCTGGGCGTCGATCAGGCCGGGTTTTTCCTGGCCGGGCTGGCCGTAGCGTACGAGTTTCATGCGGAATCCTTGAAAGGGAACAAAGCGGAGCGGCGGCTCAGTTGGACCAGCCGCCGTCGATAACCTGGATGGTACCGGTAGTGAAAGCCGATTCGTCGCTGGCCAGGTAGACCGCCAGCGCGGCCACCTCCTCCACCCGGCCGACGCGGCCGATGGGCTGGCGCGCCACGAAGGCGGCGCGCACCGCGGCTTCGTCGCTGCCCTGCTGGCGCGCCTGCGCGGCGATGCGCTCGCGCAGCGAGGGCGACTCGACCGTGCCGGGGCAGATCGCGTTGCAGCGGATACCGCGCGCCACGAAGTCCGCCGCCACCGCCTTGCTCAGCCCGATCACGGCGGCCTTGGAGGCGCCATAGACGAAGCGGTTGGGCACGCCCTTCACGCTGGAGGCGGCCGAGGCCATGTTGATGATCGAGCCGCCGCGTTCCAGCATCAGCGGCAGGTAGGCGCGGATGGTGCGGTACATGGCCTTGACGTTCAGGTCCATGCTGAAGTCCCAGTCGGCCTCGTCGCAGTCCAGCACGGTGCCGGCGTGGACGAAGCCGGCGCAATTGAACAGCACGTCGACGGCGCCGGTCTCGCGCGCGCAGTCGGCCACGGCGGCGCCGTCGCGCACGTTCAGCACGCGGGTGCGCAATCCGTCCAGGCCGGCTTCGCGCGCCTCCTTCGCCAGGTCGGCCAGCGCCGCCTCGTTGATATCGGTGGCCCAGACCTGGGCGCCCTCGCGCGCCATGGCCAGGGCGCTGGCGCGGCCGATGCCGTTGCCGGCTGCGGTCACCAATGCGCGCTTGTCTTGCAAACGTAGGGTCATGTCTCGTCTCGTCGGTGGGGAACGTGGCGCGGCGCCGGAGCGGCGTGCATTATCGTGAAATTCAATTTTATTAATGAAATAACATTAGAAGAATTTCAACGCCCCAACAAGACAGAGATTTTAAGTATTTACCCTATATTCCTTCCCACTCCTGAGCTTTCAAATAAATTGTGCAGGGCCAAAATATAGAAAATCAGTTTTATCAATGAAATCTCGGCGCTTGCGCATGCTGCCCGATTCACCGGCCGCCACACTGCGTCACGCCGCCGCAACATCCTCCAGGATCATCTCGGCGCCGCGCTCGGCCACCATCATCACCGCCGCCTGGGTGTTGCCCGACACCATCTTCGGCATCACCGAGGCGTCCACCACCCGCAGGCCGTCGATGCCGTTGACCCGCAGGCGCGGATCGGTCACCGCGCCGCCATCCGAGCCCATGCGGCAGGTGCCGATCGGGTGATAGATGGTCTGGCCGTTGCGGCGCGCGAAATCCAGCCACTGCTCGTCGCTGTCCACGTCCGGCCCAGGACTCATCTCGCGCTCGATATAGCGCTGCAGAGCCGGCTGCTGCACGATGCGCCGCGCCACCCGCATGCCGCCCACCAGGCTGTCGCGATCGATCTGCGCGGACAGGAAGTTGGGCCGGATCGACGGCGCGACCAAGGGATCGGGCGACTTGATATGAATGGAACCCGTCGACTCCGGCCGCAGTTGCGCCACGCCGATGGTCATGCCCGGCTCGCGGTCGAGGATGCGCTCGGCCGCGTTGGCGTAGCTGGCGTGCACGAAGAAATACTGCACGTCGGCCGCCGGCAGGTCCGGCGCGCTCTTGACGAAGCCATGCACCAGCCCCGTGCCCAGCGTCAGGATGCCCTTGCGGCGGGTGTAGTAGCGCGCCACCTGTTGCGCCAGGCGCCAGCCGCGCGACATCTCGTTGAGCGTCACGGTGTTCCGGACCCGCCAGTTCATGCGCGTGGCGAAGTGGTCGATGTAGTTCTCGCCCACCCGCGGCTGCGCGTGCACCAGCGGTATGCCGAAGGATTGCAGCAGCGCGGGATTGCCCACGCCCGACAGTTCCAGCAGTTGCGGCGACTGCACCGCGCCCAGGCACAGCAGCGTCTCGCGCCGCGCCCGCACGGTGAACTCCTGGCCATTCTTGCGGTAGGCCACGCCGACGCAACGCTTGCCTTCGAACAACAGCCGCGTCACGTGCGCGCCGCATTCCACCGTGAGGTTCTTGCGGTTCGCGGCAGGCTTCAGATAACCATCCACCACGCTCCAGCGACGGCCATGGTGCTGCGCCACCTGGTAGTAGCCGACCCCGTCCTGGCGGCCGGCGTTGTAGTCGGGATTGAGCGGCAGGCCGTCCTCCTGCGCCGCGCGCAGGAAGGCGTCGGACAGCGGAAAGCGCTCGGCCACTTCCTCCACGTGCATCGGGCCGTCCTTGCCGCGGGTCTCGCCGCCGGGCTCATAACATTCAATCTTGCGGAACACCCGCTCGGCGGTGCCGCCGCCCCAGCCGGTGGCGCCGGCGGCCTCCCAGCCGTCGTAGTCCTGCGGCCGGCCGCGCACGTAGATCATGCCGTTGATCAGCGTCGAACCGCCCAGGCCCTTGCCGCGCGGCACGGCGATGGTGCGGCCGTAGACGTTGTCCTCCGGCTCTGTGGCGAAGCGCCAGTTGTAGTCCGGGTTCACCAACAGCTTGGAAAAGCCCGCCGGGATCGAGATCCACATGCTGCGCGCCTCGTGCCCGGCTTCCAGCATCAGCACCCGGTGGCGGCCGTCGGCCGTCAGGCGGTTGGCCAGGATGCAGCCGGCGGTGCCGCCGCCCGCGATAATGAAGTCGTAGTCGCCCATCGTCTCGTCCGTCGCGCCTCAGCGTTGCGCGGCCGGCGCCACGCCCATCATTTCCGCCATCAGCTCGATCTGCCCGGCCAGCATCGGCGCGCCGTAGTGCACCTTGCAGCCGCGCGCCCGCGCCGCCACCAGCAGCGGCGTGTCGGCCGGCTGCATGATGACCTCGCACACCAGTTGATCGGGCGTCAGCCGCGCCGCGTCCAGCGGCAGCGCGTCGTCCGGCTTCATGCCGAGCGAGGTGCCGTTGACCACCAGCTCATGGCCGGACGGATCGGCCGTGCCAACCGTGATGTCGGCCCCGGGATGCAGCGACAGGATGCGCGCCCTCAGGTCCTCGGCCTTGGCCGGCGTACGGTTGGCAATCGTCAGCCGCGACACGCCCGCCTGCACCAGCGCGAAGCCGATGGCGTTGGCCGCGCCGCCGGCGCCGGCCAGATAGGCGCGCTTGCCCTCGGGCGCCACGCCGTGCGTGCGCAGGCCGCGCACGAAGCCCTCGCCGTCCAGCATGTGCGCCACCAGGCGGCCGTCGGCCTCGCGCCGCACCACGTTGGCCGCGCCGATCTTGCGCGCCACCGGCGTGGCCTCGTCGGCCAGGGCCAGGATCGCCGCCTTGTGCGGCATGGTGACGATCAGCCCGCCCAGGTTCTCCAGCCGCCGCAGCCCGGCCACCACCTCGGCCAGGTTGTCGGGCCGCGCATGGAACGGCACGCAGACGCCGTCAAAGCCGATGCGCGCGAAATGCTCGTTCAGGCGCTGCGGGGTTTTGACGTGGTAGATCGGGTCGGCCAGGATGCCGAACAGGCGGGTGTTGCCGCTGATTTCCTTCATTGCTCTGTCTCCTTGTCGGGGCGCCGGCACCCGGCGCCCGTGAATGCTGGCACGCCCTATCGCGCGATGAGTTCGCGCGCCACCGCCTCGATGCCGGCGCCGTCGAGCTGGTAGTGCGCGTACAGCGTGGTGGGCGGGGCGATCAGGCTGTATTCGTCGTAGATGCCATGGCGCCGCAGCCGCGTGCCGCTGCCGGCATCGGCCAGCACCTCTGCCACCGCCGAGCCCAGGCCGCCCATCACATTGTGTTCCTCCACCGTCAGCAGCGCGCGCGCCTGGCCGGCCGCCGCCAGCACCGCCTCGCGGTCCAGCGGCTTGATGGTGGGCATGTCAATCACCCCCACCGACAGGCCGTCCTCGCGCATCCGGGCGGCCGCTTCCAGCGCCGCGTGCAGCGTGATGCCGCAGGCGATGATGTTCAGGTCGCTGCCGGTTGAGTGGACGATGGCGCGGCCGAACGCGAACGGCGCGCCGTCCTCGTACACCTGCGGGTCGCGGCCGCGGCCGATGCGGAAATAGATCGGCTCGGGCCAGTCCACCGAGGCCTTGATGGCGGCGGCCAGTTGCGGCCCGTCGGCCGGCGACACCACGGTCAGGCCGGCGATGGCGCGCATGGTGGAGATGTCCTCGGTGGCGTGGTGCGAGGTGCCATAGAAACCCAGGCTGATGCCGGTGTGATGGCCGATCAGCCGCACCGGCAATTTGGTGTAGGCCACGTCCATGCGGATCTGCTCGCAACACAGCAGGCCCAGGAACGAGGCAAAGGTCGCCACGAACGGCATCGCGCCGGTGGTGGCCAGGCCGGCAGCCGCCGACACCATGTTCTGCTCGGAAATGCCGAACTGCACGTAGCGCTCGGGATAGGCCGAGGCGAAGCGGTTCAAGCCGTTGGAATACTGCAGGTCGGCCGAGCCGGCCACCACCGGATGCCCGGCCCGCGCCAGGTCGATCAGCGCGTCGGAAAGATACGACAGCCCGGGGTTCACCGCGTTCAGCGCGCGGTACTGCCAGGAATCGGGGGAAAGCGTCTGTGCCTGTGCCATTCAGATCTCGCGGGTCATGATTTCGTCGATGGCGGCCTGCGCGTCCTGCGGCGCCAGGTAGCCCAGATGCCAGCCGGGCTCGGTCTCCATATAGGAAACGCCCTTGCCCTTGATGGTTTTGGCGATGACGCAGGCCGGCCGCGCGCGCGCCTCGTCCGCGCGCAGCCGCCGCAGCAGCGCGGTCAGCGCCGCCAGGTCATGGCCGTCGACCTCGTGCACCTCCCAGCCAAAGGCCTGCCACTTGTCGCGCAGCGATTCCACGCCGATCACGTCGTCGACCTTGCCGTCGAGCTGGTAGCCGTTGCGGTCGATGATGGCCACCAGGCGCGACAGCTTGTGGTGCGCGGCGAACAACGCGGCCTCCCACACCTGCCCTTCCTGCATCTCGCCGTCGCCCAGCATCACGAACACGTTGAAATCGCGCTGGCTCATGCGGCCGCCCAGCGCCATGCCGGCGCCGTTCGAGAGCGCATGGCCGATGGAGCCGGAACTGAAATCGACGCCCGGCACCTTGGTCATGTCGGGATGGTCGCCCAGCGGGCTGCCCAGGCGGGTGTAGCCGTCCAGCAGTTCATGCGGAATGAAACCGTGGTCGGCCAGCACCGGGAACAGGCCCACGGCCGCGTGGCCCTTGCCCATCAGGAAGCGGTCGCGATCCGGCCAGCCAGGCTCGCCCGGCCGCAGCCGCATCACGTCGTAATACAGGGCGGCAAAGATCTCGGCGCACGAAAAGACCGAGCTGTAATGCCCGACCTTGGCGATCTCGATCAGCCTGATGGTCTCCAACCGGATGTGGCGGGCCTTTTCCCGCAGCATCCGGACCTCGTCTTCGCTTGGGTCTCCCCGGTCCTGGCGCATGGCGTCTCCTTCGCTTATCAGAATATATGATATATAATATACCCATCGCGCTTGAATTGGCCAGGGCGGGATAGAATTCAGCCGGGCGCCGTTTCACGGCCTCCGCCATTCCATCGAACCCAAGCCTCGACCGTCATGCCCAGCCTTAAACCGGTAAAAAAAGAGAACCTCTCCGTCAAGGTCTACAACGAGATCCGTAACGCCCTGATCAACGGGCAGTACGAACCCGGAGAGCGCCTCATCATTGGCGAGCTGGCCCAGGAAATGGGCGTCTCGATCACGCCCGTGCGCGAGGCCATCTTCCGTCTCATCAGCGAACAGGGCCTGGAAATGCAGGCTGCCACCGCGGTCTACGTGCCCTATGTCAACTCGGAAAAGCTGCGCGAAATCCAGCAGATCCGCTTCCACCTGGAAGGCATGGGCGCGGCCGAGGCCGCCAGGAACATCACGCGCAAGCAACTGGACAACCTGATCGCGCTGCAGAAGGACTTCATCTCCTGCACCTCGACCGACCCCAAGCGCGCCAGCTACCTGAACCGCAAGTTCCACTTCGGCATCCTGGAAGCCAGCAACAAGCCCATCCTGCGCAACACCGTGGAATCGTTCTGGGTCATCACCGGCCCGATCCTCAAGGTGTTCCACATCAAGACGGCGGGGCTGGACTACTCCCAGGATGAACACCGCCACGAGGCCGTGCTGGCCGCGCTGGAAGCGCGCGACCCCGAAGCCGCCACCAAGGCGATCCAGGCCGACCTGGTGTGGGGCGGCAAGATCATGATCGACTGGCTGGTCGAACGCGAAAAAGAACTCGACTACCGCCCGCCAGGGCCTCGCAAATAGGAAGACTCGATGCTGAAGATTTTCGGCGCTCCCGGCCGCTACATCCAGGGAGCCGGCGCGCTCGACGCGCTGGGCGGATACGCCGCCTTGTTCGGCCGCCGCGCCGCCCTGGTCATCGACCGCTACGTGCAGGGCGTGCTGGGCCCGAGAATCGAGGCATTGTGCGGCGCCCACGGCGTGGCGCTGACGGCCCTGCCGGTCGAGGGCGACATCACGCCCGAATCGATCGCGGCGCTGCGCGCGCAGGCCGCGGCCGCCGGCGTCGACATGGTGATCGCGGTGGGCGGCGGCAAGGCGCTGGACGCCGGCAAGGCGGTGGCCAAGGCCGAGCACTGCCACCTGGTCACGGTGCCCACGGTGGCCTCCAACGACGCCCCCACCAGCAAGAACTACGTGCTGTACGACGCCCATCACAACCTCCTGGCGGTCGAGCACATGCTGTTCAACCCCACCATCGTGCTGGTCGACACCGCCGTCATCGCCACCGCGCCCGCGGCGTTCTTCCGCGCCGGCCTGGGTGACGCCATCTCCAAGAAATTCGAAGCCGAACAATGCGCCCGCAACGGCGGACGCAACATGTACGACGGCGTCCCGCCGCTGACCGCCCAGTTGATCGCCGACGGTTGCCTGCGCACGCTGCTGGCCGACGGCGCCGACGCGCTGGCGGCGGCCGGCAGCGGCCAGCCCACGCCCGCCTTCGAGCGGGTGGTGGAAGCCATGATCCTGATGAGCGGCCTGGGCTTCGAGAGCGGCGGCCTGTCGATCGCCCACGCCCTGACGCGCGGCCTGCCGAACATCGCCGGCCTGGCCAGCGCGCCGCACGGCCTGCAGGTGGCCGTCGGCCTGCTGGTGCAGCTCGACCTGGAGGCGCGCCAGGACGGCATGCTGGCCACGCTGACGCAGTGGTACGAACAGGTGGGGCTGCCCACCACGCTGGCGGCGCTGGGCGCGGCCGCGCCGTCCGACGCCGAACTGGCGCGCGCGGCCGAGCTGACGCTGGCCGCGCGCCATGCCGCCAATTTCGATCGTCCGCTGGACATCAAGACCCTCGTCGCCGCCTTGCGCCGCCACGCCTGACGCCCCGCCGCTCGCGCTGGCGGCGTCCCGCGGGCGGCGCCCGGGAGCGCCGCGACCCGCATCCGGCGGGCCGCGCGCCGCGCCATCGGCGGGGGCATCAATCCGGCGGCGGCGCGCACGCCCTTGCCCGGCCTGGCGTCAGAAAGCCACGTTGTCGCCGCCCTTCAGGCCCAGCTTGGCGCGGGTATCGGCGGGCGTGGCCACTTCCAGGTTGAGCGCCTCCAGGATGGTGCGGATGCGCTCGACCTGCGAGCGGTTCGACTCGGCCAGTTGGCCCGGCCCGATCCACAGCGAATCCTCCAGACCCACCCGCACGTTCGAGCCCATGGCCGCGCCGATGGTGGCCAGCGGCATCTGGTTGCGGCCGGCACCCAGGATCGACCATTCGTACTCGTTGCCGAACAGGCGGTCGGCGGTGCGCTTCATGTGCATCAGGTCTTCGGGGTGCGGGCCGATGCCGCCCAGGATGCCGAACACCGACTGGATGAACGGCGGCGACTTCACCAGGCCGCGGTCGACGAAATGCGCCAGGTTGTACAGGTGGCTGATGTCGTAGCACTCGAACTCGAAGCGGGTGCCGTTGGCGTTGCCCAGCTCCAGGATCGATTCGATGTCCTGGTAGGTGTTGCGGAAGATCAGCGAACGGCTGTTCTCCAGGTGCTCGCGCTCCCACTCATGCTTGAAGTCCTGGAAGCGGCCCAGCATCGGGAACAGGCCGAAGTTCATCGAGCCCATGTTCAGCGACGCCAGCTCCGGCTTGAAGGTGGTGGCCGGCCGCATGCGCTCCTGCACCGTCATGTGCGGGCTGCCGCCGGTGGTGATGTTGATGATGGCGTCGGTCTCGGCCTTGATGCGCTTGAGGAACGGCTCGAACAGCGCCGGGTCCTGCGACGGCTTGCCGGTCTGCGGGTCGCGCGCATGCAGGTGCAGCACGGCGGCGCCGGCGCGGGCCGCGCCGATGGCGGCCTCGGCGATCTCGTCGGCCGTCACCGGCAGGTGCGGCGACATGCTGGGCGTGTGGATGGCGCCCGTCACGGCGCAGGTGATCACGACTTTCTGCTTGGCTTTAGCCATTTTCGTCTCCGTTGTCTTGCGGTTGCTTGTGGCGCATCAGGCGCATCAGTTGTTCGTCGCGCCAGTAGCGGCGCGTCGTCAGGTCTTCGGCGGGCAGCAGGCCGCGCCGCTCGGCCGCCAGGGCCTCGACCAGCGCGCCGTCCCAGGGCACGGGTTCGCGCTGGCTGGCGCCGATGGATTGGTACAGCCCGCCGTAGCGCGCGCAGTAGTCGGCAAGGCCGCCGGGCGCGTTCAGGTCGATGGTCTCGAACGGCCCCATGAACGACCAGCGCAGGCCCAGGCCGTCCTTGACCGTGGTATCGATGTCCTCGGCGCTGGCGATGCCGGCGGCGGCCAGGCGGAAGGCCTCGTGCAGCAGCGCGCCCTGCAGGCGGTTGAGGATGAAGCCCTCGATCTCGCGCCGCATCGTCACCGGCTTCTGGCCGATGTCCAGCATGATGTCGCGCGCCGCCTGCATGGCGGCCTCGCTGGTCCAGGGCGCCGGGCACAGCTCCACCACCGGGATCAGATAGGGCGGATTGACCGGATGCGCCACCAGGCAGCGAGCCCGGCCGGGCAGGCCTTCGGTGAATTCGCTGGCGGGAATGCTGGACGTGGAACTGCCGATGATGGCGTCGGGATCGGCCGCCGCGTCCAGTTGCGCGAACAGGTCGCGCTTCAGATCCCGCCGCTCGGGCGAGTTCTCCTGGATGTAGCGGGCGCCGGCCAGCGCCTCGGGCAGGCTGGCCGCCACTTCGATGCGGGCGGCGGCCGACGCCGCGTCGCGCAGCAGGCCGTGCGCCTGCAATGCATCGAGCTGGCGCCGGATCAGCGCGCCGGCCTCGGCCAGCATGGCGGCGTCGACGTCGTACAGCCGCACCTGCCAGCCCTGGCGCGCGAACACGATGGCCCAGGCCTGGCCGATCAGGCCGGTGCCGATGATGGCGGCGTGGCGCCGCCGCGGATCGGCCGCCATCAGTAGAGCTTCTGCGTGAAGCCGTCCACCACGATGGCCTGCCCCGTGACGCTGCGGGCGGCCTCGCTGGCGTTGAACAGCACCATGTTGGCAATGTCGCGCGCCGTGACCATGCGGCCCAGCGCGGCCTGGTTCTCGTAGAGCGCGGCGATTTCCTCGACCGGCTTGTCCAGCGTCCTGGCCTTGGCCTCGATCACGGCGCGGATGCGCGGGCCTTCGACCGCGCCCGGCAGGATGGCGTTGACGCGGATACCGTGGCCGCCCAGCTCGATCGCCAGCGACTTGGTGAAGCCGATCACCGCCCACTTCGAGGCCGAATAGACCGAGCGTCCGGCAAAGCCCAGGTGGCCCGCGGCCGACGACAGGTTGATCATGACGCCGGCGCGCGACTGCTTGAGCAGCGGGATGGCCTGGCGCGCGCACAGGAACTGGCCGGTGATGTTGACCGCCAGGGTGCGGTCCCAGTCGGCCTTGGACAAGGTCTCGACGAAACCCGTGGGGCCGGCCACGCCGGCGTTGTTGACCAGGATGTCCAGGCCCCCCAACTGCTGGCGCACGGCATCGAACAGGGCCGCCACGCTGTCTTCATCCGACACGTCGGCATGCACCGCGCGCACGCCGGGCAATTCGGCCGGCAGCGCGGCCAGCCGCTCGCGGTTGACGTCGCACACCAGCACCGACGCCCCCGCGCTGTGGAACACCTGCGCCATTTCCAGGCCCAGTCCATCGGCGCCGGCGGTGATGAGTACCTTTTTTCCGGCGAAATCCACTTCCTCGAACATGCTCTTTGTCTCCTGGATTCTTATGCTCAAACGCCTTTCGATCATATAGGATATATGATTCAAAGGGGAACTTTCTTGCCAGCAAAGCAGCCATGAAAAGGTTTGTGAAACAGCGCCCGGACAGCGGAATTTGATCTGCCGTGCAGGCAAAAACTGCCCGCAAACGCTTTATTCATGCGGCTTGAGGGAAATCCCCGATTCAGCCGACCAAGTCCGGCACTAGAATCCAGGACGAGGTTCTCACACCCCGCCGGCGCATATATCATATATTCAAAAACAGACGGACGACTCAGACAACAGTCCGCATCCAAACCCACAAAGGAGCGTAGACAGTGTTCAAGATCAAACAATTCGCCATCGCGCTGGGCCTGTGCGGCGTCATGGCCAGCGGCACCGCGGCGGCCGACATCAAGGTGGGCGCCCTCTTCCCGTTCAGCGGCGCGCTGGCGTTGCTGGGACAGGAGAGCTATCGCGGCCTGGAGCTGGCCGTCAACGAAATCAATGCCGCCGGCGGGATCAACGGCGAGAAGATCCAGATCATCAAGGCCGACGCGGTCGATCCGACCCAGGCGGTGTCCGAGACCAAGCGATTGATCTCATCGAACGTGGTCGGCGTGTTCGGCAGCTACGCCTCGGGCATCTCGTACGCGGCCTCGCCCGTCACCGAGCTGGCCGGCGTGCCCTACTTCGAGCTGGGCGCCACCGCCCACAAGATCACCACGCGCGGCTACAAGTACCTGTTCCGCAGCAACCCCAACACCGCGCTGTACGGCGTGTCGGTGGTCAACGCGCTGCACGACATCATCGGGCCGGGCATGGGCCTGAACCCGAAGGAAGTGCGCATCGGCATCATCCACGAGGACGGCCCCTACGGCACCGACGTGGCCGCCACCGAGAAAAAGCGCGCCCAGGAACTGGGCTACACCGTGGCCGAGGTGCTGCCCTATTCGGCCAAGACGGTCGACCTGTCCTCGCTGATCCTGCGCCTGAAGGGCGCCAAGGTCGACGTGGTGCTGCAGACCGCCTACCAGAACGACGCCATCCTGTACTTCAGCCAGGCGCGCGCCGCCGGCTTCAAGCCCAAGGTGGTGATCGGCGCCGGCGGCGGCTATTCGCTGGCCGACACCGCCAAGGCCGTGGGCGCCGACATGAACGGCGTGTTCGACCTGGACTTCCCGCAGGCGTCCATCAATCCGGCCGGCGCGCCCGGCCTGGACAAGTTCCTGGAAGCCTACAAGACCACCTACAAGAGCGACCCGCAGTCCGGCCACAGCCTGACCAATTACGTCGGCGCCAAGGCCTTCTTCGAAGCCATCGCCAACGCCAAGTCGACCGACAAGGACAAGATCCGCGCGGCCGTGCTGGCGTACAAGAAGCCGGCCGGCCAGACCGCCAACGGCTGGGCCTTCGACTTCGGCGAGGACGGCCAGAACAACGCCTCGACCTTCTACGTGATGCAGTGGCAGGATGGCAAGCTGGTCACCATCGCGCCTGACAACCTCGCGCTGGGCAAGCCCGTCTTCAAGAAATAGAACGCCGGGGCCGCCACCCGGCAGGCCCGGCACGGCAAGCCAGCAAACCGGACGCTCGGGGGCGTCCGGCGTTTCACTGGGGCCCGCGGCCCCGGCCCCGCCGGCGACGGCGCGCGGCCGGGACGCGCCCCGTTCCAAGAGGTTGCACCATGGATATCTTCATTCAACTGGTCATCAACGGCCTGTTGCTGGGCGGCGCCTACACCATCATCAGCCTGGGGCTGACGCTGATCTTCGGCGTGGTCCGCGTCGTCAACTTCGCGCATGGCGAATTCCTGATGATCGGCATGTACGCGGTCTACCTGATCGCGGCGCAGTTCGGCGTGCACCCGTACATCGGCCTGGTGCCGGTGGCGGTCATCCTGTTCGCGCTGGGCGCGCTGACGCAGAAAGGCATCATCCAGCCGCTGCTCAACGCCGACCAGCACATCCAGATCTTCGCCACGGTGGGCGTGTCCACCATCCTGCTGAACCTGGCGCTGGTGATCTTCGGCGCCAACGTGTTCCGCGCCCCGGTGCAACTGGGCACCAGCACCCTGGACGTCGGCAACTACTCCATGGTCACCGGCCAGTTGGTGACCTTCGTGGTCGGCCTGAGCCTGGCCGTGCTGCTGCACCTGTTCATGCACCGCACCTACCTGGGCCGCGCGCTGCGGGCGGTGGCGCAGCACCGCTACGCCGCCACGCTGATGGGGGTGAACGTCAACAACGTCTACGCCATCGCCTTCGGCCTGGGCACGGCCTTCGTCGGCATCGCCGCGGGCCTCCTGGCGCCTCAGTATCCGGTGTTCCCGACGGTGGGCACGTACTTCGTGCTGACCGCCTTCGTGATCGTGGTGCTGGGCGGCCTGGGCAGCCTGTACGGCGCGGTGGCCGGGTCCATGATCATCGGCATCGTCGATACGCTGGCCGGCTATTACATCGCCCCCGACCTCAAAGAGGTCGTCTATTTCGGGATCTTCCTCTTGATCCTTGTCCTGCGTCCGACCGGCCTGTTCGGCGTCGGCACAGAGTGATCAGAGCCACAAGGAGCGAGACGTGTTTCCCGACTTTCGAAGCCCCAAAGCCTACGTCAGCCTGATTCTGCTGATCGTCATGTTCATCGTGCCCGTCGTCACGGGCACGCCGTTCTGGACCAACCTGTTCGTCCTGCTGTTCGTCTTTTCCGCGCTGTCGGTGGCCTGGAACATCGTCGGCGGCTACGCCGGCCAGTTGTCGCTGGGCCACGCGGTGTTCTACGGCATCGGCGGCTACACCGCCACCCTGCTGACGCAGAACTTCGGCATCTCGCCGTGGTT
Source organism: Achromobacter sp. SIMBA_011 (assembly GCF_046535435.1). Taxonomy (NCBI): domain Bacteria; kingdom Pseudomonadati; phylum Pseudomonadota; class Betaproteobacteria; order Burkholderiales; family Alcaligenaceae; genus Achromobacter; species Achromobacter sp. SIMBA_011. The sequence continues at coordinate 118,228 of NZ_JAWRWN010000002.1, read as the reverse complement.
CGGCATGCTGGCGGGCGCGGCCATCTCGGCGGCCGTGGCCATCATCATCAGCTATCCCACGCTGCGGCTGCGCGGGCCGTTCTTCGCGCTGGCCACCATCGCCATCCTGGAAGTGGTGCGGCTGCTGGTGATCCACGAGGAAAGCTGGACCGGCGGCTCCAGCGGCATCAGCCTGCCGCTGAACATCGGCTGGGCCTGGATCGTGTTCCGCGAGAAGATCAACTACGTGATCATCGCCTTCGGCCTGTTCCTGCTGGTGACCTGGGTCTCGTGGTACATCCGCAAGTCGCGCATCGGCCATTACCTGATCGCCATCCGCGAGCGCGAGGACGCGGCGCTGGCGGTGGGCATCCACACGGTGCGCGTCAAGATCATCGCCGCGGTGGTGTCGGCCATGCTGACCAGCGTGATCGGCACCTTCCACATCACTTACCTGACCTTCGTCGATCCCAGCTCGGCCTTCTCGCTGGAATTGTCGGTGCAGGTGGCGATGTTCGCGCTGATCGGCGGCCTGGGCACGGTGGCCGGCCCCATCGCCGGCACCTTCCTGGTGCTGCCGATCGCCGAGCTGGCGCGCGGCTGGCTGTCCAGCGTGGGCAACGGCATGCACGGGCTGATCTACGGCCTGATCCTGGTGGCGGTGGTGCTGACCATCCCGCGCGGCCTGGCCGGCGCCTTCGGTCCGGCCATCGAGCGCGCCCTGGCGCGCCTACCCTACCTGGGCACGCCGCGCGCCCGGCGCCAACTGGTCGAACCAGCCCGTCCGACCGACGCGGCGCGGCGCGAGCAGCCGGTGCTCAAGGCCGAGAACCTGTTCAAGAGCTTTGGCGGCCTGCGCGCCACCAACGACGTGTCGCTGACGCTGAACCAGTACGAGATCCTGGGCATGATCGGCCCCAACGGCGCCGGCAAGACCACGGTGTTCAACCTGCTGTCCGGCTTCCTGTCGCCCGACAAGGGCGCGGTGTCGATGGTCGACGCCAAGGGCAACTGGGTCTCGTGCAGCACGCCGGACGAGTTCGCGCACCAGGGCCTGGGCCGCACCTTCCAGATCGCCAAGCCGTTCACCGGCCTGACGGTATTGGAGAACATCATGCTGGGCGCCTTCATCCGCACCGCCGACCGCGAGGAGGCCGAGCAGATCGCGCTCAAGGTGGCCGAGGAAACCGACCTGCTCAAGTACCTGAACACCGAGGCCCGCAGCCTGACGGTGGGCGGCATGAAGCGGCTGGAGATCGCCCGCGCGCTGGCGATCCGGCCGCGCATCCTGCTGCTGGACGAGGTGATGGCGGGGCTGAACCCCACCGACATCGAGAAGTCGATCAAGATGATCCGCCGCATCCGCGATTCGGGCGTGTCGGTGCTGCTGATCGAGCACATGATGCAGGCCACCATGGCGCTGTCTGACCGCATCATCGTGCTGAACGAAGGCGCGGTGCTGGTGAGCGGCGCCCCCAAGGACGTGGTCGAGAACCCCGCCGTCATCGAGGCCTATTTGGGCAAGGAGTACCAGGATGCTTAAGGTTTCGGATCTGTCGTCGGGCTACGGCAAGAGCCAGGTGCTCAACGGCCTGAACTTCGAGGTCAATGCCGGCGAGATCGTGACGCTGATCGGCGCCAACGGCGCCGGCAAGACCACCACCCTGAAGACGCTGTGCGGCGTGGTTCCCGCCACCGCCGGCCGGGTCGAGTTCGAGGGCCGCGACCTGACCAACCGCACGCCCTACGACATCGTCGACGCCGGGATCACCATGATTCCCGAAGGCCGCCAGTTGTTCCCGCACTTCACGGTGCGCGACAACCTGCTGATGGGCTCGTACAAGCGCGCCGCCCGCCCCATCGTGCAGCGCAAGCTGGAGGAAGTGCTGCGGATCTTCCCGCGGGTGCGCGAGCGCCTGGGGCAGTACGCCGGCTCGCTGTCCGGCGGCGAGCAGCAGATGGTGGCGATCGCGCGCGGCATGATGGCCGATCCCAAGCTGCTAGTGTTCGACGAGCCCTCGCTGGGCCTGTCGCCGCTGCTGGTGCAGCAGATGTTCGACATCATCCGCGACGTCACGTCCCACGGCGTCACGGTGCTGCTGGTGGAGCAGAACGTGTTCCGCACGCTGCGCCTGGCCGACCGCGGCTACGTGCTGGAGAACGGCGCCATCGTGCGCACCGGCACCGGCGCCGAGCTGCTGGCCGATCCCCATGTCAAGAAGGCCTATCTGGGCCACTGAAATCCGAAGGACCGCATTCATGTCTCTACGCTGCACATTCATCGACCACGGCACCGGCGGCGCGCCCGATTGCCTGCGCCTGGCCGAACGCGAGATGGCCGCGCCCGCCGGCCGCCAGGTGTTGATCGAGGTCGCCTACGCCGGCGTCAATCGCCCCGACGTGCTGCAACGCTCCGGCTCGTATCCGCCGCCGCCCGGCGCCTCGCCCTACCTGGGACTGGAGGTCGCGGGCACCATCGTCGCCGTCGGTCCCGACGCCACGCGCTGGCAGGTCGGCGACCGGGTCTGCGCGCTGACGCCCGGCGGCGGCTACGCGCAGTACTGCCTGGCCGACGAGCGCCACTGCCTGCCGGTGCCGCGCGGCCTGGACCTGCTGTCCGCCGCCGCCATCCCGGAGAACTACTTCACCGTCTGGACCAACGTGTTCGAGCGCGCCCGCCTCGCGGCCGGCGAGAAGTTCCTGGTGCACGGCGGCTCCAGCGGCATCGGCCTGACCGCGATCCAGCTGGCGCGCGCCTTCGGCGCCGAGGTCTGGACCACGGTGGGCAACCAGGAAAAGGCCGAGGCCTGCCTGAAGGCCGGCGCGCAGCACGCGCTGATCTACCGCGACACCGACTTCGAGGCGGAGGTCCGCCAGGCCACCGGCGGCCAGGGCGTGGACGTGATCCTCGACATGGTCGGCGGCACCTACATCAACAAGAACATCCGCCTGCTGGCGGTGAATGGCCGGCTGGTGCAGATCGCCTTCCTGGAAGGCAGCAAGGCCGAAATCGACGCCCTGCCCATCATGACCAAGCGACTGTCGTTCACCGGCTCCACCCTGCGTCCGCGTTCCGACGAAGACAAGGGCGCCATCGCCCAGGCGCTGGCCGACAAGGTGCTGCCGCTGATGGAACAGGGGCGCTGCCTGCCGCTGATCCACCAGGTGTTCCCGCTGGAAGAAGCGGCCCAGGCCCACGCGCTGATGGAAAGCAGCCGGCACATCGGCAAGATCATGTTGAAGGTGCGGGCATGAGCGCGCGCTTCCAGGATCAGGTCATCATCGTCACCGGCGCCGTCGGCGGCATCGGTTCGGCCATCGTCGAGGGCTTCCTGGCCGAAGGCGGCAAGGTCGGGCTGATCGACTTCAATTCGCAGGGCGGCCAGGCCTACGAGAAGGAACTGAAAAAGCGCGGCCATGCCGTGACCTTCGTGCACGCCGACGTCTCGCACTTCGACCAGTGCCAGGCTGCGTATGACCGCATCACCCGCGACCTCGGCCCCGCCACCATCCTGGTCAACAACGTCGGCATCTCGCCCAAGACCGACGGCCGCGCGCTGAAGGTGTGGGAGATGACGCCGGGTGAATGGGACAAGGTGGTGGCGGTCAACCTGAACAGCGTGTTCTACATGACCCACCTGGCCACGCCGCACATGGTGCGCCAGCGCCAGGGACGCGTGATCAACATGTCGTCGGTGGCGGGCAAGGCCTATTGCGACATCGTCGCCGCGCACTACGCCGCCACCAAGGCGGCGCTGCTGGGCCTGACGCGCCACTGGGCCGCGGAACTGGGCGAGCACGACGTCACCGTCAACGGCCTGGCTCCGGGGCGCATCAGCACGCCGCTGCTGAAAAGCGTGCCCAAGGAGATCAACGACGCCGTGGCCGAGGTCACCGCGCTGCGCCGGCTCGGCACGCCCGAGGAAGTGGCCGACGCCTGCCTGTTCTTCGCCTCGGACCAGGCGCGGTTCGTGACCGGGCAGGTGCTGGACGTGGCGGGCGGCTGGTTGATGACCTAGACCGCCGGGACGTTGCCTTTCCTGGCCTGCGCGGCGCCCGCCTGGCGGCGGGCATCCGCGCTCAGAAGTCCATGCTGGCGCTCAGCGAGAAGGTGCGCGGGCCGCCCAGCACCAGGTAACCGTTGCCCGGGTAGCCGCCCACCGACGACCAGTAGTTGCGGTTGGCGATGTTCTCGACGCGGGCGCGCAGCGTCACCACGTGGCCGTCCACGTCCATCATGTAGCGCAGGCCGGCGTCGAAGCGGGTCCAGCCGGGCACCTTGAGGGTGTTGGCATCGTCCGCATAGGAGGCGCCGGTGTAGACCACGCGGCCGTCCACGGCCAGGCCCTGCACGCCGGGGATGTCCCATTCCGCGCCCAGGTTGGCCTGGAAGCGCGGCACGCCGATGACGCGGTTCCCGTCGATGGCGGTATTGCCGGTGGAACGCTGCTTGGCGTCCAGGAAGGTCAGGCCGCCCAGCACGCGCACGCGGTCGATCGGCTCGCCGAACACGGTCAGCTCGATGCCCTGGTGGCGGTCCTTGCCGGAGGCGGTGAACCGATTGGACGCGTCATAGGCCGCGCGCGGCTTGTCGGTGGAGAACAGCGCCAGGCCCGCGCCCAGGCCGCCGCCGTCGTACTTGACGCCGATTTCCTTCTGCTTGGAAACGTAAGGCTGCAGGCTCTCGCCGCCGTTGGGCACGGGCTTGCCGTTGGCCGTCTGCGGCGCCGTATCGCCGGCCACCAGGGCTTCGATGTAGTTGGCGTACAGCGACACGCTCGGCGTCACCTTGAAGACGATGCCGGCGGCGGGCGAATTGCGGCTGGCGTCATAGGCGCCGTTTTCCGTGCCGGTGTTGTAGGCGTAGCTGCGCGAGGACAGGCGCTGGTGGCGGATGCCCAGCGTCAGCAGCACCTTGTCGTCCAGGAACGACATCGTGTCGCCCAGCGCATAGCTGCTCATGCGGGTGCGGCCCTGCAGCGCCGGATCGTCCAGGTCGTTGCCGAACAGCGCCTTGGAACTGTAGGCCGGGCGGTCGTAGCTGACCGGATCGTAGATATTCGTGGAGAACGTGTTCAGGTAGTCCATGACATACGCGTTCTTCTTCTTGAGATCGAAGAAGGACGCGGACGCGACGAACTCGTGGCCGACCGGACCGGTGCGCACCTTGGCGCGCAGGCCCAGTTCGCCGGTGTTGACACTGTCCTTGCGGGTATTGTCGAAGCGGTAGAAGTTGCCATCGCCGGTGCTGCCGTTGGTGACGGTGACGTTGGCAAGCGAGTTGGCTTCGTCGCTGCGGCGCATGCCGAAGGCGGCCCAGCCGGTCAGCTTGTCGCTGAAGTCATGCTCGGCGCGCACGGTGCCGAATACGTCGCGCTCGTTCGAGTATGACCAGGGCTGGGCATAGTTGGAGCTGGCGTCCGGCGCGTCCGGCACGCTGGTGACGCCGCGCAGCGTCACGTTCGGACGCGCGCGCTTGAGCTTGTTCTCCTGCCAGCCGATGTCCGCGGACAACCGCGTGTCGGCCGAGCGCCAGTCCAGGCCCAGCGACACCAGGCTGGTGCGCGAGTGCTCGTCGTCGATGGCGGTGTCGCCGCTGCGGTTGGCCACGTTCAGGCGGATGCCGGTGCTGTCGCCGGGGCCGAAGCGGCGCGCGATGTCGGTGGAGACCGAGAACTGGCCGCCGCTGGAGATGCCGGTGGTGAAACGCGTGAGCGGATCGTTCGGGGCGCGCTTGGGCACCAGATTGACCGTGCCGCCAATGCCGTCGCCGCCGGGCGAGGCGCCCGTCAGGAAGGTCGACGCGCCGCGCAGCACTTCGACGCGCTCGAACAGTTCGGTGGCGATGTACTGGCGCGGCAGCAGGCTGTACAGGCCGTTGTAGGCCACGTCATCCGAACTGAGGATGAAGCCGCGGATGAAGTACGACTCCTGGAAATTGCCGAAACCGCGCGCCACGCGCACGCCCGGATCGTTCTGCAGCACGTCGCCGACGCTGCGCGCCTGCTTGTCCTGGATCAGCTCGTTGGTGTAGCTGGTGATGCTGAACGGCGTGCTCATGATGTCCTGCGTGCCCAGCACGCCGACGCGGCCGCCGCGGGCCACCTGGCCGCCCGCGTAGGGCTGGGCCAGGCCGCCGGCCGAAGCGTCGGCGCTGGCCTCGACCTTGATTGCCTCCATGGAGACGACGGAGCCGTCGGCGGCGGGCGCGGCGGATTGGGCATGGAGGGCGGTGTACGGCAGGGCCGCAACCACGCACGCAAGAGTTCGTATTTTCATATCGGGAATCGGTAGGCGGGCGCTTCGCAGGAAGCAGGGATCGCAACAATCCCGATGAGGGTCACGCGGGGTAACGGCTTGCCATTCGAACTGCCGCAAAGCCGGCCATGCCGGTCTTGTGGAGCCCGTTCACCAAGGGAGATTGAGATCGTGCGGGGTCGATTCTATATAAAACGAAATCATTCTCATTGCGTCCCTTAATATGGACGACAACTTTGTTGCTCGTTTACAACGATTAGTTTCCGATGGTTGTCCGCGACGCGGGCTTGCGCCCGGCCCGCGGGGCTCGTCAACCCGGCAGGTCCGCCGGGTCGCGCAGTCGGCCGAATTCCCCGGCTTCGTAGGCCGCCATGGTCTGTCCCAGGGCCCGCGCGTCCGCCATGACGAACGGCCCGCGCTGGATCACGGGCTCGTCGATGGCCCGCCCCGCCACCAGGAGGAAATGAACCGGCGCTCCGGCCGCCAGCAGTTGCAGCAGCCCATCGCGATCCGCCGTGGCCGTCAGCGCCGCCCCCGGCGGCAGGATGGCGAAGTCGGGATCGGGGGTGCGCCTGTCCGCCACCGCCCCCCGGCCGCGCGGCCGGAACGGCGCCATCGGGCGCGTCCCGAGATCCGCCGGCGGGCGCGCCGGCGCCGTGATCTGGTGGCGGGCCCGCACCCCGAGTTCGCCGTGGACCGCGTATAGCCAGGCGTTCCAGCCGGCCGGCAGCGTCACCAGCCGCGACGCCCCCGGGCGCAGCCAGCCATCCAGGATCAACAACGGCTCGGGGGTGGCCAGCGGCGCTTCCCAGCCATCGTAGCGGCCCGACACCACCCGCACGCGGCCGGCGTCGCCCTGCAGGACCGGCATCTCCCAGGCGCGCAGCAACGAGGCTTCGGGCGGCAGCGACTTGAGCCGCTGCGGCAGGTTGACGTACAACCGCACGCCGTTCAGGCGCGACTCTCCCACGGGCTGCTGATCGTGGATCACGCCGCGTCCGGCCACGGTCCAATGCAGGTCGCCGGCCCGGATCTCATGGTCGTTGTCCATGCTGTCTCGGCTGCGCAGGGCGCCGCGGCTGTCTTCCAGCAATAGCGTCACGGCCGACATGCCGGCGTGGGGGTGCGGCGCGAAGCTGGGGCCGGTCATGACGAAATGCTCCGCCAGCACCAGCGGCGACATGCCGCGCGGAAAATCGGGTTGGCGGAATTGCCGGAACGAACAGGCGTCGCCCGCGGGCTCGAACGGCTTGGCCACGGGCGGACTGAGGCGGATGGTCAAGGAGCTGCTGCCTGGATTTTTGGGTGGCGCAGAGCTTATGGGTTCCGCGTCCGGCACAGTAGACGCTAATTTCAGGAATAATTGTCCTGCGTTACAGGACAATTCCCCACCCTGGCCCATGCATTCCTATATCCATCATCTCGACGACCTGCTGCTTTTCACCGAGGTAGTGGAAAAAGGCGGTTTCTCCGCCGCCGCCCGCGTGCTCAATATGCAGCGTTCCAAACTCAGCCGGCGCGTGGCCGAGCTGGAGACGCGGCTGGGCCTGCGGTTGCTGCAACGCAACACCCGCCGCGTCTCGCTCACGCCCATGGGCGAGCAGATCTACGTGCATGCGCTGGCGATGGCGCGCGAGGCCCGCAGCGCCTTCGACCTGGCGGCGGCGATGGGCGACACGCCCAGCGGCCTGTTGCGTATGACCGCCCCCTCCGCCCTGGCCGTGTCCCTGCTGGGCGAATTGGTGTCGCGCTTCTGCCTGAAGCACCCCGGCGTGCGGGTATTGCTGGACACCCGCGACCAGATCATCGACCTGGTGGGCGAAGGCTATGACCTGGCCTTCCGCGCCCAGGGCGCCTCGCTCACGGATTCGAGGCTGGTGGCGCGCGAACTGGCGCCGGTGCCGCTGATCCTGGTGGCGGCTCCGGAGATGGCCCGGGCCGCGCCGCGCCATCCGCGCGAACTGAGCGCGTTGCCGCTGCTGGCCCACGCCACCCAGGACAGCCCGCAAAGCTGGCATTTCACCGGCCCCGCGGGTGAAGCCGAGTCGATCGAATTCCGCCCCCGCTGCCTCAGCACCAACCTGGCGGCGCTGCGCGAGATGGCGCGCGCCGGCCTGGGCGTGGCGCTGCTGCCCCACTATCTCTGCGCCGGCTCCCTGGCCAGGGGCGACCTGGCGCAACTGCTGCCCGCCTGGCGCGCCGCCCCGGCGCGCATCTATGCGGTCATGCCCGCCCGCCGCGGCGCGCCGCTGGCCCTGCGGCGTTTCCTGGATTTCGCCGCGGCGGAAATGCCGGCCTTGCTGGCCTGAGGCGCGGCGCCTGGATCACCAGCCCTTGCACCTGGAAGCGGTCGCGGAAATCTGCCTGGCGCATCACCCGTGCCACGGCCTCGCGCAGCCTGTCCACCTCGACCAGCGGCGTGCCGCGCGGCACGACCCCGCCTCCCGCCGCCATGCGCTTGTAGGACTTCTTTGTTAAAAAAAGGGGACTTGCAGGGACGACGCGGCTGCCGCACAGTAGGGGTTTGCGCGACCGCCGCGCAACCAGCAGGCCGGCGCGGGCGGGAACTTTGACGCGCCCTTTAAGTCTTATATAAGATATAAGACACAGACCGAACCCGCGCCGCTGTCGCCCGGAATGACAAACGCGTCGAAACGCCTGAAAATGCCGGCTTTACGCGGGCAAAACCACGGAGTCCATCATGCCGCACAACACCCTCGACACACTCAAGAATTTCAAGATCGGCAACAAGTCCTGTCAGTACTATTCGCTGCCGGCGCTGGGCAAGGCGCTGGGCGTGGACGTGCAGCGGCTGCCGGTCTCCATCCGCATCGTGCTGGAATCCGTGCTGCGCAATTGCGATGGCAAGAAGGTGACCGAGGAACACGTGCGCCAGCTCGCCAACTGGCAGGCCAACGCCAAGCGCGAGGATGAAATCCCGTTCGTGGTGGCGCGCGTGGTGCTGCAGGACTTCACCGGCGTGCCGCTGCTGGCGGACATCGCCGCCATGCGCTCGGTGGCCGACAAGATGGGCAAGAGCCCCAAGAGCATCGAGCCGCTGGTGCCGGTGGACCTGGTGGTGGACCACTCGGTCATGATCGACTACTTCGGCACCAAGAATGCGCTGGACCTGAACATGAAGCTGGAATTCAAGCGCAACCAGGAGCGCTACCAGTTCATGAAGTGGGGCATGCAGGCCTTCGACACCTTCGGCGTGGTGCCCCCGGGCTTCGGCATCGTCCACCAGGTCAACCTGGAATACCTGGCGCGCGGCGTGCACCAGGACAAGAAGAACAATATCTACTACCCCGATTCGCTGGTGGGCACCGACAGCCACACCACCATGATCAACGGCATCGGCGTGGTCGGCTGGGGCGTGGGCGGCATCGAGGCCGAGGCCGGCATGCTGGGTCAGCCGGTGTACTTCCTGACGCCCGACGTGGTCGGCGTGGAACTCAAGGGCAAGCTGCGCGGCGGCGTCACCGCCACCGACCTGGTGCTGACCATCACCGAAATGCTGCGCCGTGAAAAAGTGGTCGGCAAGTTCGTCGAGTTCTGTGGCGAGGGCACGGCCAGCCTGTCCGTGGCCGAACGCGCCACCATCGGCAACATGGCGCCCGAGTATGGCGCCACCATGGGCTTCTTCCCGGTCGACGGCCGCACCATCGATTACTTCCGCGGCACCGGCCGCACCGAAGACGAAATCGCCGCGTTCGAGGCCTACTTCAAGGCCCAGGACATGTTCGGCGTGCCCGCCGCCCAGGACATCAACTACACCAAGCTGTTGACGCTGGACCTGTCCACCGTGGCGCCGTCGCTGGCCGGCCCCAAGCGCCCCCAGGACCGCATCGAGATCGGCAACGTCAAGAGCACCTTCATCGACCTGTTCTCCAAGCCGGTCGCCGAGAACGGCTTCAACCAGCCGGCCGAGAAGCTGCAGCAGACCTTCACCACCAGCACCGGCACCAAGGTCAAGAACGGCGACATCCTGATCGCCGCCATCACTTCCTGCACCAACACCTCCAACCCCAGCGTGCTGCTGGCGGCGGGCCTGCTGGCCAAGAAGGCCGTCGAAGCCGGCCTGAAGGTGCCCAAGCACATCAAGACCTCGCTGGCCCCCGGATCGCGCGTGGTCACCGAATACCTGACCAAGACCGGCCTGCTGCCCTACCTGGAGAAGCTGGGCTTCGACGTGGCCGCCTACGGCTGCACCACCTGCATCGGCAACGCCGGCGACCTGACGCCCGACCTGAACGAGGTCATCACCAGCAATGACCTGGTGTGCTCGGCGGTGCTGTCCGGCAACCGCAACTTCGAGGCGCGCATCCACCCGAACATCAAGGCCAACTTCCTGGCCTCGCCGCCGCTGGTGGTGGCCTACGCCCTGGCCGGCACCGTGACGCGCGACCTGATGACCGAACCGGTCGGCCGCGGCAAGAACGGCGATATCTGGCTGGGCGACATCTGGCCGACCACCGAGGAAGTCGAGGCGCTGCTCAAGTACGCGCTGGACCCCAAGGCGTTCGAGGCCAACTACGGCCAGGTCAAGAGCAACCCCGGCAAGCTGTGGGAGAACATCAAGGGCGTCACGGGCGAGACCTACAACTGGCCCGATTCCACCTACATCGCCGAGCCGCCGTTCTTCGAAGGCTTCGGCATGACGCCGGGCGCGATGCCGACCGTCAAGAACGCCCGCGCGCTGGGCGTGTTCGGCGACTCGGTCACCACCGACCACATCTCGCCGGCCGGCTCCATCAAGGAAACCTCGCCCGCGGGCAAGTGGCTCAAGGAACACGGCGTGATGAAGGCCGATTTCAACAGCTACGGCTCGCGCCGCGGCAACCATGAAATCATGATGCGCGGCACCTTCGCCAACGTGCGCATCAAGAACCTGATGATCCCGGCGCGCCCGGACGGCAGCCGCTTCGAAGGCGGCGAAACCCTGTTCCAGCCCACCGGCGAACAGATGTCGATCTACGACGCGGCCATGAAGTACGTGGCGGCCGGCACGCCCACCGTGGTGTTCGGCGGCGAAGAGTACGGCACCGGCTCGTCGCGCGACTGGGCCGCCAAGGGCACCCAGTTGCTGGGCGTCAAGGCCGTCATCACGCGCAGCTTCGAGCGCATCCACCGCAGCAACCTGGTGGGCATGGGCGTGCTGCCGCTGCAGTTCAAGGGCAACGACAGCGTGCAGTCGCTGGGCATCACCGGCGAGGAAACCTACGACATCTCGGGCCTGGAGAACGGCATCAAGCCGATGCAGGACGTGACGCTGACGATCACCCGCAAGGATGGTTCGAAGCAGGACGTGACGCTGCTGCTGCGCATCGACACCCCGATCGAGGTCGACTACTACCAGCACGGCGGCATCCTGCCCTTCGTGCTGCGCCAGTTGCTGGCCGCGTAACGCGCGGGCCGCAAAGGCAAAGCCCCTGGAACCGAGGTTCCAGGGGCTTTTTTCATGGCCGCGCGCCGCCTGCCATCGCGACGCGTGGCAGGCTCACCCCATCATTGCGCGACCAGTTCGACCCGGCGGTTCTTGGCGCGGCCGGCCTCGGCGTCGTTGGCCGCCACCGGCGCCAGCGAGGCCACGCCCCGCGCCGACAGGCGCGCGGCCGGGATCTTGTAGCCCGCTTCCAGCGCCTTGACCACGGCGTCGGCGCGCTTTTGCGACAGGTCCAGGTTGCCGGCCAGCGTGCCCTGGTTGTCGGTGTGGCCGACCACGTAGACCTTCAGCTTCGGGTTGGCGTTGAGCAGCTTGCCCATCTCGTCGAGCGCGGCCTTGGACTCGGGCTTGACCTCGGCCTTGTCGGTATCGAAGTAGACGCCGTAGACCGCGACGCGGCCCGATTCGGCCAGCGACTTCTGCATGGCGGCCATGTCCAGCACCTTGACCTGCCCGGTCTGCATGGGCTTGGTTTCGATCACCTGCTGGAACACCGGCGTGATGTTGTTGGAGGTGTCGTCCATCACATCCAGGAACACGTAGATGTCGCCGGTGGGCGCCTCTTTCTTGGCCAGCACCGCGTAGTACTTGCCGCCGAACGCCGCGTCGCCCTGGCCGGGCTGGCTGACCTTGCCGCTGTTCAGGACGAACGACTGGAAGTCGCCGCCGCACTGCTCGTCGCCCTTGCATTCGAACAAGGTCTTGAAGCCGCCGGCCTGCAGCGCGCCTTGATAGTTGCGATAGACCTCCAGCGCCGACTTCTTGCCGTCGATGCGATAGGCGATGCGCGTCAGCTTGCCTTCCAGCGTCAGGCCCCTGGCCTCGCTTTCGCGGGTGATGGGCTGGTTGGGCATCACGGCTTCGTCGTAGTCCTTGAATTCGTAGGCACGGATCTCGGCGCCCTCGAAACGCGTCAGGGCGGGATGGTCGCGGGAGCCCTCGACGTCCTCGGCCCAGGCGGACGAAGCCGCCGTCAGCGTGGCGGCAACGATGGCCAGACTCGCGGCTTTCACGATATGCGCATTCACGATCTCTACACTCCCGGCCGGATGGCTCCGGCATGCGTCCAGAACAAGGAAACGCCCGCGATGCGGGCGGCAGCCATTATGCATAGACGCAGCGGCGGTTGGAACCGCATGGGGTAACCAAACATTGACGGCGGTAAGCGGCGTCAACAGGCCTCAGTTGAATGCATAGGCGTCCATCGCCAGCGCGCCGTACGAGATCTCGTCCGTCAGGCGTGTGGCCTGGCCGCCGCCCGCGCCCAGCGCCACGTAGAGCGGCATCAGGTGGTCGTCGTGCGGATGGGCCTGCGCCGCGCCGGGCGCGCGCGCCTGCCAGTCGAGCAGCGCCGGCACGTCGTTGGCGGCCAGGTGTTCGGCATACCACGCCTGGAACGCCGGCACGTAAGGCGCCGGCGGCGCGTCCTGCGGCATGCGCACGTCGCGCAGGTTGTGCGTCAGCGACCCCGAGCCGATGATCAGCACGTCCTCGTCGCGCAGCGGCGCCAGGGCGCGGCCCAGTTCCAACTGGCCGGCGGCGTCGCGGCCCATGTCCAGCGACAGTTGCACCACCGGCACGTCGACCTCGGGATAGAGGTAGCGCAGCGGCACCCAGGCGCCATGGTCCAGCGGCCGGCGCGGATCGCGGTCGGCGGCGATGCCGGCCTCGGCCAGCAGGGCCTGCGTGCGCGCCGCCAGCTCGGGCGAGCCGGGCGCGGCGTATTGCAGCGTGTAGAGTTCGGGCGGAAAGCCGCCGAAATCGTGCCAGGCCACCTGCTGGTCGCGGGTGGACAGGGCCAGGCCGTGGCCCATCCAGTGCGGCGACACCACCAAAATGGCGCGCGGCTTGCGGCCCAGGGACTGGCTCCAGGCGGCCAGCGCGGGGCCGGTCGAACCGGGTTCGACGGCCAGCATGGGGGAACCGTGGGAAACGAAAAGCGTAGGCCAGCGCATGGCGATGACTCCAGGAAAGCTTGATGATGGGTCCATTGTCGGTCGATTCCAATCAGCAATAAATCCCCTAAACAGGCACGATCTGTTGCCAGACCCGCACCAATCCCCGGCGGAAGGCCGGGTCCAGTCCGGTGACCGTCGGCGCCCTTGTGCTGCCCGATTCGCGGGCGCCCGGGCGTCGCCGCGACCACCGCCGTGGCGGGCGTTAAACTACGTCGTTACACACTTACTGGACGTCCTCCGAAGTTATGGCCCGATCCCGCAGCCAATCCGCTCCCCGCTTGACCCGTGACGCCACCCGCCTCATCACGCTTGCCCAGTCGCTCAACCGCTCGGGCAGCCGCGTCGAAGACGTGTACTGGGAGAATCAGCTTGGCGAAGCGATTCCAAAGCTGCTCAAGGCAGGCCAGGATGCCCCGCTGGAAGCCGCGCTGGACCACCTCGCCCAGGGCGACGTGGGCGCCTATGAGGTCCTGATCGAGCAGGCCGAAACGCTGTCCGAGTCGATGAAGATCGAGAAGAACGGCGTGCGCTACGACATCCTGCTGATCGTCGCGCCCATCGTGGCCTGGACCCGCTACGCCATCCCCACCGGCCCCGTGCCGGCCAGCGCCCAGCAGGCCCTGCTGGCGCAACTGCATGGCCACGTGCTGTCGAGCCAGGCCCGCAGCGCGCTGATGCCGGTGCTGGTAAGCGTGGACCAGATGCCACGCACCTTCTCCGAGACCTGGCAATGGCTGCAACGGCTGGGCTCGCAGGCGCTCGGCGCCGAGACCACCAAGCCCGCGCTCAATGCCGAGGCCGAAACCGCCAACATGCTGGCCGACACGCGCTACATCGTGGCGGCCGTGGCGGTGCCCGAGTTCGCGCCCGTGTTCCGCTGGCAGGAGCAGATCGGCGAGGCCGAGGCCAGCCGCGACGCCTGCCTGGCGCAATGGGCCGCGCAGGCCCAGCCGACGCTGGCCGGCCTGCTGCCGGGCTGCGGTTTCGAAGCCCTGCTGCCCGACGCCTACTACGTCAGCAACCGCGAGGCCGACCGCCGCGTGCGCCCGCTGTCGCTGCGCGCCGCCATCAGTTGGCTCGAGGGCGCGGTCAATCTCGAGGCCTCGCAACTGCGCGCCGTGGTGGCCGGCTGCGGCGAAAACCGGGTCGACGAATACCGCGTCAGCTTCACCGCGCGCAACAGCAACGACGTCTACTACGGCTGCGTCTGGCCGCTGTACGGCCGCGAGGAAGACCTGCCGGCCGACGAGGGCCAGCCCGACGTGGTCGACGAGATCGCGGCGCTGCTCAAGGAATACGGCGTGAGCGACGTGCGCCGCATTCCCGGCGTGCTGCCGCCGGAATATTGCGAGGACTGCGGCGCGCCCTACTTCCCCAATCCCCTGGGCGAACTGGTGCACGCCGAATTGCCCGAAGATGCCGAGGCGGCGCCCGCCAAGTTCCACTGAGCGCGTCGATGCAAGCGGACATCTTCTGCCGCGTGGTCGACAACTACGGCGACATCGGCGTCTGCTGGCGCCTGGCGCGGCGACTGGCGCATGGCCGCGGCTGGGAGGTGCGCCTGTGGGTGGACGACCTGGCCAGCTTCGCGCGCATCCAGCCCGGCATCGATGCCACTGCCGCGCGCCAGGCGTTCCAGGACATCGATATCGTGCGCTGGACCGACACGCCGGATCCGGCGCTGGCCGCCCGCGACGTGGTGATCGAGGCCTTCGCCTGCGATCCTCCCGAGGCCTTCCTGGCCAGCATGCGCCAGCGTCATCCCGCCTGGATCAACCTGGAATACCTGAGCGCCGAGGCCTGGGTGGAAAGCTGCCACGGCCTGCCGTCGCAGCGCCCCGACGGGCTGGTCAAGCATTTCTTCTTCCCGGGATTCACGCCGGCCACCGGCGGCCTGCTGCGCGAACCGGGCCTGACGGCCGAGCGCGACGCCTTCCAGGCCGATGCCGAAGCCCAGGCGGCGTTCCTGCGGGGACTGGGCGTGGCCGAGCCTCTCGTGTCGCAACGGCGCGACGGCGCCCGCACCGTGTCCCTGTTTTGCTACCCCAGCGCGCCGATCGACGGCCTGGCGCAGGCGCTGGCGGCCGATGCCCGCCCCGCCCTGCTGCTGGCGCCGGAAGGCGTCGCTCCCGGGCTGGAAGCGGCCTGCGCGCGGCCCGGCGGCCCGGCGGTGGCGCGCCTGCCGTTCGTGGCGCAACCCGACTTCGACCGCGTGCTGTGGTGCGCCGACCTGAATCTGGTGCGCGGCGAGGATTCGTTCGTGCGCGCGGCCTGGGCGGCGCGTCCGCTGGTCTGGCAGATCTACCCCCAGGAAGAGAACGTGCACCTGGAAAAGCTGGATGCCTGGCTCGCGCGCTATCCGGCCCCGGAAACCGCGGCCGCCGCCATCCGCGCCTGGAACCTGCCCGAGGCCGGCGCGGCGGCGGATGCGATCGGCGCCGCCCTGGCGCCGGCCGCCTGGCGGGCCTGGACGCAGGCGGCGCGCGACTGGGACGCGGCGCAGGCCGCGCGCCCCGACCTGGCGGAAAATCTGGCCGATTTTTGCGCAGAGTTGGCCAAGAAACGCTAGAATAGAGAGTTTTCTGAGTCGCCCGGGTTTTTCGGCGCCTCAACTATGACGCCTCCCGGGGTGTGCATGAAAGTCGAGCGAGCGGGCCTTTTCGGGCCCGCGGGCTTGAGATGGCGTTGAGATCAAGATGGCGGGCCTGGCCCGTTGCCTGGCGCCCTCACCCGCCGCGGCTTTCTGCAAGCACGGCGAGTGCACCCTTTCCCCCCGGAGTTTTATCGATGAAAACCGCTCAGGAATTGCGAGTCGGCAACGTGGTCATGGTCGGCAAGGATCCCCTCGTGGTCCAGAAGGCCGAATACAACAAGTCCGGCCGTAACGCCGCCGTCGTCAAGCTGAAGTTCAAGAACCTCTTGACCGCCTCGGCCAGCGAATCGGTCTACAAGGCCGACGAAAAGTTCGAAGTCGTCCAACTGGATCGCAAGGAGTGCACGTACTCCTACTTCGGCGACCCGATGTACGTCTTCATGGACGAAGAGTACAACCAGTACGAAATCGAAGCCGAAAGCATGGGCGACGCCCTGAACTACCTGGAAGAAGCGATGCCCGTGGAAGTGGTCTTCTACGACGGCCGCGCCATCTCGGTGGAACTGCCCACGACCATCGTGCGCGAAATCACCTACACCGAACCGGCCGTCCGTGGCGACACGTCGGGCAAGGTGACCAAGCCCGCCAAGATCAACACCGGCTACGAACTGAACGTGCCGCTGTTCTGCGCCATCGGCGACAAGATCGAAATCGACACGCGCACCAACGAATACCGCAGCCGCGTCAACAACTGATCCGGCGACAGGCAAGAAAAAGCGCCAGCCCTCCGGGGTCTGGCGCTTTTTTTTGCCTTGCGCGGCCGTGAAAGCCGCCGCGGCGGCGAACGCGGCTATTGCAGGCGTTCGTCGTCGAGGAAGTCAGGCACGGCCATGACGTCGATGCCATCCTCGGCCAGGGCCTCGCGCTCTTCGCGCGTGGCGGTGCCGCGGATGGGGCGCTCGTCCGCGTCGCCCTCGTGGATACGGCGCGCTTCCTCGGCGAAGCGCGCGCCGACGTTTTCGGTATTGCGCAGCAGCGCGCGCACCTGGCGCATCACCACCGCCTGCAGCGCCGACATCTTCTCGGCGTCGGTGGCGCCGGCCGGCGGCGCCGGCTGCGCCGCGGGCGCGTGCAGGTGCGCCACGTTCAGGCGCGGCGCCGACAGGCGCTTGGTGATGCTGGCCGAGCCGCAGACCGGGCACGACACCAGTCCACGCGCCTGCTGCGCGTCGTAGTCTTCGTGCGAACCGAACCAGCCTTCGAAGATGTGGCCGTGCTCGCACTGGAGGTCGAAAACTTTGAGAGCCATGATGGAAATATGGGGGCTGGCATCCAGAATACAAGAAAGCACGCGCGCACTCCTGGATACCGGACCGCGAACGGGGTTTTCGGCCGATTCCGGGCGGTTTGGCGGCATTTGCGCCACACACCGGCAGCGGCGGCCCCGCCCAATGAAAAGCGGGCCCGGGGGCCCGCTTGCTGGCGTGCGAGGCGCTTACTTGCCGCGCCTGGGCGTGGCGGGCGCCTGGCCGATCTGCGCCTGCTGCGCCTGCAAGGCGTCGATCTGGCGTTGCAGGTCGCGCAGTTGCTGGCGCACGTCCTTCTGCTGGTCGGCCAGCGCGGTGGCTTCCTGGCGCGACTGTTCCTGGCGCGCGGCGACCTGCTCTTCCTGCTGCATGCGCAGGGTGCGATCGGCCTGCAGCGTGCTCAGCTCGGCGCTGCGGCTGGCCAGCAGCTTTTCGGCGTGGGTATATTCGGCCTGCAGCTTGATGCGCTTGATATCCACTTCGGCCAGGTCGGCCGACTGGGCCGCGAAGGCGCGGTAAGTGGCCTCGGCCTGCTTGTCCGACTTGGTCTTGAGCACGCGCCAGAAGTCCTTCTGCTGGAACAGGGCCACGTAGTAAGTCAGATCGTCCGGCTTGAACAGCAGGCTGGCGCCGTAGGTGCCGTTGTAGGTCGTACGCAGTTCGGAAACCTGGCGGTTCTGGATCAATGCCTGCAGCTCGGCCACCGTCGAGGACGGGCGCGCGGCGGGCGCTGGCGCGGGCGGGGTGACCGGGGTGGAGGCGGCTTGCTTGTCCTCGACCTGCTGCACCGTCGGGCGCGGGGGCTCGGATTGCGCGCTGGCGCACGCGGCCAGACCGGACAGGGCCGTACCCAACAGCGCCATGCGAGCGGCGGCACGGATAAAGTGGACGTTCATGCCTTCCCCAAAAAAATCGTTGCGGAACTATAGCAATTTATTCCGGTTGAAGCTGACGCGCGTGAATAACACGCGGCGATAGTGTCGCGCGCCCAGGGACATTCCCTATTGCGCTCACGACGCCTCGACAATGCCATCGGCGGTTTCGCCCTGGCCGCCGCCCAGATGCAGCTTGCGCATCTTCTCCCACAGCACCTTGCGGCTGATACCCAAGGTATTGGCGGTGTCCTGGCGGCGCCAGCCGTTGACGTCCAGCGCGGCCAGGATGCGGGCGCGCTCGGCGCGTTCGGCGTCGGTGAATACCGGCGGCTCGCACTGGGTATTGGCGCCCGCCGTCGCCAAGGCCGCCGGCCCGCCCAGCGGCTCGGCCAACTGATCGAAAATGCGCTCGATGCGGGCCTGGTCCCAGGACTGGAACTGACGCCGCACGATCGCCACGCGCTCGGCCACGTTGGAAAGCTCGCGCACATTGCCGGCGTATCGCGCGCGCGCCACGCGTTCCAGCAGCCAGGCGGGCGGCTCGCCCTCGGCGCCCAGCCGTTCGAGCAAGGCGCGGAAGATCGCCACCTTTTCCTCGGGGCCGCGCTGCTCCAGGTTGGGAATGCGCAGCTCGATCACCGCCAGCCGGTAATACAGGTCGGCGCGGAACTCGTCCTGGCCCACCAGCACACGCAGGTCCTTGTTGGTCGCGGCCACCAGCCGGAAATCGACCGGCACCTCCACGGTGGAGCCCAGCCGCGTCACGGCGCTCTGCTCCAGCACGCGCAGCAGCTTGACCTGCTGGTACAGCGGCAGGTCGCCGATTTCATCCAGGAACAACGTGCCGCCGCTGGCCTGCTCGAAATAGCCCTTGTGCGCGCCCACCGCGCCGGTGAAGGCGCCCTTGGCGTGGCCAAAGAAGTGCGCCTCGAACAGCCCTTCGGGGATGGCGCCGCAGTTGACCGCGACGAACGGCCCGTCCGACCAGGCGGCGTGGTCGTGCAGCAGGCGCGCGATGCGCTCCTTGCCGACGCCGGTCTCGCCGTGGATCAGCACATTGCTGCGGCAGTCGGCGAACATGTCGGCCTCGGCCAGCAGCGCCCGCATCGGCTCCGACACGGCGATCAGCGGCTGCTCGCGCCGCGGCGCGGCGCGATTGAACTGGTCGAGGGTGCCCAGCAGTTCGAACAGCAACTTGCGCAGATCCGCGGTGGTGAAGGCCAGCGGCAGCGTATAGGAGTATTCCGGCGGGTAATAACGCGGATCGCGGCCACGGGCCTCGGACGCCACCCAGATGACCGGCATGGCCTGCACCGACAACCAGTCATAGCCGCTGAAGCGGTTGTCGCCCATGACCGAGACCGACACCAGCGCCACCGCGGGCCGCGACGGGTCGCGCGGCGGCGGAAACGCGGTGCCGGCGTCGGCGCGCACCAGCGACACATCCATGCCGGCCAGGCAGCGCTCGGCCCGGCTGGCGATGTCGGACGTGCCCTCCCAGACGTAGACGTCGAACTCTTCGCGCGAGAATTTCTGGGTCATGGCGACCACCGGGCCGGCCACGAAGGGGCGGAAATCATGGGCTTCATCATCAATACACCAGGCGGGGCTTGCCGCAGTCCACCGACAGCAGCGATACATCGGTCTGGCCGACACTCAGGCCAAGCATGTCCAGCAATTGCTGCAGCAGGGTCGACAGCATGCCGAGCAGCGGCTGCAGCAGCGTCACCACGATGGACAGCACGCCGCCCACCTGGTTGCCGCCGCTCAGCGCCAGCGAGGAGACCGCGTTGACGCGGCACTGGCGGATCCCGTCCGGCGTGATCGCCAGCAGGCAGGTCACGTCGCTCAGCGGCGCCAGCAGCAAGGAATTGAGGAGGTTGCCCACCAACTGCAGCGTGCCGCCCAGCACCCCGGTCAGGCCGCCGCTGGTCATGCGCTGGCCGAGCTGGTTGAGCGCGGTGGAGGACCACTGCATGTCGTTGACCACCTGCGAAATCGATTTGCCCGGATTGCTGCCGCCGCCGCCCACCAGCGTGGTGGCCAGCGACAAGCGCTGTTCCGGCGTCAGCGGCGTGCCGGTGCCGACCAGGTCGCCCAGGATGCCGCCGACCACGGCGTCGGCCAGGTTCGAGGCCAGCGCGCCAAGATTGACCGAGGTGGCATTGACGGTGGCGGTGGAATTAGGCGACGGCGGCTCGGTCAGCGTGACCGACACGGGCGCGGTCGAGTTGAAGATCGGCAGCGTGACCTTGCTGGTCAGCGGCAGGATGCCCAGCACGTTCAGGACCTGGTAGCGCTGGATCGATGCGAACGAGCTGGGCTGGCAGCTATTGGTGATGGACAGGAAATTGGCCTGCACGTTGTCGACGGCCGACGACATGCCCGGAAAGCGCCCCAGGCAGATATTGGCGACCGACGAGGTCACGTCGATGGTGGCCTGCGACTCGGTGAGCGGCGCCTGGCACAGCTTGGAGACCGTGCCGGTCGATTGCGCCACGTCGATGATGACAGGCAGGTCGATCTTGGTGCCGAGCGTGTTGGCCAGCAGCGGGCCCACCAGCGGGATGTTGCTGGTGTTGGCGCGCAGGTAGACGCGGATGCCGGCGCTGGTGGCCTGCGTGCCCACCCCGCCCACGCCGATGGTGGGCGGCTCGACGATGCGCACCTGCGACTGCACGCCGAGCAGCGGCACGTTCAGGCCCAGGTTGACCAGGTTCTGGCCGTTGGCGATGACCAGCGCGGTCTCCAGCACATTGAGCGCGTTGATGTTGGCCTGCAGCGCCGAGTTGATGTCGCCGCCCACCACGTTCAGGTCCAGGACGCCGCCGTCGCCGAACAGCTTGACCGGCAGGTTCACCGGCATCACGTTCAGCACCACGTTGATGGCGTTGGACAGCAGCCCGAGGCTGGCGCCGGCGGTATCGCCGGCCTTGTTCATCACGGTCAGCGTGGCCTGCAGCAACTGGCCCAGCGTCAGGTTGTTGAGCGCGGCCAGTTGCGCCGGCGTGCCCACGCCGGTGGCCACCGACACCGGCAGGCCCAGCGCCTCCAGCAGGCCCGACGGCGTGATGTTGACGGTGGCCAGGCCGGCCGCGTCCAGGATGTCGAGCTGCGCCGGCGTGGCGCCCACGGTGGCCAGCAACTGCGACAGCAGGCCGCCCTTCTGCAGGCGCAGCAGGCGCGAGCCGACGGTGAACACGGCCACCGGCTGGGTGCTGGTGGCCACCGAGATCACCTGGACCTGCGCGCCGCCCGCCGTGCTGCCGGAGAAGCTGGGGATCAGGCTGGTGAGGGTCTTGTTGACGGTGATGCGCAGCGCGTTCGGCGCCTGGCCGCTGGCGGGGTCGAACACGTACATGCCGCTGGCGTCGGCGCGGCTGGTGTCCCACACCTTGCATTCGACGGTGACGTCGGCCGCCGAGAAGCTGTCGAAGATGTTGGGCACGTTGGCCAGCACCGCGGCCCGCCCCGCCGCCTGCGCCCGGGCGCAGTCCGCGGGCGCACCCATGCCCAGCACCTGCACCGCCGACAGCGCCGCCAGGTCCGAGGCCTTCTGCATTTCGCGCTTCATGTAATAGGCATAGCCCAGTTGGGCCACGCCCAGCAGCACCAGACCGACGATGACCACGAAAACGATGGCCACCGTCATGCTGCCGCGCTGCCGCGGGCAGAACGCAGAACGAGAATGAGTGGCTGGCATGATCGTGGCTCCGTGGCTCGGCGAGACAGGCCCGAGGCTCCTTGTCGTGTGAACAGGCGCTAGTTCGTGTTGTTGGTCTGCACCCGCTTGGTGAACCACTCGGGAATCGGCCGGGTGAAGCTGTCGACGTAGCGGTTCCAGGCGGCGGTGGACGCGGCGCCCAGCACCGGCAGCGCGGCGCCGGCGCGGCGGCCGTCGGCCTGCGCGGCCAGCAGGCCGCGGGTGATGTCGCCGAACGCTTCCGGCGCCTCGGCCGCGGGTTGCGGCGCCGGCTGCGCGGCCGCCTGCGGCATCGGCGTCTGCACCTGCTGCACCACCGGCCGCGCCGGCATCTGCGCCGCGGGCGCGGCGGCGGGCGCGGCCGGCGGCACGGGAGAAGCCTGCGCCACGCCGCTCATGGCGCCGCCCGTCAGCGGCGCGTTCGACTGCGCCTGGCTCGCCCAGGGCGTGGCCGCGGCGGCAAGCAGCGCCAGGGAAAAAGGAACGAAGCGTACGGTTCGGGACATATCGGGATTCCTGGTTAGCGCACGATCGGGCCGTTGCCCAGTCGGTCCATCAAGGGGCTCATGACCGGCATGACGATGCCTTCGCCACGGGACACCCGCGTCGCCGCCGTGTCGGCCCCGGCGGCCGGCACCACACCGCTCGGCGCGGCGGTCTGACTGCGGATCTCGGCGGCCAGGCGCAGGACCTGGCTGCGCGCCTCGTCGCCGAGCTTGGCGCGGTCCATCACGTTCTGGGCGCGCACCGGCTCGCCCTCGACCAGCAGCAGCAAGGCCAGGTTGGCCAGCACCTTGCCGCTCTCGGGCGCCAGCTCGGCCGCCTGGCCCAGCGGCACGCGGGCGCCGGCCGGATCGCCGGCCCGCAGCCGCGCGTAACCCAGGTCGCCCAGGATGCGCGGGTCCATGGGCGCCAGCTTGGCGGCGCGCGCGAAGTCGTCGGCGGCCTGCTCGAACTGGCCGCGCGAACCGGCGATCAGGCCCAACCCGTGCCAGCCGTCTGCCGCCTGCGCGGTGCCGATCAGGGCGCGGTAGGCCTGTTCGCTGGAGGCCGTCTGGCCGGTCTGGCGCAGCGCCTCGGCGCGCAGCACCGCGATGCGTTGATCGTTGCCGAACTTCTGCTGGAACGCCTCGATGTAGGCCAGCGAGGCGAAATAGCGCTCCTGGCGTTGCGACTCGGCGATCATCGACAGCATCATCTCCGGCTCGGCCGGCTTGCGGCGGTTCTCCGCCTCGTCCTCGCGCTGGCGCGCCAGCGCCTGTTCCTGCTGCTGTTGCTGGATCAACTGCCAGGCGGTCTCGGCATTGTTGCTCTGGCAACCCGCCAACGTCCCGGCGCCGGCAACCGCCGCCGCCGCCAGGGTCCAACGCCATGCGCGCCGCGCGCTTTCCATACCGCCCGCCATTACATCCCCCCCATGCGCGACAAACCGCGCAATACCGCCACAAACCCCGCCCCGCCGGTCACGATCAGCAGCGCCGGCAACAGGGTCACGATCATCACCGCCGTCATCTTGACGGTGGTCTTGCCCACTTTTTCCTTCAGCTCCAGGCGCCGCTTCTCGCGCAGGCGCTCGCCAAACCGGTTCAGCGGCTCCTGCACCGCGCCGCCGTGCTGGTCGACCTGGGCGATGAGGCGGCAGATGGCGGACAGGTCGTCGTTGTCGAAACCCGCCGCCAGCCGCGCCAGCGATTGTTCGCGGGTGCGGCCGCGCACATACAGTTCGGACGCCAGCCGCAACTCGTACGCCAGCACCGGCAGCACCTGGTCGAATTCCTTGGTCAGCACCTGCAGGCTCTGGTCGATCGACAGGCCCACGCCCTGCAGCAGCCGCAGCAGGTCGATCAGCAGCGGCAGTTCGTTGGCGGCCTGCTTGCGACGGCGCGACAGGCGCCGGCGCACGAACCACTTGGGCAGCATGTAGCCGATGGCGAAACCGAAGAACGCCGCCACGAACAGGCCCAGCGACGAGCCGATGCTGCGCCCCAGATCCAGCGCCACGGCCGCCGCCGGCAGCAGCAGCGCCAGGGTGAAGCGCGCGACGATGAAGCGCAGCCGCGCCGTGGCCGGGTTCTCGTAGCCCGCCATATCCACCAGCTTGCGGTCCTCGCCGGCCAGCAGCGCTTCGGCGAAGCGTCCTTCGCTCAGGCGCTTGCCGAACGAGTCGGCCGCGCGCGTGGCGGCGGCCAGCCGGCCCTGCGCGCCCTCGGCCGCCGGCGCGGCGGCCGCCTTGACGCGGCCCTCGCGCGTCGCCAGGGCCTGCTCCACCACCTGCCGGCTGCGATCCTGGCCGCGCAGGCGCCGCGTCATGCTCAGGCCCAGGATCAGCATGGCGGCCGCCACCAGCATCAGCGCCACCGCCAGCACCGTTGAGACATTCCAGGATTCGATCGCTTGCATCCGCGTCGTCCTCAGATGGCCTTGGCCATGCGATACAGGATGTAGGAGCCGCCCAGTTGCAGGCAGACCGCCGTCATCAGCATCTTGAAGCCCAGCGGGTCCACCCACAGACCCATGAACAGGTCGTTGTTGGCCACCATGATGAAGCCGGCGATGCCCAGCGGCAGCAGCGCCAGGATCCAGGCCGACAGGCGGATTTCCGCCGAACTGGCCGATAGCTCGGCGCGCGCCTGGCCGATGTCGCGCATGAACGCGGCCATGCGCTCGAGCACCTGGTCGCTGCGGCCGCCGAAGCGCAAGGCCACCGACACCACGGCCGCCACCATGTAGAGCTCCTTCATGTCGTACTGGCGCGAAACCTGCACCAGCGCCGCGTCCAGTTCCTTGGCCGAGCGGCTCAGGGCGGCGGCGGTCTCGACCACTTCGCGCAGCGGCTCGTCGGTGGTGGCCGCGGCGGTCTGGAAGGCCGACGCCATGCTGTTGCCGATAGTGACCAGGCGCACGATGTTGTCCAGAAACGCCGGCAGTTGCGCCACCCTGCGGCGCTGGCGCCGGTCGGCGCGCAGCCACAGCAGGAAATAGGCGAACACGGTCAGCAGCACCAGCGTCACCAGGCCCGACAGCCAGCCCAGGAAGGCCCAGGCCAGCAGCGCCGCCAGCACGATCGGCAGCGTCAGCTTGGCGTAGAAGCCGGGACTCTGGCGCACGCCGCCCTGCAGCAGCAGCATGTCCCAACGCGAGAAACCGCTGCGCAGCGCGCGGGCGCCGTGCGCGAACGGCATCTTGCCGCTGACCGGCGCGCCGCGGCCGCGCCGCAACTGGTCTTCGAGAAAGGCGGAACTGGCGGCGCGCCGCTGGCCGCTGTTGGCGTGGCGCCACAGCAGCACCGCCGCCAGCGCCAGCACCAGCGCCAGACCCGCGATCACTCCGGCCTGCAGCATCAGCGCCTCCTGCTCCAGAAGCCGCCGCCGTCGGACTCGGGCGGCGCGTTGTCGGTCGGCCGCTGCTCGCTGCGCATCTTGGCCAGCTTGGGGGTGTGCGGATGGATGCCGAGCCAGTTCCAGCGATCCTTTTCCTCGCCCTCCGGCGTGGCGAAGGTCTCGTGCCGGTAGAGTTCCTGGGTCGAGATGACGTTGTCGCCCATGCCGGTGACCTCGGTCACCGACAGCACCCGCCGCTTGCCGTTGGACAGGCGGCCGATCTGCACGATGAAGTCGAGCGCGCTGGCGATCTGGCGCCGCAGACTGTCCTCGCTGCCCTGGAAGCCGGCGAAGCCCGCCAGCATCTCGATCCGGTACAGGCATTCGCGCGGCGAGTTGGCGTGGATCGTGGCCATCGAGCCTTCGTGGCCGGTGTTCATGGCCTGCAGCATGTCCATGACCTCGGCGCCCCGCACTTCGCCCACCACCACGCGGTCGGGACGCATGCGCAGGCTGTTGCGGATCAGCTCGCGGATGCTGACCGCGCCGCTGCCGTCGAAGCCACCCTGGCGCGATTCCAGCCGCACCACATGCGGGTGGTTGAGCGACAGCTCGGCCGTGTCCTCCACGGTCACCACGCGCTCGGTCTCGGGGATGAAGAAGGCCAGCGCGTTCAAGAGCGAAGTCTTGCCCGAGCTGGTGCCGCCGGACACCAGGATGTTGCAGCGGTTCTTCACCGCTTCATGCAGCAGCCGGTAGATCTCCTCGTCGAAGGTGCCCAGTGTCAGCAGGTCGGCCGGCTTGAGCGGATCCTGGCGGAACTTGCGGATCGACACCATCGGGCCATCGACCGCCAGCGGCTCGATCACCACGTTCAGGCGGCCGCCATCGGGCAGGCGCGCGTCGACCATGGGGCTGGACTCGTCCAGCCGGCGGCCGATCGGCGCCAGGATGCGGCGCACGATGCGCAGGACGTGCTGGTTGTCGGTGAAGCGCAGCGTCTCGCGCGCCAGCACGCCGCGGCGCGACACGAACACGTTGTCGTAGCCGTTGATCAGGATGTCCTCGACCGCCGGGTCGGCCAGCAGATCCTCCAACGGCCCCAGGCCGGCCAGCTCCTTGGTCAGGGCCTCGGCGATCTGGCGCATCTCGCCTTCGTTGATCGGCACCCGCCGCAGGCGCACGAAGCTGGCCACCTCGATGTCGACGAACTCCTGGATCGCCGATCGCGCCCACCTGCCGAACTCCGCGCCCAGCTCCTCGATGCGGGAAAGCAGATGCTCGTAGGCCGCCGTCTTCACTTCCTGGAAGCGGTTGGATGAGGCGAACCCCTTGTCGCCATCGCCGCCGAATTCTATGGTCGCTGTCATGATCATGTGGGATTCCGCCGCCGTCCGTTACTCGACCACCATGCGGCGGTGCACGCCGGGCAGCCAGGTGGCCAGCCAGCTCGCCCGGCCGCCCGGGGTGTTTTCCTCGGCGCTCAGCTTCTCGGCCAGCGCCTGCACCGCGCGCACGTAGACGTCGCGCTCGGCCTCCTCGTGCAGCAGGTGGCCCTGGTTGGTGCACACCATCAGCGCCAGCGTGCGGTCAGGCAGCGTGCCGACCAGCTCCAGTTGGAAGCGCTCGGCGATCTGCTGGGCCGTCATGCCGTAGCGCTCGTCGTAGCGGTTGACGATCAGGCCCAGGCTGCGGCGGTCCACGTGCAGTTGCTCCAGCTCCTGCAGCAGCCCGGCCAGCGACACCAGCGCGCCCACGCTCTGGTCGGTGACGATCCAGTTCTGCTCCGAGGCGCGCGCCAGGCCGGCCACGAACTCGGGGTTGGAGAAGCCGCCAGAGTCGGCCACCACCACGCCAAAGTGCTGGCGCATGCGCTCGAACACCAGCAGCGAATCGGATTGCGATACATCGCGCATCTGGCCCAGGTCGCGCGGCAGCGCCAGCACGCTCAAGCCATTGGCGGTATGCGACATGGCCGAACTGAGCAGGGTCGAGTCCAGCCGCCGCAGGTTGCGCGCCGCTTCGGCGAAATCGAAATCGCCGCCGATGTTCAGGTAAAGCTGGCAATCGCCCACCGGCCAACCCAGGTCCATCAGCGCCACCCGGCTGCCCAGGGGCAACTGGCTGCCGTTGTCGGCCGCCGGCTTGGCGCCCTTGGCGCCCGCGGCCGCGGCGCGCGAGCCATGCTGCTGCTTGAGGCGGTCCTGCACCATGCCGGCCAGGTGCACGGCCAGCGTGCTGGTGCCCACGCCCGGACGCGCGCCCAGCAGCAGCACGCTGCGGCGCGAGCCGTCCATGCGGCCGCCGCCGGCCGGCAGGTCCAGCAGCCTCTGCACCACGTCCTTCACTTCCTGCGGCGCCACGGTCGGATCGACGAAATCGCTGACGCCCGCTCGCAACGCGGCGATGGCGCCTTCCGGCTGGCTCAGCAGTCCCACCGCGACGCGCGGAATCGCCGGCGCGATGCGCGCCAGCAGGCGCGCCAGCTCGGCGGACTTGAACAGCTTGCCGGGTTCGTCCTCGCTCAGCGTGAAATCCAGGAACACCACCTGCGGCTCGATTTCGGCCAGGCGCCGCCCCAGTTCCTCGACGCCCGGGACTTCCTGGGTCAGCAGGCCCATGTCGCCCAGCGCCTGTCCGAGCTGCGCGGCCACGCCGTCACCCTTGGAACAAAATAAAAACCGGTTGCTATTCTGCAAGCCAACCCACTCCCTGGCATGTGTCTTCATATCGCTCACCGTGAAAAACCCGGCATTTGCTGCCCACCCGCAGGACCCATCAGGTAATAGCCCCAAGCGTTGAACGCGGTGTCGGTCGCCTCCTGCCTGGCCCCCGGCAGCGGCAAGGTCACGCCGCGTGCTATGGGCCGCACCAGGCGCGGCGTCACCACGATCACCAGCTCGGTATCCTCCTGGGTGTAATCGACACTACGGAAAAACGACCCGATGATGGGCAGATCGCCCAGCATCGGCACCTTGTTGACCAGCGCCTTGGTCTGGCGCGACACCAGTCCGCTGACGACAAAACTCTCGCCGTCGCCCAGCTCGACCGTGGTGTCGGCCCGGCGCGTGCGCAGGGCCGGGATCAGCGTGGTGGTATTCGTGCCGCTGGAAACCGCGATGGCATTGCTGTAGTCCAGCTCGCTGGCCTCGGGCGCCACCTTCAGCGCGATGCGCTCGCGCGACAGCACGGTCGGCGTCACCGTCAGGCCGATGCCGAATGGCTTGAACGTCACCGTGGTCGTCCCCAGGCCGCCGGCCTCGGGGATCGGCAGTTCGCCGCCGGCCAGGAAGCTGGCGCTCTGCCCGGTCAGGGCCACCAGCGTCGGCTCGGCCAGCACGCGCGCCATGCCGTTGTTCTGCAGCAGGCGCAGGCGCGCGCTGAAATCGTTGGAGTCGTAGAACAGCGAGAAGCCCGAGGCCAGGGCCGCGCTCTTGCTGAAGCCCAGCGGC
Organism: Achromobacter sp. SIMBA_011; assembly: GCF_046535435.1. Classification (NCBI taxonomy): domain Bacteria; kingdom Pseudomonadati; phylum Pseudomonadota; class Betaproteobacteria; order Burkholderiales; family Alcaligenaceae; genus Achromobacter; species Achromobacter sp. SIMBA_011. The sequence goes on along the minus strand of NZ_JAWRWN010000002.1, from coordinate 89,337 downwards.
GCCGGGAAGCCGTCGGGCGTGATCGAGTTGGTGCCGCCCCACGGGCCGCTGCGGCCGGCGAAGCTGATGCCGGCCTGCTTCATGACCGAGCGCGACACCTCGACCACCTTGACCTCGACCTGCACCACGCCGCCAGTGCCGGCGGTCGACACGTCCACCACGTTCTTGTCACCCACCACCGCGCCGGCCGCGGCCACCGAGGCCTGGTGCGACAGGGGCGAGTCGGCCTGGCCCGACACCACCGCGCGGTCGCCGGCCACGTCGACGTTGGCGCCGCCCGCCATGCCGCGTCCGGCCATGACCTGCTGCACGTTGCCCGCCACCCGCACCGTCCACAGTTGCGGGGCCGCGTTGTTGCCGGTCCAGACCTGCAATTGCGTGGTGCCCGGTTTCTTGCCGTACAGCAGCAGCGAGGCCTGCCGCTTGCCGGAGGCCGCCAGCACCTTGACGTCGGCCACCTCGGGATCGCCGATGGCGATGCGGGCGGGCGCGCCCTCCAGCATGAGCGTCTGCTGGCCCCTCACGGCGACCGCGATGTCGCGGGCGGGCGCGCCAGCGCCCGGGTCGGACTGGATGGCGGTCTGCGCCATGCCGGCCACGCCGTAGGTCATTACCGCTGCGGCCGACAGAAGGCAAATCAGGGTGGTGCGCTGGAATCTCTTCATTGTGCTGGATCTGGTTTGGCAGGTAAGGTCCAGCCGCGGGCGGCACCAGGCCACGCGCAGCCACGTTTCAATAGCGCACGCGCTCGGATTTGTCTCCTCGCAGGATTTCGACGGTGCGCCCGCCCCCGCCGCCAGCGCCAGCGGCGCGGGCCGGGGCCGGCCTGGCCGCCGGTGTCGGGGCATCCAACTGCGCCAGGCTGTCGCCGGCATAGGCGCGGTTCGGGCCGCTGAGCAATTGCTCGCGTTGTTCGGGGGTCAGGTCGGCGCGCGCCGGCAGCACGGCGCTGCGCTGGGCGAACAACTGGGTATCGGGCTTGCCATCGTCGCCGACCGGACGCAGCGCCAACTGCAGGCGGCCGGAGCGGCTGGCCAGCACCAGCTCGTTGACCTGGTCGACCGGCACGGCCAGCACGGCGGTCCGCGCCGGCTGTCCGGGCGGGCCGGGCAGCGCGGACTTTTCCTCGGGACCGTCCAGCGAAGCCGCGCCATACGCCAGCACTCGCACCTGCGATTGCAGCAACCGGGCCTGTCCGCCCGGGATCTCGACGCCCTTCTCCAGCACGAAGAACACGTCCACCAAGTCTCCCGGCGCAATGCGGTTGCCGCCGCCCACCACCTCATCGACCGCGATCGCCAACGCCCGCTCGCCTGGCTTGAGCTGGCGCGCCAGGCCCTGCGCCAGCATGCTGGGCAACAGCGGATCGCCGGCCGCGACGTCCACTCGCACATAGGCGCCCTGCAACGGCGCGGGCGAGCTGTAGCTGCCGGACAGCGCCACCTGCCATTGGTCCACCTTGAGCATCTTGTCGCCGTCGATGCGCGTGCCGGCCGGTATCGGCGTTGCCGCCACCACCACCGGATAGCGCTTGACCGGCGGTTCGGCCGGCGCGGCCGGCGCCGTCGCCACGGGACCGGCCGGCGCCGGCGCCGGGGCCGACGGCGCCGAGGCCAGGCGCCACGCCACGAACGCCAGCACCAGGCCCGCCGCCAGCAACACACCCGCGATGATTTTGCTCAGACTGCTCATGGTGTCCCTTGGGAGATTTGCACGATGGCCTTCGACGACAGCCGGGTCGGTATCCAGTTCTTGTCCGTCCCGGGCAACATGGCGATGAATGCCTGGAAGGTCGACAACACCGGCCAGGCCTGCACGTTGAAGGTCATGGCGACCGTGCTGCACTGGGCCGTCTGGCCGCCTGAACCGCTCCACGCGCATGGCGCGCTGGTCGTCGCGCAAGCCACCGCCGAACCCGTGCCGAACACGCTCATCGCCGCGGCGCAGGCGGCGCCGGGCACGTCCGCCTGGCCGGCAAAGCGCGCGTGGACGGCCGCGCGCGCGCCTTCCGAGGCGGCCGAGGCCAACTGCTGCTGCATCCAGAACAGCACGCCATAGCCAACGACGGCGCAGACGAACATCAGCAGCATCGTCACCATCAGCGAAAACTCGAGCGCGGCGATACCCCGCTGGCCGCGCTTGCGACCGCGACAATGGCCCGGGGCACGGCGCGCGTCCATGTCAGTTGCTCCCATCCAGGCCGTTGCCCAGGTGGACCGTGGCGCGGGCCGACAGCACGCTCGACGGCGGCATCAACGCCTGCGCCAGGAAGGGGAAATTCGGAATCAGCGGATTGGCGCCGTACGGATAGCTGACCGTCACCTCGATCTGGTCGGCGCTGAGCGGCTGGCCGCTGCAGGCGCCCCCGGCGGTGCTGCTGAGCGTGCCGCTGGCGCCGCACACCGCCACCGCCACCGCGGCCGAGGACATGGTGGTGATCCAGCTCGAACGGTCCAGCGCCGTGTCGCGGCCGGCATTGGCGCGCACGGTCAGCGAGGTGGCGCCCGGCTGCCATTGCAGGACCTTGCGGGCGCCGTCCTGCGCCGCCAGGGTGACCGAGTGCTGCGCGGTGAACACCAGGGCGTACGTCAGGATCGCGTAGAACACCAGGAAAAACACCACGAATACCAGTCCGAATTCAAGGGAATAAACACCACGCTGAGCGCGGCCGCGCCCAGGTACGTCCCGTAGGGGATCTGGCGAGCCCGAAGCGGCAAGGCCCAGCTTCGGGAAAGAAACAGGTAGAGCAAGGCGTGCAGCCCGGCCAGCAGGCTCGCGACCACCAGCGTCATGACGAGCGGCGCGAAGCCCGTCAGCAGCCCCAGCACGGCGATCGCCTTGACGTCGCCCGCGCCCATCAGACGCTTGAGCCAGAGCGGGAAGAATGGCAAGGCCAGCGCGAATCCGGCCAATGCCATGGGCCAGCCGGCCCAACGCGGTGGATAGCCCCAGGCTGGCGCGAGCCAAGCCGCGAGCAGCCACAGCGCCTGCCCCGCGAAGCCCGCGACGATAAGCGTGTTGGGTACGCGGCGATAGCGCAGATCGGTGTATATCAACACCAGATTCCAGCATGCGAACAACAGCCACCACAGCACTTCCCCTGGATACAAGGCAGGACCTTCTGACGGTTTCGGGTTCAATCTGGCAATGCATGGGCGCGCAGTACGTGGGAGCCGATGCGCGCAACGCCGTCAATCCGCAACCGCCCGAATTCGCTGCGCGGGAAGTGTCGTCAACATCAGCTCCATGCCCGGCGGGGCGTCAGACCCGGCCGTCCGGCGCCGCCTGGCCCTGGCCAGGCTCACTGGGACGACCGGGGTCTTCGGCCTCACTTGGACGCGTTGGCGAGCTTGGCCTGCAGCGACGTGAACAGGCCGCTGAGCGCGCCCGTGAATGTCGCCAAGGCGGCTACCAGCGCCACCGCGATGGTGCCCGCGATCAGCCCGTATTCCAGGGCGGTAATACCTTCTTCATCGTTCCAGAACTGCGCAAGTTTCGCTTTCATGTCGAGCTCCTCAGGTCTCGCTTGATAATCGAGCCATGCCGCAGGGACGGCGTGGCCCCCTAAGCCCGGTGCTGTCGGCGCGCTGGCGTGTTCCACACCTTCGCGTCTCCGGGGTACCGCCAGGTCCGTCGCTACCGACGGGCCCTCAACCCGGTCCCAATGTCGAGCCGGGAGTCCTGCCCGGATCGACCACGGGGGCCGATTCAATGATCGAGTCGATGCGTTGCGCCAGTCGCGCGCGGAAACGGCGCGAAGCGCGTTGCAAATGCCAACGCATCACCAGCAACATGACGAACGACAGCGCGAACGCGACGTACGGCAGCATCACCCCGCCAATCTGCATGCTGGAAAAATCGCGCGGGGCGGTGCAGACCACCGTGCCGGCCGCCGCTCCCGTGTAATGCATGCCGCACACCGCAATCGCCATCAAAATGGCCGCTCCGATGCGTTGGAACTCATTCTGCGTATTGAAAGCGAGCCACAACGCGGCTGACGCGGCGATTACCGCTATGAGCACCGATAAAACAACCATCGGCAGATTCCAGATAAACACCGCGGGCATGCGCATGGCGCTGATGCCCACATAATGCATGGCAGCGACGCCGAGGCCGGCGGCCAGGCCACCCACCACGCAGCGCATAAATGTGAAGCGGTCGCGGCCCACATACCAGAAGGCCCAGCCGGAAAAACCCGCCGCCACCAGGAAACTGAGCACGGTCAAACCGATCTGGTAGCCCACCGCGAATGGCAGGTCCTGTGCCTGCATACCGATGAAATGCATGCTCCAGATGCCCACTCCGCCCATCGCCAGGGCGCCGATGATGATGTAACCGATGCGGATCTCGCCGTCCTGCATTTCGGCGCGGATGCCCACCGCCGCCAGCAGCGCCACATAGGAGCCGAGCGCCGCGATCAGGAACGACAGCGCCACCAGGCCGCTATTGAATGAGAGGGGAACGATATCGCCCGGGTTCATGCGCGGCCCCTGTGAGCCGACGGTCGGCAGACGCTCGTGGCGGGCCGACTTGCGACGATTTTGTTGGGGTCATCCTGGTCCATCTGTGGACTCCCGAGAGCCGGTAAACCCGATGTGTTTTGATACGTTTATATAGTCTTATCTATTAACAATTAATACACATCAGGGTTTATACCAGTATTCGTCGCGGTATGGCAGCTTACTTGTAACGAATACCCGGAAATTAGCCACGGTCATTTTCAAATATCCCGGAAAACCCGGAATCGGGCCATGGAAAGATTGCCTTGTATGTCGTCCTGTTGTTATATCCACGTTTCCGGCCAGTCACAATGAAATAATTTGTCATTGCCCCGGCGCGCTGGCAACATACCGCCTGAGCGGCGCGCCACCGGTTTTACTTATATAGCGGCCCCATATATTCAAGCCTTTATCCGGACCCTTAATACGGATGTTCTGTTTAAACGGTGCCAGCGGCAAAGAGAGACAACCAGGCATGAGACGCACGCTTCCCGCAGGTCCGCTTTCCCTCGCCCTTATCTGCACCCTCGCCACCGTCGGCACGGCACGCGCCGACGGCCCGCTACGCGGCAACCCCGTGGACGCGCTGCCGCAGATCGAACGCCCGCCCAGCGCCACCCAGCCGCCGCCGGTGGTCCAGGCCCCCACTCCCGAACAACTGGCCCTGCAGGCCAGGCTCGCGCAGCGCATCGTGCCCCGGCATTTCGACGTCACCGGCGTGCACGCCATGCCGTTCGAGGAAGTCTCCGCCCTGCTGGCGCCGCTGTCCGGCAAGGAGATCAGCCTGGGCGAACTGGTGCAGCAGGTCGACAAGATCACCCAGTTGTACCGCGACCGCGGCTATCCGCTGTCGTTCGCGCTGGTGCAGAACCAGACCTTCGCCAACGGGCTGGTGGTGGTGACCGTGGTCGAAGGCTATATCGGCACGGTGCGCATCGAGGGCGATATCGGCAATGCCCAGGACCGCCTGGAATCGCTGGCCGAGCCGCTGAAGGAGGAGAAGCCGCTCAGGCAGGCCACGCTGGAACGCGTGCTGAACCTGATGCGCACGGTGCCGGGGGTGAAGTTCACGCCGTCGCTCGACCTGCCACGACGCGCCGACGGCGCCACCGAACTGGTGCTGGCGGCCTCGCGCCAGCCGGTCAGCCTGACAGGCGGGGTGGCGGACCTGGGCACCGGCATGCAGCCGCTGGTGAACATGGCCACCAACAGCCTCACGCCGCTGGGCGAACAGGTCAAGCTGACGGCGTCGGTGCCGTTCAACACCGACGACGTCAAATACATTTCCGGCGAGGTCCGCGTGCCGTTGGGCAACGACGGGCTGGCGGTCAAGATCGACGGCTACCACTACGACGCGCGTCCCAAGGACGAGGCGATCGAATACCTGGGCTTCAACCGCCGGGTCAAGAACGACCGCATCGGCATCGGCGTCAGCTATCCGTTCCTGCTGAACAATACGCGCTCGCTGACCGGCACGCTCGGCGTCTACGCGGCCAACTCGAAGGACCGCTACGAGGCCAAGAACTCCGACCGCTGGCTGCAGCAGGACGCCCAGGTGCGGGCCGCCAACCTCGAGATGCGCTATATCCAGGTGTCCGAATCCAAGACCACCGACGTGACGCTGGCCGTGGCCAGGGGCTTCACCGGCGCCGGGGCGAAGAAAGAGATCAACACCAACTACGGCTATTCGGCGGTGCCGATCCTGGACCTGGACTTCACCCGCTACAACCTCAATGCCAAGCAGACCTTCGCGCTGCCGGCGCGATTCGGCCTGACCCTGTCGGGCGCCGCCCAGTACTCGAGCAATATCCTGCCCTCGTCGGAACAGGTGTCTTACGGCAGTTGGCGGTATGCGATGGGTTATCCGCAAGGCGAGCAAAGCGGCGACAAGGGCGTGGGTGTTTCCGCCGAAGTTAATCGCCAATTCGGCATCGGCTGGCAGTACCTGTCCAACGTGCAGCCTTATGCGCTGATCGACTATGCCCGCACCTGGTACAACAATTCGAGCCTGCAACAGCTCAACCAGCGGCACCTGTCGTCGGTGGCGCTGGGGCTGCGCTTTACCGATGACAAGTACTACCTGTTTGATTTCAACGTGGCCAAGCCAATCGGCTCGGCCACCATAAACAATGGCCGCGACGTGCGTTTCAACGCCAACTACTCGTTGTATTACGACGCGTTCTAGCACGGCCTGCCGGCGGCCGCGCCGCGAGTCCGCCAAGGCGCCGCGCCTGTTTCGACAGGCGCTTTTTTTGCCTGTTCCATACACCACGTTACGTAACGCGGCCCGTAACGTAACGGCCCAGGCAGGCCCCGGACGTAACATTCGCAGGTGGCGCGTGATCGTAAATATGGGGGATTCCCAATATTGGTACAAACCCTCTATTTTAAATATAAGTTATTGATTTAAAAGGATTTTTAACAAGCTAAAAACGACCTGAACGCATACCGGAAGCGTGTTTGAAAAATATTGGCATGGTTTATGCATGTAGGGATGTATCGGGCAGTTTCGACGCCTGACACTTCCCCCACAGGAGCTCGCCATGAATGCCAAGATTGACACGCAGCGCGTACATCGTATTCTGACCTCCACCGTTATGGCGGCCGCTCTGATGAGCGCGCTGGCCGCTTGCGGCGGCGGTGGTGGTAGCCACAAGAGTTCTGCCAGCCTGCCTGGCACGGATAATCCCAGCAACCCTGGCGGTCCGGGCAATCCCGGCAATCCCGGCGGTCCGAACGAACCCAATAATCCCAACAACCCGGTCACCACCGGTTTGCTGCAAACCACGCTGGGTAATACCGGCAATGCGGTTGACAATACCCTGCCCTTGAATCTGGGCACCACCCTGGGCGGTGTCGGCCAGGCGCTCGACCCCACCATCAAGCCGGTCGCCGACACGGTCGTCGGCCTGACCCAAGAGGTTGGCGCCGCCACCGGCCTGGGAAAGCCTGTCGACGGCACCGTCAAACAAGTGGGCGGCCTGGTCGAAGGCCTGGGCACCACGGTCAAGGGCACCGGCCTGCCGGGAGGCCTGAGCGCCGGCGTCGGCGGCCTGGTGGAAGGCCTGGGCAAGACAGTCGCCAGCACGGGCGGCCTGCTCAATGCCGATCCCAAGAATCCGCAGCCGTTGACCACGGTGCTGGGCAATGCCACCAACGCGGTGGGCGCGCTGACCGCGGGCCTGTCCGGCTCCGGCGGCCTGCTGAACCCCGTCAACCAATTGGTCGGCGGCGTTACCGGCGGCGTGCTGGGCGGTCCCTCCAAACCGCTGCTCGAACCCGCGCTGGGTAATGTCGGCAAGACCGTCGACAACGTGCTGCCGCTCGGCCTGCAGCCGGCCCTCGGCGGCATCGGCAAGGCGCTCGACCCGACGGCCAGCCCCCTGGCGGGCACGGTGGTCGGCCTGACGCAGCAAGTCGGCGCCACCACCAACCTGGGCGCGCCGGTCGCCGGCCTGCTCAACACGCTGGGCGGCACGGTCAGCAATCTGGGCACGCAACTGCCTGGCGGCAACGTGGCCGGCCTGAACGGCGTGCTGCAAGGCCTGGGCGGCGCCGTCAGCAGCGCGGGCGGACTGTTGAACGCCACGCCGGGCAACACCAACCCGCTCGGCAACACGCTGGCCAATGCCACCGGCGCGGTCGCCTCCCTGACCGGCGGCCTGGGCCTGGGCGGCGCGGTCGGCGGCAACAACGGCGGCCTGCTCAGCCCGATCACCGGGATCCTGGGCGGTGTGACCGGCGGCGCGGCTGGCGGCAACGGCGGCCTGCTGGCCCCGGTGACCGGCCTGCTGGGCGGCGTGACGGGCAACCTGGGCGGCGCCACGGGCGGCGCGGCCAACGGCGGCTTGCTGGGCGGGCTGCTCGGCGGCGTGACCGGCGGGGTGACCGCTGGCGCGGGCGGCACGGCTGGCGGCGCCGCGGGCGCCAACGGCGGCCTGCTGGGCGGCTTGCTCGGCGGCCTGACCGGCGGCAGCGCCTCGGCCGGCGCCAGTGCCGGAGCGGGCGCGGGCGCCTCGGGTTCGGCCAACAACGGCGGTCTGCTGGGCGGCTTGCTGGGCGGGGTGACGGCCGGCGTCAGCGGCAGCGCGAGCACCGGCGGCAACAACGGCGGTCTGCTGGGCGGGCTGCTCGGCGGCCTGACGGCCAAGAAGTGATCAACCGGATCCGTGAGGGAGCGACGCCATGCTGCAACAAGAAACCTTCGTTCACCACGAGCATGTGACCGTGATGCCTGAATCCCGCAACAACGATCTGCGTCCCGGAATGCTTGACGACATCGCCCTGATGCTGGGCCGACAGTTCGCCGTGTACAACGCGGCCTGCCAATCGGCCCTGGCGGAGAAAATGGGTATCCCCCTGGCGGATCTGAAAGCGCTGGAGCTGGTGATGGAGTTCGATGCCCTGCCCACCGGCCAACTGGCCCAGTTGATGGGCATCAGCTCCGGCGGCGCCACCGCCCTGATCAACCGCCTGGAAGCGGCAGGCTATGTCCAGCGGGGCCGCCATCCGCTGGATCGCCGCATGATCGTGATCCGGCCGGTGGAGGAGCAGTGCCAGCAACTGGCCCAGGAACGCCAGTGGGTGGCCGAGGCGGTGGTGTTGATGGCCCGGCGCTACAACGCCGGCGAACTGGAAGTGGTGCATGCTTTCCTGGCGCAATGCGTGCGCGCCCTGAGGCACGACACCCTGGTCTGGCTCGAGACCCGCAACGCCCACGACTGAGGCGCTTTGACCCGCGCATGCCGCGCCCCGATCCGCCACAGGATCGGGGCGCGGTTTTCATTGGGGCGCGCCGAATTGCAGCCGCGGCACCGCGTCGAGCAGCCGGCGCGTCATGTCCTGGCGCGGCGCGTGCAGCACCGCGTCGGCCTCGCCCAGTTCGACGATGCGGCCGCCGTCCATCACCGCGATGCGATCCGCCAGGTACTCGACCACGCCGAAGTTGTGCGTGATGAACAGGTAGGCGATGCCGAGCTCGTCCTGCAACTCGCGCAGCAGGTCCAGGATCTGCGCCTGCACCGATACGTCCAGCGCCGAGGTCGGCTCGTCGCAGATCAGCACCTTGGGCTCGACCGCCAACGCGCGCGCAATGGCGATGCGCTGGCGCTGGCCGCCCGAGAACTCGTGCGGATAGCGCGCCAGCGTGTTGGCCGGCAGGCCGACGCGCTCGACCAGCCGGACGGCGCGGTCGCGGCGCTCCTGCGCGCCCATGCCGCGGCGCAGCGATTCCAGGCCCTCGTCGAGAATGTCGCCGACCCGCATGCGCGGGTCGAGCGAGGCGTACGGATCCTGGAACACGATCTGGATGTCCTGCCGCAGGCGCTGCAGCCGGGCCCGGTCGGCGGTCAGCAGATCCTGTCCCTGCAGCATCGCGCGCCCCGAAATGCGGGCCCCGTCGATCAGGCGCAGCAGCGCCTTGCCGGTGGTGGTCTTGCCGCAACCGGATTCGCCCAACAGCGCCAGGGTTTCGCCCGCGCGCAGGCTGAAGGTCACGCCGTCGACGGCCTTGACCCACGCGGCCACCCGCCGCAGGGGGCCCTTGCGCACCGGGTAGTGCACCTTCAGGTCCTGCACGTCCAGCACCACGCCGGGCTCGCGCGGCCCGCGCCTGGCGCCTTCCGCGCCCTGGGCGGCGCGGCCGGCCTCGCTCAGCGGCGCGCCGCGCTTCTCGAAAGTGGGAATGGCGTCGAACAACTGACGCGCGTACGGGTGCTTGGGCGCGCGGAAGAATTCCTCGGCGCTGGCGCTTTCGACGATCTCGCCGCCGCGCATCAGGGCCACGTGGTGGGCGACGTTGCGCACCACCGCCAGGTCATGGGTGATGAGCAGCACCGCCATGCCGATCTCGCGCTGGATGTCGGCCAGCAGGTCCAGCACCTGCGCCTGCACCGTGACGTCGAGCGCGGTGGTGGGTTCGTCGGCGATCAGCAGCAAGGGTTCCGCCGCCAGCGCGATGGCGATCATGACGCGCTGCTTCTGGCCGCCGGAGAACTGGAACGGGTAATCGTCCACACGCCGCTCGGGTTCGGGAATGCCGACCCGCCGCAGCCAGTCGATGGCGCGGGCGCGGGCCGCGGCGCCGCGCAGCGGCGTGTGCGCCACCAGCGTCTCGATGATCTGGTCGCCGACCCGCATGACCGGGTTCAGGCTGGTGGACGGTTCCTGGAAGATGATGCCGATGCGGCCGCCGCGCACGCCGCGCATGGCGCTTTCGGGCAGGCGGTTGAGGTCTTCGCCATCCAGGTCGATCTGGCCGCCGACGATGCGCCCGGCATCCGGCAGCAGGCGCAGCAGCGCCAGCGCGGTCATGCTCTTGCCGCAGCCGGACTCGCCCACCAGGGCGAAGGTCTCGCGCTGCGAAATCGCCAGTTGCAGGCGCTTGACCGCGTGCGTGATGCCGCTGTCGCCGGCAATGTCCACGTCCAGGCCCTGCACGGCCAGCAGGGGCGAGTCCTGGCGGATGTCCTGGCTCATGGCGTGTCTCCCGGCTTGGCCGCGCGGGCATCGGCCGCCAGCGCGGCGCCCGGACGGCGGCCGAACCAGCCCATGCCGGGCACGCGGCCCGGCTTGTAGCGGCGGGTGCGCGGATCGAAGGCGTCGCGCACGGCATCGGCGAACAGGTTGGCGGCCAGCACCAGCGCCAGCATGAAGAGAAACGCGGTCATCAGGTTCCACCAGATCATGGGATCGCGCGACATTTCGAGGCGGGCGCCATCGATCATCGAGCCGAACGAATTCATGCTGGGATCGACGCCGATGCCCAGGTACGACAGCACCGCCTCGTACAGCACCAGCCCGGAGAATTCCAGCACCACGGTGATCAGCACCAGGTGTGCGACGTTGGGCAGCAGGTGGCGCGTCATGATGCGCCAGTGCGATACGCCGAAGGCGCGCGCGGCCTGCACGTATTCCAGCTCGCGCAGCTTGAGGGTCTCGGCGCGCAGCAGGCGGCACAGGCCGGCCCAGCCGGTGAAGCCGAGGATCATGCACAACAGGAACAGGCGCAGGTCGGCGCGCGCCGCCGAGGTGTCGAACAGGTCGGCGTGGTTGTCGATATAGACCTGCATCATCAAGGCGCAGGCGGCCACCAGCAGCACGCCCGGGATCGAGGTGATGGTGGTGTAGAGATACTGGATGGCGTCGTCCACCCTGCCCTTGAAATAGCCGGCCGCGATGCCGAAGATGATGGCCGGCGGCAGCATGGCGAGCGTGGTCAGGCTGCCGATGACGAGCGCGGTGCGGATGCTCTTGAGCGCCTGCCACAGCACGTCGTTGCCGATGCGGTCGGTGCCCAGGGCGTGGTAGCCGCTGGACAGCCCGGCCAGCGCCCCCGCCACCAGGCACAGCAGGGTGAAGGTGATGGCCATGGCGCGCCACGGCACCTCGGCGCGCCCGCCCAGAAGAGCCTCTGCCGCGGCCGATGCGCCGCCGCGCCGCGCCAGGCAGGCGAACAGCAGGCCGGCGCCGACCAACGACACGGCCAGCCCCGCCGCGAGCCCCAGGCCGAGGCGGTAAGAGACGTCGCCCAGGTGGTCACGATCAGGATCGGCCAGATGCGTGCCGGCCGCCCGCAGCCGCGGGAAGTCGCGCACCGGCTTGTCGTCGACCAGCAGGGTCTCCTTGGTGAACTGGCGCACCGCCAGCGGGCTGGAATAGGTCTTCTCGGGCTGGGTCAGCACGCTGCCGCCCAGCAGGCCGTCCAGCGCCGACTTGACCGCCGGCGCGTAGACCGGGGCGGCGTCGGCCGCCGCGCCCGGCGCGGGCGGCAACTGCGGCCGGTAGTGGATGGAATCGAGCAGGCCGACCAGCGCGAAGGCCGCCAGCACCACGGCCGAGCACATCGCCGGCGTGTCGCGCGCCACCCGCGCCCAGGTCGCGCGCAGGTTCGGGCTGCGCCGCACGTGCCAGGCATAGGCCAGCGCGCCCAGCACCATGAGCCACAGCGCAATGTCGGTCCAGAGGAATACGAACTTGGGCATGGCGGCTACTCGAAACGGACGCGGGGGTCAGCCAGCGTGTAGGAAATGTCGGCCAGGATCAGCCCCACGATGTACAGCGACGCCCCCAGGAACACCATGGCGCGCACGATGGAGAAATCCTGCGCGTTGATGGCGTCGATGGTGTAGCTGCCCAGGCCCGGGATGCCGAAGAACGACTCGGCGATCAGGCTGCCCATGAACAGCAGCGGCAAGGCGGCGACGGTGCTGGTCAGGATCGGCAGCATGGCATTGCGCAGCACGTGGCGCAGCAGCACCACGCGCTCGGCCAACCCCTTGGCGCGGGCGGTGCGCACGTAGTCCTTGCCGATCTCCTCCAGGAACAGGGTGCGGTAGAAGCGCGCCTCGGGCCCCAGGCGCGAGACGATCGCCACCAGCACCGGCAGGGCCAGGAACTTGACCATGTCCAGCCCGCCCTCGAAGCCGGAGAACGGCACCAGCCGCAGCAGCTTGGCGAACATCCACTGGCCGGCGATGATGTAGAACAGGCTGGAGATCGACAGCAATATCACGCACAGCACCACGCCCCAGAAATCCAGCCGGGTGGCGCGGAAATACACCAGCGTCAATGAAAACACGATGCTGGCGAACAGCCCCAGGAAGAAGGTCGGCACCGCCAGCGCCAGGCTCGGGCCCATGCGGGTCTGGATCTCGCGGCCGATGTCGCGGCCGCCGTCTGACGCGCCGAAGTCCATCGCCAGGAGCGGCACCGAGCGCTGGTAGAACACCGTGTCGGTCAGTTGCGCCGCGCCCTTGGCCCCGGCGTTGTAGAACAGCGGCTTGTCGTAGCCGTGCTCGACCTTCCATTTCTCGACGGCGTCCTGGCTGATGCGCTGCCCGCCGATGGCCAGGCGCGCCATGTCGTCGGGCGTGTTGACGGCGAAGAACAGGATGAAGGTGAAGAGGTTCACGCCGATCAGAATCAGCACGCCGTACAGCAGCCGGCGGATGACGTAGCCGATCATGATTGATGCTCCTTGCGGGAAGCCTGGGCGAAGGCGGTCTGCCGCTCGCGCCGCTTGAGCGCCACGTAGGACGGCCAGATCGCCAGCGCGATCAGCAGCGCGAACAGGCCCACCGGCCACCAGATGGGGGAATTCCACTCGTCGATCTTGCGTTCGCGCAGGACCGGGTCGATCTTCATGTACTGCAGCGTGTTGCGCACCATCTGGGTGGGCTTGGCGTTGCCGACCCACTGCTGGTAGGCGCCGCCCGACATCGGGAAGTAGCCGAACATCCACGGCGCGTCGCGCTGCACGATGGCGACCATGCGCTGGATCAGGGCTTCCTTTTCGGGGCCGTCGTCCAGGAATTTCATCTGCTCGAACAGCTTGTCGTATTCGGGGCTATCGTAGTTGGCGGCGTTCTCGCCGCCGCCCTTGGCCTTGGCGTTGGGGCCGTACAGCAGGAACAGGAAGTTCTCGGCGTCGGGATAGTCGGCGTTCCAGCCCCACAGGAAGATCTGCGCCGACCCGCGCCGCATCTTGTCCTGGAAGCGGTTGTAGTCGGTCGAGCGCACGTCCATCTGCACGCCGAGCTTGGCCATCTGCCGCCGCATCCAGTCGAACTGCGGGTTGGAACCGCCGCCCGTCATGGAGTCGTAGTAGAGCACCAGCGGCGCGCCGGTGACGGCATTGCGGCCGTCTGGGTAGCCGGCCTCGGCCAGCAGCTTGCGCGCCACCTCGATCGGCTTGCGCACCGGCTTGCCATCGACCAGGTCGTAGACCACCGGATTCACGCCCTCGGGCGGTTCGCGGTAGCCCAGCACGCCGGGCGGCACCGGGCCGTAGGCCACCGAGGCCTGGCTGTTCTCGAACACCGCCACGTATTCTTCCCAGTCGAAGGCGATGCTGATGGCCTGGCGCAGCTTGCGGTTCTTCTCGGCCTGCTCGGGCGTGTCGCCCTTGCCCACCACCGGATCGAGCCAGTTGAAGCCCATGTACCAGTTGGCGGTCTCGACCGTGGTGGGCAGGCGGATGCCGTGTTCGGCGTACTTGCGCGCCTTGTCCTGGCTGTCTCCGGCGGCCACCAGCATGGCCACGCCGTATTCGCCGCGCTCGATCTGCGGCAGGTCGTAGTAGCCCTGCATGAATTTGCCGGTCAGCGGAATGGCTTCCTTCTCGACGCTGAAGACGGCGCGGTCGATGAACGGCGTGGGCTTGCCGCAATCGGCCAGCAGGCCGGCGGCGCGATCGCCCGGCTCGCCCTCGCAGGGATAGGGCTCGCCGTGGAAGTTGGGATTGCGCGCCAGCACGTGGCGGCGGTTCTGCTGCGACTCGGCCAGCATGTAGGGACCGGTGCCGACCGGCCAGGTGTTGAGCGACAGGTCGTGCTCGGCCATGCCGGGCTGGTTGTAGAAACGGTCTGCCTCCCAGGGCACGGGCGCGGTGAAGGTCATGGCCAGCCAGTACTTGAACTGCGGGTACTTGCCGTTGACGCGGATGCGCAGCGTGTGCGGGTCGAGCGCCTGCACGCCGGTGAAGCCGTCGGCCTCGCGCAGGTCCAGCCACGAGGCGCCGGCGCCGCCCGGCAGGTCGCGGCGCAGCGCCTTGTCGCGCTCGCGCAGGCGGTCGCCATATTCCTTGAGGCCGCTGACGTATTCGGCCATCAGCGAATAGATCGGCGACACCACGCGCGGGCTGGCCAGGCGGCGGAAGGCGTATACGTAATCGTCGGCGGTGAGTTCGCGGGTGCCGGTGCGCGGGAAATCGGGAATGGCGTATTTGTCGGCCAGTTCCTCGGGCGCGATCGGGAAGTAATCGTAGCTGCCGTCGGTCTTGCGGGCGAAGGCCGGATGCGGCGCGAAACGCATGCCGGGCTTGATCTTGATGTCGTAGATGCTCTGGGCGATCTGCTCGCCCGGCGCGTCGGCCGGCAGTTCGCGGCCTTGCGCGTCGAGATAGACCGGCGGATCGATCGAGGCCGCGGCGCGCGGGATCAGTTCATACGGCCGCTTGAGGTAGTGATAGCCGTACAGCGTCTCATAGATGTTGTAGGTATATGGGGTTTCGTCGGTGGAATAAGAGCTGGCCGGGTCGAGGTACTTGGGCGAGCGCTTGACGAAGGCGGAATACAGCGTGTTCTGGCCCTCGGCGCCGGCCGGATAGGGGCTGTTGATGGGACTGCCTTCCCGGGAGCAGCCCGCCAACGCCAGCAACAGCATCATGGCCGCCGCCCAGAGCCGCATCAAAGCACGCATGGAAACCTTTCCTTCTATTCAGTGCGACAGAGGATAGCAAAGGTGCATCCGCCCCAGTACCCTGGCATCCCCCTAGGGAACTTGCGGACATGCCTTCACGCACACACCAGGACGGATTACCCCGCCGGCGGGCAGCGCCGGCCCGCGGCAATCACCCGCACTGGCGCTGGCGCCAGCAGTCGTAGCGCCACTTCCAGGGCTGCATCGGCTCCTTGCCGGCCCACAGGCCGCGGCCGGCGGCCTTGGCCTGGCGCTGCAGGTCGGGCATGGCCTTGTCGTTCAGGTACTCGCCCTGGCGCGCGGTGTAGGCCCAGGCGTAGCCGGCCTCGACCTGCAGCCGGTTGGCCGAGCGGCCGTCTTCCAGGATCAGCGCGCAGACGTCGCGGCCATATTGGTCCTTCAGGTAGCACTGGGCGGTCAGGGTCTTGCCGGCCACCAGGCTGGCCAGGTGCTGGCGCGCGGCCTCGGCGTAGGGCTGGCCGGGCTGGTCGGCGCCGTGGCCCTCCTCGGGCGCGTCGATGCTGTCCATGCGGATGCGGCGCTGGCCGTCGGGCGCGCGCAACGTCACGGTATCGCCGTCGGCCACGTTGACGATCATGCCGGTCAGGGTGTAGCTGCCAGCGGGGACGCCGCCGGCCGACGCCGCGCCGGACTTGCCGGATGCCGCCGGCGCGCTGGCGCCGGGCCGTTCGGCCGGACGCTCGCCGCCGTGGCGGGACGGTTGCAGCCAGTTGACGATGGCGCCCGCCGCCGCCAGGATCAAGGCGACCACGAGGGCGGTCAGCTTGCTGCCGCCGCGAAAGGGAGAATTGCCGCGCACGGGCCGGGCTCCAGGGGGGAAAACGCAGGCAGTTTGCCACAGCCGCGCCCGCGCCGCGCGGCAAAGTGCGTCGCCGCCGTCACGCTCCCGGCGCGCGTCGCGCTACAGCCAGCCCGACTTGCGGAAACGCCAGTACAGGAACGAACAGACCGACGCGATCACGCCCAGCGTGACCGGATAGCCGAACGGCGATTCCAGCTCGGGCATGAACTTGAAGTTCATGCCATAGATGCCGGCAATGGCCGTGGGCACCGCCAGGATGGCGGCCCAGGAGGCCAGCTTGCGGGTGGTGTCGTTCTGCGCCGCCTGGCCGATCATCAGGCTGGCTTCGAACGCGAAGGCCAGCGACTCGCGCAGTGAGTTGAACAGTTCGTCGACCCGCAGCACGCGGTCGGCCACCTCGCCGAAATATGGGCGCGCGTGTTCATCGACCGCCGACATCTCGACCCGCGCCAGGCGGCGGCAGATCTCGGCCAGCGGCGACACCACGGTGTGGATGCGCAGGAGGTCGCGGCGCTGGCGGTACAGCCTGCGGATGTCGGAGTCCTTGGCGCCGCGGATCAGCAGCTTCTGCTCGGCGCCCTCGACCACCGACTCGATCTTGCCGGCCGCCACCACGTAGCGGTCCACCAGCCAGTCCAGCAGTTCGGAGGCGACGTAGTCGCTGCCGCGCTTGAGCAGGTCGGGCGAGGACTCCAGCCGTTCGCGCAAGGGGCTGTGGCCGGCGGTGGCGCCGCGCCGCACCGTGACCAGAAAGCCCTCGCCGATCAGGAACTGGGTTTCGCCGAAGATGGGCCGCTCGGCCTCGACCTCGACGGTGATGACGACGATCAGCACCATATTGCCGTAGTCGATGATCTTGGGCCGGCGGTGCGACTCCAGCATCTCTTCCTGGTTCTTGTCGCAGGCGCCCAGTTGGTTGACGACGTCGGCCAGCCGTTCGGGGCTGGGATTGCGCAGGCCGATCCACACCATGCCGTGCCTGGGATCGACGTGCTTGCCCACCTCCTCGATGGGCACCTCGTGGTCGCGCCGGCCATTCACATAGGCGATGGAGGCCACGACTTCGCCCTGGGGCGGCGCGGCGACGGCGGCGGTTGCTTCGGTAGACATAGACATCCTTTGGCGATGCGAGCCCTGCGGGTGCAGCGTATATCCAGCGTATCGGCCGATGATAGCCCACCGGCGCCGCCGCGCGGCGGCGTCCGCGCGGGGTGCGCGCCCCGGCGAACGCGCCCTACGCGAACAGGTTGCGCACGCGCTTGGCCACGTCCACGCTCGGCGCCTGCGGCGCCCTGGCCTCGCGCGCCGGCAGGTCGGGCAGCTTGGGCAGGTGGTCGAACAGCGGCAGCATGGCGTTGGTGATGTAGCGGGTGCGCGAGCCGTAGACGTGCCGGTCGCCCATGCCGGTCTGCTGGTGCACGTAGAAGCGCTGCGGCACGATCAGTTGCAGGCGTTCCTTGGCGCGCGTCATGGCCACGTACAGCAGACGCCTTTCTTCCTCGATCTCTTCGGCGGTGCCGGTGCTCATGTCGGACGGGATACAGCCGTCGACCACGTTCAGCACGTAGACCGCCTTCCATTCCTGGCCCTTGGCCGAGTGGATGGTGGACAGGATCATGTAGTCCTCGTCGCGCGAGGGCGCGCCGGATTCGTCGCTGGTGGCGTCGGGCGGGTCCAGCGTCAGTTCGGTCAGGAAGCGCTCGCGCGACGGGTAGCCGGCGGCGATGCGCACCAGTTGGTCCAGGTCGGTCTTGCGCACGCGCGCATCGTCGTACAGCCGTTCGAGCTGGCCGGCGTACCAGCGCAGCGCCAGGTCGACGTCGGCCGGCCAGCGCAGGTTGGGGTCGGCCAGGGCCGCGTAGGTGTCGGCGAACGCGCCCCACTCCGCCTGCGCCGCCGCGCCCGGCTTGAACTCGCGCAGCGCGCGCAGCGGCTCGGCCGATTGCGCCATGGCGTCCATCAGCTTGCCGGCGGTGGCCGGGCCGATGCCGGGCAGCAGTTGCGCCACGCGGAACCCCGCCATGCGCCCGCGCGGGTTCTCGGCCCAGCGCAGCAGCGACAGCAGGTCCTTGACGTGCGCCGCCTCCAGAAAGCGCAGGCCGCCGAACTTGACGAAAGGAATGTTGCGCCGGGTCAGTTCCAGTTCCAGCGCGGCGCTGTGGCTGGAGGTGCGGAACAGCGCCGCCTGCGACTTGAGCGTGGCGCCGCCCTCGCGCTGCGCCAGCACCTGGTCGGCCACCCAGCGGGCCTGGCCGGCCTCGTCGCTGACGGTGACCAGCTCGGGCAACTGCGACGATGGCCGGTCGCTCCAGAGATCCTTGGCATAGCGCTCGGCCGCCAGGCCGATGACGGCGTTGGAGGCGTTCAGGATGGGCTGGGTCGAGCGGTAGTTGCGGTCCAGCGTGATGACCCGCGCCGGCCGCGGGAACTGCGCCGGAAAGTCGAGGATGTTGCGCACCGTGGCGGCGCGGAACGAATAGATCGACTGGGCGTCGTCGCCCACCACGGTCAGGCCGCGGCCGTCGGGCTTCATGGCCAGCAGGATGGCGGCCTGCAGCCGGTTGGTATCCTGGTATTCGTCCACCAGCACGTGGTCGAAGCGCGCGCCGACGTCGGCGGCGATGGCCGCGTCGCCCATCATCTCGGCCCAGTACAGCAGCAGGTCGTCGTAGTCGAGCACCTGCTGGTCCTGCTTGGCCGCGACGTAGGCGCGGAACAGGTTCTTGAGTTCGTCCTCCCATTGCGCGCACCACGGGAAGGTGGCGTGCAGCACGTCGGCCACCGGCGTCTGGCTGTTGACCACGCGCGAGTAGATCGCCAGGCAGGTGCCCTTGAGCGGAAAGCGCGACTTGGTGGCGGACAGGCCGAGCTCGTGCCGCACTATGCCCATCAGGTCCTCGGCGTCGCCGCGGTCATGGATGGTGAAGGCTTCGGACAGGCCGATGCGCTGGGCGCAGTCGCGCAGCAGGCGCGCGCCGATGGCGTGGAAGGTGCCGGCCCACGGCAGCGACGGCGCCTGCTGGGTGCCGCGCAGGTTCATGACCCGCTGCAGCACGCTGCCGACGCGGCGCTCCATTTCCTGGGCGGCGCGGCGCGAGAAGGTCAGCAGCAGCATGCGCTGCGGATCGGCGCCGTTCAAGATCAGATGGGCGACGCGGTGCGCCAGGGTGTTGGTCTTGCCCGAGCCGGCGCCGGCGATCACCAGCAGCGGGCCGTCGTCGCCCGCGCCGCCGACGCCGAATTCGGCGGCCTCGCGCTGGGCGGGGTTGAGGTCGGCCAGGGGATCGGGACGGCTGGACGGGTGGGCGGAATTCTGGTCGGACATGGGGCGTGGAATGGTCGGCGGCGGGCGCGGTCGGCGCGGCCCGATACCTGGGGATATATCCAGGTATCATAACCGCATCGCCCCCCGCTCCCGCTACCGCCGTTTTCCCCATGCGCCTGCTTGCCGGCACCGCTTCCTGGACCGATCCCACGCTGCTGGCGTGCGGCCGCTTCTACCCGCGCGAGGCGCACGACGCCCAATCCCGGCTGCGCTTCTACGCCACCCGCTTCGGGCTGGCCGAGGTCGATTCCAGCTACTACGCGCTGCCCAGCCCCGAGAACGCCTATCTATGGGCGCAGCGCACGCCCGACGATTTCGTCTTCAACATCAAGGCCTACCGCCTCTTCACCGGCCACCAGACGCCACTGGCCTCGCTGCCCGCCGACATCCGCCGCGAGCTGGCCGACTGGCCCGAGCCCGTCATCTACCACCACGCCATGCCCGACGACCTGCGCGACGAGCTCTGGCGCCGCTACACGCTGGCGCTGGAACCCCTGCGCATGGCCGGCAAGCTGGGCGCGGTGCACTTCCAGTTCCCGCCCTGGATACGGCGCGACGCGCGCGGCCGGGCGTTGGTGGCCGAATGCGTCCGACGCCTGCCGGAACACCTGCTGTCGGTCGAATTCCGCCACCGCGGCTGGTTCGAATCAGCCGCCGCCACGGACGCCACGCTGGCGTTCGAACGGGAACTGGGCGTGGTCCACACGGTGGTGGACGCGCCCCAGGGCTTCGACAACAGCGTGCCGGCGGTGTGGGCCTGCACCCACCCCGACCTGACGCTGCTGCGCCTGCACGGGCGCAACGCGGCCACCTGGAACGCCAACGGCGCCGCCTCGTCCGGGCGTTTCCAGTATGAATACTCCGAGGCCGAGCTGGCCGAACTGGCGCGCCGCTTCCAGGAGCTGGCCCGCCAGAGCGGGCAGGCGCACGCGGTGTTCAACACCAACTTCGAGGACCAGGGCATGCGCAACGCCGCGGCCTTCGCGGCGGCGCTGGGCGGCGCACCCAACCGCCTGGGTTGAGGCGCTCGAGCAGGATGATCGCGGCGCGCAGGCGGCAAGCGCCGGCAGCCCGCCACGGACTTTAAAGCCCGTGCCGCACGGCCTTCAACGCCGGCAGTCAGGCCGGCTGCGCCGCCATCGCCGCCGCGGCGGGCGTCGTGCGCGCCACTTCGGCCAGGCTTTCCAGCAGCACCTCGAACTTGCGCGCGATGTCGTGTTCGGGCACACAGGCATAACCCAGCAGCAGGCCGGGCCGGCGCCCTTCGGCGCCGACGTAGTAGCGCGACAGCGGGCGCGTCAGGACCCCATTGCGGCGCGCCACCTCGACCACGCGCAGGTCATCCATGTGGGGCGGCAATGTCAGCACCAGGTGCAGGCCCGCCAGGCTGGCGTCGCGGTGCAGCCAGTCCGGCCCCAGGCGCCGTTCGATCAGGTTGACCAGCATGGCGCGGCGCCGGCCATACAACATGCGCATGCGGCGGATGTGGGCGGCGTAGTGACCCTCGGCGATGAAGGTGGCCAGCGCCGCGTGCGTCATCAGATGGCCTTCGCGGTAGAGCTCGGCATGGGCCGCCTGGAAGGCGGCGGTCAAGGTCTTGGGCAGCACCAGGTAGCCGACCCGCAGGCCCGGATACAGCGTCTTGCTGAAGGTGCCCATGTAGATCACCGGCGCGTCCGGCTCCAGGCCCAGCAGCGAGGCGATCGGCCGGCCCGAGAAACGGAACTCGCTGTCGTAGTCGTCCTCGATGATCCAACTGCCATGCTGGCGCGCCACCGCCAGCAGTTGGCGGCGTCGCGCCAGCGACATCACCGGCCCCAGCGGATACTGGTGCGACGGCGTCACGAAGATGAAGCGCGGCGGCGCCACGGCGGGCGCGGCATCCGGATCCGGCAGCCGCATGCCTTCCTCGTCGACCGGCAGGTGCACCGTGCGCAGTCCATTGGCCTGCAGCACCGTGCGCGCGCCCCAGTAGCCCGGGTCCTCGACCCAGGCGGTCTCGCCCGCTTCGCCCAGGATGCGGGTGGCCAGGTCGATGGCCTGATGCGAGCCTTCGGTGATGAGGATCTGGTCGGGGTCGCAGTCGATCGAGCGCGTCAGCGCCAGGTGCTGGGCCAGCGCCTCGCGCAGCGCCGGCAGGCCGCCGCCGTAGGCATAAGTGAGCAGATCAGGGGTGGGATTGCGCCAGAGCGCGGAAAAGATGCGCCCGAACTTCTTGTGCGGAAATTCGGTCAGGTCGGGCACCCCCGGCATGAAGGCGCCCCATTGGTAGGGCGAGGCCGACACGCCGTCGACGATGGCCGCGCCCCGCGCCGACAGTGCCGGTCGCGGCTGCGGCGCCGGCGCGCGGCGCGACTGGCGGCCACTGGCCAGGTAGGAGTCGGGCTGCGAGGCATTGACGAAGGTGCCGTTGCCCTGCAGGCTGCGGGTATAGCCTTCGGCCAGCAACTGGCCGTAGACGTGCACCACGGTGTTGCGCGCGATGCCGAGTTCGGCCGCCAGGTCGCGCGAGGCCGGCAGGCGCGAGTCGGCGGCAATGGAACCATCCAGGATGGCCTCGCGGATACCGTGGTACAGCCGCTTGTTCATCGGCCCGCCCGCGGCATCGGCCAGGCGCAGCAACAGCAAGTCTCCAACGATGGACCGCAATTGGTTCTACCTGATTTATAAAAGTGGTTCCCACCAATGGGGCCATAGTAGCATTAAAGTAAGGGTTTACCGCCCACTTGCCATCCGAGGCTGAGATGAAGAATCAGGATTTGAATACCCGCCGTTCCCTGGCCACGCCGCGCGGCGTCGGCGTCATGTGCGACTTCTATGCCGTGCGCGCCGAGAACGCCACGCTGTGGGACGCCAACGGCAAGGAATACATCGATTTCGCGGGCGGCATCGCGGTGCTGAACACCGGCCACCTGCATCCCAAGGTCAAGGCCGCCGTCAGCGCCCAGCTCGACAACTTCACCCACACGGCCTACCAGATCGTGCCGTACGAAGGCTACGTCTCGCTGGCCGAGCGCATCAACCGCCTGGCCCCGATCGACGGCCTGAAGAAGTCCGCCTTCTTCACCACCGGCGTCGAAGCCGTTGAAAACGCCATCAAGATCGCGCGCTCGGCCACCGGCCGCTCGGGCGTCATCGCCTTCTCGGGCTCGTTCCACGGCCGCACCATGCTGGGCATGGCGCTGACCGGCAAGGTCGCCCCCTACAAGCTGTCGTTCGGCCCGATGCCGGGCGACATCTACCACGTGCCGTTCCCCAACGGCACCCAATCCATCACCGTCGCCGACTCGCTCAAGGCGCTGGACCTGCTGTTCAAGGTCGACATCGATCCCAAGCGCGTCGCCGCGATCATCATCGAGCCGGTGCAGGGCGAAGGCGGCTTCAACATCACCCCGCCCGAACTGATGGTGGCCCTGCGCAAGCTCTGCGACGAGCACGGCATCCTGCTGATCGCCGACGAAGTGCAGACCGGCTTCGGCCGCACCGGCAAGCTGTTCGCCATGGAGCACCACTCGGTGCAGGCCGACCTGATCACCATGGCCAAGAGCCTGGGCGGCGGCTTCCCGATCTCGGGCGTGGTCGGCCGCGCCGACGTCATGGACGGCCCGGCGGCGGGCGGCCTGGGCGGCACTTATGCCGGCAACCCGCTGGCGGTGGCCGCGGCCCACGCCGTGCTGGACGTGATCGCCGAGGAAAAGCTGTGCGAACGCGCGGTGCAACTGGGCGACAAGCTGCGCGCCCACCTCGAGGGCCTGCGCGCCAAGGTGCCGGGCATCGCCGACGTGCGCGGCCTGGGTTCGATGGTGGCGCTGGAACTGAACGACGCCAACGGCAAGCCCGACGCCGAGGCGGTCAAGAAGGTG
The DNA here is from genome assembly GCF_046535435.1 of Achromobacter sp. SIMBA_011. NCBI lineage: Bacteria > Pseudomonadati > Pseudomonadota > Betaproteobacteria > Burkholderiales > Alcaligenaceae > Achromobacter > Achromobacter sp. SIMBA_011. Next base: position 65,628 of record NZ_JAWRWN010000002.1, on the reverse strand, counting down.
CAGGCCCGCGCCATCGAGCAAGGCCTGATCTTGCTAAGCTGCGGTGTGTACGGCAACGTCCTGCGCTTCCTGTACCCCTTGACCATTCCCGACGCCCAGTTCGACCGCGCGCTGGCCATCCTGGCCGAAGCCCTGGCCGCCTGAGGCCGCGCAACCCGATCATCCGGTTTTTCGGCTGGCAGGCATGACGATTGCGGGCGTGGCGAGCATTCCGGGCGGATTCCGCCCGGGGATGCACGCCGCGCCCGCGTCCGCTTTGGCGGCCGCGTTCCCTTTGAGGAGACTAATGCAATGACTTCTTCTTTGACCCATCCCCTGTCGCGCCCCGAACTGCTGCGCGACGCCTGCTACATCGACGGCAAGTGGGTATCCGCCGGCAACGGCCCGTCGATCCCCGTGGACAACCCCTCCACCGGCAAGACCATCGTGTCGGTGCCCAAGCTGGGCCGCAAGGAGACCGAGCAGGCCATCGCCAGCGCCCAGGCCGCCCTGCCCGCCTGGAGCGCCAAGACGGGCAAGGAACGCGCCGCGATCCTGCTGAAGTGGGCCCAGTTGATGATGCAGAACCAGCAGGACCTGGCCGCCATCATGACCTCGGAACAGGGCAAGCCCGTGACCGAGGCCGCCGGTGAAATCGCCTACGCCGCCTCGTTCCTGGAGTGGTTCGCCGAGGAAGCCAAGCGCATCGACGGCGACGTGCTGCAAAGCCCCAAGGCCGGCCAGCGCCTGCTGGCGCTCAAGCAGCCGATCGGCGTTACCGCCGCCATCACGCCGTGGAACTTCCCCGCCGCCATGATCACCCGCAAGGTCGGCCCGGCCCTGGCCGCCGGCTGCACCATGGTGGTCAAGCCAGCCCAGCAGACGCCGCTGACCGCGCTGGCGCTGGCGGTGCTGGCCGAGGAAGCCGGCGTGCCGGCCGGCGTGTTCCACGTCATCACCGGCAGCTCGCGCGACATCGGCGCGGCGCTGTGCGAAAGCGAGGTGGTGCGCAAGCTGAGCTTCACCGGCTCGACCGAAGTCGGCCGCACGCTGATGGAGCAATGCGCCCCCACCATCAAGAAGCTGTCGCTGGAACTGGGCGGCAACGCGCCCTTCATCGTGTTCGACGACGCCGACCTGGACCGCGCGGTCGACGGCATCCTGGCCTCCAAGTACCGCAACGCCGGCCAGACCTGCGTCTGCGCCAACCGCATCTACGTGCAGGCCGGCGTGTACGAGGAAATCGCCAAGCGCCTGGTGGCCAAGGTCAACGCCATGAAGGTCGGCGACGGCTTCGAGGACGGCGTGACGCAAGGTCCGCTGATCGATACCAACGCCATCGAGAAGGTGCAGGAACACATCGCCGACGCCACCGCGCACGGCGCCAAGGTCATCGCCGGCGGCAAGCCGCACGCGCTGGGCGGCACGTTCTTCGAGCCGACCGTGGTGCGCGACGTGACCCAGTCGATGCGCTTCGCGACCGAGGAAACCTTCGGCCCGGTGGCGCCGCTGTTCCGCTTCGAGTCCGAGGAAGAAGTCATCGGCATGGCCAACGACACCATCTTCGGCCTGGCCGCCTACTTCTTCACCCGCGACTACGCCCGCATCTGGCGCGTATCGGAGGCGCTGGAATACGGCATCGTCGGCATCAATACCGGCCTGATCTCCAACGAAGTCGGCCCCTTCGGCGGCGTCAAGCAGTCCGGCCTGGGCCGCGAAGGCTCGAAGTACGGCATCGAGGAATACCTCGAGATCAAGTACCTCTGCGTCGACCTGGGCGCCTGAGCGCACCACCCCCCCGGGCGCCCCGCCCGGGGGATAAACGGGGCTCCGGTCCCGTTTATCCCCAGGAATTGTGGACAACCTGGCAGATAACTCCTGCACAGGTGGAAAATTCCCTTTTAGTTCATGCGGTTATAAATCGCGATCAAATGCCGCCCAGGCGTGATAGATTTGCGCGTTCCCCAGGACGAGCGACCATGAGCAGAACTTTCACCCGTGACGACACCCGCAAGCTGGCCGGCATCCTGGCCGAAGCCGCGCAGGCGGAGGTCATGCCGCGCTTTCGCAACCTGCCCGAGGGCAGCGTGCGCGACAAAAGTTCGCCGCGCGACCTGGTGACCGACGCAGACGAAGCCGCCGAGCGCCTGATCGCCGCGCGCCTGGCCAGGCTGCATCCGGGCGCGGTGCTGATCGGCGAGGAAGCCTCGACCCGCAACCCGGCCCTGCTGAACATGCTGGTGGACGCCGAGCTGGCGTTCCTGATCGACCCGATCGACGGCACCCGCAACTACGTCGCCGGCCTGCCGCTGTTCGGCATGATGATCGCGGCCTGCCATCGCGGCGACGTGATCGCCGGCGTGATCTACGACCCGGTCAACCGCGACAGCGCGCTGGCCGTGCGTGGCGAAGGCGCCTGGATGGAGTACGAGAACGGCAAGCAGGCGCCGCTGGCCGTGGCCAGCCCCGCGCCGCCCGAGGACATGGACGGCCTGATCTCGACCGGCGCCCTGCCCGAGCCGCTGCGCACCACCGTCAACGGCAACCTGTCGCGCCTGGGCAGCACCGCCAGCCTGCGCTGCGCCGCCCACGAATACCGCATGCTGGCGGCCGGCCACAGCCACATCGCCCTGTACAACCAGTTGACCGCCTGGGACCACGCGGCCGGCTGGCTGCTGCACCGCGAGGCGGGCGGCTACGCGGCGCGCTTCGACGGCTCGCCCTACAAGCCCACCCACCGCAGCGGCGGGCTGCTTTACGCCCCGGACGCAGGGAGCTGGCACGCGGCGCGCAAGGCCCTGCTGGGCGACGCCATTGCCGACGTCGAAGGCTGAATACCGGGGCCAGACCACCATGGATCGGTCGGAAATGCCCCTAACATGCTCGCAAAATCGGGGTAATCCCTAGGAATTATCCACAGTATCTGTGGACAACCCTTTGGAAAGGTCTGTAACGGCGCAAAAAAATCCTTACAGGGCGGGCACTTGGTTAAACCGGTCAAAAACCGGCCGCTGTCCGTCCCGCTTTTATGCCGCCGTCAGCGCCTCCAGCGCCACCGCGCTGGGCAGCTCGATCTTGAGCGTCAACAGGTTGTCGGCCCGCGTGCGGCCCAGGTTGATGGCCGCTATCGGCATGCCGTTGCGGGACGCCGCCGTGACGAAGCGGTAGCCCGAATAGACCATCAGCGACGAGCCCACCACCAGCACCGCGTCGGCCGCCATCAGACCGGCATTGGCGCGGTCGACCCGCTCGCGCGGCACGGTCTCGCCGAAGAACACCACATCGGGCTTGACGATGCCGCCGCAGACCGGACAGGGCGGCACCTGGAACGAAGCGAAGTCCACGCCCTCCAGGTCGGCGTCGCCGTCGGGCGCGTCATCGGCCTCGAAGGCGATCCAGCCGGGGTTGTATTGGTGCAGCGTGTCCTGCCAGGCATCGCGGCGGCCGCGCCAGTCGCAGTTCATGCAGCGCACCTGGTCGAGCCGGCCATGCAGGTCGACCACGTCGCGGCTGCCAGCGGCTTCGTGCAGGCCGTCGACGTTCTGCGTCACCAGGACCGACACCCGGCCGCGCTGCTGCAATTGCGCCAGCGCGCGATGCGAGACGTTGGGTTGCACCTGGCCGAAGCGGCGCCAGCCCACCATGCTGCGGGCCCAGTAGCGGGCGCGCGCGTATTCGCCGCCCATGAAAGTCTGCAGCGTCATGGGCGGGGAACGTTTCCATTCGCCGTCGGTGTCGCGGTAGTCGGGGATGCCGGAATCGGTGCTGACGCCCGCCCCGGTCAGCACGAACAGCCGCGGGTGGCGGTCGACGAAGCCGCGCAGCGCGGCCAGATCCGAAACACGTGTGTCCATCCAGGCTCCCGTATCGAATCCCGGGCGTCAGCGCCGCCCGGGCGAGAGGCGGGCGGCGCCAGGGCCGCCCAGCCGAAACGCGGACGCCGTCTCAGCCGCCCAGGCCGCAATCCGGCATGTCGCTGACCAGGCTGGCCTGGGTGACGTTGCTGCCCGGCGGCACGCTGCGCGTGAGCCAGACGTTGCCGCCGATGGTCGAGCCCTTGCCGATGGTGACGCGCCCCAGGATGGTGGCGCCCGCGTAGATCACCACATCATCTTCGATCAGCGGGTGGCGCGCCAGGCCTTTCTTGAGTTCGCCGTTCTCGCCCGGCGGGAAGCGCTTGGCGCCCAGCGTGACCATCTGATAGAGGCGCACGCGGTCGCCGATGATGGCGGTCTCGCCGATCACCACGCCGGTGCCGTGGTCGATGAAGAAGCTGCGGCCGATGGTGGCGCCGGGATGGATGTCGATGCCGGTGTCGGCGTGGGCGATCTCGGCCACGATGCGGGCCAGCATCGGCACGCCCAGGCGGTACAGCACGTTGGCCAGGCGATGGTGGATCATGGCGGCCACGCCGGGATAGCACAGCAGCACTTCGTCGACGCTGTGCGCGGCCGGGTCGCCCTGGTAGGCGGCGGTCACGTCCAGGTCGAGCGCGGCGCGCACGCGCGGCAGCTCGGCGCCGAACTGGCGCACGATGTCGATGGCGCGCTGCTGCGAAGCGGCCAGCAGCGCCGGATCGTCGCGACCGACGTATTGCAGTTCCAGGTTGACCTGGTGCAGCAGCGCGTCCAGCGCCGCGCCGATGGTGTGGCCGACGTAGAAGTCCTCGACCTCCTCGCGCAGGTCGATGGGCCCCAGCCGCATCGGGAACAGGGCGCCACAGAGGTCCTTGATGATCTGGCGCAGGGCTTCCTGCGACGGAAACTCGCGCAGGCCGGCGTCTTCGCGCAGGCGGCCGCGCGGGCCGCGCCAGGCCACCCGCGCCTGGCGCAGGCCGGAGACGATGCTGTCCAGGTTCCAGTGGGCGGTGGGAAGGTAGGCCGGGCCGCTCATTGGAACAGCCCCGGCTGGGTGCCGGCCGGGCCGGCGGACGGAAGGGAATCGAGCATGACAGTGCCTCGGTGACGGTGCATCGCGCGCGACGGCGGGGCCGCGCGGATGCTGCTTCGCAATATTTCCGTCAACTGTAACCGCTCGGCCCGCTTCGCGGAACCCATCCGACACGCCGTTGGGGTTATGCCGCCGGCGGATCCGTCTCGTAACCGCGCGGGTTGCCCTGCTGCCAGCGCCAGCCGTCGGCGCACATGGCATCGACCCCGCGCGTGCTGTGCCAGCCCAGCAGCGAGGCGGCCAATGCCGGGTCGGCCCACATCCGCTCGATATCGCCGGGACGGCGCGGCCCGGTGCGCAGCGGGATGCGGCGCTGACTGACGCGCTCGAACGCATGCACCAGTTCCAGCACGCTGGTGCCGCGCCCGGTGCCCAGGTTGACCGCCACGAAACCGGGGTGGCCGGTGGCGTAGGCCAGCGCCTGCACATGGCCCTGCGCCAGGTCCATGACATGCAGGTAGTCGCGCACGCCCGTGCCGTCCGCGGTGGCGTAGTCGTCGCCGAACACGTTCAGGAACGGCTGCCGCCCCACCGCCACCTGCGTGATGTACGGGAACAGGTTGTTGGGCACGTCGCGCGGACTCTCGCCGATCTGGCCGCTGGGATGCGCGCCGATCGGATTGAAGTAGCGCAGCGTCACCGCGCCGAACGCCGGCTCGGCCGCGCACAGGTCGCGCAGCATCTGCTCGACCATCAGCTTGCTGCGGCCGTACGGATTCGCCGGCGCCAGCGGATGCGCCTCGGTGAACGGCAGCGAGCGCGGCTCGCCATAGACGGTGGCCGACGAGCTGAACACCAGGCGCGTCACGCCCTCGTCGCGCATGGCGCGCAGCAATGCCACCGAGCCCGACACGTTGTTGTCGTAGTACTTGAGCGGGTCGGCCACCGATTCGCCGACCGCCTTACAGCCGGCCAGGTGCAGCACCGCCTGCACCGGGTCGCCGCGCCGCGCCTCGCGCGCCAGCAGCGCCTGCACCAGCCCGGTCTGGCGGATGTCGCCCTCGACCAGCGGGATCGACGCGCCGCACAGGCGCTCGACCCGCCGCACCGCCTCCGGGCTGCCGTTGCTGAAGTTGTCCAGCACCAGCGGCCGCTGGCCGGCGGCCAGCATCGCCACCAGGGTGTGGGCGCCGATGTAGCCGGCGCCGCCCGTGACCAGCACGCGCATCTCGCTCATGCCCGGCTCCCGGTCAAAGATGCGCCGCCACGCCGGGCAGGCGGGCATGGCGCGGTTGCGGCGCCTGGGCGTGGCCGCGATAGCGGTCGATCCAGTACGAGGTGGACGCGTCGTGGCCCCAGTCGACCACGCCGGCCGACACCGGCACCGCCAGCTCGCGCTCGATGCCGGTGGCCAGCCGCTTGCCCAGTTCCACGCCCCACTGGTCGAAGGGATTGACGCCCCACACCACGCTCTGCACGAACACTTTGTGTTCATACAGCGCCAGCAATGCGCCCAGCGCGCGCGGCTCCAACTGGCGCAGCACGATCAGCGTGGACGGCCGGCCGCCCGGGTGCACCATGTGATGCGCCAGCGTCAGCGCCTGCTCGGGGTCCTCGACATGGGCCACGTCCAGCAGCGCCTGCTCCAGATCCTTGCCGCGCAACAGCGCCTGGCGCTGCGCCAGGCAATTGGCCAGCAGCATGCGGTGGGCGTCGGGGCTGTCCGGGTGGCCCTGCAGGCTGGCGATGAAATCGACCGGCGCGCCATGCGCGCTCTGGTGCAGCCATTGGAAGAAGGTGTGCTGGCCGTCGGTGCCCGGCATGCCCCAGATGATCGGGGCGGTCGGCACGTCCACCGCGGCGCCGTCGCCGCCGACGCGCTTGCCCAGCGACTCCATTTCGAGTTGCTGCAGGTAGGTCACCAGGTGCAGCAGCCGCGCGCTGTAGGCGGCGATGTTGAGCGAGCCGTGGCCCAGCACGCTGCAGTTGACCAGGCCGGCCAGCGCCAGTTGCACCGGCGCGTTGGCGCCCAGCGGCGCCTGCTGGAAATGCTGGTCCATGGCCTCGGCGCCGGCGCGCATGCCGATCAGCACGTCGGCGCCGACGGTGAGCGCGATCGACAGCCCGGCCACCGACCAGACCGAATAGCGTCCGCCGACCCAGTCGCACATGCGAAACACCTGGCTTGCCGGCACCCCCAGGGCGCGCGCGGCCGGCGCGTTGGCGGTGACCGCCGCCAGGTGCGCGGAGGGATCGGCCACCCCGCCCTGCCGCAGCCAGGCAATGGCGGCGCGGGCGTTGTGCAGAGTCTCGACGGTGGTGAAGGATTTGGACGACACCACCACCAGGCAGCGGCGCGGGTCCAGCCCGGCCACCGCGTCATGGAAGGCGTGGCCGTCGATGTTGGAGACGAAACGGATCTGGCGCCGCTGGCCCGGGCCGCCAAAGGCCTGGATCGCCAGGCGCGGTCCCCAGTCACTGCCACCGATGCCGATGTGCAGCACGGTGGCGAAGTCGGCGTTCTGGTCGACGTGCCGCACGAAATCGGCCATGCGCGAATACTCGCAGACCGAGTCCCGGTCCTGGCCTTCAGGCTGTTCGCGGGTGCGGCCGGCGCGCAGCGCGGTGTGCCAGGCCGGCTTGCCCTCGGTCCAGTTGACCGGGCCGCCGGAGAACAGCGCCTGCCGCGCCTCGTCCAGGCCGCGGGCGCGCAACAGCGCCAGCGCGGCGGCGTCCAGCGCGGGCGATTGCCGCTGCATGGTCAGGTCCACGCACAGGCCAGCCGCCTCGATCACCTTCAATGCGCCCGCGTCCAGCGCGGCGCCGTGCGCCGCCTGCGCGAAAGCGCGCCATTCCAGGCTGGCGGCGAGGCTGTCGGCCTCGGCCGCGGCCTCGGCCTCTCTCGCAAAATTCGCATTACCCATCGCGTGATGCTCCTTAGAACGGTAAACGGATATGGGGGGCAACGCGCCGGAACGCGTTGCGGAAGTCCTCCTCGATGCGGGCCAGGGCGGCCACGGAGTCTCCTTCGAAGCGCAACACCACCGTGGGCGTGGTGTTGGACGGCCGCGCCAGGCCGAAGCCGTCGGCGTAGTCGACCCGCACGCCATCCAGGTCATTGATGGAAAGCGCGCCCGGAAACTGGCCGCCGGCGCGCAGCGCCTCGACCAGCTCGAACTGCTCGCCCTGGGTGGTTTCCAGCTTGATTTCGGGGGTGGCGCAGGACTGCGGCAGGCTCTCGAGCAGCGCCGACGGATTGGGCGCGCCGGACAGGATCTCCAGCAATCGGGCGGCGGCGTAGATGCCGTCGTCGAAGCCGTACCAACGCTCCTTGAAAAAAATGTGGCCGCTCATCTCGCCGGCCAGCAGCGCCCCGGTCTCGCGCATCTTGGCCTTGATCAGCGAATGGCCCGTCTTCCACATGGTGGCCTTGCCGCCGGCCTCGGTGATGGCGCGCGCCACGTGGCGGCTGCACTTGACGTCGTAAAGGATCTCGGCGCCCGGGTTGCGCGCCAGCACATCGCGGGCGAACAGGATCAGTTGGCGGTCGGGCCAGATGATCTGGCCCGACTTGGTGACCACGCCGAGCCGGTCGCCATCGCCGTCGAACGCCAGCCCGACTTCGCAGTCGGAGTAGCGCAGGCAATAGATCAGGTCCTGCAGGTTCTGCGGATCGGCCGGGTCCGGGTGATGGCCGGGGAAAGCCCCGTCCACCTCGCAGAACAGCTCGGTGACCTCGCAGCCCAGGGCGCGGAACAGCGCCGGCGCCACCGCGCCGGCCACGCCGTTGCCGCAGTCGATGGCGATTTTTATCGGCCGCGCCAGGCGGATATCGCCCACCAGCCGCGCCGCGTAGCAGGGCTGGATCTGCATCTGCGTGCGGCCGCCGGCCACGCTGGCCGACTCGATCGGCAGGCGCATGGCGTCGCGCAGCGCGGTGATGCCGTCGCCATACAGCGAAGCGCCGTCCAGCACGATCTTGAAGCCGTTGTGGGACGGCGGATTGTGGCTGCCGGTGACGGCGATGCCGGCGCCGGTGTCCATCAGGCGGGCCGCGAAATAGACCATCGGCGTGGTCGCCATGCCGATGTCGATCACATGCAGGCCGGCCGAACGCAGCCCGGCCTGCAGCGCCGCCGCCAGTTCCACGCTGCTCAGGCGCCCGTCGCGCCCCACCACCATGGCGCGCGCGCCCAGCTCCAGCGCCCGCACGCCGGCCGCCATGCCCAGGCTGTGGGCGAAGCGCGCGTCGATTTCATCGGGCACCGTGCCGCGTATGTCATACGCCTTGAAGACCGCATCCAGGATCTGCGGGGTTTCCCAGCCAAACGTTCCGTGCATGCCAGTTCTCCGCGGAGGTTACTTGGGGCCGTTCTGCTTGAAATCACCGTAATAAGCGGCTCGCGAATAGCGGTATCCGCCATACTTGGAGCGGAACCCGAAGCGCTCGGGCATCAGTTTGAGTCCGTTGAACAGCACCCCGTCGACCGGCGCGCCGGCCTGGATCAGGCGCTTGGCGGTTTCGCGGATCTCGCCCACGGTGTTCATGCCCGACCGCACCACCACCATGACCGCCGCGGCATGCGTGCCGACCACGGCGGCGTCGGGCGAGGACAGCACCGGCGCCGTGTCCAGGATGACCATGTCGTACTGGCTGGCCAGTTCGCGCAGCGTCTGGCCGAAGATCGGCGAGGCCAGCAGTTCCGAGGGATCGAAGCTGACCGCGCCGGTGGAAATGAAATCCACCCCCTCCGAGACGCTGTGCTTGCGCACGCGTTCGAGCGGCAGCGTGCCCGACAGCACCTCGAACAGGCCGTCTTCCTTGGGCACGCCGAAATAGCGATTGAGCTGGCCCTTGCGGAAATCGGCGTCGATCAGCAGCACGCGCTTGCCGACCCCGCCCTGGATGAAGGCGAAATTGGCCGACAGGAACGATTTGCCGACGCCCGCCACCGGGCCGGTGAACATGACCATATTGTTGGCCGACTGGCGCAGCGAGGCCTGCAACACGTTGCGGAAGGATCGCAGGCTCTCGATCGGCGGCGCGTTGCCCTGGCTCTGCGCCAGCAGCGCGGGCACCGTGGCGTTCTTGCGGCGGCTGCGGCGCCACAGCTTGTCCTGCAGGTCGCTGTGCGGAATCGCCGCCAGCACCGGCAGGCCGGTGTAGCGCTCGACATCGTCCGGCTCGGACAGGCCGCCGAACAGCGCGTTGCGCACGAAGGCGCACAGCACGCCGATGATCAGGCCGATGGCCGTGACGACGGCGATGATGATGGCGGCCTTGGGCCGCACCGGCTTGTCCGGCTGCACGGCGGCGTCCAGGATGCGCACGTTGCCGACCTTGCCGGCGCGGATCAGGCGCAATTGCTGGGCGTTGTTGAGCAGACCCGTGTACAGCTCGGTGTTGACGCGCACATCGCGCACCAGCCGCACCACGTCCTGCTCCAGGTCCGGCAACTGCTTGATGTTGTCGCCGATGCGGTTGACGTCGCCCGTCAGCGAGGCGATCTGGCGGTCGATGGCGACGATGCTCGGATGGGTCGGCGCGAACCGGGTGATCAGCTCCTGGCGCTTGGCGCGCAGTTCCATCACCTTGGTCTGGGCGTCCACCGACTGCGCCAGGATCAGCTTGGCCTCTTCGCTCAGGTCGATGGTGCCGCGCTTGTTGCGCAGCGAGTTGTACTTGGTCTCGGCCGCGTCCAGTTCGCGCTTGAGCTGCGGCAACTGCTGGTCGAGGAAGGCCAGCGACTTCTCGGCCTGCGCCGACTTGCGGTTGACGTTCTGCTGCACGTATTCCTGGCCGATCTGGTTCAGCACCGCCGTGGTCAGCACCGGATCGTTGCCTTCCAGCGTCACCCCGATCACGCCCGAGGTGCGGCCGCGCTCGAAGATGCCCAGGCGCGACTGCACGTCCTCGATCGCCGCCAGGCGCGAGGTGCGCGACACCGTGTACTCCGTCCCGGGACGGCCGTTGAGCGCGTCGACGTGCACGTCCAGCGCGCCGCCGCCAGGCAGCAGGAAGTGCTCGGGCTTGCCGACCGTGCCGTTGAAGGTGGCGCCGGTGAGCTTGTCGTTCAGGGTGTAGGCGCCCTCGCCCAGGTTGGTGATGCGAAAAGGCTTGCCCAGCCATTCGTTCGGCACGTCCAATTGCGAGATCGAGATCGACTCGCCGCCCCAGGCGTAGCCGCCGCGGGGTAGCCCGGATGGATACGGCAGGCTTTCGTGGCGCTGCGCCAGCCATTCGCCCACCACGGGGAAGTAGCGCGGCTTGGCGTGGATGTAGAGCATGAACTTGTCGACGGCCGGCCCCACCACCATGCGCGAACGCAGCACTTCCATTTCGCCGGAGGTTTCGGCCTTGGTGTCGAAGATGGCCGAGACGTCGCCCAGGAGGCTGCGACTCTGGCCTTGCGGCAGCTCCTCCTCCACCTGGACGATGATGTCGGCCGAATAGACCGAGGGGGTCACCATGACGTAGGCAACGGCCCCCAGCAGTGCGATCAGGGTGATGGCGATGATCAGCCAACGGTTGGAGAAGATGGCGTCCACGTGCGAGGACAGCGGGGTTTCCTGCTGGCGAGCCGGGACGGAGGGCTCGAACGATTCGATGGGCAACGGCATGCAGCTCTCCAGGGTTACTTGATGGAATGCACGGTCTGTACCGTCTGTGCACTCGGGAACAGATTGCTGATGAAGCGGTTCCACCGCACCAGCGCCGCCGTATCGACGAAGACGACGTCCTTGGGTTGCAACTCGAACTTCTCCGCCACCGCATAGGCCTGCGGCGAGGCGGCATTCAGGTGGAACACCAGCGGCGTTGCCTGCTCGGTGCTGCGCACCACGAACACCTGCGACGAATCCGCGGTCAACTGGTTGGGCCCTCCCGCCACGCCCAGCGCCTCGTTCAACGTCAATCTGCCGTCGCGCATCACGATCGTGGCCGGCGTAGTCACTTCGCCCGTCACGAACACCTTGCTCTCATCCCTCGGAGTCACCCGGACGATGTCGCCCGACTTCAGCATGACCTGGTTCAGGTCCTGGCCACGGTCGATCAGCGCGGGCAGATTCACGCGGGTCTTCTTGCCTTCGCGGATGACGTACACGCTGCTGCGGTCGCCCGTGGGCAATACGCCGCCCGCGCGGTTGATCGCCTCCAGCAAGGTCATGGGAATGTCGTTGATCGCCACCGCGCCTGGCGTCTTCACCTCGCCTTCGACGTAGACCCGCTTGCTGCGGTAGCCCAGCACGCGCACCGTGATTTGCGGGTCCTGAATGTATTTGCCGGAACTGTTGACTATGAGATTGCGCGCCTGCAGTTCAGTCAACCCCGCCACTTTCAGCAATCCCGTATAGGGAAATTGGATGTATCCAGAGGACGAGACCGTATACCCCGGAATGCCCGATGCGGTGTCCCCGAAGGCTAGTTCGGTCACCCCAGTGCCGATGGCGTAGGTTTGCGTCGGAAGGACGAGCTCGGGGTGATCCCAGACCACGATCGAGAGGATGTCCCCGGGACCGATGCGATAGGGCTCGGCCTTGTCGACCAGCCGCGAAATGCCGTCGTTGTCCAGCAGCGCCTGCCGCGCGCGATTGTCGTCCAGCACCAGCGAGGGCGTGATCTCCTTGATCTGCGCCACCGAGTTCGGATCCAGCGGATCGACCAGGTGCTTGGCATTGAAGGTCATGCCGGGAGAAAGGGCGCAGGCGCCCAGCGAGGACACGAGCGCAATGGCTGCGATGGCTCGGCTCAACGTTCCGAAAAATGTCGTCATGGCGAATCCACTGTGAATGACTTCGTTGCTTGGAAAGGAGCCCGATGCGTAACGGGTTGCGACATTCCACTCCCTTTTCCAGGCCCCGCACATTCGACGGATGCCCTAAGCCTTCTCCTACATCGTTTGGAGGTTTCGGGTGCGCCGGGCACTCAATAAGATTTCCACGGTAGCCACATGCTTTGCGGCGGCGCACCGTTTTTTTTTCCGCGCGGCCGCAGGGCGACTCCCCGAACAAAGGAGTACGCGATGGACCCGTCCCTTACGGACACGTCGGCGAGGTCGAACCGATCCAGCTATCTCTACCGGCTGTTGGATGCCGCGATCGTCATCATCTGCGGCCTCGCCGTCACCGAGCTGAAGTTCTCGGACGAGGCGATGGCGGATCCTCCGCAGATCCACCTGTTCCTGATCTACCTGTGCGGCCTGGGCGTCATCGCGCTGTTCCCGGCCTTCCGCCTCTATGTCTCCTGGCGCGGCCGCCGCCTGACCGACCTGGTGGTGCGCAGCCTGGCGGCCTGGGCCACGGTGTTCGCCCTGGGCATTCTGGTCAGTTTTCTCATGCATCAGAGCGCGGCGGTATCGCGCTTGTGGGCGGCGACCTGGTTCGGCTCCGTCGCCCTGGCGCTGGCCGGCGTGCGCCTGGCGGCCTACACCATCCTGGGCGCGGCGCGCGACCGCGGCCTGGACCGCAAGCGCGTGCTGCTGGTCGGCTTCGGCGCGCTCGGCCACGACCTGTGGCGCCGTGTCGAACGCTACCGCGAGGCCGGCTACGAGATCGCCGGCATCTATGCCGAAGCCCACGAAAACCTGCCGCCGCAGGTGCGCCGCCTGCACGAGCTGGACGCGCTGCATGGCTTCGTGCGCGAGCACAATGTGCGGGAAGTCTGGATCGTGCTGCCGATGGAGGCCGGCCAGGAATTGCGCGAGGTGCTTTACCACCTGCGCAACGACCTGGTGGACATCCGCTGGATTCCCGACGTGATGTCGATCCAGTTGCTGGGACACCGCATCGGCGAGTTCCTCGGCCTGCCCGCCATCCAGCTCAACAGCCTGCCGGCCGCCGGCGTGCGCGGCCTGGCCAAGGAAGCCTTCGACCGCGCCTTCGCGCTGTGCGCACTGGTGGGGTTGTCGCCGGTGATGCTGACGGTGGCGTGCCTGGTGAAACTGACCTCGCGCGGGCCGGTGCTGTTCACCCAGCCGCGCCTGGGCGTGGACGGCAAGGTGTTCCACGTCTACAAGTTCCGCACCATGACCGTGCACCAGGAGCACGGCGTGGTCACCCAGGCCACCCGCAACGACGCCCGCATCACCCGCATCGGCGGTTTCCTGCGCCGCACCAGCCTGGATGAACTGCCGCAGTTCCTGAACGTGCTGCGCGGCGACATGTCCGTGGTCGGCCCGCGTCCGCACGCGCTGGAGCACAACGAACTCTACAAGGACCTGGTACAGCGCTACATGATGCGCCACCGCGTCAAGCCGGGCATCACCGGCTGGGCCCAGGTCAACGGCCTGCGCGGCCAGACCGACACGCTGCGCAAGATGAGCGACCGCATCGAGCACGACATCTATTACATCCAGCACTGGACGTTCCGGATGGACCTGATGATCATCGCCCGCACGGCGGTCTCCGGATGGACGGGCCGAAATGTCTACTGAACCGCTCGGCTGGCCCCTGATCGTCCCGGCGCGCGTGCGTTTCTCGCCCGGCCCGGCCGCGCCGGCCCCCGGCCTGCTGGCCGAGGACGACTTCCGCCGCGCGGTGGAGATGCTGCCGCTGGTGTCCATCGACCTGCTGCTGCGCGACGCCGAGGGCCGCTACCTGACCGGGCTGCGCAGCAACCCGCCGGCCCAGGGCGCCTGGTTCGTGCCGGGCGGCCGCATCCGCAAGAACGAGACGCTGGCGCGGGCGCTGCAGCGCATCGCCCGCGAGGAACTGGGCGTGACGCTGCCGCCCCCCGCCTGGCGGCCGCGCGGCGTGTACGAACACTTCTACGACACCAATTTCGCCGGCGAGCCCGGCCGTTCCACCCATTACGTCGTCCTCGCCTACGAGGCCGATCTGACGCTGGATGCCGGCAACCTGCCGCTGGGCCAGCACCGCCGCTACCGCTGGCAATCCCCGGCGGCCATCGCCGCCGATCCCGGCGCGCATCCGAACACCCAGGCCTACTTCAAGGAGTCAGCGCCATGACCCACCCCCATCCCCCCTACCGGGCCGTCATCCTTTGCGGCGGTTCGGGTTCGCGCCTGTGGCCCCTGTCGCGCGAGCTGCTGCCGAAGCAGTTCATCCGTTTGACCGATGACCGCAGCCTGCTGCAGAACACCCTGCTGCGGCTCGGCTCGGCCTGCGCCCAGCCCAAACCGATGCTGGTCTGCAACGCCGCCCACCGCTACATCGCGGCCGAACAGGCGCAGGAACTGGGCATACAGGACGCCGAGATCGTGCTCGAACCGCACGCCCGCAACACCGCGCCCGCCATCGCCGCCGCCACGCTGCGGGCGATGCGCGATGGCGAGGATCCGGTCATGCTGATCATGCCGTCCGACCACGTGCTGGAGGACGGACCGGTGCTGGCCGCCGCCTTCGCCGAGGCCTACCAGGCCGCGCGCCAGGGCGCGCTGGTGACGTTCGGCATCACGCCCACGGCGCCGCTGAGCGGCTACGGCTACATCCAGGCGGCAGAGCCGGACGACCTGGCGCCGGCGCGACGCGTGCGCCGCTTCGTCGAGAAGCCCTCGCCCGAAGTGGCGCAGCGCTTCATCGAGACCGGCAGCTACTACTGGAACAGCGGCATGTTCGCCTTCCAGGCCTCGGTGTTCCTGGCCGAGATGGAACGCCTGGCGCCGCGCATCCTGCAGCAGGTGCGCGCGGCCGTGGCCGCCGGCCATGGCGAAGACAGCCTGTTCCAGTTGGACGGCCCCGCCTTCGAGGCCTGCCCCAGCGACTCGATGGACTACGCCATCATGGAACGCACCGACAGCGCCGTGGTCATCCCGCTGGCAGCGCCCTGGAGCGACGTCGGCGCCTGGGACGCGGTCTGGGGCATCGCCCGCAAGACGGCCGAGGGCAACTCCACCAGCGGCGACGTGATGGTCGAGGACTCGCGCAACTGCCTCATCCATTCGACCAGCCGGCTGGTGGCCTCGGTGGGACTGGACGACATCGTGGTGATCGAGACCGCCGACGCGGTGCTGGTGGCGCACAAGAACCGCTCGCAGGACGTCAAGCGGCTGGTGGAGGCTTTCAAGGGCCAGCACCGCAGTGAAATGAACCACCACCGCGAGGTGCAGCGGCCCTGGGGCTCGTATGACTCGGTGGGCCAGGGGCCGCGCTACCAGGTCAAGCGCATCACCGTGAAGCCGGGCGCGCGACTTTCGTCGCAGATGCACCATCACCGCGCCGAACACTGGGTGGTGGTGTCAGGCACGGCGCGCATCTACAACGGCGACAAGCAATACCTGCTGACCGAAAACCAATCGACCTACATCCCGCTGGGCGAGGTCCACAGCCTGGAGAACCCCGGCAAGATCCCGCTGGAAATCATCGAGGTGCAGTCCGGGGCGTATCTGGGCGAGGACGACATCGTCCGTTTCCAGGACATGTACGGCCGTGTCTGATCCGCGGCGCGCGGCCTCGTCCTTCTTGCGCCCGGGGGTGGCGCGGATCTGCCTGCCCGCGGCGGCGCTGTTCTTCCTGGCGCTGGTCACGGTGGGCAACCTGCCAGGCCTGGCGGCGGAAATGTCGGCCACCTTCGGCGACAAGCGCCTGCACCTTGCGGCCTACGCCTTTCTGACGGCGCTGATCTACGCCTCGGTGCGTCGGCGCCCCGCGCTGACGGCGCTGGCGATCGTGACGGCGCTGGGCGCGCTGGACGAAATCATCCAGTCCTTTTTTGCCTATCGACAGGCTGATCTCTTAGACCTTCTGGCCGATATCTCCGCGGCGGGTGCGACAGTAATCTCGTTGAACATCGGTTCCGCAGCCTTCGGCTCCTTTCGTGCAGTGACTAAGTCTTAAGGATAAAACCATGCCAAAACGGGCACTGATTACCGGCGTCACCGGACAGGACGGCGCATACCTGGCCGAGTTCCTGCTGGCCAAGGGCTATGAAGTCCACGGCATCAAGCGGCGCGCGTCGCTCTTCAATACCGCGCGCATCGATCACCTGTACCAGGATCCGCATGACCAGCCGCGCAACTTCGTGCTGCACCACGGCGACATGACCGACTCCTGCAGCCTGATCCGCATCGTGCAATCGGTGCAGCCCGACGAGATCTACAACCTGGCGGCGCAGAGCCACGTCGGCGTGTCGTTCGAAGAACCGGAGTACACCGCCAACGCCGACGGCCTGGGCACCCTGCGCCTGCTGGAGGCCATCCGCATCCTCAAACTGGAGGACAAGGCCCGCTTCTACCAGGCCTCGACCTCGGAGCTGTACGGCCTGGTGCAGGAGACCCCGCAGAAGGAAACCACGCCGTTCTATCCGCGCAGTCCCTACGCCGCCGCCAAGCTGTACGCCTACTGGATCAGCGTGAACTACCGCGAGGCCTACGGCATGTATGCCTGCAACGGGATCCTGTTCAACCACGAATCGCCCAAGCGCGGCGAGACCTTCGTGACGCGCAAGATCACGCGCGGCCTGGCCCGCATCGTGCTGGGCCTGCAGGAATGCCTGTACCTGGGCAACCTGTCGGCGCTGCGCGACTGGGGCCACGCGCGCGACTACGTCGAAATGCAGTGGCTCATGCTGCAGCAGGACACGCCGGAGGACTACGTCATCGCCACCGGCATGCAGTACAGCGTGCGCGAGTTCATCAATACCGCCGCGCGCGAGCTGGGCATCCTGCTGGCGTGGGAAGGCGAGGGCCTGAACGAAACCGCCACGGTGCTGTTCAGCCCGGTGCACGACATCAAGGCCGGCCAGGTCATCGTGCGGGTCGACCCGCGCTACTTCCGCCCGACCGAGGTCGAGACCCTGCTGGGCGATCCGACCAAGGCGCGCGAGAAGCTGGGCTGGTCGCCCCGTACCACCTTCGCCCAACTGGTCAAGGAGATGGTCGAGAGCGACCTGAAGGACGCGCGCCGCGATGCCCTGGTGGAGCAGAACGGCTACGAAATCTACGCCTACAAGGAGTAGCCCGCCATGAGCCATCAGGATCAACGCGTGTTCGTGGCCGGCCATCGCGGCATGGTGGGCGCGGCGCTGGTGCGCGAGCTCCAGGGCCGCGGCTACCGCCAGGTCATCACGCGCAGCCACAGCGAACTGGACCTGGAGAACCAGAACCAGGTGCACCGCTTCTTTTCGACCACGCCGGTCGACGTGGTGTACCTGGCGGCCGCCAAGGTCGGCGGCATCCTGGCCAACCAGAACCATCCGGTGGACTTCCTCTACCGCAACCTGATGATCCAGTGCAACGTGATCCGCGCCGCCTACGCGGCCGGCGTGCGCAAGCTGCTGTTCCTGGGTTCGTCCTGCATCTATCCGCGCGACGCGCCGCAGCCGCTGCGCGAGGACGCGCTGCTGACCGGTCCGCTGGAAGCCACCAACGAGCCCTACGCCATCGCCAAGATCGCCGGGCTGAAGCTGTGCGAGGCCTACCAGCGCGAGCATGGCGCGCACTTCGTCTGCGCCATGCCGACCAACCTGTATGGCCCGCACGACAACTACGACCTGCACAGCAGCCACGTGCTGCCGGCGCTGATCCGCAAGTTCCACGAGGGCCGCGAGGCCGGCGACGACAGCGTGACGCTGTGGGGCAGCGGCAGGCCGCTGCGCGAATTCCTGTACGTGGACGACCTGGCGCGGGCCTGCGTGATGCTGATGGAAACGCCGTCGGCCGAAGGTATGTACAACATCGGCGCCGGCCAGGACCTGTCCATCGCCGAGCTGGCGCGGGTGGTGGCGCAGGTGGTCGGCTACCAGGGCAACATCGTCTACGACGCCAGCAAGCCCGACGGCACCCCGCGCAAGCTGATGGACTCGTCCAGGGTGCGCGCCCTGGGCTGGAAACCGGAGATATCGCTTACCCATGGCGTGACGCTGGCCTATGGCCATTTCCTGCGCGAGCAGGCGCGTCCGCCGCTGCCCGTGGCCTGAGCGCCACGCCAACCGAGCACAGGCCCACCGATGATCCGACTCATCAGGCAGCACGTCGCCGGCAATGCCTCGTTCTGGGGGCTGGTGGAATACGGCATCGGCCCGGTCGCGGCGCTGGTGGCGCTGCCCATCCTGTTCCGCCAGTTGGGCACGGTGGGATTTGGCCAGTACTCGATGATCATCGCGCTGGCCGGCTTCGGCAACGCCGCCAACCTGGGCGCCGCCGTGACCGCCACCAAGCTGGTGTCCGAACGCCTGCACGAGCCGGGCGGCGCCTACCGCGCGGCGGGCGTCGCCATGTCGCTGATCGGCTGCGCGCTCGGCGTGGTGACGGCGGCCGCGGCGTTGCTGTGGGGCGTGGTCTGGCTGGGCTGGCCCGCCGCCACCTTCGGCGGGGTCGCGGTGACGCTGCTGGCCATGCCGGCGCTGGCGGTCTACCTGACGCAGCAATACGACCAGTTGATGTCCGGCTGCCTCAAGGGCCGCGAGGATTTCCGCGCCACCGCCCTGTGCGAAGTCTTCAGCCGCAGCGGCACCATGGCGCTGGCCTGCGCCACCGCCTGGCTGACCGCTTCGCCCACCTGGACCGGCCTGGCCCAGGCGGTCGGCCTGCTGCTGGCCGGCTCGGTCAAGATGCGCGTGTTCGCGCGCCGCTACGGCCATGCGCTGGTGCGCCCGGTGCGCGACCGCGGCGCGATGCTGGCGGCGTTCAAGTTCTCGCGCTGGTCCTGGCTCAACAGCCTCAGCGCCCTGGCGTTCGGCTCGGTCGACCGGGTGCTGGTGGGCAGCCTGATGGGCCCGGCCGCGCTGGCCATCTACACGGTCGGCGTGCAGGTCGGCCAGATGATCCACACCGCTTCGGTGGCGATCTTCCAGAAGGCCATGCCGCGCGTCAGCCGGCTGGCCGCGGCGCCGCCCCATCCCGGCGCCGCCGAAGAGGAAATCCGCCGCCTGATGCGGTGGAACCTGCTGCTGTCGGCCGGCGCCACCGTGGCGGTGCTGGCGGTCAGCTCGCCGCTGCTGGACCTGCTGCTGGGCCAGGCGGTGGCCGAGGGCCACCTGGGCACCTTCCGCCTGCTGATCGCCGCCTCCGGGCTGCTGTCGCTGAACGCGGCCGCGCATTTTTCCCTGCTCGGGCTGGGCAACTCGCGCGCAGTCGCCATTCTGAACGGCCTGGGCGGCCTGGCCATGCTGTGCGTCATGGCCGTCCTGGTGCACGCGGCGGGCGAACACGCCGCCGCCTGGGGCCGCATGGCCTACGCGGCGATCACGCTGGCCGGCGTGGCGCTCGCCATCCGTCAATCCCGGCCCGACTACCCGGGCGCAATGCCTGCGGCCACCCGGTAGTGAACATGCTGAGGTCTTATATGCGCAAGCGTCACAACGAGTACTCGCGTGAACTGATCGATTTCGTGAGCGAGCTGCGCCCGCCCGCGCCGATCGCCGGCGGCCTGTTGCCCAAGCTGACCATCGTGACCCCCTCGTTCAACCAGGCCCGCTTCCTGGAACGCACCATCGTGTCGGTGCTCAACCAGGGCTATCCGCGGCTGGAGTACATCATCATCGATGGCGGCTCGACCGACGGCAGCGTCGACATCATCCGCAAGTACGAGCGCTACCTGACCCACTGGGAAAGCGCGCCCGACCGCGGCCAGTCGCACGCCATCAACAAGGGCTTCGAGCGCGCCACCGGCGACTATGTCGGCTGGCAGAACTCCGACGACCTGTACTACCCGGGCGCCCTGCGCAAGCTGGGCGCGGCGGCGGCGCGGGGCCGGGCGCCGATCGTCAGCGGCAACCTGTTCGTGGCCGACGCCGACAACCACATCTTCCGCAAGATCCACTACACCCCCGTCAACCGCGGCACGCTGACCGTGGTCAAGGCCTCGATCCCGAACCAGTCGGCCATCTTCCGCCGCGACCTGCTGCTCAAGCACGGCCTGTTGCAGGAAAGCATGCGCTACTGCATGGACCTGGAACTGTGGAGCCGGCTGCTGCGCGAAGGCCGCAACCAGATCGTGCCGGACGCGATGGGCGTGTACACCGCCCATGACGAGACCAAGACCGCGCTGATGCAGGACGTGCTGCTGGAGGAACGCCAGCAGATCGTCGAGCGTATCCGCCGCACCGAACCGGGCATGGGCAAGCTGTTCGGCCTGTCGTGCCGGGCGTCGCAGGTGGCGGCGCACGCGCGCCAGGGCGATCTGTCCTACCTCGTCGAAAAGCTCGCCATCAAGCTGTTCGGACGCGACGACTGGGCCGCGCACTGACCCCACCCAGCCATGGAGCCGCCATGCATCCGCACCGCCGTCTTTCCACGTTGCACCTGCTGGGCCTGTTCGCCTTCACCGCGCTGGCGCTGAACGACGACCACTTCATCCTCGGGGTGGGCAGCTTCAAGCTGTCGCCGTTCGACGTGCTGTTCGTCGCCATCCTGGTGGTCAAGGCGCTGCGGCTGGCGGACCCGGCCGCCTATGCCCTGCCGCGCGGCGCGCTCGGCATGCTGCTGGGCCTGCAGGTGCTGACGGTGATCTACCTGCTGCTGGTGTCGCTGCATCATCCGGGCATCGAGACCGGCGACGTCGCCCGCGACCTGCGCATCGTCTTCTACTTCCTGAGCGTGCCGTTCCTTTGCTACAAGGACATCGACAGCCCGGCGGCCTACGCCCTGCTGCAAAAGTACATCGTGGCGGCGTGCCTGGCCGTGGCCACGCTGATGCTGCTGGAGCAGTTGCAGGGCTTCAGCGTCGCCAACCCGCTGCGCAACGTGCGGCTCGGCGTCTGGGCGATTCCGTTCGGCGTGGTGTCGCTGCTGTACTTTCGCAAGACGCTCAACGTGTCCGGCCCCAAGGCCTACGCATTGACGGTGTACATGCTGCTGGCGCTGGTGTTCTCGCTGAACCGCAGCCAGTACCTGCAACTGATGGTGTCGGTGCTGCTGGCGGTGATGCTGGCGGCCGGTTCCGACGTGCGCCGCCGGGTGGTGATGATCTTCGCGCCGGCGGCGGTGGCCGGCATCCTGGTGTTCGCCAGCATCGGCTACCTGGAGGTGCTGACCAACCGCGTCTTCAGCGTCGAACGCCTGGACGAGGACTCCAGCTACGGCGCCCGCATCCAGGAGATGCAGGGCCAGATGGACTCGTTCGCCGAGAGCCCGGTGTTCGGCAAGGGCGCCGGCTTTCGCAGTTGGGTGATGGGCGAGAACGGCTTCGAACTGAGCACGTTCGCGCACAATTCCTGGGCCTTCTACCTGATGAAGTTCGGCATCGTCGGCACGGCGATGATCATGCTGCCGCCGCTGCTGATCCTGCTGCTGTCGCTGTTCCGGCGCTACGCCCACCCCGGACTCGAACTGCATCGACGCTATCTGCTCGCCACGGCGCCGATCTACATCTTCATCGACTCGCTCTCGGGCGGCCTGGCGTACGCCCCCAAGACCGCCTTCACCGGCTTCCTGCTGTGCTACTGCCTGTCGCTGATACGCAATGCGCGGGCCATGCCCGTGCCCACGCCCGCACCCGCGGCTCCCAGCCCCCGTCCGGACACCATGCGCCGGGCGTCACCGCGAGTACTGCCCCATGCCTGATGTCCTGTTCGTCGCGCCCGACCTGCACGGCGGCGTCGGAAGATGCGTTGCCTTCATCGCCGATGCCCTGCCCGAAAAGGGCCTGGACGCCGCGCTGTTCCTGCTGCGCTCGCGCAACCGCGAGTACCCGGTCGCCAATCCACGCGTGACACGGGCGCTGCCGGTCATCGAATCGCCCACCTCGCTGCGGCTGATGCTGCCGGTGGCGTTCTGGCGGCTGCTGAAGCAGATCCGCCGTGACCGGCCCGCCATCGTCTGCTCGCACGGCCTGCTGTGCAATATGCTGGTGGTGCTGGCCAGGAAGCTGCTGCGCGGCAAATTCGCCACCGTCGCCTTCGAGCACAGCAGCCCCGCCATCCATTACGGCGCGTCGCGCATGCGGCGGCTCAAGTGCTGGCTGGTGAGCCAGACCTACCGCCGCCACGACGCCGTCGTCGGCGTGTCGCGCGGCGTCAAGGAAGACCTGGTCAGCATGTTTCCGCCGCTGCGCGGCAAGGTGCGCACCATCTACAACGGCGTGCCGCTGGACGAGGTGCGCGAGCAGAGCGCGACGTCCACGGACGCCGAGCCTGCCGCCGCGCCGTACCACGTGGTCGCGGTCGGCCGCCTGGAGGCCGTCAAGGACTATGCCACCCTGATCGACGCCGCCGCGCTGCTGGACGACCCGGGCATCCGCTTCACCATTTTGGGCGAAGGCTCGGAACACGCCGCCCTGCAAAGGCGTATCGACGCGCGCGCCTCGCGCAGCCCGGTGACGCTGGCCGGCCACATCGACAACCCGTTCCCGGTCATCGCCGGCGCCGGCGCCTTCGCCCTGACCTCGGTGCGCGAGAGCTTCGGCAACGTGCTGGTCGAGGCGCTGTGCCTGGGGGTTCCTGTCATTTCCACCGATTGTCCGCACGGGCCGGCCGAGATCCTCGACGCCGGCCGCTACGGGCTGCTGGTGCCGGTGGGCGACGCGGCGGCCCTGGCCGCGGCGGTGCGCCGCCTGGCCTACGACGGCGACATGCGCGCGAGACTGGCGGCCGACGGCCCCGGGCGCGCCGACGCCTTTTCACTGGAGCGGCACTGCCGCGACGTCATCGAGCTGTTCCAGCCGCTGATGCGGCGCGCCGCCTCCTGAAAGGAAAGCATCATGTCCAAGATACCGGTGTCCGTGGTCGTCATGACCAAGAACGAGGAACGCAACATCGCCAAATGCCTGAAGGCGCTGGCCGACTTCGACGAAGTCTTCGTGGTCGATTCCAACAGCACCGACGCCACCTGCGCCATGGCCGCCGCGCTCGGCGCCAAGGTCAGCAACTTCCAGTGGAATGGCAAGTACCCGAAAAAGAAGCAGTGGTGCCTGGAGCAGTTGCCCTTCACCCACCCCGTGGTGCTGTACGTCGACGCCGACGAGGAAATGACGCCCGAGCTGGCCGCCGAGATCCGCGCCGCGCTGCCGCGCTTTGCCGCCGGCGCCGGCGGCGCCTTCGTGCCGTTCGACTACGTGTTCTGCGGCCGCAAGCTGCGCCATGGCCATCGCGTCTACAAGCTGGCGCTGCTGGCGCGCGAGCGCTCGCGCTTTCTCGACTACGACGACCTGGACGTGGCCCACATGTGGGAGGTCGAGGGCCACTACCAGCCCCAGGTGCAGGGCGCAACCTTCGCGCTGCGGGCGCGCATGGTGCACAACGACCACGACTCGCTGTACCACTACTTCGACAAGCACAACCGCTACTCCGACTGGGAAGCCAACCTGCGCATCAAGGGCCTGATGAACGACCCGCGCGAGGCCAACGTTGGCGCGCGGGCGCTGCTCAAGCGCGTATTCCAGGCGATGCCGTTCAAGGCGCCGATCTCGTTCCTGCATTCGTACGTGCTGCGGCTGGGGTTCCTCGACGGACGCGCCGGCTTCGACTACGCCATCGCGCGCGCCATGTACTACTGGCAGATCCGCATCAAGACCGAGGAGATCCGGCAGGCGCGACTGGCCGAGCCCGAGCGCGGACAGCGTGACGCGGTGGCCGGAGCCGCCAAATGAGCGCGCTGCAGCGGCTCGACCAGTTCGCCGTGGCGCCTGGACAGCGCGGCCGCTCGGCGTTGACGGTGCAGTTGTGGTGGCTGGTGCAGGGGTCGCTGTTCCGCTGGTCGCCGCAGGTGGCCTACGGCTTCCGGCGCTGGCTGCTGCGCTGCTTCGGCGCCCGCGTCGGGCGCAAAGTCCTGATCCGGCCGAGCGCCACCGTGACCTATCCCTGGAAGGTGGAAATCGGCGACTACGCCTGGATCGGCGACGACGCGGTGCTCTACAGCCTGGGGCCGATCCACGTCGGCGCCCATGCCGTGATCTCCCAGCGCAGCTACCTGTGCGCGGCCGACCACGACGCCGGCAAGCCCGACTTCCCGCTGCGCGAACGCGCTGTGCGCATCGAGGAAGGCGCCTGGGTCGCCACCGACGTGTTCGTCGGCCCAGGGGTCACCATCGGCCGCGAGGCCGTGGTCGGCGCGCGCAGTTCGGTGTTCCGCAACCTGCCGCCCGCCATGGTGTGCCTGGGCAATCCCTGCCGTCCCGTCAAACCCCGCGTGGAGCCGCCAACATGAAGATCCTTCTGTACAGCATCAACTACGCGCCGGAACTGACCGGCATCGGCAAGTACAACGCGGAAATGGCCGAATGGCTGGCCGCCCGCGGCCACCAGGTCAGCGTGGTCACCGCGCCGCCCTACTATCCCCAATGGCAGGTCCACGACGGCTATCACGCCGGCCGCTACCGCCGCGAGACGCGCGCCGGCGTCGACGTTCGGCGCGCGCCCTTGTGGGTGCCGCGCAAGCCCGGCGGCGCCAAGCGCCTGGTGCACCTGGCCAGCTTCGCGCTGTCCAGCCTGCCGTCGCTGCTGCGGGCGGCGGCAGGCCGGCCGGACCTGATCCTCGTGGTCGAGCCCGCCCTCTTCTGCGCCCCAGCCGCATGGCTGGCGGCGCGGCTGAGCGGCGCGCGCGCCTGGCTGCACATCCAGGACTATGAAGTGGACGCCGCCTTCGACCTGGGCCTGCTCAAGGGCGCGCGACTGCGCGGCCTGGTGCAGCGCGCCGAGCGTTGGCTGATGCGGCGCTTCGACCGCGTCTCGACGATTTCCCGGCGCATGCAGGACCTGGCGCTGTACAAGGGCATCGACCCGCAGCGCGCGGTGCTGCTGCCCAACTGGATCGACGTCAACGCCATCGCGCCCGACCGCGCGGGCAATCTGCGCGCCGAGCTCGGCATTCCCGCCGACGCGGTGGTGGCGCTGTACTCCGGCAACATGGGCGGCAAGCAGGGCCTGCTCACGCTGGCGCAGGTGGCGCGGTTGCTGGAGCACGAACCGCGCCTGTGGTTCGTGTTCTGCGGCCAGGGTCCCGAACGCGCGCCGCTGCAGGCGCAGTGCGAGGGCCTGGCGCGGGTGCGCTTTCTCGACCTGCAGCCCTGCGAACGCCTGGGCGCGCTGCTGAACACGGCCGACATCCACCTGCTGCCGCAACGCGCCGGCGCCGCCGATCTGGTCATGCCGTCCAAACTGACCGGCATGCTGGCCAGCGGCCGTCCCGTGGTGTGCGGCGCCGCGCGCGGCACCGAGCTGGCCGGCGTGGTGGCGCACTGCGGCCTGGTCACCCCGCCCGAGGATGCCGCGGCCATGGCCGAGGCCGTGCGCAAGCTGGCCAACAACGCGCAGGTCCGCGAAACCCTTGGCACCGCCGCGCGCCGCCACGCGCTGCGCTACCTGCACATCGACGCGGTACTGGCGGCCGCCGAACGGGAGTTCGCGGCGGTGGTCGATCCCGTCACCGTGCCGGCCGCGCCCAGCCCTGCCAGCGCCGCCAGCGCCGCCAGCGCCGCCAGCGCCGCGCGCCGCGACACGGGCCGCTGACGCCGCCATCACGGCCTGGCGCCATCCAGGGCGGCGCGCTTGAGGGCGCGCCGCCTTTTTCCTGGGACTTCTTCAGGTGGGTTCGCCGGGCTTGCCACTGCCGCGCACCAGGCCCATCTGCACCGCGATGTAGGCGGCCTCGGCCTGGTTGCGCGCGTTCAGCTTCCAGTACAGGGTGCGCGCATGGCTCTTGACCGTGGCCACCGAAATGCCCACGTGCTGGCCGATCTCGCGCATGGTCTTGCCCTGCACCAGCAATTGCAGGATCTCCTCCTGCCGCTGCGTCAGCTCGCGCAATTCCGGCGCCGCCGTCTGCGAGGCGCCCAATGGCCGCGCCGCTGGCTGCGGATAGCATTCCCCGCCCGCCAGCACCAGGCTGACCGCGGCGGCCAACGCATCCGGGCTGGAGGCCTTGGGCAGATAACCCGCCACGCCGGCCCGCGCGCAGGCGGCCATGACGTTCTGGTCCAGCACCGCGTACAGCGCCAGTACCAGGCGCGGCATGAACAGCGCCATCGCCTGCGACAGCAGGCCGATGTCGGGCTCGGTTACCCCGCTGCAGCCGACCACCAGCAATTCCACTGGCCGATTGATCGAGCCCGGCATGTTCAAGAGATGGGCTGGCGAGATCGCCAGGATGTCCTCGGCATTGCGCACGCGCTCCAACACATGCTGGATAGCGACGCGAAGCAGCGCGTAGTCTTCGATCAGAACGGTTGTCATCCCGGGGGGAACCTTGTGACACAGGGTCCAGACACGGTTCCCATGGCAAGGCGGCGCACGGCAGCGACGACGGTTCCGGCGCGTCACCCGGCTCACGGGAATCTCGTCCGCCGCGCGGGGCGGGCTCTGGCGGCATAGCGATTCGCCGTCTCAACCCATGCTTGCGGACACAACCCATGCTATCAGCGGCTACGTTCGCTGAATCTCGTACAGGAGGATGATTGGAGGAGGAATGCTGCGGCACGGCGACCGCCGATGCTGCAGTGTATGCCCTAGGCGGGATGGCGGGGAGCGCCCGGCCGGGCCGATGGGCGGGGGCCGCGCGCGGTCTGGCGGACGGCGCGAGCCGGGGCGCCGAGCCCCGGCGCTTCAGCCCAGCTTGCGCCCATACATCTGTCCGGCGTCCACGTCGCGAGCGTTGGGCTCATGCCATTCCAGCGTGGCGCCGCGTTGCAGCGCCGCGTACACGGCCTCGCCCTTGTTCTTGACGTGCAGGCGTTGGTACAGCGTGCAGGCATGCGTTTTCGCGGTGGCCACCGAGATGTTGAGCATGCGGCTGACCGTCTTGATGGGATAGCCCCTGGCCAGCAGCACCAATACCTCGTACTGGCGCGGCGTGATCTGCAGCAACTGCGCGCCCGCGCTGATCGGCATGGTGCCCTTGCCAGCGTCATCGGTCTCGCGCGCCGGCAGCACGCAACTGGCCTGAGCCGGCGCCTGCAACGCCTGCTCGCTCGGAAAGCACTGCCCGCCCGCCATGACCAGGCGGATGGCCGCTTCCAGGATCTCCACCGACGCCGTCTTCATCAGGCAACCGTACACGCTGGCGCCGGGCAAGCCCTGCACCGGCATCGGCAGCGGCATGACATCGGTCAGCAGCAGGATGCGCTTGGGGCTGAGTTCGCGCTGGATCTCATGCAGCGTGCTCCAGGCTTCCTCGCTGTCCACGGGCAGGCCGTAGATCAGAAGATCTGCGCCGGCATGCGCCCCGTTGGCCTTCGAGACATCGGCCAACCCCATTCCTTCGATTTCCCACACATCGTCCAACTTGCTCAGAATCTGCCATAACCCCAGCCGCAGAAGCGGATGGGCTTCAATCAGGACCATCTTGGCCATGGTGGCCTCCCGGTTGTTCAACAGGCCTAGAAGGGATCTTCGCTGTGCTGAAGACTATTTTTTTTCCAACCCCGCGGGGGTGGTCCGCGATTTCCCGGAATATCTAATGACGCTGCACCGGGCCATTTGGGCTGGGAGACTTTCGTAGCCAACATAACGGATGGCATGAACCCATCTTATGGTTCGAAATTGGCAAAATCAAGACGCTGGCAAGCGATATAATCCGACAAAAACAGAAATCATTCGTTAGCCGTAAACGTACTCATAAAACAGGATGAGACACCCCTCTCATCCTTTCATCCGCTAGGGTTTCCACCAAGCCCATCCGCGCACAAAGCCGCGCGCCAAGCGGCTTCCAGGCCGGCAGGCCGGCTTGGGCAAGGCCATGTTCAAGGCATGCGCGGGGGGAACGGGGCGCGACCGGCGCCGACGGAAAGGCAGTCGCGACGCGGCCGGATCGGGCGGCAGACTTGTCGATATGTTTCCACCGACACATTATGCCCGTGGCTATCCGCCGCAAAAGAAATATAGGTAACACTTTTATTTTCCGGTAGCTTGCGTCATTTACTCCATATACGCGAAGTCAAATACCGTATGGCCACCCTGATGATGCCAATGGTGCATTGAAGCATGGCGTTTTTTCAGGAAGCTGGCGTAGTGGATCTCGCCGTCGGTCTCGACGTAGGTCGACGGCGACAGTTCTTCGATCCGGTTCAGCGAAACGCCCTTGCCGTAGTGGCAGAAGCCCTGGTACTGCGCGCAGCGGATCACCTCTCCGCCAGGCGAGACAACGATTCCGGCGTTGCGGGCCCGCATCGGGTTGCGCACGATCGGGTTGCAGGCGTGCGGCGTCCAGTGGCTCGAGCGCGGCGAGTCGGCGAAGAAGGCGAACAATTCATCGCAGTGATTCTGGCCGTCGGTGCGATCGATATTGGTTAATAGCCACCAGTATTCACCGCGTTTGAAAATAATAGTATCGACCGCGGAAACATCGGTCATGAGCGTCAGATCCAACTCCCATTTCAGCGGAAATTCCGTGCATTTCCATAATTCAATACTCCGATTTCCGCACGTTTCCGGCACCATGTACGTCGTTCCTTCATATTCAAAAATATATGGAAAGGATAAATGGTAAGGCAGATTCAGGGCGGTCCCGAGCAACTGGAAAGCCCCGTTTTCATAGGTGGCGACCGAGATCGTTCCCTTGCGCGAGTGAAAATCGTAATCCTCAAAAAAAATATATGGATGATCGCCCCGCATATAAACAAATGGATCCGCGAAAAAACGCCCCTTGGGAGGCTGCAATACCATGGCCTCGGATACCACCGCCTGTTGCCGGGTCGATGGGAACATACCGATTCGCCAGCGCACATTGCGCCTCATGACGCGGCGCACAATCAAATCGGTCATTAACCAGGCCTGACGGGCGATATAGGCGGCGCTATCCCACTCGGCCGGATCGTCGCGGCGCTGGCCGCTCATGATCTGCATGCCGGGAGGCGTGGCGCCAGGCCGCGCCCGCGCCAGCGCCAGCAGCGCGTCATAGACCATGAAATTGCCGAGGCTGAACGCGCGGGTCTGGTTCTTCAGCCAGAACACCTCGGTATTGAAACTGCGCTGGTCCAGCAGCGCATCCTCGTCCGCGCTGGCGCCCACCCGCCACAGCTTCACGGTGGTATGGTCCTCGCGCTGATAGACCTCCCAGAACCCCGCATAGCGGCTGGTGGAAACGGCGATGTCGGAATAACTGAGCCGCCAGATGCCGTGCCGCGCCCAGCTCGCCATCCGCGAGCGCGGCGGCGGCAGCGCGCCCAGCATGATCACCAGGTCCAGCCCCAACGCCGCCACGCCGTCATCGCGTCCGCTGTCACGCGGGCCCGCCGGCAGGGTCAGCACCGTGGTCGATGCGGGCAGGCCGTCGCGCAAGTCGCGGCAGGCCAGCATCTGGCGCTGCCGCGCCGGCAGCAGGCGCGACTCCAGCCGCGACAGCGTGCCGAACAGCGCCTTGGCGCCAAACCGCGGCGCCAGGCCGGCGGCGTCTTTCTCCATGACCAGCAGTGCGGAAAGATCGAAATCCTGGCTGCGCGCGAGCCACTCAGCCATGTCGTGGATCCAGCCGGGCTGGTCGGTGCCATCGATCAACAGCCCCACTCTGTAGGTCTTCATGTCTCCTGCTCCTGTGTCAGGTCGATATGGCCTGCGGCACCGGAACGGCGATCGGGCTCGCCAGGCGCATCCACGGTGCCACGCTCTCAAGTCCTCGCTGTGATACTGCGGCGTTTCGCCCCGACCTTCCAGACGGCTTTCATCCTAGGGCGCAAGTCCGAGGCCAAACGGCGCAACGCCGTTTGGACGACACGCCGCGCTCCGCCTCA
The DNA here is from genome assembly GCF_046535435.1 of Achromobacter sp. SIMBA_011. Taxonomy (NCBI): domain Bacteria; kingdom Pseudomonadati; phylum Pseudomonadota; class Betaproteobacteria; order Burkholderiales; family Alcaligenaceae; genus Achromobacter; species Achromobacter sp. SIMBA_011. Next base: position 35,205 of record NZ_JAWRWN010000002.1, on the reverse strand, counting down.
GCCAACGGCAGGGGTTCTCATGCAAAGGAACGAGCGCCGCACGCACTCCGTTTTTAGGGGTAAACCCTATTCGGGATTGCAGGGGTCGCAAGCTTGCGATCTTTTACGCATACTGCTTTCAAACAAACGTTTGAATTCAACTTAATGCAAGAACTCAGATCCTCCAGCACGCGCGAATCGATCCTGGACACCGCCGAAGCCCTGTTTGCCCAGCAGGGGCACGACGGCACGTCCATGCGCCAGATCACCGGCGCGGCGGGCGTCAACCTGGCCTCGGTCAACTATCACTTCGGCTCCAAGGAATCGCTGGTGCAGGCCGTGCTCAAGCGCCGCCTGGAAGTCCTGAACCGCGAACGGCTGCGACTGCTCGACGAGCTCGAGGCCCAGGCCCAGGGCAAGCCGCTCAAGCCGTCGCAGATCGTCGACGCCTTCTTCGGCACGCTGCTGCGGCTGGCGGCCGATCCGGAGCAGGCCGGCAGTACTTTCCTGCCGCTGCTCGAACGCACCATGACCGACCCCGCCGGCTTCATCCGCGCCCTGTTCGCCGAGGAATACGCCGACGTGCTCGAGCGCTATCGCAATGCCTTGTTCGCCGCCCTGCCCGACGTGCCGCGCGCCGAAATCGTGTGGCGTTTCCAGTTCATGCTCGGCGCCACCTCCTACGCCATCATCGGCACCGACCTGCTGCGCTCGGTGACCGGCTGGACGCTGGACGAGTCCGAGCAACCCGACAACCCCGAGCTGCTGCTGCCCCGCCTGATGAGCTTCCTGCTCGGCGGCCTGCGCGCTCCGCTGCCGCAGCACCCCGCCACCTAGCGCCCCGGGTCGGCGCGGCGCGGCGGTTCCAGAGAATTCAAAAAAGGAGACTAGGAAATGAACGCAGTCATCGTCGCGCTGATCGTCATCGCGCTGCTGGCCGTCATCCTGCTGGGCGTGCGCCCGCTCAGGCGGGCCTTGCTGTCGGCGCCGATCTTCAATCTCTACCGCAAGGTGCTGCCGCAGATGTCTGACACCGAGCGCGACGCGCTCGAGGCCGGCACGGTGTGGTGGGAAGGCGAGCTGTTCCGCGGCCGCCCCGACTGGAAGCGCATGCTGGCCTACCCGCGCCCGCGCCTGACCGACGAGGAACAACATTTCCTCGACCACCAGGCCGAAGAGGCCTGCCGCATGGTCAACGACTGGAACATCACGCAGGAGCGCTTCGACCTGCCCCCCGAGGTCTGGGACTATCTCAAGCGCAGCGGCTTCCTCGGCATGATCATCCCCAAGGAATACGGCGGCCTGGCCTTCTCGGCCTATGCCCACTCCGAGATCGTGACCAAGCTGTCGACGCGCTCGTCGGCGCTGGCGGTGTCGGTGATGGTGCCCAACTCGCTCGGCCCCGCCGAGCTGCTGCTGCACTACGGCACCGACGAACAGAAGAACCACTACCTGCCGCGCCTGGCGCGCGGCGAGGAAGTGCCGGCCTTCGCGCTGACCAGCCCCTGGGCCGGTTCCGACGCCGCCGCCATTCCCGACAGCGGCATCGTCTGCAAGGGCGAATGGCAGGGCCGCGAAGTGATCGGCATGCGCGTTAGCTGGGACAAGCGCTACATCACGCTGGCGCCGGTCTGCACGCTGCTGGGCCTGGCCTTCCGCCTGTACGACCCGGACGGCCTGCTGGGCGGCAGGAAGGACATCGGCATCACCTGCGCGCTGGTGCCGCACGACCATCCCGGCGTGGACACCGGCCGCCGCCACTTCCCGCTGAACGCCATGTTCATGAACGGCCCGACCCGCGGCCAGGATGTGTTCATGCCGCTGGACTTCATCATCGGCGGCCCGGCCATGGCCGGCCAGGGCTGGCGCATGCTGATGGAATGCCTGGCGGCCGGCCGCTCGATCTCGCTGCCATCGTCCAACACCGGCATGTCCAAGCTGACCGCCCGCGCCGTCGGCGGCTACGCCCGCGTGCGCAGCCAGTTCCGCACCCCGGTCGGCAAGTTCGAGGGCGTCGAGGAGGCGCTGGCCCGCATCGGCGGCCACACCTACATGATGGACGCCGCGCGCAGCATGACCGCCGGCGCCGTCGACCTGGGCGAGAAACCGTCGGTGGTGTCGGCCATCGTCAAATACCACGTCACCGAGCGCGCGCGCCAGGTCGTCAATGACGGCATGGACGTGATCGGCGGCAAGGGCATCTGCCTGGGGCCCTCCAACTTCCTGGGCCGCGCCTATCAACAGATCCCCATCGGCATCACCGTGGAAGGCGCCAACATCCTGACCCGCAGCCTGATCATCTTCGGCCAGGGCGCGATCCGCTGCCATCCCTACGTGCTGGCCGAGATGCGCGCGGCGCAGTCGTCCGACCGCAGGCAGGGCCTGATCGATTTCGACCAGGCCTTCTGGGGCCACGTCGGCTTTGTCGCGCGCAATACGCTGCGCGCGCTGGGCACCGCCCTGACCGGCGGACGCTTCATTGGCATCGACGCCGACGTCGCGCCTGAGATGAAGCGCTACTACCAGTTGCTGAGCCGCTATTCGGCCGCTTTCGCGCTGCTGGCCGACACCTCGATGCTGGTGCTGGGCGGCAGCCTCAAGCGCCGCGAACGCCTGTCGGCGCGCCTGGGCGACATCCTGTCGCAGATGTACCTGGCCAGCGCCGCGCTCAAGCGCTTCGAGGACGAAGGCCGCCAGAATGCCGACGCGCCGCTGGCGCACTGGTCGGTGCAGGACGCGCTGTTCCGCTTGCAGGACGCCATCGACGGCGTGCTGGAAAACTATCCCAACAGGGTGGTGGCGTGGAGCCTGCGCCGCATCGTCTTCCCCTGGGGCCGGCCGCAGTCGCTGCCGTCGGACCAACTGGGCCAGGACGTGGCGCGGCTGCTCATCAACCCCGGCGCGACCCGCGACCGCCTGACCGCCGGCTGCCATCTGCCCGCGACCGCCGACGAACCGGTCGGCGCGATCGAACAGGCGCTGGCCGCCACGCTGGAGGCCGAGCCGATCGAATCGAAGATCCGCGAGTTCGAGAAGCGCGGCACGCTCGAAGGCAATCCGCAGGCCAACGTGCGCGACCTGGCCGACGCCGTCTTTGCCGCCGGCGGCATCACCGCCGAAGAATATGCGGTGGTCAAGCGTCGCAATGCCTTGCGCGATAGCGTGGTGAGAGTGGATGATTTCCCCTTTGACCTCGGCGTCACAGGCGCGGTCAAGCCAGCGGCCGAACGCAAGGCCGCCTGAGGACCCAGTCAACACGCAGAGGAGATCGGATGGCATTCAAACCGGTATACGTGGTCGACGGCGCCCGCACGCCATTCCTGAAGGCGCGCACGGGCCCCGGCCCGTTCGCCGCCGGGGATTTGGCGGTGCAGGCCGGCCGCGGCCTGCTGCTGCGACAGCCCTACGCGCCCACGGACCTGGACGAGGTCATCGTGGGCTGCGCCGCGCCGTCGCCCGACGAAGTCAACATCGGCCGGGTGATCGCCCTGCGCCTGGGCTGCGGCAACAAAGTGCCCGGCTGGACCGTGATGCGCAATTGCGCCTCGGGCATGCAGGCGCTGGACTCGACCATCGCCAACATTCAGACCGGACGCTCGCAATTGGTGCTGGCCGGCGGCGTCGACGCCCTGTCGCGCGCGCCGGTGCTGTTTTCCGACGACATGGTGCGCTGGCTGGCCGGCTGGTACGCGGCCCGAGGCGTCGGCGCCAAGCTCGCCACGCTCGGCCGCCTGCGCCTGCGCCACCTGGCGCCGGTCATCGGCCTGCTCAAGGGCCTGACGGACCCGGTGGTGGGCCTGTCGATGGGCCAGACCGCCGAGAACGTCGCCACCCGCTTCGGAATCAGCCGCCAGGCCATGGACGCCTATTCGGCGCAGAGCCACGCGCGCGCGCTGGCCGGGCGCGCCAACGGCGCCTTCGCCGAGATCACGCCGCTGATCGACACGCAGGGCAAGCTGTACCCGGACGACGACGGCGTGCGCGAGGACTCCACGCCTGAAAAGCTGGCCAAGCTCCAGCCGGTGTTCGACAAGCCCTGGGGCAACATCACCGCCGGCAACAGCTCGCAGGTCACCGACGGCGCGGCGATGCTGGTGCTGGCCTCCGAGGAAGCGGTGCGGCGCTGGAACCTGCGGCCGCTGGGCCGCATCATCGACAGCCAGTGGGCCGGCCTCGATCCGGCCATGATGGGCCTGGGGCCGGTGCACGCCGCCACCCCGATCCTGCAACGCCACGGACTGGGCCTCAATGACCTGGACTTGTGGGAGATCAACGAGGCCTTCGCCGCGCAGGTGCTAGGCTGCCTGGCGGCCTGGCGGGACGAGGCCTATTGCCAGGAACACTTCGGCACGCCCGCGTGGGGCGAACTCGATCCGGCGCGCCTGAACGTGGACGGCGGCGCCATCGCCATCGGCCATCCCGTCGGCGCCTCCGGCGCCCGCATCGTGCTGCACCTGCTGGAGGCGCTCAAGCGTCGCGGCGCGCGCCGCGGCATGGCCGCCATCTGCATCGGCGGCGGCCTGGGTGGCGCCATGCTGGTCGAAACCCTGGAGGACCGCCCATGAACACGCTGGAGACGCTCTCGCACTGGCGCCTGGAGCGCGACGCCGACGGCCTGGCGTGGCTGACGTTCGACCGCGCCGGCAGCGCCGTCAACGCGCTGTCCGCCGACACCATGGCGGAACTGGCGACGGTGCTGGACGCGCTCGACGCGCAGCCGCCCAAGGGCCTGGTGATCCGCTCGGGCAAGCCGACCGGCTTCATCGTCGGCGCCGACGTCAATGAATTCGCCGAACTGAACACGCCGGAACAGGGCCGCGCCCTGGTGGCGCGCGGCTGGAACCTGTTCAACCGCCTGGCGGCGGTGCGCTACCCGACGCTGGCGCTGATCCAGGGTCACTGCCTGGGCGGCGGCCTGGAACTGGCGCTGGCCTGCCGCTACCGGCTGGTGGAGGACGCGCCCGGCGCCTCGCTGGCGCTGCCGGAAGTGATGCTGGGCATCTTTCCCGGCTGGGGCGGCATGCTGCGCCTGCCGGCCGTGGTCGGCGCGCCGGCCGCGCTCGACATGATGCTGACCGGCCGCGGCGCCGACGCGCGCCGCGCGGCCGCGCTGGGCCTGGTGGACGCGCGCGTGCCGACCCGCCTGCTGCAGGCGGCGGCGCGCGGCATGGTGCTGTCGGGCAAGCCGCCGCGCCGCGCGCGCGGCCTGGGCGCCTGGCTCAACCGCTGGCCGCTCAAGGCAGTCGCCGCCAAGCGCGCCCGCAAACAGGTCACCGCCAAGGATCCGCTGGGCCACTACCCGGCCGCGCCCGCCATCATCGAACTCTGGGAAAAGCACGGCGGCAACGCCTTGCAGGCGCCGGCGCTGATCGACACCATCATCGCCTCGGATACCGCCCGCAACCTGCTGCGCGTGTTCCGGCTGCAGGAACGCCTGAAGGCCAACGGCCGCCAGCCCGGCATCGCGCCGGTGCGCCACGTGCACGTGGTCGGCGCGGGTGTGATGGGCGGCGACATCGCCGCCTGGTGCGCGCTCAAGGGCCTGACCGTGACGCTGCAGGACCAGGACATGGCCCGCATCGCGCCCGCCATCAAGCGCGCCGCGACGCTGTTCGCGCGCCGCCTGAAGGACCGGCGCGCGGCGCGCGCCGCCTTCGACCGGCTGATGCCCGACCCCACCGGCGGCGGCGTACCGCTGGCCGACGTGGTGATCGAGGCCATCAGCGAGAACCCCGAGGCCAAGCGCGGGCTGTACCAATCGCTGGAGCCGCGCATGAAGGCCGACGCGCTGCTGGCCACCAACACCTCCAGCCTGTCGCTGGAAACGCTGAGCGCCGGGCTAGCCCGCCCCGAACGGCTGATCGGCATCCACTTCTTCAACCCCGTGGCCAAGATGCCGCTGGTGGAAGTCGTGCATGCGGACGGCACTGCCGCGCAAACGCTGGCGCGCGCCAACGCCTTTGTAGGACAGATCGGAAAATTGGCCTTGCCGGTGCGTAGTGCCCCCGGTTTCCTGGTCAATGCGGTGCTGGCACCGTATATGCTTCAGGCCATGCGAAATATCGATGAAGGTCTATCGCCAGCCACCGTGGACGCGGCCATGGTGGCGTTCGGCATGCCGATGGGCCCGCTCGAACTGGCGGACACGGTCGGCCTGGACATCGCCCGCGCGGCCGGGCAGGAGCTGGCTGGCGGCGCCGAGCCGCCGCGCTGCCTGGCCGAGAAGCTGGCGCGCGGCGACCTGGGCAAGAAAAGCGGGCGCGGCTTCTACGCCTGGCGCGACGGCAAGCCGGTCAAGGACGGCCACGGCGGTGCACAGGCGCCGGCCGGCCTGGCAGAGCGCCTGATCCAGCCTTTGATCGATGCCACCCGCGAGCGGGTCGAGGCCGGCGTGGTGGCCGACGCCGACCTGGCCGACGCCGGCGTGATCTTCGGAACCGGCTTCGCGCCGTTCACGGGCGGCCCCCTGCATTACCAGAGCAGTCGCAGTGCCTAACGCAGCAACGCGTCAACAAACCAAACCGGCCTGGACCCCCTTGAGCCGGATAGACCGGGACGACGAGACCGGCAGTGCCATAGAGACATACCTATCCAACATGAGGAGGCAGTACCATGAGCAGACGTTCATTGTCCCTGAGCACCCTGTCGGCCATTGTGGTCGGCCTGGGCGCCACCAGCGCCGCCCACGGCGCCGGCTTTCAGCTCCTGGAGCAGAACGCCAGCGGCCTGGGCAACGCTTACGCGGGCTCGGCGGCAAATCCGGAAAACGCCAGCATCATCTACTACAACCCGGCGGGCATGACCTACCTGCCGGGCATCAATGTCTCGGGCGGCGTCAACCTGATCAAACCCTCGTTCAAGTTCTCGGACAACGGCAACACCCGCAATCCGACGGCGCTGGGCGGCACCCGCCCCACCGGCGGTGACGGCGGCGACGCCGGCAACCTGGGCGTCGTGCCCAACCTGTACGGCTCGTGGCAATTGAGCGACCAGTGGTTCATCGGCCTGGGCATCGGCGCGCCGTTCGGCCTGATGACCGAATACGACAAGGGCTGGGAAGGCCAATACCACTCGAACAAATTCGAGATCAAGACGATCAACATCAACCCGTCGATCGCCTACAAGGTCAATGACAAGTTCTCGATGGGCTTCGGCGTGAACTGGCAGCACATCGACGCCAACTACAAGAAGAAGACCGTGGTGCCCGTGGCCCTGCCAGGCGGCGGCACGTTCATCACCAACGGCGACGCCGACCTCAACCTGAAGGGCGACGCCTGGGGCTGGAACGTGGGCTTCATGCTGCAACCTACCGAAGACACCCGCATCGGCCTGTCGTACCGCTCCAAGATCAAGCACACGGCCAAGGGCGACACCGACATCGACAACATCGGCCCGACCCGCCAGTCGGTCTCGTTCGACGCCAAGGCCTCGGTCGACCTGCCCGACACCCTGATCCTGAGCGCCACCCATCAGCTCAACGAGAAGTGGGAACTGCTGGGCGACATCTCGTGGACCGGCTGGAGCAGCATCCCCGACCTGAAGATCCGCAACTCCGGCGCCGGCGCGCGCGATGACGACCTGCCGCTGAACTTCCGCGACACCTGGCGCATCGCCGTGGGCACGACCTACAAGTTCGCGCCGGACTGGAAGTGGAAGTTTGGCCTGGCCTACGACCAGTCGCCGGTCCACAAGGCCGAGGACCGGCCCACCTCGCTGCCCGACAACGACCGCTACTGGTTCTCGACGGGCGTGCAGTGGCAGGCCACCAAGAGCACCACGCTGGATCTGGGCTATACCTATCTGTACCTGCGCAAGACGGATATCGACACCACGTCCGGCAGCGCATTGACGAAGGGCCGCGTCGCGGGCACCTATGACAGCAGCGGCCACATCTTCGGCCTGCAACTGTCGTCCCGCTTCTAGCCCCGCCGGGGCGGATGACGGGCCGGCCCCGTCTTCCGCCCGCCTTTTCAGGAGACTTCCTTGAGCAAGTTCGTCGTCAAACACGTCGCCGTGCTGGGTGCCGGCGTCATGGGCGCGCAGATTGCCGCCCACCTGGCCAACGCCGGCGTGCCCGTCACGCTGTTCGACCTCGCCGCGCCCGAAGGCGACCGCAACGGCATCGTCAAGAAAGCCCTGGCCGGCCTGAAGAAGCTGGAGCCCGCGCCGCTGGCCAGCCCCGCGCGCGTGGCCCTGATCACCCCGGCCAACTACGACGACCATATCGAACAACTGCGCGGCTGTGACCTGATCATCGAAGCGATCGCCGAGCGCATGGACTGGAAGACCGCGCTGTACGAGCGCATCGCGCCGCACGTCGCGCCCGGCGCCATCATCGCCTCCAATACCTCCGGCCTGTCGATCGACGCGCTGGCCAACGCCCTGCCGGCCGCGCTGCGCGACCGCTTCTGCGGCATCCATTTCTTCAATCCGCCGCGCTACATGCGCCTGGTGGAAATCATCGCCACCGCGCACACCCAGGCGCCGGTGCTGGACCAGCTCGAGACCTGGCTGACCTCCGCCCTGGGCAAGGGCGTGATCCGCGCGCTCGACACGCCCAACTTCGTGGCCAACCGCATCGGCGTGTTCTCGATCCTGGCCGCCATGCACCACACTCAGCGCCTGGGCCTGGGCTTCGACGAGGTCGACGCCCTCACCGGCCCCAAGATCGGCCGTCCCAAGAGCGCCACCTACCGCACGGCCGACGTGGTCGGCCTGGACACGCTGGCCCACGTGGTCGGCACCATGGACAAGAACCTGCCGGACGATCCCTGGCACCGCTATTTCACGCTGCCCGCCTGGCTGTCGGCCCTGATCTCCAAGGGCGCGCTGGGCCAGAAAAGCGGCGCCGGCGTCTACCGCAAGGCCGGCCGCGAGATCCAGGTGCTGGACCTGCAGGCGCAGGACTACCGCCCCAGCGCCGGCAAGCTCGCCGACGAGGTCGCCGCGCTGCTGAAAGAACGCGATCCGGCCAGGCGCTTCGCCGCGCTGCGCGCCAGCGAGCATCCGCAGGCCCAGTTCCTGTGGAGCCTGTTCCGCGACATCTTCCACTACAGCGCGGTGCAGCTCGGCCAGGTGGCCGACAACGCCCGCGACCTGGACCTGGCCATGCGCTGGGGCTTCGGCTGGGCCCAGGGCCCGTTCGAGACCTGGCAGGCCGCCGGCTGGCAGGCCATCGCCCGCGCCGTCGCCGAAGACATCGCCGCCGGCCGCGCCATGAGCGACGCGCCGCTGCCGGCCTGGGCCCTGGAGCCCGACCGCCAGGGCGTGCACACGCCGGCCGGCTCGTATTCCGCGCGTAGCGGCAAGCTGCATCCGCGTTCGGCGCTGCCGGTGTACCGGCGCCAGTTGTTCCCCGAGCGCGTGTTCGGCGAAGGCCCCGACGACCGCGGCACCACGGTCTGGGAAAACGAAGGCGTGCGCCTGTGGAACCTGCCCGAGGTCGACGCCGGCATCGCCATCCTGTCGGTCACGTCCAAGAACCACACGCTGGGCGCCGAGGTGCTCGAAGGCATCCTGCAGGCCGTGGCCCGCGCCGAGCGGGACTTCGACGGGCTGGTGATCTGGCATGACGCGCCGTTCGCCGTGGGCGCCAACCTGCAACAGGTGTCGGAAGCCTGCGCCGCTGGCCAGTGGGACATGCTGGAAGCCACCGTCGAAAAATTCCAGCGCACCTCGCAGTCCTTCAAGTACGCGCAGATCCCCACCGTGGCGGCCGTGCAGGGCATGGCGCTGGGCGGCGGCTGCGAATTCCTGATGCACGCCTCGCACCGCGTGCTGGCGCTGGAAAGCTACATCGGCCTGGTCGAGGCGGGCGTGGGCCTGATCCCGGCCGGCGGCGGCAGCAAGGAATTCGCCGGCCGCGCCGTGGCGCTGGCGGCAAAGACCGCCACGCCCGGCGAGGTGTTCCCCTTCCTGCAGCCGGTGTTCCAGACCATCGCCATGGCGCGGGTCGCCAAGAGCGCCATCGAGGCGGTGGACCTGGGCTTTGCGCGCGAGCAGGACATCGTGCTGTTCCATCCCGGCGAGCTGCTGTTCGTGGCCATCGGCCAGGCGCGCGCCGCCGCCACCGCCGGCTACGCGCCGCCCCCGCGGCTGCAGGACGTGCCCGTGGCCGGCCGCAACGGCATCGCCAACTTCGAGATGGTGCTGGTCAACATGCGCGAAGGCGGCATGATCAGCGCCCACGACTACCGCGTGGCCCGCAGCGCCGCCGTGGCGCTGTGCGGCGGCGAAGTCGAGACGGGTGCCAAGGTCGACGAGGAATGGCTGCTGGCGGTCGAGCGCAAGGAGTTCGTGGCGCTGCTGCGCACGCCCGAGACCCAGGCCCGCATCCGCCACACCCTGGACACGGGCAAGCCATTGCGGAATTAAGCCCCCCCTAGCGCCTGCGGCGCCTCCCCCAGGGGCGCCGCAGGCGGACCGGCGGAGCCGGATCCGCGCGGCCCCGCTTGTGGGGGACCGTGGTGTGCATAGAGGGTGATCGTTATGGATACGAGGAAATGATATGAGCAAGCAGATTCAAGAGGCTTACATCGTTGCGGCGACGCGGTTGCCGGTGGGCAAGCGCAATGGGGTGTATGCCACCACGCGGCCCGACGACATGCTGGCGGCGGCGCTGCGGGGCGTGCTGAAGCAGACGCCGTGGCTGGATCCGGCGCGCATCGACGATGTCATCACCGGCTGCGCCATGCCGGAAGCCGAACAGGGCATGAACGTGGCGCGCATCGGCCTGTTGCTGGCCGGCCTGCCGCAAAGCGTGGCCGGCGTCACCGTCAATCGCTTCTGCGCCTCCGGGCTGCAGGCGGTGGCCGACGCCGCCGCCCGCATCCGCACCGGGGAAGCCGACATCATGATCGGCTCGGGCACCGAATCCATGAGCGCCATGCCGCAGATCATGGGCAACAAGGTGTCGCTCAACCCGGCCATCTTCTCGCACCCCGAGAACATCGGCATGGCCTTCGGCATGGGCCTGACGGGCGAAAAGGTCGCCGAGCAATGGAAGGTGTCGCGCGAAGACCAGGACGCGTTCGCGCTGGCCTCGCAGCAGAAGGCCAACGCCGCCATCGCGGCCGGCCATTTCCGCGCCGAGACCACGCCGTTCGAGGTGGTGACGCGGCTGCCCGGCGGGTCCAAGGGCGACGTGCGCGAGAGCCGCCGCCTGGTCGAAGTCGATGAAGGCCCGCGCCCCGACAGCAGCGCCGAGGGACTGGCGCGGCTCAAGCCCGTGTTCGCCGCCCGCGGCAGCGTCACCGCCGGCAACAGCTCGCAGATGTCCGACGGCGCCGCCGCGGTGGTGCTGGTGTCCGAGCGGGTGCTGCGCGAATTCAACCTCAGCCCGCTGGCGCGCTTCGTCAGCTTCGCCGTGGCCGGCGTGCCGCCCGAGATCATGGGCATCGGCCCCATGGCCGCCATTCCCAAGGTGCTGGCGCGCGCCGGCATCGCCCAGGACGACCTGGACTGGATCGAACTGAACGAAGCCTTCGCCGCGCAATCGCTGGCGGTGATGCGCGAGCTCCAGCTCGACCCGGCCAAGGTCAACCCGCTGGGCGGCGCCATCGCGCTGGGCCACCCGCTGGGCGCGACCGGCGCGATCCGCACCGCCACACTGATGCACGGGCTGCGCCGCACCGGCGGCAAGTACGGTCTGGTGACGATGTGCATCGGCACCGGCATGGGCGCGGCGGGCCTGTTCGAGGCCATGTGACGCAAGCCGGATGGAAAAGCCGTGAAGCCCTATTGGTTCAAACGCCTGTCGCCGGCCTGGCGCGCGCGCCTGATGCGGGTGGGATTCAACCTGCACCCGGCGTTCCGCGCCACCGGCGGCCGGGTGTTGCACGTGTCGCACGATTTCCAGCACATCCGCATCAAGCTGCCCTTGCTGCGGCGCACGCGCAACATCGTCGGATCCATGTATGGCGGTTCGCTGTTCGCGGTGACCGACGGCGCCCACCCCACCATGCTGATGGCGGCGCTGGGCGCGGACCACATCGTGTGGGACAAGGCGGCTTCCATCCGCTACCGCAAGCCCGCCTACACCACGCTGTATGTGGACTTCCGGCTGCCGCCGGGAGAAATCGCGGACATACGCAGGATTCTTGCGCGTGACCACGAGACCACCCGGACCTACACCGTGGAATTGAAGGACAAGGACGGCGTCGTCTATGCCGTCGTGGAACGCACGATCTACATCGCCGACAAGAAGTACTACAAGCAGAAAACGACTGGAGGAGACCCATGCGTGACATCATCCCCGGAGGGCGCGCCGCCGCCCTGAGCCTGGTCCTGGCCGCCTGCCTGACGGCCGCCCCCGCGCTGGCCGCCGACATGGACGTGGCCGGCGTGCGCCTCCCCGCGCAGTTGTCCGAAGACGGCCGCGCACTGGTGCTGAACGGCGCCGGCCTGCGCACCAAGTTCGTGGTCAAGGTGTACGTGGCGGCGCTGTATGCCAGCGCCAGGAGCCAGGACGCCAAGGCCTTGATCGACAGCAACGAACCGCGCCGCATGCGGCTGCAACTCTTGCGGGATGTCGATAGCAAGAGCCTGGACGCGGCGCTGCAGGAAGGATTGCGCGACAATACGCCCAAACAGGAACTCGCCGCGCTGCAACCGTCCGCCGCGCGCATGTCGTCGCTGATGGCCGAGATCGGCTCGGCGCGCGAAGGCGATGTGATCGACCTGGACTTCGACGCCCGCGGCGTCACCATCACCGACAACGGCAAACAGCGCGGCAGAATCGACGATCCCGCCTTCGCCCGCGCCCTGCTGCGGGTGTGGCTGGGCGACAACCCGGCGCAGTCCTCCCTGAAAAAAGCCCTACTGGGAACCCCGTGAAGATGGAACGAATCTGGCAAAAGAGCTACCCCCCGGGCGTGCCAGCGGAGATCGAGCTGGACGAGGCCACCACGCTGGCCTCGATCGCGCGCGACAGTTGCCGGCGCTTCGCGGACAAGGCCGCGTACATCAGCATGGGCAAGACGCTGACCTACGGCGAGCTCGACGCCCTGACGCGCGACTTCGCCGCCTGGCTGCGCGCCAACGGCCTGCGCAAGGGCGACCGCGTGGCGCTGATGATGCCCAATCTGCTGCAGTATCCGGTGTGCCTGTTCGGCGTGCTGCGCGCCGGCTGCGTCGTCGTCAACTGCAATCCGCTCTACACCGCCCACGAACTCGAGCACCAGTTGATCGATTCCGGCGCGCGCGCCATCGTGGTGGCCGACAATTTCGCCGCCACCGTGCAGAAGGCCCTGCCGGCCACGGCCATCGAGCGGGTGCTGGTGACCTCCATCGGCGAACTGCTCAGCCCGCTCAAGGGCCGGCTGGTCGATTTCGTGGTCAAGCGCGTCAAGCGCATGGTGCCGGCCTGGTCCATCCCCGGCGCGATACGGCTGCGCGACGCCCTGCGCGCCGGGCGCGACGCGCCGTTCGACGAAGTCGCGCTGACGCAGGACGACCTGGCCTGCCTGCAATACACCGGCGGCACCACCGGCGTGGCCAAGGGCGCCATGTTGACGCACGGCAACCTGGCCGCCAACGTCACCCAGGCCCACGCCTGGATCAAGCCGCTGGTCAAGGACGGCGAGGAATGCATCGTCACCGCCCTGCCGCTCTACCATATCTTCGCGCTCACGGCGAACTGCCTGGCCTTCATGAAGATCGGCGCCAGCAACCTGCTCATCATCAACCCGCGCGACATCCCCGGGTTGATCAAGGAGATGGGCAAGGTGCCGTTCAGCGCCTTCACCGGCGTCAACACGCTATTCAACGCCCTGCTCAACCACCCCGATTTCGCCAGGCTGGATTTTTCGCGCCTGCGACTGACGATGGGCGGCGGCATGGCGGTGCAGCGCGCCGTGGCCGAGCGCTGGCTGACCGTCACCGGCCGGGCGCTGGCGCAGGCCTATGGCCTGACCGAGACCTCGCCCGCCGTGACCATCAATCCGCTCGACGTGAAGGTCTTCACCGGCTCGATCGGCCTGCCCGTGCCGTCCACCGACCTGTCGATCCGCGACGACGACGGACGCGAGCTGGGCGTGGGCGAACGCGGCGAGATCTGCGTGCGCGGCCCGCAGGTGACGCGCGGCTACTGGAACCGGCCCGACGAGACCGCGCTGGTGATGACGCCCGACGGCTATCTGCGCACCGGCGACGTCGGCTACGTCGACGACACCGGCTATGTCTTCCTGGTGGACCGCAAGAAGGACATGATCCTGGTGTCCGGCTTCAACGTCTATCCGAACGAGGTCGAGGACGCCGCCGCGCTGCATCCCGGCGTGCGCGAAGTGGCCGCCATCGGCGTGCCCGACGAACGCTCCGGCGAAGCAGTCAAGCTGTACGTGATCCGCAAGGACCCCAACCTGGACGGCGAGACGCTGATCGCGCACTGCCGCACCCAGCTCACCGGCTACAAGGTCCCGCGCTACATCGAGTTCCGCGATGACCTGCCGCGCACCAACGTCGGCAAGATCCTGCGGCGCGAACTCAAGCCGGCCGCCGCGGCGCCGCAGAAGGACACCGCGGGCGCCTGACGCAAACCTGGGCGCGGCCGCGGACGGCAGCCCGCGCGCCGCCGTCTGGCGCCGCGCGCCGGGCGCTCACCACTGCCCGAAGAACACCCCGGCGCGCTTGTGCGCGTTGGTGCCCTGCTCCACCGCCGCATCGCTCAGGGTGGTGCGGCGCTTGCCGCGCAGCATCCAGTCAAGCAGGCGCTCTCGCAGTTGCGCCCGCACCACGGCGTGCGCGGCGCTGGCGCCCAGGTCCTGGAACTCGTCGGGATCGGCCTGCAGGTCGTACAGTTGCTCGGGTTCGTCCAGCCAGTACACGTAGCGCCAGCGGTCGGTGCGCACCGACCAGGCGCGCGCGTTCTGCGGCGTCTTGCCACGCAGCAGGCGCGCCTGGCGGAAGCTGTAGTCCAGTTCCGAGAACACGCAGTCGCGCCAGGGATCCTCGGCGCCACGGCCGTGCAGCACGGTCTGCAATTCGCGCCCTTCGAGCCGGTGCCACGGGCGCGGCGCCTGCAGCGCGCGCAGCACCGTCGGCACCAGATCCACGCTTTCCACCATGTCCGCCAGCGCCTGGCCGCGCGTCGCATCGGCCTCAGCCGACGGGTCCATCACGATGAACGGCACGCGCTGCACGGTGTCGTAGAACAGTTCCTTCTCGCCCAGCCAGTGGTCGCCCAGGAAGTCGCCGTGATCCGCCGTGAACACGATCAGCGTGTTGCGCATCAGGCCCGCGCCTTCCATGTAGTCGAACAGCCGCCCCAGGTGGTCGTCGAGCTGGCGGATCAGGCCCTGGTAGGCCGGACGCACCACGCGCACGCATTCATCGGTCGAGAAGCTGACGCTTTCCTCATGCTGGCGGTAGGCCGCCACCACCGGATGCGCGCCGGCCAGCTCCTCGCGGCTGCGCCGCACCGGCAGGCACTGGTCGGCCGTGTAGCGCTGATGGTAGGGCGCCGGCGCCATATAAGGCCAGTGCGGCTTGACGTAGCTCAGGTGCAGCACCCAGGGCTGGCTGCCGCGCTGCTGCATGAAACGCAGCGCCTGGTCGGTCATGTAGGCGGTCTCGGAATGCGGCTCGGCCACCCGCGACGGCAGGTGCACGTTGCGCATGTTCCAGCCGCTGACCACCTGGCCGTGGGCGTCGACGCCGGCAATGACGTAGTCGGTCCAGGGGTCGGCGCTGTCGTAGCCCTGGCTGCGCAGGAACGCGGGGTAGCCGCTTTCCTTGCCCGGTTCGTGGTGGCCGTCGTAGCGATCGACCTCGATGAAGCCGCCGCGCGACAGCAGCGCGCCCAGCTCGGAGCCGCCGTCGATCGACAGGCGCTCCATGCCGGCGCGGTCGGGAATGACGTGGGTCTTGCCCGCCAGCGCCAGGTCGCGCCCCTGTCCCGCCAGGTATTCGCCCAGCGTGATCTCGTTGACCGACAGCGGCACCCGGTTCCAGGTGGCGCCGTGGCGCGACGGATAGCGCCCCGTGTAATAGCTCATGCGCGATGGGCCGCACACGCCGGAATTGACGAAAGCCCGCTCGAAGCGCGCGCCGCGCGCGGCCAGCGCGTCCAGGCTGGGCGTCTGCAAATAGGGATGGCCATAGCAGCTCAGGTGATCCGCCCGCAACTGGTCGGCCATGATGAACAACACATTCTGCACCGTGCTCATCGTCGCCCGCCCTATTGCGTGGCCGTGAAGCCGGAAGCCTTCACCGCCGGTTCCCATTGGGCCCGGTAGGCGTCCAGCTCGCGCCCGGTGGCGGCGGCATCCGCCGTCACCGGCTCCAGATACGACTCGCGCACCGCCTGCTGCATGGCCGGCTCGCGCATCACCGCGGCGATGTCCTCGCCCAGCCGGGCGGCCTTGGCCGGCGCCATCGCCGACGAGGCGAAGAACGCGTTCCAGCCGTCGGCCGCCAGGTCCACGCCGGCCTCGCGGAAGGTCGGCACGTCCGCCAGCAGCGGGTCGCGCGCCTCGCCCGAGGTCGCCAGGATGCGGATCTTGCCGGCGCGGTGCTGCGGCAGCAGCGTGTCCAGCGTATCGACCGCCTGCGGCAGCACGCCGCCGATCAGTTCGGAGATCAGCGGCGCCGAGCCGCGATACCCCACCACCTCGGGTTCCTGGCCGATCTGGCGGCCCAGCATCAGCGCGAAGAAATGCGGCAGGCTGCCGGTGGCCGGCACGCCCACGGAGAACTGGCGCGGGTTGTCGCGCAGCCATTGGCGCAGCCCCGCCACGTCGCGGATGGGCGAATTGGCCGCCACCGCCAAGGCGAACTTGTAGCGGCTGACCAGCGACACTGGCTGGAAATCGCGGCGGGCGTCGTAGCCGGGTTCGGCGTAGACCAGCGGCGCCACCACCATGACGGCGGGATTGGCCAGCATCAGCACGTTCTGCCGCGCGGCCAGCGCATGCAGGCCCTGGGCCGCGATGCGGCCGCCTGCGCCGGTCTTATTTTCGACCACCACGGTCACGCCCAGCCGGTCCTTCAGGCGGTCGGCCACCAGCCGCGCGATGCGGTCGGAACTGCCACCCGGCGGATAGCCCACCACGATGGTCAGGGCGCCGTCCAGCGGCGCCTGCTGGGCACAGGCGGGCGCGGCCGAAGCCGCCGCGAGCGCCGCGAACGCGGCGCAGGATATCCAATTACGCACGGTAGTCTCCCTGGTGACAACGGCCCGCTGTCGGTTATGTTTGCGCATGCCGGGCCTGGGCCTGGATAGGCGAGACGACTGTAGCGCCGTGAAGATTGCTTGATCTAATCCAGTACTTGTCATAACGATATGAACTGCCAATACTCGCCATAACGATATGCGCCACGCCATGGACGCGGCGCGCCGTTGGCAGGAGACGACAATGCCCCCGCAAGATCCCGTCGAACACCCCCTGGCCGGAATGCTGATGTACCAGCTATACCAGGCCTGGGCGCAGTCCAACCCCGTCTTCGTGCGGCTGTGCGAAGGCCGCTTCGGCATCACCCGGCGCGAATGGCGCCTGCTGGCCTGCGCGGTCGAGGGCGGCATCATGACCTCGGCCGAACTGGCCGCGGCCGCCAGGCTCGACCTGGCGCGCACCTCGCGCACCCTTGGTTCCCTGTGCGAGAAAGGCTGGCTGCGGCGCCTGCCCGACAGCGCCGACCGGCGCGTGGTGCGCGTCGAGGCCACCGCCGAAGGCCTGGACCGCTACCGCGCCCTGCTGCCGGAGGTCGTGCGCCTGAACGACCTGCTGGTGCAGGACCTGGATGCCGCCGAGGTCGCCCTGCTGCGCGACCTGCTGACCCGCATCGCCGGGCGCGGCCAGCGCATGGCGCAGGACAACCTCATCACCGACAAGGCCAGCCGGCGCGAGGGCGGAACGCGGCGCGCGCAATACGGATGACGGCGCGCAGCCCCTTTATTTTTAAGGGGTTACCCTGATACGCTTGGGCGGCCTCCTTCTACGGACCTGCCATGCCCGGCGCAAAATCGAATCCCGTCTTCCGCTACTTCGAAAACCTGATCGACCCGTTCCGCGACGCCCCCGACATCACCCCGCCGGGACGCGTGCTGCGCTTCTACGCCTATTACCTGTGGCAGGTCTGGCCGATCTTCGCCATCCTGCTGCTGGTCGGCCTGGGCGGCGCATTGGTGGAGGTGGCGCTGTTCAGTTTCCTGGCCGACCTGGTCGACATGGCGCAGCACACCCCGCCGGCGGACTTCTTCCGCGAGCACGCCTACACGCTGGTGTGGATGGCGTTCGTGGTGATGGTGCTGCGGCCGCTGTCGATCGCGCTGCACGACCTGCTGTCGCACCAGACCATCTCGCCCAGCCTGACCACGCTGGTGCGCTGGCAGAACCACCGCTACGTGCTGAACCAGGGGCTGGCGTTCTTCCACAACGACTTCGCCGGCCGCGTCGCCAACCGCGTGCTGCAGACCGGCAATTCGCTGCGCGATTCGGCGGTGCAGTCGGTGGACGCGCTGTGGCACGTGATCCTGTACGCCGCCAGCGCGCTGTACCTGTTCGCCGAGGCCGACTGGCGCCTGGTGATTCCGCTGGTGCTGTGGATCGCCATCTACTGCGGCATGCTGGCGTACTTCGTGCCGCGCATGCAATCGCGCGCCGTCATCGCCTCGGAAGCGCGCTCCCGGCTGATGGGCCGCATTGTCGACGGCTACACCAACATCTCCACGCTCAAGCTGTTCGCCCACGCCCGCCGCGAGGAAGATTACGCGCGCCAGGCCATGACCGAACAGACCGAAAAGCAGCGCCTGTCGACTCGCGTCATCACGGCCATGGACGTGTCCATCAACACGCTCAACGGCATCCTGATCGCCAGCACCGCCGGCCTGGCGCTGTGGCTGTGGAGCATCGGCAGCATCAGCCTGGGCGCGATCACGCTGGCGCTGGGGCTGGTGATCCGCATCAACAACATGTCCGCCTGGATCATGTGGGAAGTGAACGGCATCTCGGAAAACGTCGGCATCGTGCAGGACGGCCTGGCCACGATCTCGCAACCGCGCCAGGTCGTGGATCGCCCCGACGCGGTGCCCTTGCGCATCACGCAAGGCGAGGTGCGCTTCGAGGACATGTCGTTCCACTACGGCAGCGGCCGCCAGATCATCCCGCACCTGGACCTGACCGTGCATGCGGGCGAAAAGATCGGCCTGATCGGCCCGTCGGGCGCCGGCAAGTCGACCCTGGTCAACGTGCTGCTGCGGCTGTATGACGTGGAAGGCGGCCGCATCCTGATCGACGGCCAGGACATCGCCGGCGTCACCCAGGAAAGCCTGCGCTCGCAGATCGGCGTGGTCACCCAGGACACCTCGCTGCTGCACCGCTCGATCCGCGACAACCTGCTGTACGGCCGGCCCGACGCCAGCGAGGCGCAACTGCGCGACGCCATCGACCGCGCCCGCGCCGCCGAATTCATCGACGCCCTGGTCGACGGCGACGGCCGCCGCGGCCTGGACGCCCACGTCGGCGAGCGCGGCGTCAAGCTGTCGGGCGGCCAGCGCCAGCGCATCGCCATCGCCCGCGTGCTGCTCAAGGACGCGCCCATCCTGATCCTGGACGAAGCCACCTCGGCGCTCGATTCCGAGGTCGAGGCCGCGATCCAGGAAAGCCTGGAGGCGCTGATGCGGGGCAAGACCGTCATCGCCATCGCGCACCGCCTGTCCACCATTGCCCGCATGGACCGGCTGGTGGTGCTGGACGGCGGCCGCATCGTCGAATCCGGCACCCACGCCAGCCTGATCGCCCAGGGCGGGCTGTACGCGCGATTGTGGAGCCACCAGACGGGCGGCTTTGTCGGGCTGGATTGAGCGGGTCCGCAGTCGTCGCGCTCGCGCCACACGGGAAGAGCATGTACGTACATGCTGTACGTACAGGTGTACACTGGCGGCTTTCAACCCCCTGACAGACGCACGCATGAACGTCTGCGCCGCGAGAAAATCCCCCTGGAGACTCCGATTGTGACGACCGCAACCCCCCGTTCGCCCTTCTTTGGCACGATGCAGAAAATCCCCGGCGGCCTGATGCTGATCCCGCTGATCCTGGGGTCGCTGATTGGCACCTTCGCGCCCGACGCGCTGGCCATCGGCGGCTTCACCACCGCCCTGTTCAAGAACAGCGCCCTGCCGCTGATCGCGCTGCTGATCTTCGCCACCGGCACCCAGGTCAACACCCGCACCGGCGGCCCGATCCTGGCCACCGCCGGCACCATCCTGCTGATGAAGACGCTGGTCCCCGCCACCCTCATCATCATCCTGGGCAGCTACGTCGGCCTGGACGGCGTGCTGGGCGTGTCGATCCTGGCCATGCTGGCCGCCTTCGACAACAGCAACGGCGGCCTCTGGCTGGCCTACACCGGCCAGTACGGCGACGCCCGCGACCGCGGCGCCTACGTCGCCAGCGCGGTCAACGACGGCCCCTTCTTCAGCCTGCTGTTCCTGGGCGCCTCGGGCCTGGCCGACATCCCCATGATCGCCCTGGTGGCGGCGCTGGTGCCGTTCCTGCTGGGCGTGGTGGTCGGCAACCTCGATCCCAAGTGGCGCGACGTGCTCAAGCCCGTGCCCAACATCGTCATCCCCTTCTTCGCCTTTGCGCTGGGCACCGGCATCAACCTGGGCGCGGTCGTCAGCGGCGGCGTCAGCGGCCTGATCCTGGGCCTGATCATCAGCCCGATCACCGGCGGCCTGGTCTACCTGGGCTATCGCCTGATCCTGCGCCGCGGCGGCAAGAGCGGCCTGGGCTTCGCGGCCGGCACCACCGCCGGCAACGCCATCGCCACGCCCGCCGTGGTCGCGGCCGCCGATCCCAACTTCCAGCAGTACGTCTCGACCGCCACCGCGCAGGTCGCCGCGTGTGTGTTGATCAGTTCGATCCTGGCCCCGGTGCTGGCTTCGTACTTCCTCAAGCGCGCCGGTGAACTCAAGTCCGAGGACGCCGCCGACGACGCGGCGGCGGGCGGCTACCGCGAGGCGCGCGGGGAGGCCCTTTGAACCCCGCCATCGCCATCGTCGCCGACGATCTGACCGGCTCCGGCGACACCGCCGTGCAGTTCGTTCGGGCCGGCTGGACCACCCGCCTGTCGATCGACGGCGCGCACGAGGCGCTGGCCGCGCCGGCCGACGACGACGTCGACGTGCTGGCGGTCACCACCCACAGCCGCGCCCTGCCCGCCGCGCAGGCGTACGCGGTGATCCGGCGCAACGTCGAGCGGCTGCGCGCCGCCGGCGTCGCGCGCCTGTACAAGAAAGTGGACTCGACGCTGCGCGGCGCCTTCAAGGCCGAGATCGACGCGGCGCGCGAGGCCTGGGGCGCGGATGCCATCGCGGTGGTGTGCCCGGCCTTCCCGGCCACCGGCCGCACCGTGGAAGACGGCATGCTCATGGTGAACGGCCAGCCCGTCACCGCCACCTCGGCCGCCACCGATCCGGTCACGCCCGTGACCGAAAGCCATATCCCGACCCTGCTGGGCTGCGCCCACGTCGCGGCCAAGGCGGGTGAATCGCCCGAATCGCTGGCCGCGCGCATCGCGCAGGCCGGCGCCACCGTGGTGGTGGATGCCCGCAACGACGCCGACCTGGAACGGCTGGCCCGCGCCATCGGCATCCTGGGGCCGCGCGCCCTGCCGGTGGGCGCCGGCGGCCTGGCGGTGCCGCTGGCCCGCGTCTGGGCCGGCGCCGACCAGACCGCCCCGGTGGTCGTGGTGGTGACCTCGCAACACAGCGCCGCCCGCGCGCAGGCCGCCGCGCTGCAAGCCGCCGGCGCGCGCACCTGGGCGCCTTCGCTGGCGGACCTGGCCGATGACGCGGCCTGGCGCAAGTGGTGCGAGCCGCTGCTGCGCGCCCACGCGCAGGCCGGCGCCGACGCCGCCGGCACGCTGCTGTTGCTGGCCCCGGCCGGCCAGCGCGAAGGACTCGATTCCGACACCGTGGCGCAGCGCCTGGGCGCGCTGGCCGCGCAGGCCATCGGCGCCTCGCGCGCCGCCGGCGTGGTCGCCACCGGCGGCGACGGCGCGCGCCAGGTGCTGCTGGCGCTGGGCGCCGGCGGCATCGCCCTGGTGGATGAAGTGATCGGCGGCGTGCCCCTGGGCACGCTGACCGGCGGCACGGCCGACGGCCTGCCCGTGGTGACCAAGGCCGGCGGCTTTGGCGCCGAAGACGTACTGGTTCGCGCCGTGCGCGCGATCCGCGACAGGAGATTCAAGCGATGACACAAACCCCCGCCCCCAAGCTGCCGCTCTTGGCCGTCACCCTCGGCGACGTGGCCGGCATCGGGCCGGAAATCACGGCCAAGATGCTGATGGGCCATGACGAACTGCGCCAGAAGGCGCGCCTGGTCGTGGTTGGCGACGTCGACGTGATGGCCAACGCCGTGCGCGGCCTGGGCGGCGATCCCGCCATCGTGCGCCGCGTCGAGCGTCCGGCCGACGCCACCAACGCCCCCGGCATCATCGAAGTGTTGCAGGCCGGCCCCTCGCTGGGCCACGTCAAGCTGGGCGAGATCAGCGCCGACGCCGGCGACGGCTCGGTGCGCTTCGTCACCACCGCCTGCGCCCTGGCGCGCGCCGGCGAGGTCGACGGCATCGTCACCGCGCCGTTGAACAAGGCCGCCATGCACGCCGCCGGCCACAAGTGGCCCGGCCACACCGAACTGCTGGCGCACGAATTCGGCGTCAAGACCTTCTCGCTGGTGCTGTCCGCCGGCGATCTCTACATCTTCCACGCCACCACCCACGTGTCGCTGCGCCAGGCCATCGAGGACCTGACGCCGGCGCGCATGCGCGCGGTGCTGCGCCTGGCCGGCTCGTTCGCCAAGGCCCTGGGCCGCGGCGACCGTCCGGTGGCGGTGTCGGGCCTGAACCCGCACGCCGGCGAGAACGGCATCTTCGGCACCGAAGACGCCGACATCCTGGCGCCCGCCGTGGCCGAGGCCAACGCCGCCGGCATCCTGGCGGCCGGCCCGATCCCGGCCGACGCGCTGTTCCCGCAAGCCGTGCGCGGCAAGTGGCAGTTCGTGATCGCCTGTTACCACGACCAGGGCCACGCCCCCTTCAAGGCCGTCTATGGCGATGACGGCGTTAACATCACCGTCGGCCTGCCGGTGGTGCGCGTGTCGGTCGATCACGGCACCGCGTTCGACATCGCGGGCCAGGGCATCGCCCGCGAAGACAGTCTGATCCTGGCCGCCGAGCGCGCCGCGCATCTGGCCCCGGGCTGGACGCATGTATGGGAAACTGCGCGGGCTCAAACAGGAGGTTGATTCCATGGCGCCCGCCAACGCTGAAGACTTGCCCGCGCTGGACCGTTCCGGCGACGTGCCGCTGCACGCCCAGGTGGCGGCATTGCTACGCGGCTACATCCGCACCCGCAAGCTCGGCGCCGGCGCCCTGCTGCCGAGCGAGGCGGCGCTGTGCGAGCACTTCGGCGTGGCCCGCAGCGTGGTGCGGCAGGCCCTCTCGGCCCTGGCCGCCGAAGGCCTGATCCAGCGCGAGGCCGGACGCCCGGCGGTGGTGGCCGCGCCGCGCGAACACCGCCGCCTGGTGCAACGCTCCACCGGCCTGTACGAGCAGTTCGCGCAATCCGGCGTGACGCTCAAGACCCGCGTGCTCGATCTCGCGCCCAGCGAGCCGCCCAAGGCCGTGGCCGAGTTCTTCGGCACCCAGGACCTGCTGTTGCTGGAGCGGCTGCGCCACGTCGCCGATGCGCCGCTGGCCTACGTGCGCACCTGGCTGCCCGCCGCCGCCGTGCCCGGGCTGCGCGCCGAGGAACTCACCGACGCTTCGCTGCACGGCGTGCTGACGCGGCGCTTCGGCCTGCATCCCGGCGCGGGACGCAACCAGATCCGCGCAGTGGCGGCGGATGCCGCCCTGGCCGGCCTGCTGCAAGTGCCGGCGGGCACGCCGCTGCTGATGCTGGAAGGCCAGGGCATGGACCAGCATGGCCGGCCGCTGGAGTGGTTCAGCACCTGGCATCGCGCCGAACAACTGGTGTTCGACGTCGACGTCAGCGTCGGCCACGAAAGCGTGCAGCCGCGCCTGCGCGGCGCGTCGGGCACCGCCGCGGCCGCCGTCGAACCGGCTGTCGCCGGCCACGATCCTTTGGCGCGCGCCCAGGCGCTGGTGGCCGAACTTTCCGCCGAACTGGCGCGCCTGCGCGCCGGCAACCACGACTGAGCCCACGCGGCGAGCATCCGGCCGGCGCCGGCCCTGAACGCCCTTTCCCACGGGCGGGAGCCGCACGGGCCCTAGCGCAGCGTCACCGCCGCGTCACGCTCGAACTCCCCATCGGGATCCAGCTCGCGCAAGGCGCGCCGCTCGGCCTCGGTCGGCGGCGGCGTCGGCCCGGCGCCCTCGGCATCGAAATCGAAACCGGTGCGCTCGCGCACTTCCGCCAGGCTGGACTCGGGATGCCAGGATTGCAGCGCCAGCCGGCCGTCGCGCTTGACGAACACGGCGATCGGCGTCGCCACGCCGGCAAAGCCGCCGCCCGCCGTCACGAAATCCAGCTCCCGCACGAACACCCGGCGCGAATGCTCGGTGCGCCAGGTGCAGGTGCGCCGCGCCGTGGGCATCATCACCGCCCCGCCGCCGCCGCCCGGCAGCCGCACCTTGGGCGCATGCCAGTCACCGATGCAGGAATTGTTGGCGCGGCCGGCGCCGTCGATCTGCGCCGCGCCCAGGAACGCCAGGTCCATGCGGCCGCGCGTGCACAGGTCGTAGAAGTCCTCGTTGGCGAAGATCGAGGCGCTGTGCTCGGCCAGCACCGGATCGGAGCTGGACAGCGGGATGTGCGACGGACGCGGATCGACCCCGCCCGCCACGTTGATATAAATGTAGTCCCAGTCGTAGGCGCGCTTGGCCAGCAGGCAGGCCAGCATGGGCGGGGTCGAATTGACGCCGCTGAAGGTAATCTCGTCGGGCCGGATGAAGCGCGCCAGATTGGTGACGATGTACGAGAACCCCGACCATTGCTCAGCCATTCGCCGCTCCCGCTTCCGGCGCGGCGGCCAGGTGGGCCGCCAGGTCGCCGTTCCTGTCCATGTAGGCCTCGACCGCCGGATAGTCGATGGCATAGTCCGGCCAGCACGAACCCGGCCAGGCCGAACGCGGCAGCACCGTATAGGCCTGCACCATGAAATACGGCACCAGCGTGGCCTCGGGCTGCGCCTCGAACACGGCGCTGTCCACCCGTTTCTCGGCCACCACCAGCACGCTGCCGGCGGCGCGCGACATGATGCGGTCCCAGTGCGCCGTGCCATGCACCCGCACATTGCCGCGCGCGTCCACTTCCGAGGCCTGGATCACCGCGAAGTCGGGCCGCACCGCCGGGATCACCCAGGTGCGCTCGCCGCTGCCGTAGGGATCCTCCAGGCACTTCCAGCCGTTCAGGGTCGGCAGGGCGCTGCCGTGCAGGCCGCCGCAGGGCTGGAACGGCACGCCGTAGGCGGCGGCTCGCAGGCCCGCCGTCAGGCTGTTGCAGGCATGTTCCTCCAGCTCGACCTCGCCGCGCTCGATGGCCTTGCGATACCACGGCGCCAGGCCGAAATTGCCTTCCATCGCCACGATGCCGGCGCGCACGCGCCGCAGCGCGCCCGCGCGGCACAGAATGTCCACGTCGTAGCCCGGCGACTGCTTGACCAGCTCCAGGTCGCGCCGCCCCTGGCGGATCAGTTCGCGCACGAAGGCGAACGGCCCCCGGTGCAGGAAGCTGCCGCCCAAGGCGATCGACGCGCCGTCCGGCACCAGCGCCGCCAGCTCGGCCAGCGAACACTGTTTGTGCGTTTGATTGAATCCCGAACCCATGCTGCCTCCTTCGCTTTCTTATCGTCGCGCCGGCCGGGCCGGCGGCGTCAGCGCGCCTGCAGGTACGCCGCCACCCGCGCCTTCAGGCCCGGCTCGGCGGCCGAGCGCACCAGCCGCGCCAGGTCGGTATCGGGCTGCTCCGCGGACAGGGCCGCATACAACTGCGCCCGGGCCGCGCCGGTCAATGCGCCGGCGGCCTCTCCGGCCTGGCGCTCGATCTCGGGCCACGATTCCTGCGCCGTCACGTGGCTGACGAAGCCGTCGCGGTAGGCCTCGGCCGCGCCGAACGTGCTGGCCTGTTCCAGAATGGCGCGGGCGCGCTCGGCGCCGACCAGCGCGGCGAAGCGGCGCGTGCCCAGCACCAGCCCGAACTTCAGGCCCGGCATGCGAAAGCTCGCGTCCGGCGCGCTGACGCGCCACTTGCAGGCGCCGAACAGATCGACGCCGGCGCCGAAGTTGCGGCCATGCGCCAGCCCCACCGTCAGGCAGGGCGAGGCCGCCAAGCGTTGCAGCAGAGTCTCGATGCGCACGAAGCGCAGCAGCAGGTCGCCCTCGCTCTGCGCCTCCAGCTCGCCGAAATCGAAGCCGGCGCTGAAGTTGCGGCCCGCGCCCCGCAGCACGATGACCTGTGCGCCCTGCGCCGGCGCCGCGTCCACCGCCGCGATCAGCGCCTCGACCAGCTCGGCCGACAGCGCGTTCATCTTGTCCGGGCGCGCCAGCGTCAGCACCTGCGCGGCGCCGCGCCGCTCGACCTGCAGCGCCGCGCTCATGCGCGCCGCCCCTTGTCGCGCAGCGGTCCCAGCACCTCGTCGTTGTGCTGGCCCAGCGCGGGCGGCGGGCGCCGCAGCGCGGTGGTCTGGCCGTCGAAGCGCACCGGCAGGCCAAAGGTTCGCGTCGCCACGCCATTCGGCAGTTCAAGGGCCTGCACCCAGCCCATGTGCTCGACCTGCGGGTCCGCCAGCACTTCGGAATAGGTGTTGATGGGCGCGCACGGCACGCCGGCCGCGCGGAACCGCGCCAGCCAGGTGGGCGCGTCGTCGGCCGCGAAGATCGCTTCCAGGATCTCGCGCAGCGCGTCCTGGTTGCGGGCGCGCGCGCTGGTGTCGGTAAAGCGCGGATCGGCCAGCAGGTCCTCGCGGCCCACCGTCACGCACACGCCCTTCCACAGCGCGTTGTTGCCGGCCGCCATGCCGAAATAGCCGCCCTTGCAGCGAAACGCCTGATACGGCGCGTTGCGCGGGTGGGCCGAGCCCAGCTTGATCGGATCGCGCCCGCTGCCGAAGAACTCCGAGGTCTGCAGCGCCGCGATGCCAAGCGTGGCGCCGAGCATCGGCACGTCGATATGCGTGCCCTGGCCGCTGGCCTGGGCGGCGCGCAGCGCCGAGGCGATGGCGAAGGCGCCGTAGAGACCGGCAGAGAAATCCGCCACCGGCACGCCGCACTTGACCGGCCCGCCGCCGGCCTCGCCGGTGACGCTCATCAGGCCGCTCATGGCCTGGATGGTGAGATCGAAGCCGCCTTCCTGGGCGCGCGGGCCGGTTTGGCCATAGGCCGAGATCGAGCAGTACACCAGGCGCGGATTGACCTCGCGCAACGCCGCGTAGCCAAGGCCCAGCCGGTCCATCACGCCGGGCCGATTGTTCTCGATCAGCACGTCGACGCTGGCAGCCAGTTCGCGCGCCAGGGCCAGGTCGGCCGGATCCTTCAGGTTCAGCGTGACCGAGCGCTTGTTGCGATTGAGCGAGGCGAAGTTCTCGCTGTAGCCCTGGCTCAGCGGCGGCCAACTGCGCAGCGTATCGCCGCCCTCCGGATTTTCCAGCTTGATCACGTCCGCGCCCATGTCCGCCAGCAGCATGCCGCAGAACGGCCCCGCGGCGACGTTGCAGATCTCGAGCACGGTGATGCCGGCCAATGCCGAACCGGATGTCATGGTCGACCTCTCGTTATGCCAATTCAGTATTTGGAATGAAGAAAAGAATCCAAGGCCGCGCGCGATACCGTGGCATCGTGTCGCCTGCCTGCGTTCTTTCCGGATGCGAAAACGCGGCGCCAGGCCGCGGGCCAGCATAGCACCGCGACGAATCCGCGGTAAACCATTAATTGAAAATTGAATCCTACTATTTAGGATTCATGAGGACGCACGGCATGCGCGGGAGGCCCCCGTCATTGCCCAAGAAACCCGCGCCGATACCCCATGCCCTGGGACAGCGCCTGGGCGCACGCCGCCACGTCCGGGGCCAACTGCTTCATGCGGGCCGCGCTCAGGCGGTCGAGGGGACCGGAGATGCCGATCGCCGCCACCGGCTGATCCAGGCTGTTGAACAGCGCCACGGCCAGGCCGCCCACGCCCTCGCGCCATTCGCCGCGATTGACCGCATAACCGGTGCGCGCCACCTTGCGCAGTTCTTCCTTGAGCAACGGCATCGACACCAGCGTGGCCGGCGTATGGCGCGCCAGCCGGTCGGCGTAGCGCTCGACGTAGCCTTCGGCCTGATAGGCCAGCAGCGCCTTGCCGGTGGCCACCGCGTAAGCCGGCGCGCGGCCGCCCACCATGGAATAGGCGCGGATCGGTTGCGGGCTGTCGATCTTGTCGACGTAGACCACGTCGAAGCCGTCCAGCACCGACAGGTGCACGGTCTCGCCGGTCTGGTCGGCCAGCGTGCGCATGAACGGCGCGGCCAGCCGACGCAGGTCGAGCTGCCCGAGCTGGCGCGCCGCCAGCTCGAACAGGCGCACCGCGCCGCGATAGCCGCCGCCGTCCTCGTCGCGCACGACGTAGCCGGCGTGGATCAATGTTTGCAGGGTACGGTGGGTATTGCTGCGCGTCAGCCCGACCCGGGCGGCCAGCGCATCGATGGTGCGGGGCGGATTATCCACGTCCGTGACCGCCTCCAGCACCATCAACCCCTTGAGCAGTGTCTTGTCCATTTTTTTGGTTTTCCCAATATTTAGGACGCGACCATAGCACGGGCCATGCCCGGCGAACAGGCCTCAGCGGCCCGCGGCGGGCAAGGCCGCGCGCACCGCCGCCGAACGGTCCCACAGATTGGGCACGCTGGGCGCCGAATAGCCCGACACGAACGGCTTGGCCTGGCCCGTGGCCGGGTCGTAGACATGGCGCGACACCGCGCCGATATTGCCGCCGTACAGGTGCACGCTGATCGAGACCTTGTCATCGAAGGCGTTCGAAACGCGGTGGATGTCGCCCTCCTGTGGCGACAGGCGTTCGACGTCGCCCGGATGCAGGGTCTCCGGCTCGCCACGCGCCGCCAGCCGGCCGTCGGCGCCGCGCGTATAGCGCTGGTTCACCTCCGCCCCGCGCAGCATGCCGACGTAGCCCCAGACCTCATGATCGTGCACCGGCGTCTGCTGGCCCGGCCCCCACACGAAGCTGACGATCGAGAAGCGTTCGAGCGGATCGCAGTGCAGCAGGTACTGCTGGTAGTACTGGGGATGCGGCGCGGTACAGGCCTCGGGCAGCCAGTCGTCATGCGCGATCAGCGCGGCGAACGCGGCCTGCAGTTCGGGCGACTGCGCCAGCCCGTCGGGCGTGGCCAGGCGGGTCGCGGTGGCAATGAAATGGCGCAGCCGGTCCAGGCCGGCGGTGGCTTCGGGCATAGCATCTCTCCGGATCGGGCGCGGCCCGCTCGGGCCATGCCATTGAACATCCCAATTTGGCTATCCAGTATCCATCATCTGGGACGCGCGCCGCAATGTCCCGCCCGCGCGCCATCCCGCGCTTGACAGCCCGGGGGCCACGCGTGCAGCGTATCGAACCCGCCCCTTCACCGCATTCCCCGCATGGCAACCGAGATTCCCACCATTGCGCCCGCGCTCGCCGACCGGCTGGCGCGCGCCCGGCGCGTGACCGTCTTCACCGGCGCCGGCGTGTCCGCCGAAAGCGGCATCGCCACCTTCCGCGACCCGCTCACCGGCTTGTGGGCGCGCTTCGACGCCCGCGCCCTGGCCACGCCGGAGGCCTTCGCGGCCCAGCCGGACCTGGTCTGGGGCTGGTATGAATGGCGCCGCGCGCAGGTCGCGCGCGCCGAGCCGAACGCGGCGCACCGCGCCATCGCGGCGCTGGCGCGACGCATCCCCGCGCTGACCCTGGTGACCCAGAACGTCGACAACCTGCATGAGCGCGCCGGTAGCGACGCCGTGATCCATCTGCACGGCAGCCTGCACGCGCCGCGCTGCAGCGCGTGCGGACACGCCGCCCGCATCGCCCCGCGCGCCCTGGACGACGGCCTCGACACGTCCGCCGAAGAGCGCGCGATCACCCCGCCCGCCTGCGTCGAATGCGGCGCGCCGATACGGCCGGGCGTGGTCTGGTTCGGCGAAAGCCTGCCGGCCGGCGCCTGGCGCGCGGCGCAGCAGGCGTGCGACGATTGCGACCTGTTCTTCAGCATCGGCACATCGGCGCTGGTGTATCCGGCGGCGGAGCTGCCGTTGCGCGCCGCGCGGGCCGGCGCGACCGTGGTGCAGGTCAACCCGGCGCCCACGCCGCTCGACGCGCACGCCGACTTCAACCTGCGCGGCGCGGCCGCCGACGTCATGCCGCGATTGCTGGCCGCGGCCGGCTTCTGAACCCGGCCGGCAACACCGCGATGCGCTGCCGCCGCGTCACCACTTGCAGCCGCCGTCACGCACCGTGTCGGCCAGCAGGAACGGCAATGCCAGCAATCCAAGACCCGCATGCGCGTCGCGGCAAGGCGGCCGTGCGCTTTGCGCGATACCCTTGGCCAGCGCCGAGGGTTCGGCGCGCGTCCTGGGCGCCAGGTCCACCCTCGCCTCGCCACGCGCGCGCGGCAGGCCTTGCGCCGCGGCATCCTCACCGCGCCAGCGAAAGTCGTGTGGTGTATTGGCCGTAGGCGTCCTGGCGGGCGTGGCCTGACGCGACGCGGATGGCTTCGCCAGCCTGGAAGAGGACGGCGTGGACGACTGCGGCAATGCGGACGAAGACGGCTCGACGGCCTCGGAGGATAGGGGCAAAGACGGCGCGACCGATGGCGCCACGGTGAACGTCGCCGATGACGCGGAGGGCTGCGGCCCGGCCCGCGGCGGCAACAGCGTCACGTAGAAATCGTTCTGGCGGATCGCCGCCGGCGCCGGCGGCGTCTCGCGCTCGCTGGCGGCCCGCCACAACAGGCCGGCCACCAGCACATGAAAGGCGCACGAAAGGCCCGCGGCCCACCCTGCCAGCGCGCGGCCGCGCGGCGCGGCCGGCGCGGTCCGCAAGGCGCCCGCTCCAACAGAAAACATCACGGCAATCCTGGCGTCCAATCCGTTATTTTGCGGGCTCGCCGGCGCTGCACAGCCGGCTCCCGGGTGAAGATTTGTGAAGATGTTTTGAGCGAATCAGGACTACCATGGACAAACGTCCGCGATGCAGGGGAAACCCCAAATTCCATCGCGCGCGCAGAGGGATACAGTGGTAGCGAACCATTGCAGCCATGGAGATCATCATTCCGTTTTCCTGGAGACTTCCCGACGTGTTCGTGCGCTCGCCCGACGGTGTCCTCCACCGCGTGGTGAGACATGCCACGACCACGGAAACCATTGCCAAACTCGAGAGCATTCCCAGCAACCACCACCTGGATTGCGAATGCATGCTCGACAATGGCGAAGCCCTGGCCTGGATCGGCGGTAATCTGTACCGTCAGGTCAATGGTGGGATCATCTTCACCGCCGAACCCGGCGCCGCGCCCCCCCTGGCCGAGGCACGCAAGAACGCCAAGGCGCGCAACACCGTGCGCGACGCCTGTCGTCCCGCTGTCGCGCAAGAATCACACGCGGCGCAAAAAAACGTCGTACCATCCGCTGTAGCTAGACTAAAAACCGGCAACGATTGGAGCCTGATACGCGCCTGGCGCGAGCACCTGAACATCAGCACCGCTGACATGGCTGCCCGCCTCGGAGTGGATCACTCCATCTACATCGAATTGGAAAGGCCGCGTCCGCGACCGCGCCAGATCATTCTGGACCGCATCTCGGCCGCGCTGGGTGTCACGCCCGACCAGCTCGATGATTCATCGTTAGGAGGACATTTCCACTGATGCAGGCCGCATTCGCCTGACCAATGGAATTGTTCGAGCAACTTTGGCGCCGCGTAAGAATGACCGCGCATGGGGAGGTACCTGAAATGCTCGGAACCGCAAGACGCTTGACTGACGTACTGGCCACGGCCCCCGACGGCACGTTGTATCGCATCGAACGCTTCGTGTCGGACCCCGACGCCTACTCCGCGCTCGGCACTTCCCGCTTCGATCCCAAGGCGCATTGCGTCTGTCGCACCAGTTCGGGCGAGAAAGTCACCTGGCTCGGCGGCCAGGTCTACCAGCTCCTCAAGACCGGCCTGTGCCTGACGGCGGTGGACCGACGACGCGGCTGAAGCCGCTCAGCGCCGCCCGCCCCTCTCCGTGAACCGCGCCACGACGAACTCCACGAACGTCGTGAGCTTGGGCAACGCCTGCCTGTCCTTCGGATACAGCAGCGTGACCGGCCGCGCGGCCGGCCAGTATGGTTGCAGGATCGGCATCAGCTTGCCCGCGCGCACGTCCTCGGCCAGCAACAGCTCGGGCTGCAGCACGATGCCGAAGCCGGCCAGCGCCGCCTGCCTGAGCGCCTGGCCGTTATTCGAGACGAAGCGGCTGGTCGGCGGATAGTCGGCCTGGGCGCCGTCGCCATCGGCCAGCCGCCAGCCCGTGCGGCGGCTCCAGTACGAGAAGTCCAGACACTGGTGCCGGGTCAGGTCGGCAGGCGTCTGGGGCGTGCCGTGGCGCGCCAGGTAGGCCGGCGCGGCGCAGATGATCATCTGGTAGCGGCCGATGGGGCGCGCCACCAGGCTGGAATCGCGCGGCTCGCCGATGCGCACCGCGAGGTCGTAGCGTGACGCCACCAGGTCCTCGACCGCGTCGCTCAGGGCCAGTTCGACGCTGACGTCCGGATAACGATCCAGGTAATCGGCGATCACCGGCGCCAGCGCGAACGAACCGAACGAAACCGTCGACGTGATGCGCAGGTTGCCCCGCGGCGCCACCCGCAACGCCTCGGCGCCCTGCTCCGCGTCGCGGATGTCGGCCAGGATCTCCTTGCAGCGCGCGTAGTACGCCTGGCCCGCCTCGGTCAGGCTCTGGCGCCGCGTGGTCCGGTTCATCAGCCGCAGTCCCAGCCGCGCCTCCAGGCCCTTGATGTGCTTGGCCGCCATGGCGGCGGACATCTCATGGCGCGCGGCCGCCGCCGTCAGGCTGCCCAGCTCGACCACCGCCACGAAGACTTCCATGCTGAGCAGACGATCCATGAATTACGCACCCTGGGTATGAAGTGTTCCAACCATTCCTGGATTTTTCCACAGGAATGGACATCGCAGAATGCCTTCATGCGCTGGCGTCCATGCCGCGCGCCCCACATCAAACTCGGGAGTTTCCATGAAAATCGCACTTATCGGCGCCAGCGGCACCATTGGCCGCGCCGTCGCCCACGAACTGGGCCAGCGCCACGAGGTCATCGCCATCGGCAAGACCCAGGGCCAATACCAGGTCGACATCACCCGCAGCGACAGCATCCGCGGCCTGTTCGACCGCATCGGCAAGGTCGACGCCATCGTCTCCACCGCCGGCGCGCTGCACTTCGGCCCGCTGGCCGAAATGACCGCCGAACAATTCAAGATCGGCCTGCATGACAAGCTGCTGGGTCAGGTCGACCTGGCGCTGATCGGCCAGCACTACCTGAACCACGGCGGCTCGATCACGCTGACCAGCGGCATCGTCAGCGACGAGCCGATCCGCTTCGGCGCCAACGCGTCGGCCGTCAACTCGGCGATCGATGGCTTCGTGCGCGGCGCGGCGGTGGAACTGCAAGGCGCGCGCATCAACTCGGTCAGCCCGACCGTGCTGCAGGAATCGTGGGACGGCTACGGCCCCTACTTCCTGGGCTTCGAAGCCGCGTCCGCCCAACGCGTGGCGCTGGCCTACAGCCGCAGCGTCGAGGGCGTGCAGACCGGCCGCGTGTACCGCGTCTGGTAAGGCGCGCGGCGGCGTCGGCGCAGGCGAGTCTGATCTCGCGGCGGCTCATGGTGTCTGCGCAGATCAGCGAATGTACACTCAGCGCATTCTCGGAGAACCGCATGCGCTACACCCTGTTGCTCGCGTGCGTGGCGGCCGCCACGCTCGGCACCGCCTGCTCGTCGCGGCAGGCCTACGACACCGGCCAGGCCTGGCAACGCAATGAATGCGGCAGGATCACCGACATGCAGGAGCGCCAGCGCTGCATGGGCGCGGCGTCCAGGTCGTACGACAGCTATCAGCGCCAGCGGCAGGACATCCAGAAGTGAGCCGAAAGCCGGTGAGCCGGTAAGCCGGTAAGCCACTAAGCCGGTAAGCCACCCCTCCAGGCGCGCATCACCGCGGACCGCGTGTCCCGCGCGCAAAAACGAAAAAGCCCGGCGCAAGGCCAGGCTTTTTTTTTAGCTTCGCGCCGACGACTCGGCGCCTATCAGCGCCTATTTCATCGACACGTAATGCGATGGCGCGCCCGGCAGGATTCGAACCTACGACCCCCTGGTTCGTAGCCAGGTACTCTATCCAGCTGAGCTACGGGCGCGCTAAAGAGGCGTGTTTATAACATGGATTCGCGACGGTCCGCAAATCGGAGGGGCGCCGGCTGCCTCCCACCCGGATTGCGCCAGATCAATCGCCGCGGTCGCCCACGGCGTTACGCTGGATCCAGCGAGCATGGAGACACACCGGCATGGCCAAGAAATTTCCCCTGCACCCCAAACACCCCGAGCGCGTCTGCTGGGGCTGCGACCGCTACTGTTCCACCAACGAACTGGCCTGTGGCAATGGCTCGGATCGCACCATGCACCCGGCCGAACTGTTGGGCGACGACTGGTACACCGTGGGCAATTGGGGGCTGGAGGATGACGACGTCGCCGCCGCCACGCCGGCCCCTGCCGCGACGGGCGCCATTGCCGCGCCCTGATCCCGCCGGAAACCGTGCCGGCATGCGCCCGTGCCCGCGACGTTCCACGGCATGCCCCCAAGATGCCCGACCATGGCATGGCCGACAAAGGCGCCGAGCAGGAACATTCGGCAAGAACGGCCGGCAAGCATGCAGTGCACAACCATGCCGCAGACAAACATGCTGCATACAAACAAAAAGGCCTTCGATCCGAGATCAAAGGCCTTCTCATTGTCGCGGCGCATATGACTGCGCCACCTTGCCACACCATGCATTGCCACGCCATGCATTGCCACGCCATGCATTGCCACATTTTTCATTGCCACATTCTCATGTGGCGGCGCGGCTTTTTTGCGTTTCTTTCCCTTTTCCGTACTCACCTTGGAATATGCATCCAAGTGAGTGGCGCGCCCGGCAGGATTCGAACCTACGACCCCCTGGTTCGTAGCCAGGTACTCTATCCAGCTGAGCTACGGGCGC